>NZ_JBQZFU010000007.1:0-246891 GCF_052692135.1 Serratia sp. TSA_7
AGAGTTCGGTTTCACCGTGGACAACGTGGTGGCCAAGGCGCAGGCGCTGCTGAAGTAAGTCACGGCAGGGGCGGCTTATGCCGCCGCCCTGAACATGACGACGCCAGGCCCGGCAATTTTGCCGGGCTTTTTTATGCCATAATTCGGTGAATTTGCAGGTATTGCAGCAGCATAATGGTTTTGCCGTCTTTGATCCTGCCGTCGGCGATCATCGCCACCGCCTCGGTGAACGGCAGCTCCACCACTTCGATATCTTCGTCTTCGATACCACCGCCGGCAGCACGGCGCTCATCGTCATGGTATTCGGCGATAAAGAAATGCACGATCTCGGTCACGCCGCCCGGCGACATGTAGGCCTCGAAAATCTTCTTCACGTCACCGACCTGAAAACCGGTTTCCTCCACCGCTTCGCGGCGCGCGCACTGCTCCGGGGAATCGGCGTCCAGCAGGCCGGCGCAGGCTTCCAGCAGCATGCCGCTGTCGTTGCCGTTGACATAGGTCGGCATGCGGAACTGATTGGTCAGCACCACCGTACCCTTGGCGCGGTTATACAGCAAAATGGTGGCGCCATTGCCGCGATCGTACACCTCGCGCATCTGCTGAACGGAACCGCCATCCTTGCGCTTCAAATCAAAGGTGTACTTGTGCAGCACATACCAGTTATTCGACAGCAGTTCTTTTTTCACATTCTCAATTTTCGCCGACATGAACCCTTCTTCTTTTCCGTTAGCTGGATCGCAAAAATGATACCGCGATTGAGTCCCCAAGCGACAACGGATTTGCAACAAAAAACCCCGCGGCTCCGGGAGAACGGCGGGGCTATGGGTCTTGAAGGGTTTAAAACCCGTTGGGGACGTCGCGCATATCCGGCAACTTGTGGGCGATGCCCTTATGGCAATCGATACAGGTTTTGCCTTCGGTTACCGCCTTGTCATGCATCTTCGCCGCCACGGTTTTCTGCGCGGTGAAGTCCATATACTCGAAGTTATGGCAGTTACGGCACTCCTGCGAATCGTTGGCCTTCATCCGCGCCCATTCGTTGCTGGCCATCGCCAATCGGTGCTGGTCAAACTTCTGCGGCGTATCGATCAGGCCGAACGCCTTGGCGTACAGTTCCTTGCTGGCCTTCAGTTTGCGCAGCATTTTCGGTGCCCATTCGTGCGGCACGTGGCAATCCGGGCAGGTGGCGCGCACGCCGCTGCGGTTGTTGTAATGCACCGTGCCCATGTATTCCTCATACACGTTTTCGCGCATTTCGTGACAACCGATACAGAACTGCTCGGTATTCGCCGCTTCCATGCCGGTATTAAAACCGCCCCAGAAGATAATCCCGGCGCCAAAACCCAGCAGCAACAACGTGCCCAAGGCCAGGCGGCTGGGCCTGCGCCACCAGCGCCACAGCCGCAGCAACGGGCCGGCTTTTTTTTCGGTCGGGGTGTGATCAGGTTCTGCCATAAGGCCTCCGTTTAGCGCCCAAAGCCCGGCATGGGCTGGAAATCATTGCCGACAATCGGCGCCGCATCGGTTTGCAGCACGTGGCACTGCAGGCAGAAATAACGGCGCGGCGCGACGTCGCTCAGCACCCGGCCATCACGATCCATAAAGTGCGTCGGGCTGATACGCGGCGCGCCTGTGGTGCGGTAATGCTCCACCCCATGGCACTGCAGGCAGCGGTTGGTGTTTTTGCTGACCTGATAACCGTCCACGCTGTGCGGGATCATCGGCGGCTGATTGACATAGTTCAGCGCCATCCGTTCCTGCTGTTTAGGCGTGGAGATTGGCCCGACGGCGGTGGCGGAGACCTCCGGCGACTGGCTGAGATCGACATCGCCGGCGGCAAAGGCCAGGCCGGCAAACGCCAGCGACAACGCCGCCGCCCACAGGACAAGCGTCTTTTTCACGACAGGGCTTTTCATTTTTATTTGGCTCCCGGGTAATAAAATGGGGGTCGAACGCACCGAGGCGCACTCACACCTTCTCCAACTTCACCGCGCATTTCTTGAAATCGACCTCTTTCGATAGCGGATCGGTGGCGTCCAGCGTCAGGGTGTTCACCAACTGCGCGGCATCAAAGAACGGCATATACACCAACCCACGCGGCGGACGATTGCGGCCACGGGTTTCAACCGTGCTGATCACCTCGCCACGGCGCGACAACACTTTGACTTTATCGCCACGGCGCAGATTACGGCTCTTGGCATCCAGAGGATGGATAAACAGCACCGCCTCCGGGAAGGCGCGATGCAGCTCCGGCACCCGCCGGGTCATCGAACCGGTATGCCAGTGTTCCAGCACCCGGCCGGTAGACAGCCAAAGGTCGTATTCGCCGTCCGGGCTTTCCGCCGCCGGTTCAAACGGCAGCGCGAAGATCACCGCCTTGCCGTCCGGTTTGCCGTAGAAACGCACCGCTTCCCCCGCTTTGACATAAGGATCCGTACCTTCGCGGTAGCGCCACAGCGTCTCTTTGCCGTCGACCACCGGCCAACGCAGGCCGCGCGCCTGATGGTACATATCGAACGCCGCCAGATCGTGGCCGTGGCCACGGCCAAAGCCGGCATATTCTTCGAATAACCCTTTTTGCAGATAGAAGCCAAAGGCGCGCGCTTCGTCGTTGAGCTGGTCCGCCGGGATTTCCGTCAGCGGGTATTTATTCACCTCGCCGTTGGCGAACAGGACGTCGTACAGCGTTTTGCCCCGGTATTGCGGGTTTTGTTCCAGCAGTTGCGCCGGCCACACCTCTTCCACCGTGAAACGCTTGGCGAACTCCACCAGTTGCCACAGATCGGATTTGGCCTCGCCCGGCGCTTTCACCTGCTGGCGCCAGAACTGGGTGCGGCGCTCCGCGTTGCCGTAAGCGCCCTCTTTCTCCACCCACATGGCGGTCGGCAGGATCAGGTCGGCGGCCAGGGCGCTGACGGTCGGATAAGGATCCGACACCACCACAAAGTTGCGCGGATCGCGCCAACCCGGCATCCGTTCCTCATTGATGTTCGGCCCGGCCTGCATGTTGTTGTTGCACATCACCCAGTAAGCGTTCAGCTTGCCGTCTTTCAGCGCACGGTCCTGCGCTACCGCGTGCAGCCCGACCTTTGCCGGAAGGGTGCCGGCCGGCAACTGCCATTTCTGCTCGGCTGTCTGGCGGTGTTTTTCGTTGGTGACCACCATGTCGGCCGGCAGACGGTGGGCAAAGGTGCCTACCTCGCGCGCGGTGCCGCAAGCGGAAGGCTGGCCGGTCAACGAGAACGGCCCGCAGCCCGGTTTGGCGATCTTGCCGGTCAACAGGTGCAGGTTGTAGCACAAGTTATTGGCCCAAACGCCGCGCGTATGCTGGTTGAAGCCCATGGTCCAGTACGACACCACCTTGATGTTCGGATCGGCATACAGCTTCGCCAGCGCTTCCAGTTGGTCTTCCGGCACGCCGCTCATTTTGGCGACTTTTTCCAGCGTGTATTCCGCCACGAAAGCCTTGTACTCGTCGAAGCTCATAGGTTCGGAGGCATCCGAACCTGGGTTTTTCGCCGCTTTTTCCAGCGGGTGGGTCGCGCGCAGGCCGTAACCGATATCCGTCGCTCCCCGGCGGAAATTGACGTGCCGATTGAGGAAATCCTGATCTACCGCGTTGTTTTGAATGATGTAGTTGGCGATGTAGTTCATGATCGCCAGATCGGTCTGCGGCGTGAACACCATGCCGTTATCCGCCAGTTCGAAGCTGCGGTGCTCATACGTCGACAGCACCGACACGTTGACCTTCTCGTTGCTCAAACGGCGATCGGTAATGCGCGACCACAGGATCGGGTGCATTTCCGCCATGTTGGAGCCCCACAGCACGAAGGCGTCAGCCTGCTCGATATCGTCATAGCAGCCCATCGGCTCGTCCATGCCGAAGGTGCGCATGAAGCCCACCACCGCCGAAGCCATGCAATGGCGGGCGTTCGGATCCAGGTTATTGGTGCGCAACCCGGCTTTGAACAGTTTGGCGGCGGCATAGCCTTCCCACACCGTCCACTGGCCGGAGCCGAACATACCCACCGCGTCGGGCCCCTTCTCCTTCAAAGCCTGTTTGAATTTTTCGGCCATGATGTCGAAAGCCTGTTCCCAACTGATGGGAGTAAACTCGCCTTCTTTATGGTACTGGCCGGCTTTCATGCGCAGCAGCGGCTGGGTCAGACGATCTTTGCCGTACATGATTTTCGGCAGGAAATAGCCTTTGATGCAGCTCAACCCACGGTTGACCGCCGCATCCGGATCCCCCTGCGAGGCGACGATACGGCCATTTTGGGTACCGACCAGCACACCGCAGCCGGTGCCGCAGAAGCGACAGGGCGCCTTGTCCCATTTGATGGCATCCGCGCTGCCCGCCACCGCCTGCGCTACCGTTGGAATAGTCAGCCCGGCCGCCGCCGCAGCGGCCACCGCGGCGTTAGCCTTCATGAAGTCTCGACGACTGAGTTTCATGGCATTACCTCACCTTGCAAGTCCTGCTGGTGATAAACCAGCGATACCGCCAGCACGCCGTCCAGATTGCGCACTGACTCAATTTTTTCCAGCAGCGCCTGGGAGCAAGCCGCCTGCATCACGACCACCAGCTTGCCCTGCGGACGATCCTGCACCGGGATTTCCGTGTCCGTGATCGCCAGCAGCGCCGTGACAAGCCGCGGAATGTTTTCCGGCCGGGCCTGTACCACCAGCCCGCTTACGTGCCATTCGTTATTCATTGTTTTCGCTCCGGATTAGGGTGACGGCATTCGCCGGGCAGCCGGCGACACAGGCGCCGCAGCCGTTGCAGGCCGCCGTATCCAGCATCGGCTGCGCCATCTCGCCCAGCCGCGGCCGAAAGCGGATCGCCTGCGGCTCGCAACTGTCCTGACAACTGCGGCATTCAACGCCCCTGCGCGCCAGGCAATCGGCGCCAAACGCCGCATATTGCCGCCAAGGGGTTTCCGCCAGCGGGCGAAACAGCGGCGCTTCGCAGGCCTGTGCGCAACGCCCGCAAAACGTGCATTCCGCCCGCTGGAAATCAATCTCGGGAAAGCCGCCGCGGCCGCCGATCAGCACGCCGCTTTCACAGGCGCGAATGCAGGCCTGGCAGCGGGTGCAACCGGCAATGAAAAGGGATTCTTGATGCGACCACGGGGGGCGGATCGCCGCCGAAGAGAGACGCCATTGTCCGCCGAGCAGCCTGCGCCGCGACAATACGGTCATGCTGTTTATCCTTGAGGTTGCAAACATGCCCACACGCCAGTTTGCGGGCAGCGGCTATAGCCTATGGATTTAAAACCCTGAAAAATACGGGGGTAAAATAAGAGGAGTCCGAGGGGTATATAATCACCCTAAAGGGGTAAATGCGGGGGTAGCTTGCGCCAGATCAATCTATTACTGTGCTTAAGGGCAGTTAGCCGCCCGCTTTTCGCTGATTCGTTATCTATTTAATTATACAACGCGCGTTTTTTCCGTTGCTTACATCTTGAGATAAAACCCGGCGAATTTTAGTTGCAAAACTTATAATTTTGCTTTCGAATGAAACCTGACGATGCGCATCGCCCGTGAGAAAAGGATCCGTGATTGCTTGTTAAACGTTCAGTGACCGGCAGCCTGGCCAAGGCGCTGTTTTGCATCGTTATTTTGTCCGTGATCTCCACCGGGCTGGCGTTGACTACCGTCGCCGGCAGCCTGCGTGACGCCGAAGCGATAAATATCGCCGGTTCGCTGCGCATGCAGAGTTATCGGTTGGCTTACGATCTCACCCGGCAGGCTACGGGGCTGGATCAGCATCTGCAGCAATATCAACACTCCCTGCAGGCCCCGGCGCTGCAAAAGCTGGATCGTTTTTACGTGCCTGCCGACGTCCGTGAGAAATACCTGTCGCTGCAGCAAACCTGGCAGCGGCTGGCGCGGCAGATCCAGGCCGGGCAGTCGGCAGACTATCAGGCCAACGTCGCCGGTTACGTTAACCAGATTGACCATTTCGTTTTAGCGCTGCAACGCTATTCCGAACTCAAGCTGGCCATAGTGGCGACCATCAGCGTGGTGGGTTATATCGCCATTATCGGGCTGGTGCTGTTTTGCATTCGCTTTATGCGCCGCCAGGTTGTGGCGCCGCTGAAACACCTGGTGGATGCCAGCCAGCGCGTGCAACAGCGGGATTTTCACCACCCGCAGTTGGATATTGCGCTGCCGAACGAGTTGGGCGTGCTGTCGCTGGCCTTTGCCGCCATGTCGGACGATCTGGCCAAGCTGTATCAGTCTCTTGAGTTAAAGGTTCAGGAGAAAACCCAGCGTTTGCAACAGGCGAACGAGACGCTCGAAGTGCTCTACAACTGCTCACAGGCGCTGAGCGTGCGGCAAATTGGTCGGCAGGCCTTTGAGCAGGTCCTGCACATCGTGCGCCAGAGCGAGCAGTTGCTCTGCATCCGGCTGAACGTGGCGGACAGCCTCAGCGAATGGCAACTGACCAGCGGCACGCCGTCGCCAACGCAGGCCTGGCAGCGGCTTACCATCGTTCAGGACGGCAAACCGCTGGGGGAACTTTGCTGGCAGCACCAGGATCAACCGCCGCATCCGCATTTGATGCAAAGCGTGGCTAACATGCTGAGCCGCGGCGTTTATTTCAATCGCGCGCAGAAACAGCACATGCAGTTTTTGCTGATGGAAGAGCGTGCCACCATCGCCCGCGAGCTGCACGATTCATTGGCCCAGGCGCTGTCGTTTTTGCGCATTCAGTTGACGTTGCTGAAACGCACGCTGGCGGGCGGTTCACCGCAGGCGCAGGAGATCATTAACGATTTTGACCGCGCGCTGGCCGACGCCTACCGCCAGTTGCGCGAGTTGCTGACCACCTTCCGCCTGAACATTCAGGAGGCCGATTTGAACGCCGCGCTGCACCAATTGCTGGCACCATTAAAGGTTCTAACCGGCGCGCGGATTCAGTTACACTGTCGGCTTTCCTCCCAGGCGCTCGATGCCCAACAACAGGTGCATGCGCTGCAGATTGTACGGGAAGCGGTGGTCAACGCCATCAAACATGCCGATGCACGGGAGATAGTGATCCGTTGCGAGGTCACCGCGAGCGGTGATAATGCCATCAGCATTGTTGACGACGGCTGCGGCATCGCCAGCCTGAGCGAGCCGGAAGGCCATTATGGGTTGAGCATCATGAGCGAACGCGCCGCGCGGCTGGGAGGCACGCTGCTCATCCAGCGAGGTGAACCCAAGGGCACGGAAGTCCGTTTGACATTTCCGCCATAAATCGGGGCCATTCCTCCCCTAGTGACCTTTTAGGCGGGGATGAGGGCTATTTCGGCGTTGATTGCCACTATTTTATAAGAGTCTGTCCCACTGTGAAGCGCGCTGCACAGCGTGTTTGAGTGGCTTTACTCGCTACAGGGAGCATATGTCATGGTGATGAAGAATTACCGAGTATTGATCGTCGACGACCATCCTCTGATGCGCCGCGGCATCAAACAGCTGCTGGGGCTGGACCCGTGGTTTACCGTGGTGGCCGAAGCCAGCGACGGCAACGAGGCCATTGCCCTCGCGTTGCAGCACACGCCGGACGTGATCCTGCTCGATCTGAATATGAAAGGGCTGTCCGGCCTGGACACGTTGAAAGCGCTGCGCAATGAGAGCATAGATGCGCGCATCATCGTATTGACGGTGTCCGATTCGCGCAGCGACGTCTATGCGCTGATCGACGCCGGCGCCGACGGTTATCTGCTGAAAGACAGTGAGCCGGAACAGCTGCTGGAACATATTCGCGCGGCGGCGGAAGGCCAGAACGTGATTAGCGATGCGGTGGCGGACTATCTGTCATCCCGCAGCGAACAGCACGATCCCTTCGCCGAACTGACCGAACGCGAGCTGGACGTCTTGCAGGAAGTGGCGCGCGGTATGTCCAACAAACAGGTGGCGGCACAACTGCACATTTCCGAAGAAACGGTGAAAGTGCATATCCGCAACATGCTGCGCAAACTGGACGTCCGTTCACGCGTGGCGGCGACGGTGATGTATCTGGAACACAAAAGTCAATGATGCTTCCCCCGGCATGCCGGGGGAAGTTTACTCGATGGCGGCCAGCAGCGTCTGATGATGCTGGTGGATCCAGCTCTTGTTGAGTGGCCCCCAGTTTTCCAACCGGTAAAAACCGTCGTTATTGCGCACGCCCTGCTGCACAAACTGCAACTCCACCCCCAGGCCAGGCAAGGCTTTCAGCACGTCTTGCAGAGTACGGCGCGGCCAGCCGGTCACTTCCATCAGACGCGGGACGTTCGGCCGCTCACTGTGACTGATCAGCCAACACAGATAAAGGCGTCGGGCAAATACCGGGTTAATTTCCATGCCAAGCTCCTGCTTTGCGGTAAGTCCTGATTATTTTCCGGGAACCTTGATCGGCCAGGCCCTTGATAGTCATAAAATTGTCTTAATGATGCTTTTCACTGTCGCCGGGACGTCATTGCCGGTTTCTACTACCGTTATTTACATTATCTCCTTTTTTTCTCCACGCTTTACTCCCCCTTCGCGAGTAAAGTGCAGTAACGCCGGAATCCTTCCCAGCCGCTGGTAAACGCAATCCAGATGCGTCTTAAAGATAGAACAAGTCATAACGAGGTTCGCGCTGCATGGCCAATTTTTTTATTGATCGCCCGATTTTCGCTTGGGTTTTGGCAATTATTCTTTGCCTGACCGGCGCTTTGGCGATCTTTTCCCTACCCGTCGAACAGTATCCGGACCTCGCGCCGCCGAACGTTCGCATTAGCGCCACTTACCCTGGCGCCTCGGCGCAAACGCTGGAAAATACCGTTACCCAGATTATCGAACAGAACATGACCGGCCTGGACAACATGATGTATATGTCGTCGCAGAGCACCAACACCGGGCGAGCCACGGTGACGCTGACCTTTGAGGCCGGCACCGATCCCAACGAGGCGATGCAGCAGGTGCAAAACCAGTTGCAGGCGGCGATTAAACGGCTGCCGCAGGCGGTGCAGACTCAGGGCGTGACGGTATCAAAATCCGGTGATACCACGCTGATGATGGTGGCATTCGTCTCGACCGACGGCAGCATGGACAAACAGGATATCGCCGATTATCTGGTGTCCAATCTGCAAGATCCGCTCAGCCGCATCAACGGCGTGGGCAGCATGGACGTTTACGGTTCGCAGTACGCCATGCGCATCTGGCTCGATCCCAACAAGCTGACCAGTTACCAGCTCACGACTGAGGACGTGGTAACTGCCATCAAGTCCCAGAATGCCCAGGTGGCGGTCGGCCAACTCGGCGGCACGCCGTCCGTCGACAAGCAGGCGCTTAACGCCACCATTAACGCCCAATCGCAACTGCAGACGCCGGAACAGTTCAAGCAAATCACCCTGCGGGTCAATCAGGACGGTTCGCTGGTGACGCTGGGCGATGTCTCCACCATCGAGCTGGGCGGCGAAAACTATGACTTCCTCAGCCGTTATAACGGCATGCAGGCCGCCGGCATGAACATCAAGCTGGCTTCCGGCGCCAACGAGCTGCAGACCGACCAGTTGGTGAAGGACAAAATCGCCGAGCTGTCGCAGTATTTCCCGCACGGGCTGGAGGCGAAGGTCGCCTATGAAACCACCCCGTTCGTTAAAGCCTCCATCAAAGACGTGGTGAAAACCCTGCTGGAAGCCATTGTGCTGGTGTTCCTGGTGATGTACCTGTTCTTGCAAAACTTCCGCGCTACGCTGATCCCCACTATCGCCGTGCCGGTCGTATTGCTGGGCACCTTCGCCATTCTTTCCGCCTTCGGATTCAGCATCAATACCCTGACCATGTTCGCCATGGTGCTGGCGATCGGCCTGCTGGTGGATGACGCCATCGTGGTGGTGGAGAATGTCGAGCGGGTGATGAGCGAAGAAGGCCTGCCGCCGCGCGAGGCCACGCGTAAATCCATGGGGCAGATCCAGGGCGCGCTGGTCGGGATCGCCATGGTGCTGTCGGCGGTGTTTATCCCGATGGCGTTCTTCGGCGGCACCACCGGCGCGATTTATCGCCAATTCTCGATCACCATCGTGTCCTCCATGGTGCTGTCGGTACTGGTGGCGATGATCCTGACCCCTGCCCTGTGCGCCACGCTGCTCAAGCCGCTCGCCAAGGGCCATCACCACGGCAAGCGCGGCTTCTTCGGCTGGTTCAACCGCATGTTCAATCGCAATGCCGATCGCTACGAGCGCGGCGTGGCGCGCGTGCTGCATTTCAGCTTGCGCTATATGGCGATTTATCTGCTGTTGCTCGCCGGCATGGCGCTGCTGTTCATCAAGCTACCGAGCTCGTTTCTGCCGCAGGAAGACCGCGGGGTATTCACCGTACAGGTGCAATTGCCGCCGGGTTCTACCCTGCAACAGACCGCCAAAGTGGTGGAAAAAGTCGAGCACTACTTCCTGACCAAAGAACAGCAGGATGTGCTGTCGGTGTTTTCCACCATCGGTGCCGGGCCGGGCGGTAACGGGCAGAACGTGGCGCGCATGTTTATCCGTTTGAAAGACTGGGATCTGCGTACTTCCGGCGCCAATACCTCTTTCGATATCATCGAACGCGCCACCCATGCGTTCAGCAAGATTAACGAGGCGCGGGTGATTGCCAGCAGCCCACCGGCGATTACCGGCCTGGGCAACTCCGCCGGCTTCGATATGGAGCTGGAAGACCACGCCGGGCTGGGCCACGCCAAGCTGATGGCGGCGCGCGACCAACTGCTGCAATTGGCGGGGGACAACCCGCTGCTGGCTCGCGTTCGCCATAACGGCCTGGACGACAGCCCGCAGTTGCAAATCAATATTGATCAACGCAAGGCGCAAGCGCTCGGCGTGGCTGTCGATGACATCAACAACACGCTGTCCACCGCCTGGGGCTCGACCTATGTCAACGACTTTGTCGATCGCGGCCGGGTGAAAAAGGTGTACGTGCAGGCCGCCGCGCCGTTCCGCATGTTGCCTGGCGATATCGACAAATGGTATGTGCGCAACAGCGCAGGCGACATGGTGCCGTTCTCGGCCTTCTCGACCTCACATTGGGAATATGGCTCCCCGCGCCTGGAGCGTTACAACGGCAGCTCGGCGGTGGAGATCGTCGGCGAGGCGGCGGAAGGCGTCAGCACCGGCACCGCCATGGCCGAAATGGAGAAAATCGTCAGCCAACTGCCGACCGGCTTCGGCCTGGAATGGACCGCCATGTCCTATCAGGAACGGCTCTCCGGCTCACAAGCGCCTGCGCTGTACGCTCTCTCGTTGCTGATTGTGTTCCTGTGCCTGGCTGCGCTGTACGAGAGTTGGTCGATTCCGTTCTCGGTGATGCTGGTGGTGCCGCTCGGGGTGATTGGCGCCGTCGCCGCGACCTGGCTGCGCGGGCTGGAGAATGACGTTTACTTCCAGGTTGGGTTGCTGACCATCATCGGGTTGTCGGCGAAGAACGCCATTCTGATCGTCGAATTCGCCAACGAGCTGAATCACAAAGGGCAGGATTTGATGTCCGCCACGCTGGAGGCCTCACGCATGCGCCTGCGGCCGATTTTGATGACCTCGCTGGCCTTTATCTTCGGCGTATTGCCGATGACCATCAGCAGCGGTGCCGGCTCCGGCAGCCAGCATGCGGTCGGCACCGGGGTCATGGGCGGCATGATATCCGCCACCCTGCTGGCGATCTTCTTCGTGCCGCTGTTCTTTGTGCTGGTGCGGCGCCGCTTCCCGGGTAAACCCTCGCCGGCGGCAAACACGGAATAGCAGGCATAAAAAAGCAGCATCGGCAAACCGATGCTGCTTTATCTTGAACGAGAATGTCGCTCCCAAGGTGTTTCAAATACCGACAAATAAACCAACCTTGTTCTCAGCTTCAGCGCAGTGTCAGTTGCCTAACATCTCATCAATGAAGTCTTTCCAGTTTCCTAACTCACGATCAACCATAATACTTTACAACCTCAATTATTAGACGAAGCGAATTCTACGCCTGTTTTTTGAGCAAGTGAAGCCTTTCGGGAACGATGCCGGCCACGGAAACCGGGGTTGGCGCACATTTTCGTATTAATCCTACCCAAGGGCATTTCGGCATATTCCCCGTTGCGATAAGCGTCATCGCTACCACGTGCAGAAAGCATAAAAGCCGGTGCTGCGCCGTAAAATACCGGCCGCTGCCGGCCAGCGACCGGGTAAATCGCTCAAAAACGTTTAGAAGTCCACGCGCAAACCAAGGTTGTAGCGGCGTCCTTCAAGCTGCGGATATTCGCCCCAACTGGTGGTGCGCTTGGGTGCGGTATCGAAAATGTTATACACGCCGGCCATCACCTGAGTGTGCTTGTCCAGGCGGTAAATGGCCCCGGCGTCCAGCAGAGCATAAGCGCCATAACGGGTATGGTCGCCGGTATCCTCGTTGCGGCTGCGATAATTGACTTTGGACCACAGGTCCAGCGCCGAAGCCGCCGCCCACTTAACGGATAAGTTGGCCATGTGTTTCGGGAAGTCGTTCAGCGCATAACCCTTATTGACGCCGTTTTTCTGCTCGCTTTTGTTGAAGGTGTAGTTGGCGTTGAAGTTCAGCCGATCCGTGGCCTGCCAATCCGCATTGAGTTCCACGCCGTAAACATTGGCCTTGCCGATATTGAAATATTTATCAATGGATTCAGCGCTGTAACCGTTAACCACGCAAGGGGCATTCTCGCTCGCCTCGCAGATATTGACTTCAGCAATCTTGTCCTTGAAGTCGGTATAAAATACCGTGCCGTCCAAAGACAGATCGCGGTTGTTATTCCAGTACAACCCCAGTTCGGTATTCAGGCTGGTTTCTGGCTTCAGTTCGCTGTTGCCTACCGACAGGTAAGGGTAAGGCGGGTTGCTGCCGCGCGGGGTGATGAATCGATCCGAATTTTCCCGCAACGACGGTTTTTTATAGCCGGAAGAGATCCCGCCCTTGAGCGCCCAGGCTTCGTCCAGCATCCAGTTACCGTAAAGTTTCGGGCTGATGTGAGTGCCGAAATAGTTATCTCGGTCCATGCGCGCCGAGGTGGTCAGCGAGAAGTCATCGATGTTCCATTGCCCTTCGGCGAACAACGCCCAGCTGTCACGCGAAATTTTCGTCACCGGGTCGATCCCCGGCGCCCGTTTGTTGTCGGCGTAGAAGTCGTCATTGAGCGTTTCGCGGCTGTAGTTGCCGCCGAGAGTCAGGTTGTGCTCACCGAGGCTCAGCTTGGCCTGGCTGTTCAGAACGTAATTCTCGGTCTGAATATGCTGCGGCGCCAGTTGGGCGCTGTGGTAGGTGGATTCGCCTTTCTCATACTGGAAATAGCTGGTGGTGGCGACGGTATCTTCCGCATACCAGCCCGAGTGGGTCAGGCTGAGTGCGTCGCGATCGAAGTCCCATCCCCACGGCGTGCCGCCGCCTTTGGCCGAGCGACTGCGCTTTTTCTCCCCTTTGGCGAGGTTCAGGTCGAACAGGTTGGTTTCGTTGGCGGCAAAGCCCAGCGTCATGTCGAGGGACTTTTTGTTGTTCTTGCTGAAAGCGTTGGGTTTTTCATCTTCGCGGCGATCGAGGTAATCCGCGGAAAGGTTGAGTCCCAACACGTCAGGCACCAGCGGCCCCATCAGGAACAGGTTGGCCTGCTGGGTATTGCCGAAATCCTGATGTTGCTGCAGGAAACTGTTACCGGCAATGGATCCTATCCATTCCCGCACGCCAAACGGCTTTTTGGTGATCACGTTGACCACGCCGCCAATGGAGTCGGAGCCATACAACGAGGACATCGGGCCGCGGATCACCTCAATGCGTTCAATGGCGGCCAAGGGCGGCAAAAAGCCGGCTTCGGTACCGATATTCTGGCCATACGGGCGCGACTCGCCGGTATTTTGCTTGATGCTGTTCACCATGAACGAGGTGTAACTCGAGTCCATGCCGCGGATCATGATATCCCCTGACACCTCGCTGCCGGCACCGCTGCTGACGAACACCCCGGAGACATCCTGCACCGCTTCGGCGACATCGCGGCTGTTTTGCTTTTCGAAGGATTTTTTATCGATAACCGAGATACTGGCGGGCGCATATTTCTTGTTCTGTTTGAACCCGGAGGCCGTAACCACCAGTTGGTCTTCCTGCGAAGCGCTGTTTTCCTTCTCGGCCCCCTCTTCCTGCGCGTAAACCTGAGGCGCGCCCATCAATGCCAAAGCAATGACCGTCGCGATGCTGGAGCGTTTTCCCATGGATTGTTGATAAATCATCACTGTTCCTAATCGAGCCTGTTTCCGGTTGGTGTTGTAGCTCACAGAGCGCCCAATGCGGCAAACGCAGAGCGCGGGCACGGCCTTGGCAGCCACTGCGCACGGCGCTGTACCCACTTCTGAATGTTGTATTTTTATTTACAGTTCTTAACAAAAGCCGGGCGAATATAGCGGATATCTGCCAGCAATAAAAACGAAATGAAAATCATTACATCTCATAAACAAGCAGAAAAAAGACGTAACAACCGGAACATAAAATCCAAAAACCAAAGAAAATACATTTAATTTCAATGAGTAATATCAATACGCATCAATGATTAATTAAATGATATTGATATTAATTATCAATATCATTAGCATCAACAAATCGTAAATTGATGTAAAGGAATGTCTATGTCCATGCCCCTGTTCGCCCCCACCAAAGGTTTCTCTCTCAGCGCCCTGACGTCTGCCCTGCTGCTGTTGTCTTGCTCAACGCTGGCAGCCGAACTGCCCGAAAGCCATTTCCAGACCAAACCGGTAGGATATGGCCTGTACGAACTGGCTTTTGACGGCGAAAACAACACCCTGTTTGCCGCCTCTACGCCTTCATTCGCCAAAGGGAAAAACACCGGTATCGTCTATCGGGTCAACCCGGCCACACTGGCCACCGACGCCAATATTCAGACCCAGCGCCGCGCCTTCGCCACCGCGTTGGATGAACAACGGCATCTGCTGTATATCGGCAATACCGTGGACGGATCGGTGACGGTGATCGACACCCAGACAGGCAAAGAACTCGCCACCATTCAGCTCGATGAAAGCGTAAAAGAAGACCAGTTCACGCCAACGCGCGAGATGGTGCTCGACAAGAAAAACCAGCGTTTGTATGTCTCCGGCACCGCGAAAAAAGGCGTGTTGTGGGTTATCGATACCGCCAATCGGAAGAAAATCGCCACCCTGAGCAACATGGGCGAATACCCGACCGGCATGGCGCTGGACAGCGAACGTGGCCGTCTCTACTGCGTCAACGGCGGTGGCGAACTGATCACCCTGGACACCGCCAGCCACAAAATCCTGAAACGCGTGGTGGTTGAACCCGCCAAGAAACACTTCTTCCTCAACATCAGTCTGGACAGCAAAACCGGCCGCGCTTTCATCACCGATCCCGATCTGCCGAAGGTGCTGGTTGTCGATGTTAATAGCGGGAAAATCCTGCACCAGATTGACGTGATCAATTCCCTGGCTGTGTTGTTCAACCCTGCCCGCAATGAGATCTACATCAGCCACCGTGAAGCCAAGCGCATCAGCATCGTTGACAGCAACAGCTACCAGGTGAAAAACAGCATCACTACCACCGCCTTGCCCAATAGCCTCGCGCTGTCCGCAGACGGCAATACGCTCTTCGCCAGCATCAAGCAGTCCAAGGAAGAGATGGAGAAGAAGCAGGACTATCTGATTAAGATCAACCTTGGCGGACTGTGAGACTTATCCATGGCTAGTTTTATGATTCGCCTTTCCGGGGGAGCGCTGCTGTGCCTCCCGGTCATGGTTGCACAAGCGGCGGATACCGAGCAGACCGCCCGCACTCAGAAAGAAGATACCCTTGAGGTGGTCGCCTCGCCCTTTAGCGATGACGGCAGCACCGAGAACACCGGCTCCTATACCACCAAACAGATGACCACGGCGACCGGGTTGCCGCTGAGCATCAAGGATACGCCGCAGTCGGTCTCGGTGATAACTCGCCAGCAAATGGACGATCTCAACGCGACGTCGCTGAAGGAAATCCTGCGCTGGTCCACCGGGGTCAGCGAAAGCAACTACGATAGCGAACGCTCCTCGTTCAACTACCGTGGTTTCAGCGTTGATAACTACCAATACGATGGCGTCCCCACCTTCTTTGACTCCGGCTATTCCGGCGGGGAATCGGAGATTGACGCGATCACGCTGGATCACGTGGAAATTGTCAGGGGCGCTGCGGGTTTGCTGAACGGTAACGGCAATCCGGGTGCCGCCATCAACCTGGTCAGAAAGAAAGCCTCCAGCCTTTCACCTTTTGCCCGAGCCGAACTTTCCGCAGGTTCCTGGGACCGCTACCGGACCACGGTTGATGTCGGGACGCCGCTCAATGACGAAGGCACCGTCAGAGTACGTATCGCCGCTGCCGGCGAACGCGGCCGCTCCTTTATGGAACGGCATCAGGAGCGCAAAGGCACCGTCTACGGCACGCTGGAGGCCGATCTGAGCAGCAATACCCTGCTGCGCCTGGGGGCCGATTATCAGCAAAACAGGCCGAAAGCCTCCACCTGGGGCGGCGCTTTGCCGACAGGCTGGTTCAGCGACGGCAGTGAAATTAACTGGGATCGGCACTATAACGGCGCCTCTGACTGGTCGAGCTGGGATACCACCCTGACCACTCAGTTTGCCACCCTGGAACATGAGTTCGATAACGACTGGAAAGGCGTGGTCAACTATACCCACAGCCGCCAGGCGTTCGATGCCAAAATGGCGATGAGCCTCGGCGGGCTGATCGATCCGGCAACCTGGGAGGTACAACCTTCAAACCCTTATGCCGGTCGCTATGAAGGCTACCGTGATCAACATGCGATAGACATGAAGTTGAACGGTGACTTCACCCTGCTGGGCCGCAGCCACAAATTTGTGGTGGGTAACTCTTCCGCCTGGCAGCACAGCTACAGCACCTATCGCAGCGCCACTTACTCGCAGCAGTTCAGCGGTAGCCTGCGGGATTGGAACGGCGGCCAGGGCGAGCCTGAGTGGTCGGATAAAATGCCGCAAATGGATTACCGCACGCGGCAGATCGGCGTTTACGGCAGCGCCGACTTCTCGCTGACGGATCGGCTGGATCTGGTGCTCGGCGCCCGTTTCAACAGCTTTAAAAACACCACGACCACCATCGCGAACAAAGTCACTCCGTTCGTGGGAACCGCCTATAAGCTGACCGAACAGGTCTCCGCCTATGCCAGCTACACCGACATATTCAAGGATCAAAACCTGCTCGACAGCAGCGGCCACTACCTGGCGCCGATTGAAGGGGTGAATAAAGAGGTGGGTATCAAGGCCGCGCTGCTGGATGACCGGCTCAACGTTTCGCTGTCGGCGTTCCGCATCACGCAGGACAACCTTGGGGTGCTGGACGAGAACACAAGCGATCTGAACTGGTTGCAGCAGACTTATCATGAGAGCCAGGGCGCGACCAGCAAAGGGGTCGAGTTCGAACTGAGCGGTGAACTGGCGCAGGGCTGGAACGCCCAGCTCGGCATCACCCATTTCTCACTGAAAGACAAGGACAAGGTTAATCTCAACACCGAACAGCCGCGTACCCGCATCAACCTGTTCACCACCTATCAGCTGACGGGCGCTCTGCGCGATCTGACGCTGGGCGGCGGCGTACGCTGGCAGAGCAGCATTTACGCCAACGTCACCGGGGCCAACAACGGCGAGTTTGTGGAGCGCAAGGCCGAACAAGGATCTTATGTCCTGTTCGATGCGATGGCGCGTTACAAACTCACCCCGCAGACCTCAGTGCAGCTTAACCTGAACAACGTTTTTGACGAGAAATACTACTCGCAGACGAATTTCTACAGCACCCGCAACTATGGCGATCCGCGTAATCTGATGCTGACGCTGAAGCACGAGTTCTGATCGTCCTGCCCTAAAAAACCGGCCCCGGATAACGGGGCCGACCACGTTCTGATGCCTATATTTCTTGTAGGATGAATTCTTCCGTAGTAGCGTGCCAAGGGGAGAAAATCCTCCACTTTTCTGAGGCCATAACATGTCCCCTACGCTGACTATCGAACAATTGAAACAGCTGGGCCGCTATCAGGAAGCGACCGAACTGGCACGGCAACAGTTGCTGCAAAAACCGGAAGAGGCCGCGCTGCATTACCAATTGGCCTGCCTGTATGACGTGCAGGGATTTGAGCAGCAGGCGATCTCCTGCTACCTCTCCGCGCTGGCGCGCACTCTGCCGGCGGCGCAGCGGCAGGAGGCCTGGCTTGGTCTGGGCAGCACCTACCGCGCACTCGGGCTGTATCAGCAATCGCTGGCCGCCTTCGACAATGGGCTGGCCGAATTCCCGCAGGCCAAGGAGCTCACCCTGTTCCGCGCCATGACGTTGTACAACCTGGGGGAAACCAAACAGGCGGTGGCCGATCTGTTGCTGCTGTTGGCGGAAACCTCCTCGTATCGCGACATCAGCAGCTATCAGCGCGCTATCCGTCAATACGCCGCCGATCTGGACCGCATCGGCTAGGAGAGAAGCATGGAGATGGTGACCGACCCAAACCGCTACCGCATCGACTGGTCGCAATTGGCCGCGTTGTTGGCCGCCGCCGGGCTGGGCCAGCGTGATCCGCATCAGCTGCAGCGCGTTTATCAGCACAGCCAGTTTTGCTATTGGGGTTACCTCGACGGCGAACTGGTGGCCACCGCCCACGCCATCAGCGACATGACCTCGGTAGCTTACCTCGCCGACGTGGCTATCCATCCCCACTATCAGGGCCGCGGTCTGGGCAGGCTGCTGATGGATCGGGTCATGCAGGATTTGGCGCCGCTCGGTAAAGTGTTTATCTATTCGGTGCCCGACAAACTGGAATTCTATAAAAAGTACCACTTCCGCGAGCTGACTACCGGCATGGTCTATGCCGAAGGCCCGGCGTTGGATCGCCTGCAACAAAATGGCTATGTGCGGTAAAACAAGGGAAACCCAAAGTGATTATCGAGAACAAACTTTCTCCGCAAGATTGTGCGGGCATGGGCGATATCCGCGCGGAAATCGACATGCTGGACGAACACATCATTAAATTGATCGCCCAGCGCTTTGCCTACGTGAAGGCCGCCGCCAAATTCAAAACCAGCCCCGATGCGGTACGAGCCAAAGAACGCTTCGAAGCCATGCTGCAACAACGAAGAGTCTGGGCCGATGAGCAGGGCTTAAGCCCGGAAGTGATAGAAAAAATGTATCGCGACCTGGTCAATTATTTTATTGGCGAAGAGATGAAACACTGGTCGCGTGAAAACGGCGAAATGTGAACACAAGGGGAAATAGAGGCAAATGTCCGACTCATCCTGGCTTATCGAAACCGAGCTGAAAAGCAAAACCGTCAGCCTGATCCCGCTGCGTAAAGAACATGCGGCGGCGCTGGTGGAGGCGGCCGCCGATGGGTGCCTCTGGGAACTTTGGTTTACTTCGGCGCCCAACGAAAGCACCGTCGATGATTATGTCGATTTCGCCCTGAGCGAACAGGTCGCCGGGCGGGCGCTGCCGTTTGTCGTGGTGCATAACGACACGCAAAAGATTGTCGGCACCACCCGCATTTGCAATGCCGATGGGCACAACCGCCGCGTTGAAATTGGCTATACCTGGTACGCCAAAAGCCATCAGAGAACCGCCGTCAACACCGAGTGCAAACGCCTGCTGCTCGGCTATGCGTTCGAAACGCTGGCGGTGATTGCCGTTGAATTTCGCACCCACTGGCACAATCACGCATCGAGAACGGCTATCGCGCGTTTGGGCGCCAAGCAAGACGGCGTGCTGAGAAACCACCAGAAAAATGCGGATGGCAGCTATCGCGATACGGTGGTTTTCTCGATCATCGACCATGAATGGCCGATGGTTAAAAAAAGTCTGGAGTATAAATTACGCCAGACCAGAGAGTGATTGCCGCGGGTCAAAGTTATAAGGTCTTCGACATAAAGATTCGGCTGGTGCCTGCCGGTAGGCAAGGCACTTCGCCAAAGCGCGTCCACCCGTTCAGTTCGTAAAACCTCGGTGCCTGGAAGCTGATGGTGTACAGCACTGCGGAAACGCACCCCCTACGGCGTCCTTCCAGCTCGAAGCGGCGCAGCAGTTCGCTGCCCAGGCCAGCCCCCCGCATTGATGCAGGCAGGTAAAACAAATCCACAAACAGCAAGCCCAGCGAAGAGCGCCCGGTAATGCCGCCAAGCACTTCACCGCTGATCGGGTCTTTCACCGTCACGGCCAGCGGGCGACGATCGCTGCTGCCGGTCACCTCATCGTTATACTGATTCAGCCCTTCCGCGATCAGCGCTTCTATTTTATCGACGGCGTACTCGGTGGTTTCGATACGGTATTTTTCCACATTACTCTCTCCGATAGGATGGCAGGCTGCCGCATTCAGATTAGCAAACATTCGCCGCACTGAATGCGGCCCGAATTTTTTCGCCCTTTCCCTGGTTTTCGGACCATTGGACGGTGGAACTCCCCGCCATTTTTCGGCATGCTGGGCGCTGGTTTTCATTTTACCGCCACGGCGGTTTACCACTGGCGCCATGCCGGTGTTGGGTTGCAGAGAAGGTTCTTATTCCATGACGTTGACCATGTACGGCATCAAAAATTGTGACACCATCAAAAAAGCGCGCCGCTGGCTGGAAGAGCAAGGCGTGGCTTATCAATTTCATGACTACCGCGCCGACGGGCTGGATGAACAGCAGTTGCGCGGGTTCGTCGAACGTCTGGGCTGGGAACCGCTGCTGAACACCCGCGGCACCACCTGGCGCAAGCTGGATGAAGCGCAGCGCAACGCCTGCGACAATGCCGATGCGGCCATCGCGCTGATGCTGGCGCAGCCGGCAATCATCAAACGCCCGCTGCTGGACGACGGCAAGGGGCATGCCCTGCTCGGCTTCAGCGCCGAAGGCTACCAGCAATTTATTTCTGAGGTTACAGCATGATTTGCCCGGTTATCGAACTGGCTCAACAGCTCATCAAACGCCCGTCCCTCAGCCCGCACGATGAAGGCTGCCAGGCGCTGATGATTGAACGTCTGGAAGCGATTGGTTTTACCGTTGAGCCGATGCCCTTCGGCGACACTCTGAACTTCTGGGCCTGGCGCGGCGAAGGGCAAACGCTGGCGTTTGCCGGCCACACCGACGTGGTGCCCACCGGCGATGAAAAACGCTGGGACAACCCGCCGTTTGAACCCACCATTCGCGACGGCATGCTGTATGGCCGCGGCGCGGCGGACATGAAAGGTTCGCTGGCGGCGATGGTGGTGGCGGCGGAGCGCTTTGTGGCGGCCAACCCGCATCATGGGGGCCGCCTGGCGTTCCTGATCACCTCCGACGAAGAGGCCAGCGCCACTCACGGTACGGTGAAAGTGGTGGAAGCGCTGATGGCGCGCAACGAGCGCCTGGATTATTGCCTGGTCGGCGAGCCGTCCAGCACCGAACGCGTCGGCGACGTGGTGAAGAACGGCCGCCGCGGTTCGATCACCGCTAACCTGCACATTCACGGCATTCAGGGCCACGTCGCCTATCCGCACCTGGCGGATAACCCGGTGCATCGCGCCATGCCTGCGCTCAATGAGCTGGTGGCGACCGAGTGGGATCGCGGCAACGAGTTCTTCCCGCCGACCAGCATGCAGATCGCCAACGTACAGGCCGGCACCGGCAGCAACAACGTGATCCCGGGCGAGATGTTCGTCCAGTTCAACTTCCGTTTCAGCACCGAGTCAACCGACGCGACGATAAAACAACGCGTGGAAGAGCTGCTGGAGCGGCATCAGCTGAACTACAGCATCGAATGGCGTTTGTCCGGCCAGCCGTTCCTGACCGCGCGCGGTGCGCTGGTGGACGCGGTAGTTAACGCCGTCGAACACTATTCTGAACTGACGCCGCAGTTGCTGACCACCGGCGGGACCTCGGACGGCCGCTTTATCGCCCAAATGGGGGCGCAGGTGGTTGAACTGGGGCCGGTCAATGCGACCATCCACAAGGTCAATGAATGCGTACACGCCGCCGATTTGCAACTGCTGAGCCGCATGTATCAGCGCATCATGGAGCAGTTGGTCGCATGATCACGCCCACCATGCTGACCGGGCTCTCGACCGAACACCTGGCGCCGCTGAGCGGTCACCATCGCCTGCAACCCGCAGCGGTAACCGCGTTCCTCGCCATGCAGCAGGCGGCGTTGGCGGCCGGGTTCGATCTGCAACCCGCCAGCACATTTCGTGATTTCGATCGGCAACTGGCGATCTGGAATGGCAAATTCTGCGGCGAGCGCCCAGTATTAGATAAAGACAGTCGACCGATCGATATCGAGACGCTGTCCGCCGCCGAACGCTGCGAAGCGATCCTGCGCTGGTCCGCCCTGCCGGGCGCCAGCCGCCATCACTGGGGCAGCGATCTGGACGTGTACGACCCTTCGTTGTTGCCGGAAGGGCAAAAGCTGCAGTTGGAGCCGTGGGAATATGAGGAAGGCGGTTACTTTTATCCGCTCAATCAGTGGATGACGGAACATATGGCAGAATTTGGCTTTTACCGCCCGTTCACCGAAGGCGGCGACGGCGTGGCGGTAGAACCCTGGCATCTGAGCTACCGGCCGCTGGCGCAGGAAGCCGAGCATCTGCTGACGCCTGCGCTGCTGCTGGCCGCTTGGCAAAATAAGGACGTTGCCGGTGCCGAATGGCTTGAACGCCATCTGCCCGCGATATTTTCACGTTTCATACGCAGTGAAGGAAAGGAGTAAACATGCAATGGTTAGCTGACTACTGGTGGATTATCCTGCTGATTTTAGCCGGGATGATCATCAGCGGGATCAAAGAGCTGCGTCGCGTCGACGTAAAACGTTACCTCGCCGATAAGCCGGAATTGCCGCCACACCGCGATAATAACGCCCAGTGGGACGACGAAGACGACAACTGGCCGAAGAAAAAACCTTAACCGCCTGTGTGCGCCGTCCCCCGAGGGCGGCGCTTCATTTTCTCCTCTTTCCCGCAGAAAAAAGAATCGACTTCTCAAAAAATTGCCTCTAGATTTAACCCTAATTGGTTAACGTGATGGTCATCACACTCCCAGCAGTTAAAACGGTCTGAATACAGACGGGGGTTAACCAAAGCACCACCCTCCACGGTAACGGCTACAGCATGGCATCAGCAGACTGATGTGACCCGATTTCAGATTCCCCTATTCTGAGGCTCGAGCTTATGGCTATTAATATTGCGCTAAACCACGTTACCGAATATCGCTACGACCGACGCATCAACCTGGGTCCCCAAGTCATACGCCTGCGCCCTGCCGCACACAGCCGTACCTCCATTCTGGCCTATTCGCTGAAAGTGACCCCGGAAAATCACTTTATCAACTGGCAGCAGGATCCTAACGGCAACTACCTGGCCAGGCTGGTGTTCCCGGAAAAAACCGACCACTTCCGCGTGGAAGTGGATATGCGGGTTGAAATGTCGGTGATTAACCCCTTCGATTTCTTCCTGGAGCCGCAGGCGGAACATATTCCGTTTTGCTATTCGGAAGAGCAGAAAATCGAACTGGCGCCCTATCTGCACTGCCAGCCGCTGACCCCCGAGCTGGAAAGCTACCTGAGCGGTATCCCCGATGAAGCCCAGCGCAGCGCGGAATTCCTGGTGGCGATCAACCAGCAGTTGCAGCAACACATCGGTTACACCATCCGCATGGAACCGGGCGTACAGACGCCGGAAGAGACGCTGACCCTGCGCAGCGGTTCGTGTCGCGACTCCGCCTGGCTGCTGGTACAGATCCTGCGCAACCTCGGGCTGGCCGCTCGCTTCGTGTCCGGTTATCTGATTCAGTTGACGCCGGACGTCAAATCGCTGGATGGCCCGTCGGGGCCGGAGGAAGACTTTACCGATCTGCACGCCTGGACCGAGGTTTACCTGCCCGGTGCCGGTTGGATTGGCCTGGATCCCACCTCCGGGTTGTTTGCCGGTGAAGGACACATCCCGCTGGCCTGCACGCCGGAACCTTCCAGCGCCGCCCCCATCAGTGGCGCGATTGATGAGTGCGAATGCGAATTTGAGCACCTGATGGCCGTCGCCCGCGTGGACGAAGTGCCGCGTGTGACCAAGCCCTACAGCGAGAAACAATGGCAGGCCATCGACGCGCTCGGTTATCGGATTGACGGCGATTTGCAGGCCAACGGCGTTCATCTGACGATGGGCGGTGAGCCGACGTTCGTCGCCGTCGACGATCCTGACGGCGATGAATGGAATACCGACGCTCTGGGGCCAACCAAGCGCCTGCGTGCCGCCGAGCTGTTCCAGCGTATGCGTGAGCGCTACGCCCCCGCCGGGCTGGTGCATTTTGGTCAGGGCAAATGGTACCCCGGCGAGCAACTGCCGCGTTGGTCACTCAACTGCTTCTGGCGCCGGGACGGTGAGCCGCTGGCCGATCCGGCCATGTTTGCCGATGAACGCGAACCTTCTGCGGTCACCACCGGGCAGGCGGCGGATTTCCTGCAACGCGTCGCGCAGTATCTGGAGGTTTCCGGTCAGCATATCTTCCCGGCTTATGAAGACCCGCTCTACTACCTGTGGCGCGAACGGCGTCTGCCGGACAACGTCGATCCGTCGGATTCCCGGTTGGAAGATCCGCTGGAGCGAGCGCGGTTGCACAAGGTGTTTGAACAAGGTCTGGGGGCTATCATCGGCCACGTTCTGCCACTGGCCAGAGAAGAGAACCAACCGTGGCAAAGCGGTTCCTGGTTCCTGCGCAGCGAGCACTGCTACCTGCTGCCGGGCGATTCGCCACTGGGTTACCGCCTGCCGCTGGATTCCCAACCCTGGGTGCATAAAAGCGACTATCCCTACATTCACAGCGCCGATCCGCATCAGTCTTTCCCGACTCTGCCGGCCTACCGCCAACGGCTGCAACCGCATTCATCCGCAGCCGACCATGACCAGCCTCAGCCGGTAACCCAGCGCCCGGAGCAAAAACAGTCAGCGGACTGGATTACCCGCACCGCGCTGTGCGCCGAGCCGCGCAACGGCATTCTTTATCTATTCATGCCGCCGACGCGCACACTGGAAGACTACCTGCAGGTGGTGGAGGCCATTGAGGCCACCTCGCTCTCGCTGGGCATTCCGGTGGTGCTGGAAGGTTACGAACCGCCTTCTGACCCGCGTCTGACCTGTTTTCGCATCACCCCCGATCCCGGCGTCATCGAAGTCAACATTCAGCCGGCGGCCAGTTGGGGCGAACTGGTGGAGCAGACCACCTTCCTGTACGACGCCGCGCGCCAGTCGCGCCTGACCACCGAAAAGTTCATGATCGATGGCCGCCATACCGGCACCGGCGGCGGCAACCATATGGTGATGGGCGGCGCCACCCCGGCGGAAAGCCCGTTCCTGCGCCGCCCGGACGTGCTGCGCAGCCTGATCGGCTATTGGCATAACCACCCGTCGCTGTCCTATTTGTTCTCGGGCCTGTTTATCGGCCCGACCAGCCAGGCGCCGCGCATTGACGAGGCGCGTAACGACTCGGTCTATGAAATGGAGATCGCCTTTAGCCGCTTCCCGGAACCGGGCGAGGAAGCGCAACCCTGGCTTATCGACCGCCTGCTGCGCAACCTGTTGATCGACTCCAGCGGCAATACCCACCGGGCGGAGTTCTGCATCGACAAACTCTATTCGCCGGATGGCCCCAGCGGCCGCCTTGGGCTACTGGAACTGCGCGCTTTTGAAATGCCGCCGCATGCCCGGATGTCGCTCACCCAACAGTTATTGCTGCGGGCGTTGCTGGCCCGTTTCTGGCAGCAGCCTTATCAACCGGAGCGGCTGCGTCGTTGGGGCACCGAACTGCACGATCGCTTCATGTTGCCGCACTTTGTGCGTCAGGACTTTAACGACGTGCTCGCCGAACTGCGTGAATTTGGCTACCCGTTTGAAGCCACCTGGTTCGACGCACACTTTGCCTTCCGCTTCCCGCAGCATGGCGAATTTTCCGCCGACGGCGTCCAGGTGCAAATCGATCATGCACTGGAACCCTGGCATGTGATGGGCGAAGAAGGTGCAAGCGGCGGAACCGTGCGCTATGTTGACTCATCCGTCGAGCGTCTGCAGATCAGAGTCACCGGGTTTAATGACGACCGCCACCAGGTGACCGTCAACGGCCGCCCGGTGCCGCTGCAACCCACCGGCAACGTCGGCGAGGCGGTCGGCGCCGTTCGCTACCGGGCATGGCAACCCGCAGCCAGCCTGCATCCCACCATTGGCGTACACGCGCCGCTGACCGTGGAACTGGTGGACACCTGGATGCAACGTTCGCTGGGCGGCTGCCAGTACCACGTCGCCCATCCGGGCGGACGCAGCCACGATACCCACCCGATCAACGCCTATGAGGCGGAGGGCCGCAGGCTGGCGCGTTTCTTGCAAATGGGTCATACGCCAGGAAAGTTAACCATCGAACCCCAGACGCGCAATCCGAACTTCCCGTTCACGCTCGATTTGCGCTGGAAATAGGGGTTCGATACCGAGGAGGGCGCAAGTCGGTACCAGGAAGGTGCCGGCCTGCGCCGCAAGGGAGTTGCCGTCGCAAGGCCTCATGGAAAACGGGAACGCAATGCCTATGCCGCAATCACTATTTACCCGCTATCGCCACTCGCAAGCGCACTATGACGAGCTGTTTGCCGGCGAGGCAACCTTTCGCCCGCACTGGCAGCGTTTTGCCGCCGAGCTGGCCGCCTATCCGGACGAACAGCTGCAAAGCCGCCTCAACCACGTGGCGCGCCAGATTTTCGAAAACGGCGTCACTTATAACGTCTACGCCGATCCGCAAGGGGTTAAACGCCCCTGGGAACTGGACCTGCTGCCGCAAATTATCCCCCACGACGAATGGCAGCAGATAGAATCCGGCATTGTCCAGCGTGCGGAACTGATGAACCGTATTCTGGCCGACGTGTACGGCGAGCAGACCCTGCTGCGCGACGGCCTGCTGCCGCCTGCGCTGGTGCATGGGCATGCCGGTTTTCTGCGCCCGGCGCACGGCATTCGCTGCCCGGGCAACGTTTACCTGCATCTGTACGCCGTCGATTTGGCCCGTTCCGCCGATGGCCGCTGGTGGGCGCTGGCCGATCGCGCCCAGGCCCCTTCCGGCGCCGGCTACGCGCTGGAAAACCGCACGGTGATTTCCCGCGCCTTCCCGGAACAGTTCCGGGACCTGAAAGTGCAGCGGCTGAATACCTTTTTCCGCACGCTGCAACAGAGCCTGCGCCACTGGGCGCCGTTCGCCGCCGGTGATGGCGAAGCCCCGCACATCGTGGTGTTGACCCCCGGCCCTTATAATGAAACCTATTTCGAGCATGCCTATCTGGCGCGGCATCTGGGATTCCCGCTGGTGGAAGGCCAGGATCTGATGGTGTCCCAGGGGCGCGTCTGGCTGAAAACCCTGGACGGCCTGCAGCGCGTGCATGTGATTTTACGGCGGCAGGATGATGACTTCTGCGATCCGCTGGAGGCGCGTCCCGACTCTTCGCTGGGCATTCCGGGGCTGATCCAGGCGGCGCGAGAGGGCCAGGTGCTGATCGCCAATGCGCTCGGTTCCAGCCTGATTGAAACCGGCGCGCTGTACGGCTTTCTGCCAAACCTCAGCCAACAGATCCTCGGGCAGCCGCTGCTGTTGCCTTCGGTCGCTTCCTGGTGGTGTGGGGAAAGCACCGCACGGGAAACGGTACTGGAAAACCTGCCTAACCTGATTGTCAAAGGCGCTTTCCCGCAGTTGCGCATCAGGACCTGCATCGCCGGCGATCTGAGCGCCACCGAGCTGGCTCAGCTAAAGGAACGCATCCGCGCACGCCCTTACAACTATGTCGCCCAGGAGTTGATCGGCCTGTCGCAGGCGCCGGGTCTGTCCCCGCGCCCGCCCTACCAGTTGCAAAACCATGCCACCTGCCTGCGGGTATTCGCCGTCGCCACCCCGGACGGCTACCGGGTGATGCCTGGCGGCCTGACCCGCATCTCCGGCCCCAACAGCCGCCAGATCGTGACCATGCAGCAGGGCGGCGGCAGCAAGGATACCTGGGTGCTGGCACCGCCTTCCGCACCGCCGCCACGGCCCGGCGTGCTGAGGCAAGAGTTGCCGCCGAGCGGCCACAGGCTGTCGACGCGGATGATTGAAAACTTGTTCTGGCTGGGCCGCTATACCGAACGCTGCGACAACATCGCTCGCCTGTTGCGTACCACCCTCACCCTGCGGCTCGACGAAGACGAAGGCAGCGAACAGCAGCATAAGGCCGTGATGCAGCTTTGCCTGCACTACGGTCTGTTGCCGAACGACGAAGCCTCTCCGCTTGAAGAACTGGCGCCGCAACAGTTGAACGCCCTGCTGCTGGAAGCGCTGTTCAACCCGGAAATCTCTCAGGGGTTTGCCGGCACGTTGCAGCAACTGCTGCGTATCGGTTTTCAGTTGCGTGAGCGGCTTTCGCTGGACAACTGGCATATCCTCAACCGACTGGCCAAGGATCTGGAACAGCGCCATCAGGCCCAGCGCTGGAACCTGGCGGAGGCGCTGGCGTTTCTCGATCAGGCGATCGGGCATATGATGGCGCTCTCCGGTTTTGCGCTGGACGGCATGACGCGTGACGTGGGCTGGCGTTTCCTCAGTATTGGCCGTCGGCTGGAACGCCTGCAACAGGTGACGCATATGCTGACGCTGGTGCTGGACGATGACGAAGTGCGCGACGCCGGGCTGGAATGGTGGCTGGAGTTGTGCGACAGCACCATCACCTACCGCTCCAGTTATCCGCAACGGCCGGAGCTGGTCACCGCCCTGCCGCTGTTGTTGACCAGCCAGGAGAATCCGCGCTCGGTGATGTTCCTGCTCAAGGGGCTGGTGGAGTACTTGAAAAAACTGACCGACCAGTTCGGGCCTTTTACCGATCAGGCCATTTTCGATCTGCCGGAGAAAATGGCCGGCCTGGGTAATGCCGGGTTTGCCGGCGGCCTGCAACCCTTGTCAGAATCGGTGTCGCAGTTGCAACTGGCGCTGGACCGGCTGTCCGATCAGATTGGCCTGCGCTTCTTCAACCATGGCCCCCACTACAGCACGGGAAACGACGAATGAGCCAGAGCCAAACTCAAACTGCCGGCCAATCTCTCACGCCCGCCGACGGAAGCCGCTATAGCGTCAGTCACGTGACCGAATACCAATACAGCCTGCCGGTGCCGCATTCGCGCCAGTTGCTGCGGCTGTCGCCGCGCAATCTGGCCTGGCAACAGTGTCACGCTTCGCGGATCCAGGTCGATCCGCAGCCCGATGAATGGTTTGAACTGGACGATTTTTATGGCAACCACCTGGTGCAATTCGCTCTGCGAACCCCGCATACCCAACTGACCGTCCGGGTGGATTCGCAGGTGCTGGTCCTGCCGCACGCCGCGCAGTGGGTGGCGGAAAACAGCCTGTCCTGGGAGCGGGTACGCCAACAGTTGGCCAATGGGGGAACCGAAGTGCTGGATCCCATTCAATACCTGTTTCCTTCCACTTTTATTCCCATCGATAGCGCACTGAGCCACTACGCCCTGCCAAGCTTTACCCCGGAACGGCCGCTGCTGTCGGCATTGCTGGATTTTACCGGGCGCATTTTCAACGACTTTACCTTTGATCCGACGGCCACCACCATCGCCACGCCGGTAGTAACCCTGTTGCGGGAGAAGAAAGGGGTTTGTCAGGACTTTGCTCACCTGCAAATTGCCTGCCTGCGTTCGCTGGGGTTGGCGGCACGCTATGTCAGCGGCTATATCCTCACGCAGCCGCCGCCGGGGGAGGAGCGAATGATTGGCGCCGATGCCTCTCACGCCTGGGTGTCGGTGTATTGTCCGCCCTATGGCTGGGTAGATATCGATCCGACCAACAATGTGTTGGCCGATACCCAGCACATTACCGTGGCCTGGGGCCGCGATTTCGGCGATGTCAGCCCGATGCACGGCATTATTTTTGGCGGGGGCGCTCACCAGTTGGACGTTCAGGTTACGGTGATGCCGCAATGACAGCGGGCGCAGCATAGCCGCGCCCGTCAGGGAGAATATTAACGAAAGGCGATCAAATCGCCGCGTTTGCCAAACAGCGCTTCATCCCAGTAGCGTTGAGGTACGTAGTAGTGCAACCGCTCGAGGGCATTATTCATCATGCCCTGATTGATGCCATGCCCGACGCCCTGCTCCACGTCCAGCGTGAAATCCACGCCGATGGCCTGCAACCGTTCCGCCGCCGCTTTGGCGTGCTGCACGGCGATAACCGCATCCTCTTCGCCGTGGATCAAATGCACGACGCTTTCGCCGAAAGCTTGCTCCGGCAAGCTGGCAAAGCGCCCGCTGAAAGCCACCACGCGGCCGGCCAGTTTAGCTTCCGCTTTCAAGGCTTCCAGCGCCATGATCGATCCCTGAGAAAAACCGACCAACGCGATCCCGGCGTAACCGACGCCGCTCTGCTGTTGCCAGTACCGCACGGTTTCGACGAACTGCGGCATGACCTGTGCAATGCGCTCGGCGCGGTTCTCTTCGGTCACGCCCTGCACCGAGAACCATTGGCGACCCTTGCCGTTATCGAAAGCCTCGGGGCCGCCAATGCTGACGACCAGCGCCTGCGGGAAATCTTTGGCGAAGTAGCTGCCGATTTCGCCCATTGCCACCGGGTTATCGCCGACACCGTGAAACAGCAAGATCAGCTGTACCGCCGGTGTTGCCGGGCTTTGGACAACGAAATGCTCATGTTTCATGGTGACTCCTCGTCTTCATCAGATGTCGCCCGGAGGCTCCGGGCCGTTGGCGCCTACTATACGCCGTCGAGACATCAGGAAAATCGGGTTTTATTGAACAACATTGTCGATTTATTGCAATGACTGCGACTGCGCCCAGTTGCGCCAGCGCAGGCAGTGCTGCGCATCCAGCTGTTCGAGCGCCTGCGCCGCCTCGTGCCGCCAGTGGCGCAGCAAGGCTTTTTGGCCACTGAGACCAAACTGCGTCACGCAGTCTGCCGTCGTCCTTTGCTGTTGCAGATGCCCGCGCAGCGCGGGCAGCGGCAGGCCGCTCGCCAGCAGCAAGCGTTGCAGCGCGCCCAGGCTGGCCTCCAGCGGCCGATGGGCGAAGGAAAATCCGGCCAGTTCACGCCAGTCGTCCTCACTCAACTGCGTATCGCCGTCATCGCCGGTGATCTCCAGTTGCAGATCAACCCGTTGCTGCAACCAGCGCCAATCGCGCGCCAGGTGCTTATGCGCCGCATGCCGCAGCGCCTCACCCTGCTCGCTCAACGCCAGGATGGCCATGGCGGTATAACAACCGCTGCTGGCCTCCGTCTTGCTGCCGATGCGCACCAGCTCAAAACCGCAGGATTGCCAAAAACGCCACAGCGGTTCGGTGTAGCCAAAACTGACCGAAAGGAAATCCAGCCCCTGTGCCCGTTGGCGCTGCTGCGCGATCAGGCTGCGGGCAATGCCCTGTTGGCGCAAGGCGGGCAGCACCGCAATGCGGGTAATGCGGCGCGAACGCAGCGTCGGCGCCCACCACTGGCCGCCATGCGCCGCCAGCGACTGAGCCACCAGGTTACCGCGCGGCCGCCGTCGGCCAGCCCAAACCTCATGCGCCAGTTCGGCGCTCAGGCCCCCTTCATCCACCAGCCACAACGCGCCAACCACTTCTTCTTCCACCTGCGCCACGCCAAAGTGCATGCCGGGGGCATCCATCAGCCGCCGTAGATCGAGCGGCGTGGTGCGGTAATGGGCGCTGCTCAGCAGAGCGTAAAAGCGCGTCAATCGTTGGGGATCGGCGCACAGCGCGTTCTGTTCGACCAGATTGAAACTGGCGGCCTGCGCGGTCGCCTGCCATTCCGGTTGTTCATTGAACAACAGAGCATTATCTATCACCCGTTCCAGCGCATCGCCCGCAGCCCAGCGCATGGGGTGCTGTAAAGCTAACGGCCGGAACGACGGTAGCCCGGCACAAAACTTCAGCAAAAATCCCCGGCCGGTGCCTTCATAGCCCTGTACCGTGGTAGTCAGCAAGACACGGGGGAAATAACTGACCAACCGCTGCAACAGCGGACCTGGAATAGCCGCCGCTTCATCCACCAGCAGCCAACCCACGTTGCTGACGTCATGCTCGCGGCAATGTGCCAGCAGCGCGTCCGGCGCCCAGAACTGCGCTCGCCCCTGCGCCCATTCGCCGGCGACGTCGGTGGCGGCACGGCTCGGCCCGGTCATCCAGCAGGTGAGCGGCGTATTCGCCACCAGCATGCCTGCCAGCGTTGACTTGCCGCGCCCCCGTGCCGCGGTCAGCACCCAAACGCCCACCGAGGCATTCAGCAGTCGTTCCAGCAGCCTTTGCTGTTCTGCAGTGGGGTGGCCATCGGGTGCCTGCCAGGGCGGGCGCTCCGGCAATGCCGCCAACGCCAGCGCCTCACCCTGTCGCCAGAGCGTGACTTCGCTGTCCGCCGCCAGATGGCGTTGCAGATGACGGATAAAATACGGGGTGGTGATAGGCTGCGGACAATCGCTCCAGCGCAGGCTGTCGGCGTCCGGTTGCTGATGCCATTCACGCCAGGGCGGCGTCAGCAACAACAGCCAACTGCCGGCGCGCAGCGTGCCCGCCAGCGCTGCCAAGGCTTCAACATCCAGGCCCATTGTCGCGTCAAACACCGCATGCAGCCGCTCTTGGCCCAACAGGGTTCGCACCGCGCCGCTCGCCAGAGGTTGCAAGCCGGTTGGCGGGTTTTCTCCCACCCACGGCCAGTCGCCCGGCAGGCTTGCAGCCAGCTGTTGCGCTTGTTGGCGGCACCATTGCGGCTCACCGCTGAGCACCAGCAGGCGCCTGATGCCCTGCTGCCGCATGAGTTGTTGCATTGCCTGTAGCAAGGCTATGTTCCCACCTAAAAAAAATGCCGGAGTCAGGCTCCGGCAGGGTATATCAACGGGATGCGAAGGTGTTGCAGGTGTTCGGATCGCCGCTGTCGAAGCCCTGTTTAAACCAGGTGTAACGCTGTTGCGAGGTGCCGTGAGTGAAGCTGTCCGGCACTACGCGCCCCTGGCCCTGCTGCTGTAAACGGTCGTCGCCGATCGCCTGCGCGGCGTTCAATGCCGCCTGCAAGTCACCCTCTTCCAGCATCTGCTGCTTCTCGGCATATTTGCCCCAAACGCCGGCAAAGCAGTCTGCTTGCAGTTCCATTTTTACCGACAGGCGGTTCACTTCAACCTGGCTGGCACCCTGTTGCATCTGACGCACTTTAGGCTCAATGCCCAGCAGGTTCTGCACGTGGTGGCCGACTTCGTGCGCCACCACGTAGGCCTGCGCAAAGTCACCGCCGGCGCCCAGCTTGGTTTTCATATCCTGGTAGAACGACAGATCGATATACACCGTTTTATCGCCCGGGCAATAGAATGGCCCCATCGCAGACTGGCCGGTGCCGCAGTTGGTGCGCGTCACGCCGCGATACATCACCAGTTTGGGCGGTTGATAGGTTTTGCCCATACGCTGGAAAACTTCTTTCCAGTTATCTTCGGTAGAAGCCAGCACTACCGAGGTAAACTTGGCCAACTCATCGTCTTTTGGACTGATGCTGGCGCTCTGTTGCTGAGTTTGCGGGCTAACGTCACCGCCGTTCAACAGCGGTGAGAGATCGATGCCGTAATAGCCGGCCACCAGCACCACCACCAGAATGACGATGCCGCCTTTGCCGCCGATTGGCGCGCGAAAGCCCCCGCCGCCGCCCAGACCTGAAGACTCCCCGCGACGATCCTCAACATTGTCACTTTCCCGACGCCCTTGCCAACGCATAAGTAAACTCCAGATTAGGTTTTTAATAATCGTAGGAAACTAGCCCACTGATTGCCATTATAAATGGTTAACGAGGCGGGAAATGTAGAATTTTTCTGGAAATGCAGGCGGAAGGGAAAATGAATAAATGACGGGGCGCTCCGGCAGGATAGCCCCGTATTGCGGGAGGACGCTTAGTCCAGTTTCACGCCAATGCGGCGCGCAACTTCTTCGTAGGCTTCAATCAGGCCACCCAGGCTCTGACGGAAACGGTCTTTGTCCATCTTGTCCAGGGTGTTTTTGTCCCACAGGCGGCTGCCGTCCGGCGAGAACTCATCGCCCAGCACCACTTCGCCGTTGAACAGACCGAACTCCAGCTTGAAGTCGACCAGGATCAGGCCCGCATCGTCAAACAGCTTGCTCAGCACGTCGTTCGCTTTGTAGCTCAGCTCACGCATGCGCGCCAGATGCTCTTTGTTCACCCAGCCGAAAGTTTCGCAGTAGGATTCGTTGACCATCGGATCGTGCATCGCATCGTTTTTCAGGAACAGATCGAACAGCGGCGGGTTCAGCACCAGGCCTTCTTCAATGCCCAAACGCTTCACCAGCGAACCGGCGGCGCGGTTGCGGATCACGCATTCGACCGGCACCATGTCCAGCTTCTTCACCAGCACTTCGTTGTCGGACAGCAGGCGTTCCATTTGCGTCGGAATGCCGGCTTCTTCCAGTTTGCTCATGATGAAATGGTTGAACTTGTTGTTCACCATGCCCTTGCGATCAAACTGCTCAATGCGCTGACCATCCAGTGCTGACGTATCGTTGCGGAACTCTAACACCAGCAGATCGGGGTTTTCGGTGGTGTAGACGGTTTTTGCCTTTCCGCGATACAACTCAGCTATTTTTTGCATCTTATTACTCCAATAAAAGAATACCCTTCATCTTTCAAACAACAGCGTTGTTGGCTGTCGCTTGAAATCTACTGGGTATAAAATTTATACAACGAATGCTTTAACAACACACATGGGCATATTGTGCCAAACCTGGAACGCAAACGATACCGTGCAGATAAAACAAAAAGGGGCCGCAGCCCCTTTTTTAGTTATTTAACGCTGGTTTTACTGAACGCAGCCTGGAATGCCGCAACCAACCCGTCGTTTTGCGACTGGGTCAACGGCTTCCCTTTCGGATCGATAAATTGCAGGCTGGTACGGTTGTTCAAATCACCGACCTGCAGTTTGTAATCGCCTTCGGTCAGTTCAGGATCCTTGGCGCCCAACGCATCCCAGTCGCTACCGCTCAGGGATTTGTAGGTCACGGCGACGGTGCCCTGCGGACGGCTGCGGTCACCCACTTTCATCCCCAGTTTTTCCAACGCCGCAGGCAGGCGATCCCACACTACGGTATAAGGACCGCGCACGACCAACATCGGCAAGCCGGTGTCATCCGCGCCACTCTGCACGTCCAGCGCGCCGAAGCGGTTAGCGGTTTGGCTGCTCACCAGGTTGTCCTGCTTGTCCAGGCCTTCAACGATGGTGTTCATCATCATGCCGTTGTAGCGCTGCACTTCGGAAGGATCGGTAATCTGCTCGGTTTTACCCTGCTGCTGCAAACCGACGGTTTTCACCACCAGCGCCTGCTGGTAACCCTGCTGCTGCACGCTGATCTGGTAGCGGCCTTCGTACTGGTTGTCTTCATCCAGACGGTTCCATTTCACCCAGTCGGTAGTCAGGGTCTGACCGGCGTCCTGACGCGAGGCAATCGCGATATTTTTCGTCTGCAACATGCTGACGACGCGTGACCACAGGTTCTGGTTCTGCGGGCTGTTTTCCAGCAGCAGCGTACCGCTGTCGCCGGCATACTGCGCGCGTGAACCGCTCAGCAACGCCAACGGCTGCACAGGTGGGCGAATATCCAGTTGCTTGCCAACGCCGCCTTTCTGCGTGGTTGCCGGAACATCATAATTCCCGCTCTGCACCGGCAGGATCATACCGGCCGGCGCGTTCAACGGTTTGAGCTCCGACGCGTTGAGATAAGACTCATCGCCGCTGACCTGGCGTTTGTAACGCTGATCGGTGGTACAGGCGGCCAGCATCATAACCAGCGAAATACCCACGACTTTTGCTACCGTCGACTTTTGCAATGAATAAACCATCAAATTTCCCTTAGAGTTACAGCAAACCGGCGCTTTTTAACGCGCGCTCAACGATCGGACGAGCAGCGTCGGTCAACGGCGTCATAGGCAGACGCATCGTATCGGTTGCCATCAATCCCAATGCCTTACAGGCCCATTTCACCGGAATTGGGTTTGCTTCTACAAACAAATCCTGATGCAACGGCATCAAGCGCTGATTTAGGCGGCGTGCTTCAGCAAAGTTGCCCTGCGCTGCCAGCGTGCAAAGCTGCGCCATTTCACGCGCCGCCACGTTGGCCGTCACGGAAATCACCCCTTTGCCGCCCAGTTGCATGAAATCCAGACCGCTGGCGTCATCGCCGCTCAGCAAAATGAAATCTTCATCATCAACCAGCACTTGGATCTGACTTACACGACTTAAGTTCCCTGTTGCCTCTTTAACGGCAACAATATTCTTAATTTTTGCTAAACGCGCAATCACCGGCGGCAGCATGTCACAACCGGTGCGTGAAGGCACGTTATAGAGGATCTGCGGCAGCTCGGTGCTTTCGGCAATCGCCTTGAAGTGCTGGTACAGCCCTTCCTGGGTCGGCTTATTGTAGTAAGGCGTTACCGTCAGGCACCCTACTACGCCGGTGTTTTCGAAGCTTTTGGTCAGCGAAATGGCTTCGGCGGTGGCGTTGGAGCCCGTACCGGCGATCACCGGAATGCGGCCCGCGGCCAGTTCCAGCGTCTGCAATACCACCTCAACGTGCTCGTCATGGGCAAGCGTTGCGGACTCGCCGGTCGTCCCTACGGAAACAATGGCCGAGGTCCCACTGGCTACATGATAATCAATCAGTTTTTTTAGGCTCGCACGATCGACAGCACCTTTGTCGTCCATCGGCGTAACCAGTGCAACAATACTTCCCGTAAACATTGGCCGTCCCCTCCACAAACAAGTCACTCATGGTACTTTTGCTACCTATCCAAAAGCAAGCAAACAACAGCGTTGTAAGCGCTTGGCAGGCGGTTTTTTTTATGTTTACCATGGTAACCCCATTGAGCACGACAGGAAGATCCATTTTGCCTAAGCCAGATGAACACTATCTCGTGATTACCGCGCTCGGCGCCGACCGCCCCGGAATCGTTAATGCCATCACCCGCCACGTCAGCAGCTGCGGGTGCAATATCGAAGATAGCCGTCTGGCCATGCTGGGTGAGGAGTTCACTTTCATCATGCTGCTTTCCGGCAGTTGGAACGCGATTACCCTGATTGAATCCACTCTGCCGCAAAAAGGCGCGGAGATGGAGCTGCTGATTGTGATGAAACGCACCAATTCGCATGAAAGGCCGCCGATGCCGGCCACGGTGTGGGTGCAGGTTGAGGTGAAAGACTCACCGCACATCATTGAACGCTTCACCGATCTGTTCGACTCCAGCCAGATGAACATTGCCGAGCTGGTGTCCAGAACCCAACCGGCGGAAGGTCACCTGCCGCCGCAGCTTTACATTCAGATCACCGCGCACAGCCCCGGCAACGCGGATGCATCAAATATTGAGCAAGCCTTCCATCACCTATGTACAGAATTGAACGCACAAGGCAGTATTAGCGTTGTTAACTATCCACAGCATGATGAGAAAGATGGAGAGTAGTGATGAGCCCATTGAAAGCCGGTGACACAGCGCCGAAATTTAGTTTGCCTGACCAAGACGGTGAGGAAATTAATTTGGCCGACTTCCAGGGACAGCGAGTGCTTGTTTATTTTTATCCGAAGGCGATGACGCCGGGTTGCACCGTTCAGGCCTGCGGTCTGCGGGATAACATGGATGACTTGAAAAAAGCAGGTGTCGAAGTGCTGGGCATCAGCACGGATAAACCAGAGAAGCTGTCGCGTTTTGCCGAGAAAGAGTTGTTAAATTTCACGCTGTTATCTGATGAGGATCATCAGGTGGCGCAGCAGTTCGGCGTTTGGGGTGAAAAAACCTTTATGGGGAAAACCTATGACGGCATTCACCGTATCAGCTTCCTGATTGATACCAAGGGTAAAGTCGAGAAAGTGTTTGATGATTTCAAAACCACCAATCATCACGACATCGTTCTGAGTTACCTGCAGCAATAATGCTCACGAAGCGCAGCGGCCTGCTGCGCTTCGTCATTTCCGCTTAATCTTGTTCCGTTTCCACCCGCAGTTCATCCGGCCAGGCGTGTATCACCGCCTTCACCAGCGTGGCTAATGGGATAGCAAAGAACACCCCCCAAAAGCCCCACAGTCCGCCAAAGATAATCACCGACAGAATAATCACCAGCGGGTGCAGATTGACCGCTTCGGAGAACAGGATTGGCACCAACAGGTTGCCGTCCAGCGCCTGCACCACCAGATAGGCGACGATCAGCGTCCAGAAATCGGCGCCGACGCCCCATTGGAACATCGCCACCACCACCACAGGAATGGTCACCAACACCGCGCCGATATAAGGGATCAGCACCGAGAAACCGACCAGCACCGCCAGCAGCAGCGAATAGCGCATATCCAAAATAACGAACACCAGATAGGTCGCCACGCCGACGATCACCATCTCCAGCACCTTGCCGCGGATATAGTTGGTGATCTGCTGGTTCATCTCGATCCACACCTGGCCCGCCAACCCGCGATTGCGCGGCAGCACGCGGCGCACCGCGTTGAGCATTTGCTCTTTGTCCTTCAGCAGGAAGAACATCATCATCGGCACCAGAATCAGGTAAATCGCCAGCGTCAGCAGCCCGACCAGTGAAGCCAGCGAGAATTTCACCACCGACTCCCCCATGCCCGACAGCCGTCCGCGCAGATTCTCCGCCATCATATCGATGATGCCGGCATCGACCAGCGCCGGATAACGCTTCGGCAGCGTCGCCGCAAAGTTATAGAATTGATTGAGCATCCCCGGCAGATCGGTCATCAGGTTGATGCCCTGCTGCCAGGCGGTCGGCGCCACCACAAACACCAGCAGCATCGCGATGCCGGCGAACATGATCATCACCAGGCTCGCCGCCCAGTTGCGCGAACAGCCGATACGCTGCAGCCGCGCGGTCGGCCACTCCAGCAGATACGCCAGCACGATGGCCACCAGCAGCGGCGTCAAAATACCATGCAGAAAATAGAGAATGAGGAACCCGGCGACCAGAATCACCAGCAGGGCGATAGCCTGCGGATCGGTGAAGCGACGACGGTACCACTGTAATAACATCTCCAGCATCAGAGAGTGCTCCTAGAGGTTTGACTGGCAGGCATTGCGGTTCCTGGGGTTGGTCTTTTCATGAAATGAATGGGGTACAGGTTTGGGCACGCCAACACGCAAAGTACCCGACGAGCTCGCTGTGCTTCAACACCAAACGGATTGGATTTGCCGCTCCGGAGAACATCCAACTCACAACACGCTCCATAAGAATACCAGAGCCCAGGGCAAGCGTATCCTTAAACCGAGACGAATCGCAATCCGCACATCCCGGCAACGCGCAGGGCATTCCGTCGGCAGAAAATACTCTTTATTCTCATTTAGCCCCCGCGTCTCGGCCATTAAACGAAAACGGGGCGTAAAAACGGCGGGTCATTCAATAACTCTTATTTATCTTAGCAGCACAATATTAATTATTTTTTGGATGTATTGATTATTGAATAAATAAATCAGATAATTTAAACACCGACTCAGAGAGTCTGATCATCATCGCCCTATGTCATACAGTAAACATTCACTTGCCAATGAGAAAATCTCATATATTGTTACATATTATCGGCCATGATCATTATTCATCACTAAAACAATCACAGCCAAAAGTAAGCTACCAGGGAGTAGTAAACCCATGATTATTCGCCCAAACCAACACTGGTTTCTCCGCCTGTTTGACTGGCACGGTTCGGTGTTGTCAAAAATCACCTTCCGCCTGTTTTTAAATATCCTCATGTCTATTGTCGCCATTATCATTTACCAATGGTATGAACAACTTGGCATACATCTCACCATTGCCCCCTTCAGCCTGTTGGGGATCGCCATCGCTATTTTTCTGGGTTTTCGCAACAGCGCCAGCTACAGCCGCTTTGTTGAAGCGCGAATGTTATGGGGAACCCTGCTGATAGCGGAGCGCACATTATTGAGACAATTAAAAAACCTGCTTCCGGAAGATAAAAAAAATCATGAGGAAATAGCAAAATATCTTATTGCGTTTAGCTGGAGTTTGAAGCACCAATTAAGAAACACCGATCCCACGGCTGACTTATATCGCATTTTACCGCGAGAGGCTTTCTCGGAGATCATCGCCAGCCCAATGCCCACTAACAGAGTCTTGTTATTATTGGGCGATGAGATTGGCAAATTGCGTCTGGCGGGTAAATTAAGCGACGTCACCTATAAAATGCTCGATAATAAACTGGATGAACTCGCACATGTTCTCGGCGGTTGCGAAAGAATAGCCAACACGCCGGTGCCTTTCGCCTACACGCTGATCCTGCAACGCACCGTATATTTATTCTGTTCCTTGCTGCCGTTTGCGCTGGTTTCTGATTTGCATTACATGACGCCGTTCGTTTCCGTGTTTATTTCCTATACCTTTTTATCCTGGGACTCACTGGCCGAAGAGCTGGAAGACCCCTTTGGTACCAGCGCCAATGATCTGCCATTGAATGCCATCTGCAATACCATCGAACGTAATCTGATGGAAATGAACAATCAAAAACCTCTGCCTGCCCTGCTCAAACCCGACCGTTATTTCAATCTGATCTGACGCCGCTCTTCGGCACGGTGTACACCGTGCCGAAGCCTGATGGGAATCAAATGTTCAGATAACTACCAACGTTCAACTGCCGCGCAATCTTTATCCCTTGCGGCAACCCATAGTTCGCCCTGCGGCGTTGATTCCTTTTTCCAGAATGGCGCTTTGGTTTTCAAATAATCCATAATAAATTCTGCGGCAAGAAAGGCGTCGGCTCTATGAGCGCTACTGACGCCGACCAAAACGATGCCATCGCCTGCCCGCAACTCGCCAATGCGATGAAACACGACCACCCGCCCCAGTTGCCAACGGAAGCGGGCTTCATCAACAATCTGCGCCAACAACTTTTCGGTCATGCCGGGATAATGTTCCAACGTCAGGGCATTGACATCAAAGCCCAGATTATTGTTTCTTACTTTGCCGACGAAAGTGACCACGGCGCCCTCGGTCTCTGAGGCTGATAGCCATTGATGTTCCCGTGCGATATCAAAACTCTCGGTATCGACGATGATTTTGTTTTGCATCTCAACCCCCGGTTACCGGCGGATAAAAGGCCACTTCATCACCGGCATTCAAGGGGTGATCGAAAGGCACCAGCGTTTGGTTTACCGCAGCCAAAAGTTTATCGCCCTCCAGCGCCAGTGCCCAGCGGTCGCCTTTTAGCGACAGCGCCTGACGTAACGTCGCCACCGTGGCGTAGTCGGCAGGGAGTTGCAGATGGTTGCAACCGATCAGCTCACGTACCTGAGCAAAGAATAAAACGTCAATCATGATCCCCCCGTGTGGTCATGGTCTTTCTCCAGTAAAATTTACCCCCCGATAAACGACAGGTTTTGCGTGATGCCGGTATTCCCCTGATGCAGGAAATGCGTTTGCTTTTTCTGCAATAAACTGTGCGCAATACGCTCCTGCAACTCTTGCTGGCTGCTGTCGGCCTGCAACAGGTCACGCAAGCCAATGCCGCCGTCACCAAACAGGCACAGGTGCAACTTCCCCGTTGCGGAAACCCGCAGCCGGTTACAACTGGCGCAGAAGTTTTTTTCGTACGGCATTATCAGGCCGATTTCCCCCTGGTAATCCGGGTGGAAAAACACCTGAGCCGGGCCTGCGCTGCGCTCTCGTTCCCGGCGCTGCCACCCCATGGCGACCAGGCGTTCGCGGATCACCTCTCCCGAAATATGATGTTGGCGAAACAGGTCTCGTCCTTCCCCGGTTTCCATCAGTTCGATAAAACGCAGCTGAATCGGGCGGTGCTTAATCCAGTCAAGGAACGTCTGCAGGCTATGATGATTGATCCCGCGCATCAAAACGGCATTGACCTTGACCTTGTCAAACCCCGCCGTAAAGGCGGCGTCAATGCCGTCCATGACCTGCCTGAACTTGTCCTGGCCGGTTATGGCGTGAAACTGGTTGGCGTCCAGGCTATCCACGCTGACGTTAATGGACGTCAACCCAGCGGCCCGCCAACGTGCCACATCACGCGCCATGCGGTAACCATTGGTGGTCATGGCGATATTGCTGATTTCCGGGTTTTGTCTGACGGTTTCAATGATCTCGACAAAATCTCTGCGCAGTGAGGGTTCGCCACCGGTCAGACGGATCTTTTCCGTGCCGCAGGCGGCAAAAGCCCGCGTAACCCGCCGAATTTCATCCAACGTCAGAAAGCTTTTGTTGTTGCCCCCGGTGGGACGATACCCGTCAGGCAAACAGTAGCTGCAACGGAAGTTACACACATCCGTAATGGAGAGCCGCAAATAATAGAACTTACGTTCCCAGGGATCGGTAAATGTCGACATCTGCAATACCTTCCAAATGAGCGGTAACAAGAAATCATCAGGCACTTATGACTTAAGTGTCAGAGCGGAAAATAATGGCGTTGCTGTTGATTGCCCCGGGGCTGACCGAAAAGCAAAGCCAGGCTATCTGTTAACCCCATAGCCTGGCTGCTTGTTTTTTCAGTGAGACTTCATGCCGGCTGCGACCATCAGCAGTTTAAATACCGATGCCACTACGCCGAGGGCCAGCACGCTGGCGGCCCAAATGGCCATCATCCACATCAAGCGCCGCCAAAAGGCCGGGTGGCTGTCTGTCACAGGTTTCATGATATTCATCTCCTGGCAACGTTATCGATCAATGGTAACCTTCGTCCGGTTTGATTTTTCCGCGGAACACGTAATAGCTCCAGCAGGTGTAAGCCAGGATGACCGGGATAATCAGCAACCCGCCGACCAACATAAAGCCCTGGCTTTGAGGCGGTGATGCCGCCTGCCAGATGGAGATCGACGGTGGGATGATATTCGGCCAAATACTGATCCCCAGGCCACTGAAACCAAGGAACATCAAGCCCAGGGTCATCAGGAACGGACCATAGCTGGCCCGGCGGTTATACGCCGCCCGCACGATGCCCCAGGCAAAGGCCAGAACCAACAACGGCACCGGCAGGAACAAGAAGATATTCGGCGCGGTGAACCAGCGCGCGGCAATATCTCGGTGCGCTAACGGCGTCCAGATGCTGATGATGGCAATGGCGGCCAGCAGCACCAGCGTCAAGGGGATCGCCAGCTCGGACATCTTGCGGTGCAAGGCCCCTTCCGTTTTCATAATCAGCCAGGTGCAGCCCAATAACGCATAGGCGACCACCAGGCCGAGGCCGCAGAACAGCGGGAACGGCGCCAGCCAGCTCAGTGCCGAACCGCTGTAGACGCGGCCGGTGACCTCGAAGCCATTCAATATTGCCCCGACGGCAACCCCCTGGCTGAAGGTCGCCAGGATCGAGCCGACAATAAACGCCTTGTCCCAAAACGGACGATGCTCCGGCGTGGCCTTGAAGCGGAATTCAAACGCCACGCCGCGAAAGATCAGGCCAATCAGCATCGCGGTCAGCGGAATGGACAACGCATCGGTGATAACGGCATAGGCCAGCGGGAAAGCGCCATACAGCGCCGCACCGCCCAACACCAGCCAGGTTTCGTTGCCGTCCCAGACCGGCGCCACGGTATTGACCATCATGTCGCGCTCGGTGGCATCCTTATTAAACGGAAACAGGATACCAATCCCGAGATCGAAACCATCCATCACGATATACATCAAGGTGGCGAATACGATGATGGTGAACCAAATAATTGAAAGATCGATGCCCATGTTAGTTTCTCCCTTCCGGCTTGTTCAAAGGATCCTGAACCGCAGACAGCGGACGAGCCGGCGTGCCGTCGACAACGGCGCCATGCGTATCGTCGCTCCCCGGGCCTTTCTTGATCAGACGCATCAGGTACATATAGCCAACGCCGAACACCGAGCAATACACCGCGATAAAGGCCAGCAGACTGAAGGTCATATGCATATCACCGTGCGCGGAAACGGCGTCGCGGGTCCGTTGCACCCCATAGACCACCCAGGGTTGACGACCGATTTCAGTGGTGAACCATCCGGCCAACAACGCAATCAGGCCTGAAGGCCCCATTAACAACGCGAACCACAAAAAAGGACGCGACTGATACAAACGGCCTCTCCAACGCAGCCATGCGCTGACGACGCCAAGCAGAATCATCAGCATGCCCAAACCGGCCATCACGCGGAACGACCAAAAGATGATGGTGGAATTCGGGCGATCTTCCTTAGGGAAGCTTTTCAACGCCGGTACTTGCTTGTCGAGACTGTGCGTCAGGATCAGGCTGCCCAGATAAGGAATTTCCAGCTTGTAACGGGTTTTTTCCTGTTCCATATCCGGCACGCCGAACAGCACCAGCGGCGTGGCTTCACCCGGCTTGTTCTCCCAATGGCCTTCAATGGCGGCAATTTTCGCCGGTTGATACTCCAGGGTATTCAAGCCGTGAGCATCGCCGATAACCGCTTGAATCGGGGCGACAAACAGCGCCATCCAGAGCGCCATGGAAAACATTTTGCGCACCGCCGGCGAATCATTGCCCCGCAGCAGGTGCCAAGCAGCCGATGCCCCGACGAAGAAGGCGCTGGCCAGGAAAGCGGCGGTAGACATGTGCAATAAACGGTAGGGGAATGACGGGTTAAAGATAATTTTCAGCCAGTCGACCGGGATCACAATGCCGTTTTCGATCGCATAGCCTTGCGGCGTGTGCATCCAGCTGTTCGAGGCCAGGATCCAAAAGGTCGAGATGAGCGTCCCCAGCGCGACCATACAGGTCGCAAAGAAATGCAGCCCGCGCCCTACCCGGTTCCAGCCAAACAGCATAACCCCGAGGAAACCGGCTTCCAGGAAGAAAGCGGTAAGCACTTCATAGGTCAATAACGGCCCGGTAATGCTGCCGGCGAACTGCGAAAAACCGCTCCAGTTGGTGCCAAACTGGTAAGCCATTACCAGACCTGACACCACCCCCATACCAAAATTGACCGCAAATATCTTCGACCAAAAATGATAAAGCTCACGGTAGGTGTCATTACGCGTTTTCAGCCACAAACCTTCCAGCACCGCCAGAAAACTCGCGAGCCCGATGGTAATAGCCGGAAAAATAATATGAAAGGAGACAGTAAAGGCAAACTGTATCCTCGCTAAATGGAAGGCATCTAATCCCAACATTGTTCACCCCTGTGTATCACCATTTTGATAAGTTTATAAACCATGAGTTATATTGCTATTCCAGGTCACTGCACGATATCCATTAAAAAGCTGGCCACCACTTTTACATGAGCCACGCAAAAAATGAGGAAAACCTCATGCCGTAATTTTTTAATGCCGATAATTTTCTTTCCTGGCCGTGTTTTTATCGAAACAGGCCTGCGGGTGCCCCAAGGGTTGGTTTATGGGCACGAACATAGTTAGAACCGGGCTAATTAATTAGCCTCGACGCGCCTCAGCGACGCAGATGATTTTATTTTAAATTTTAACGGCATGTCTTCCGAACTTACCGCCCTTTTTTCTCAGCTAATTTTCTCTTGGTTTTTCTCAGTTTCCCTCGCCTTGTGAATTAATTTTACCTGCCAATAACATTTCGTCAAATTGGTTAATTTTATTGCGCAATAGATACAATCTATCACGCACCTTGTTAAGTTTTGATATGCTATTTGGAAAGGTTGTTTCAACATTGACAATGCAAAGTAAAAAAGGTAGCTCTATATTTAATGCGTTTTACATCAGTTATTGTTGCTTTTTAAATATCATATTTAACCTTTACTGGATGGTAGACGACTTATGAGCACGTATTATGATGATTCACAGGCAGTTTTTAGCCCTGTTACGCGCAGTGCCATCTTCATTGTCGCGACAATAACAAACACGCCGGAACACCACGCCACCGTACGTAACTGGTGTGCCGACGTGGCGGCGGTAGTGCGCTCGGTAGCGAAAAGATCGCCGGATGGGCGGCTGTCATGCGTCTGCGGATTCGGTTCCACCGCCTGGAATACGCTTTTCGGCCTTCCGCGCCCGGCGCAATTGCATCCTTTTCGTGAAATAGGATCCGGCGGCCGTGTCGCCGTCGCTACGCCCGGTGACATTCTCTTACATATTCGTGCCGAAGAGATGGATCTGTGCTTTGAGCTGGCGACCCAGTTGCTGAATAAACTCGGCGATGCCGTCACCGTCGTGGATGAAGTTCAGGGTTTCCGTTATTTCGATCAACGCGCCATGATCGGCTTTGTCGACGGCACCGAAAACCCCGAAGGCCACGGAGCCATCGACTTCACCGTGGTGGGTGATGAAGACCGCGCCTTTGCCGGCGGCAGTTACGCCTTGGTGCAGAAGTATCTGCATGATATGAAAGGTTGGAATGCACTGACCGTTGAACAGCAAGAGGGCATTATCGGCCGCCATAAACAATCCAATATTGAGCTGGATGCCGACGTAAAACCTTCCTCATCCCACAGCTCCCTCACCACGCTGGAAGACGAGAACGGCAACGAAGTAAAGATCCTGCGCGATAACATGCCGTTCGGCAGACCCGGCATGGGCGAGTTCGGCACCTACTTTATCGGCTATGCCCGCTCCCCGGCGCCGATCGAACAGATGCTTGAAAATATGATTATTGGCCTTCCACCGGGTAATTATGATCGTTTACTGGATTTCAGCCATGCCGTTACCGGCGGATTATTCTTTATTCCATCGCTGACATTATTAGAAGCCTTGTCGACGCGCAGTGTGCCGCCCAATAGTCATTAACGTCACTACCGATAAAAGCACAATCAAGGGTAACGCATTCAGCATTTTACTGAAAAATGCTGAATATCCCTTATTTCGTCATCTGGCATTGTAATAACGATGCCTTAACTCACCACCATCCATAAGGAGCCGGCATTAAATTCGCTAACACCATTATTTAATCCGACAAGGTTAAATAAATAACAGACATATCCAAAACGCCTGTTTTATTGAAGTTAAATCGCTTTAACTTGATAGGAGTTAATTCACCATGCCTATTTTATGTGATATTTGTCATGCCCGCCCGGCATCGGGCCGTGTGACAGTAATGCAAAATGGTCAGAGGAAATCCATTGCCATCTGTGATTACGATTACCGGCAATTGACGCGCCACCAAAATATTCTCAATCCTTTCGACTCCCTGTTGGGTGGCGGCGGTGCCTTATCGCGTTTCTTTAATGAGTTAACGGAAGACGAAGCGGCGGAAGAAGCGTCCGGGTTTTCTGCGGAAGTCCCGCGCGAATCCGTCGATGCCACCGACGCCTTCAGCAAACAAACGCTTGAGCTGCTGCAACGCGCGGCAGAAAAAGCGCATGAACTGCACCGCAGTGAACTTGATACCGAGCACCTGCTGTATGTGTTGGCGGATACCGATGTCTGTTCCGCCCTGCTGACAGAACTCAAATTGTCGCCGCAGGACATCAAGGCTTACATTGACCAGCATGCTTACAAGGGGGCCGCCGAAACCGGCGCCACTCTGGAAGACATGACGGTCTCCCCACGGCTGAAAAAAGCCTTCATGTACGCTTTTCAGGTCTCCCGCGATTTGGGCCATTCCTACGTTGGCCCGGAGCATTTGCTGATCGGGCTCAGTGAAGTGCCGGACAGCATTGCCGGCGCCCTGTTGAAAAAATACGGCGTCACCCCAGCCGCTCTGCGCCAGAAAGTAGTGAAGCTTGTGGGGAAAGGTGCGGAAGACGGCCGTATCGACACCCCGACGGGCACGCCAACGCTGGATAAGTTTGGCCGCGATCTGACTGAAATGGCGCGCCAGGGCAAGCTGGATCCGGTGCTCGGCCGCGCGCAGGAGATTGAAAGTACCATTGAGGTGCTTGCCCGCCGCAAGAAAAACAACCCGGTGCTGATCGGCGAACCTGGCGTGGGCAAAACCGCCATAGTGGAAGGGCTGGCGCAACGCATTGTCAAAGGTGACGTGCCCGAAGTGCTGCGGGGCAAACGCCTGGTCGAAGTGAATATCAACTCCATGGTGGCGGGCGCAAAATACCGCGGCGAATTTGAAGAACGCGCCAAACAGTTGATTGATGAAGTCAGCGAGAAAAATGCCGAACTGATTTTGTTTATCGACGAACTCCATACCATTGTCGGTGCCGGTCAGGGCGGCGGCGAAGGCGGCCTGGACATTGCCAACGTGCTGAAACCGGCGCTGGCGCGCGGTGAACTGAGCCTGATTGGCGCCACTACCCTCAATGAATACCAAAAGCATATCGAGAAAGATGCCGCGCTCGAACGCCGATTCCAGCCGGTTTTAGTACCGGAACCGACCGTCGACCAGACCATCGTCATTTTGCGTGGCCTGCGCGACAAGCTGGAAGCGCACCATCAGGTGACCTTTGTTGATGAAGCGTTCGTCGCTGCGGCCGAACTGTCCGATCGCTATATCACGTCACGCTTCTTGCCGGACAAGGCCATCGATCTGATTGACCAGGCGGCGGCCCGCGTTCGCATTTCCGCCACCTCCCGGCCGGCTGATATTCAGGAACTGGAAGCGGAAATCGCCCACCTGAAACGCGAGCAAGACTCGGCGTCTTCCCGTAAAAAGTTTGACGACGTTAAAAGCTTCGAGACGCAAATTAGTGACAAACGTGCGCGTCTTGATGAGTTAACGGAAGCCTGGCAGCGCAAAACGGGGTCAGAAACGCTGGAAGTCACCCTGTCTTCCGTCGCTGAAGTGGTGTCGCGCCTGACCGGCATCCCGGTGACCGAGTTAACCCAGGAAGAGCGGAAAAAACTGCTCAATATGGAAGACAAACTGCGTGAACGCGTGGTCGGGCAAGATGACGCGGTCGAGGCCGTCAGCGACGCCGTACGCCTGTCGCGCGCCGGGCTGAGCCAGGCACACCGCCCTATCGCCACCTTCTTGTTCCTCGGCCCTACCGGCGTCGGCAAAACCGAGCTGGCCAAGGCCATCGCCGAAACGGTGTTCGGTGACGAACAGGCCATTATCCGTATCGACATGTCGGAATACATGGAGCGCCATGCCGTAGCCCGCCTGATCGGTGCCCCTCCGGGGTACGTGGGTTATGACGAGGGCGGCCAGTTGACCGAGCGTGTAAGACGCCGCCCTTACAGCGTAATTTTGCTCGACGAGATCGAGAAAGCGCACCCGGACGTCTACAACGTGCTGCTGCAGGTATTCGATGATGGCCGCCTGACGGACGGTAAAGGGCGCGTGGTCGATTTCAGCAACACCACCATCATTGCTACCAGCAACCTCGGTTCTGCGGTGATCATGAATAACGCCTCGCTGCCGGAGGCGGAACGCAAGTCAGACAAGGCGATTCACGATGAATTAATGCAAGTGCTCAAGGGCCACTTCCGCCCTGAGTTCCTGAACCGCATCGATGAAGTCATCGTGTTCAACTCCCTGTCTCAGGAAAACATTCGTTTAATCGTGAATATCCAGCTTGAGCATTTAACGCGCACGGCGGCGGCTCAGAATATCACCCTCAATATTGCCGATTCGCTGGTGGAACACCTGGTGGACGTGGGCTATCAGCCTGACTTCGGCGCCCGTGAATTGAAACGCAGGATCCGCCAGGAAGTGGAAACCCGATTGGCGAAGGAAATTCTTGGCGACAACCTGAAGTCAGGCGACAGCGTCGAGATTGGCTATGATCAAACAACTGACAAGGTCGTGTTTAACAAACCTATCCCCACGAGCAAGGAGAATCCAGCCCCACCGGCAACACCAGAACCGCCTGTTACTCAGGCTGGGCCGCAAACGCCCGCGGAGCCGCAGGCATAAGTGAAAAAGCCGTCTTGCGGCGGCGAAATATCGGGCGTGAAGTTACCGGACGTCTTTTTCACGCCCGGTGACTCACCCGCAAAAGATTTATTGCCGCCTGAGCACCCGCTCCGTCTGGCCACCGGCGCAGACAGAGAAATGGCAAAGCGCACGTAGCCATTATCAGGCCGCAATAATAGTTGTCGGTTATCCCGCCTCCCGAGGGGAACACCGAATAGACCTGGTCTCAATAAGATATCGCCCACTCAGGGGCGGTAGGAGTTCATATGATGAAGAAGAAACGCGCCGTTCCCGGAATAAGGCCCTATGATGGGCCGGCAGGTGGCTGGGGTGCCTTGAAAGCGACGGCTATCGCCGTGAAAACGCAAATGGAAACCTTCGAAGCGCCGGCCACGCTGATGCGGACCAACCAACCGGACGGCTTCGACTGCCCCGGATGCGCCTGGCCTGACAAAGAGCACCACTCGACCTTCCAGTTCTGCGAAAACGGCGCCAAGGCGGTCACCTGGGAAGCCACCAGCAAGCGGGTAACGCCGGAGTTTCTGGCGGCCAACACCGTGACTTCCCTGCTGGAAAAAACGGATTTTGAGCTGGAGGGCTACGGCCGTCTGACGCACCCGCTGGTTTACGACAGCGCCAGCGATACGCTGCGCCCGGTCGAATGGGAGGATGCCTTCAAGCGCATCGGCGAAGTCTTGCGCGGCATGCAGTCGCCGGATCAGGTTGAGTTCTACACCTCCGGCCGCGCTTCCAATGAAGCCGCCTACCTGTTCCAACTGTTTGCCCGTGAATTCGGAACCAACAACTTCCCGGATTGCTCCAACATGTGTCACGAACCGACCAGCGTTGGCCTGCCGCAATCCATAGGTATCGGTAAGGGCACGGTGTCATTGGATGACTTCGACAATACCGAACTGGTGATTTCCATTGGCCATAACCCGGGCACCAATCACCCGCGCATGATGGGAACCCTGCACGAACTGGCGCGGCGCCAGATACCGATTATCGTCTTCAACCCGCTGCGTGAACGCGCGCTCGAGCGCTTTGCCGATCCGCAAAACGTTATCGAGATGGCGACCTACAGCTCCACCAATATCGCTTCAACCTACTATCAGGTTAAAGCCGGCGGCGACGCCGCCGCATTGAAAGGGATCGCCAAGGCGCTGTTGGAATATGACGCCGCTCAGGGCGCGGGCAGCAACGTTATCGATCGTGATTTCATTGCCGAACACACCCAGGGTTTCGAACAATTCGCCACGGATTTGGCCGCCACCCCGTGGAAAGACATTGAAGCGGAGAGCGGTCTGACTCAGGAAAATCTGGAGCAGGTAGCGCTGGCCTATGCGAAATCCAAAGCCACGATCATTACTTACGGCATGGGCATTACCCAGCACAACAAAGGAACGGCAAACGTACGTTTGATTGCCGATCTGCTGTTAATGCGCGGCAACATCGGCAAGCCCGGTGCAGGGATTTGCCCGCTGCGCGGCCATTCCAACGTTCAGGGCAACCGCACCGTCGGCATCACTGAAAAGCCTTCGCCAGAGTTCCTGGCCAATCTGGAAAACGTGTTCGGCTTTGTCGCCCCGAAAGAGCACGGGCATGATGCGGTAAAAGGCATGCAATCCATGGTGGAAGGCACCTCCAAAGCGCTGATCTGCCTTGGCGGTAACTTCGCCGTGGCCTTGCCGGACCCGGATCTGTGCTTCCCGGCGATGAAATCGCTGGATTTAAGCGTCCATCTCGGCACCAAGCTGAACCGCTCACACCTGCTGGTAGCCAAGGAAACCTACATCCTGCCTTGCCTGGGGCGTACCGAACTGGATATGCAGGACAGCGGTCGCCAGTCGATCACGGTGGAGGATTCCATGTCGATGGTGCACGCCTCTTCCGGCAAACTGAAACCGGCATCCCCGTTCCTGCTTTCAGAGCCGGCGATCGTCGCCGGTATGGCCAAGGCAACCCTGCAAGACAGTAAGGTGCCCTGGATGGAACTGGTGGCCGATTACAGCATCATTCGCGATCTGATTGAAAAAACCATTCCCGGTTTCGATAAATACAATGAGCGTATCGCACAACCCGGTGGGTTCCGCATGCCGCTGCCGCCAACCGAGCGCATATGGCCGACGCCAACCGGCAAAGCCATGTTCTCGGTGTTCAGCGGCGTAGAAGAAGACGCCGAGGTTCAGGGCGACGACGTGCTGCGGCTAATCACCCTGCGCAGCCATGACCAGTACAACACCACTATTTACGCAATGGATGACCGTTATAGAGGCGTATTTGGCCGTCGCGATGTTCTGTTCATACACGACATCGATCTCGAGAAGCGGGGCCTGGAACATGGTGATCTGGTGGATATCGAAACCGTGGTGGCCGGGCGCAAACTGCGGCTGGAAAATATCACGGTGATCTCCTACAACATCGCTCCAGGCTCCGTCGGGGCCTATTATCCTGAAGCGAACGTGCTGGTTCCGCTGGATTATATCGACAAGGAAAGCGGCACCCCGTCTTATAAATCGGTGCCGGTTCGCGTAACTCACGCCACGGCCAGCTAACGGCTTAATAGATCCGCCGTTAACGAGTCTGCATCGAAGGGGGGAAGTCACATTCCCCCCTTTTTATTTGAAGGCCTGCCCGGCGAGCAAACCAATGGCAATAAACAGCATGGCAGCGCCGGAAATGCGGCTGACGATACGGGCGGCTTGCGGACGTGTCTGCAACAGGGACTGCGACCCCCATCCCACCAGCAGATAAACCAGCCCGCAACTCACCAGATGCAACAGGCCCAACGCGAGGATCTGCATCGGAATCGACCAGGCGGCATTGGCATCGGTGAACTGCGGCAACAGCGCCAAAAACAACAGAAAAACCTTGGGGTTCAGGCCGCTGATGCATATCCCTTTACCGGCCCAACGCAGCCAGGAGCCGGACGGCTGCCCTTCACCCGCGTTGGGCGCGGAGGGATGAAGCAGCATGTTAAAACCGATCCACAACAGATAAGCCGCGCCAATCAGGGTCAACACCGTGAGGGCCAGCGGATTGCCCGCCACCAGCGCACCCACGCCGGCCGCCACGATCGCTATCGCCATCAGATGCCCCAACAGCAAGCCCGCCACCGCAGGCACCACCACCCGTCCGCGTATGCCTGCCGATATGATGTACGCCCAGTCCAGCCCCGGCGTAATGACAAACAGCATGGATACCGCCCAGAAGGCGGCGAAAATAGCCGGCGTCATATGCGCGACGCCTTTTGCGGCCACCGAAGCGCGGTGCGTAGGCTTATCCGTTTTATCATTTCACTTTCCTCCACAGGACACGGCTTTCCGGCTCCAAAAGCCAGGAATGTCTAAAATTGTTCAATTATTGAAAAGAATATCCCCAAGTTGTTAGAATGTGGTTTCAATTATTTGCGTATAAATTGCAGATTGAGGGAAATTATTCCAAATGGATAAGATCGACCGCAAAATCCTTGCTGAACTCCAGTTCGATGGGCGTCTTTCCGTTACCGAATTGGCTGACCGGATTGGGCTCAGCGTTTCCCCCTGCCATCGCCGGGTACGCGCTCTGGAGCAATCCGGGGTGATCAGGGGCTACCGCGCACATCTCGATCCCGGCTGCCTTGGCTTTAACTTTTCTGCATTGGTGTTTGTCACTATGCGGGAAGGGGATCGCCAGGCCGTTGAAGCCTTCGAGAATGCCATGCTGGACATTCCCCAGGTCATCCAGGCGCAGCGGCTGTTCGGCGACCCCGACTATCTGCTGCACGTCATCGCCCGCGATCTGCCGGCTTTTCAGCGGCTTTACGACGAACGGCTTTCCGCCCTGCCCGGCGTACAGCGCCTTACCTCCACGCTGGTCATGAAAAGCGTGGTGCAAGACCGGCCTTTTCTGCCGTTGTAGATTCAAATCAACCCCAAGAGGAAACAGTCATGAGCAGCGGTTTCGAGGATTCAAAAGCCTTATACATCGGCATCTGCACGGTGGTAGGCGATGCGTTCCTGGCATTGGCCAATGAGGAGCGTGAAACGCAAAAAGCGGACGTGATTAATGAGCTAAAAACGGCGATTACCCGCGAAGGCCGGGATATCGGCCTGGATGAAGCGCGCGAATTGGCGATCGAGTGGCTGGAGCGATAACGGTGCCTAGAATAAAAACCGGAATTGGGCCGCGTTCTTTTTTACCCTCGGGAAGCTGGCAATAAAACGGGAGCGTCTCCGCTCCCATATGCTGCTCAGGGCACAATCACAAAGTCCGGATTGGCAACGGCGAAAAGCGCATCGCGGTCCGGCGCCGGTGGGTAGATCCACTGCGTATTGATCTCCTGCTTAATCTTTTTGCCCTCCTGCCGGGTGAAGCGTACCTGGCGATCCCACCCTTCGGTGTAGAGCGCCCCCCAAGGGCCGAGATCAAGACAAGTGACATATTTCGGCTGGCTGTAAGGGTGTACCGGCAGCCCCGTCAGTTCTGCCGCCGCGTTATGGCCGGCAACGCGGCCGAGGCTCATGGCGTGCTGGCAGGACATCAGGTTGTAGTTGCCGCAATCGTCGGTCGCTGCTTTCACCGTATCCCCGGTCACAAAGACGCCCGCCGCCGCCGGTGCACGCAGGAACGCATCGCCGATCACCCTCCCGCTGCCGTCGCGTTCGCCGGGGATCTGCTCGGTGAGCGGACTCGCCCGCATGCCCGCAGCCAGTATCACCGTGTTGGTCGCGATGCGTTCGCCGTTCGACAACGTAACGCTGTCCGCATCCATCGCCGTGACGCGCACCCCGGCCCGCGACTCGACGCCGCATTCGGCCAACGCCTGCTGGATCACCGCGGCGGATTCGGCGCCCATTCCGGCTCCGACCTCTGGCGCGGTATCAACAATCACCACGCGAATATCCGCTTGGCTGCCCAAAATGTCGCGTAGCCGCATTGGCATCTCGGCGGCACTTTCCAACCCGGTCAGCCCGCCGCCGACCACCACCACGCTATTGCGCGCCGAGGTTTCCGCTTTATCGGTCAGCGCTTTTAAATGGCTATCCAGGCGCTGCGCGTTTTCCAGCGTATCCACGTTGAAACCGTATTCTGCAAACCCCGGCACCGCAGGAACGAACAACCGGCTGCCGGTCGCCAGTACCAAGCGGTCATAACCCAGGGAGATTTTTTGCCCGTCGGCCTGTCGAACCGTCAACGATTGACTCGCGGTATCAACCTGCTCCACCAGACCCGCCAGATGATGCACGCCGACGGCGGCAAGCTGGGAGGAAATGTCCGGGTTCATGTTTTCCAGCACCGCCTCATAGAGACGTGGCCGTATGGTGACATTTGGCGTCGGCGATACCATCGTCACCTCAATCTCCCCGATTTTACCGGCAAGCGCGATGGCGCGCATGGCGGAAACGGCAGCCCAAAACCCGGCAAAACCCGAACCGGCGATCACTATTTTCTGCGTCATTGGTTTACTCCTTCAAAGATAGATAATCGGGCCTTCAGGCTGCCCGTGACGTTTTCCGGACGAACGGCGCCGCTCCGCCGCCCGTCAACAGGGCGCAGAAGGGCCCCCGCCTCTTCCGGAGAGGCGGGAAAAAGAGTCTTTTCAGGGAAGTACTGCGGCGACGTTAGGGCTTGGTGCGCGCCGGTTTGCCGCTGCGGGTGGTGCGCCCGGTCATGCGTTCATCGATCCAGATATTCACCTCGCTGAAGAAGCCTTGCGGTGCCTTGCGGCCAAAACGGGTGGCAACGGCACCCAGAGTCTGCGCCGCCAGAGCGTCGCGCATGGCTTTTTCCGCCTGCAGCATCACCGCGTGGATCGCGCATTTGCCGGAAACCGCCCAGTCGGGCGGCGAATTGTCGAATACGGCGCAACGGCCACGCACTTCCTGGCAGTCGAACAAGGGTTTGTGCCCTTCAATGGCGTCGATGATTTCCAGGAAACTGATTTCATCCGCCGGGCGCGCCAACCGATAGCCGCCGCGCACCCCTTCGCTGGCCGCAACTATCCCCGCCTTTTCGAGCTTGGGAAAAATTTTGGCGAGGAAGCTGGGGGAAACGCCCTGCAATTCCGCCAGCTCACGGCTGCTTAGGGCGCGCTGGTTATCGCCGACCAGCCAGAGCAAACAGTGGATACCATATTCAACGCTGGTTGTGATGTACGCCATTTTTGAGTCTTCAGTATGATGTGGCCTTCAATAACACAGACTATATGAGTCTCCGTTTGTCTTGTCAATAAAACGCGGATAAACTTAATCCTCGTTTTATCGTGCAGCCTGGATCAATCGAAAAGGGAGCGGCGGGCAGAACGAGATAAAAGCGGGGGGTTCAGAAATGAAAAATAAAACTTTTTTGCCCGGTTATTCCCTGACGGAAGTTTCATTGTCGCCAGCGGCTGACTATGATGTGATCTGTTTAAACGGCGCCGCAGTGCGCCGTTTTGTGAGCCACCGCACTTTCGCGCTGATTGTTTTGGCGAGCCCGGCACGGAAGAAGAACTCTTATGTGATGCTGACGTCTTAGAGATGACTATTTAAGGGAAAGGCCTGACTATGACCACCCGGTTGACCAAAACAGCGATTGCAGTACTGTTGCTCGGCGCGATCAACGCCACGGCGATGGCGCCGGCCAAGGCGGAAACCCAGGATCAACTGCCGGACATGGGCACCTCTGCGGGCGGCACCCTGAGCATCGGCCAGGAGCTGGCGATGGGGGATTTCTATGTGCGCCAGTTACGCGCCAGCGCGCCCCTGATCAACGATCCGCTGCTAACTCAATACATCAACCAGTTGGGCAACCGGCTGGTGGCGAGCGCCTATTCGGTGCGTACGCCGTTCCATTTCTATCTGGTGCGCAACGACGAAATCAACGCCTTCGCCTTTTTTGGCGGCAACGTGGTGCTGCACTCCGCCCTGTTCCGTGAAACCGACAACGAAAGCCAACTGGCCTCGGTGCTGGCGCATGAAATCTCGCACGTTACCCAACGCCATCTGGCGCGGGCGATGGAAGACCAGCAGCGCAATGCCCCGCTGACCTGGGTAGGCGCTCTCGGTTCGATCCTGCTGGCGATGGCCAACCCGACCATGGGCATGGCGGCGCTGAGCGGCACGCTGGCCGGCACCCAGCAGGGCATGATCAGCTTTACCCAATCGAATGAGCAGGAAGCAGACCGTATCGGCATTCAGGTGCTGCAACGCGCCGGGTTCGATCCGGAAGCGATGCCCAACTTCTTGCAGAAACTGTCCGACCAATCGCGCTATGCCTCCAAGCCGCCGGAAATGCTGCTGACACACCCCTTGCCCGACAGCCGCCTGTCCGATGCGCGCAACCGCGCCAACCAAATGCCCAAGCACCTGGTGCAGTCCACACAGGATTACCTGATGGCCAAGGTGCGTTCTCTGGGCATGTACAGTACCGAAGGCTACAGCCTGAATGAAGAGCTGCTCGACGCCTACAGCAAAGGCAACGTACGCGAGCAGGTGGCCGCCAAATACGGCCGCGCCATCCTGTTCTATGAAGCGAAAAAATACGACGACGCCCGTAACATCCTGCTGCCGCTGCTGACGCAAGATCCGAAAAACGTCTGGCTGCTCGATCTGATGACCGACATCGATCTCGGTCAGAAACGCGCGCCGCAGGCCATTGCGCGGCTACAGGCCGCCAACGCCGCACAGAGCAACAACCCGGTGCTGCAGCTCAATCTGGCCAACGCCTACGTGGAAGGCAACCAGCCGGCGCAGGCGTCAAAAATACTTAACCGCTACACCTTCGCCCACCCGGACGATCCCAACGCCTGGGATCTGCTGGCCCAGGCCAGTGCCGCACAGGGGCTGCGCGATGAAGAGCTGTCCGCCCGCGCCGAAAGCCTGGCGCTAACCGGCCGCCTCGATCAGGCGATCGGCCTGCTCAGCAACGCCAGTTCGCTGCAAAAACTCGGCAGCCTGAAACAGGCGCGTTATGATGCGCGCATCGACCAGCTGCGCCAGTTGCAAGAGCGTTTCCGCCAGTACCAGCGCGGCTGATTTTCATAAGGATGAATTAAATGAAAAACGTCACTATTTACCACAACCCGCGCTGTTCCAAGAGCCGCGAGACCCTGGCGCTGCTGGAACAGCATGGCGTAACGCCTGAAGTGGTGCTGTATCTGGAAACGCCGCCGTCGGCAGACGAGCTGAAGAAACTGCTGAAGGAATTGGGTTTCAGTTCCGCACGCGAGTTGATGCGTAAAAAAGAGGATCTGTACAAAGAACTGAAGCTGGCGGATGAAACCCTGAGCGAAGCGCAATTGCTGGCGGCAATGGTGGAGCATCCGAAGCTGATCGAGCGCCCTATCGTGGTCAAAGGCAGCAAAGCCCGTATCGGCCGGCCGCCGGAGCAGGTGCTGGAGATATTGTAAACGCCGCTCCGGTAGCCCCCATTGACCAAGATTATGATCATAGCCCTTACCTGGGCTATTTTTAATTGATTGTTATATAAATACTTTTCATCATCCCTTTTGGTTCTTCCTGCTATTCTCCCGGCGTGCAGTTTTAACTCACAAACGGCGTTGACAACCGTCAACGGTTAAAATATCCTCAACATAGCTTTAGGTGGCCGATGAAAAACCACCCTAATAAACATATTCAGGCCGCGTTATCCTATGCCATCTCGCAAGGTTGGTTTTTTCGCTCCAGCAATGGGCACGCGTTTGGCCGCCTACAATGTTCTCTTCCGGAGCATCGAGAACACATGATGAGCATCTGGTCCACGCCAAAAAACCCTGAACAGCACGCCATGCAAATACGGCGCAAGGTAGATCAATGTCTTGCTCAATCAGGAAAAAAGTAACAGGGGGCCCCTATGGCGCTTTACCATTTCTCACTGACGCTGACCGGCGTCACCTCAGATACCGCCAATCTGGAGGATGCATTGTATGCCAGCGGGTGTGATGACGGCTTAATCTGTTTCTATGGCAAGACCGTTTACCTGGAGTTCGATCGTGAAAGCGACAGCTTCGCCAAGGCTATTTTCAGCGCCATCGAAGATATCGAATCCGCCGGTATTGCCGCTCAGGTAGTGTCCGTCGATTCCTCTCTGGTGGGCTTAAGCGATATTGCCGAGCTCACCGACATGTCGCGGCAAGCCATCGCTATGCTGAAAGACGGCACACGCGGTTCCGGTGATTTCCCCTCCCCGATCCAAAGAATCAAAGGTTCGTCGCCCTTATGGCGTTGGGCTAGCGTAGCAACCTGGCTGGCGAGCAAAGGTAAAATTGGCCAGGAACTGGCAGATAATGCGCGCTGTCTGGAGAACATCAATCTGGCGTTGCAACTGAGAGCCAGCAAGGAACGCGATCAGATTGATCGCTATTTTTCCTTACTGGAACACGCGGAAGAATAACGGCGGTAGGTCATTGTAGGGCTACGGCTACAGCCCCAGAATTTCTTTGACGAATGGGATAGTCAGCTTGCGCTGAGCGGTGATAGAGGCGCGATCGAGCTGATCCAGCGTCGTAAACAACGTGCGCATTTCACGATCCAACCGTTTCAACAGGAAACGGCCTACATCTTCCGGCAGTTCAAACCCACGCAGTTTACCGCGCAGTTGCAAAGCCTGCAGTTTCTCTTCATCCGACAGCGGTTGCAGCTTGTAGATTTGCCCCCAGTCGAGGCGCGAAGCCAGGTCAGGCAGATGGAGGTTCAATTGGCGCGGCGGGCGATCGCCGGTAATAAACAGGCGCGTGCGGCCGGTTTCCAGAATGCGGTTGTAGAGATTAAAGATCGCCATTTCCCACTCTTCGTCGCCTGCGATGCATTCGATATTGTCGATGCACACCAGGGCCAACTGCTCCATGCCATCCAGCACTTCAGGCACGAAATAGGCGCGCTTATCCAGCGGGACATAGCCTACCGCTTCACCGCGCTGTGAAAGCTCCGCACAGGCCGCATGCAACAGGTGACTGCGCCCACCGCCCTCGCGAGACCAGAAATAGATATAACTGCCATGTTCCTGACGAACGGCGGACTGGATCGCGCTCAATAGGGATGGGTTCTCGCCCGGATAAAAACTGGCAAAAGTTTCATCATCGGGAAGATAAAGTGGCAGTGACAGCTGTGCCGGCGTATTCAGGGAAGCACCTCAACCAAAACTGGCAGGAAAACGCGGTAAGTCTATCACAAAAAGCGGGCTCTGTTGAACCGGCAGGATTTTATGCCGCAATAGTGAGCAACGGGCCCCACTGACGGCAAACCAACGCATTGCCATTGCGGGTGAAATTTGTATTTTATCCAAGGATTATCCTAGTATAGAAAGGCGAAATGCAGTCACCATAAACAAGGTTTCTACAAGGACATAGACAATGAAAGTATGGAATAAAGTGCTTTTGGCCTCAATCATTGGGCTGTTGGTTGCCGGCTGTGATGATTCATCCAAAGTCGACGCCAATCTTGAGAAAGCCAAAGACAGCGCAGAGCAGATGAAAGACGCCGCACAGAAAAAAGCGGACGATCTGACCGATAAAGCGGAAGCTACCGCCAAGGACATCAAAAAAGAGGCGTCCACTCAGGCTGACCAGCTTAAAGACAAGGCTTCAGCCATTAAAGACGACGCGTCCAAGCAGGCGGAAGCGATCACCAACGATGCCAAGGCCAAAGCCGACGCCATCAAGAATGACGCCACCCAACAAAGCCAACAGTTGGTCGAGCAGGCTAAATCCATTAAAAACGATGCCATCAGTGGCGCCAAGGATCTGACCGAAGAAGCCAAAGCGAAAACCGAAGCCATTAAAAACAGCGCTGAGAACAAAGCGGAAGAATTAAAAAATGATGCCAACGCTGTAGGGACAGAAAACACCCCGCCGGCCAAGCAGCAGTAATAGAAATCGAGTCTCAAAAGCAAAGTAAGGAGCAGTAAATGGGTATTATTTCCTGGATTATCTTCGGCCTCATCGCCGGTATTTTAGCCAAGTGGATCATGCCAGGCAAAGACGGTGGCGGTTTTATTCTGACTATCGTGTTGGGTATTGTCGGCGCCGTGGTCGGTGGCTATATCAGCACCTTCTTTGGTTATGGCAAAGTTGACGGTTTCAATTTCGGCAGCTTCGTGGTGGCGGTGATCGGCGCTATCGTGGTGCTGTTCGTTTACCGTAAAATCCGCAGTTAACGGATTGCGCATTAACGAAACGGGCAGCCCTTTGGCTGCCCATTTTTATTTATTTCCGTTGTGCCGATTCATCCGCTGCGTCGATCACCTCTTCTTCCTTGCGGTACAGGCTGATGACCTTGAACAGCAGGCTGAGGCCGATACCGACGATAGTCGCCAGCGCCATGCCCTTCAACTCCGCCGCGCCGATATGCACCTTGGCGCCGCTAACGCCGATAATCAGGATCACCGAAGTCAGGATCAGGTTCTGCGCCTTGTTGTAATCCACTTTGGATTCAATCAGCACGCGAATGCCGGAAGCCCCGATCACCCCATACAGCAGCAGTGAAACGCCGCCCATCACCGGTACGGGCACCGCCTGAATGGCCGCCGCCAGCTTGCCGACGCAGGAAAGCAGAATCGCCAGAATGGCCGCGCCGCCGATCACCCAGGTACTGTAAACCTTGGTGATGGCCATCACGCCGATATTCTCGCCGTAGGTGGTGTTCGGCGTTGAGCCGAAGAAACCGGAGATGACCGTCGAGATGCCGTTGGCAAACATCGAGCGATGCAGGCCCGGATCGCGGAGCAGGTCTTTCTTCACGATATTTGCGGTCACGACCAGGTGCCCAACATGTTCGGCGATCACCACCAGCGCCGCCGGCAAGATGGTGAAGATGGCGAACCATTCAAAACGCGGGGTGTAGAAGGTCGGCAGCGCAAACCAGTGCGCCTCGCGGATTGGCGTCAAATCCACCACGCCCATAAAGAACGCCAGCCCATACCCCACCAGCACGCCAATCAGGATCGGGATTATCGCCAGAAAACCGCGGAACAGCACAGAACCCAGGATGGTCACGCCCAATGTCACCAGTGATATGGTCACGGTAGTGGTATCCGCATTGGTGCCGTCGGCCGGCAGCAGGCCCGCCATGTTGGCCGCCACGCCCGCCAGTTCCAGGCCGATAACGGCAACAATCGCCCCCATCGCCGCCGGCGGGAATATCACATCCAGCCAGCCGGTACCGGCTTTTTTGACGATCAGCGCCACCAGGCAAAACAGCACGCCGCACATGATGAAACCGCCCAGCGCCACCTCATAACCCAGCGGCAACAGCAGCAGTACCGGTGAGATAAACGCAAAGCTGGAACCGAGATAGGCCGGGATCTTGCCCTTGCAGATAAACAGATACAGCAGCGTGCCGACGCCGTTGAACAGCAGCACCGTCGCCGGGTTGATCTTGAACAGGATGGGCACCAGCACGGTTGCGCCAAACATGGCGAAAAGATGCTGGAAGCTGAGCGGAATGGTCTGCAATAGCGGCGGGCGTTCGCTGACGCCAATGGCGCGACGGGTCATGGGGGCCTCTGAGTCGTTATCGGTTGTATAAGCTTCGTGATATATGCTCAATGGATTTCAAGTTACAGCCAGGCAGCAAGGGGAATAAGCCTCAGGAACTTATCCATGCCCGTAGCCAGCGACGCTGTCGCTTGAAAGACGAAGAGCATAAAAAAGCCGACTCATTAAAGTCGGCTAAATTTGTTACTTGGTACCAAATATCTTGTCGCCGGCATCACCCAGGCCCGGCACGATGTACCCTTTCTCGTTCAGACATTGGTCGATGGAGGCGGTGTACAATTCGACGTCCGGATGCGCTTTCTCCAGCGCGGCGATCCCTTCCGGCGCCGCAACCAGCACCAGCACCTTGATGCTGTTGCAGCCGGCTTTCTTCAGCAGATCGATAGTGGCGATCATCGAACCGCCGGTAGCCAGCATCGGGTCAACAACCAGCGCCAAACGCTCTTCGATATTGGACACCAGCTTCTGGAAATACGGCACCGGCTCCAGGGTTTCTTCGTCACGGTAAACGCCAACCACGCTGATACGCGCGCTCGGGACGTGCTCCAGCACCCCTTCCATCATGCCCAGACCTGCACGCAGGATCGGCACAACGGTAATTTTTTTCCCTTTAATCTGGTCTATTTCAACCGGCCCACACCAGCCTTCGATGGTGACTTTTTCCGTCTCCAGATCGGCGGTCGCTTCATAGGTCAGCAAACTACCCACTTCAGAAGCCAGCTCACGGAAGCGTTTGGTGCTGATGTCATGTTCACGCATCAGACCAAGCTTGTGTTTCACCAGCGGGTGTTTCACCTCAACGATCTTCATCATTTTTCTCCTATTAAGGTGGTTGACGGCCAAAAAAATCGCGGGATTATAACTCCTTTTACCGGCCGCGCCACCCACAATAGCCCGATCGGGATCAACTAAAGTTCGAATAACAGTATAGATGACGAAAAAACGGAGCTGGTTCACAAGCCACTCGCAAACGTTTGCCTGCGCTGTTAGAATTGCCGCGCCTTATTCCGGTATCAACGCCGGATGCACCGTATTCAAACCGCAAACCGTCGTGGGGATCGCGCAGTGACCGACAAAACCTCTCTCAGCTATAAAGACGCAGGTGTCGATATCGATGCTGGCAATGCATTGGTAGACCGCATCAAAGGTGTAGTTAAACAGACCCGCCGCCCGGAAGTGATGGGTGGTCTGGGCGGTTTTGGCGCCCTGTGTGCGTTGCCGCAGAAATACCGCGAGCCGATCCTGGTTTCCGGTACCGACGGCGTAGGCACCAAGCTGCGTCTGGCGATGGACCTGAAACGCCACGACACCATCGGCATCGATCTGGTCGCAATGTGTGTGAACGACCTGGTGGTACAGGGCGCTGAGCCGCTGTTCTTCCTGGATTACTTCGCCACCGGCAAACTGGACGTGGACACCGCGGCCAGCGTCATCACCGGTATCGCCGAAGGCTGCAAGCAGTCCGGCTGTGCGCTGGTGGGTGGTGAAACCGCCGAAATGCCGGGTATGTACCACGGCGAAGATTACGATGTGGCCGGCTTTTGCGTCGGCGTGGTCGAGAAATCCGAAATCATCGACGGCAGCAAAGTGCAGTCCGGTGACGCACTGATCGCACTGGGCGCTTCCGGCCCGCACTCCAACGGCTACTCGCTGGTGCGCAAAATCCTGGAAGTCAGCAATACCGATCCAACCACCACCGACCTGGAAGGTAAACCGCTGGCTGACCATCTGCTGGAGCCGACCAAGATTTACGTAAAATCGGTACTGGAACTGATCGAGAAAATCGACGTGCACGCCATCGCTCACCTGACCGGCGGCGGCTTCTGGGAAAATATCCCGCGCGTGCTGCCGGAAGGCATGCAGGCGGTGATCGACGAATCAAGCTGGCAGTGGCCGGCGGTATTCAGCTGGCTGCAGCAGGCCGGTAACGTCAGCCGCCACGAAATGTACCGCACCTTTAACTGTGGCGTGGGCATGGTAATCGCACTGCCGGAAGAATCCGTTGAACAAGCCATCGCATTGTTGACCGCAGCCGGTGAAAAAGCGTGGAAGATCGGTAAACTGACCGCATCTTCTGACGAACAACAAGTGGTCATCAACTGATGAAAAAGATCGTGGTGTTGGTCTCCGGCCAGGGGAGCAATCTCCAGGCACTGATTGACGCCTGCCAGCAGGGCCGGATTGCCGCCGATATTGTGGCGGTGTTCAGCAACAAGGCGCAGGCTTACGGCCTGCAACGCGCAGAAGCGGCAGGCATTGCCGCCCATGCGCTGGATGCCAAGGCCTTTGCCGACCGCGCAGCGTTTGACGCTGCGCTGGCAGACGCCATCGACCGGTATCAGCCGGATCTGGTGGTGCTGGCCGGCTATATGCGCATTCTCAGCCCGCAGTTCGTGCAGCGCTATGCAGGCCGCATGCTGAATATCCACCCTTCCCTGCTGCCGAAATACCCTGGGCTGCATACTCACCGCCAGGCCATCGACAACGGTGACAGCGAACACGGCACCTCGGTGCACTTCGTGACCGAACAGCTCGACGGCGGCCCGGTGATCCTGCAAGCCAAGGTACCGATTTTCCCCGGCGACGAGGAAGACGAGGTGGTTGAACGGGTGCAAACCCAGGAACACACCATTTACCCGCTGGTGGTGAACTGGTTTGCCGAAGGCCGCCTGGCGATGCGTGATAACGCCGCCTGGCTGGACGGCGAACGCCTGCCGGAACAAGGGCACGCAGCGGACTGATCGCTGTACTCTGAACACCGTCTAAACGGCGCCTTTCACGGCGTCGTTTTTTTTCGCCGCAATCAAGCCCCTGACGTTATACTTTGCACAATTTCACGACATAGAGGAACACACATGTCCAGCACTACCAGCGTCAGGCTACGTCCATTGGAACGGGATGATCTGGCGTTCGTCCATCAGATGGACAACAACGCCAGCGTGATGCGCTATTGGTTTGAAGAACCTTACGAAGCCTTTGTCGAGCTTTCCGATCTCTACGACAAACACATCCACGATCAGAGCGAACGGCGTTTTATCATCGCCCACGAAGGCGCCAAGGTCGGGCTGGTGGAACTGGTGGAGATCGACCACATCCACCGCCGCGCAGAATTCCAGATCATCATAGATCCGGCCCATCAGGGCAAAGGCTACGCCAGCACCGCCGCCAAGTTGGCGATGGATTACGGCTTCTCGGTGCTGAACCTGTACAAGCTGTATCTGATCGTCGACAAAGAAAACCCGAAGGCGATCCACATCTACAGCAAGCTGGGCTTCGAAGTGGAAGGCGAACTGATTGACGAATTCTTCGTTAACGGCGAATACCGCACCGTGCTGCGCATGTGCATCTTCCAGCCGCAGTATCTGGCGAAGTTCAAAACGCCTGGCGATAAGCCGCTGGTTAAATAAAAGTGAAAAACCCGCGAATGCGGGTTTTTATAGCGTACTTGATGGCCCTTACGGGTTGTTAATATGACAAAGCAAATCAAGTCCAGTCTTGATATCCATCATCATAGATCCAGACAGCCCCCCCTGGGCATTCTCCAAATGTGAACCACAGTCCGTAATACATTTCTTGCTCACAGGAAGGCATGGCTTTTCTATACATATCGATCTGTTTATCAATAGAGCCGTCCAAGAGTCTATCGTGTTTGCCCAGCTTAATTTTACCATCTTGCATGAGACGCTGAAGTAACTCTAAAAAATATCCTTTTTTTTCATCATACGATATTTTTTTCCATTAAAGTTTTCAGGTATCATCGCAGACCATATTGTTCCAACGGATGAGCCATCCAACTCTTGACTGAACAACTCGTATTCTTCATCGCTATATAGCATGGGTGACCTCATCGAAATTTAATTTCTGTTCTTCACTTCCCAATACCTCGCCATTATCGCCAATCAACTTCGCCCCTTCGGCATTAATCTGGCTGCCGATATTGGCCAGCAGGGCATTGGTCAGATTGTCCTTAAAGCTGCCGCCATTAATGGCGGTATTCAAGCTGGAACTGATGACCGATTGCCCCGCCACCCGCTGCGCCACCTTGCTCCAATCGCCATTGCTCAGTTGCGGCAACTTGACGTTGTGCGGGTTGAGCGGTTTCTGTGTCGTTGTTTTGAATAAATTAAACGGCTCCGAAGAGCCGTCTCTGCAAAGTTGTTAGGTCCAGTCTAAGTATCCGTTTTCATGGATCCAGACTATCCCGCCAGGGCATTTCTCGGTCAGGAACCAAAAGCCATCAAAAGCACCAGCATCCATATCTTCTTGGCTATGAGGAAATTTTTTTTCAAATAAATTCATTTGTTCCTCTATAGTTCCAGACAGGAACTCCCCATAATTAGCTAACTTTACTTTACCATCTTGCATTAAGCGCCGAAGGAACCATAGAAAAATTGCTTTCTCTTCATCAAAGCTTAAATTAACCTCCCCTGATACACTATCAGGGTGAATGTTCTTCCAAAGATTCCCAATTGACAAACCTTCGAGAAGATCTTTTCTCTCTTCATACTGTTTCTCTGTCAACATATTCTCACCTAACGAAATTTTAATTCATATTTATTTGATGCTATGCCTACCGCATTTTTTATCCTCTCATTACCAATGATGTCAATTGTCCAGCGAGCTTGAGTTTCTCCTGCTGAGCTCGAGTAATTTCGAAGATTAACTGTCATATCACCTGATTTTGCAAAGTATACCGTACCTTTCGGAGTTATTACTTCTTTCAGTGGTATACAGCCTATCAACGATTGCGCATAGTCAAAAATTTCTCTTTCTGTTAGGGTTTGTGAAGCAAAAACTTTTGTCTTTCCTTTCCTATCACTTCCCCCATCCCCAAGTACTTGTTCAAACTGTCGCCCAAACACACTCAGCTTAGTATCACTCTGTTTCTGGTCAAATATCTTGACCAACTGATCTGTATTGGTTTTCTGAACTCCCCGCAGATAATCCGCGGTCTTCGTTGACAAGTTTGTACCCGCAGCCGTTTCGCCTTTGATGAAATCGGCAACCGGTTGAGCATTGAAATTTTTTGTTTTATACAACTCGTCTGAAGTCGTCACCAACTGCTGCGTCAGCTTCTTAACGCTATCCTCGGTTTTTCCCAGGATCAGCGTGCTGCCGGTAGTAATGGCTCCCGTTCCAATTATCGCCTCCGGTGCCACAATGTCTGCCGCATAAATCCCAGCCTGATTCAGGCAAAGTGCCGGATTGGTTTTGCAACCGGCAATCGCCAATCGTGCTGCCAGAACCAATTCTGGCGCAGCTCCCACCAGCGTCATCCCCCCAGCGGCAAGTACCAGACCACCGCCACCTACGGTCGCCACTATCGCGGCAGCTTCTCGACGAGCCACAACACGTTTTGCCGCAGCAACATCGCCTTTATCAGCGGCCAAAATATCTTTCTGATTATCCAGCGCATACTGCATCAACATATGTTCGGTCATGTTGTAGCGATAAACCGACTGTGCACTGTCCGCAGCACTGTAGGCGCCTTCCGGTGTATGCGTTGTCAACGCCCCGGTCAAAGCCCCGATTACTCGTGCCGTTTGCTCTTTTACTTCATTGCCGTTTAACGCTTCCTGCAGACGGTAGAGCTGGCGTTCCTTTTCATTGAGATTGGCCGGTTCAAACAGTGTGCTTTGCATAATCACCCCGGCCAGCTCCGCCGCCAGCGCCCCTGCCGCCGCACCTTTACCGTCACCGCGTCCGATTTCCGCCGCCACACCCGCCACCACCGCATGGCTGACAGATTTACCGACTACGCCCAATACCTCGCCGTTATCGCCAATCAGCTTCGCCCCTTCGGCATTAATCTGGCTGCCGATATTGGCCAGCAGGGCATTGGTCAGATTGTCCTTAAAGCTGCCGCCATTGATGGCGGTATTCAGGCTGGAGCTGATGACCGATTGCCCGGCCACCCGCTGCGCCACCTTGCTCCAATCGCCATTGCTCAATTGCGGCAATTTGACGTTGTTCGGGTTGAGCGGTTTGCCCGCTGCGTCCTTGCTCCAACCCATCGCGCTGTCAAAGCCGTTGAGCGCCCCGCCAATCGCCATGGCGGTCGCGGTCGCTTTGACGCTTTCGTTACTGCCCAGCACTTTCAGGGTTTTCGATAGGTTGCCCTGATTTTCCACCAATGCCACTGCCGCTTGAGAGGCAAGCGACGACATCCCTGCCGTCACCGCACCACTGGTCACTGCACCGCCACCAATGGCCCCGGCAACATTGCTGGCAGCTAGCGCCGTGAGCGAACTGCCCGCTGTCACTGCCGCCGCTGCAATGGCAATCACCGCCGCCACCGCCGGGTTCAGGTGTTGGCTCTTGTAATCCCAGCTGTCGTAGGCGTCCTTGACGATGTTCCACTGCACGTCGTTGCGTTTGTTGAGGTCTTTTACCCAGGTGGTGCCCGGCGTATTACCCAGCGCATCTATCGCGCTTTGCAGCACCTGGCCGTTTTTCGCCTTCACGTCGGCGCTAACACCCTTTGCCGCATCGACGGTCAGCGTACCGCCAGTATGAATGCTCGGCAGCACCCACTTGTTGTCTTCATAGCCTTTATTGGATTGCTTGATGAAGAAACCTTTCGAGTTGCTGATCGTTTGCTCGAAGGAGGTATTTTTTACGGCACGGAAGTTGACCTGCCCATATGTGCTGGTTAATCGAACATTCTGCCCGGCGGCGATTTTACTGGCTTCATAGGTGCTGTCGTCGCGGCTCATTAGGTTGATGTTGCCGGCGGCAGTAAACTCGGTGACCTTATTGGCTACATCATGGCGAGTCTGCTTAACTTCGGTTTTCTTGCCCCACCATTTGCGCTTGGTTTCCTTTTTCTCGTAATGGCTGGACTCTTCCATTGCCTGGGCGTAGAGATAACCGCCCTTGGCGGCGATATCCAGAGTCCCCGTACGCACAGCCAATTCTCGGTTGTTAGCGTCTTCTTGACCTTTACGTTGTCTTTCCGCATCGTATTGGCGCTGCCTTTCCGATCGTACTGTGTTCAGCCGATTCTCGGCATCCTCTTTTTCCCTAGCCGGTTGCATAACTTGCTGCTGTGCCTGCTCAAACACACTTTGAGCGACATTTACTGCATTCAAGGCATTATTTACTGCATTCCGCCGGTCTATCAGGCGCTGACGAATTTTGTCATATTCCGCCACGGTGGCATCTTTGAATGCATTGCCCACCTTGGTACCTTCTGGCGTAGGTGCCGAGGTTTCCCCCCATTGCAGAACATTATTGACAAAGGCCAGTCCGCCTTCACGCAATAAATGGTCGAGATGCGCCTGGTTGTCAATGTGTGCCGATACATCGAGATACGCGCCACCACCACTGTATATCGGTACGGCAACGAATCGGACTGACGAAGAAGTGATAGGGTGAGCTACGACATCAAACAACGATAGGGTATCGGGGTGATGACGTGCGGCTTCCAACTCCCGCCGACGTTCATTAAGCTGCCCTTCGGCATTGCCTCTGTTTTGCTGCGCCTGTTCATATCGCTGACGGAACTGCTGAGCCTGCAGTTCCGCCGTTGCCAATACGGCATCAATGCTGGAGAGGTCAGCCGGTGTCGACACCAGCCCGAGCGCCCCTTTCGTCACCAGTTTGGTGGCCTGGAATAAAATGCTGCCATTAGAAATGATCGTCATCAGACCACCGGCAGTTAGCTCAGTACCCTGCTGGGTTCGTGTTTCGGTAAATTCCTTGTTGCCCTCGCGGTAGGTATGATTTTGCACTGCCTCGAAACGCATGTCTCCGCCCGAGGTTAGGGTCATGTTACCGCCAGAGCTCAGTTTGGCGCCGTAGGTCAGCAACTGGTTGTTGGCCGCAGCAGTAAAGTTTTTCCCTGCGTTAAGGGTCGTGACCAGATGACGATCGTCTTTGTTATTATCGTTAACCGCATCGATGGCAGAGTAACCAGCCGCCGCCAACCACAAGTTTTGCCCGGCCAGCAACGTGATGTTGCCATTGGCAGAGAGAGTACCGCCCTGAGTCCCGAGATCACGCGCAGAGTTAATCAGCAGATTGCCCCCGGCGTGCACTTTGCTGCCTAACTCAGGAGTCCTGGTTGAGTGAAAAAGATAATTAACTCGTTCATTCAACCCACGATAATTGAGATCGGCGTTATGGCCAGCCAGTAACGTAATATCCTTGGCCGCTTTAATCTGAGCACCCCGTAGAGCCAGGTATCCGCCGGAATTAAGCAGCACCGAGCCGCTGGCCTTCATCTGACCTACCGCCAACATCTGGTTAAACAGCGCCAACTCTCTGGCTGGAGTAGGCGAAATGACGGGTGAAAACGGCTTGTACCACAGCCAGGAGAAGTCTCTGTCCAACGTAATGCTGCCATTCGCCGTCATAGCGATGTTACGGCTCTGTGGCGCCAAACGCGTATTGAGAAGCGCGATGGTACTGCCTGCATTCAACGTCAGATCGCCGCTGGCTTCCAGCCCTCCCATCCAATGCGAACCGTCCGGTTGGAAATAATGCGGTCCCTGACTGGTGTGGAACTTGATCTCACCATTCTTCGTCAACAGAGTGACGTTTTTTCCTTTCACCTCGCTCTGCCAGGCATCGATATTATTCACCGCCGCCATGGACACATTATTTCCGGCGTTTAGTACACCTTGACCAAGATTAATTCTATCTTCGGCAATAAGTGTGATATCACCGCTTGCCCGAATGGCATCGGTACTGCCGATAGTATTGGCATGCAGCAGAATATTTTTCGCGACTAACGTGTCTGGACGAGTTGAAACCACAGCCTCACTGGTTTTCACGTCGTACGGCAACGGCGTATCGATATGAATTCCGCCGTTAAAATCCGCAGTCAGGTTATTACCAGCGGTAATTGACGATTTCTGATGCCCCTTATCTTTCCATGCCAGTAACTCCTGCTGCCTGGTATATGCAGCTTTTTCAGTAATATTTAACAGATCCCAGTCACCTGGAGGAGCATCTTCATCACGGGCTATGCTACCGACACCAAAAGTAGAAGAACCTAATTGCCAATACAGATCCTTTTGGCCAAGTTGCAAACTCTTTACGATAAAGTCTTTCCCCGTCAGTATCAGGTCTTTGGCTGCATTAATATTGGACTGATCGTTCCAGAGAGAAGTCGCGTTTATATAAGCATTACTACCCGAGCTGATCACACCCGGCACCTGTGATTTAGTGATCACATAGTCATCCCGTCCGACATTAACCTTATCGTTTTTAGATAGATTGATTTCCCCAAACCAACTGCCAATACCAAAATCCTTCAATTCAGGTTCCAGTCGCACAACAGCATCCACCCCTTGCCGTGTGTCGTAGTAACTGCCAACGGATGATTTATTAAATGCCTTTGAATCCCCGGGGATATTTCTCCAGCCCGCGCTCACTTCATTCCGAACGTTATTCAGACTCTCAGTTCTAATAACCAAATCACCGCTGTTGGTCAGTATCTTCGCCGAGCGGTTCTCAACGCTAGTCGCCTTATTGCCCTGCGCATCCTTCTGGATCCATAAAGTGTTGTTGCTGTGCAACGCCGTGTTGTCTCCGTCACGCAGTTCAACATTGCGCACCTTGTCGGCAAACACCCGCATATCTCGGTGTGCAGTCACATTGCCGTTGTTGTTGAGCGTATCGGCAGCCAGCGTCACGTCGCGTTCGCCACGGACCTTAACGCCGGTGGCAATATGAACCTCTCTGGCACTGACGTTCAAATCCGTTTGTGCATGCGCTTGTCCCAGTTCAATACGTCCATTAACGGTAAGTGTGACATCCCGTTGCGTGCTATTGATATTATTTAGGTTGACCCCGACCCCATCCTCATTGGCCACGAGACGGATCTTATTGGCATACATACCGCCCAATGCTTTGGTGTCCACCGCGAGCACAGGTTTAGCGCCTTCGCCGGCGATAGGCTTGATGGTGCCGTCTTTGAAACTGACGCGGTTAGCCCCCAGGGTCAGCGACAGATTATTGGCGTTGATCTTGCCATTCAGTTCGGTAGCGCGGCTGATGATGTCGACGTAGTCGGCGCTGTTGCCGTCCAGCCCTTTGCCGCCGATGGTGACGCCACCCTTTTTCACCTCCAGCGCTTCCAGCGCGCCCTGCTTGTCGAACTGCGGTTTACCGGTAGTCAGGGTGACGCCGGGAGCGTTGATAAAACCACAACCGTCGCAGCTGATACCATTGGGGTTGGCGATCATCACGTTGGCCTTGTTGCCGAACACCTCAAGCTTGCCCTGCAGTTCGGAACGGCTGCCGCCGGTGACTTCGTTGATGATCAAATCGGCCGGTTTACCCTTGAGGTTAGGGTTGCCGTTGATAATATCGACACCTAGCTGCGTTTTTCCGCCCTGTGTCGCATTGTTCAGCACAGCCCCCGGAGCCCCGACGTTGAAATCCTTATAGGTGTTATGAGAAATGCCCGCACCGTTCGGCGTGGCGATATTCACCACCGGTACGTTACCCGGTTTGATGACCACCTGAGTGTTGCCGTTGGCGGCGTTGATACCCGCGGCAAAGGCGGGGTGCAATGGCTGCAGCGCCGTCAGATAAATCAGCAGATAGCTGATACTCCGGGGTAACGGGTGGTTGAGCTTATCCATTATTCACTCCTTTGAAATGATGTTGGTTTTAGACATCTGCGGGCGTCTTACCCTGTGCTGACGTTATAACGTGAAGGCGGCTTGCCAGTAGGCCACCCAATGATCCGGTTGCAAGCTGCCAGGGTGCTTCAGGGGTTTACCGACGGTGAACGACTGATTGAACCATCGCCCATTCAGCAAAGCGCCCAGCGCCACGCCACTGACGTTTCCACCGTCGATTTGCCCGGCGCGCCCCTGCACCCAGCCGGTGTCCAACGCGCCAATCAGAGAGAGGTCCCCCAGCCCCGGCTGCGTCATCCATTGCCAGTTGAGCTCGTTACGCCAGTACCCACCGCGATTGCCGGTCAGGTATTGCTCCTTGAAGCCGCGAACCGAATACTGCCCGCCAACGGAGACGCGCTCGCTGGAGTACAGGTTATCCGGCGTAGTTTGCCCGTAGGCTGATGTCAGGTAGTACAAAGAGGGTGTCAGAGGATAGAAGTAACTGGCGCTGAGGCTGAGTTTGCGAAACTCGCTGCGCGGCGCATTGGTATGCTCCGGGTCATCCGTGGTGGCACTCAACATACGTAGGCCGTGGCTTACCGTCGGGTTCAGCGTCAGATAGCCGCGCCCGGCGACCGCGCTGTAATTCCCGCCGAGGCTAAATACGCTGAGCGTCGGGCTGCTGATAGCCAGACGTTCGCCCGCCAGTTGGTTCTCTGTACGCCTGCGCGTCAGCCCTATGTCGACAGAAAACTTGCGCGAACCGTCCCGCAACAGCGTGCGGTTGGCACCCAAACGCTGGGTTTGACTATTTCCCTTATAGCGGTAAGCGTCGCCATTGAACGGCACGTTCTGGAAAAAATCATTCCAGGCATATTGATAGCTGAATAGCCAGTAGCCGTAGGGCAAGGTCACGCCGCCGTTGAGGCTGCGGCTGCGATGGCTATGGTTGAAATCGCTGTTACGTGCCGCAGAAAATGACCACTGTTCGGCAAGGCGCAACGGATTATCCAACGTTATGCCGGCATTCATCTGCCCGGTGCCCGTACTTTTCTGGCCGCTGTTGTCTGCACCAAAAGAAAGTGCAACGGGCAAACGCGCGGAACTGCGCCGCAATACCACGTTTGAATAACCAGAATGCGTTCCAGGCTGGATATCGATGCTCACCTGCTTTGAGGGCAACCGATTGAGCTGTTCCATCCCCTGTTCAATATCCCGCAGGTTCAATACCTCACCGGCCCTGCCGGGGAACGCCATTCGTAACGCCAGCGTGTTTTCTCCATCAAGCGTAATGGATTCCACCCGTCCTTCATTGGCGCTGACAATCAACGTACCGCCGGCAATATCCTGATCCTGCAGGAAGGCCTGCGAGGTGATATAGCCGCGTTGCAGATAGGCATTGGTGGTTTCTCGCACCAGGCGATTGATGTGGTTCAAAGTCAGGCAACGGCCCTGGTAGGGTTTTGCCAGTTTTTCTTTCACCGACCAGGAGAGGTGTTCCGCCCCCTGAAAGACAATGCGTTGCACATTGTGGCAGGTTTCCTCGCCCGCACTCGCCACAGGCAGCGGTAATGCAGGCAACGCGACATTGTTTTGCAGTGCTTCACGTTGCTGCTGTGCTTGTTCCAGCAACGTTTTTTGCTGTTGGGTAATGCTGTCGCGGTCGACCGGGCTGGCAATTTCCGCTGCCTGAACGCAATGAAAACGCCCGACACTGGCCATAAACGCCAAAGCCCAGATGCATAGCTTCCATGTACACATTTAAAAACATCCATTTACGATAATTTACATAGATTAGCGAATTATAAACATTTATCCCTTCTCGTCTATACGAATGAGAATTGTTTTTATTCAAAGTACAGAAAATAGCGAAAGTTCAGGGGATAACCGTGAAGGAGCGGGAGGACGAGCGGCGTAATGAACTAAAGGGCATTGAAGCTAACGAGCTCCAGTGGAACGGGGCGCAGCATTGAACTGCGCCCAACAATCCTTAACCGTAACGCCCGGTAATATAATCCTCGGTGCGGCGCTGACGCGGTGACGTAAAGATATCGTCGGTCGCGTTGTATTCCACAAGTTGCCCCTGGTGAATAAACGCCGTGTAATCGGACACCCGCGCCGCCTGCTGCATGTTGTGGGTAACCAGCACCACGCTGTACTGCTGTTTCAGCGCGGAGATCAGCTCTTCGATGGTCAGGGTGGAGATCGGATCCAGCGCCGAGGTCGGTTCATCGAGCAACAACACTTCCGGCTCAATGGCTATCGCCCGCGCAATCACCAACCTCTGCTGCTGGCCGCTGGAAAGGCGGAACGCATTCTCGCGCAACCGATCCTTGACCTCATGCCACAGCGCTGCGGCGCGCAGCGAACGCTCCACCGCCTCGTCCAGGATCCGCCGGTCGCGCACGCCCTGTAGCCGCAGGCCATAGACCACGTTTTCATAAATCGACTTCGGGAACGGGTTCGGGCGCTGGAACACCATACCGACCCGCCGCCGCAGTGCCGCCACGTCGATCTGCGTGCCGGAAATGCCCTGCCCGTTGAGTTGCAGCTCACCTTCGATCCGGCAGTTATCCACCAAATCGTTCATGCGGTTAAAGCAGCGCAGCAGCGTCGACTTACCGCAACCGGAAGGGCCGATCAGCGCCGTAACGCGGTGCTTGGGAATACGCAGCGAAATATTGTGCAGTACCTGTTTCTCGCCATAAAACAGGTTGAGGCCGTTCACCGCCAGCGCGGTATGTTCATCATCAAGATGCTGGACATCCAGCCGGGGCAAACTGCCTGGCGTCATCAAACCCATTACGCACTCCCCAGAAATAACGTCATTGTTACTGCGACCATGCTCTGTACCGCTCCCTCAGCGAATGGCGGATGCCCATCGCCGCCAGATTCAACCCCACCACAATCGCCACCAGCAAAAACGCCGTGGCGAACACCAGCGGCCGGGCGGCTTCCACGCTCGGGCTCTGGAAGGCCATATCGTAAATCTGGAAGCTCAGATGCATAAACTTCCGCTCCAGATGCAGATACGGGAAAATATCGTCCACCGGCAGCACCGGCACGGATTTCACCACGCCCACCAGCATCAGCGGCGCCGTTTCCCCGGCGGCGCGCGCCACCGCCAGGATCAGGCCGGTCATCATCGCCGGAGCGGCCATCGGCAGAACGATACGCCACAGCGTTTCCGCACGGCTGGCACCTAATGCCAAGGATCCCTGGCGCAGCGTGGCGGGAATGCGCGACAGCCCCTCCTCGGTAGCGACGATCACCACCGGCAGCGTCAGCAACGCCAGCGTCAACGCCGCCCACAGCACGCCAGGCGTACCGAAGGTCGGGTTGGGCAGCGACTCCGGGTAAAACAGCTGATCGAGGGTACCGCCAATCATATAAACGAAGAACCCCAGGCCAAACACGCCGTAAACAATCGACGGCACGCCGGCCAGATTGACCACCGCAATGCGTATCAACCGCGTAAGCAAATTATTGCCGGCATACTCGTGCAGGTAAACGGCGGCGATCACGCCAAACGGCATCACCACTATCGACATCAGGATCACCATCAGCACGGTGCCGAAAATCGCCGGGAACACGCCGCCTTCGGTATTGGCCTCACGCGGGCTGTCGCTGAGGAATTTCTTCACCTGCTCGGCCCAGTGCACCAGCTTCTGGGTGGTGTTCATTGCATTGGGATACCAGGCATCGCGCACCTGGCTGAGCGCAATGGTATGAACCTGCCCGTGCATGTCACGCAGCAGCAGCGCATCGCGCTGGCGATCGCGGTTCAGCCCTTCCAGCCGGTCAGACAACTGCCGATACCGGCGTTGCAACTCCAGCCTTTCAGCCCTGATGGAGGCCTGCGAACGAGCGTCCAGCTTGTCATCGCGCTGCAGGCTCTTTTCGCGCAGGCGCAGTGTATCGAACCTTTGGTTGATGCGCGCCATATCGCGAAATTGAATGTCGTGCGCCTGCCGCGAAAGCGCGGCGATCTGCGGCAAACGCTGCTGCAGCGCCTGGTTGATATTGCGCCCGGTCAAAGGCTGGCCGTCTTCCAGCATCCCCGCCAAATAGCCATAAGCGGTGCCGTTGCTGTTGCGCTCCAGCACCAGCAGATCGCGCGGCGTACTCTGCCGCAGGATGTCGCTGGCCAGCAACGTGCGGAAATCCTGCCCTTCGCTCTCGCGGTTGCCGACTTTGATCAGATAACGTTCGAAGCTCTGCGCATTCCCCGGCGGCAGCGCAACGCCGGACTCCTGCAACTGGCGGCGGGGAAGGCTTTGCTGCTGGTACAGCTCGCCGATCATCATCACCGGGCCGGCCGCGCTCTGATTCAACTCAAACTGGTAAACCGGGCTGGGCCAGAAATAGCGCATCCCCTGCCCGGCCAACAGCAACATGATACCGAGCAACGCCAGCAGGCTGACGGTCACCGAACCGGCGGTCAGCCAAATCCACGGCGAACCGCTTTTCACCCAGTGCTTCATGGCGCCTCCTGATTCAGGGTATAGCGTTTACGCAGACGCAGACGAACCGCCTCCGCCAGCGTATTGAACACGAAAGTGAAAATAAACAGCACCAGCGCGGTAAGGAACAGCACCCGGTAATGGCTGCTGCCGGCTACCGCCTCGGGCATTTCTATCGCGATATTGGCCGCCAGCGCACGCAGGCCCTGGAACAGGCTGCCGTCAATAATCGGCGTATTGCCGGTGGCCATCAACACAATCATGGTCTCGCCCACCGCCCGGCCAAACCCTATCATCAGCGCCGAGAAAATACCGGCGCTGGCCGAAGGCAGCACCACCCGCATCACGGTTTGCCACTGGGTCGCCCCCAACGCCAGCGATCCCTGGCTGAGCGTGGCCGGCACGCTGAACAAGGCGTCTTCCGCCAGCGAGAAAATAATCGGCACCAGCGCAAATCCCATCGCCACGCCGACCACCAGCGCGTTGCGCTGGTCATAATCATCGCCCAGCCAGAAATGCAGCGGTTCCCCGAACAGTTTCACTTCCAGCCACGGCCCAACGCTGAACGTCAGCCAGACGACCAGCAGCATCAAAGGCAGCAGGATCAGCAGATCGAAACCTGGCGGTAACCGCCGCGGCGCAAATCGGTTCACCACTGCGCCACAGGCCAACACCGCTACCGCCAGCAGCACCGGCAGCGACAGCACCGCCAGCAAATAATGTTCAATCACCGGGGCCAGCCAGATGCCGGCCACCAGCCCGATAACCACCGTCGGCAACGCGCCCATCACCTCGATAGCCGGTTTGATCACCCGCCGCAGCCCGGGCGACATGAAATAAGCGGTGTAAATCGCCCCCGCCAGCGCCAGCGGGATCGCGAACAGCATCGCGTAACTCGCCGCCTTAAAGGTGCCAAAAATCACCGGCATCAGGCTGAATTTGGCCTGATAGCTGTCCTCGCCGGAGGTCGATTGCCACACGTAGGCCGGCTCAGGGTAATTCTCATACCACACCTTGTGCCACAGCGAACGCCAGGTCACGTCAGGGTAAGGGTTATCAATCGCATAGTGCTGCCAGCCCTGCGCCGTTTCCAGCAGCAGGCCGTCGCCGCTCGGGGCGAACGCCATCTGCCGAACGCCACTGCTCAGCCTGCCGTTGAGCAACGGCTGCGGCTGAATGCTCGAGAACAGCGAGAAACCGCCATCGGGCCGCAGGGTAGCGAACACCCGGCGATAAGGCTCGGCCACCAGCAAATCTTGCGGTTCGGCACTGTGTTCGAAATGCTGCACCGGCGTCAGTTGCCAGCGCTGGTTCTTTTCCACGTCGAACCATTCGCGCACGCTGCCGTCAGCCGCTTCGATCAACAGCGCACTGCCGCCGGGCAACGCCGTCAGCTGATAAGGCGAATGCTCCCCGAGGGTGCGGGTTTCTTTCAGTTGCAGCTGCGTGCCGTTAATCTGGTAACGCGCCAGGCGGTTATCCGTCAAAAGGTACAGCTGGCGCCCGTCCGGGGTCAGCACGATCTGCTGCGGCGCACGGTCCAGTGCGCTTGCGCTCAACTGCGGCGGATGTTCGTTACCGAAACGGCCAAACACCAACCGGTTATCGTCGGTGACGCCGGCCAGCAAGTACTGGCCGCGCCGCGCCTCGGCCAGCGTCAGCAGCGTCAGCGGCCGGCCCCGTTGATCCAGCGCCTGTGGCCGTTGTCCGAGTGGAAACGCCCACTGCGGCACCGCCGATCCCGCCGCGGCAAAGTCCGCGCTGGCGACAATAAACCGGCCATCGGCCTGCGCCAAAGCAAACAGGTCGCGTTCGCCCGCAGCCTGGGCGAGCAACCTCGGTTTGGCCAGCAGCGGTTGCTGCGCCAGCAGTTCGCCGGCCTTCGCGCCCTCTTGCGGCGTCAAACGGTAAAACTGGCCCGCGCCCTGCGTATCAATGCGATAACCGATGCGTTGCTGCACATCCATGCCCAACGCCAGCGCCGGTGCAGAAGCTGCGATCGCCAGCGGCTGCGCCTTGCCCATCGCCGCCGGTTTGAACAGCGGCAACACCGCAAACAGCAGGTAAACGAAGATCAGCATGAGCGTCATCAGCACCAGCAGCCCGCTGACGGTCACCGCCGCCTGCACGCTCCGGTCGATGCGCGCGCGCAGGCGATCCCGGGGATGTTGGTTTACCGTAGTCTGTGCCATGTCTCTCGCTGTCGCTGATGTAATCAGGCTTGCGCCATAGAATAACCGGGCATCTTATGTCAGTTTTGTGACGTTTGCATGACAAAGTTCCTCACCTATTAATTGGATTATTCAACTAATAAAACCCACTGTATGCCAAGTATATTTCTGAAATATGATGAAAATACCGGTCATATAGCAAATAACAAGGGTTAATATTCGAGATTTTATATCGGACAATATTGACCAGCGGCTTCAACGCCGCAAAAATATTTTTTATACCGCAAAATGCCCCGTGCCAACGCAATGGATATGTTGGACTTTCCTGTCAATCTCTCGCAATAATGATGAAGGACAATAGGCTGTGTCCCGGTGCCGCTGCGGACTCAAAAGCCCATCATCAAGGTTGAGGGTGCAGGACATAGCCGGGCTACGTTCAAGCCCGACAACGCAGAGTACGGGCTTTGGGGGGGCGTCCCGGGTCCTTTTCTAAAATTGAACTGGAGTGGCAATGGGTCAGGAAAAGCTCTACATCGAAAAAGAATTAAGCTGGTTATCCTTTAATGAACGCGTGTTGCAGGAAGCCGCAGATAAGAGCAATCCCCTGATTGAGCGCATGCGTTTTCTGGGCATTTACTCCAATAACCTCGACGAGTTCTATAAGGTCCGCTTTGCCGATCTCAAACGACGCATCCTGATCAGCGAAGAGCAAGGCTCCGGCGGCGCTTCACGTCATTTGCTGAAGAAGATCCAGGCCAAGGTATTAAAAACCGATCAGGAATTCGACAGCCTGTATAACGATCTGCTGCTGGAAATGGCACGCAACCAGATCTTCTTGATCAACGAACGTCAGGTGTCGGAGAACCAGCAGTCCTGGCTGCGCCAATACTTCAAGCAGCATCTGCGCCAACACATCACCCCGATCCTGATCAACCACGACACCAATCTGGTGCAGTTCCTGAAAGACGATTACACCTATCTGGCGGTAGAGATTATCCGCGGTACGCGCATCGAGTACGCGCTGCTGGAGATCCCGTCCGATAAGGTACCGCGCTTCGTCAACCTGCCGCCGGAAGCGCCGCGCCGCCGCAAACCGATGATCCTGCTGGACAACATTCTGCGTTACTGCCTGGACGATATCTTCAAGGGCTTCTTCGATTACGATGCGCTCAACGCCTATTCGATGAAAATGACGCGCGACGCCGAATATGACCTGGTGACAGAAATGGAATCCAGCCTGCTGGAACTGATGTCCTCCAGCCTGAAACAACGCCTCACCGCCGAACCGGTGCGTTTCGTTTATCAGCGCGACATGCCGAACGAAATGGTGGAACTGCTGCGCGGCAAGCTCGGCATCTCCAACTATGATTCGGTGATCGCCGGTGGCCGCTACCATAACTTTAAGGATTTCATTGGCTTCCCGAACGTCGGTAAGGCCAACCTGGTCAATAAACCGCTGCCGCGCCTGCGCCACATCTGGTTCGATAAATTCCGCAACGGCTTTGACGCCATCCGCGAACAGGACGTGCTGCTCTACTACCCATACCATACCTTTGAGCACGTGCTGGAGCTGGTGCGCCAGGCGTCGTTCGACCCGAGCGTGCTGGCGATCAAAATCAATATTTATCGCGTGGCGAAAGACTCGCGCATTATCGAGTCGATGATCCACGCCGCGCACAACGGCAAAAAGGTCACGGTGGTGGTGGAACTGCAGGCGCGCTTTGATGAAGAGGCCAATATTCACTGGGCCAAACGCCTGACCGAAGCCGGCGTGCACGTGATCTTCTCTGCGCCAGGGCTGAAAATTCACGCCAAACTGTTCCTGATCTCGCGCCGTGAAGGCGACGATATTGTGCGCTATGCTCATATCGGTACCGGTAACTTTAACGAGAAAACCGCGCGTATTTACACCGACTATTCACTGCTGACCGCCGACTCGCGCATCACCAATGAAGTGCGTCGGGTGTTCAACTTTATCGAGAACCCGTACCGGCCGGTTACCTTCGACAATCTGATGGTGTCGCCACAGAACTCGCGCCTGAAGCTGTACGAATTGATCGATCAGGAAATCGCCAACGCCCAGGCCGGGCACTCGGCCGGCATTATGCTGAAAATCAACAATCTGGTGGATAAAGGGCTGGTAGATCGGTTATATACCGCCTCCGGCGCCGGCGTAAAAATCCGCCTGTTGGTCCGGGGTATGTGTTCTTTGATTCCCAACCTGCCGGGGATCAGTGACAATATTCAGATAATCAGCATCGTCGACCGCTATCTGGAACACGATCGGGTTTACGTTTTCGACAACAAAGGTGACAAACTGGTCTATCTGTCCTCTGCGGACTGGATGACCCGTAACATAGATTACCGTATAGAAGTGGCGGTCTCGCTGTTGGATCCAACGCTGAAACAACGGGTTCTGGATATTCTGGAAATCCTGTTCAGCGACACGGTCAAGGCACGCTACCTCGATAAAGAACTGAGCAACCAGTACGTACCGCGCGGCAACCGCCGTAAAGTGCGCGCTCAGGTTGCCATTTATGAGTATTTAAAAGCTCTGGAACAACCAGGACAGTAGGCCAGCCACTATGCCGCTAAAAAGCACTGCAACGAACAAACCGCAGGAAATCGCTGCCATCGACCTTGGGTCGAACAGCTTCCACATGGTGATTGCCCGCGTCGTCAACGGCGCCTTACAGGTATTGGGCCGTTTAAAACAGCGGGTCCACCTCGCCGATGGATTGGACAGCAACAATGTGCTCAGTGAAGAGGCAATAGAACGCGGCCTTGCCTGCCTGGCGCTGTTCGCCGAACGGCTGCAAGGCTTTCCGGCGGATAACGTCACCATCGTCGGCACCCATACTTTGCGCCAGGCGATTAACGCGGAAGTGTTCCTCAAACGCGCGGCCAAGGTGATCCCCTATCCGATTGAAATCATCGCCGGGCAGGAAGAAGCGCGCCTGATCTTTATGGGCGTGGAACACACGCAGCCGGAAAAAGGCCGCAAGCTGGTGATCGACATCGGCGGCGGCTCCACCGAGTTGGTGATCGGCGAAGACTTTGAACCGCTGCTGGCGGAAAGCCGCCGCATGGGCTGCGTCAGCTTCGCACAGCAGTTCTTCCCGGGCGGTGAAATCAGCAAGAACAACTTCAAGCGCGCACGCCTGGCGGCGGCGCAGAAGCTCGAGACCCTGGCCTGGCAATACCGTATTCAGGGCTGGCAGTATGCGCTTGGCGCGTCCGGCACCATCAAGGCCGCACATGAAGTGCTGGTGGAGATGGGCGAAAAAGACGGCCTGATCACCCTTGAGCGGCTGGAGATGCTGGCGGAACAGGTGCTGCAGTTTAAAAACTTCAGCGCGCTGAGCCTGCCGGGATTGTCCGAAGACCGTCAGTCGGTGTTTGTGCCGGGTCTGGCGATCTTGTGCGGCGTGTTCGATGCGCTGGCGATCCGCGATCTGCGCCTTTCCGACGGCGCGCTGCGCGAAGGCGTGCTGTACGAAATGGAAGGCCGTTTCCGCCATCAGGATATCCGTAGCCGCACCGCCAAAAGCCTGGCCGATCACTACAATATTGACCGTGAACAGGCCAAGCGCGTGCTCGAAACCACCGAGCTGCTGTATGCACAGTGGACGGCGCAAAACCCCAAGCTGGCGAATCCGCAGTTGGAAGCGCTGTTGAAGTGGGCGGCGATGTTGCATGAAGTGGGGTTGAGCATCAACCACAGCGGCATGCATCGTCACTCGGCTTATATTCTGCAGAACACCAACCTGCCGGGTTTCCATCAGGAACAGCAATTGCTGCTGGCGGCGCTGGTGCGTTTCCACCGCAAGGGCATCAAGCTCGAAGAGCTGCCGCGCCTGAACCTGTTCAAGAAAAAGTATTATCTGCCGCTGATCCAGTTGCTGCGCCTGAGCACCCTGCTCAACAACCAGCGCCAGTCGACCACTACGCCGGAGACGTTGCGTCTTAGCACCGACGATAACCACTGGACGCTGCGCTTCCCGGCCGGCTATCTGGCGCTGAACAACCTGGTACAGCTGGATTTCGAACGTGAGCAAGCCTACTGGAACGACGTAGTGGGCTGGAAACTGATGATTGAAGAAGAAGGCTCGCAGGACGAGAAACGCTCTGCCTGAGTCCGTCGCCCCCACCCTGCGGTGGGGGCTCGTTAAACGCCGAAGCGGCTGAATCCCTACCCTAAACGACGATGAAATGCCCGGTGGCTTACGCCGGAAATAAATGGACAACTTTTGTCATCCCCTCCTGGAATTCCGGTTACAATTCCCAACACCAGATAGCACAGGAAACCGGCATGCCGGGTGATATATGCGTAAAAAAACCACCGGACAGATGACAAAGATAGTGCTGTTGATCAGCTTTATCATTTTAGTCGGCCGCCTGCTGTATGCCGCCGTGGTTGCGGTTCCCCATCATCAGGAAAAAAAGCTCGCCCCCGTTCAGGGCACCACGGAGATCCGCCAAGAAAACCGGGACGGCTCCCCCTGAAACGGCAAGAAGCCATCAACACTCAGGGCAACCGAATAGTTAAGCAGCCTGCCGCCGGCCAACGCCTGTTGGGTATGCCAGGCCCCTTACTTATTCCTCAGCGCCTGCATCCATTTCATAAAAATGACGCCTGCATTCACTATGTTCTATCTTGGGTAGAGATTGTCTGTGAGGACTACTGAGTGCCAGTAAGGAATACCATGTCAGTCGCAACGCATAACGTTAAAAAAGTCGCTGAATATCGCCAGCGCATTCTTTCGCTGCTGTTAAACAATAAAGACCTGGTCGATGGCATTCTTGGTCGGCCGGGGGATGAAAATGCGCTCAGCAAAACCGAATTGCTGAACCAGACCGCCGAAATAACCGGCCTGCTGGACGATATGCACGCCGCTGACCTCGCGGACCTGCTGGAAGCCCTGCCGCAAGACGAACGCCTGGCGCTGTGGCGGTTGGTAGGCAACGGCAAGCGCGGCCAGACGCTGGTGGAAGTGGCCGAGCCGGTGTGGGACAGCCTGATCGAAGAGATGAGCGATAAAGACCTGCTCAAGGCGATCAAAACGCTGGACGTCGATGAGCAGGCCTATCTGGCGCAATATCTGCCGCGTAACCTGATGGGCCGCCTGTTGACCTCGCTGGAGCCTGATCAGCGCGCGCAGGTACGCGAGATGATCCACTACGGCAAGGACACCGTAGGCTGGATGATGGATTTTGAGCTGGTCACGGTGCGTCCGGACGTCACGCTCGGGGCGGTACACCGTTTCCTGCGTTTGCGTAAAACCATCCCGGCGGCTACCGACAAACTCTTTGTCACCGATCGCAAGAATACCCTGCTGGGCGAGTTGCCGCTGACCGCCGTGCTGCTGAACGACCCGGAAACCCCGGTGCAGGACGTGATGGACAGCGATCCCACCCGCTTCCTGCCGGAAGACAGAGCCGAGGCGGCGGCCAGCGCGTTCGAACGTTATGACCTGATCAGCGCCCCGGTGGTCGACGCCAAGGGCAAGCTGATGGGCCGCCTGACCATTGAAGAGATCGTTGACGTGGTCAACGAGGAAAGCGACACCACCCTGCGCCGCATGGGGGGCTTGAGCCCGGACGAGGACGTGTTTGCCCCGGTCATGAAAGCGGTAAAAACTCGCTGGGCATGGCTGGCTATCAATCTGTGCACCGCGTTTATCGCCTCGCGCGTCATCGGCATGTTTGAACACACCATTTCGCAGTTGGTGGCGCTGGCGGCGTTGATGCCGATCGTCGCCGGTATCGGCGGTAACACCGGCAACCAGACCATCACCATGATCGTCCGCGCGCTGGCGCTGCACCAGATCGAAGTCGGTAATATCTCCCGCCTGATGTTGAGAGAGCTGGGGGTGGCGATTATCAACGGCGTGGTTTGGGGCGGCATCATGGGAGTGGTCACCTGGCTGCTGTACGGGGACTGGGCGATGGGCGGCGTAATGACGCTGGCGATGATCCTCAACCTGTTGGTGGCGGCGCTGATGGGCGTGGTGATCCCGATGACCATGATCAAAATGGGGCGCGATCCGGCAGTGGGCTCCAGCGTCTTGATCACCGCGCTGACCGACACCGGCGGCTTCTTTATCTTCCTTGGCCTGGCGACGCTGTTCCTGCTTTGAACCTTTATCGCCGGCGCCTGCGCCGGCTTTTGCGTTCGCTCACTAAAGCCGTATGATTCGGTAGGTTTTATTACCGAGCTGTACTACCCTTTGCCAATAAATCGTCTCATTCTATCCGCGTCATGACCTCGTTCAGTGACAGAGATGCCGCGAAAAGGTTATCTATGGATATTAGCGCACCCAATCACGTCACCCCGCGTAAAGGCACTTGGCTGACACAGACGCTGCTGGCGACGCTGGCGGTTTTTGTCCTGGCGCTGCTGAGCTTGTTGCTGTCCCGTGAATCCAGCCATTTTACCCCGCTGTGGTTCCCGACCGCCGCCATCATCGTGGCACTGTACCGGCTACCGACGAAACTGTGGGGATTGCCGCTGTTGGCATTCTGGGTTGCCATCATAGCAGCCAGTTTTACCCTTTTCGGCTACAGTTGGCTGCCGGCCAAGCTGGCGCTGCTCAACCTGCTGGAAGCCGTGGTCAGCACGCTGCTGCTGCGCCGCCTGCTGTCGGCGGACGATCCGCTGAACGGCCTGGTCAGTTGGCTTAAATTCGTGGTCTGCGCGGTGATTTTCACCCCCTTGTTCAGCGCCCTGCTGGCCGCCTGGTGGGCCCCTGACCCCAGACAACCGTTCTGGTACCCATTCAGCACCTGGTTTATTTCGGAAGCGGTTGGCGTGCTGTCGCTGACGCCGATCGGGCTGGCGTATAGCCGCCGCATGCTGGAGACGCTTAATCTGTTCTCGTTGTTGCTGACGCTGATGGGGGCGCTGGCCTTCAGCTACCTGGCGCTGAGCTACCTGCCCTTCCCGTTCACCTTCGTTATTCTACCGCTGCTGTGGGCGGCAATCGCGCTGCCGCGGCTGGAAGCCTTCACCATCTGTTTTTGCACCACGCTGATGGTCACCATGATGATCTCGTTCGGGCTGCTGCATGTCCATCTGACTCTAACTCCCCTTAGCAATATCGAGATTTACCTGCCGATTTTGCTGATTTTGATCCCGGCGCATTCGATGGCGATGGTGATGCACGCGTTCCGCGAGGAAAAACGGCATATCGTCGAAAGCGAAGCCCGCTTTCGCAACGCCTTGGAATATTCCGCCATCGGCATGGCGTTGGTGTCTCCGCAAGGGAAATGGCTGCAGGTCAACCAGGCGCTGTGCAAACTGCTTGGCTATACGCCAGAGGCGCTGCATCGGCTGACGTTCCAGGAAATCACCCACCCGGACGATCTGGATGCCGATCTGACCCAAGTGCGCGATCTGCTCGACGGCCATATCAGCAGCTACACCCTGGAGAAACGTTATATTCGCAGCGACGGTGAGCAAGTCTGGGCGCTGCTGGCGGTATCGTTGGTACGCGATCCCGAAGGACTGCCGCTGTATTTTATTTCTCAGGTGGAAGATATCAGCGAACTGAAACGCACCGCAGCGGAAAACCATCGGCTGGTGGAGCGCATCACGCTGGCCAATCAGGTAGGCGGCGTCGGCGTTTGGGAATGGATGATGCACGGCGAAGTCCTCACCTGGGACAAACGCATGTATGAGCTTTATGACCTTAGCCCGGACCAGACGCCGACGCTGTCGCTGTGGCGCACGCTGCTGCTGCCGGAGGACCGCGAGCGCACCGATCGCGAGATCGCCTCGTTGCTGGAACATCCGCAGCCGTTCATTCTGGAATTCCGGCTGCTCACCCGCCAGGGGAAAGTGCGCCACATTCGTGGCCAGGGCAACGTCATTCTGGACGAACAGGGCCTCCCCTTGCGCATGATCGGCACCAACATCGACATGACGGAGGTCAGAAACCTCGCCGGAGCGCTGCACGAAGAAAAAGAGCGCCTGCACATTACGCTCGACGCCATCGGCGAAGGCGTGATCTCCACCGACGATGAAATGCATATCACCTTTATGAACCCGGTGGCCGAACAGATGTGCGGCTGGCCGCTGGGCCTGGCGATCGGCATGCCTATCGCCGGCGTGGTGCGCCTGACCAACGGCAAAGACGGCGAGGAAGTGGAAAACCCGATCCAGTGCTGCCTGCAGGAAAACCGGGCGTTATCGACAGATTATGCCCTGGTGCTGCACAGCCGTGACGGGCACCATTTCGACATTCAGCAGTCGGTATCGCCGCTGAAAACGGTGGACGGCGAAGTGATGGGCGCAGTGATGGTATTGCAAGACGTCACCGCCTCCCGCGAACTGATGCGGAAACTGAGTTACAGCGCCTCGCACGACGCGCTGACCGGCTTGCCAAACCGCACCAGCTTTGAGAAGCGCCTGAAAGCCGCCATCGCCGGTGCCGGTGAAAAGCAGCAGCATGCGCTGGTCTTCCTCGATCTCGACCGCTTCAAGGCGGTCAATGACAGTGCCGGCCATGCCGCAGGCGACGCGCTGCTGAGGGATATCGCCCAGTTGATGAAACATCACCTGCGCAACAGCGATTGCCTGGCCCGGCTCGGCGGCGATGAATTTGGCTTGATCCTGTTCGACTGCCAACGGGAACAGGCCAAATCCCTGACGCAACAACTGGTTAGCCATATCAGCCAACACCCGTTTTTTTGGGAAGGGAAAATTTATCACGTCGGCGCCAGCGCAGGCATCACCCATATCGATGCTGCCAGCGGCAATAGCGGCGAACTGCTGGCGCAGGCGGATATCGCCTGTTATACCGCCAAACATCGCGGCCGCGGCCAGGTTTACCTCTACGAAGCGCGCCAAAAAACGATGCAGGAGCGCCAGCATCAAGTGCTGACGCGGCAGGAAGTGACAACCATCATCACCGAGGGGCAGTTGGTGCTGAACGTCACGGCCGTGGCGCCGCCCAAAACGCCGCAGGCGGTCTGTTTTTATCAACTGAAATTGCAGGTCATGCCGCTGGACGACCGGTCGTTGACCCGCGACGAATTTATCGCCGCCGCACAGCTTTACGATCTGCTGCAGGCACTGGATCGTTGGATCATCGGGCAAATTTTGACGCAGCACGCTGCCGACATTAGCCGCAAGGGCCTGTCAGTGGCGCTGCCGCTGGCGACCGACAGCCTGCTCGATGCGCAATTCCAGCGCGATCTGCTGACATCTTTCGGCGCTTCCCCATTGCAGCCTGAGGCCCTGTTGTTGATGGTCGATGACACTGCGCTACTCGAGCATGCGGCCATCTGCAAGCCCTTTATCCACCAGTTGCAGCAGCTGGGTTGCAAGCTGATCGTCAACGGTTTTGGCAACAACCTCAATGCCTTCGACGAGTTGCACGGCCAGAAGATTGACTATATTCGCATCGACGAACGCTTTATCACCAACGTGCATTGCAATCAGATGGACGAGCTGATGGTGTCCATGCTCAACAGCGCGGCTCACCGGGTACAGGCCCAGACGCTGGCCGGCCCGGCGCACCAGCCGATCACGCTCAATACGCTGCAGGCCATCGGCGTCGATCTGGTCGACGGCGACACCGTGGCGCTGGAACTGCCGCTGTCGGAGCTGCTCAGCAGCGGTTATTTCGGCATCCGCTAACCCTGGCCTTTCCCCTGCCTTTCAGACTGCGGCCTTATCATCGGCCGCACGCCCCTTGCCGATCTTTTTTGCTTAGCCAAGCTTGAGTTAATGGTATAACTAATGGGTAAAGATTAATCGTTTGAATAACATGACATCGCCGGACGGCGATCAAAAACGCCAGTCAGGCCGTTTAGAGCACCGTCTTTGCGTACGATTGCCCAGGGATTATGGCTATGAAAAATGAGTGGTTCGCCGCCAGGGAGCTTACAGGCATTGCAGGATTACCCACCTCACCACAGGGAATCAATTTGAAAGCCCGGCGCGAAGGCTGGATCAGCCGCCGCCGAGAAGGCATACAGGGCAAAGCCGTGGAATACCATATCGACAGCCTGCCCATCGGCGCGCGCAGTTTGCTGATGCTGCAAGAAGAACCGGCTGCCTATCAGGTGGAACGCCAGCCGCCGCTGGCCGTGTGGATTGAGTATTACTACCACCTGACGCAAAGCGAACGCGAAAAGCTGCTGAGTTTTTTGATGCGCGAAGGCATCAGCAGCCTGCTGGCGCTTATCGCCACGAAAGAGTAACCCTACCCGGCAGCCTCTGTCAGCGGTGCCCAGCCGTCGTTATGCCACAAATGCAGCGTGGCGTAGGAACGCCACGGCCGCCAGCGTTCGGCATAGCGCTCAATCTGGCGCGGCGTCATGCCGGGGAAACGCTGTTTGATCAGATAATCCCCCGTTAAAAATACATCCGGCCATGACCAGGCTCGCATGGCGATGTAGCTCGCCGTCCAACTGCCGATACCCGGCAGCGCGGTCAGCGCCTTGATCCCCTGCTCTATATCCAGCACGTTATCCAACTGCAATCGCCCTTCGGTGACCGCCTGTGCAATGGCGATCAGCGCCGCCGCGCGTTTGAGCTGTACCCCCAGCGGGCGCAAATCTTCGGGCTGCAATTGAGCCACCCGTTCAGCGCCGGGAAACACATGAGTAATGCCGTCGTAAGGCTGTTCCAGCGCGGTGCCCCAGCGTTCGGCCATACGCCCGGCAAAGGTGGCCGCCATCTTCACGCTGACCAGTTGCCCCAGCACCGCGCGGGTCGCCTGCTCGAAGCTGTTGACGCAGCCGGGCAGCCGTAAGCCCGGCGTATCGGCGGCTAATGCCCCTAACGCATTGGCGATAAGATCCGGGGCAGCGTCCAAATCGAAGAGCTGGCGGATACGCCGCAGCACCTCGGTGGTCACCCGGCTCAGCGAAGGCGCAATTTCTACCCGCACCCGGTTACGCGCCTCTTCCGGCAGCACGCTGACCCAACCACGGTATTCCACCCCGCCCAGAGTGACGGCGATCGACCGCAAATATTGTTTATCCTGAACTTTTTCCACACCGCTTACCGCACGCGTCTGTAAAAAACCCAGCATGCGCGGCCAGTCATACGGTGGGCGATAAGCCAGATGAAACACCAACCCACTGGCGACGGTGCGCTCATTGCGGCTACCGTTGCTGCGCAGCGCGGAGGGGATCAGCCGGTAGCGCGCCTTGAACAATTCATTAAACCGCCGCAGGCTGCCGAAACCTGCGGCAAACGCCACCTCGCTCAACGGCAAATCGGTATCCGCCAGCAGCCGCTTGGCCTGCAACAGCCTATGTGACTGGGCGTAATCAATCGGCGATGCGCCAAACTGATCGGCAAAGATGCGCCGCAGGTGGCGATCGGAAATCCCCAGCCGCGCCGCCAGTTGCTCGCAGCTGTGTTCGGACAAATAGCCCTGCTCAATCAGTTGCACCGCCACCTGCGCATAACGATTGCCGAGGTCGATCAGCGCCAATCCCGGCGCCAACTCCGGCCGGCACTTCAGACAGGGGCGAAACCCCGCCAGTTCCGCCGCCGCCGCACTGGGATAAAAAGTGCAGTTTTCGATTTTCGGCGTGCGGGCGCTGCACACCGGTCGGCAATAGATGCCGGTCGACGACACGCCGACGAAAAAGCGGCCGTCAAATTTTCGATCGCGCGCACTCAGTGCGTCATACAGGGCCTGTTGCTGGTTTTTCATGGCAACGCTCGGGGTCAGTTTTTTGTTCATTATGCGACTCGGCTAGCGCGCTGACGTGCGGGATTCGGACATTAAGACAGGAAGCCTAAGTTAAGCATAGCGCCGCCCGCCCCGCTAAATTTTTCGTCAGTTAAGCGCGCATACGTTGCCCAGGGGCCGGGACTCGGGTAAAGTCGCCCCCCTTCATTGGCATGGGGATTAGAGAAAAGACATGTTTATTGGATTTGACTACGGAACGGCCAACTGTTCCGTCGCAGTGATGCGAGATAACGGCCCCGAGCTGCTGGCGCTGGAAAACAACGAACCTTACCTGCCGTCGATGCTGTGCGCACCGACGCGCGAAGCGGTGAGCGAATGCCTGCACCGCCACTGGCAGGTGCCGACCGGCAGCGAAGAGAACCAACAGTTGCTGCGCAGGGCCATCAACTACAACCGCGAAGAAGACATTCCGGTCGGCAACGACAGCGTTCAGTTTGGCCTGCTGGCACTGGCGCAGTACGTTGAAGATCCGGAAGAAGTCTATTTTGTCCGCTCGCCGAAATCCTTCCTCGGGGCCAACGGCCTGAAGCCGCAGCAGATCGCGCTGTTCGAAGACCTGGTGTGCGCCATGATGTTCCACATCAAGCGCCAGGCGGAAAACGTGCTGCAAAGCAGCATCAGCCAGGCGGTCATTGGCCGCCCGATCAACTTCCAGGGCATCGGCGGTGAAGACGCCAACCGGCAGGCGCAGGGCATTTTGCAGCGCGCCGCCGAACGCGCCGGGTTTAAGGATATTGAATTCCAGTTCGAGCCGGTAGCGGCAGGTCTGGACTTCGAAGCCACGCTGAACGAAGAGAAAACCGTGCTGGTGGTGGACATCGGCGGCGGCACCACCGACTGTTCGGTGTTGTTGATGGGGCCGCAATGGCGCGATCGCGCCGATCGCCAGCAGAGCCTGCTGGGGCACAGCGGTTGCCGCGTCGGCGGTAACGATCTGGACATCATGCTGGCGTTCAAACAGTTGATGCCGCTGTTCGGCATGGGCGGCGAAACCGAAAAGGGCATCGCCCTGCCTGCGCTGCCTTACTGGAACGCGGTAGCCACCAACGACGTGCCGGCGCAGATCGATTTCTACAGCGCCGCCAACGGCCGTATGCTGCGGGATCTGATCCGCGACGCCGCCGATCCGGAAAAGGTCAAGCGCCTGCTGAAAGTACACCAACAACGGTTAAGCTACCGTTTGGTGCGCGCAGCGGAGGAGAGTAAAATCGCCCTGTCCGCACAGCAAACCACCCACGCACCGCTGGCGTTCGTCCAACCGGAACTGGCGGAAACCATCAGCCAGGATCAGTTGGCCGACGCTATCTCTCAGCCGCTGTTGCGCATTCAGGAACAGGTCAGTGCCGCGCTGGCCAGCAGCCAGACCGCGCCGGAGGTGATTTACCTCACCGGCGGCAGCGCACGCTCACCGCTGCTGCGCGCCGCGCTGCAACAACAGCTGCCTGGCATTCCTATCGTCGGCGGCAACGATTTCGGCTCGGTCACCGCCGGGCTGGCGCGCTGGGCGCAAACGCTGTTCCGTTAATTGCCCGTGGGCGCGGCCTGCCGCGCCCCGGTCATTGGAGGCCAGTGATGTCTGAAATACTCTCCCCTGAAAGCGCTCGGCTGCGGTTGCGCGCCTGGCGCGACGAAGACCTGCCGGCCTTTGCCGCCCTCAACGCCGATCCGCAAGTCATGCGGTATTTCCCCTCGGTGATGACAGCCGATCAAAGCGATGCGCAGGCCGACAACATCCGCCGGTTCATGCGCCTGCACGGCTGGGGCTTTTGGGCAGTGGAAGTGAAAGGCGGCGCGCCTTTTATCGGCTTTGTCGGGCTGGCGAGGCGGGCGGACGATCTGCCCTGTTCCCCCTGCGTGGAAATCGGCTGGCGGTTGGCGGCCTCCCATTGGGGCAACGGCTACGCCAGCGAAGCGGCCAGGGCGGTACTGGCTACCGCCTTTAATTCGCTGCAACTGGATGAAGTGGTGTCTTTTACCGCCGCCGTCAATCAGCCTTCGCGTCGGGTAATGGCGCGTATCGGCATGGCGTTCAACGGCGAAAGTTTCCTGCACCCGCGCTTGCCGCAGGGCCATCCGCTGCAAAACCATGTAGTGTATCGGCTGGGACAGCAACAATGGCGGGCACAGCAATGCTGATCGTTTTTTCCGGGCTGCCGGGCAGCGGTAAAACCACACTGGCGCGAGCGCTGGCGGCCAGGCTACCGGCGATTCATCTGCGCATAGACACTCTTGAACAGGCGATCCGCAACAGCGGCATGCTGGCGGGCGACATTGGGCCGGCCGGTTACTTTGCCGCTTATGGCGTGGCCGAAGACAACCTGCGTTTGGGCCACCGGGTGATTGCCGACTCGGTCAACCCGCTGCCGGTGACGCGGGCCGCCTGGCATGGCGTGGCGCAACGCGCCGGCACCACTTGCTTTGATATTGAAGTCTACTGTTCCGACAGCGCCGAACACCGCCGCCGAGTGGAAACCCGCGACGGGGATATCGCCGGGCTGAAACTCCCCGGTTGGCAGAGCGTTATCGATCATGACTATACGCCTTGGGCCACGCCGGTGGCCCGCATCGATACCGCCGGCCAGCCGGTGGAAAGCTGCCTCGCCCGGCTGCTGGCGTTGTTAAGCGCCACGCCGCGCTAATACAGCGTATCCCGCAGCCGCTGCGGCAGTGCGCTGTCGTACTCGTCGCCGTCAAACTGCGTTTTACTCACTTCGGCCAGAATGTTGCCGGTGCTGGGCAGTGCCGAACGCTCAAGGTGGCTGGCTTCGTCCCACAGCCCTGAGCGCAATATCGCCCGGCTGCACTGGAAAAACACCGCCTCCACATGAATGCGCAGCACCGAACGCGGCAGCATTTTGCGGTGGGCGAAGCGCTGCAGCACCTCTTGCGCCACAACAATCTCCGCACGGCCGTTAATCCGCAGCGTTTCGCCGATACCTGGGATCAGCAACAGCAGCGCCACCCGGTTGTCGTGCAAGATATTGCGCAGGCTGTCGATACGGTTGTTACCGCGCCGGTCCGGCAGCAGCAGGGTTTTCTCATCTTCGATATGAATGAAACCGGGCGGATCGCCGCGTGGGGAAACGTCCATCCCATCAGGTCCAACGGTGGACAACGCGGCAAAAGGTGCAGCTTCGATAAAGGGGCGGTAGACCGGATGAATGTAACTGACTTCTTTAAATATCGACGGCGCGGCGGGTTTGCCGTACAGCTGCTCCAGCGCGGCAAGATCGTTGATAATATCGCTTTGCATTACTGCTCCCTGAATGGATCACATTGACCCATTCAGGATAGAGCAAAATTACCGTCCAGTAATCCCTATTACCCGGCGCTGGCTTCGTTTAGCACCTTAATATCATCGGCATCCAGTTGCAGCCGGGTAGCGGCGATCAGCTCATCCAGCTGCTTTAACGACGTGGCGCTGACGATTGGCGCAGTGATGCCCGGCCGGGCGATCAACCAGGCCAGCGAGACTTGCGTCGGCGAAGTGCGGTGTTTTTCCGCCACCCGATCCAACGCGGCCAAAATGCGGAAACCGCGCGGGTTGAGATATTGCGCCACAATACGGTCCCCGCGCTGGCTTTTGCCCTCATCCTGCGCACTGCGGTATTTGCCGGTCAGGAAGCCGCTGGCCAGCGAGAAGAAGTTGATCACCCCCAGGCCATGGCGTTGCGTCACCGCCGCCAGCTCTTTTTCGAACCCTTCGCGCGCGTACAGGTTGTATTCCGGTTGCAGGGTTTCGTAACGCGCCAGCCCTTCCTGCTCACTCACTTTCAGCGCCTCTTCCAGGCGATCGGCCTGATAGTTGGAAGCGCCTATCGCCCGCACCTTACCGGCCTTGATCAGCGCATCGAACGCGGCCAGGGTTTCCGCCAGCGGCGTGTCCCGGTCATCGTCGTGCGATTGATAGAGATCGATATAGTCGGTCTGCAGGCGGCGCAACGAGTCTTCCACCGCCTGCCGGATGTAGCGCGGCGACAGCCCCTGTTTGCCTTCGCCCATCGGCTTGCCCACCTTGGTGGCGATAATCACCTGGTCGCGCTTACCGCTTTTTTTCAGCCACTCGCCAATCGTGGCCTCGGACTCCCCACCCTGATTACCCGGCGCCCAGCTCGAATAGACGTCGGCGGTATCGATGAAATTGAGCTGGTTTTCCACCAGCGCGTCCAACAGGCTGAATGACGTCTCGCGATCCGCCGTCCAGCCAAACACATTACCGCCGAAGGTCAATGCCGGCACCTGAATGCCCGAACGGCCCAATTCTCTTTTGCTCATTGCATGCTCCATGGGATAAATAATTTGCAGGGTAATTATTAGCGCAGAATCAAGAAATCGTTAAAACGCATTGGCTATAAGCCGGAATAACTCACTTATAAACATAGTCAATTTATATCCTATAGCTTTCAAATTGCAGCCAGGCGGCAAGCGCAGGACAAATCGGTCGGGAACCGATTTGAACAGCACTTGTGCTGCCCGAAGGGTGGGCCTCAGGGATGAGGCTCATTAGTCCCCATGAGCTTACTTAGGTAAGTGATTGGGGTGAGTGCGTGCAGCCAACAACGCTGCGGTTTGAAAGATGACGGATATATTCAGATAATGCTGACGCTTCCTCCATATTTCCTTCATTTTTATGCCGTCTTTACTGGCTAAACTAGTATTCTGTAAGGAGTGTAACTTTTGTGGCAATGAATGCCCGCACCCCTGCCTTTTGGAGAGAATTTTCGCCACCATGAATGCAAAAACCCAACGTCGTTCACTGCTGCCGCGCCTGCTGGTTGTGGTGATAGTGGTCATTGCCGCCGTTCTGATTTGGCGTCACTTCAATACTGCGGTTCCCGCATCAGATACGGCCTCTGCCGCACCTCACGCCGGTGGCGGCAAAGCCGCAGCGGGTGGCCGACGCGGCGCGCCGATGTCGCCGGTACAGGCGGCCACCGCCACCGAACAGACGGTACCGCGCTATCTTTCCGGGTTGGGCACCGCCACCGCCGCCAATACCGTTACCGTCACCAGCCGGGTCGACGGCCAACTGATGGCCGTCCACTTTACCGAAGGCCAGCAGGTCAAAGCCGGCGATTTGCTGGTCGAAATCGACCCGCGTCCGTTTGAAGTGCAACTGACGCAGGCGTTGGGGCAATTGGCAAAAGATCAGGCGACACTCGCCAATGCGCGTCGGGATCTGGCGCGCTACCAGCAACTGGCGAAAACCAACCTGGTTTCACGTCAGGATCTGGATACCCAGCTCTCGCTGGTGCAACAAACCGAAGGCGCGATCAAAGCCGATCAGGGCTCAGTCGACAGCGCCAAACTGCAAATCACCTACAGCCGCATCACCGCGCCGATTGACGGCCGCGTCGGCCTGAAGCTGGTCGACGTCGGCAACTACATCACCAGCGGCAGCACCACCGGCATCGTGGTGATCACCCAGACCCACCCTATCGACGTGGTGTTCACCCTGCCGGAAGGCAATATCAGCGATTTGCTCAAGGCGCAAAAAGCCGGTCCGGTCAGCGTCGAAGCCTGGGACCGCACCAACCAGACTCAACTGGCGACCGGTTCGCTGCTGAGTCTGGACAACCAGATTGACACCACGACCGGCACCATCAAGCTGAAGGCGCGTTTCACCAATGAAGACGATGCGCTGTTCCCGAACCAGTTCGTCAACGCCCGGTTGAAGGTGGCTACTCTGCATAACGCGATTGTCATCCCGACCGCCGCGTTGCAGATGGGCAACGAAGGCAACTTCGTCTGGACCCTGAGCGAAGACAACAAGGTCAGCAAGCACCGCGTAACCACCGGCGTGCAGGACAGCCGACAAGTGGTCATCAGCGCCGGCCTGAACGCCGGTGACCGGGTAGTGACCGACGGCATCGATCGCCTGACCGAAGGCATGCAGGTTGAAGTGGTGACACCGCAGGCCACCCCGGCGGCAGCCACGCCGGGCAGCAAGCCGCTCGCACAGAGGAAATCCTGATGCAGGCGATGCCGCCTAACGCCGGCGGCCCCTCCCGCCTGTTTATTCTGCGCCCGGTCGCCACCACGCTGTTGATGGTGGCTATTTTGCTGGCGGGGATTATCGGCTACCGCTCCCTGCCGGTTTCCGCCCTGCCGGAGGTGGATTACCCGACCATTCAGGTGGTCACGCTGTATCCCGGCGCCAGCCCGGACGTGGTCACCTCGGCCATTACCGCCCCGCTCGAGCGCCAGTTTGGCCAGATGTCCGGCCTGAAACAAATGGCGTCGCAAAGCTCCGGCGGCGCGTCGGTGGTCACGCTGCAATTCCAGCTCGAGCTGCCGCTCGACGTCGCCGAGCAGGAAGTGCAGGCGGCGATCAACTCCGCCACCAACCTGCTGCCGAGCGATCTGCCCTACCCGCCGATTTACAGCAAGGTCAACCCTGCGGATCCGCCGATCATGACGCTGGCCGTCACCTCGACCGCCATGCCGATGACCCAGGTGGAAGACATGGTGGAAACCCGTGTCGCGCAAAAAATTTCCCAGGTGACCGGCGTGGGCCTGGTTACCCTCTCCGGCGGCCAGCGGCCGGCGGTGCGCGTGAAGCTCAACGCTGCGGCGGTAGCCGCCTACGGTCTGGACAGCGAAACCATCCGCACCGCCATCGGCAACGCTAACGTCAACTCCGCCAAAGGCAGCTTGGACGGGCCGACGCGCTCGGTGACGCTTTCCGCCAACGATCAGATGAAATCCGCCGACGACTACCGCCAACTGATTGTCGCCTACCAAAACGGCGCGGCAATTCGGTTGCAGGATATCGCCACCATCGAGCAGGGGGCGGAAAATACCCGCCTGGCCGCCTGGGCCAACAAACAGCCGGCAATAGTGCTGAACATTCAACGCCAGCCGGGCGTGAACGTGATCACCACCGCCGACAGCATTCGCGAAATGTTGCCGCAGCTGATAAAAAGCCTGCCGAAGTCTGTGGACGTCAAGGTACTGACCGATCGCACCACCACCATTCGCGCTTCGGTCAACGACGTGCAGTTTGAATTGTTGCTGGCGGTCGCGCTGGTGGTGATGGTGATTTACGTGTTCCTGCGCAACGTGCCGGCCACCATTATTCCGAGCGTCGCGGTACCGCTGTCGCTGGTCGGCACCTTTGCCGCCATGTATTTTCTCGATTTCTCGATCAATAACCTGACGCTGATGGCGCTGACCATCGCCACCGGTTTTGTGGTCGATGACGCCATCGTGGTGATCGAAAATATCTCGCGCTATATCGAAAAGGGTGAAAAACCGCTCGACGCGGCGCTGAAAGGCGCCGGCGAAATCGGCTTCACCATCATCTCGCTGACCTTCTCGCTGGTGGCGGTATTGATTCCGCTGTTGTTTATGGGCGATATCGTTGGCCGGCTGTTCCGCGAGTTCGCCGTGACGCTGGCGGTGGCGATCCTGATTTCCGCCGTGGTGTCGCTGACGCTGACGCCGATGATGTGCGCACGCATGCTGAGCCACGAATCGCTGCGCAAGCAGAACCGCTTTTCCGCCGCCTCCGAACGCTTCTTTGACCGGGTGATTGCGCAGTACGGCAAGTGGCTGAAAATCGTGTTGAACCACCCGTGGCTGACGCTCGGGGTGGCGCTGAGCACTCTGGTGCTGACGGTGCTGCTGTATCTGCTGATCCCGAAAGGCTTCTTCCCGTTGCAGGACAACGGCATCATTCAGGGCACGGTGGAAGCGCCGCAGACGGTGTCGTTCAGCAATATGGCCGAACGCCAACAGCAGGTCGCGGCGGAAATCCTCAAAGACCCGGCGGTGGAAAGCCTGACATCGTTCGTCGGCGTCGATGGCAACAACGCCACGCTCAACAGCGGCCGTTTGCAGATCAACCTTAAACCGCTGAGCGAGCGCAGTGAACGCATTCCGGCGATCATCGCCCGTCTGCAACAGCAGAGCGCGCAGTTCCCCGGCGTGAAGCTGTATCTGCAACCGGTGCAGGATCTGACCATCGACACCCAGGTCAGCCGCACGCAATACCAGTTTACGTTGCAGGCGATGTCGCTGGACGATCTCAGCCTGTGGGTGCCGCAGTTGATGGCCGAACTCAAGCAGACGCCGCAGTTGGCGGACGTAACCAGCAACTGGCAGGATCAGGGGCTGGTGGCTTACGTGAATGTCGATCGCGATTCGGCCTCGCGCCTTGGCATCAGCATGAGCGACGTGGATAACGCACTGTACAACGCCTTCGGCCAGCGGCTTATCTCCACCATTTACACCCAGGCCAACCAGTATCGCGTGGTGCTGGAGCACGATGTCAGCACCACGCCGGGGCTGGCGGCGCTGAACGATATCCGCCTGACCAGCAGCAACGGCACCACGGTGCCGCTGAGCACTCTCGCCAAAATCGAAGAGCGCTTCGGGCCGCTGTCGGTCAACCATCTCGATCAATTCCCGGCGGCAACCATCTCGTTTAACGTGGCGGGTAACCATTCGCTGGGCGAAGCGGTGGACGCCATTAGCCTGGCGGAAAAAAACCTCAACATGCCGAAAGACATCACCACCCAGTTCCAGGGCGCAACGCTGGCGTTCCAGGCGGCGCTGGGCAGCACGCTGTGGCTGATCCTGGCGGCGGTAGTGGCGATGTATATCGTGCTGGGCATACTGTACGAGAGCTTTATTCATCCGGTGACCATTCTCTCCACCCTGCCGACCGCCGGGGTCGGCGCGCTGCTGGCGCTGATGATGGCCGGCAGCGAGCTGGACGTGATTGCCATTATCGGCATCATCTTGCTGATCGGTATCGTGAAGAAAAATGCCATCATGATGATCGACTTCGCGCTGGCCGCCGAACGTGAGCAGGGCATGACGCCGTACGACGCGATTTATCAGGCCTGCCTGCTGCGTTTCCGGCCGATCCTGATGACCACGCTGGCGGCATTGCTTGGCGCGCTGCCGCTGATGCTCAGCACCGGCGCCGGCGCTGAGCTGCGTCACCCGCTCGGGGTTTGTATGGTCGGCGGGCTGGTGATGAGCCAGATCCTGACGCTGTTCACCACGCCGGTGATCTACCTGCTGTTTGACAAACTGGCGCGCAATACCCGTCGCCAGCCCGATGCGCAGGAGTTGCCGTGAAATTCTTCGCCCTGTTCATCTACCGGCCGGTCGCCACCACGCTGCTGACGCTGGCGATAGCCATCAGCGGTGTGATTGGCTTTAGCCTGTTGCCGGTCTCGCCGCTGCCGCAGGTCGATTACCCGGTGATTTCGATCAGCGCCTCACTGCCGGGCGCCGATCCGGAAACCATGGCCTCGTCGGTGGCGACACCGCTGGAGCGTGCGTTGGGGCGGATTGCCGGGGTCAATGAGATGACCTCGATGAGTTCGCTGGGCAGCACGCGGGTGATCTTGCAGTTCGATCTCAATCGCGATATCAACGGCGCCGCCCGCGACGTGCAGGCGGCGATCAACGCCGCGCAAAGCCTGCTGCCCACCGGCATGCCGAACCGCCCGAGTTACCGTAAGGTCAACCCGTCCGACGCGCCGATCATGATCCTGACGCTGACGTCGGAGACTTACAGCCAGGGCCAACTGTACGACTTTGCCTCCACAAAGCTGGCACAGAAAATCGCCCAGACCGAAGGCGTGGGCGACGTCTCGGTCGGCGGCAGTTCGCTGCCTGCGGTGCGGGTGGAGTTGAACCCGACCGCCCTGTTCAACCAGGGCGTATCGCTGGACGCCGTGCGCCAGGCCATCAGCGGCGCCAACGTGCGCAGGCCACAGGGATCGGTGGAAAGCCCGCAGCAGCGCTGGCAGATCCAGGCCAATGACGAGCTGAAAACCGCCGACGCCTATCGGCCGTTGATTATCCACTACAACAACGGCTCGGCAGTGCGGCTGGGGGATGTGGCCGAGGTCAAAGACTCGGTACAGGACGTACGCAACGCCGGCATGACCAATGCCAAACCGGCGATTATTTTGGCGATCAGCCGTGCGCCGGACGCCAACATCATTGAAACCGTCGATCGCATTCGCGCCGAGTTGCCGACGTTGCAGGACAGTATCCCGGCGTCAATCCAGCTGAATATCGCTCAGGACCGTTCGCCGACCATTCGCGCCTCGCTGGCGGAAGTGGAGCAGTCGCTGGTGATCGCCATCGGCCTGGTGATCCTGGTGGTGTTCATCTTCCTGCGCTCCGGCCGCGCCACGCTGATCCCGGCGGTCGCGGTGCCGGTGTCGCTGATCGGCTCCTTCGCCGCCATGTACCTGTGCGGCTTCAGCCTGAATAACCTGTCGTTGATGGCGCTGACCATCGCCACCGGTTTTGTGGTCGATGACGCCATCGTGGTGCTGGAGAATATCTCGCGCCACGTCGAGGCCGGCATGAAACCGCTCAACGCCGCGCTGCAAGGGGTGCGGGAGGTCGGCTTTACCGTGCTGTCGATGAGCGTGTCGCTGGTGGCGGTGTTTATCCCGTTGCTGCTGATGGACGGCCTGCCCGGGCGGCTGTTTCGCGAGTTCGCCGTCACCCTGTCGGTGTCGATCGGGCTGTCGCTGATCGTCTCGCTGACGCTGACGCCAATGATGTGCGCCTACCTGCTGCGCCACCAGCCGGCGCGCGCGCAGCGGCGCATTCGCGGCTTCGGCAAAATGTTGCTGGCCTTGCAACAGGGCTACGGCCGCTCGTTGAACTGGGTGCTCGGCCACTCGCGCTGGGTGCTGGCGATATTTTTCGCCACCATCGCGCTCAACGTCTGGCTGTATGTCAGCATCCCGAAAACCTTCTTCCCGGAACAGGATACCGGCCGCCTGATGGGCTTTATCCAGGCCGACCAGAGCATTTCCTTCCAGGCGATGCGCGTCAAACTGGAAGACTTCATGAAGATCGTGCGCGAAGACAAGGACGTGGAAAACGTCACCGGTTTTACCGGCGGTTCGCGCACCAACAGCGGGTCGATGTTTATCTCGCTGAAGCCGCTTTCGGTGCGCAGCGATGACGCGCAGAAGGTGATCGCCCGGCTGCGCGCCCGGCTGGCGAAAGAGCCGGGGGCCAGCCTGTTCCTGATGGCGGTGCAGGACATCCGCGTCGGCGGCCGGCAATCCAACGCCAGCTACCAGTACACGCTGCTGGCAGACGATCTCGCCGCGCTGCGCGAATGGGAGCCGAAGATCCGTACCGCGCTGGCCGCGCTGCCGGAGCTGGCGGACGTCAACTCCGACCAACAGGACAAAGGCTCGGAGATGGATCTGATCTACGACCGTGAAACCATGGCACGGCTCGGCATTTCGGTCTCCGACGCCAACGCCCTGCTGAACAACGCCTTCGGCCAGCGGCAGATTTCCACCATCTATCAGCCGCTCAATCAGTACAAGGTGGTGATGGAAGTGGCGCCGCCCTATACCCAGGACGTCAGCTCGCTGGACAAGATGTTCGTGATAAACAAAGACGGCAAGGCGATCCCGCTGGCCTATTTCGCCCGCTGGCAGCCGGCCAATGCGCCGCTGTCGGTCAACCATCAGGGGCTGTCGGCGGCCTCGACCATCTCCTTTAACCTGCCGGACGGCGGCAGCTTGTCAGACGCCACCGCCGCGGTGGAACGCACCATAACGGCGCTCGGTGTGCCGTCCACGGTGCGCGGCGCCTTTGCCGGAACCGCGCAGGTATTCCAGGACACGCTGAAATCCCAGCTGTTCCTGATCGCCGCCGCGATCGCCACGGTGTATATCGTGCTCGGCGTGCTCTACGAGAGCTATATTCATCCGCTGACGATTTTGTCGACCCTGCCTTCCGCCGGGGTCGGCGCGTTGCTGGCGCTGGAGCTGTTCGGCGCCCCCTTCAGCCTGATCGCGTTGATCGGCATTATGCTGTTGATCGGCATCGTGAAGAAGAACGCCATCATGATGGTCGACTTCGCCCTCGATGCGCAGCGCAACGGCGGCATCGGCGCACGAGAAGCCATTTTCCAGGCCTGTCTGCTGCGTTTTCGGCCAATCATGATGACCACGCTGGCGGCGCTGTTCGGCGCATTGCCGCTGGTGCTGACCAGCGGCGACGGCGCGGAGCTGCGCCAGCCGCTCGGCATCACCATCGCCGGCGGTCTGATCATGAGCCAGTTGCTGACGCTGTACACCACGCCGGTGGTGTATCTGTATTTTGACCGGCTGCAGATGAAGTTCCGGCGCGGCAAGAAATTGGATCCGCTGCCTCACTAATGATTAACCCGGTTGACTGATGATCATAAAACGCACCGCCTCAGTACAGTGGCAACTCTGGATCGTGGCGTTCGGCTTCTTTATGCAGACGCTGGACACCACCATCGTCAACACCGCCCTGCCGTCGATGGCCGTCAGCCTGGGGGAGAACCCGCTGCGCATGCAGTCGGTGATCGTCTCCTACGTGCTGACGGTAGCCGTGATGCTGCCCGCCAGCGGCTGGCTGGCGGACCGGGTCGGGGTGCAGCGGGTGTTCTTCAGCGCCATAGTGCTGTTCACCCTGGGCTCGATCCTGTGCGCCCGCTCGGAGACCCTGAATGAGCTGATCGCCTCGCGGGTGATCCAGGGCATCGGCGGCGCGATGATGGTGCCGGTCGGCCGCCTGACGGTGATGAAGATCGTGCCGCGCGAGCAATATATGGCGGCGATGACCTTCGTCACCCTGCCCGGCCAAATCGGCCCGCTGATGGGGCCGGCGCTGGGCGGCTTTTTGGTGCAGTACGCCAGCTGGCACTGGATTTTCCTGATCAATATCCCGGTCGGCCTTGTCGGCGCCATCGCCACGCTGCTGCTGATGCCCAACTACCGCATGCAGACCCGGCGCTTCGACGTCGGCGGTTTTATCATGCTGGCGATCGGGATGGCGACGCTGACGCTGGCGCTCGACGGCCACAAGGGCATGGGGCTGTCCATCGCCACTATCGCCGGGCTGGTGGCGATGGGCATTGCGGCGCTGGCAGGCTACTGGTGGCATGCGCGCGGTAACAGCCGGGCGCTGTTCTCCCTGCGGCTATTCAGAACCCAGACCTACAAGGTGGGGCTGACCGCCGGCCTGCTGGGCCGCATCGGCAGCGGCATGCTGCCGTTTATGACCCCGCTGTTCATGCAGGTAGGCATGGGGTTTTCCCCGTTCCACGCCGGGCTGATGATGATCCCGATGATTATCGGCAGCATGGGGATGAAGCGTATCGTGGTGCGGGTGGTTAACCGTTTCGGTTACCGTAACGTGCTGGTGGCCGCCACGCTGATGCTGGCGTTGATCAGCCTGAGCTTCCCGCTGGTGGCGATGATCGGCTGGATCTGGCTGCTGCCGGTGGTGCTGTTCTTCCAGGGCATGGTCAACTCGCTGCGCTTCTCGGCAATGAATACCCTGACGCTGAAAGATTTGCCGGACCGGCTGGCCAGCAGCGGCAACAGCCTGCTGTCGATGGTGATGCAGCTGTCCATGAGCCTCGGCGTCAGCATCGCCGGGATCCTGATTGGCAGCTTTGCCCATCACCAGGTGGTCACCGACAGCCCGGCGATACACAGCGCATTTATTTACAGCTACTGCTGTATGGCGTTAATCATTGCCCTGCCCGCGCTGGCTTTTGCCCGCGTGCCACCGGATAGCGCGCCAAACCGCACGCTGACCAAAGAGCCGGGCACCGGTTCAACGAGGTTACAAAAATGAGAATAGGCATCACCGGGAAACTGTTCCTGGCCATCTTCGCCACTTGCATGCTGGTGTTGATCACCATGCACTGGGGCGTGCGCGTCAGCTTTGAACGCGGTTTCATCGGCTACATCAAGCACAGCAACGAACAACGTATCAACATGCTGAGCGAAGCGCTGGAAGAACAGTACAGTCATCACGGCAACTGGGTTTTTCTGCGCAATAACGATCAGGTGATTTACCAGATCATGCGCTCGTTCGAACAAAACAGCGACAGCAGCCATAATCTGCCGCCCAAAGGCTGGCGCACTCAGTTTTGGGTGGTGGACAATCAATTCAACCGGCTGGTGGGGCATTCCGGCCCGGTGCCCAAAGAAGGCCCGCGCCACCCGATCCGCTACAACAACGAAATCGTCGGCTGGGTGATCACTACGCCGGTCGAGCGGTTGACCCGCAATACCGACATCAATTTCGACCAGCAGCAAAAGCGCACCAGTTGGATGATAGTCGCACTCTCCACGCTGCTGGCGGCGGCGGTGACCTGGTTGATGTCGCGCGGGCTGTTGGCGCCGGTCAAACGGCTGGTCGCCGGCACCCACCGGCTGGCGGCCGGTGATTTCAGCACCCGCGTGACCGTCGACAGCCAGGATGAGCTCGGCCGCTTGGCGCAGGATTTCAATCAGCTCGCCACCTCGCTGGAAAAGAACGAGCAGATGCGGCGCGCTTTTATGGCCGACGTGTCGCACGAGCTGCGCACCCCGCTGGCGGTACTGCGCGGCGAACTGGAGGCATTGCAGGACGGCGTGCGCCAGCCGACGCCGGCGTCGCTCAGCTCGCTGCAGGCGGAAGTTACCACCCTGACCAAGCTGGTGGACGATCTGCATCAACTGTCGCTGTCCGATCTCGGCGCACTGGCCTACCGTAAATCGTCGGTCGACTGCGTACATTTGCTGCAAATTGCGGTCGCCACCTTCCGCGAACGTTTTCGCGCCAAAGGGCTTGAGATCGTCACCCTGCTGCCAGAACAGGCGCCGCTGTTCGGCGATCCCGATCGTCTCAATCAGTTGTTCAACAACCTGCTGGAGAACAGCCTGCGCTACACCGACGCCGGCGGTAAGTTGGAGCTTGGCGCAGAACAGTTGCCGGGCCGGCTGCGGCTGTACTGGCAGGACAGCGGGCCGGGCGTCACCGACGAACAGCTGGCGCGCATTTTCGAACGCTTTTACCGCACCGAAGGCTCGCGCAACCGCGCCAGCGGCGGTTCCGGCCTGGGGTTGTCGATCTGTCAAAACATCGTGGAAGCCCACAACGGCCAGATCTTTGCTGCGCACTCGCCTTTGGGCGGCGTGCGGATTACAGTAGAATTTGCCACCCCGATAATGAATAAGGCGCCATGATGGAATCCCAGAATCAGCCGTTGCAAATCATGATTGTTGAAGACGAACCCAAGCTGGGCCAACTGCTGGTGGACTATCTGCAGGCCGCGGGATACGCCACCCGCTGGCTGACCAACGGCAGCGAGGTGGTGCCGGCGGTGCATGAACACTCCCCGGCGCTGATCCTGCTGGATTTAATGCTGCCGGGCAGCGACGGGTTGACGGTATGCCGCGAACTGCGCCGTTTTACCGATGTCCCTGTGGTGATGGTAACGGCGAAGATTGAGGAGATTGATCGCCTGCTGGGGCTGGAGATTGGCGCGGACGATTACATCTGCAAGCCTTACAGCCCGCGAGAAGTGGTGGCTCGGGTGAAAACCATTTTACGCCGCTGCTATCGGCCGCTGGAAAACCAGCAGGAAGAAACGCAGTTGCATATCGACGAACCGCGCTTTCAGGCCAGCTATCAGGGCCAGATGCTGGACCTCACCCCGGCGGAATTCCGCCTGTTGAAAACCCTGGCCAGCCAGCCGGGCAACGTCTTCTCGCGTGAGCAGTTGCTGAACAATCTGTATGACGACTACCGGGTAGTCACCGACCGAACCATCGACAGCCACATCAAAAACCTGCGGCGCAAGCTGGAGCTGATCGACGGTGAAAAATCGTTTATCCGCTCGGTCTACGGCGTGGGCTATCGCTGGGAATCCGAACCTTGTCGGCTGATAAACGGGCTATAAGGAGGGTAAACTGGCTGCGCTCCGAAAAGGGTCGCGGTCAACAACCTCCTGCCGGCGTTCCTCAGCCGTCAGAAAATCATGGGGCATCTCTGTTTTGGCGATCATTGCCAGCAATAAATCCCAATTATCCGGGTTAGCCTGGCTTTTGCCGTCTCTAAACTGCTTTGCGTTTCTTTCCATCCCTGACTCCTTTTGACGAATTCCTTTCCAAGAATATGCCTGTTGAGCGTCGATATCCAAATGCTTCGCTTGTTTTTTAATCGCATTGTTTTGCGATGCGGCAAACCTTAACGCGCAATGCCCTTCAGCGGAATACCGCGTTATCCAATGTGCGGCAAGCTACGCAATTTGGGCATCGGGATCGCCATTAGCTTCCCGTGCTTTGGCGCCCCTTGCTGATGAAATTCAACGCCAACGCAAAAAAATTGCGTCTTTTTTAAGCTATGCTGCGCAAAGGATGTTTATTAGCCGCTCAATTTCAAGCTATTGGCTACACTTACATCACTTATCGGAACCCACAGGAGAGGAACCATGGCAATCGGTCACTATGAGCTGAAAAAAGCAAAGAATGGGCAATACCACTTCAACCTGAAAGCCAGTAATGGCGAAATCATTTTGGGCAGTGAGATGTACGCCAGCAAAGCCTCGGCGGAGAATGGCATTGCCTCGGTGCAAACCAACTCCCCCCAGGAAGCGCAGTATGAATTGAAACACAGCACCAGCAATCAACCTTACTTTGTACTGAAAGCCAAGAACCATCAGGTGATCGGCGTCAGTGAAATGTACAGTTCTGAAACTGCCGCGAAAAACGGCATTCAGTCGGTGATCAAGAACGGCCCAAGCACCGACGTGCGCGATTTAAGCGCGTAACTTCGTCACCCGGCGCGCGATGATCGCCATCGCGCGTTTTTCTTATGACCGGGATCAATCCCCCTGTAATAAATCCGGTTAACTGCTGATTTTTTGCCGCTCTGCCGCTACAATCCCCCGCTTTTACTGCGCCATTTGGTGGTGCGTTATACCCACTGGCTTTCATGTTGCGGTCAACAACGCTGCAGTTTGAAAGACACAGGTATACTGACCTGAAATCAGACCGAGACTCATTATGTTTACACCGGAACTTCTCTCCCCGGCCGGAACGCTGAAAAACATGCGTTACGCCTTTGCCTATGGCGCCGATGCGGTTTATGCCGGCCAGCCGCGTTACAGCCTGCGGGTGCGTAACAACGAATTCAATCACGAGAATCTGGCGCAGGGGATCAACGAAGCCCACGCGCTGGGCAAGAAGTTCTACGTGGTGGTGAACATCGCGCCGCACAACGCCAAGCTGAAAACCTTCCTGCGCGATCTTAAACCGGTGATCGATATGGGTCCGGACGCGCTGATCATGTCCGATCCCGGCCTGATCATGATGGTGCGCGAAGCCTTCCCGCAGATGGACATTCATCTGTCGGTGCAGGCCAATGCGGTCAACTGGGCGACGGTGAAGTTCTGGCAGCAGATGGGGCTGACGCGCGTGATCCTGTCGCGTGAGCTGTCGCTGGAGGAGATCGCCGAGATCCGCAGCCAGGTCCCCGAGATGGAGCTGGAAATCTTCGTCCACGGCGCGCTGTGCATGGCCTACTCAGGCCGTTGCCTGCTGTCCGGTTACATCAACAAGCGCGATCCCAACCAAGGCACCTGCACCAACGCCTGCCGCTGGCAGTACAAGGCGGAAGAAGGCAAAGAGGATGACACCGGCAACATCGTGCATCTGCATGAGCCTATCCCGGTGCAGACCGTCGAGCCGACGCTGGGCATTGGCGCGCCGACCGACAAGGTGTTCATGCTCTCCGAAGCGCAAAAGCCGGATGAATACATGAGCGCCTTTGAAGATGAACACGGCACCTACATCATGAACTCGAAAGATCTGCGCGCCATCCAGCACGTAGAGCGTCTGACTCAACTCGGCGTGCATTCGCTGAAAATTGAAGGCCGCACCAAGTCCTTTTACTACTGCGCGCGCACCGCACAGGTTTACCGTCGCGCCATTGACGATGCGGTCGCAGGCAAGCCGTTCGATCCCTCGCTGCTGACCACGCTGGAAGGTTTGGCGCACCGCGGTTACACCGAAGGGTTCTTGCGCCGCCACGTGCATGAGGCGCAGCAAAATTACGATTACGGCTCCTCGCTGTCCGAACGCCAGCAGTTCGTCGGCGAATTTACCGGCGTAAGGCGCGACGGCTGGGCGGAAGTGGACGTGAAAAACAAGTTTATGATCGGCGACGGCGTGGAGATGATGACCCCCGGCGGTAACGTGTTGTTTACCCTGGAGAGCATGCAAAATAAAAAAGGCGAAGCGATCGACGTGGCACCGGGCAACGGGCACATCGTTTATTTGCCGATCCCACAGGATATCGATCTCAATTACGCATTGCTGATCCGCAATTTACCGGACACCCAGAGTCCCGCCGCGTAAAAACACCCATCGCCACCCTTAGGTGGCGATTTTTAGCAAATATTAGAATTGGATCACATCAATTACCGCGCAGCTTGGTTACCATCAGCCTGCTTAAAACCAAGAATGAAAAATATTTGCATAGCAATACTAGGAACCACCTCCTTAGCCGGTCCAATCTCCCTTGGGCTGGCTTTTTCTTTGGTGCCGTCAAAATACCCGCAGATGAAACCCTAATATTTTTCGACAGTTAAAATTGTCGCGTTATCTATTTTAATAACACGCCAATCCGCATTTCCATATAAATACCCAACCTCATCGATTAATTAAACCATTAACGATAACTCGCTGCTGATACCGCACCTATATCTTAAATTAAGCCAAATATGCAGAAATAATCATTGGCCCGCTGACGATAATCAGAATTAACTGAATATTCTGATGGTCTGCTCTCCGCTTGTAGTTTATCTTTTTCAGTCCAAAGCATTGGTCAGCCGGGAGAGAGGGAATGAGTCAACACACGTCAGCGCTTCTTATCATTAATGGCAAAGGCGCAGGCAACGAAGACGTTCGCCTTGCGGTGCAGAAGCTGCGGGATGAGGGCCAGACCCTGCACGTTCGCGTTACCTGGGAACAGGGTGACGCAGCGCGCTATGTGAAGGAAGCTTGCCAACTGGGGGTCGCCACGCTGATTGCCGGCGGCGGCGACGGCACCATCAACGAAGTGGCCGCCGCGCTGACGGCGCTGCCTGCGGGCAGCCGCCCGGCACTGGGCATACTGCCCCTGGGCACCGCCAATGACTTCGCCGTGGCCTGCAATATTCCGCTGATACCGGAACAGGCGCTGCAGTTGGCGACGAAAGGCCGTGCGGTGCCGATCGATCTGGCGAAGGTCAATGACGAACGCTACTTTATCAACATGGCGACCGGCGGTTTCGGCACCCGCATCACCACCGAAACGCCGGAAAAACTAAAGGCCGTACTGGGCGGCGTTTCTTACTTTATTCATGGCCTGCTGCGCATGGATACGCTGAAGGCCGACCGCTGCGAGATCCGCGGGCCGGATTTCCAGTGGTCCGGAGACGCGCTGGTGATTGGCATCGGCAACGGCAAGCAGGCCGGAGGCGGCCAGCAGCTGTGCCCGGACGCGTTAATCAACGACGGGCTGCTGCAACTGCGGCTGCTGATCGCAGACGAACTGCTGCCGGCGTTGGTGGCCAGCCTGGTTAACGGCGAGGAAAACAAAAACGTGGTTAGCGCCGCGCTGCCTTGGCTGGAAATCAATGCGCCGCACGAGATCACCTTTAACCTCGACGGCGAGCCGCTGAAGGGCACGCATTTCCGCATCGAAGTGCTGCCGAACGCCATTGAATGCCGCCTGCCGCCCAACTGCGAGCTGCTGGGTTAAGGCCGCCCTTTCTCTGATCCCTGGGCGCAGCCAGCCTGCTGCGCCCCCGCCGGTTCCCCCCCTTCTCCCTTCCCTCTATTTACGTTACGCGATGAAATGTGATCTTCCCCGGCAAATCCTTTAAATCATACTTGTATGGTAGTTAGTTCATAGCGTATTTTCCCCCTATTAATGACCCGTGGGAACAGGATGTAGACGTTATGAAAATTGTTAACGCAGAGGTGTTTGTCACTTGCCCAGGCAGGAATTTCGTCACGCTGAAGATCACCACCGACGACGGCATTACCGGCATCGGCGACGCCACCCTCAATGGCCGCGAACTGCCGGTAGCCTCCTACCTGAAAGATCATGTCTGCCCGCAATTGATCGGCCGCGATGCCCACCAGATCGAAGACATCTGGCAATTCTTCTATAAAGGCGCCTACTGGCGGCGCGGCCCGGTCACCATGTCCGCCATCTCCGCCGTCGATATGGCGCTGTGGGACATCAAGGGCAAGGCCGCCAATATGCCGCTGTATCAGCTGCTGGGCGGCGCATCGCGCACCGGCGTGATGGTTTACTGCCACACCACCGGCCATTCCATCGACGAAGTGCTCGACGACTACGCCAAACATAAAGAGCTGGGCTTTAAAGCCATTCGCGCCCAGTGCGGCGTGCCGGGCATGAAAACCACTTATGGCATGGCCAAAGGCAAAGGGCTGGCCTACGAACCGGCCACCAAAGGCAACTGGCCGGAAGAGCAGCTGTGGTCCACGGAGAAATACCTCGATTTCACCCCCAAGCTGTTCGAGGCGGTGCGCAACAGGTTCGGTTTTGACGAGCATCTGCTGCACGACATGCACCACAGGTTGACGCCGATCGAAGCCGCGCGCTTTGGCAAAAGCATTGAACAGTACCGGTTGTTCTGGATGGAAGATCCGACCCCGGCGGAGAACCAGGAATGCTTCCGGTTGATCCGCCAGCATACCGTTACGCCTATCGCCGTCGGCGAAGTCTTCAACAGCATCTGGGACTGCAAACAGCTGATTGAAGAACAGCTGATCGACTATATCCGCACCACCCTCACCCACGCAGGCGGTATCACCGGCATGCGCCGCATCGCCGATTTCGCCTCGCTGTATCAGGTGCGTACCGGTTCGCATGGCCCTTCCGACCTGTCGCCTATCTGCATGGCGGCGGCGCTGCACTTTGATCTGTGGGTACCGAACTTTGGCGTGCAGGAATATATGGGTTACTCCGAACAAATGCTCGAGGTGTTCCCGCACAGCTGGACCTTCAACGACGGCTACATGCACCCGGGCAACAAACCGGGGTTGGGCATTGAGTTCGACGAAAAACTGGCCGCACGCTATCCGTACGAACCGGCCTATCTGCCGGTCGCGCGCCTGGAGGACGGCACCTTATGGAACTGGTAACGGGAGAACGCGCAATGCAAAGCGTGGTGATTGAACAACCTGGCCGGCTGGTTATCCAGCAGCGCCCACTGCCGCAGCCGGCGGCCGGCGAAGTGCGGGTAAAGGTGAAGTTTGCCGGCATCTGCGGCTCCGATGTGCACATTTATCATGGGCATAACCCGTTCGCCCGCTACCCGCGCGTGATCGGCCATGAGTTTCTCGGCGTGATTGATCAGGTGGGCAGCGACGTCGACCCGCAACGCATCGGCGAACGCGTTTCGGTGGATCCGGTGGTGAGCTGCGGCCATTGTTATCCTTGTTCCATCGGGCGCCCCAACGTCTGTAGCGAGCTGCAGGTGATCGGCGTGCACCGCGACGGCGGCTTCAGCGACTATGCCTGCGCCCCGGCGCGCAACGCTTACCGCATTCCTGAAAGCATCAGCGATCGCCACGCCGCGATGGTCGAGCCTTTCACCATTGCCGCCAATATCACCGCCCACCTGCAGCCCAGGGCCGAGGATATCGCGCTGATCTACGGCGCCGGGCCGATGGGGCTGACGGTGATCCAGACGCTGAAAGGGGTCTACGGCGTGAAGCAGGTGATTGTTACCGATCGCATCGCCGAACGGCTGGTTATGGCGCAAGAAAACGGTGCCGACTGGACGTTCAATAACGCCGAGGCTTCGCTGCCGGCAGAACTGGAACGACGCGGCATCCGCCCGACGCTGATCGTCGACGCCGCCTGCCACCCGGCTATTTTGCAGGAAGCCATTAACCTTGCATCACCGGCGGCGCGCATCGGCATCATGGGTTTCTCCGGCGATGCCTGCACCGTCACCCAGCAAAGCATCACCAGCAAGGAGCTGTCGATTTTCTCCTCGCGCCTCAACAGCGCCCGCTTCCCGCAGGTTATCGACTGGATGGCCGGCGGAAAAATCGACCCGCAGCGGTTAATCACCCATTGCGTCGCCGCCAGTGAAGTGGAACAGGCGATGCTGATGTTCGAAAAAGATCAGCGCACCTGCTGCAAAGTGTTACTGCAATTCAGTTAGTTTTGTTAACACCGGGGCATAGGGCGGCCTGGCCGCCCTTGCAGAGAACAAAGCATCAAAACTAGAAATATATGGAGTGCTTTTATGTTTAAAAACCTGCGTTGGACCATAGTATTCCTGCTGTTCATGGTCTTTATGATCAACTACCTCGACCGCGTCGCGCTGTCGATTACCGTACCGATGATCGAAAAAGATCTGATGCTGAACGCCGAGCAGTTCGGCCTCATCTTCGGCAGCTTCTTCTTCGGCTACGCCATCTTCAACTTCATCGGCGGGCTGGCGGTCGACAGGTACGGCCCGACGCTGGTGCTCGGCATCGCCGTGGCCTTATGGTCAATCTTCTGCGGCATGACGGCGTTCGCCACCGGCTTCTATTCCATGCTGATCCTGCGCATCCTGTTCGGCATGGCCGAAGGGCCGATCAGCTCTTCCGCCAACAAAATGATCAACGGCTGGTTCCCGAAGAAACAGGCGGCCACCGCCATGGGCCTGCTCAGCGCCGGTTCGCCTTTGGGCGGTGCGGTAGCCGGGCCGATCGTCGGCTATCTGGCGCTGGCGTTCGGCTGGCGGATGGCGTTTATGATCATCTGCTCGATCGGCATCGTCTGGATGCTGGTGTGGTTCTTCGTGGTGGCGGATAACCCGGCCAAGAGCAAGCACGTCAGCGAAAACGAGCGGGCACTGATCAACAAACTGAAAGAGGAAAAAATCAGCGAAGAAGAAGAGCTGAGCGACGCCGCGCATGGGCTAGGCTACTACCTGAAGCAGCCGATCATCCTGGTCACCGCGTTCGCCTTCTTCTGCTACAACTACATCCTGTTCTTCTTCCTGAGCTGGTTCCCGGCGTATCTGGTGCAGGCGCACAACCTGAACATCAAGGAAATGAGCCTCACCACCATGATCCCGTGGATTGTCGGTTTTGTTGGGCTGGCGCTCGGCGGCTATATCTCCGACAAGATTTTCAATATCACCGGCAAGCTGCTGCTGTCACGCAAGATCGTCCTGGTGACCAGCCTGTTGGCGGCGGCCATTTGCGTCGCATTGGCGGGCACCGTCAGCAGCGTGGTGCCGGCGGTCATGCTGATGTCGGTCTCCATCTTCTTCCTGTATATCACCGGGGCCATTTATTGGGCGATCATTCAGGACGTGGTGCATAAATCCCGGGTCGGCGGCGCCAGCGGCTTCGTTCATATGATCGGCAGCGTGTCGGGGATCATTGGCCCGGTAGTGACCGGTTATATCGTGCAGAACACCGGCAAGTTCGACAGCGCCTTTATCCTGGCAGGCGGCGTGGCCGCACTCGGCGCCGTGCTGGTGTTGCTGGTGATCAAGGCACCGCGCAATGCCGCACAACCGCAGATCTCGAAACACTAACCCCTTCGGGGCGGCCAACGTCGCCCCGCTCTTTCAGGGATTTCAGCATGACACTTTCCAGCAACAGCGCGCTGCCGGCGGCAATTGCCCGGCCAGGTTACGCCCGTGAACGCATAAAACCCCGCATTGTCCACCTCGGCTTTGGCGCCTTTTTCCGCGCGCATCAGGCCGTGTATGCCGAGCAGTTGGCCAACGAGCACGCCGGCGACTGGGGCTACTGCGTGATCAGCATGCATAACGGCCAGCAAAAAATCGCCGATCTGCGGCAACAGGATTTGCTGTATACAGTGGCCGAAATGGACGGCGACGGCTGGCGCGGCCGCACGATCGGCGTGATCAGGCAGGCGCTGCACCTGCAGGTCGACGGGTTGGCAGCGGTACTCGACGCCATGACGCAGCCAGAGATTGCCATAGTTTCATTGACCGTCAGCGAGAAAGGCTACTGCTATCAACCTGCCAACGGCCAGTTGATGCTCGATCACCCGGATATTCAACACGACATCGCCAACCCGCTGCGGCCGCGGTCCGCGCCGGGGCTGATCCTGGCTGCGCTGCGCTTGCGCCGGGAACGCGGCCTGCCGGCATTTAGCGTGATGTCCTGCGACAACATGCCGGCCAACGGCCAGGTAACCCGCAACGTCGTCACTCAACTGGCGCAGCGGCAGGATGCCGGGTTGGCCGACTGGGTGCGGCAAAATGTTCGCTTTCCTTCCACCATGGTAGACCGCATTGTCCCGGCGGTGACGCCGGAAACCCAACGCCAGTTGCAGGCGTTGCTGGGCGGCGTGAGCGATGCGGTCGGCGTGGCCTGCGAACCCTTTCGCCAATGGGTGATCGAAGACGACTTCCCGCAGGGCCGGCCTGAGTGGGAGCGAGCGGGCGCCGAGCTGGTCGGCGACGTGCTGCCGTACGAGGAAATGAAGTTGCGGATGCTGAACGGCAGCCACTCGTTCCTTGCTTATCTCGGCTATCTGGCCGGTTATCCGCACGTCAGCGACTGCATGCAAGATGAGGATTTTGTCCGCGCAGCGCGCCATTTAATGTTGGCGGAGCAAGCGCCGACGCTGCAGGTAAGCGGTGTCGATTTGGCGCGTTACGCCGACTCGCTGTTGCAGCGCTACCGTAACAGCGCGTTGAAACACCGCACCGGGCAAATCGCCATGGACGGCACGCAAAAATTGCCGCAGCGCCTGCTGGATCCCATTCGCCACCATCTGGCGCACGGCAGCCGTTTTGACGCCCTGGCATTGGCCGTGGCCGGTTGGATGCGCTATGTCGGCGGCCTGGATGAGCAGGGCCAACCGATAGAAATCAGCGATCCGTTGCGTGAATCTATTGCCGATTTGGTCAGCAACAGCCGCGAAGGCCCCGAACGTGTGCGGGCTCTGCTGCAGCTCGATACGGTATTTGGCCGCGATCTCCCCGACAGCTCGCCGTTCGTCAGCGCCGTGACCGATGCCTATATGGCTCTGTTGCAACATGGCGCCAAGGCCAGCGTTGCCGGGTTGTCCAAACACACCGGAGGCTTCTGATGTCCGCAACCACGCATGATACCATCGACAAGACCAACCAACCCCTATTGCGGCGTGTCGCCAGCGCGTCCGCGATAGGAACGGCGGCCGAGTACTATGACTTTTTCGCTTACGGCACCGCTGCAGTGCTGTTCTTTGGCCAACTTTTCTTCCCCAGTGCCGATCCGCTGATCAGCACGCTGGCGGCCTTCGCCACCTATGCGGTCGGTTTCCTCGCCCGCCCGCTGGGCGGCATCGTGTTCGGCCACATCGGCGATAAAGTCGGCCGTAAAAAAGCGCTGGTGATCACCATTCTGATCGTCGGTCTCGGCACCTTCTGCATCGGCCTACTGCCCACCTATGAGAAAATCGGTATCTGGGCACCCATAGCTTTGATCCTGATCCGCGTTCTGCAAGGTTTCGGCGTCGGCGGGGAGCAAGCGGGCGCGGTGCTGATGACGGCAGAATACTCACCGCCGCAACGCCGCGGCTTCTATGCCAGTTGGGTGCAGATTGGCGCGCCGGCCGGCTTCCTGCTGCCCTCGGGGCTGTTCGCTTTGCTGACGGCCCTGCTGTCGCCGGCGCAGATGCTGGACTGGGGCTGGCGCATCCCGTTCCTGCTCAGCCTGCTGTTGGTGATAGTCGGGCTGTTTATCCGCCTGAAGATCGACGAATCGCCGGTATTTAACCAAATTCGCGCTACCAAGGCGGTTGAGAGCCGGCCGGTGGTCGAAGTGGTCCGCACCTACCCTGGCCTGATCGGTAAAGGGGTATGTGCCAAACTGATTGAAGCCTGCGCCTTCGCCATGTTCACGGTGATCGTGCTGGCCTATGGCAAGGCCAACCATCTGAATGAAACCATTCTGCTAGAGGCGATGATCGTGGCGGTGCTGCTGGAAATTTTCGCCATTCCGCTGATGGGCCATCTTTCCGATCGACTAGGGAGAAAGCCGGTGTACATCGCCGGTGCGTTGCTGCAGGTGATCTGCATAGTGCCGTTCTTTATGGCGATCAATCTCGACAGCTACTGGGTCACTCAAATCGCCATGATTCTGGTGCTCACGCTCGGCCACAGCATGTGCTATGCCCCGCAGGCTTCCTTCTTCCCAGAGCTGTTCCCGGCCCGTATTCGCTGCAGTGGCATTGCACTGATCTGGCAAATCGGCTCGTTGATCGGCAGCGGCATCCTTGGGTTGCTGGCGGTGAAGATCCTGCAGATGACCGGCGGTCATTACTATGGCCTGGCAGGATACATGATGGTCCTGGGCGTGGTGTCGGCCATCGGCTTGTGCCTGATGCCTGAAACCGCACCACTAAGGCGGCGGCAGGAATATCAGGACTGGCATCATTGAATAGTCCTGTTTGGCGGGTGGATTTATCCACCCGCCGTCAAACGATAATCTGCTAGTATGGTGGCATCCGAATCCCAGCCAGATTACTGATAGTCGCCATGTCTGAATCCTACAGCCTCACCAACACCCTTCCGGTCAACCAGCAAATTTACCGTTTCCTGCGTAAAGACATTGTCGACTGCACCATTCCGCCCGGCACGCTGCTTTCCGAGAAAGAGATTTCCACCCGTTTTAGCGTTTCGCGCCAACCGGTGCGCGAGGCTTTCATCAAGCTGGCGGAGGCCGGGTTGGTGCAGATACTGCCGCAGCGCGGCACTTTCGTGATGAAGATTTCCGCCAAGCGGGTGGCCGACGGGCGCTTTATCCGCCAGGCGGTGGAGTGCGCGATCGTCCGCCGCGTGGCGCAGCGGATCACGCCGGAACAGCTGATGACGCTGGAGCACAATTTGCATCGCCAGGAACTGGCGGCGCAAAACCAACAGACGCGCGAGTTTTTGGCGCTGGACGATGAGTTCCACCAGTTGCTGACCCAGTTCGCCGACTGCCCCTTGGCCTGGGAAACCATCGAAACCATCAAGGCCACCATGGATCGGGTGCGTTTTCTCAGCCTGAGCGAGGTGTCGCCGCCGGAAAGCCTGATCCAGCAGCATTATCGGATCTTTGCCGCGCTCAAGGCGCAGGATGCGGACGCCGCCGAACGCGCCATTCATGAGCACCTGCAGGAGATGATCTACTCTATTACGCCGATCGCCCTGCAAAACACCGAGTGGTTCGATATCGAGTAATCAGCCAGTTACCGCGCCGGGGGCGATCGCCCTCGCGTATTTGCCCCTGCAAATGGAATTTCCTCTCAATCGCATCTATTGTTTCTCCTTGCCAAAGGAAATTCAGTAGTCTCGTTCTTACAGCTTTAATCACCGCTTTCTGCTATGCCGGTGACCCAATATCCCCTATGGCTTTCAAGTTGCAGCCAGGGCTTGAAAGACGACGGGGATGGCATTGCCGGTGTATAAGGGAGCTAAATCGGGAGTCAATCATGACTGATATCGCGCAGTTGTTAGGAAAGGAAGCGGAAGACCTGTTGCAACACCGCTGTACCACCATCCCTGCTGAGAATCTGTACCTGCCGGGCGCCGACTTTGTCGACCGGATAATGATCGATAACAACCGTCCCAATACCGTCCTTCGTTCCATGCAAACCCTGCTCAACCATGGCCGCCTGGCCGGCACCGGTTACCTGTCGATTCTGCCGGTCGATCAGGGCATTGAACACTCGGCCGGCGCTTCTTTCGCCGCCAACCCCTTGTATTTCGATCCGAAAAACATCGTCGAACTGGCAATCGAAGCCGGCTGTAACTGCGTCGCCTCCACCTACGGGGTGCTGGCGTCGGTATCACGCCGCTATGCCCACAAAATTCCGTTCCTGGTCAAACTGAACCATAACGAAACTCTGAGCTACCCGACCCAATACGACCAGACGCTGTACGCCAGCGTCGAGCAGGCTTTCAATATGGGGGCGGTCGCGGTCGGCGCAACCATTTACTTCGGCTCCGAGCAATCTCGCCGCCAGATCGAGGAGATCTCCGCCGCCTTCGAACGCGCGCACGAGTTGGGCATGGTCACCGTACTCTGGGCCTATCTGCGTAACCCGGCGTTCACCAAAGACGGCGTGGATTACCATTCCAGCGCCGATCTCACCGGCCAGGCCAACCATATTGCCGCCACCATCGGCGCCGATATCGTCAAGCAAAAAATGGCGGAAAACAACGGCGGCTACCGCGCAGTAAAATTCGGCTATACCGATGACCGCGTCTACAACAAGCTGACCACCGATCACCCGATAGATCTGGTGCGTTACCAGTTGGCCAACTGCTATATGGGCCGCGCGGGCTTGATCAACTCCGGCGGCGCCGCCGGTGAAAACGACCTGCAGGAATCGGTGCGCACCGCAGTCATCAACAAGCGTGCGGGTGGCATGGGCCTGATCCTGGGGCGCAAGGCGTTCAAGAAATCGATGAAAGAAGGCGTGGCGCTGATCAACGCCGTACAGGACACCTACCTGGACAAAAACGTCACCATCGCCTGACCCCTTTTCCTGCCCCCACAGCCCGGTACGCCGGGCTTTTTTGTGCCTGTCTTCCGCCAATACCTTCGTTTCACCCTTACCTTTCTTTCATTGTTAACTTTCACAATAAAATATTTATCTTTCAAGGTGTGATCTATTTAAAACAAATGAATCCATAAAGTGATTAGTGTAAGGCCCATGGCGACAGAGCCGCTTTTCGCTCCAGGCCATATCGTCCATCACAGGAGAGCAATAATGATTGAGCTAATCACCCACGGTGCCGAGTGGTTTATCGGCCTGTTTCAGAAAGGTGGTGAAGTGTTCGTCGGCATGGTGACCGGCATTTTACCTTTGTTAATCAGCCTGTTGGTCATTATGAATGCGCTGATCAAATTTGTAGGCCAGGAACGTATCGAACGATTGGCGCAGCGCTGTGCGGGCAACCCGGTATCGCGCTATCTGCTGCTGCCGCTGATCGGTACCTTTGTTTTCTGTAACCCGATGACCCTCAGTCTCGGGCGCTTTATGCCGGAGAAATACAAGCCCAGCTACTATGCGGCGGCGTCCTACAGCTGCCACTCGATGAACGGCCTGTTTCCGCACATCAACCCCGGCGAGCTGTTCGTTTACCTCGGTATCGCCAGCGGCCTGACGACGCTCGGCCTGCCGCTTGGGCCACTGGCGGTGAGCTATTTCCTGGTCGGGTTGTTCACCAATTTCTTCCGTGGCTGGGTAACCGACCTCACCACCAGTCTGTTCGAACGCAAGATGGGCATCCGCCTGGATCGCCAGGTGCAACTTTAATCCGTGGAGTGCAGCATGAGTGCTTATATCCGTATTGAGAAAGGCGCCAGCGGCTGGGGTGGCCCGTTGGAGATTGCTGTCGAACCCGGCAAGAAAGTGGTGTACATCACCGCCGGCACCCGCCCTTCGATCGTCGATCGGCTCAGCGAGCTGACCGGCTGGCCGGCAGTCGACGGCTTTAAAGAGGGCGAACCGCCGGCGGAAGAGATTGGCGTGATGGTGATCGACTGCGGCGGCACCCTGCGCTGCGGGTTATATCCGAAGCGCCGCATCCCGACGGTCAATATCCACGCCACCGGCCAGTCCGGCCCGCTGGCGCAGTTTATCCTCGAGGACATTTACGTCTCCGGCGTACGCGACAACAACATCAGCCTGGTGGCGTCGGCAGCCGATACGGCGCAAAAGGCCCCCGCCCCGCAGCCAAAAGGGCGGGATTACGACACCAGCAAAAAAATCACCGAACAGAGCGACGGCCTGCTGGCCAAGGTCGGTATGGGCATGGGCTCGGTGGTGGCGGTGTTCTTCCAGGCCGGGCGCGACACCATCGACACGGTGCTGAAAACCATCCTGCCGTTTATGGCGTTCGTCTCGGCGTTGATCGGCATCATCATGGCCTCGGGTCTGGGTGATTTTATCGCCCACGGCCTGACGCCGCTGGCCAGCAGCCCAATCGGTCTGGTGACGCTGGCGCTGATCTGTTCCTTCCCGCTGTTGTCGCCCTTCCTCGGCCCCGGTGCGGTGATCGCCCAGGTGATTGGCGTGCTGGTCGGGGTGCAGATCGGTCTCGGGCATATTCCGCCGCAGCTGGCGCTGCCCGCGCTGTTTGCGATTAACGCGCAGGCTGCCTGCGACTTTATTCCGGTCGGCCTGTCGCTGGCGGAGGCCAAACAGGACACCGTGCGGGTCGGCGTGCCGTCGGTACTGGTCGGGCGTTTCCTGACCGGCGCGCCAACGGTGCTGATCGCCTGGGCCGCTTCGGCCTTCATCTATCAATGACACTGTTTTGCAGGGAAAAGATCATGCACACCATTTTCCACACCACCATTACGCAGATTGGCGGCAGCGCCCGCGAGGCATTGCAGGATGACATGCTGATCACCTTCCGCGAAGGCGCGCCGGCGGACATTGAAGAGTTTTGCTTTATCCATCGGCACGGCGACACCGCCGGTGAACTGCAGGTCGGCGGCTGGATGGAACTGGCGGAGCAGCGCTATCCGATCACCGCCGTCGGCAGCGTCGCGACGCAAAACCTGCGTGAGCTGGGTCATGTCACCGTACGCTTCGACGGCGTAACCCAGGCCGAGTTTCCGGGGTCGATCCACGTTTCCGGCGCCACGCCGGCCGATATCCCGTTAGGCAGCACGCTGAAATTTATTGCATAAGGAGTAGACCATGTCTGAAGTAGCGGTAGTGATTGGCGGCGGCCAAACCTTAGGTGCGTTTTTATCCCACGGCCTGGCGCAGGCGGGTTACCGGGTCGCGGTAGCCGATTTGAACGCCGACAATGCCCGGCAGGTGGCGCAACAGATTAACCATGAGTTCGGTGCGGGCCGCGCCCAGGCTTTCCAGGCCGACGCCACCGACGAGCAGAGCGTCATTGCGCTGACGGCGGCGGTGGATCAGGCGTTCGGCCAGGCCAATCTGCTGGTTTACAGCGCCGGTATCGCCAAGGCGGCGCCGATCACCGATTTCCTGCTGGGGGATTTTGACCGCTCGTTGCAGGTCAATCTTGTCGGCTATTTTTTGTGCGCCCGCGAGTTTTCCCGCCTGATGATCCGCGACGGCGTAGCCGGGCGTATCATCCAGATCAACTCCAAATCCGGCAAGGTGGGCAGCAAACACAACTCCGGCTACAGCGCGGCCAAGTTCGGCGGCGTGGGGCTGACCCAGTCGTTGGCGCTCGATCTGGCGGAATACGGCATTACCGTGCATTCACTGATGCTCGGCAACCTGCTGAAGTCGCCGATGTTCCAGTCGCTGCTGCCGCAATACGCGCAAAAGCTGGGGATCGAGCCGGATCAGGTCGAAAAATATTACACCGACAAGGTGCCGTTGAAACGCGGCTGCGACTATCAGGACGTGCTGAACACCCTGCTGTTTTACGCCAGCGACAAAGCGTCTTACTGCACCGGCCAGTCGATTAACATCACCGGCGGCCAGGTGATGTTCTGATGTGATCGCCTCCCCCTCCACCCGGAGGGGGATTAAGGAGGCATTATGACTCAAGCATTGGTTATCTTCGCCGTACTGGCCTGGCTGCTGCAAATCGGCCTGGGCGGGTGGCAAATCCGCCATTTCAACCGCGCCTTCGATCGCCTGTGCCGGCAGGGCACCGTCGGCGTCGGGCGCTCCGGCGGCCGTTTTCGACCCCGGGTCGTGCTGGCGCTGGCTTTCGACGCCGAGCGGCGAGTGTGCGGCAGCCTGATGATGCGCGGCCTGACCATCTTCGCCCGGCCGCAGCCACTCACCCATTTGCACGGCCTGCATCAACAGGATTTGCGCCCGGATGTGATCTTCCCCGAGGATCGTGCATGCCGGACTGCACTATCGTTAGCGATTGCCCCTAAATCATGATATTTTCACATTAAAAGACATTACCTTTCATATTGAATTATTCGTTGAAGGGAAATGCTCACCTCTTGTGAACGGGAATCGCGATGAAACCAAAGCAGCGGCAGGCCGCTATCCTTGAATATCTGCAGCGGCATGGCAAAACGGCAGTGGACGCCCTGGCCGAGCATTTTTCCACTACCGGCACCACCATCCGCAAGGATCTCACCCTGCTGGAAGAGGAAGGCGAGGTGATCCGCACTTACGGCGGCGTGGTGCTCAGCCGCGACGACGGCGACCAGCCGATCGACCGTAAAACCCATATCAACAGCGAAAAGAAACGCCAAATCGCTTACGCCGCCATCAAGCTGATTAACGACGGCGACTCGTTGATTTTCGACGCCGGCAGCACGGTGCTGCAAATGGTCCCGCATCTGGCGCAGTTCAATAACATCACGGTGATGACCAATAGCCTGCATATCGTCAACGCGCTGGTGGAGCTGGACAACGACCAAACCATCCTGATGCCCGGCGGCACCTACCGCAAAAAATCGGCCTCGTTCCACGGCAGCCTGGCGGAGTCGGCGTTCCAGAAGTTCAGCTTCGACAAACTGTTTATTGGCGCGGACGGGGTCGATCTCAACGCCGGCGTCACCACCTTTAACGAGGTGCACAACGTCAGCAAGGCGATGTGCGAGGCTGCCAGCCGCATTATCCTGCTGGTGGATTCGTCGAAATTCGGCCGCAAAAGCCCGAACGTGGTGTGCGACCTGAGCGCCGTGGATACGCTGATCACCGATAAAAACATCAATCCGGATTACCTCGCCGCGCTGCAAGCGAAAGGCATCAATATCATTCTGGTAGGAGATTCCGATGAGTAACGCTACTGCCCTGCTGGCCTTTGCCCGCGAAACGCTGGAAATTGAGCTGACCGAAGCGCAGCGCCTGCTGGCGCGCCTGGACGACAATTTCGTCTGCGCCTGCGAACTGCTGTTGAACTGCCGGGGCAAGGCAGTGATTTCCGGCATCGGCAAATCCGGTCATATCGGCAAAAAAATTGCCGCCTCGCTGGCCAGCACCGGCACACCGTCGTTCTTCGTCCACCCTGCGGAAGCGCTGCACGGCGATCTCGGCATGATCGGCGCCGACGACGTGGTGGTGTTTATCTCCTATTCCGGCCGCGCCAAGGAACTGGATTTGATCCTGCCGCTGCTGGCGGAAAATAACATCCCGGTGATCGCCATTACCGGCGGCAAAGAGTCGCCGCTGGCGCTGGCCGCCGCCTGCGTGCTGGACATCAGCGTCGAACGTGAAGCCTGCCCGATGGGGCTGGCGCCCACCTCCAGCGCGGTCAATACGCTGATGATGGGCGACGCGCTGGCGATGGCATTGATGCGCCAACGCGGGTTCAACGCCGAAGACTTTGCCCGCTCCCATCCGGGCGGCAGCCTGGGGGCGCGCCTGTTGAACCGGGTACACCACCTGATGCGCACCGGCGATCGCCTGCCGCAGGTCAGTGAAAACGCCAACGTGATGGAAGCGATGCTCGAACTGAGCCGCACCGGGCTGGGGTTGGTACCGGTGTGCGATGCGCAGCAAAAAGTGGTGGGGGTGTTTACCGACGGCGACCTGCGCCGCTGGCTGGTAAAAGGCCATAGCCTGCAGGATGCGTTGGGCCAGGCGATTACCCGCCCCGGCTACCGTTTGCCGGAACAGTGGCGCGCCGGAGAAGCGCTGGAGGCATTGCACGAACAGCACATCAGCGCCGCGCCGGTGGTCAATCTGGATGGCGTGCTGGTGGGCGCGATCAACCTGCACGATCTGCATCAGGCCGGCATCGGCTGAGTGCGTGGCCTCAGGGCGCAGGCAATGAACTGCGCCCCAGGTCGTTTTATTTCCAGTCGGGATTGCTCTCGAACTGTTTTTTCAGCAGCGCCTTCATGTCTTCGTTCGGCTTGCCCAGCCATTGGTACTTGGCGTATTTCTTTGGATGATCGATCGCTTCCGGTTTGTTGGCGACCTCTACCCGCACGCCCCAGGCCTGGGATTTGTCTTCTTTAAACGCCACAATCAAAAAGTTGTTGGCGCAATCGTGCGGCTTGCACAGATTACCCACCAGGTAGTTCTGCCCCTTCCAGCTCAGGCTTTGCGCCGGAGTGGAAGTGCCCATCCCCTTGCGCGCCCAGCCCGGCAGGCGAGCCTGCCCCTTCACCATGTTCTGCCAGCTGGTTTGATAACCCGGCTGCTGGATCACGTCCGAGGTGGTGACAATCTGCTGGGCAACGCTGCCCGCACTGAGGCTGAGTAACGCGCCGAAGATGGCGCAGCGAAGTGCGTTTTGTCCTGTCATGGCCTTCTCCCTTGGTTAAATCCGCTCGTACCCGGCAAACGCCGGGCATGGATCCAGTCTGACCACAACAACGGCAAAAAGTTGAATCACCACCACGCGTGAAAATGATGCACCGGCCCGATGCCGTGCCCCACTTCCAGGGTATCTGCCTGCTGCAACGCCTTTTGCAGATAGTCCTTGGCGGCGGCGACCGTGCCGGCCCAGTCTTCATGGCGCGGGCGCAGCGCAGCCAGCGCGGCGGAGAGCGTGCAGCCGGTGCCGTGCGTATGACGAGTCGCTACGCGCGGTGCAGTGAAGCGCAGTTCCTGCTCTGCGCTGAACAACCAGTCCGGGCTTTCGTTTTCGCTGAGGTGGCCGCCCTTCATCAGCACCGCCTGGCACCCCATGGCCAGCAACGCCCGGCCCTGTTCGCGCATCTGGTGCTCATTTTCCGCCGGGGCGCACGCCAACAGAGCCGCCGCCTCCGGCAGGTTCGGCGTGATGATCGACACCTGCGGCAGCAGTTCGCGGCGGATAGACTCTACCGCCTCCGGCGCCAGCAAGGGATCGCCGCTTTTCGCCAGCATCACCGTGTCCAGCACCACGAACGGCGGCCGGTAATGCCGCAGGCGTTCGGCCACCGCCTGCACGATATCGGCGTTGGCCAGCATGCCGATCTTGGCGCTGTCGATGCGCACGTCGCTGAATACCGAATCCAACTGGGCGGCGACGAACGCCGGATCGATGTTATATACCGACTGCACGCCACGGGTATTTTGCGCCACCAGCGCGGTGATCACGGAAGTGCCGTAAGCCCCCAAGGCAGAAAAGGCTTTCAGATCGGCCTGGATGCCGGCGCCGCCGCTCGGATCGGTGCCGGCGATGGTCAAAGCGTTAATCCGTTTCATTGCAGCTCCTCCGCACGCAGTTGATACAGGGCGTCGAGGAACGCCGGGGTAAAGCTGCCCGGCCCCGCAGCCCGGTGCGTGGCCCGCTCGCCGCAAAGCGACATCACCCGGCAAGCGGTCGCGACGTTGTCCAGCCGATCGCCCGGCAGGCTGCAAAATGCCGCCACCACCGCCGAAAGCGCGCAACCTGTGCCCACCACCCGCGTCATCAGCGCATCGCCACCGGCGACCGCCCAGTCGCGCCGGCCATCGGTGATGTAATCCACCACGCCGGTTACCGCCACCACCGCGCCGCTGAGCTGCGCCAGTTCTCGTGCCGCCGGCAAAGCCGCCAGCGAGTCGTCGGTGCTGTCTACGCCGCGCCCGGCGCTCTGCCGGCCGCTCAGCGCCATAATTTCAGACGCGTTGCCCCGGATCGCCGCCGGCTTCTCGCCCAGCAAACGACGGGCAAAGGCGGTGCGGTACGCCAACCCGCCTACCGCCACCGGATCCAGCGTCCAGGGCGTTCCCGCCAAATTGGCGGCTTCTACCGCCGCCAGCATGGATTCGGCGCGCGAGGCATTGAGAGTACCGATATTGATTAACAGGGCACTCGCCATCTGGCTGAACTGCGCCGCTTCGGTCGGTTCCACCACCATCGCCGGGGAAGCGCCAAGCGCCAGCAATACGTTAGCCGTCAGCTCCTGCACCACTTCGTTGGTCAGGCAGTGAATCAGCGGGGGCTGTTGTTTGAATTGGGTCAGACAGGCCGCGGCGCGGGCGCCGGGTAAAGCATCAGGTCGAGCGAACATATTCCTCCCAACCGGCGTTCAAGAAGGCAGGTACCGGTTGGGGCACCGAGACTTCCCTACGCTGGCATAATCCAGATCAGGTAATACGGGTAAAATCTCAGCCCCTTGGGGCACCCCGAGTCAAGGAGGCCATTATTGGGGTTGCTGCCGGTGAGGTCAATCGCGCTATAGTGTCAAAAAATAAAAAGGAGCTGCCATGCAAATAAGACCCTACCGAGAAGCCGATCGTCCGTTCTTGCGCACCCTTTATCTGGCTGCGCGCAAGGCGGCGTTCACCTGGCGCGATACCGAAGATTACCGGCTGGAGGATTTCGACCGCTCGACGCTGGGCGAGGATATCTGGGTGGCGGAAGATCAGGGAAAACTGCTGGGATTCGTGTCGATTTATCGCCAGGATAACTTTATTCACAACCTGTATGTCGATCCTCACTTGCCGCCACGCGGCGTCGGCACGGCCCTGCTGCAAGCGGCGGAACGAACCTTTACCGCCATCGGCTCGCTGAAATGCCTGGTGAAAAACGAGAAGGCGCTGGCGTTTTACCATAAGCATGGCTGGCAAAAGATAACCACCGGCAACGACGGCGGCGAAGAATACTACCTGCTGCACTCGCCTAAAAAATAGCCTCATCCGCTGTGAGCCAAACCTGAAAAGGCCTGACATCGTCAGGCCTCTGGAGCGGCTCAGGCTACAAGCCGCAGGTTACCCTTGCAAAACGATATCCTGCATTGCAGGGATATAACCGTAATCATAGACCTCGCGTACAAAGGAACGGTCGCCTTCCAGCACAATCCGTACCGTTGGCGCCTCAGTTCCGCCGATACGGTAATCCTCGCCGACGGTCGGCACGCTGTCGATAAACGACGTCACCAAACCATTCGGCATCACGCAATGCGAATACGTCTGGAAAGGCTGTTCCGGCGGGTTACCCAGTACCAGACCTGAGGCGTTCATCGGCGTGTAAGGCCCGGTCAGACGATCGCTGACGAAACCGTACACCCCATCCGGCCCGGTCAGACCTTCGGCATAGGTGAATTTATGGCTGATGGTGAACAGGTAATACTTGCCGTCCTGGAACACATAGTGCGGACGTTCGGTCTGATCGTTGACACCCACCGCCGTGACCAGCGGCGGCAAAATCTCCCACTCTTCACCGCTGTGATCCTTCGCCACCGCCAGGCCGATGCAGCCCACCTGGAAACGTGCGCCGCCCACCGCTTCATGGCCCGGCGGCACCAGCCCCAACTCATCCGGGCCAACCACATGCGAACCGCGATCGCCGGCTACGTTGCCTTCGAACACCATATACAGCTTGCCATCCTGCGGATCGATAAACGGGCTTGGGTCACGGAAGTTCCAGTAGGCATTCTGCGCTTCGGTCTGGTAATACACCCCATCGGCCTCGAACAACGATTTCACCTCGTTGAAGTCCTGCAGTTGCACGCCGTCATCCGACGTCACAATGCGACCGCGCACTTTGGCAATGGTGGCACCCGGCGTCACGCAGGTGTAATACAGGTCGATGTCGCCTTCGTTATTCAACAGGATCGGGGTACCGGCCCATTCACGCGTCGTCGGTGAAACCCCTTCCGCCATCACCCGGCCGCCGAAGATCCAGTCTTTGCCGGTACGGGAATACCAGTAACACATGCGTGCACGGCCGTGGCGATCTTCCCAGTCACGCTTGATGTCGTAATTGCCATTGCCATCAATATACTGCGGGTCATGCGGATGGCGATCGGCGGTCAGCGTCAAAATCACTGACCAGCCGTTGACGGAGACCACGGTGCCATCCAGGGTGCGCAGCGGCATGGTGTCCCAGATGAACACGCTGTCGCTCATTACCGGAAAATCGGCGCTCACCAAAGGTTGCGTGGTGGTCGGATCCTTTTCGTTAACTTTCAGCGCCTCTGCTCGGGTCCAAATGGTCGGTTTGTAATTTACGTTTGTCATAATGATTTCCTCTTAGCAAGTAAGCTCCCCCATGCCGGGAACGACGGCGGCAGGAGCGGTGAGCGCGGCAAAATGTGACGCGCTGCGGCTGATGAGTGGCCGTGCCGCTATATTGCTAAATCGGTTTGGCTAATGCATGCGGTTAGGTTTGTGTGAGGCGCCAGACAAACCCTAAAGGTAAGAATGGCGAAATGAGTGGGATAAGAGAAAGAGGCAACCAAGTCAGCAGCTGTGAGCCGAGAACCTTTCAGCACTGCCCTGCGCCCATGCAACAATGCGAATGGATTTCATTTGCGTTAAAGATTATCCTCCGGTTTACCTCTTACAGGCTATTCAAGGAATGGACATGCAACATCAAACGGATACCCGTTTCCCGGACGCTGCGGCGGCAGACTACGATCGCCGTATTCTGACGCTGGTACCCGGCTATCAGTTCGCCCAGTCGCTGCTGACCGCCACCCTGGCACAGGCGTTACCGCCGCAAGCCCGGCTGCTGCTGGCCGGTTGCGGCACCGGCAACGAACTGATTGCGTTGGCGGGCATCGGCCCGCAATGGCTTTTCAGCGCCGTGGAACCTTCCGCCGGCATGCTGGCGGCTGCACGCACCAAAGCGGAAATGGCAGGCTGTGAACCACGGGTCACCTTCCACCAGCAACTGTTGGATCAGGCGCCGCAAACGCTGCACGACGCCGCCGTTTGTTCGCTGGTGCTGCACTTTATTGCCGATGACGGCGCCAAGCAGGCCTTCCTGCAACAGTTGGCCGCACGGTTGTCGCCAGGTGCGCCGCTGCTGCTGTTCGACTACCAGCCGGATGGCCTGCCGGTCAGCCACTATCAGCATTGGCTGCAAAGCGCCGGGCATTCCCTCGACGGCGCACGTGAGGTGATTGAACGCACCCGCAGCAACTGGCATCCGCTAGCGGCACAGCGCGCCCGATTGCTGCTGACGGAAAGCGGTTTTACCTCACCGCAGTTGCTGTGCGACGCGCTGGGTTTCCGGCTGTCATTGCTCTACCGCCGCGCCTGAGGCCGGCATGCCACGCAGCGTCAGCCACCAGAACAGCAAGGCCACCAGGCTGACGCCCGCCCCTAACCAACACACGCCGGGCCAACCCGCCACGGCGTAGACATGGGTGCTGGCAAAGGCACCCAGCCCGCTGCCCACGGCGTAAAACAGCATATAACAGCCCACCAACCGGCTGTGGGCCTGCGGGTGCGCGCTAAAAATCATGCTCTGGTTCAGCACATGAATCGCCTGCCCGGCCAGATCGAGCAGCACAATCCCGACCACCAGCCACCCCAGGCCGTACCCCAGCATGCCGAGCGGCAGCCAAGCCAGCACCAGCAACAGCAGGCAGACACCGCTCGCCACTTGCCCCAACCCGCGATCCGCCAGATGCCCGGCACGCACCGCCGCCAGCGCACCCACCGCCCCGACCAAACCGAAGGCGCCAATCACCGAATGTGAAAAATTGAACGGCGCCTGACTGAGCGGCAGCACCAGCGCGCTCCAGAAGATACTGAACGCGCCAAACATCAGCAGTGCCAGCATGCCGCGAATTTGCAGCGTGCGATCGCGCAGCAATAAAGCCAGCATCGAGTGCAGCAAGGCCGGATAACTGAGCGACGACGGCGGCGTGCGCGGCGTTGGCAACAGGCGCGACAACACCGGCAACAGGATCAACGTCACCGCAGCCGAGAAAAAATAGACCGCCCGCCAGCCGCCGATATCCGCCAGTGAGCCGGACAAGGTGCGCGCCAACAACAGGCCCAGCACCACCCCGCCTTGCGCCGCGCCCACTACCCGCCCGCGTTCATGCGGTGCCGCCAGGGTGGCGGCAAAGGCGACCAATCCCTGAGTCATGGCGGTGCCGAGCAGCCCCACCAACAGCATGCCCGCCAGCAATAGCACGCTGCTGTGCGCCCAACCCACCATGCACAGCGCGGCCATCAACAACAGTTGCTGTACCGCCAGCAGCCGGTGGCGATTAATCAGATCCCCCAGCGGCACCACCAGCAACAGAGCCAGCGCACAGCCAAGCTGGGTGGCGGTGATCACCATCCCCACCGACGCCAGGCTGATGTTGAAATCATGAGCGATCGCATCCAGCAGCGGTTGGGCGTAATACACGTTAGCCACGCTGAAAGCGCTGGCCCCGGCCAGCAGCAGCACCAGCGAAACGGGTAGCCGGCTGAGCGCACGGCTTTGCGGCGGACAGATCGGATCCAGCGTTTTGTCACTCATCGTTCACCCTTAAAGTGGTTTCATTATTAAACCCAATGAACTTTACGCGTAGAGGTTTTATAATGCAACCAGATATCATGAAGGGAACTGAGCCATGAAACGTAAAAGCCTGGAAGATGCACAGTGTCCGGTGGCACGTACGCTGGATGTGATCGGCGATTGGTGGTCGCTGCTGATCGTGCGCGACGCCTTTGACGGCATACGCCGCTTCAGCGAGTTTCAAAAAGGGTTGGGGATGGCGAAGAACATTCTCTCCACCCGCTTGCGCACGCTGGTGGCGCACGGGGTGTTGGAGATCGTGCCTGCCTCGGACGGCAGCGCCTATCAGGAATATATTCTCACCGACAAGGGCCGCGCCCTGTTTCCGGTGATCGTCGGCCTGCGCCAGTGGGGGGAAGATCATCTGTTTGCACCGGTCGAAGCGCACTCGCATCTGGTGGAAAGCGGCAGCGGCCAACCTATCCCGCGCATGACGCCGACCGGCCACGGCGGGCAGACTCTTACGCCGCTGAATACCCGAGTGGTGAAGGTGGAATGAGCATCAGCGTCGCCATGGGCTCCCACTGTTGGGAAAACCTGCCGAGGAAGGTCATCGTTGAACCTTGTACGCCTGAAATCAGAGTATCGGCATGCATAAAAAGCCATAAAGGGTCAGATATGACACTTTATGGTTTCCGGCAGAACAACGTGAAGCCGTGCTCAGGTACGTAGCAAGGAGAATAACCTTGCTTGGCGTGACCGAGCTTAAAACGACGTGAACGTGCCCCGGCCTTGCAACGTCCCCTGCGTAAGGTATAGTCCGCGTTTTACGGGGAAACCATGCTGACTCAATCATCCATTCGCCTTAACAAATACATTAGCGACAGCGGCATCTGTTCCCGTCGCCATGCCGATCGTCACATCAAGCTGGGCAACGTTTTTATCAACGACAGGCTGGCCGCCGTGGGCGCACAGGTATTTTTAGGGGACAGGGTGAGGGTTAACGGTCAGCAAATCGCGCCACGTAACGCGGATGATCTGGTGCTTATCGCGCTCAATAAGCCGGTTGGCGTCCTCACCAGCATGGGCAAGCACGAGCGGGATAACATCGGCGATTTCGTTAACCACAGCCAACGCACCTTCCCTATCGGCCGTCTGGATAAGGCCTCACAGGGGCTGATTTTTCTGACCAATCAGGGTGAACTGGTCAACAAGATCCTCCGCGCCGGCAATAATCACGAAAAAGAGTACCTGGTCACCGTAAACAAACCGCTGACCGATGCGTTTATTCAGGGTATGGGGGCGGGTGTGCCGATATTGGGTAAAGTGACCCATCCATGCCAGGTGGAGAAAGAAACCTCGCAGGTGTTTCGCATTACGCTGGTTCAGGGGCTTAACCGCCAGATTCGCCGCATGTGCAAATATTTCGGTTATGAAGTCACCAAGCTTGAGCGCGTACGCATCATGAACGTCGATCTCACCGGGCTGGCGCTGGGCGAGTGGCGGGATTTTACCGCTGATGAACGGCTCGAATTATTTAAGCTGATAGAGCACTCTTCGTCCGAATAGCCTTGCCTTGCGGCACAAGAGCGCCGAAGCTGAGATATCGCCAGGCAACATCCCGTTGCCCAGCGACATCTCGATACCACAAAGACCTAATTCCTCAACACATCAGAATGACCATTTGATGTTGGCATTGACCGCATTAACCTGAGTATCGGAACCGTATTGCCCCTGATAACCGACGGCCAGCGTGGTGGATCGCGACAGCTTCACGCTCACCCCGACATCAGCCACCATCAGATTGTCATCAACCGCCTGGCCCTGGGTGACAAAAGCGTCACTGCCGGCAAATGCCATGCGCGATGAGGTATTTTTATCGCCGTAGGCATGCTGCCAACCCAGTGAGCCGTAAAGGCTGACGTTTTTCGGCAGCTCTTTGGTTCCACGCACGCCCAATGTCGAATAGAACGTATTCATCGTTTCATTGCGGACGCTCAGCGCGGCGGCGCCGCCCTTTTCCTGGAAGTTATCGGTGTGCAGACGGATGTAGCTCAGATTGATAAAGGGCTCGACGTTCGCGTCCGGTTGACCAAAACGATAGCTCGCTTCGGTGAACGCCAGCAGCGAGTCGGCGTCGTAGTCCGCCTTGAGCCGATCCGAGAAATTGCCGAAATCAACGTTGCGCTCATTCTCAAGCCGATGCCAGGTGTAACCCAGCGCACCGCGCAAGGAGAAGGCATCCTGCTGCCCTGCGGCATACAGACCCAGGTGGTAATTGTCGCTGTCGGACTTGGAGCGGCGGCTATCAATATCGTAATCGCCGCGGCTATACCCAAAATATCCCCCAACGCGGACACTGTGGTCGGTGAGTTTACGATCGGCACCGATCAAGAAGCCGCTGGTGTTGCCATCCAGTTTCCCCACGTTGTCGTTACCGCTGTTTCTTGTCCAGGAGCCGAAGGTCTGCCCCCATACGCCGTTATTTTCGGCATTGGCCGGCTGAACCAGCGTCATCGCCAGCGGTGGAACGGGCAATGCATCATTATCAAACGCGCGCAGCATGCGCTGATTCAGGACGCTGAACACTTGGGTGCTGCCGGCGATTAGATTTGACTGAATGGAGGGATATACTTCACCAGACAGTTGATTGAATGCGTCGCGGGCTTCCGGCGCGTTCAACAACAGCAAGGAGTTGTATAAGGCCAATGAAGGGCCGCTCTGCGCCAACGTCGACAGGGCGCCGGCGGTATTCCACTGGTTGCCGGTTTGCGCCACCGTTTGGAAAATACCGGGCTTGCTGCCGCCTTCACCTGGGTTACCGCCTTCACCTGGGTTACCGCCTTCACCTGGGTTGCCGCCCTCGCCTGGATTACCGCCTTCGCCTGGATTACCGCCTTCACCTGGGTTGCCGCCTTCGCCTGGGTTACCGCCCTCGCCTGGGTTGCCGCCCTCGCCATCTTTTTGCGCAATCGTCAGATCCACGGCATTCGTACTCTGGTTGAGCGCCACGTCCAAAAATGCAGATTTTGAGATAGCCTCGGCAAACTTGCCGTCAATCCCGCCCTCCGAGGTTAAAATGCGGTAGCTTTGTCCTGTCTTATAACTGGTTTGCGGATCCAGCGCGGTAACCTGCACTTTGGCCTGCTCGCTGATGGTGGTTTTACCCGCTACGACCAGTTTGTCGCTGCTGCCGTCACCGGCGATATCGACGTCGTAGAAAGATTCACCGAGGAAATTCAGATAGCGTTTCAGCGTGAGCGTGCCGATATTGCCGTCGCCGGGGGAAATATGGCCACCGGACTGGATCTCGGTCTGGCCCAGGGTGCCGTTGCCGCCCAGCGTACCGCCGGATTTGATCGACGCGGCGCTGCTGTAACCCAGGCCATTGCTGACGTCAGAACCGGCCGTGGCGTTGAGGATCAAGGTGCCGCCGTTCTCGGCGCTCAGCGTCTGCACGTCGAAAGGACTGTCTTCTGGCTGCGTATTGATATCGCCGGCGATGATGATTTTGCCGCCCCGCGCGGTCACATTCGCCTTGAGCTGGGTCAGATCGCCGCTCAGCGTCGTGCGCCCGGCGGTATTGATAACCTCGCCTTCCCCCATCATCTTGTTGCGGAAGTCGTAGTTGTCGGAAGTATGGTTAAAGTAGACATAGCTGCCGAACAAGCCGCCCCGCAGGTTGACCGCCGTCTGGGCATCGATGGTGCCCGCGCCACCCGCCGCGCCGAGCGTGGGTTCGGTCAACCCGGTGCCGGTATCCATATTGCCGCGGCTGCCGATGATCAGCGCGCCTCTGTTCGAGCCGGAGCCGGTATCGCCCAACCGCAGTTCGTTTGCGCCGGCGGAAAACTCGCCGCCGTCAACGACCGACAGCACGCCGTTGCCGTAATCCCCCACGCTAACATGGCTCCCGCTGGTAAAGCGCGAGCCATTGCCGGCGATGTAGAGTTCGGCGGTTTTACGCGCGCCTGAGACGCCCGCCACCTCGGTGCTGCCGACGTTGACCGCACCGCCGTTCAGCACATCAAGATCACCGTAAAGCGTGAGCGCGCGGCCGACATGCCACTGCGAATTCGCCCCCGTAACCGTGGCTTTCGGGCTTAGCTTATCGGTCTCGCCGGGCCCGGAACCGTTGCCGATGCGCGCATCGAACGTGGTGTTCAGCACCGCGCCGTCTTCAATCGACAGAGTGGATCGGGCCCCCAGATCGGTGCCGACGCTGAGAAAATTGCTGACGACTCTGGAACCGGCGCCCGCCGCGACGAGATGGCTGTCGTAGCCGCGGCTGGAGCCGACGACGATCTCTTTCGCGCTGGCCAGCGCGCCATCTTCAACCCGCAATGTGCCTAGCCCCAGATTAATGTTGCCGTGCATGACGGATTGGTCATTGATGGCGTTCAATACCGCGTTCGGCCCTTTGACAGTGACCGAACTTTCATAAATTTGACCATTGGCGCGGGTGCCGATATTGATGTTATAGGCGTTGACTTCACCATTATCGATTAACAGGTTCCCGCCTTGATTACGACCGACGTAAACATTGCCCGCGTAGCTCAAAGGTTCCGTAATACGGGAGTCGCCATCAAAAATAGCATCATCGGCGCGCGCCATATCGGCGGGCCCAATCAATATCAATGGCGCGGAAAAAAGTGCAAGGTAAACTTTGGAAAGCGGTTTTCTTACCGCTAAGTGATGCGATGTTTGATCTTTCATGTTCTCTCTCCGGCCCAATTATCTTGATGCCATCAAAGTTATTATTTATATGAAAAACTCAATGCATTAGAGGATGCGTGGCGCGTTATTCACGAACACAGAGGGCGAGCACAGAGGGATTGTCATCGAGACGCCGGCTTATTGCCCCCCAGCGCCAATGCCCCGATGCCAAAATTATTGGGACTGCGGACCAGTCCTGATTGCCAACTCCGGCTCGCGCCTGAGGCGAATTATTTATGCGTGACGACTGGAGTACAGGTCGGTGCGCTCAGTGAGGGCGCCGAACCTAAAATGCCCGGCATCATCAGCGAGGAGCAGTCGAAAATGCGGCCTTTCTCGGTGGTGGCGCGGTAAGAAAGTTTTTGCCCGCCCAGGGCATCGGGTTGAGCGCCATTGACATTGGTCACGGTTATTTCATCGGATGAACCCAGGCCCAGCATTTTAGCCGTTTCCGCCTGCAACAAGGGTATTGCCTGATCGGTTTTCAACGTTGAACAGCCGGCCAGCAGTAAAGTAACGGCTAAAGCGATAAGTGGTTTTTTCATAAATTATCCTTTGTAACCAAACAGTTCAAAATACTGATTGGCTTTATGTTTTCTCTTATCCAAATCCTCGAATAATATATTTCCCTTTCCTAAACAAAAAAACCCTCCTAAAGTAGGGAGGGTTGATAATAACAAGTCATCGGAGCCAATCTGGTACGTTTACACGAAAGGAGAGATCTTTGGAGCAGGATTATGCACTGGTTGTCGATGACCATCCGTTGGTGGCAAGCGGCATTGCCAATTACCTGAATACGCATTGTCGTTTTAAACATGCCTATGTGGTAACCAACGAAACTCATTGTTATCGCCACATTCTGGAAAATGGCGCCCCACGCTTAATGGTCATCGACTTTTGGTTGTCCGAGGGGACGGCGTTGAAGTTACTCAAAGAGCTAAAAAACCAGTATTCTAAGATTCGTTTTTTGGTGGTCAGCGGCGATGAGAACAATGAAATATGGCAAAAGGTGCGTGATGCCGGCGGGCACGGATTTGTATTTAAAAACGAACCACCTGAATTATTCGCCGAAGCCGTTTCCGCACTGATGGAAAATAAAAAATGGTTCCCTTTGGAGCATGAGGAGTGTGTAAATAACGCTCACGGCCACCTGCAAAAATTCAATTTAACCCCACGGCAAATAGATGTATTAATCATGATGATGCGCGGCTTCCCCAATAAGCGAATAGCTGCGCAGCTGTCTATTTCCGAACCCACGGTGAAAGAGCACATCAGCAACATTCTCAAAAAAATAGGCGTAAACAGCCGGGTGGAAGCCATCACCCTGCTGCATGGCAGGCAGGATCATTTGCAATGAAATTACTTCAATCATTACAAAATGATGAGATCTCCCCACGCGCGCAGATCCGCCTGCTGGACAATACCTTCATGCGGTTGGTCTTCAGCTTTACCGCCGTGCCCTTTGTCGGTATTCCTTTCGCCATTTGGCTCTATTTGTTGGGGAAAGAACTCACGCCGATTATTGTCTGGATACTGATATATTTTCTCTGCGCATTGGCCATCAGATTATGGCATCGGCGTTATCGTCATGACACCCAGGAAAATAACGCCAGCGCAGTGATTAGCCGTTGGCTGCCGCGCATTAATAACGTCGCCTTCGTGCATGGTTTGGGTATTTCATCCTTATATTTAATCGCCCCAGAAAAAAACAGTTTCGATTTTTTCCTGTTATTAAACATCAGTATCGCGGCCATCGTCGCCGCCAACGCAACCCATCTGACGCCGGTCATCAGCACCTTTACGCGCTTTTTCTTCGCCTCCTGGGGCGTGCTTAATCTTGGCATTATCTGGCGACTGGGCGATGTCATGCCGATCGTGCTGATGCTCAATTTGCTTTATGGGTTCGCCATTTACCGGCACGCATTAACCTCGCATGCCTTTTTTATTCAGCAAGCCCTGCTCGAAGAAAAAAGCTCGCGCCTTGCGGAACAATTTCGGCAGGCCAAAGAAGAGGCGGAGCAAGCCTTGCTGGATAAAAATCAATTCTTGACCACCGCCAGCCATGATTTGCGCCAGCCGGTACACGCGATGGGTTTTCTGATCGAGGCGATCATCCATAAGAATCGCGACGCCACGCTGATACCTCAGCTGTTGGATCTGCAACAAAGCGTGCGATCAGTGCACCTGATGTTCAATTCGCTGCTCGATCTCAGCAAGATTGAGTCCGGCAACGTCAGTACGGCGACTACCCATGTGGACATCGGAAAGCTACTGGATTCCGTGATTACGCTGTTCCGCGAAGAGGCCAACAGCCGGGCATTATCATTGCGCACATGGCGGCCCAAACGGCGGGTTTGCGTGATGGGCGATCAATTGCTCATCCGGCAATCGCTGATCAACCTGATACAAAATGCGCTGCGTTATACGCAAGAAGGCGGCGTATTGATAGCGATCCGCCCTCGGGGCGAGGAATGCCTGATCGAAGTGTGGGACACCGGCGTCGGCATCGCCGATGAAGAGAAAGGTAAAATCTTTTCCCCCTATTATCGGCCCGAGCTGGCGTGGAAAATCGACAGCGCCGGCCATGGATTGGGGCTGGCGGTGGTGGCGCGCTGCGCCAAATTGATGAAGGTGAAATACGGCATGCGCTCCATCGAAGGCAAAGGATCGCGTTTCTGGATGCGCTTTGCCCTGTATGCCGGCGAAGAGCACCCGCCGGAAAGCGTTAACAGTTACGCCAACACCGGCGCCCCAACCCGCTATGAGTCATTAAGTGGCGCCTGCCTGGTGGTGGATGATGATCCGCTGGTGACCTCCGCCTGGGAGAGTTTGATGAGCACCTGGGGCATTACCGTGCGCTGTGCGGCTTCCGCAGAGGAGGCTTTTGCGATTATCGACGAAGGCTTCACGCCTTTCGCCGTGCTGTGCGACCAACGGCTCCGCTCCGGCGAGAGCGGCTTCGATATCTTGAAAGCGCTGTTTGAGCGCCTGCCGGATACCAGCGGCGCCATGGTCAGCGGGGAGTTCAACTCGCCGGTTCTGCAAGAGGCCGAGCAGGAAGGTTATCTGGTATTGAGAAAGCCGCTGGAGCCGGCGAAATTGCATGCTTTGTTGAGCCAGTGGGCGAGTAGTTAGCGAACACAGACTGGCCCCCGGCCCCACCGCCAAAACACCTTAAACGCCAAGCCCGCGCAGCAGGCCCTCGAGGTTGCGCTCCCCCTCTTTAGTCTGGGCGCCTGCCTTAAGCCCACCGCGAATCAGTTGCTCCGCTGCCGGGCGGGCAAACAAACCCGCCCAGGCTTCGTGCTCGCACTGAAAGCCCGCCCGCAGGTCCGGCGCGGGCATCGCCTGCTTGGCCGCTGCGATAACCCCGGCAGGCAATGCCGCGATGTTACGCGCTAGCCGATCGACGAACTCATCAAGCTCGGCGGCGGGTAATGCGCGATTAATCCAGCCGTAACGCTCTGCGGTTACCGCGTCGATAAGATCGGCGCCAAGGACCACTTCAAGCGCGCGGCCGCGCGTCATGCGGCTCGTCAGATATTGGGTCGCGCCGCCGCCGGGCGTAATGCCCATCAGGGCTTCGCACTGGGCAAGCCCCGCCCGCCCTTCCGCGGCGAAGGCCATGTCGGCTGCCGCAACGAATTCTGCGCCGCCGCCGCGCGCCAGCCCGGCCAACTTAACGAGGGTGACCTGCGGTTGGCTGCGCATCAGTTCGCCAAAAGCCTGGAACGGATTAAGCCCCTCCGGTGCGTTGCGCGCCAGTTCATCGAAGGCGTGCGGCTCATCGATCAGGGTCATATCAACATGCGCAATGAAGAACTCGGGATCCGCACTCTGGAAAACCAGCACGCGCGTATCCGGATCGTCGCGTACCGAGAGCAATAAACGACTAATTTCCGACATCAGTGCCACATCAAGCACGTTTACCGGCGGATTATCGATAGCGATCGTCAATACGCCGTGCGCGTGAGACAGCCTGAGCTTGCTGAAATCTGTATCTTTCATATCCATGTCCTTTTTGCCTGGGGATAGCGGTGCTGGATTTTCGCGCCGTTTGTCGAATGGTATACTTTGCATACCTGGCGTCAATTACGCACCTTAAGCATCCCAGGGATGCTGGAGAATACCTATGGACAAGACTGACCCGATCTACCGCGCAGACTGCCCGAGCCGCATCGTTCTCGACCAGATCGCCGACAAATGGTCAATGATGGTGCTGGAGGTGCTGCGTGAGCCGCAGCGCTTTAACGCCATCAAGCGCCGCCTGGATGGCGTCACTCAACGCGTACTGACCCAAACGCTGCGCAAACTGGAACGCAACGGCATGGTGAAACGCAAGGTGTTGGATGGGCGGGTGCTTGGCGTAGAGTATTCACTGACGCCGCTTGGCGAATCCTTGCAGGGGCCATTCTCGATACTGTTCAACTGGACGCTGGGAAATATGGAGGCGATTCAGGACTGCCAGCGCAGGTATGATGAGCATAACAACCAGATTGAAAATTGAGGCTGGCTACTGATAAGACATACCCTGCGCTCCATTGCAGGCAAGGATCGTATTTGGGGATGGGCTGTATCTTGTACATCGGCGAAAAAAACATGCCGGAGGGTGTTATCAGTGCCCGTTTCACCCCAGAAAGTGTGCCGTTTTCGCCGTTGGCCCAGCAGCACGGTGAGCCTGTTCTGACATCCGCTTTTGCCACAAAACTGCCAGTAATGGTGTTCTTTGGCTGTTATGTGCGATAAGCAGGCTTTATGGCATAATTAATTAACCATGAGAATTTCAAGCTCAAGCAGCTTATGATCCCGGAGAATAACTTCATAAAAAAGGAAAAAGGATGGCCGTCGATCGCAATGGCTACATTATCCAGCAAAAATGTAGTGAATTGCAGCCCACATTCTCACGCCTAGTTGCACACCTAGTCACAAAGCTAAGCCTCTGCTTTCCTGAGCTGATACATAGCCTGTATGTCTATGGCAGCATAGCTGAAGGCCGTGCAAAGATAGGGAAGTCAGATCTCGATGTGTCAATCAACGGGGAGCAGGTCAGCAGGTCAAGGCAGCTAAATAAGATAACCGCTAAGCGGATCTCTTATTCAAACATATTAACGTAGTTCACAGGCTATTAATTTTCCTGAATTATTTTTTGATTGAACAAGAACGCCTGAGAATCATTAACATGAGTATGTGGGCTTTTAGTCATCAGATTCTAAATAAGATGGTCATACTGGAAACATATTTATCGATATTTGGACCAGCCAGGATATCCTGAAAGTTCCTCAAGTAAATCATCGTCTTCACTGCGCGATTGCCGCTTCGCATTTGATGAAGGTTTAACGATCTCTTCAAAGAGAACGATGGATTGGGTCTGTTTCTTAGGTGCATAGTAAGTGGCTTCTTCATAGCAAGCGAAGCGGATTGCATTCTCACTTGCACTCCAATCCAAACCATCCAGTTCAGCAGTAATCACCCGGTCAGATGCCAATCCCATCGCTTTGGCTGCAGCAGAATTTCGGGGAAGATTAATTTTCCTTGTGATCCAAATTTTGGCCTCACGAAGTCCCCTGGACGTAATGGCGTACTGAACTATTCCCTCTTCAGCCACAATGAATGCCAGGTGGTCATTTGACGCTTGTGCGAAACGAGATGCAACACATGATCTTGAAGCCTGAAAAAATTCAGACAACATGGATAGATTTTCATGTGTGAAATCGCTCTGCGTTGCAAGGGGCTGGATCAGTTGCCAGGGTACAAGACACTCTGCTGCAAAAGTATCGCAAAGAACTTCTTCTATCGGCCTGCTTTTAAAACACTCTAATTCATCGGAAGGCACACTCCCCCCATGTACAGATGGCAATTTCAGAACATGGTGAGCGATTTCGTGAAGAATGGTAAACCGCTGTCTGTGGAGTCCGTCATTTTGATTAACGAAGATGTGCTTCTGGCCTCTTCTTTCAAAAGTGTTTCCCGCTTCTCCATCAGGTAAATCCTGCCTGGAAACTTTAAAACCTAATGACAAAGCGAGAGCATCAACGTCGATTGGAGCCTGTATGACACCCCACTCTTTGAGCAGCTTTCTTGCTGCACTAATTGCTTGCATTTCATCCATATGACGGCAGCTCTTACATCATTTGAATAAGCTCTATACGTTTCAGCCAGGCTTCTTCAGTGTCGGGACGTTCGCCTCTGAAACTCATCGTAGCGACGTCTTCAAAATCTTCCCAGGGAATGTCCAGACGGGAAAGCATGAGTGAATACAGGGCATTTTCGATGTTAACAGAGTTCGACAAGAGCTTAAAAATATTGCGTTCCCTTTCATTGAGTTCGAGGGCATGGCTCAACCGGTTAACAACGTCTTCAGAAGGCGCTACCCGGTCTCCTTTCTCGAGTCTCCATATATACGCATGGTCAAGGTCGCCAGACCTTTTTTCCAAGTCCCTGAAACTTAGTTGTTTCCTTTCACGCATGGTGGCGATAAAACCTGCCAGATCCATTTTTTACCTCAACTTCTTGCAATTTTAAAAAGACCAGGAGTAGACTGTTGCCTATGCAGACAACAGTGTTCGTTTCATGATTTTATCATAAACGGGTTTGGATTTATGTCCACTGCTGTCTGGATGGACAACGACCTGATGGTCTTTTTTTAGAACCAAGATGTTGTCTGTGTAGACAACGACAACATTACTTAAGTTGATGCCACTTGATCACATTAAGGACTGCCACATGACACAATTGAATGTTTTAGAGATTGAAGATGTAAACGCTGCTGTTTCAGCTGGCCGGCCGGTAAGAGATCATGGCCCCTACCAGATACTCATAGGCAATGAGGAGCTTCGGTTCCGTCCGATTGTCATCGAGGATCCAGTCCCGACAGGGGAACAGATCCTGAAGGCTGGAGATCTGCGACCAGTCGATGATTACCTGCTTTTCCAGTACCTGAATAACGGGATGCTGGAATCACTTAATCCAGGTGAAACCACAGACCTACGCAGCGCTGGCGTTGAAAAGTTTTTAGCGTTTAAAAGCGACCGTTCGTTTCGCTTCTTCATTAATGGCCAGGCCCAGGACTGGGGGGGAACGTGTATCAGTGGATTAACACTTAAGAAGCTCGCCGGTGTCAATGCTGAGCATAATGATGTCTATCTGGTCGTTGTTGGCAGAGAGGACGAACTTATCAAGGACCGGGACCTGTTTGATCTCACCCGTCCTGGTGTAGAGCATTTCGCCACAGCTGAAATCAATATCACGGTTTACGTGAACACCGTACCCAGAGTAGTCCATGTTCATTATCTCAGCTACTGGGACGTGGTGCGGCTGGAGTACCCTGATGCTGTCAGTGGCCCAAATTCACAATACACCGTGACCTACTCTAAAGGCCACGGGGATCCTTCACTCAAAAACTTAGTTGATGGTCAATGTGTTCAAACTAAACAGGGGATGCATATCAATGTCACACCAACTGATAAATCGTAGTCCCCAGTTGCTTCGTTTACGTAACGAAGGCTATAACCTCTGTGTAAATGGAGCCTATCTCTTGATAAAAGATATTCCCTATGTCAATGAGAAACGGGAAATTCAGAGTGGGGTTCTAATTTTACAACTTGCGTTGACCGCAGACATTGCGATGGTCCCCCCCGATCACACCGCTTATTTTACCGGAGATACCCCTTGTGATTCACAAGGGCTACCGCTAGTTTCCATCATCAACAACAGTGAAAAAAAGGAGCTGATGCCCGACCTCATCGCGCATCACTACTTTTCCGCTAAGCCTCGTTCCGGGGCTTACACTGATTATTATGAGAAAGTCACTTTATACGCTGCGATGCTGAGTGGTCATGCTCAGGTGATTGACCCGAATGTGACACCTCAAACATTTGCGCCAGTGGTCACTCTCGAAGAAGAAGAAAGTTCCTTTGTTTACACCGACACCGCTTCGTCACGCGCAGGGATTGCTGCACAAACAGAGAAGTTCAGAGGGCTTAAAATAGCTCTGGTGGGCTTAGGTGGTACAGGTGCATACATACTGGATCAGATCGCTAAAATGCCAGTAAAAGAAATCCACCTTTTCGATGGGGACACACTTCACCAACATAACGCTTTCCGTTATCCCGGCGCTGTGCCTTTCGCTACGCTTCTGCGGGCGTTAAAAAAAGTGGACTATCTACACGAAACCTACAGCCAGCTTCATCGGGGGATAATCAAACACCCCTGTATGATAACTGCTGAGAACGTCGAACAACTCAAGACATTTGATTATATTTTCCTAAGCGTAGACCGGGCAGATGTTCGTGCTCTCGTGGTTAAACATTTGCTGGGAACCTCTGCATCCATTATTGATGTTGGCATGGGCGTTCATGTCGTGAATGACACGCAGAAAATCTGGGGGGTATGCCGTGTAACGGCATTAACACAGGCACACCATGATCACAGTATACGGACATTGCCGCTAACAGATAATGCGGATGCCGATGCGTATCGTACAAATATTCAGATAGCGGATCTCAATGCATTGAACGCGATGCTTGCGATAGGAATGTGGAAACGGCTGTGTGGATTTTATGCGGACAACACAGACGCATTGCACTCCACGTATGTCACACACCTCAATGAGCTGGGAAACAGCGAGGCGAGAAATGCGGGTTAAAACCTTGTCCCACATATTTGTCGATAGTTTTCCGGAACACCTAAAGGCCGGAGAACTATATCTTGCGATGGAGTTTGCTACAGCCGTACATCTGTGTGCATGCGGTTGTGGACACAAAGTAATTACACCGTTCTCTCCAACAGACTGGAAAATGGTATTTGACGGTGAAACAATTTCCTTAAAACCGTCAATCGGTAACTGGACATTTCCATGTCGATCCCACTACTGGATAAGAAGCTCGGCGATTGTCTGGGCTGGAGATATGTCAGATGAACAAATAAAAAAAGGTCGTTTGCAGGATAAGAGTGCTAAGGCCCAACGTGAGCTTAATATGAATGATAATAAGCACATCATTCCAGAAGCAACTCGTCCCACTACATCAAACGATAGCCAAGTTACAAATTCCATGAGCATATTGCAGAAATTAAGGTCTTGGCTGGGTTTCTGATAATTCAAGTAAAAGGAGAGTGCCAAAAAGCCAGTCTTAATCATCTCAGGCAGTGGAGCCTGCCTGTATCACATTGAGATCTGACCTGCTCCCCATTGATTATTAATTGCTTTGCAGAAAATGGGAGTTGTCGGGGTTACTGGTGCTTAACGCCCAGAGGAGGACGTTTGCCGATTCTGCACGAACAAATTGAGAATGGGGGTGATTGGACATCACCCCTGACAGATGCCTGGGTTGCTGTTGATACGTAAATAGAGCTCAGGGCATCATCCTCGACACATCAGAGGTGGTCAAAAATAGATCCTTTACGTGGAATAAGGATTTTCTCATAAAACTTGGTCGCATAGTCATCCGTCATCCCGGAAACATAGTCACAAATGACTCGCATACCTGCCTGCTGGCCTAAGCTAATCTGCCGCTCGTAAACGTCTCTCGTTGAGGCAGGTAAAAACCGACACGGATCGCTAGCCAGCACACTGAACAGCTCGACAATCAACTTTTGTCCTTTGAATTCAAGTAGCTGTACATTTTCATGCTTAATCACTTTGTCCTTGACCAGCATGAAAATTTTCAACCGCAGTGCTTCGACTGCTTCCGGAAGGACCGCATCATATTTGAGCATGCCGCATTCGAATTCTGCATCCTTTGCATTGAGCTCAACGCTTGTGATCATCAGATGAACCAGCATGCCGATGCACTCTTTTCGCCTGTAACTTTCACCAAACAGGCTATCCGCGACAGATTCGCATGTTCCGGAGAATGTAATGCCGTGGCAGTCAGTAAATAGGTTTACATGTCCGCTGAAATGCTCCATCCACATCGCTCGTGTCACCATTCCGAGAGAAATAGCGTCCTCCAAATCGTGTAGCGAATACGAAATTTCATCGGCAAGATCCATGATGGTGGTATCGAGCGCCTTATAAGAAGCTGTTTTATGATCGGATTCGGTTTTACCGAGATTAATGGAAGTAAACAACTTCCGATCCTGTTTAGTAAATGGTGAGAGAGCAAATTCTACGATGTCTCTCTCTGAATCTAGGTAGCATTTTGGAGGTTTAAAATCAGATGACTTAAAGAGCCAGTTCGGTCCTCCGACAGGGACCTGACTACTGGCTTTTTTAACCATTAGGGCTGAGTAATTAACCGGATATTTTAGTACGCCCAGCAGAAGTCTGCGGGTAGGATCGAGGCCGTGTTCTTGGGTGTACTTATCTAGTTTCGAGAGAATACGCAACGTCTGACCATTTCCTTCAAAGCCACCGTAATTCAGCATACAGTAGTTAAGAGCTACTTCACCGCCGTGACCAAATGGGGGATGGCCAATATCATGCGCGAGGCATACTGCCTGCATCAGATCGTTATCTGGTAAAAACTGCTCTTCCTCTTTACCTTTATATTTGATTTTCAGCTTAGCAAGAAGACCTGAACCGATTTGTGCGACTTCCATTGAGTGGGTCAGCCGTGTGCGGTAGAAGTCACTTTCTCCCAGACCAAGAACCTGCGTTTTGGATTGCAAACGTCGGAAAGGAGACGAGTGGATTAACCGGGAAAGGTCGCGCTGAGCTTCAGATCGGATCTCTTCCTCTCGAGGATCATTGGAACCTCGTCTCTCATCCCAGACGTTTATTTTATTCTGAGTCATATTATTCCTTATGTTTTTGCTTTGTGCAGTGCGGCGTTCTGACATAACACTGCCACCCGACTGGATTTGTGCCGCTTAAAAATAAAGTGAATCGGAAGATTCACCTGGCTTTGCAGAACTCATTATTTATGACAGAGGCCCCTGAGGGGGTAATCCGTTCTTTGTCATTAGTGATTAAGCTCGGGAATTTAAAGCTAAGCCAGATCAAATTCAGACCAGGCTTATTCTGTTGTCAAGATAAACAATCAAAATAACTTATATTTTTCTGATCTACTCTTCAATAATAATGCAATGTGAACTTAACAACGTCCGCTTCTAGCACTGAACTGACATCCAAACCCAATCTTTCACAGGCCAACGAGAATGTCAGTTCAAATATAAGGCAACACAATCAAAGGTAAATACTCACAGCAATTTTAGCCGCTAAAATTTTCTTCTATCGCAATAATCAGTGCCAAAACTTGCCAATCACAAAAACAAAAAAACCCGCAATTACGCGGGTTTAGCTATGTTTATTGCCTGTCAGTACCAGCTATTGCCAGTCGCAGGTTTATTCCCACTCAATGGTAGCCGGTGGCTTGCCGCTGATGTCATAAACTACGCGGGAAATGCCGTCCACTTCGTTGATGATGCGGTTGGAGACGCGGCCGAGGAAGTCGTACGGCAGGTGCGCCCAATGCGCGGTCATAAAGTCGATGGTTTCCACTGCGCGCAGTGAAACAACCCAGTCGTATTTACGGCCGTCGCCCATCACGCCGACCGAACGCACCGGCAGGAATACGGTGAATGCCTGGCTGACCTTGTTGTACAGATCGGCTTTATGCAGCTCTTCGATGAAGATGGCGTCGGCACGGCGCAGCAGATCACAGTACTCTTTCTTCACTTCGCCCAGCACGCGCACGCCCAGACCTGGCCCCGGGAACGGGTGGCGGTACAGCATGTCGTACGGCAGGCCCAGCTCCAGGCCGATTTTGCGCACTTCGTCTTTGAACAGCTCTTTCAGCGGCTCTACCAGGCCCAGCTTCATCTCTTTCGGCAGGCCACCCACGTTGTGGTGCGACTTGATCACGTGCGCTTTGCCGGTGGCGGAAGCGGCGGACTCGATCACGTCCGGGTAGATGGTGCCTTGCGCCAGCCATTTCACTTCGTCTTGCTTGCAGGCTTCTTCGTCGAACACTTCAACGAATACGCGGCCGATGATCTTGCGCTTGGCTTCCGGCTCGTCAACGCCGGCCAGTGCGTCCAAGAAGCGGTTTTCCGCCGCGACGTGCACGATGTTCAGGCCGAAGTGGTCGCCGAACATCTCCAGCACCTGGTCGGCTTCGTTCAGGCGCAGCAGGCCGTTGTCCACAAACACGCAGGTCAGGCGTTTGCCGATGGCGCGGTGCAGCAGCATGGCGGTAACGGAAGAATCCACGCCGCCGGAAAGGCCGAGGATCACGTGATCTTCGCCCACTTGCTCGCGGATACGCTCAACCGCATCTTCGATGATGGTCGCAGGCGTCCACAGGGCTTCACACTGGCAGATATCCAGCACGAAACGCTCCAGCATGCGCTGGCCCTGGCGGGTATGGGTCACTTCCGGGTGGAACTGCACGCCGTAGAAGCGTTTTTCTTCGTTGGCCATAATGGCGAACGGGCAGGTATCGGTGCTGGCGACGGTCACGAAGTCTGAAGGAATTGCGGTCACTTTGTCGCCGTGGCTCATCCATACGTCCAGCAGCGGTTTGCCAGTGGAGCTGAGGGCGTCTTCGATGCCGCGAACCAGCGCGCTGTCGGTGGTCACTTCCACCTGCGCATAGCCGAACTCACGTTCGTTGGAACCCTGTACATGGCCACCCAGCTGCATCGCCATGGTCTGCATGCCGTAGCATACGCCCAGTACCGGCACACCGGCGGTGAACACGTATTCTGGCGCACGTGGGCTGTTATGTTCGGTGGTGCTCTCCGGGCCGCCGGAAAGGATGATGCCGCTTGGATTGAATTCGCGGATTTGCTCTTCGCTAACGTCCCAGGCCCACAGCTCGCAGTAAACGCCGATTTCGCGCACGCGGCGTGCTACCAGTTGAGTGTATTGCGAACCAAAATCCAGAATAAGGATGCGATGCTTATGGATATTATTTGTCATGTGAGGCGAATTCCAGCAACAGAGAAAAAGAGCGAAAAATAAGGTTTCGGGGCGAGGAGCCAAGCCCCCCGCCCCGGCCTCTCCCGCAGGAGAGGGTCAAGCATTAACCCATGCGGTAGTTCGGTGACTCTTTGGTGATGGTCACGTCATGCACGTGGCTTTCCTGTATGCCGGCGCCGCTGATGCGCACAAATTCAGCCTTGGTGCGCAGATCGTCGATGGTGGCGCAGCCGGTCAGGCCCATGCAAGAGCGCAGACCGCCCATTTGCTGGTGCACGATCGCTTTCAGCATGCCTTTGTAAGCCACGCGGCCTTCGATACCTTCCGGCACCAGTTTGTCGGCGGCGTTATCGGTTTGGAAGTAACGGTCGGAAGAGCCTTTGGACATGGCGCCCAGCGAGCCCATACCGCGGTAGGATTTGAACGAACGGCCCTGGTACAGCTCGATTTCGCCCGGTGATTCTTCGGTGCCCGCCAGCATGGAGCCGACCATTACGCAAGATGCGCCGGCCGCGATGGCTTTGGCGATGTCGCCGGAGAAGCGGATACCGCCGTCGGCGATAACCGGGATGCCGGTGCCTTCCAGCGCTTCAACCGCGTCGGCGATAGCGGTGATCTGCGGTACGCCCACGCCGGTCACGATGCGGGTGGTACAGATGGAGCCAGGGCCGATACCCACTTTCACCGCGCTCACGCCGGCGTCAGCCAGCGCTTTGGCGCCGGAGGCCGTAGCGACGTTGCCGCCAACGATCTGCAGATCCGGGTATTTGGCGCGGGTTTCGCGAATGCGCTGCAATACGCCTTCGGAGTGGCCGTGAGAGGAGTCGATCAGGAGTACGTCAACGCCTGCAGCGACCAGCGCGTCAACGCGCTCTTCGTTGCCGGCACCGGCGCCAACCGCAGCACCAACGCGCAGGCGGCCATGCTCGTCCTTACAGGCGTTTGGCTTGCGCTCCGCCTTCTGGAAGTCTTTTACGGTGATCATGCCCAGCAGATGGAAGTTGTCGTCCACCACCAGCGCTTTCTCAACGCGTTTTTCGTGCATTCTTTGCAGCACGACTTCACGCGCTTCACCCTCTTTCACCGTGACCAGGCGCTCTTTCGGCGTCATCACGGCGGTAACAGGCTGGTTCAGATCGGTCACGAAGCGCACGTCACGGCCGGTGATGATACCGACCAGTTCGTTCTCTTCGGTCACTACCGGGTAGCCGGCAAAGCCGTTACGCGCGGTCAGTTCTTTCACTTCTTTCAGCGTGGTGGAGGGGGTTACGGCTTGCGGGTCGGTAACTACGCCGCTTTCATGTTTTTTCACGCGGCGGACTTCTTCAGCCTGACGCTCGATGGACATGTTTTTGTGAATGAAGCCCAGGCCGCCTTCCTGCGCCAGCGCAATGGCCAGGCCGGCTTCGGTTACGGTATCCATGGCTGCGGACAGCATAGGGATATTCAGGCGGATAGTTTTGGTCAATTGGGTGCCGAGCTCAGCGGTATTAGGCAGAACCGTAGAGTGAGCTGGAACCAGGAGAACGTCGTCAAACGTTAGTGCTTCTTTCGCGATACGTAGCATGGGCAATATCTCACCAGAGTGGGCTGTGAAAAAGATAAAATATTGCCGCGGCATTATACAGAGCGTAATCGGTTGCCTCCAGCACTTTCTCACAAAAACTCTTGATTACCTTTTTCAGCCCTGTAGTATCGACCAATTAAGTGGTTGTTTTGGAATTTGATCTGGGTCACATGTCGCTACCTGTCTCGCCGTCTATTTTTACCGTAAGCCGCCTGAATCAGACGGTTCGACAGCTGCTGGAAATGGAAATGGGCCAGATTTGGCTCTCCGCCGAGATCTCCAACTTCTCTCAACCGGCTTCCGGCCACTGGTATTTCACGCTGAAAGACGACCGCGCGCAGGTGCGCTGTGCGATGTTCCGCAACAGCAACCGCCGCACCACCTTCCGCCCGCAAAACGGCCAGCAAGTGTTGGTTCGCGCCAGCATCACGCTGTATGAACCGCGCGGCGACTATCAGCTGATTGCCGAAAGCATGCAACCCGCCGGCGACGGCCTGCTGCAACAGCAATTCGATCAACTGAAACAACGTCTGAGCGCCGAAGGCCTGTTCGACCAACAGTTCAAGCAACCGCTGCCCAGCCCGGCCAAACGCGTCGGGGTGATCACCTCCGCCAGCGGCGCGGCGCTGCACGATGTGCTGCAAGTGCTGCAACGGCGCGATCCTTCGCTGCCCATCGTTATCTACCCGACCTCGGTGCAGGGCGCAGAAGCGCCATTGCAGATCGTGCGCGCCATCGAAACGGCCAACCGCCGCGACGAATGCGACGTGCTGATCGTCGGCCGTGGCGGCGGCTCGCTGGAAGACCTGTGGAGTTTTAACGACGAACGCGTAGCGCGGGCGATATTCGCCAGCCGCATTCCGATCGTCAGCGCCGTCGGCCATGAAACCGACGTCACCATTGCCGACTTTGTCGCCGACCTGCGTGCGCCAACCCCTTCCGCCGCCGCCGAACTGGTCAGCCGCAATCAGCTGGAGCTGCTGCGTCAGTTGCAATCCCAGCAGCAGCGGATGGAAATGGCGATGGATTACTATCTGGCCCAGCGCCAGCAGCAGTTCACCCGCATCAACCACCGTTTGCAACAGCAGCATCCGCACCTGCGCCTGGCGCGCCAGCAGACGCTGTTGTTCAAGCTGCAACGCCGGTTGGAAGACGGTATGCAAAATCAGCTGCGCCTGTCTTCACGCCGCAGCGATCGGGCGCAACAGCGTTTGGCGCAGGTACAGCCGCAGGCACGCATTCATCGCTACCAGCAACGCGTGCAGCAACAGGAATACCGTTTGCAGCAGGCGCTGGAGCGCCAACTCAACGCTTACCGCCAGCGTTTCGGCGTGGCCTGCAGCCAGCTCGAAGCGGTCAGCCCGTTGGCGACGCTGGCGCGCGGCTACAGCGTGACGCAAACCCCGCGCGGCGAAGTGCTGAAAACCACCAAACAGGCCCAGGTCGGCGAACTGCTGAAAACCCGCCTGCAGGATGGCTGGGTGGAAAGCGAAGTGAAAACCATCACTGTGGCCAAGAAGCCGCGCAAAAAGCGCGCGGCTGACGCGGCCGAATAGCGATTCCCGTTACCTCAGCGTAAAACTCTCGCCCGGCTCACCGTTGATCCACAGTTCCCGCGTTTCTCCGGCAGGCAGGCTGACCGTCAGCGTCCGCCATGCCGGTTTGAACTGCCCTTCGGTGGTGACGTTCAGCATGACGCGCCGATTATCGCTGTGCATCTCCCAGCGCAGCCACAGCGCGTTGCCCTGCTGCCAGCCATAACTTTCCCCGTCGTCTTCGAACAACAGCCCAGAAGCGCTGCCACAGCCTTTAAACGGGTACAGCTGCAACTCGCGCCGATCGTCGGCGGCAACGTCAACGTGCGCCAAGCGAGATGACAGCGGCAACGCCGCCCCGGCGCGCACCAACAGCGGCAAACGCTCCAGCGGCGCATCCAGCACCACCGTCTGGCCACCGCTGAACCACTGGCCGCTGTGGAAGCAGTACCAGCCTTCGCCGTTATCCGGCAGATAGACCGAACGCGCACGCTGCCCCTGCTCCACCACGCTGGCCACCAGCAAATCGCGGCCAATCATAAAGTCATCGGTCTCGTTCAGCGTGCGTTCGTCATGCTCGTGATCGAGGAAGGTCGGGCGCAGCATCGGCTCGTCGTCGGCGCTGGCCTGCCACAGCAGGGTGTAGAAATACGGCATCAGGCGATAGCGCAGGTTGATCGCCTCGCGGACGGCCGGCGTGGCGGCCGGATACATCCACGGCTCGTTAACCGTCGCGTCGTCATTCCAGGAGTGAATGGTGAAACGCGGGTGCATCACGCCGTTTTGCACCCAGCGCACCAGCAGTTCGGCGTCCGGTTTGTCGCCGGAAAAACCGCCGACGTCGTGCCCCAGGTTATACAACCCCGACAGGCTCATGCCCAAGCCCATGCGGATGTTGTAGCGCAGGGTTTGCCAGTTGGTGCGGTTGTCGCCGCTCCAGGTCTGCACGTAGCGCTGCATGCCGGCACAGCCGGAACGGGAGATCAGGTACGGCCGCAGGTCGGGCGCAAAGCGCTGCTGGGCTTCCATCGACGCGCGCATCATCAGCAACGGCATTACCGGGCGGATATGCTTGATGGCGATCGGCCGGCCAAAACCCTGGCAGCGCGCCTCCGCGTCCCACACTTCGTATTCGTTGTTGTCGTTCCAGGTTGAATCTATGCCCATCTCCAGCAGTTGCTGAGTAACGCCCTGCTGCCACCAGCGTACCGTCGCCGGATTGGTGAAATCGAGGTGCGAACCTTCGTCGTCCCAAAAACTGGAACGTTCCGGCTGGTCGCTTTCCGAATCGCGGATAAACAGCCCCTGCTCCGCCGCCTGTCGATACTGCGGATGATCCTGCAACAGGCAGGGTTTGATGTTGGCCGCCAGCTTCAGCCCGGCGGCGTGGAACGCCTGGCTCAGTAGCTTCGGCTCTGGCACCTTGTCGTAATTCCAGTTGAACACGTAGCGCTTGTTGCCGATCGAGGTATAACCCGAAGACAGCTGGAACGAATCGCAGGGAATATCGTGCTGCTTGCACAAGGCAATGAACTGTTGCAACTGCTGCTGGGCGTCCGGCGCGTCGGTGTAATGCATGGTCGAACCGCTGTACCCGAGGCTCCATTTCGGCCCGAAGTGGGTCTTGCCGGTGAGGCGCACAAAGGCTTTGGTCACGTCCAGCACCTGCGGCCCCAGGAACAGGTAATAATCGAGATCCCCCGCCTCGGCCTGATAACGGCGGTAGGCCAGATGGTAGTTGTCGATCTCGTTGCCCAAATCCAGCCAACAGCTGCTCAGGTTGTCGTAAAACAGCCCGAAACTGGCCTCTGCACCGCGGGTGATGGTAAAGGGCACATGTTTGTACAGCGGATCGGTGCTGGCGGCGTTGTAGCCCATCGCATCCAGATTGCGCATTTCAAAGCGGCGGCCGCTGCGCTCCAGATCGCCGGCCTTCTCGCCCAGGCCATAATAGCGCTCGCCGGCAAAGCGGCGCTGGTAGTGCGCCACGCCGTCACCCTGCGGATTGAGCAGATAGGCGCTGGTTGGCCGGTCGGCCGCCAGCGGCCGCCATTCACCGGCAGCGCTACGGTGCTCCCACTCCAGCCACAGCGGCTGATGTACGGTAACGCGCAGCGCGGCGCTGGTCACCACCAGCCGATCCTCATGCTGTTGCAGTTGATAACCCGGCAGGCTAAAACCGGCGACGCTCAGGCGATCGCGCCCTTCCCAGGGCACGTCGGCCTGCGGCGCAATGCTCCAGGTGCGGTCCAGCGCCAGCTCGCCGTTGCGTTTGATCAGCACGCGGAACAGGTTGTCTTCCAGCACGTACAGGCAGAACAGATGACGCTCGTCGACCAACAGCTCAATGCGATCGGCATATTCGCCTGCCAGCGTCCATTTTTTTAACGTTTTCATAGGTATCCAACTTAATTATTCAGTGTTTTTTACCGCCGCGCTCGGCGATCAAGGCAATCAGGAACAGGGCGCCGATCAGATCGAAGAAGCCCATGGCGATAAACAGCGGATTGAAGCCGACGGTGTCGGAAACCGCACCGATCAGCAGCGTAAACAGGAAGCTGGCGATCCAGGCACTGGAGCCGCGCATGCCGTTGACCGTCGCCATCTGGTTTTTATCGAACGACTCCACCACCAGCGCGCTGAGCATGCAGGAGATCACCTGGTGGCCGAAACCGCCGATCGAGATCAACGCGATCGCCACATAGGGATCTTTGGTGATCGCCACGAACGCCAGCGAAACCATCATGAAGGCGCCGGTGACCGAGCTGGCGACCACCGAGTTGACGCGGCTGCAGCCGAACCATTTGCGGTACAGGGTGGTGAGATAACCGCTGGCGACGCTGCCGATATCCGCCGCCAAAAACGGCAGCCAGGCAAACATGGCGATGTGCTTTAAATCCATGCCGCGTTCGGTGGCCAGGTACAGCGGCACCCAGAAGCTGAACACCGCCCAGGCCGGTTCGGCGAGAAAGGCCGGGATGGCGATGCCGTAGAACTTTTTGTTTTTACACAAGATTGCCAATGATTTTAAAAACGGCAGCCTCGGCAAGACCGGCTCGTTATCTTCGCGGATCAGATCCAGCTCTTTTTGGCTCAGGTTCGGGTGCTTTAACGGCTCGTGGTAGAACAGCCACCACAGCACCACCCAGATCAACCCCAGCGCGCCGGAGAACAAGAAGGCGCCCTGCCAGCCAAAAGAGATGTGGGCGATGACGATGATCGGCGGAGCCAGCATGGCACCGATAGAAAAACCTACGCCCGCCCAGCCGGCGGCAATCGGCCGTTCCTTTTTCGGGAACCAGTCGGAGATCGCCTTGGCGTTGCCCGGTGTGGCCGCCGCTTCCGCCCCGCCCATAAAGAAGCGCAGAATAGCCAACTGCACCCAGGTGCCCGCTCCAGCATGCAGCATACACACCACCGCCCAGATGCTGGCGCAGATCAAAAAGCCCACCTTCAGGCCGATAACATCGATCAGCCAGCCGCAGATCGGCTGAAATACCGTATAGGCCAGTTGGAATGACGCCACCACCCAAGAATATTGCTCGGTGGTCATGTTCAGGCTGGTTTTCAGCTCCGGCGCCAGGATACCCAGCGAGTTACGGGTGATGTAGTTGACCGTAACGCCGAGCAGAAACAGCGCCAGCATCCACCAACGCAGCGATTTAAACTTGCGGCGGCCGCTGTGCGCGACCGTCTGATTAATTTCAACACTCATCTGTCTTCTCTCCACGGCGGCTGCCCGGTGAAACAGCTCGCTTTTTGGTAGGGCACGTTTTGGTATCGAAGGTATGGGTTGCTAAAATTTGCGATGGTGATCACGAAAAACCACACGTAACGCTCACAACCACATGATTTATTTTCATTTTATTTATAATTCAGCCGGTAAATTGGACTGATAAGTCTATAAAATTGGTGTACCAATGCAGACTAGCCAGCCGGGAGCGTGAGCGAAACGTGGTTTTTTGCAAAAACTTTCATAGGCAGCCTAAAAGCTCGCCATAATGGCGACCCAAGCCAGACAGTACGCTGAAAAAACGCGGTGAAAATATTTTCACCGGCAAATTTGAAGGAGATCACAGAATGAACGGAAAGCTGAAAATACAGGAAATCGCCCGCCAAACAGGGCTGTCGATCAGCACCGTTTCACGCGTACTCGCGGGCAAGTCCAACACCAGCGCCGAGGCGCGCCACAAAGTATTGGCCTGCGCCCAACAGAACGGCATCTTGCAAGGCCTGTCCAACGGCCGGCTGATGCTGAACAACGTCATGGTGTTTGCCCCGCAGCGCGCCTTCGACGTGCGCACCGACATCTTTTATCACAAGGTGATCCAGGGGATCACCGCCGCGCTGGCGGAACATGAGGTGCGCATCCGCTATTGCGGGCTCGAAGAGCAACACAGCGACGGCGCGCTGTTCCTGGAAAAAATGAGCGATCCGCAGACCGAGGCGGCGCTGATTATCGGCATCGACGACGAGCACATTCACCAGTTGGCCGCCGATCTGCACAAGCCCTGCGTGCTGATCAACTGCACCGATCGCCAGATGCGGCTGGACAGCGTCTCCCCCGATCATCAATTGATCGGCGAGTTCTCCGCCAATTATCTGATCCAACAGGGCCACAGCCATATTCTGAACCTGCAATGCCTGCGCCGACACACCATGGAGCTGCGGCTGGCGGGTATCAGGCAGGCCTATGCGCAGCACAACATCGCCTTTGACGAAGGCCGCCATCTGGTTACCACCTCCGGCTTCGGCAGCGAAGAAGCCGAGCAGGCGTTGACCACCTTTATCAATCAGGTCGGCCAGCGTTCGCAACTGCCGACGGCTATTCTCGCCGGGGGCGACTATATGGCGGTCGGTGCGGTCAAGGCATTGAACAAACTGGGGCTGAACGTACCGACGGATATCTCGGTCATGAGCACCGACGGTTTCAATCTGGCGGAAATTCATGATGTGCCGCTCACCTCGGTGCATGTGCCGCGAGACGAACTGGGGCATGAGGCGATCCAACTGTTGCAGCGCCGGATGCTGCGCGCAGACGCGCCGCCGTGCAACCTGCTGCTGCACGGAAAACTGGCGGTACGCGCCTCGGTCAAGCGCATCAGCCCGCACAAGACCAGCCCGGCGGTCAGTACCCACGATCATCGTCTTTACGATGTCTGAACTACACTTAGTGGTGGAATATTGACTTATTGAGGGTAATTTTGCCTAAGGAGAGCCACCATGCCGACCCTGACCGCACGTTCAGTCATCCCCCCTTATATGCTTCGCAGGATTATTGAACACGGCAGCGTACCGCAGCGCGACTGCGCATTGCACACCCTGAACCACGTCCAAAGCCTGCTCGGCAACAAGCCGCTGCGTGCGCCCGGCGCGCAAACCGCCAGCGGCGGCGAAGTCATCCGCGATATCTACGACGCTCAAAACGGCACTCAGCTTCCCGGCAAGCAAGTGCGCAACGAGGGCCAGGCCAGCAACCATGACGTGGCGGTGGACGAAGCCTATGACTATCTCGGCGTAACCTACGATTTCTTCTGGCAGGCGTTTGAGCGCAACTCGCTGGACAACAAAGGCCTGCCGCTGACCGGCAGCGTCCACTACGGCCACGAGTATCAGAATGCCTTCTGGAATGGCCAGCAGATGGTATTCGGCGACGGTGACGGCGAGATCTTCAACCGTTTTACCATCGCTATCGATGTCGTCGGCCATGAACTGGCGCACGGCGTAACCGAAAGCGAAGCCGGGCTGATTTACTTCCAACAGGCCGGCGCGCTGAATGAGTCTATGTCTGACGTCTTCGGTTCCTTGGTCAAGCAGTTCCACCTTAGGCAAACCGCCGATAAGGCCGACTGGTTGATAGGTGCGGGCCTGCTGGCCAAGGGCATCAACGGCAAGGGCCTGCGCTCGATGTCTGCGCCCGGCACCGCCTACGACGATCCGCTGCTGGGTAAAGATCCGCAGCCGGCCAACATGAAGGATTACATTCAGACCAAAGAGGATAACGGTGGCGTGCACCTCAACTCAGGCATCCCCAACCGTGCCTTCTATCTGGCGGCCACCGCACTCGGCGGCTTCGCCTGGGAGAAAGCCGGCTACGTCTGGTATGACACGTTGTGCGACAAAGCGCTGCCGCAGGATGCCGACTTCGCCACTTTCGCCCGTACTACGGTAAAACATGCACAGCAACGTTTTGATCGCACCGTGGCGGACAAAGTGCAGCAAGCCTGGCATCAGGTGGGGGTGGAATAATGAAACCCTTGCCGTCGCTCAATCAGGACACGGTCATTGAGCTGGCGCGTGAAGGCGGCTTCGCCTTTATTCCCAAACTGGCAGGCCAGCGGCGCATTGCGCTGGCCGATATTACGCCGGAGCAACGCCAACGCCTGAGCCAGTTATTGAATCAAACGCTGCCCTACGCGCAGGAAGAGGGAAAACCGGGTTCCCCCGGCTGCGGCGACCAGCGCTACTTTCGCGTGCAAATCAGCTATTACAGCCAGAATCTGTGCAGCGAAATCGTCTTGCTGATCCCGGAAACCAGCGCGCCGCAGGCGCTGGTGGACTTGTGGAAAACCGGTCAGGTGGATGAGTGAACGCTTACAACGGCTGATAATCAAATAGCACGCGCTTTTTGGAGATCAGCCCGTGGCCGTTCTGACACAGGTAATCCACCGCGCCGCAGGCCTTCAGCTCCTGCAACGGTTGCCCGCAGTCCGGGCAATGGGCCAATTGCCGATAATCGCGTTCGCAGGCGGCGCAATGGTAGTGACCATTCACCCACTCCATCGTTTGATCGCATTGCGGACAGTGCGCTTCCATACTGACTCCTGAACCTGAATTAGATGACGCCCCACGAGCGCAAGAAGTAGATCCCCAGCGCGGTGGTAAAAAACGAACCGACGGTGGTGATGGCAATAATATTCGCCGCCAGCGTGGCGTTGCCGCCCATGGCGCGCGTCATGACATAGCTGCCCGAGGCGGTCGGCGTGGCTGAGAACAGGAAGATAATCCCCAGCGCCGCACCGTGAAAGCCCCACAGCCAGCCGCCCAGCGTCATCAGTACAGGCACCAGAAACAGCTTGGCCGAAGATGACAACGCGGCAACGTTGGATGAACGGAACATGGCGCGCAGATCCAGGCTTGCGCCGGTGCACAGCAACGCCAGCGGCAGCGACAACCCGGAGATATAACTGCCGGTCTGCCGGATCACCTGCGGGATTGCCAGGCCGGTTTGCGCGAACAGCAGCCCGCACACCAGGCCGATAATCAGCGGATTGGTGACAATACTGCGCAGCAGCGACAAACGGCTGATCTTCTTGCCATGCCCGCCCTGCAAGCTGCGCGTCAGGGTAATCACCGACAGCACGTTAAACAGGATCACCGTGACCGTCAGGTACAGCGAACCCAGCGCCACCCCTTCGTCGCCATACGCAGTCATGGCGTACGCCAGCCCGACAATGGCGGTATTGGCGCGGAACCCGCCCTGCACGAACACGCCCCGTTCACGCGGTTCCTTAACCAGCCAGACCGCCGCCACCTCCAGCAGCAGGAAAGTGGCGATGGTGCCGATCGCCCCGTAGAGGACCAACGGCAGGTTACCCAGCAGTTGCGGATGACTGGTGGCGATGCTGAAGAACAGCAGGCAGGGCAGCGCCAGATTGAACACCAACCGTGTGGCGCCATCAATAAAACGATCGTCCATCAGCCGCCAGTGGCGCAACAATACGCCCAACAGCATCATTAACAAATTAGGTACGGTGACGCTGAACGCAAAACTCCAGGTTTCCCAAGACATGGTGTTCCTTCAACTGACGGCGACAATATGCAGATAATAGAACGACTTCGGGGCAATAAAAAAGAGCGCGGTATGGCTACCGCGCTCTTTTTGAAGATTACTTGCTTTTCTTCAGGTGGCTCATCAGGCGTTTACGTTTACGCATCTGGTTCGGCGTCAGCAAGTTGCGTTTGCCGGCGAACGGGTTGTCACCCTCTTTGAACTGGATGCGGATTGGCGTACCCATGACCTTCAGTGAACGACGGAAGTAGTTCATCAGATAGCGTTTGTAAGAGTCGGCCAGATCGCTCACCTGGTTGCCGTGGATCACCACGATCGGTGGGTTGTAACCCCCGGCGTGAGCATATTTCAGCTTCACGCGGCGGCCGCGCACCAACGGCGGCTGGTGGTCTTCGGCAGCCATCTGCATGATTTTGGTCAGCATGGAGGTGTTCACACGACGGGTCGCACACTCGTAGGCTTCCAGCACCGATACGAACAGATTGCCAACGCCGCTGCCATGCAGGGCTGAAATAAAGTGAATGCGGGCGAAATCGACAAAGCCCAGACGCAGATCGAGCATCTCTTTCACGTGCTCGCGATCTTCTTCGCTCATGCCGTCCCACTTGTTGACCACAATCACCAGTGAGCGCCCACTATTGAGGATAAAGCCGAGCAGCGAGAGATCCTGATCGGAAATGCCTTCGCGCGCGTCAACCACCAACAGCACTACGTTGGCGTCTTCAATCGCCTGCAGGGTTTTGATTACCGAGAATTTTTCTACGGTTTCCGTCACCTTGCCGCGTTTGCGCACCCCGGCGGTATCAATCAGCACGTATTCGCGCTCGTCGCGTACCATCGGGATATAGATACTGTCGCGGGTAGTGCCCGGCATGTCGTACACCACCACACGCTCCTCGCCGAGGATACGGTTAGTCAGTGTGGACTTACCTACGTTAGGGCGGCCAACGATCGCCAGCTTGATCGGCAAATCTTGCGGGTTGAAGTCGTCTTCCGGCTCTTCATCCTCCGGGATTTCGTCTTCCTGCTCAGCCCAGTAAGCGGCGTTGGCCTCTTCTTCGGTCAGCTCGACTTCTTCGGGTTTTTCACCGACAAACGGCACCAGCACGTGCTCGATCAGTTGCGCTACGCCACGGCCGTGCGAAGCGGCAATCGCATGCACGTCACCCAGGCCCAGCGAGTAGAAATCGGCGGTGGCCATGTCCGGATCCATGCCGTCGGTTTTGTTGGCGACCAGGAAGGTGGCTTTCTGACGGTTGCGCAGATGCTGGGCAATGCCCTGATCGGCCGGCATCAGGCCGGCACGCGCGTCGACCATGAACAGCACGATGTCCGCTTCTTCAATCGCCAACAGCGACTGGCCGGCCATACGCGTTTCCACGCCGTCTTCGGTACCGTCGATGCCCCCGGTATCGACGATAATAAATTCATTACCCTCAACTTCGGCACGACCATACTTGCGGTCTCGCGTTAGCCCGGGGAAATCCGCCACCAGCGCATCGCGCGTATGTGTTAAACGGTTAAACAAGGTGGATTTACCCACATTCGGGCGCCCAACCAGCGCGACGACAGGTATCATTGTGAAGCCTCATTACTTAATAATCAATGCGTTACTGCACCATGGGTAGACACCAGAAGTGCAGCTTATAAAAATACGAAACGGCCCCTGAACACTCAGGAGCCGTTTGCAAACCGTGCGATGACCGGCAGCGTTAGCGGGTGAAAGCGTAAACTTTTCCGCCTCGGGCCTGAATAACCAGCTTATCGCCAGCCACCATCGGCGCAGACAGGAAGCCGGAGCTATCCACTTCCTGCTGGGCAACAAAACGGCCGTCCGTGGTGTTGATCCAGTGCAGGTAACCTTCGGAATCACCGGTCACCAGATAACCATTATACATCACCGGCGGGGTCAGGTTGCGGTGCAGCAGATCGCTTTGCGTCCACACTGTTACGCCACCTTCGGTGCTCAGCGCTACCACGCGATCGTTCTGATCGATCAGGTAGATGCGGCCCGCGTCCACGATGAAGTCGTTCACGGAACCCAGTTCACGCTTCCACATGATCTGGCCGGAACGCAGATCCAACGCCGTCAGGTTGCCATTGTAACCTAATGCGTAGACAACGCCTTCAACAATCACCGGCGTCGTGTCCACATCGTTCAGGCGATCGATCTCGGTCGCGCCGCTCGGCTGGGAAATACGCTGTTGCCAGATCAACTGGCCCTGCTGCATCAGCACTGCGCTGACGCGGCCGTTATCACCGCCGACAATCGCCGCGCCGAAGGCAACGGCCGGAGCAGACTCACCGCGCAGTGACAGCGATGGCATGTCCAGGTTAACCGTCCACTTCACCGCGCCATCCGATTCGTTCAGCGCCTGCAGCAAACCGTTGGAGGTATGAATCAGCACCATGCCGTCGCTGATGACCGGGCGAGAAATCGCTTCGCCGGCCACCTTGGTCTGCCACGCCACTTTACCGTCTGCGGTATTCAGCGCGTAAACCACCGCCTTTTCACTGCCGACGTAAACTTTATCGCCCGCGACCGCCAGGCCGCCCGACAGCAATGCCGGCAGGTTGCTGGAGAAGAAGCCGGTTTTCTCGGAAAGATCGACCTTCCACTTTTCGTCACCGCTGTCGGCGTCCAACGCTTTCACGATACCGTGACGGTCGGCAGCATACAGTGTGCTGTCCTGGAAAGCGGGACGCAGGTGAGAATAAAACTCACCGATACCGTCACCTACCGAGGTGCTCCACGCCTTGTTCGGCGTGAACTGATTTTCAACTTTTGGCAGCGGCGACATGGTAACCACGTCTTCTTCACTGTTAAACAGCGAGCAACCACTCAGCAAGGCGACGGAAACCAGTCCGACCAAGAGTGTTTTACGCAATTGCATGGGAATTCCCCTTAGCTGGACAAGTTATTCAATTTCATGCGCAGCAAAACCTGCAGCGCCTGAGAAGCGTTGGACTCAATGCCTTTGCTGTAAGCCTCACGCGCACCTTTGGTGTCGCCTTTGGCCAGCAACGCGTCACCGCGTGCATCTTGCGCCATCGCCGCCCAACCTTCGCCTTTCACGCCATCCAGCGTTTTCAGCGCTTCATCCAGCTTTTTCTCCTGCAACTGGACACGCGCCAGACGCAGGCTAACCATCGCCAACAGGTTATCGTCTTTGGTCTGGCCCTGAGCCAGCACCAGCTGTTGCTCTGCCTTGGCAAAATCATTCTGCTCGACAAAGTGTTTCGCCAACTCCAGCGAGGCCAGTACGCCATAGCTATTGCTGTTGGTCTTGGCAAACGCCTCCGCAGCGGACACGTCGTCCGGCTTACCGGCAGCCAGACGATCGCTGGCTTCCTGGTAGGATTGGGACGCAGCCATCATGTTGGAGTTTTGGTGGTTCTGCCAGAAACGCCAGCCGACCAGGGCACCAATTCCGAGCACCACCCCCACCGCCAGCGCTTTGCCGTTTTCGGCAAAGAACCGACGCACGGCGTCGACTTGTTCGTTTTCAGTGGTATAGACTTCCACGGTGTCCTTCTCCTTAACCTAACATCGTTGCCAGACGCACTGCGACTTCGCTTTGCGCCAGCGTTTCTTGTTCACCACTGCGCAGGTCCTTAACCACCACCTGCTGTGCCGCGACTTCGTTCTCACCGAGGATCAAAGCGACGCGCGCGCCCCATTTGTCCGCACGGGTGATCTGTTTCTTAAAGTTGCCGCCGCCGTAGTTGGTCATTAATTTCAGCTGTGGTGCTGCATCGCGCACGTTTTCTGCCAACTGCATCGCCGCGCTTTGGGCGCCTGCACCGGAGGAGATAACGTACACGTCAATGGTCGCCGGGGCTTTGAAATCCGGATTAACTTCCTGAACCAGCAATACCAGACGCTCCAGGCCCATCGCGAAACCGACCGCCGGCGTCGCACGCCCGCCCAGTTGCTCGACCAAGCCATCGTAACGGCCGCCTGCACACACCGTACCCTGAGCGCCCAGACTGGTGGTCACCCATTCGAATACCGTACGGTTGTAATAGTCCAGACCGCGCACCAGGCGTTCATTGATGGTATATGGGATACCTGCCTGAGACAAAAGTTCACACAGGCCGTCGAAGTGGGCTTTGGATTCTTCATCCAGATACTCGGACAGGCGCGGTGCGTCGTTCAGCAAGGCCTGAACTTCCGGATTTTTGGAGTCCAGTACGCGCAGCGGGTTACTGTACATGCGGCGTTTGCAATCTTCGTCCAGCGTGTCTTTATGCTGTTCCAGGAACGCCACCAGGGCATCGCGGTAGTTGGCGCGCGCTTCCAGAGAACCGATTGAATTCAGCTCCAGATTCACGTGCTCGGAAATGCCCAGCGCTTTCCACCAGCGGGCGGTCAGCAGGATAAGTTCGGCGTCGATGTCCGGGCCTTGCAGGCCGAACACTTCCACACCCAGCTGATTGAACTGGCGATAGCGGCCTTTTTGCGGACGCTCATAGCGGAACATCGGGCCGATGTACCACAGACGCTGTTCCTGATTGTACAGCAGACCATGTTCGATGCCGGCGCGAACGCAGCCAGCCGTCCCTTCCGGACGCAGCGTCAGGCTTTCGCCGTTGCGATCCTCGAAGGTATACATCTCTTTTTCCACGACGTCGGTCACTTCGCCGATCGCGCGTTTGAATAACGGGGTCTGCTCTACAATCGGCAACCGGATTTCGCTGTAACCGTAGCTGCCCAGCACCTGCTTCAGTGTGCCTTCAATACGCTGCCATAATGCCGTATCTTCCGGCAGGTAGTCGTTCATGCCGCGAATGGCTTGAATGTTCTTTGCCACGTGATTTCTCTGTCCGTTGTCTATAAAAATGAACCCGATTATAGGGACTTTGCCGCCCCGTATTCAACGCGGGTGCCGCTTTCTGCCTCCCGGGTTCATAAACAAGCGGGCTAATCAGCCCGCCATGTAGCGATAACGCTTATTTTTCCAGCAGATTGACCGAGATGCGATTGCTTTCATCCATCATCGACGCCTTGGCGCGAATCTTCGCCTCCAGTTGGTCAATCATCTGCTCGTTGTCAAAACGCTCTTTCTGACGCACGCCGTCTTCGTAAAAACCGCTCTTGTTATGGCCACCGGTCACGCCCAGCGTGGAAACCAGCGCTTCGCCCGGCCCGTTGACCACACAACCGATAATCGAGATGTCCATCGGCGTGATGATGTCTTCCAGGCGTTGTTCAAGCGCGTTCACCGTACCTATCACGTCAAACTCCTGACGCGAACAGGTCGGGCAGGCGATGAAGTTAATGCCGCGCGCGCGAATGCGCAGCGATTTCAGAATATCGAAACCGACTTTCACTTCTTCCACCGGATCGGCCGCCAGCGAAATACGCAGGGTATCGCCGATGCCTTCCGACAGCAGCAACCCCAGGCCAATCGCCGATTTCACCGAACCGCTGCGCATGCCGCCGGCTTCGGTGATGCCCAAATGCAGCGGTTGATCGATACGCGCGGCCAACAGGCGATAAGATTGCACCGCCAGGAATACGTCGGAGGCTTTGACGCTGACCTTGAACTGATCGAAGTTGAGGCGATCGAGGATATCAACATGGCGCATCGCCGATTCGAGCAGCGCTTCCGGCGTAGGTTCGCCGTATTTTTCCTGAATGTCTTTTTCCAGCGAGCCGCCGTTCACCCCAATACGAATCGGGATGTTTTTATCGCGCGCGCAGTCCACGACGGAGCGGATACGCGATTCGTTGCCGATATTGCCCGGATTGATACGCAGGCAATCCACGCCGTACTCGGCAACCTGCAACGCAATGCGGTAATCGAAGTGGATATCGGCGACCAGCGGCACGTTAACCTGCTGCTTGATCAGCTTGAACGCCTCGGCGGCGTCCATGGTGGGAACTGAAACGCGGACGATATCTACGCCCACGCGCTCCAGCGCTTTGATCTGATTAACCGTTGCTTCAACATCGGTGGTACGGGTGTTGGTCATCGACTGCACGGCAATCGGCGCGCCATCACCAATAGGCACCTTGCCGACGTAAATTCGCGTTGATTTTCGACGGTTGATGGGCGCTTGGTTATGCATTACTTACTCTCCATTGTTGCTCTGGCTTCAGACAATGGCCGCGCAATTACTGCGCGGCAACGGTCAGACGAGCAACACGGTTTGATTTAACAAACCGGCTTAAATCCACCGGCTTACCTTGATATTGAATCTGTACTGCGGCCGGTGCGCCAATAGTCAGTTTATACGGCGCGGTGCCTGCCAGGTTCAGCTTGCCGCCGCTCTTTTGGGTGCCGCTGAACAACGTCTTGCCGCTGGCGTCGCTTACCTGCAACCAACAGTCGGAGGAGAAGTTCATCACCAGCGCGTTAGGATCTTCGGCCGGTGCAGCCAGGCCCGCTTCGCCGGTCGGCAGCGGGGCTTGCGCCGTCGGAGCCGCAGGCGTGGTCTCTGGGAGCGGAGCTTGGCTTGGCGAAACCACCGCAGGTTGCTGCGCGGTTTCACTGCCGGTTGCGGCCGGAGCCGGTGCTGCCTGTTGCGCAGGCGCAACGCCGGTATCTACCGGCGTTGAACCATTGTCAGCCAAAGGCGCGCTGTTGTCGGCATTGCTGTCGGTCAACGGCACGGATTGGCCTTCATTGTTTTGCGAAAGCTGGGCGGAAGATTGATCGGCCATGGTGGCGATCTCATCCTGCTGCGCCTTGTGGTTTTGCCACCACCAGGCGCCGGTCAGACCGACTACCACGAAAACAATCAGCCAGGTGAAGCTCATCAGCCAGCCGTCGCGTTTTTTGCGACGCTTGCCTAACGAGAAGCTCTGCATGGGCGCGACTTTTGCCACCTTCAGCGGAGCCTGCTTGGCCAACATCGGCAGCAGCTCATCTTCCGGCAAACGCACCAGCTTGGCGTAGGAACGGATATAACCACGCACGAAGGTCGAAGCAAGGTCTGCGGAGAGATTGTCTTCTTCTATGTCGCGCACGGTAGACATTTTGAGGCACAGGCGTTCTGCAACGGCCTGTTGACTCAACCCGAGTTCTTCACGGGCTTGACGCAGACGTTGGCCTGTCGTCATGGATACGGTTTTATCTTGGGAGGCTTCAGTATTCATTAGCTAAGAACTGCTGGTACTGTTTGGATTGTGGAAAACTTCGCGCTAGCTGCTTGCCATAACGTTGAACGCTATCCTGGCGGCCTGCTAACGCGGCGAAACGAATCTGTAACCATAAGCTGTCGGCACTGGCCGGCAGAACATGTTGATAACTATCCAATAAAAGTTGCGACTGAGCGCGCTTCCCTTCTCCAAATTGCTTTTCTGCCTCCACCAAAAGTGGAGTGCCTTTGTCCGGATCGACCTTCAGGGCGCGCGTTAACAAGGTGCGCGCTTCATCGTTCTGTCCGGCCTTGAGAAAACAGTAACCTGCGTTTTCCAGGCTGTCGGCAACCTGACCATAATCCGGTGCCAGTGCCGCGGCGCTAAACTGCTGTTGTGCCGGTACATACTGCCCTAAACTGCAGAGAAACGCACCGTAATTATTCAGCACGGTGCCATTGTTTGGCGCAAGTTTGAGCGCCTGCTGATAACGTTGTTCAGCCGCGCCATTTTCGCCAATCCGCTGCTCGTAAAGCGCCATGCCCAATTGGGTACGGTAATCCTGTGGGGCAGCGTCCGCCGCTTTTTCCAGATTCTGCCGCGCGGCGTTCAAATCGCCCTGCTTGAGATATTCCAGCCCCAGTTGCAAACGCGTCTGGCCCGCTTCAGGTTGCGCGTCTTTTTCCGGTGACGAACCGGAACAGCCGGCCAGTAAACCGGCCGCCAGCACCATGCCCCACAGATTCAGCTTCATGCCCGCATTCATTTCCTTATCTGATGTCATCTTGGTGTCTATTCACATAACAGACTGTTAGATAACAAAAAAATCATGCTATAGGATTCAGACCGCACGCACGTTGATAGGTTCCCCGGCCATTTTCTTTTTCAGGGTACGCTTGGTACGGTCGATCACTTCACCTGCCAATTGCCCGCAGGCGGCATCGATATCATCACCACGGGTTTTACGAACAATAGTCGTAAAGCCGTATTCCATCAACACTTTGGAAAAACGATCCACGCGGCTGTTGGAGCTGCGGCCATACGGCGCCCCCGGGAACGGGTTCCATGGGATCAGGTTGATCTTGCATGGCGTGTCTTTCAGAACCTCCGCCAGCTGGTGCGCATCGTCGGTACTGTCGTTGATATGATCCAGCATCACGTACTCAACCGTAACCCGGCCCTGATTGGCGTTGGATTTCTCCAGGTAGCGGCGTACCGCAGCCAGGAAGGTCTCGATATTGTATTTGCGGTTGATCGGCACGATTTCATCGCGGATCTTGTCGTTCGGCGCGTGCAGCGAGATCGCCAGCGCAACGTCAATCATATCGCCCAATTTGTCCAGCGCAGGCACAACGCCGGAAGTAGACAGGGTAACGCGGCGTTTGGACAAGCCGAAGCCGAAGTCGTCCAGCATGATTTCCATCGCCGGCACGACGTTGTTCAGGTTGAGCAGCGGCTCCCCCATGCCCATCATCACCACGTTGGTGATCGGGCGTTCGCCGGTGACTTTCAGTGCGCCGATGATTTTCGCCGCGCGCCACACCTGGCCGATGATTTCCGACACGCGCAGGTTGCGGTTAAAGCCCTGCTGAGCGGTCGAACAGAATTTGCACTCCAGCGCACAACCCACCTGGGATGACACGCACAGGGTCGCGCGATCGCCGTCCGGAATGAACACGGTTTCGACCTGCTGATCGCCTACTGTGATCGCCCATTTAATGGTGCCGTCGGCTGAACGCTGTTCTTCTGCCACTTCCGGCGCGCGAATTTCGGCGACGCTCTGCAGTTTGTTGCGCAGCACCTTGTTGATATCGGTCATCTGCTCAAAATCATCGCAGCAATAGTGGTATATCCACTTCATGACCTGATCGGCGCGGAAAGGTTTTTCGCCCATTTTGGCGAAGAACTCACGCATTTGCTGACGGTTCAAATCCAGCAGGTTAATTTTGGCCGCAGCCGGGGTTTCCGCGTTAACGGATTGAGTAGTCAGCGAATTATTTTCAGACACGATGTGCTCGGACGTGATGGGTTCTAACATGATGATCTCTGGCCTCGTTGTTACACGTTATGGCGCTAAAGAATGGAAAGTAAGTGTGCGTTTAAATCGCACTGAAAAACGCGCCCCTGACAAGACGACTCATCAGGGGCGCGGCATTGTACAAATTTTAGTAGCGGGTTGCCACGACTGAAAGGCATTCAGGGCATTTTTATTGTTTCAGCCGGTGAATGCTCATCGAGCCTCTGCAACCCACAACACAGAATACCTTATGGATTTCAAGTTGCAGCCAACATGCTGCGGCTTGAAAGACAGCCGGTATTAGCGTGGGCAGATTTCGCTTTCGTTGAAGAAGTAAGCGATTTCGCGCTGGGCAGATTCTACTGCGTCAGAACCGTGCACGGCGTTGGCCGTGAAGCTGTCAGCGTAGTCTGCACGCAGGGTGCCTGCCAGTGCGTTGTCCGGGTTGGTTGCGCCCATGATGTCACGGTTGCGCTGTACTGCGTTTTCAGCTTCCAGAACCTGAACCACGATTGGGCCTGAAGTCATGAACTCAACCAGACCGTCGAAGAATGGGCGGCCTTTGTGCTCAGCGTAGAAGCCTTCGGCTTGTTCGCGAGTCAGACGCAGCATTTTGGATGCGATGATTTTGAAACCGGCACGCTCGAAACGAGCGTAGATTGCGCCGATGTCGTTATTGGCTACAGCATTTGGTTTGATAATGGAAAAGGTACGTTCTACGGTCATGATGGCCTCTATATGGCTTCCAAAACTGACCGGTCTGCAATTAAACGCGTGCCGGCCTTCTTAAGTGGCGCAGATTATATGTGCGCCGTTAACGCTTGCCTACGGGAAAATCAACATTTCATTAAAAATTATTATCTTCATTCTTCACTGTGCGCCCTGCGGGCCGAAGGTGAAAAACCGGCTTAATCGAGGCTAAAACCGCGTAGCGCCACCTGACCACTCTCATCCAGCAGGCTGAGCTGGTAGCGGCCCGGCTGCGTCAGCGTCTGCAACAGCGACTCCCCTTCCCCCACCAACTGGCCGTTCAGGAACCACCAGCGCTGCCCGCTGCCTCCCTGGGCGCTAACCCGCAAATCAAGCGCATTTTTACCCGGCAAGCGACGCAGTATCGCGCCGTCGCGTACGCCCAGCATCAGCAGCGGCGGCGCCTCCTGTTGTTGCAAGGGCGGGCACAGCGGATCGACGGCCGGCAAACGTTGGGTGCGGCGTTCCGCCGGCGGCAACCACGGTTCCAGCGGCGTTGGCCACAGCGCCAAACGATGCGCCACCGCCCCCGGGCAATCCGCCGCCACGCGCAGCCCGCGAGCGTTCAGCCACACCAGGGGTTGGCTACCCAACGCGCTTTCCTGGCCCGGTGCAGACAGCGTCGGCGGCAGGGTTCCGTCGAGGATCCAGCTCAGGCGCCGCTGGCGACAGTTACTGTCCCCGGCGGCAAGCGGCTGCCCACCGGGCCAGCAGATCTCCGCGCGGCTGACGCTCGCCGGGCGCGGATCGGTCGGGATCCCTTGCCCGCGCTGGCGCAAAGAAGTCAGCAGCAAATTATTGACCTGGTTTAGCAACGGTACCGCCGTGGCGAAACCGAACTGCCCGGCCACCGGCGTGCCGTCCGGTCGCCCAACCCATATGCCCAGCGTGTAACGGGCGTTAACGCCAATCGCCCAGGCGTCGCGGTAGCCGTAACTGGTGCCGGTTTTCCACGCCAGCGGTACGCTGGCAGGCAGCACGTCATCCGGTAACGGGCGCGCTTCTCCCGCCAATATGCGCCGCACAATCCAGGCTGCGCCCGGCGACAGCAACTGGCGATCGTAAAGCCCTTGCCGAGGCGTAAAACGCAGCGGTGCCACTTTGCCTTGCCGGGCCAATGCGCTGAACCCGGCGACCAACTGATCCAAGCGCGCGCCGGCTCCGCCCAGAATCAACGCCAGGCTCGGTTCGGCGTGGGCCGGCAGCCGCAGCTCCACGCCTACGTTGCGTAAATTCGCGGCAAAACGTTTTGGACCGTAAGCCTCCAGCAACTGCACCGCCGGCAGATTGAGCGAGCGCGCCAGTGCCTCGCTGGCGCTGACCGGACCGTGAAAGCCGGTATCAAAATTGCCGGGCCGGTAATCGCCGAAGCGACGCGGCACATCCTGCAACAGCGATTCAGCGTGGATTAGCCCATCGTCCAGCGCCAGCCCATACAAAAAGGGTTTGAGCGTCGATCCCGGCGAACGCCATGCCGCCACCATATCAACATGACCAAAACGGCCGTTGTCATTAAAATCCAACGAACCCAGGTAGGCGCGCACCTTCATGTTGGTGTGATCGACCACCAGCACGCCAACCGAGGTTTTTTCCGGCAGCTGGCTCTTCCAGCCGCGCGCCAGTTCTTCAAGCCGTCGCTGTAACGTGGCGTCCAGCGTGGTCGTTACGACCTGGCTGCGGTTACCCTGCGTCATGCGCCGTGCCAGCAACGGCGCTAGCTGCGGCACCTGACGCGGCGCCAGCCACAAGGCTTCCTGACGAATTTCATTCACCTGCCGCGCCGGCCAAACGCGGTAATGCGCCAGCCGCTCCAGCACCTTGTCCCGTGCGGCCTGCGCCCGTTCCGGATAACGATCCGGCCGCAAACGGCTTGGCGCTTGCGGCAATACCGCCAGCAAGGCCGCTTCTCCACGCGTGAGTGCCGAAGGCGGTTTGCCCAGATAGGTCCAGCTTGCCGCGCCAATCCCCTGCAACGTGCCGCCATAGGGCGCCCGGTTAAGGTAGATTTCGAGGATTTGATCCTTAGATAAATGCCATTCCAGCTGTGCGGTACGCCACACCTGCCGTAATTTGCCGGCCAGCGTGCGCGGATGGGGATCGATAAGGCGCGCCACCTGCATCGACAGCGTACTGCCGCCGGAAACAATCTGCCCATTGCGCAGGTCCTGCCAGGCGGCGCGAGCCAGCGACAACGGGTTGATACCGGGGTGCCGATAAAACCAGCGGTCCTCATAGGTCAGCAACGCTTGCAGATAATAGGGCGACACCTGCTGCAACGTCACCGGATAACGCCACACGCCGTCGCCGTCGGCATAGCGCCACAGCGGCGTGCCGTCTTCCGCCACCACCACTCGGGCCATCTCGGCATCTTTCAGCGGCAACGGCCACAGCCGGTCCGCCAGCCACAGCAAAGCGGGCGGCAGTAAAATCACCAGCAGCCAAATTAACCCGCGGCGACGCAAATGGGCGAGGAAGAGAGTCATAAGGAAAACATCGCTCCCTTGCCCCGCCACCGGCTAAACCTCCGGGGCGGGACAGGGTAGGTCATCGGGCAATCTCAAGTCGCGGCGGCGTAGCGCCCAACGCACGCCAGGCAGGCACATACATCGACTCAACCTGCGGCGCCGGCACCAGATAGGCGCCCGGCGTCACCGCCCGCGCCAGATACAGCAGCGTGGTATGACGGTAGCCGTCGATATTCACCGCCGCCACGTAGCGATCGTCGCGGAACTCCTGGTGCTTGATATCGGCCTGCTGCATGTCCTGCAACAGTTCGGTCACGCTGCTGGCGCTTTCGCCCAGGCTGGCGCTGCTGTCCCCCAGATTCTGGTTTTCCAGCTCCAGACCGGCCGGCAGCAGATCGACGACCAGCGCGTCCGGCACCGCGTTATCGGCCCAGACATCCAGATGCACCAGAATCAGCTGTCCGCTTTTCAACTGGGTCAGATCCACAGGTTTGCCGTCCAATCCCAGGAATTCACGGCGAATGTTCAGCACGTTGCTCTGCGGCTGCGGCGCCTGTTCAGGGTAACCGACCAGATCGGCGCGGCTGTACAGCGTACCGCTGCCGGTATTGGTGAATTGCAGCCCCGCGACCACCTGCTCGGCGGACAAGCTTTGCGTCAGAGCCTGGCTGCCGGACAGCGTCTTGCCCTGTGCCATTTGCGCCTGCCACGGCGTTTCGGCACTGCCGATCAGGTTACGCGCCGCCAGGAACAGGGCATTGCTCTCCTGCGTGGACAGATAACGCTCGCCGTTAAGCCGCTCGGACAGCGACAGCAAGCGCTGGTCGCGTACCGCCGGCAGCAGATTATTTTCGGTCAGCAGCGCCAGGATCATCGCATCGTCACGCAGCGGGCTGCCGTAATCTTCCAGCCAATAATCCTTGGCGTTGCGTTGTGTCGCCAACCCTTGTTCGATCGCCTGATTGGCGCGCGGCATATCCCCCATCAGCTTCAGCGCGACGCCAAGCTGCACCAGCGGCAAGCCTGAGCGAGCGTCGGCACGGCGTTCATACAGCTGCCGCAGTGCGCCAAGCGGCGCCTGCTGTTGACGCGCCAGCACCAATCCGGCATAGGCCTGCACCGCAAAGCGGGTGTGATCAGGGAACGGGGTATAGGCGACGTCGATCTGGTTGCGGTCCTGTAAATAGCGCTGCAGGCGGTTATTGGCCGCGGTCAATGCATCGGCCGGAACGCTGTAATTCTGCTCGCTGGCGCGGAACAGGAAGTCTGTGGCGTAGGCGGTCAACCAGAACTCTTCCTGGCTGTCGCGGTTCCACAGGCCAAAGCCGCCGTTAAAGCGCTGCATGCTGAGCAAGTGCTCAATGCCGGCATCGATGCTGCTGCGGCGGTTTTCATCACTGCCGGTTTTGATGCCCAATGCGCTCAGTTGCGCCCGGTTGGTATACAGCGACGGATAAAGCCCGCTGGTCGTTTGTTCCAGGCAACCGTACGGATAGGCGTAAAGCTCGCTGATATAACGCGCCAGATTAATCGGCGGTCTGCTGGTTAACAGCCATTGCCCCTCCAGGGTTGTCGGCACCAGGCCGGCGGCGGCATCGGCCGGCAGGCTCCAGCTTTCACCGGCGCGGATCACGCTGGCGAACTGGCGGGTCTGCGCCGGGTAAGCCGGCCGCACGCCAATCTTCCAAGTATGCTGATAATCTTTCAACGTTTCACCCGGCAGCGTCAGGCCGCTGACACTCAGCGCCACCTCACCCTGGCCAAAGCCTACCAGCGCCTGCACCGGTATCTGCAGCGTAGTGCGTTCGCCGTTTGCCAGGCTGACCTGTTGTTCGCCCGCACCTTGCAGCGCCACCAATCCGCTGGCGGCCAATTTCACCGTCAGCGTCTGCGGCTGGCCGGACAGATTGCTGACGTCCAATGCCAACTGGGTGCTGTCGCCCCCGGCCAGGAAACGCGGCGTCGCCAGCTCTGCCACCACCGGTGCGGCGACCAGGGTTTTGGCCTCCGCCTTGCCGAAGTCTTCGTCGCTCCACGCTTGCGCCATCAGCCGCAGTTCGCCGTTGAAATCCGGAATGGCGATCTGGATCTCGCCCTCGCCCTTGGCGTCCAGCTTAACCGGCTGCGCCTGTTGGGCCACGATGGTCACCGTGGTAATAGGTTTTTTACCGCCGCGCGACAACGCATCTTCTTCGTCGCCGTCACCGCCGTAACGCAGGTTGGCCAGGCGCCCTTTCCCCTCAATCAACTGACCGTAGACATCGTACTGATCGGCGCTGTAGCGCTTGCGGCCAAAGAATGCCTGATACGGGTCCGGCGTCGCGTAGTCGGTTATATTGAGAATGCCGCTGTCCACGGCGGAGAGCAGTACGTTGATTTGCTGCGGCGGTTTGCCCTCGCTATGGGCCGCCTTGACCTTCACCGTCAGCGTCTGATTCGGTCGCATGCGCTGCGGCGCCTCCAGCGTTAACGCCAGCTTGCGCCCTTCATCCACCAGCGGCAGATGCAACAGACCCACCGCCCGCTTCGGCGTCGATTGCTGCTGTTTGTCACCAGGGCGGATCACCAGCGCGCTGAGATACAGATCGTGGCGCTTCCACTCCTGGTTAATCGGCACCTCGACATCGGCACCACCGGCCGGCACCTCCAGTTCCTGCCACCACAACGGGCCATCGCTGGATTCCACCAGCAAATACCCCTTGCCGGCGGCCGGCGCTTCAATATGCAGTTTTACTTTTTCGCCCGGCTTATAGGCCGGCTTGTCCAGCTTCAGCTTCACCTGGTCCGGCCGCACCGCGCCGCTGCCGTTGGTGTTGTCTTGCCAGCTGTAACCTGCCCAGAATCGCAGGCTGGTGATCAGGTTGCTCTGCGGATCCACCACTTCAATGCGATACGCGCCCCATTCCACCGGGAAACTCACCTTGGCGCTGCCGTTGGCGGCAATATCCAAAGTCTGTTCCGCCAGCGGCAGATCTTTCTTGTCATACAGCGACTGCCAGCCTTCCCCTTCCGACCATTGCCAGTAATAGTCGCGGCGCTCACGCACCAGCCGGGCCTTCAGCCCGCTGGCCGCCAGCTTCTCCCCGGCGGCATTGGCGTAAACGATATCAAAGCCGGCCTGGGTGTTTTCATCCACGACCGGTTGAGCCTGATAGCTGTCGCTGCGGTAGTCATAAATCTGTTGTTTGTTGAACAGCGGCCGAATGCCGGGCAGCGCATCGGCAGGCCAGATCGCCTGTTCGGCGCGACGCGTTACCGGGCGGCCGCCGGACTCCAGCAGGCTGGCCTGCAGGATCGCTTTCAACGGGGATTTCACCTCGGCCCAACTGCTGTCTACCGCCACCTGCGCCTTGCCCGCACTGTCCAGCGCCTGATCGAACTCGTCCATATTGCGCGACAGGCTTTCTTCCGTCACCGAGCCAAATTCATAACCCGGCAGGCTGCTGACCGCCTCACGCTGGGGCCGCAGGAACACCTGTCCTTGCAGGCGATTGCCGGAAGCCGGCGCACCGTACAGATAGCGGCCAGTGACGTCAAACACCAGTTGCGCGTCGGGTTGCAGCGGGGTTTTCTGTGCGGTGATGTCGAGCGCCATGCGCTCCGGCAGGAAATCCTCAACCTTGAAGCCGTAAAGCCGCGGCTGGTTGTCCCCCAGATTAAAGCGCAGCGACCAGTTGCCGGTCGGCCCGCCCTCGGGGATTTGATATTGGTATTGATACAAGCCGTCCTGCGGCTGCCAGACAAAGCTACGTGCCACCTGATCGTCCGGCTTGACGATATCCACCTTCACCGGTTGGGCCGGCAGCGGCTTGCCGTCGGCATCGCGCAGCAAAGCGTTGACGATCAGCGTTTCACCCGGCCGGTACAGATCGCGCGGGCCAAAGGCGAAGAACTGTTTGCTGTAGCCTTCCGGCCCAGCGATATCAAACTCGGCCAGATCCAGCGCCGGCGTCGAGAGATCTATCATGCTGGTTTGGCCCTGTTGGGTAGCCAGCAACAAGCGCGCCTTGCTGTTTTTCGCCAGTTGAGCGTGCCCTTGCTTATCGGTCGTGCCCTGGGCCAGGGTTTGGCCTTTTTCATCCAGCAGGCGCAGCTCAACCGCGCTTAGCGCCGCGCCGCCTTCCAACCCCTGGGTAAAGATATCCAGACGATCGTGGTAGCTGTGCAGCGAAACGCCGATATCGCTGAGAGTGAACAAGGTCGCCGGATTGGTGTAACCGTAATGACCGGCCTGCTGCATCACCGCCAAATAAACGCCGGGCTGCTGCAATGCCTCTATGCCGTTCAGTGGCAACAGCAGGCGTTCGCGGGTATTGCGTTGCGGGTTGAGATCGAAACGGCCGCTGTAGACCAGGTCGGCCATTTTCAACAGCTCCTCCGACTCCCAGCTGGAAAGCGCGTTGCGATATTCCCAGTTGGCCAGGAACGCCGGTAAGGCATCGGCCTTCACCCGAAAGAAGTTAACGTCCACGTTGTCGACGTTCAGCGCCATCACCGGTAACCCCTGCGCCAATTTGGTCGGCAGCAGCGAGCCTTTGCCGGCAAAGCCGACGCTGGGTTTGATATCGCGGGTGGCGAGGGTTTGTTGCTGTTGTTGGCCCAGTTCGGCGCCGTTGACCGCTTTCAGGCCGCCTTCAACGGTCAGCACCAGCTTGCGGTTGGGTTGCAGATGACGCAGCCGCAGCTCCATCAGGTTATCCGACAGCTCCCAGGCACCGTCGATTTTACCGCTGACGCTGTCGACCAGGTGCACCCGCGCGGCGAAATCCTGATTCGGATCCAGCGGCAAAGAAAACGTCAGCACCATAGCGCTGGCGCCATCGAGTTGCAGTTCGGAAGCATCCAGCAACGCCAGCGGCTTGCCTGCGTCGCGTTTCGCCAGCACCGCCAGTGCGGCGGCATCCGGCCGTTTCGCCTGGGTGGCGCTGCTCGTCGCCCCATCGGCTTGCGCCACGGCTGTTTTTTGACCGCCATCATCACAGGCGGCCAGCAGCAGCAAGCCCCCCGCCAATGCGATCCCCTGACAAAATTTCTTGCCTGACGCGAATGCCCCTGAACGGCATGGTTTCATCGTTTAACTCCCTGGCAGCCTTTGCGCGGCTCGTCGGCGCAATATCCGGATATGGATGAATAATAGCAGCGCTGCTCCCCAAGCCGTGAAACATTTCAATCTGTGTCGAGCGTAATGGCGAAGCGCTATGCAAAGAACTGTTACGCCGATCACACTGCGTAACGTTACTGGTCACCATTAGCATTATTTGTTTTTAAAACAACATGATAGATAGAAAACCGAGCGCTACCGGCGGGCTGCGCGCCGCACGGTAGCAAAAGAAGGGTTACTGCGTTTTGTCAGTGGAAGGAATGATGTTACGCAACCAGCTGCCCCAGCGGCGCTGATAGAAAGGTTGAGTATGGGTGATCAGATAATGGCTGACCCCACGCTCTTTTTCCGACACCAGACAAAAATCCACCGGTTCGTCGTTGGGTGCCGTTTCGCTGGCCACGCTGCCGGCTTCGTTGATCAAGGCTTCGATATCGCCTTGATCGCCATCCACTTCCAGCCCCACCAGCAGGTTAGGCTTTTCATCCACCGCCTGATCATGCATCAGCGCCAGAAACGCGCGGCGTACCGGTTTGCGCTGGCTGAACAGCGTGGTCAACGCATCCACCATCGCCGACGGATATTCCTCCGGCTGGCCCAGCAGGATCTGGGTATCCTTGTCGACATAGCGTTCCGCAGGCTTGGCTACACCGCCGGTAGCCAGCAGCATCGCGACTTCCTCGGGGTAGAACTCTTTGCCGTACTCGGCTTTCGGATTAAGGAACAGATCCGCGCCTTCGGTAATCTCGAACAATACCCGCGCCGGCATGGCGATAAACGGCTGTTCATCTTCGACGGCTTTCTGCAACGCCTCCAGCGAGGAGAAGAACGGAATGATGCTGCCGCCGTCCTGTTTTTCCCAGTGCTGGATATTCACCGGAGTATCGGCATTCAGCGTAATGTCGCCGTCCTGCTGCACCTGATCGCTGTCGCCGAGAATCAATACCGTGGCATCGAGCAACTCGCGGAAAAACGCCGGGCGATGGGCCGGCTCCGTCACCGCCAGCTTCAGCAGACGTTCAAGCTCGTTCTCGCCCGGGGCGGCATCGTGATGATGGGAACTCATGGCAAACTCCAGCAATTAAATAACGGGGCCCAGCATGCTGGGCCCCGAGGATAAACCATATTCTACCGCCCGCCGCTGCGGGCTTTCAATTATTTGGCTTTGCTCAGCAGCAGATTGGCCAGAGTCCGCACGCCCAGACCGGTCGCGCCGGCAGACCACTGATCGACCGCGCCTTTGCGGTAGGTCGCGGAACAGTCGATGTGCAACCAGCCTTGCTGATAGTTTTTCACGAAATGCGACAGGAAGGCGGCCGCGGTGCTGGCGCCGGCGGTGTAAGCCGGGCCGGCCACGTTGTTCAGCTCGGCAAAATTGGACGGCAATTGGCTGCGGTGGAACTCGGCCAGCGGCAGGCGCCAGAAAGGTTCTTGCTCCGCAGCCGCGCTGGTCAACAGTTCCTGCGCCAGCGCATCGTCAAAGCTGAACAGCGCATGGTAATCGTTACCTACCGCCGTTTTCGCCGCGCCGGTCAGGGTGGCGCAGTCGATAATCAGCTCGGGGTTTTGCTCGGACGCGTCAATCAGGCCATCAGCCAGCACCAAACGCCCTTCCGCATCGGTATTCATCACCTCAACGGTTTTGCCGTTGCGATAGCGAATGATGTCGCCCAGTTTGAAGGCATTGCCGCTGACCATGTTGTCGGCACAGCACAGGAACAGCTTAACGCGCTGCTTCAGGCCGCGAGCGGCAGCCAGCGCCAGTGCGCCGGTAATGGTGGCTGCACCGCCCATGTCGGACTTCATCGAGTCCATAAAGGCACTTTGTTTCAGGCTGTAGCCGCCGGTGTCAAAAGTGATGCCTTTCCCCACCAGGCAAGCGAATACCGGTGCATCCGGGTTGCCGGTCGGGTTGAAATCCAACGCCAGCAGCACAGGGGAACGGTCGGAACCGCGGCCCACGGTGTGAAGGCCGGCGTAGTTTTGCTCGCGCAGATCTTCACCCTTGGTGATGCGGTAACTGACGGCATCGCAGCCGACATCACACAGCAGATCGACGGCGCGGGTGGCCAGTTGTTCCGGCCCCAGATCTTCTGCCGGCATATTGATGGTGTCGCGTACCCAGTCAACAATCTTCAGGCGCTGTTCCAGCTCTTTACGGTCGGCTTCCGGCAGTTCTGCCCACTCGACGCTGCGTTTGCCTTTCGGCCCACGGAACCCCTGCCAGAATGCCCAGCTGTTTTCCAGATCCCAGCCTTCACCGGCCAGCTTCACTTTTTTGATGCCCTGACCGTCGATTTTACGCGCGGCGCGCTGAACGCTGCCCAGCTTGTCGTTGCCGGTCAGGTGAATGGTCATCCCTTCCGCATTGGTGCTCAGCAACGCTTTCTCGCCCCAGCGAGCGTCCGCAGGTTGGTGCGACAGCGTTACCAGCATAATTTCAGTTGTCATAGCCTTCTCACTCCGGATTATTCTTTTATTAATCTTGTCGGATACAAAATAAACGGGCCGCCCAAGGCAGCCCGTTACGCTATTTACTCCGCTTCATCTAACCAGACCAGCAGAATCGCTTCCAGTATTTTTTCGTTGGAAGCCTGAGGATCATCGTCGAACTCTTCGAGATCGCAAATCCACTGATGCATGTCGGTAAAGCGTACGGTTTTCGGATCGGTATCCGGGTATTGGTCGTACAGGGCTTCGCCGATTTCACGGCTGTCGGTCCACTTCAGTCCCATTATGATCTCCAGCTCTGCGCCGCGACTAGCAATTAATGCTCACGCGCATGGTTAACGGTATAACGCGGCATTTCTACCACCAGGTCTTCATCGGCGACCAGAGCCTGGCAGCTCAGGCGGCTTTCCGGCTCCAGACCCCAGGCCTTGTCCAGCATGTCGTCTTCCAGCTCGCTGCTCTCTTCAAGCGAATCAAAGCCTTCGCGCACGATGCAGTGGCAAGTGGTACAGGCGCAGGATTTCTCGCAGGCGTGTTCGATTTCAATCCCGTTGCGCAGGGCAACGTTAAGGATCGATTCGCCTTGCTCGGCTTCCAGTACTGCCCCCTCCGGGCACAGATCTTGATGGGGCAGGAAAACAATTTTAGGCATGATTAAACCTCATCCACAGAATGGCCAGCCAGCGCGCGGCGAATGGAAGCATCCATACGGCGCGCGGCAAAATCTTGCGTTTGTGCATCTAATGTTTTAATTGCGGCTTCAATGGCGGCAGGATCGGTGCCCTGCGTCGCCTGTTGCAGGCCTTCCACCGCAGCGGCGATCGCCGTACTTTCAGCTTCGCTCAGCAAGGCGGCATCGCTGGCCAGGGCGCCCTGCAGGCTTTCCAGCACCCGCGATGCCTCTACCCGCTGTTCCGCCAGCATGCGCGCGCCAACGTCGCTGTGCGCATTGGCCATCGAGTCTTTGATCATGTCGGCGATCTCGCCGTCGGACAGGCCATAAGACGGCTTCACCTGGATCGAAGCCTCAACGCCGGTGGATTTCTCCATCGCCGTGACGCTCAGCAGGCCGTCCGCGTCCACCTGGAAGGTGACGCGAATATGTGCGCCCCCGGCAGGCATGGGCGGTAAACCGCGCAGCGAGAAGCGCGCCAATGAGCGGCAATCCTGCACCAGCTCACGTTCACCCTGCAACACGTGGATCATCATCGCGCTCTGGCCGTCTTTAAAGGTGGTGAATTCCTGCGCGCGCGCCACCGGAATGGTGGTGTTGCGCGGGATCACTTTCTCGACCAGACCGCCCATGGTTTCCAGCCCGAGCGACAGCGGGATCACGTCCAGCAACAGCATGTCGCTGTCCGGCTTGTTACCCACCAGGATATCGGCCTGGATCGCCGCGCCGATGGCGACCACTTTGTCCGGATCGATAGACGTCAGCGGCGTACGGCCAAAAAAGGCTCCCACCTGCTCACGCACCAGCGGCACGCGAGTGGAGCCGCCCACCATCACCACTTCAAGCACCTCTTCCGCGCTGACACCGGCGTCTTTCAGCGCGCGGCGGCAGGCCATCAGGGTGCGTTTAACCAGTGGCGCTATCAGCGCATCGAACTGCGCGCGGGTCACTTCGCCTTGCCAGTTGGCCACGTCGATGCTGACGCTGTCGGCATCGCTCAACGCAATTTTGGCGGCGATAGCCGCATCCAATAACTGGCGCTGGAGGCCATGATCGCTGCGATCGGCCACGCCGGCCCGCTCGCGCAGCCAGTCGGCCAGCAGGTGGTCAAAGTCATCACCGCCCAGCGCAGAATCCCCGCCGGTGGCCAGCACTTCAAACACCCCACGGCTCAGGCGCAGAATGGAAATATCGAAGGTTCCGCCGCCCAGATCATAAACCGCAATGGTGCCTTCCTGACCAGAATCCAGGCCATAGGCAATCGCCGCGGCGGTCGGTTCGTTCAGCAGGCGCAGCACATGCAGGCCGGCCAGACGAGCAGCGTCTTTGGTGCCCTGGCGCTGTGCATCGTCAAAATAAGCGGGTACGGTGATCACGACACCGTCGAGCTCCCCTTCCAGCGCCGTTTGCGCGCGAGCGGAAAGTGCCCTGAGGATGTCGGCGGAAACGCCTACCGGATTAACCAGACCGGCTGCGGTGACAATCATCGGCAGGCCGTTATCGCTGGGCTGGAATTGGTACGGCAGGTTCGGGTAACGCTGCTGAACGTCGGCCAGCGAGCGGCCCATCATGCGTTTGATCGAGCTGATGGTATTGGCCGGATCCTGCGCCGCTTGCTGGCGCGCTTCCCAACCTACGCGCAACCCGTCAGTCTGATAGTGCACCACCGAAGGCAATAAATCGCGCCCCTGCGCGTCGGCCAGGGTTTCCGCCTGCCCACTGCGTACCGTGGCGACCAGAGAATTGGTGGTGCCTAAATCAATACCGGCAGCCAGACGGCGCTGGTGCGGTGCGGCGCTGAGGCCAGGCTCGCTAATTTGTAATAAGGCCATATTGAAGCTTCCACAATCAGAATGTATTACTCAAAACCCAGCAGTTTTTCTTCGAGTTGTTCAACCTGTTGCTGGAGTTTGTCCAAAAAGCGCAGCTTACGCACGGTGTCGGCGGCTTCGGACCACTGCTGGCTATCCAACTGCTGTACCATCAGCGCGCTGCGCTGTTTGACCGTCTCGTTCACCCGCGCGCCAAAATCGGCCAGCAGGCTTTCTGCATCCGCTTTGCGTTCAATGGCATCGAGCTCTTCACGCAGTTCCAACTGTTCCATCAGGAACGCGGTATCGCGCACAGTGTGCTGCTCATTACCCAAATCAAAACCGTGCAAAGATAGCATATACTCCGCGCGTTTTAATGGGTGCTTCAGCGTTTGGTAGGCTTCATTAATGGTCGCCGCCTGCTGCAACGCCATCAGGCGTTCGCGTTCTGGCTGGAGGGCATTGCGATCGGGATGGAATTGGCGCTGCAAATCCTGATAGCGAGAGGCAAGCAGGCCGCCGTCCACGGAATAGCGAACTGGCAGCCCGAATAAAGTAAAATAATCCATAGCGTGCTCTGGGCGTTATCGGATGGAGTTCCCCCGCAGCACGCGGGGGAGCACGATGGGCTGTCAGACGTTGAAGCTTTCGCCGCAGCCGCACTCGCTCGAGACATTGGGGTTGTTGAACTTGAAGCCTTCGTTCAGGCCTTCCTTAACGAAATCAAGCTCGGTGCCGTCAAGGTAGACCAGGCTCTTGCCGTCGATGATCACCTTGACGCCTTTGTTTTCAAAAACGATGTCGTCATCGTTCATTTCGTCAACAAATTCCAGCACATAAGCCATCCCGGAGCAGCCGGAGGTTCTTACCCCCAGACGCAAACCCAGACCTTTGCCGCGGTTATTCATAAAAGCCTGAACACGCTGCGCAGCGCTGTCGCTCATGGTAATTGACATCACAACCTCACACTCAATATCCCCAACCTCTTGCAAAACCGGTGTTGGGGAGCAAACCGGTGTAGGGGGCGAATATCTTCGCCCCGATCAACGCAGGCGCAATATACAGCGCCCCTACACAAAAACTACTTGGCGCTGTGCTTGCTCTTGTAGTCGGCGATCGCTGCTTTGATGGCATCTTCAGCCAGAATAGAGCAGTGAATTTTAACCGGCGGCAATTCCAGTTCTTCGGCGATCTGAGTGTTTTTGATCGCTTCGGCCTGATCAAGAGACTTGCCTTTCATCCATTCGGTCACCAGCGAACTGGAGGCGATGGCGGAACCGCAGCCGTAAGTCTTGAAGCGGGCGTCTTCGATGATGCCTTCATTGTTGACTTTGATCTGCAGTTTCATCACGTCGCCACAGGCCGGTGCCCCCACCATGCCGCTACCGACGGTAGGATCTTCGTTGTCAAACGAGCCCACGTTACGTGGGTTTTCATAATGATCGATTACTTTTTCGCTGTAAGCCATGACCTTGCTCCTGAATCCTGAGAATTAATGATGTGCCCATTCGATGCTGTTGATATCCACGCCCTGTTTGAACATGTCCCACAGCGGAGACAGGTCGCGCAGGCGGCCGATGGATTTACGCACCAGTTGAATGGTGTAATCGATCTCTTCTTCCGTGGTAAAACGCCCCAGAGAGAAACGGATCGAGCTATGCGCCAACTCGTCGGTCATCCCCAGCGCGCGCAGCACGTAGGAGGGTTCAAGGCTAGCGGAGGTACAGGCGGAACCTGAAGAGACGGCCAGGTCTTTCAGCGCCATGATCAGCGATTCGCCCTCAACGTAGTTGAAGCTGACGTTGAGAATGTTCGGAACGCCGTGTTCCAGATCGCCGTTCAGATACACTTCTTCCATATCTTTCACGCCGTTCCACAGACGATCGCGCAGCGTACGCAGGCGCGCCATTTCCGTCGCCATTTCTTCTTTGGCGATACGGTAGGCTTCGCCCATACCGGCGATCTGGTGCACTGGCAGGGTGCCGGAACGCATACCGCGCTCGTGACCGCCGCCGTGGACCTGGGCTTCGATGCGAATACGCGGTTTACGACGCACGTACAGCGCGCCAATGCCTTTCGGACCATAGATTTTGTGGCCGGAGAACGACATCAGATCGACTTTCAGCTTGCTCAGATCGATAGGCAATTTGCCCACGCTCTGGGTAGCGTCAACGTGGTAAATGATACCGCGCGCACGGCACATTTCGCCGATAGCTTCGATATCCTGCACCACGCCGATTTCATTGTTCACGTGCATGATCGATACCAGAATGGTGTCTTCACGCATGGCGGCTTCGAGATCCTGCAGACTGATAATTCCGTTGCTCTGCGGCGCCAGGTAGGTCACTTCAAACCCTTCACGCTCGAGCTGACGACAGGTGTCCAGCACGGCTTTGTGTTCGGTTTTGCTGGTGATGATGTGCTTGCCTTTCTTTTGATAGAAATTGGCCGCACCTTTAATCGCCAGGTTGTCGGATTCGGTCGCTCCGGAAGTGAACACGATTTCACGCGGGTCAGCGCCAACCAGTTCAGCAATTTGGTTACGGGCGATATCTACCGCCTCTTCCGCCTGCCACCCAAAGCGGTGGGAACGGGAAGCCGGGTTACCGAAAGTCCCGTCCAGGGTCAAAAACTGCATCATTTTCTCGGCAACGCGCGGGTCAACCGGCGTCGTTGCTGAGTAATCGAGATAAATCGGTAATTTCATTGCTCTTGTGCTCCGTACATCACTTCCAAAAACTAAAAAAATATCGCCAGCTGCTTATGCGCGCAGATTAACGTTGATAGTTTCTTGCGGACGACCGTTGGCCGTGCGACGGGTATCGTTGTTCTGACGGTCCGCCACCACCAGCACTTCCTGGTTGTTCACCAGTTCTGCCAGCGTAATGTTGTTCAGGAACCCGCTGATGCGCTCGCTCAGATCGCGCCACAGGGTATGAGTCAGACAGCGATCGCCACCCTGACAGCCTTCTTTACCCTGGCAACGGGTTGCATCTACCGATTCATCGACGGCAGTGATGACAGCGCCAACGGCGATCTCACTTGCCTCTTTCCCCAGCAGATAACCACCGCCCGGCCCACGCACGCTGGCCACCAGGCCATTTTTACGCAGACGGGAGAATAGTTGTTCCAGATAAGAGAGCGAAATCCCTTGGCGCTCAGAAATATCCGCCAGAGGAACGGGCCCTTCCTGGGAGTGCAATGCCACGTCAAGCATAGCGGTTACGGCATAACGGCCTTTGGATGTCAGTCTCATAGCTAAATGGTTACCTGTTGGTGAAACATGGCCGAAATTCTGACATTCCCGAGTAAATCAGTCAACTATTTAACCTAGTAATTTACTCAAGTATTAGCACATTTCGTCCTGAGCTATATCAAATGCATATAAAATACATGTTATAACCATTGGATAACTAATACTATTATTACCGGCCGTTACGCCACATCAAATTAATTACCTTGATGTTTATCCTGTTTCTCTATCGACGTCAGCATGCCACGCAAGATATTCAGCTCCTGAGCTTCCGGCCGCGCTCGGGTGAATAAACGGCGCAATCTGCTCATTACCTGCCCCGGATGTGCCGGGCGGATAAAGCCGCTGTGCTGCAGCGTTTGTTCCAGGTGCTGATAGAAACGTTCGAGATCGTCCACCAGAGGATAAGGCGTTTCTTCCAACTGCGGCACCCCCACTTGCTGGCGATCGAGATAAGCCACGCGCACTTCATAAGCCAGGATTTGCACCGCCATCGCCAGGTTCAACGAGCTGTAATCCGGGTTGGCGGGAATGGCGACGTGATAATGGCACTTTTGCAGTTCATCGTTGGTCAGGCCAACGCGTTCGCGACCGAACACCAGCGCAACCGGCGCGTGCTCGCCTTCGTGCACGGCACGTACGCCGCATTCGCGCGGTTCCAGCATCGGCCACGGCAAAGTGCGCGAACGCGCGCTGGTACCGACCACCAGGCTACAGCCGGCGATAGCGTCATCAAGGGTGTCAACGATAGTGGCGTTGCCGATCACGTCGCTGGCGCCTGCGGCCAGGGCAATCGCCTGCGAATCGGGTTTTATCAGCGGGTTAACCAGATAAAGGTTGGTTAACCCCATGGTTTTCATGGCTCGTGCGGTCGAGCCCATGTTACCGGTATGGGAGGTTTCTACCAGAACAATGCGGATGTTGTGCAGCATACAAACTCTGAGCGTAGCGGAAAATCACAGCATCTTAACACAGCCGTAGGCATTTTGCCGAACAGCTGCTATACTTCGCGCCGTTTCCTGTTCTTTAACATCCTAGTTGGAAGATACCCATGCATCCGATGCTGACTATCGCCGTGCGCGCTGCGCGCAAGGCCGGTAACCTGATTGCCAAAAACTACGAAACCCCGGACGCTGTAGAAGCGAGCCAGAAAGGGACCAATGACTTTGTCACTAACGTCGATCGCGATGCAGAGCATCTGATCATCGACGTGATCCGCAAGTCTTATCCGCAACATACTATTGTTACCGAAGAACGCGGTGAGCTGGTCGGCGAAGATCAGGATGTACAATGGGTGATCGATCCACTGGATGGCACCTCAAACTTCATTAAACGTTTCCCACACTTCTCCGTTTCCATCGCCGTACGCATCAAAGGCCGTACAGAAGTGGCTGTGGTTTACGATCCAATGCGCAACGAACTCTTTACCGCTACCCGCGGCCAAGGCGCACAGCTCAACGGCTACCGCCTGCGCGGCACCAATGCCAAAGATCTGGATGGCACCATCCTGGCGACCGGCTTCCCGTTCAAGGTTAAACAGCACGCAACCCCTTACATCAACGTGGTTGGCAAACTGTTCACTCAGTGTGCAGACTTCCGTCGCACCGGCTCCGCCGCGCTGGACCTGGCCTATGTGGCCGCCGGCCGCGTTGACGGTTTCTTCGAGATTGGCCTGAAGCCGTGGGACTTTGCTGCCGGCGAACTGCTGGTGCGCGAGTCTGGTGGCCTGGTGACCGACTTTGTTGGCGGCCATAACCACTTCAGCTCCGGCAACGTGGTTGCAGGCAACCCGCGCGTAGTGAAAGCCATGCTTTCTACCATGCGTGAAGAACTGAGCGAAGCGCTGAAGCGTTAATATCGCGAAGTGAGTGAATGAATAAAGAAAAAGCGCTGCAATTTATTGCAGCGCTTTTTTTATGCCGGTCAGCGGGAGAAAGGCCGGATACCACCACCGAACTCCGGCTGAGCGCTGGCATACAGCAGCAATCCGGCGAACAGCAGAATCAAGCCACCGGCCAATGCCAGCGATCCCCAGGCAACGGCGCTCCAGGCGGCCGGCGCGCGCGAACGGCTGAGGCGCACCGCCAACCGGCGGCTGTAATGCACCAGCAAGGCCAACAATGAAATGGTCAGCGACGTGCCAAACGCCATCGCCAACGCCGAAACCACGCCCCAGGCGAATACGCCAATCACCTTGGAAAACAGCAGCACCAGTATCGCCCCCGAGCAGGGGCGCATGCCCATCGCCAGCACGATGGCGGTTTGCGTGCGCCAGTCACTGCCCGCCTGCAATTCGCTGTCGCTCGGCAAATGGCGATGCCCGCAACCACAATGCTCGCTGTGAACGTGATCCGCCGGCAAAGGTTGCAGGCTGTTGATACGCAGCGCCGGTGACGGGCGCAGCGCTTTCACCGCGTAATACAGGCGTTTCAGCGCCCGCCAGCTCAGCAGCACGCCAAGCAGCATGACCAAAATAAAACTGCCCTTCTCCAACCAGAAACTGCTCTGATGCAGTTGGCGGGAGGATAATTGCAGTACCACCAGCATCAGCGTCACCAACGCGATAGCCACCAGCCCTTGAACCAGCGAGGCGGCAAAGGTCAGTTTCAGGCTGCTTTTCAGCCGCGCCGGGTGGGTGGCCAGATAAGTGGCAATCACCACCTTGCCGTGACCGGGGCCAAGTGCATGCAGCACGCCATAGCTCAGGCTAAACAGCATCAACGCCAGCCCGGCCTGCTGGGGGGCGGCTTTTACCTGCTGCAACAGGCCGGCCAGTTGTTGATGCAGCCCCTTCTGCCACACCACGCTTTGCATCAGCAGTTGCGGCCAATAGTGCCACGCCACCTGCGCGGCCAACGCCAGCAACAGCGCAAACAGCAGCAGCGGCCACAGGCTGAAGGCCCAGTGCCGCTTACGCGCGGCGTTCTGGCTAAGGTTTATTGACATTGCAAAGTGACCCGCTGCGCGAACTGTTGCCCCAGCGCCATATCTTCGCTGGGTGCATCGTTCTTATCGAGGGACAATGCGTAAGCCTGCAAGGAGGAATCCGGCTTCGGCGTCATCAGGCTGAACTTGCATTGCGGCGCCATTTCCGGCGGCAGATGCAGCGCCGTTTGGTCTTTGTAAGTCATATCGACAAAATAGGTGGGATCGTAGGTGGAGATCTCAAACGGCTTGCCTGCCAGCGGCTGCGGCTCGGCCAGCGGCAACACAAACTCCAGCACCGCCTGGTGCCCCTGGCGCGACAAATGGTATTCGGTCGGCAGATTCAGGTATTTCACCGGCTTGCCGTCGCGATACACGTCGGTGAAATAGTGCTGACCTAGCACGTTGGCCATCACTTCCGCCGCCAGCTTTTTCCACACTTCCGAGTCGCTTTTCGCGTTCTGCGCATCGTACAGCAGATCCGCCGAGGTGATTTCATCCATTACCCAAACCATTTTCAAGCCGACCAGTTTTTGATCTTTCGCCACAAAGGTGGTGTTCATATCAATAAAGCTGTGCGGGTGTGCGACGACGCCGGCGCTGAATAACGCGAAAAAACCGGCCACAATAAAACGTAACTTCATCATCAAACGATACTCATTATTGTTATAAAGTAACATCAACCAACCTTCAACCGCCGTTAATCGGCACAATAATTGTGACGAAAGTGGTAAGCCGAAATAAAACCGGGCGCCGCAGCCCCGCCGCCGCATAGCCTTTTGCTATGCTTATTCATAATTTAAACGTTACGCACCAGAAGGTGATATGAGCCTGGACACTGACCCTGTGCCTGAGCTCTCCGGTCAACAACGGCGCTGCCATCTGTTACTGATGCTGTATGCGCCGGTGCCCGCAGTACAACTGGAGACTATCAGCCAAATCAACGGCGTCGACCACCCTACTGCCCGGCAAGATATAGCCGAGGTTGCCAGTGAAATCCAGCGTTTCCACCATCTGGAGCTCGTCGGCAATTCCGACGAAGGCTACCGGCTCAAGGGAAGCGCGCTCAACCAACGCCTCTGCCTGCTCCACTGGTTGCGCAGAGCCCTGCGCTGCAGCCCGGAGTTTGTCGACCAGCATTTTGCCCCCTGGCTGCACCAGGCGTTGGCGGTAAACGCCGATCCGTCGCCGCAGTTGGAAAGTTACATCAGCAGTTGTGAACCGCTGCTCAACCAGCCCCTCGATCAGCGCGATCGCCAATTTCTGCAGTATTATCTGTGTTACTGCGCCTGGGAAACCCAGCGCCAGCGGCACCCGCTATTCACCGCCACCCAGCGCACCTGGCTGCATCAGAAACCAGAGCATCAGGCGGCCAGCTTGCTTCATCAATCGCTGAATCAGCTTTTCGCCCTGCAACCCGAGACCAGCGAAAGCGATTTTCTGGTGCTGATGTTCACCATGCTGAAAAACCATAGCTACCACAGCAACGACTCGGAGGAAGATCTGCGCTTAATGAGAGCGATTGAAAACATGGTCGAGCGCTTCCAGCAGATTTCCGGCATGACCTTCAGCAGTAAAGAGGATTTGATCAGCCAGCTGTTCGCCCATCTGGCGCCTGCGGTCGAGCGCTGTCATTTTGACATCGGCATTGACAATATGCTGCTCGAGGAAGTGTTACGCATGTACCCGCGCCTGATGCGCACCACCAAGGAAGCGCTGGCACCGCTCGAACAGGAATATGAAATTCGTTTTTCCAGCGAGGAAGCGGGGTTGGTGGCCATCAGTTTCGGCGCCTGGCTGATGCAGGGTAATGCGCTGCAGGAAAAACAGGTGTTGTTATTGACGCTGGACAACCCGCAGTTGGAAGAGGAAGTGGAATATCAGATCCGCGAATTAACGCTGTTGCCATTAAATATCAAGTATCTGCCGCTGCGCGATTACCTGCGCTCCGGCGCGCCGCAGGGTATCACGCTGGTGATCAGCCCTTATGCGGCGGTACACAGTGAACCGCAACCGCCGCTGATTTATACCGAATTGCCGTTAGAACGCCAGCAGCGCAAAGCCATCCGCGCGCTGCTGGAAACGACTTAACGGTTGCCGCTGACCGCAACGGCCGGCGGGCGGATAAACAGCGCCGGCAACGCCACCGCCGCCATCACCCAGAATACCCCGCCCTGCAGATGTTCAAACAGGAAGCCGGCAATCACCGTCATAATCGCAATGCCGCCCCCCATCGCCAGCGCCGAGTAAATCGCCTGCAACCGGATCACCTCCGGCCCTTTGCGTGCAGCGATAAAACGCATCGCCGCCAGATGGCAAACGGTAAAGGTGCCGCAATGCAGGATCTGGATCACCAGCAGCCAACCCAGTTCGGTGCTGTAAGCCATCAGGCTCCAGCGCAGCACCCCGCAGCAGGCGGAAAGCAACAGCAGATTGCGCGCATTCCAGCGGCGGAACAGGACATTGCTGCTGGCGAAAATAATGACTTCCGCCACCACGCCCAGCGACCACAGATAACCAATCGTCGAAGCCGAGTAGCCGGCTTCCTGCCAGTAGATAGAGCCAAAGCTGTAATAGCCGGCATGCGCACCCTGCAACAACGTGACGCACAACAGGAAACGCCAGACCGGCCCTTCCTTGAGCATTTCGCGCAGTGAGCGGTCTGGCCCGCTTTGGGTACGCGTCTCCCCTTGCGGCATCACGCTCGGTTTCAGCATCATGCCCAGCAGCATCGCCAGCACGCTGGCGATCAGGCTATAGAGAATGGCGGTATGGCCCCAAACCGACACCATTTGCCCAGTCAGCGCAGAACCGATCACGAACGCCAGCGAGCCCCACAGCCTGACTCGACCGTAGTCCATGGTGATTTGTTTTTGCCAGGTGGCGGCCAACGCGTCGGTCAGCGGTACCAACGGCGAGAAGAACAGGTTGAAGCCGGCAATCACCAGCATCAGCCAACCCCAGCCGTTGCCGAAACAAAAACCGACGGCGAAGGCCAACGTCAGCAACGCCAGCAGGCGAAGTGCCGTCACCAGATGGGAAGGATCTTTAACCCGGGGAGCAATCAGCAAACTGCCGAGGAAACGCGCCACCAAACCGGCACCGAGCAACAGACCTATGGTTTCAGGCGCTATGCCTTCGCCTTTCAGCCAAACGCCCCAAAACGGTAAGAAGATGCCATAAGAAAAGAAGTAGGTGAAATAACTGAGAGCGAGCCAACGCGTTGATTGCAGAACCATGATCCCTCCGGTGTGTAGGCGATACTTTGACAGAGCTCACACTCACGAGCAACATTCATCCACGATCAAGGGGATAGAGTGCCAAGCAGTTCACAGTTTGCCGGTAACAGGCATAAAAAAACCCGCCGAAGCGGGTTTTTAAAGAGAAAGCAGAATTATGCGTAGACCGGCAGGCGGGCGCAGATATCCAGCACTTTCTTCTTGGTGCGTTCGATGGTGGCTTCATCGTTGATGTTGTCCAGCACGTCGCAGATCCAACCGGCCAACTCAGTCACTTCAGCGGTTTTGAAGCCGCGACGGGTCACAGCCGGCGTACCGATACGAATGCCAGAGGTAACGAACGGGCTCTTAGGATCGTTTGGCACGCTGTTTTTGTTCACGGTGATGTTGGCGCGGCCCAGGGCGGCGTCAGCTTCTTTACCGGTCAGGTTTTTGTCAACCAGGTCCAGCAGGAACAGGTGGTTATGAGTACCGCCGGAAACCACTTTGTAGCCGCGCTCCAGGAACACCTTCACCATCGCTTTGGCGTTATCGGCAACTTGCTGCTGGTAAACCTTGAATTCAGGCTCCATCGCTTCTTTCAGCGCCACCGCTTTACCGGCGATCACGTGCATCAGCGGGCCGCCCTGGCCGCCAGGGAATACGGCGGAGTTCAGCTTCTTGTACAGATCTTCATCACCGCCCTTCGCCAGGATCAGGCCGCCACGCGGGCCCGCCAGGGTTTTGTGGGTGGTGGTGGTAACGATGTGCGCGTGCGGAACCGGGTTCGGATAAACGCCGGCGGCGATCAGGCCCGCAACGTGCGCCATATCAACGAACAGGTAAGCGCCGATGCTGTCGGCGATTTCACGCATTTTTGCCCAGTCAACCAGACCGGAGAAGGCCGAGAAGCCGCCGATGATCATTTTTGGTTTGTGGGTCTGCGCTTGCTTGGCCAGATCGTCGTAGTCGATTTCGCCTTTGTCGTTGATGCCGTAAGGCACCACGTTGTACAGCTTGCCGGACAGGTTGACCGGCGAACCGTGGGTCAGGTGGCCACCGTGCGCCAGGTTCATGCCCAGAATGGTGTCGCCCGGCTGCAGCAGCGCGGTGTAGACGGCGAAGTTAGCCTGGGAGCCGGAGTGCGGCTGAACGTTGGCATAATCTGCGCCAAACAGCTCTTTAGCACGATCGATGGCCAGTTGCTCAACGATATCCACATATTCGCAGCCGCCGTAATAACGCTTGCCCGGATAGCCTTCAGCGTATTTGTTGGTCAACTGGGAACCCTGAGCCTGCATTACGCGCGGGCTGGTGTAGTTCTCAGACGCAATCAGTTCAATGTGCTCTTCCTGACGCACGACTTCTTGCTCCATTGCACGCCACAGTTCGGCATCGTAATCAGCAATGTTCATTTCACGCTTTAACATCCGGCATCTCCTGACTTAAATCGGCTAACTAAAAAATCACCAAATAACTACCCGGTTGGGTTCTGGGCAACAGTGTAAACTGTTTTCCCCTACTGAGGATAGGTCTTGACAGAGGTTTTTACGCAAACGATTGGCATAAGGCGCTGCAAGGCTTTGATCCTATATATCACGCCATCCGGCAACGGACTTTTACTCATGCTGAGGATGCGGTTTTTTCATGTTCTGTGAGCGAGATCGACGCTTAACAACGCCGCAACAAAAATAAGGGTATTTACAGCCCCGGCGGAAATCGCTAGTATTTGCGCAAACATAAAGATGCATTTAATATGCAACTTTTTAAATATACCAATAATTGAAGCCAAAGGAGCGCTACCATGCTGGATAGCCAAACCATCGCCACCGTAAAATCCACAATCCCCTTGCTGGCCGCGACCGGGCCTAAACTGACCGCCCATTTCTACGATCGCATGTTCGAACACAATCCTGAGTTGAAAGATGTTTTCAACATGAATAACCAGCGCAACGGCGATCAACGCCAGGCGTTGTTCGATGCGATCTGCGCCTATGCCGCCAATATCGAAAATCTGGCGGCGTTGCTGCCGGCGGTAGAGCGTATTGCCCAAAAGCACACCAGCCTGAATATCCAGCCAGAGCAGTATCAAATTGTCGGCGGCCACCTGTTGGCGACGCTGGACGAAATGTTCAGCCCAGGCCAGGAAGTGCTGGATGCCTGGGGCAAGGCCTACGGCGTATTGGCGAACGTATTCATCCAGCGTGAAGGCCAGATTTATCAGGAAAGTGAAGACGCGAATGGCGGCTGGCGCGAACGGCGCGCTTTCCGCATTGTCAAAAAGCAGCCGCAAAGCGACGTGATTTGCAGCTTCGTGCTGGCGCCGGTGGACGGTGGCCGCGTGATTGACTTCAAGCCGGGGCAATATCTGGCGGTCTATATCAATCACGACAGCATGGAAAATCAGGAAATCCGCCAATACTCACTGACCACTGCGCCTAACGGCGAATACTACCGCATCGCGGTGAAGCGTGAAGATCAAGGTAAGGTCTCGAATTTCCTGCATCAGCAGGCCAAAGAGGGCGATGTACTTTATCTGGCGCCGCCGCACGGGGATTTCTTCCTTGACGTGCAGCCAACCACCCCGGTAGCCCTGATCTCCGCCGGCGTAGGCCAAACGCCCATGCTCGGTATGCTCAATACCCTGCACGACAGCCAACATCAGGCGAACGTGCACTGGTTGCACGCAGCGGAAAACGGCAGCGTTCACGCCTTCGCAGATGAAGTGGCGGATATCGCCGGCCGCATGCCAAACCTGAGCAGTCACGTCTGGTACCGCGAGCCGGGCACCGACGACGTGGAAGGCCGCGATTATCAGAGCCGCGGGTTGATGAACCTCAGCGCACTGCGCGAAACGCTCGGCGAGCCACAGATGCATTACTACTTCTGCGGCCCGGTGCCGTTTATGCAGCATGTCGGCAAACAACTGCTGGAAATGGGCGTGAACGCCGAGAACATCCATTACGAATGCTTCGGCCCGCATAAGGTACTGTAATCAAACGGGGCGCGGTCTGTGAACAGCACCGCGCCCCGCCGTTATTTCTCCGCCAGCTTACGCGCCTCCTGCACCTGCTGCGCCGTTACCACCCCAGCCTGATTGCCCCAACTTCCGCGTAAGTAACTCATCAGATCGGCTGCCTGCCGGTCATTCAATGCCCAGCCGTAACCTGGCATGGCGATCGCGGTAGCCTGTTGAGTGATCGGCGTTTGCGCCCCTTCCAACAAGACTCGCAGCGCCGTCAGCGGATTGTCCGCCGTCACCGTCGCGTTGCCCGCCAATGCCGGAATGGTGTTGTCACTGCCCTCGCCTTTATTGCCGTGGCAGGTTGAACAGTACATTGCATAGGTGCGCTGCCCGGCCTGTTGACTGCCGGCCACCGGGGCAACGGCTTTCTCGGCCGGAGGTTTTTCCGCCGCCAGGCTGTGCAGATAAGTGGCAATGGCGTTCAGATCGCCATCGGTAAGATATTGCGTACTGTGGGTGACCACCTCGCTCATCGGCCCGGCCACCGCAGCATGTCGGCTGCGGCCGGTTTTCAACAGTGCCGCCACCTCTTCCTGCGACATACCGCGCAGGTTAGACGCGTACCAACCGTCCAGCTCGGCCCCGCTCAGGAAAGCCGGTTCCTTGCTGTCCAGCCCCTTTTCCTGCATTGCCCAGCCGCGCGGCGTATGGCAACTGCCGCAGTGGCCCGCGCCCTGCACCAGATAAGCGCCACGGTTCCACTCGGCGCTCTGCCCGCTGTCCGGCCGATATTGGGCATCGTCATGGAACAGCTGATTCCAAACCGCCAGCGGCCAACGCATCGACAACGGCCAACTGATATCGCTGGCGCGGTTGGCGGCGTTCTGCGCCGGCACTTCCTGCATCAGATAATCGTACAGCGCGCGCATATCCGCCGCATTCATCTTGGCGTAAGAGGTATAGGGCATCGCCGGATACAGGCGATGGCCATCTTTGGCGATGCCCTGGCGCATGGCGCGGTCAAACTCGTCAAAAGAATAGGCGCCGATGCCGTGCTGCTTATCCGGCGTGATATTGGTGGCGTAAATAGCGCCCAGCGGCGTCGGGAACTTCATGCCGCCGGCCAGCAAGGCGCCGCCCGGCGCGGTATGGCAGGCGGTGCAGTCACCGGCCTTGGCCACGTATTCCCCGGCCGACATCGCCTGAGCCGAACCGCCCGCCGCCAGCAAGGTCAGCAGATACCATGAACGTAGACTCATGCTCCCTCCTTGACGGCCGCCTGGCCGAAGGCCAGTTCATTGACCGCGCGCCATGCCTGATCGATTGCCGAGTTGGCGTACGGGCTCCAGTCCGAATCCGAGTTGGCTATGACAATCTTGCCTATCGGCTTACGCGCCGTCTCAATGATTTTTTTCGCCTCCTCTTCATCATCAAACAGCCCATTGAGGAAGTAGGAATAGCCGTGCGACCAGCGGTTAACGGTGATCGCCTGAATATCGCGCTGATGGTCGAAACCGGCGGAACCCAGCATGCCCTGCAACTGTTCGCGGATCATCTGCTCATGCACCTCAAACGGTGTGCCCAGCAGCAAGGCGCGGCCTTTGCGCGACTGTTCGCGGGGGCTAAGCCCGCTGCCCGCCAGCGTCGGCACATACACCATATGCAGGCCAATCGGCTGATTCGGGTCGCGAGGATGTTCATAACCGCCCATGCTCACCGGATAATCCAGCTTCACGCGGCAATAAGGCGCGGTCGGCGAATACACTTCATGCACACCCAGCTTGATAAACGGCTGCCAGTTGCGGATCACCACTTTGCTGTACACCAGCGGTGATTTCACGTTCTGCTTCAGCGCCTCTTGCTGCTCATGCGACATTTCCGGCACCAGATACGGGATCATCATGTTGTAACCGGCCATCACCACCTGCCCGGCGCGCACCTTGGTCATTTTCTCGCCGGTCATATAGGTCACTTCAACCTTGTCGCCGACGTTCGCCGCGTGCAAGCCGGTACTGTTCAGGCGCAGTTTTACCGGCGATTCCGGCCGATCGAGCCGACTGTAGTCGAACTTCGCCAGCACGATGTCGTTCATATCCTTGCCGCCCGGCGCCACCGCCGGGATCAGATGACGCACCATCAGGCGCGCCAGCGTGGCGTTGCCATCCGGGAAGTGGAACACGTAAGGATCGTCGAGATCCGCCTGCGACTCCTCATCCAGCGGCGGCAAATTCATGCCGTTCAGGCCGGGCAGATCGCAGATGCGCGCATCGCTGCACGAAGTGGCGTCGATACCCACCGCCTGGAAATCGCTGGTGGTCTGCTGGAAATAACGGATAGCCATTTCGCTCAGACCGACCTTTTCACGCAGGAACTGGGTATAACTGTGCTTGTCGAGCCATTCGCTCTTTTGTTCCTGAGTCAGGTCAGGCAGATAATCCTTGTCCACCGTGTGCAGCACGATCAGCGCCTGTCGGTCACTTTCCGGCAGTGGGAAATCGCCGATAAAGGCTTCGTAGGAGCGGCCATTAAGCCGATCACGCGGAATATCATCCGCCACCATACGCCCCGGATCGCCATTCACCACTTTGTCGACGCCGAAGTTTTTACGATCGAAATAGACGCCGCGGCTCAGGTTCAGATCCGGGTAGAAGGTTTTATCGAACGCCTTTTCCAGGTTGTCGATGCTGACGCCGAGTTTTTGCAGCAGCCCCATCGCCACCGGGCTGAAGTTCGAGCGTGGTGATTGCAGCGACTCACTGCCGCCATAGCCGAGAATAGTGCCGTTTTCGCTGCTGAATTCATTACGCTTGGCGTGGCCGCCAAAGTCATCGTGGTTGTCGATCAGCAAAATACGCTGCTGTGTGCCCTTCATCTGCTGCCAGAAGCAGGCGGCGGCCAGCCCGCTGATGCCCGCACCGACCACGATCAGGTCAAACTCTTCCGTAGCGGGTACGCTGCCGAAATCGAATGCCTTACCGTCGCGCCCCAGTTGGTGCGCGTGCTCGAACGAGCCCGGATGGTTACCGCGCAGCCCGGTCAGCGCTGGCGGATAATACAGGGTTTGATTGGCGGTTTGCGGGGACGCGCGCAGAATTTGCAGCGGCGTCAGCCCGGCGGCGATGGTGATCGCCACCCCGTTGAGAAAATCGCGTCGGGTGATTCCCATATTAGCTTCCTTTCAATTCTTATTATCAATCAGACCGGTCAACACCGGCCTGAAGGTGCGCTATTGTGCGGGTAAACACAGCAAAATCAATGTTTAAACATCACATGCCGGATCGCGGTGTAGTCCTCCAACCCGTACATCGACATATCTTTGCCGTAGCCCGACAGCTTCTGGCCGCCGTGCGGCATTTCGCTCACCAGCATGAAATGGGTATTCACCCAGGTGCAGCCGTATTGCAGGCGGGCGCTCAACCGATGCGCACGGCCCACGTCACGGGTCCACAACGACGATGCCAGCCCGTAGTTGGACTCATTGGCCCAGGCCAGCACCTGCGCCTCATCGTCAAACTCGGTGATAGTGACTACCGGGCCGAACACCTCCCGCTGCACGATTTCATCGTCCTGCCGCGTACCGGCCAGCAGCGTCGGCTGGAAATAGTAGCCGGGGCCGCTAACCCGCTCACCGCCGGTCACCACCTGCACATGCGGCAACGCCTTCGCCCGCTCGACAAACCCCGCCACCCGCTCCAGATGCTGGGCGGTGATTAGCGGGCCAAGCTCGCTGCTTTCGTTCTCCGGCGGCCCTATTTTCAGGCTGGCGACCGCCTCGCCCAGCCGCTTCACCAGTTCGGGGTAAATGCCTTTCTGGGCATAAATGCGGCAGGCGGCGGTGCAGTCCTGGCCGGCGTTGTAAAAACCAAAGCTGCGGATGCCTTCTACCACCTGTTGCAGGTCGGCATCATCAAACACCAGCACCGGCGCCTTGCCCCCCAGCTCCATATGGGTACGCTTAATGCCCGGCGCGGTATGCGCGATAATGTGTTCCCCGGTAGCAACCGAACCGGTGAGCGACACCATTCGTACCTTGTCATGGCCGGTCAGCCGATCGCCGACCCCGGCCCCCTGGCCGAACAGCACGTTAAGCACGCCCGGCGGGAACAGCCCGGCGGCCAGTTCGGCCAGCTTAAAGGTGGTCAGCGGGGTCTGTTCCGACGGTTTAATCACCACGCAATTGCCCGCCGCCAGCGCCGGGGCCAACTTCCACGCCGCCATCATCAGCGGGTAGTTCCAGGGTGCAATCGAGGCCACCACGCCCAGGGGATCGCGGCGGATCATCGAGGTATGCCCGGCCAGATACTCGCCGGCCGCCAGCCCGCTCAGGCAGCGGCTGGCACCGGCGAAGAAGCGGAATACGTCGGCCACTGCCGGCAGTTCGTCGTTCAGCACGCAGTGATAAGGTTTGCCGCAGTTGAGCGATTCCAGCCGGGCAAAGGTTTCCGCGTGGCTATCGATCAGATTCGCCAGCTTCAGCAGGCAGTCGGCACGCTCTTTCGGCGTGGTCTGCCCCCATTCGGCAAAGGCGGCGTCGGCCGCCAGCACCGCCTGATCCACCTGCTCCAGGCTGGCTTGCGCTACCTGCAAGATCACCTCTCCGGTCGCCGGGTTATACACCGGCAGCGACGTCCCCTGGCCGGTAACCAGTTGACCGTTAATCAGCAGTTGGCTTTGCATAGGGTTATCCTTTTGTAAGATGTCTGGTTAGGAAATTATTTGCCGCTGCCGGCGACGCTTTCGCCGCCTTTAGTCAGGTAATAGGCCCCCAAAATCGGGATCATGGTCAGCAACATCACCGATAACGCCACCACGTTGGTGATCGGCACGTCGCGCGGGCGGCCGAGCTGGTTTAGCAACCACAGCGGCAACGTGCGCTCATGCCCGGCGGTGAAGGTGGTGACAATGATTTCGTCAAACGACAGCGCGAACGCCAGCATGCCGCCGGCCAGCAGCGCCGACCCCAGGTTGGGTAAAATCACGTAACGGAAGGTTTGCCAACCGTCGGCGCCCAAATCCATGGACGCCTCGATCAGGCTGTAAGAGGTGCGGCGGAAACGGGCAATCACGTTATTGAACACGATCACCACGCAGAAGGTGGCATGACCGATGACGATGGTCAGCACCCCCGGCTCGATATTCAGCGCCTTGAACGCCGCCAGCAGCGCCAGACCGGTGACGATGCCCGGCAGCGCGATCGGCAACAGCAGCAGCAGCGAAATGCTGTCCTTGCCGAAGAAATCACGCCGATACAGCGCCGCTGCCGCCAGGGTGCCCAGCACCAGCGCCACGGCGGTCGCCAGCGCGGCTATTTGCGCCGAAAGCAGCATCGCATCGAGGATATCCTGCCTGCCGGCGGCTACGCTGAACCAATGCAGCGTAAACCCCTTTGGCGGGAAGCTGAACGCAGCATCCTCGGTGTTGAAGGCATAGATGGCGATAATCGCCAACGGGAAATGCAGGAAGATCAAACCGCCCCAGGCGGCCAACTTCAGCCCTAACGGCGCGCGTTCAGAGTGCATCGAAGGCCCCCAGACGTTTCACAATGGAAAGATAAATCGCGATCAGTACGATCGGCACCAGGGTAAAGGCCGCCGCCATCGGCATATTCCCGATCGCCCCCTGTTGGGCGTACACCATGCTGCCGATAAAGTAACCCGGCGGCCCCACCAGCTGCGGCACGATGAAGTCCCCCAGCGTCAGCGAGAAAGTGAATATCGACCCGGCAGCAATGCCCGGCACCGCCAGCGGCAGGATCACGTAACGGAAAGTCTGCGCCGGGCGCGCGCCCAGATCCGCCGAGGCGTGCAACAGCGAAGGCGGCAAACGCTCCAGCGCGGCCTGGATCGGCAAAATCATGAACGGCAACCAGATATACACGAACACCAGAAAACGCCCCAGCCCGGAGGTCGACAGAGTGTTGCCCCCTACGCCCGGCACGCTCAGGATTGCCGCCAGTACCGGTTCCAACCCGAGGTGTTGCAGGAACCACTGGGCTACGCCATCTTTAGCCAGCAACAGCGTCCAGGCGTAGGCCTTGACGATATAACTGGCCCACATCGGCATCATCACCGCAATGTAGAAGAACGCTTTGACGCGGCCGCTGGTGTAGCGCGCCATATAATAGGCAATCGGGAACGCCAGCACCGCGCTGGCCAGCGACACCAGCACCGCCATCGTCAGGGTGCGCAGGATGATGTCGTAGTTGGCCGGGTTGAACAGCGCCCGCAGGTTGTCGAAGGTCAGATCCGGCGTCACCGTCATGGTGAAGTCGTCGAAGGTGTAGAACCCTTGCCACAGCAGCGTCAACAGCGAACCGAGATACACCGCGCCAAACCACAGCAGCGGCGGCACCAACAGCAGCAACAGATACAGCGTCGGGCGGCGATAGAACCAGGTCGACAGAGCGCGCAGAGTACCGCGGCGCGGCGCGGGAAAGTCGATGCTCATATCCATCTCACCTTTCCTCCAGCAGCGGCACCATCGCCTCACGCGACCAGCAGGCGGTGACCGGCTGCCCGATCAAACGCTGCTGCCCGCCGGCATGCCACTGGGGATTTGCCTGGCTGACCAGCAGTTTTTCGCCGCTGCTCAGCGCGATTTCATAACGCGTTGCCGCGCCCTGATAATGGATCTCCTGCAACCTGCCCTGCACCTGGATTTCATCCGGTGCCGCACCGGCCTGATCCGCCAGGCGGATATGCTCCGGGCGAATCGAGAAGGTGGCGGTCTGGCCAAGCAACCGCTGCGCCAGTTCGCTGCGCACCACGTTGGAGGTGCCGACAAACTCGGCGACGAACGGTGTCCTCGGCCGCATATACAGCTCACGCGGCGCATCGACCTGCTCGATTCGGCCATTGTTGAACACCGCCACGCGATCGGACATCGACAGCGCTTCGCTCTGATCGTGGGTGACGAAAATAAAGGTGATGCCCAACTGGCGCTGCAACTTTTTCAGTTCGCCCTGCATCTGTTCACGCAGTTTGAGATCCAGCGCGCCGAGCGGTTCATCCAGCAACAACACCCGTGGCCGGTTGACCAAGGCTCGGGCCAACGCAACGCGCTGCCGCTGGCCACCCGAAAGGTGCGCCGGTTTGCGTTCGGCCACAAACCCCAACGCCACACTGTCCAGCGCCTCCTGCGCACGCGCCAGCCGTTCGCGTTTGGCGACGCCTTTGACCATCAACCCGTAAGCGACGTTTTCCAGCACCGACATGTGCGGGAACAGCGCGTAATCCTGGAACACGGTATTCACGTCACGCTGATAGGGCGGCAGGTTGGCGGCCTCTTGCCCGTGTATGCGGATCGAGCCGGCGCTCAGTTGCTCAAAACCGGCGATCAGCCGCAGGCAAGTGGTTTTCCCCGAGCCGGAAGGCCCGAGCATGGAGAAAAATTCTCCGTCCTGGATCTCGATAGACACCCGGTCTACGGCGCGAACATCGCCGAAGGTCCGCGAAACATCGATAAATTGCACGGCAATGGTCATGATGTACGCTCCACACTGATGCTGTTTGGGCGCAGCGAGCTGCGCCCCCGTTCGTTAGCGGCCACCCATGATGGCGATATAGTCCTGAGTCCAGCGGCTGTACGGCACGAACTTGCCGCCCTGCGCCTGCGGCGTTTTCCAGAAGGCGATCTTGTCGAACTGATTAAACCCGTTGGTTTCACAGCCCTTCTCGCCCAGCAGCGCGCTGGCCTTGCAGCCCGCCGGGGAGGCCGGCACTGAACCGAACCAGGCGGCCACGTCGCCCTGCACCTTCGGCTCCAGCGACCAGTTCATCCACTGATAGGCGCAATTCGGGTGTTTGGCGTCGGCATGCAGCATGGTGGTATCCGCCCAGCCGGTAACCCCTTCTTTAGGGAAGACCGTGGCGATCGGCTGGCCCTCGCCTTTCAGGGCGTTGGCCTGATATGGCCAGGCGCTGGAAGCAACCACGCCTTCATTTTTGAAATCGCTCATCTGTACCGAAGTATCGTGCCAGTAGCGGTGGATCAACGCGTGTTGAGTACGCAACAGCTTCAACGCCGCCTGATACTGCTCTTCATTAAGCTGATACGGATCGCTGATGCCAAGTTGCGGCTGAGTGGCCTTCAGGAACAGCGCCGCATCGGCGATATAAATCGGCCCGTCGTAAGCTTGCACCCGGCCCTGATTGGTTTTGCCGTCCGGCAGATTCTGTTGCTGGAACACCACGCCCCAGCTGTCCGGCGGCGCCGGGAAGGTTTTGGTGTTGTACATCAGCAGGTTTGGCCCCCACTGATACGGCGTGCCGTAAGTTTTGCCGTCCACTGTGTACCAGGCGCCGTTCAGCAGGCGCGGGTCGATGCTTTTCCAGTTGGGGATCAGCGCGGTATTGATCGGTTGTACCCGCTTGCCGAGGATCAATCGCAGTGAGGCGTCGCCGGACGCGGTGACCAGATCGTAACCGCCCTTGGCCATCAGGCTGACCATTTCGTCGGAGGTTGCGGCGGTTTTCACATTCACCGCGCAGCTGGTTTGTTTCTCAAACTGGGTGACCCAGTCATAGTTTTTGTCGGACTGGCCGCGCTCGATGTAACCGGGCCAGGCGATGATATCCAGCCGTCCTTCGCCTTTACCGAGCGCCTGCGGCAACTCGGCCGCCTGGGCCAAGCCGCAAAGCACGGTGATACAGAGCGCGGAGAGCGTGGTGGTGACTGCGGTAGTTTTTCCCATCGTAATTACCCCTGTGTTGCGTATCTGTGTGCGGCAGGGAACGGCTGCCGCGGTTTTTTGCTTTATGAAACCGCTAGAAGCTGGCTTTGAATTTCGCCATTACGTGTCTTACAACGCTGTAATCCTGCAGCGAATCGCTGGAAAGATCCTTACCGTAGCCGGAACGCTTCAGGCCGCCGTGCGGCATCTCGCTCGCCAGGGTGAAATGGGTGTTGATCCAGGTGCTGCCGTATTGCAGATGAGCTGCGATATGCAGCGCCTTGTCGATATTCTGCGTCCATACCGATGAGGCCAGCCCGTATTCGGAATCGTTGGCCCAGTTCACCGCCTGCTCCAGATGGTCAAAGCGGGTTACGCTCACGACCGGGCCAAACACTTCGCGCTGAACGATCTCATCGCTTTGCAGGCAACCGGCCAGCAGCGTTGGCTGGTAGTAAAACCCCGGGCCGGAGTGCGCGGCGGCACCGGTGATCAATTCGATATGCGGCTGGCTAAGCGCCCGCTCGACAAAACTGGCGACGCGATCGCGCTGACGGCTGCTGATCAGCGGGCCGATTTCGTTGTCTTCATCGCGCTTGCGGGCAAAGCGCAGGCTGGCGACAGCTTCACCCAACGCGTCCACCAGCTTCGGGTAAATCCCCGCCTGCGCGTAGATACGACAGGCGGCGGTGCAATCCTGGCCGGCGTTGTAATAGCCGTAGGTGCGGATGCTGCTGACCACTTCGTCGAGATCGGCATCGTCACAGACAATCACCGGCGCTTTACCGCCCAGTTCCAGATGCGTGCGTTTGACGCTTTTTGCCGCCGCCTGCAGAATTTTTTGCCCGGTCACGATGTCGCCGGTCACCGATACCAGCCGAACCTGCGGGTGGCCGACCAAATGGCTGCCGACGCCCTCCCCGCCGCCGTACAGAACGTTCAGCACCCCCGGCGGCAGGATCTCCTGCAATGCAGGCACCAGCGCCAAAATGCTCAACGGGGTATGTTCGGAAGGTTTGAATACCACGGTGTTGCCCGCGGCCAGCGCCGGGGCGATTTTCCATGCCGCCATCATCAGCGGATAATTCCACGGCGCAATCGAGGCCACCACGCCGATCGGATCGCGGCGGATCATTGAGGTGTGCCCTTCGATATATTCGCCGGCTAGCTGCCCCTGCTGGGTACGTACTGCGCCGGCAAAAAAGCGGAAAACGTCGATGGCTGCCGGGAGATCGTCACTGCGCGCCTGGTGCAGCGGCTTGCCGCAGTTAAGCGCTTCCAACCCGGCCAAATACTCGGCCTGCCGCTCGATGGCGTCGGCGATACGTAACAAAATAGAAGCTCGGTAAGCCGGGGTGGTACGCGACCATTGACCAAAAGCCTGTTGTGCAGCCTTGACCGCGCTGCCGACCTGCGCCGATGAAGCCTCGGTAATCGAAACCAGCGTTTCGCCATTGGCGGGATTAACGATGCACTCTTGCTGGCCTTCGCCTTCGACCGACTCACCGTTAATAAATTGCTGACAGGTCAAGCCTGTAAGGAAATGCACATCTGTCATTGCCTGCTGCCCCTGAGTGACGAAAACGTTAACCAAATGTGAATAAGTTAGTTTTAATCAGACTATGCGAGCATCAGGCAGCCAACAAATTCTAAATACTGAAGGCCGCGTTCGATTAAATCGAATGCTTCAGGCCGGCGGCATGCATATTGCCATTCTCACGCGCGATGGTAAGAAACGGCGTGACCAGTTCCGGCCGCGCGCTGCCCCGCCGCCACGCCAGGCCGATATCCAGCGGCTCCAGCAGATCCGCCAGCTTGCGCGCCTCAATCATATTGCCTTCCAGCGACCAGGCGCGATACGCCATGTCCGGCTGGATGGAAACCCCCATCCCCGCCGCCACCAGGCTGCGCACCGCTTCGGTCGAGGCGGTTTTCATGGCGATCTCCGGCTTCAGCCCGGCGCGCGCCCAGATGCGCCGCGCATGCACGTCCATTTCGTCGGCGTTAAGCTGGATCAGCGGTTGCTTTGCCACGTCTGCCAGGCTGATGCTTTCGTGCTCCAGCAACGGATGCAGCGGTGGCAACCACAGGCGATACGGTGAATGCATCAGCACTTCGGTTTGCAGCGCATCGCGGTCTTCGATATTCGACAAGATCAGCACACCGATATCGATCTCCCCGCTCACCAGCAGGTGCTCAATATAGGGACGCTCATCTTCTATCACCTGAATGGTGACGTTGGGATAGGCCGATTTAAACCGCTTCAGCAGTTCCACCAAAAAGTAGCCCGCCACCAGGCTGGTGACGCCAATGGTCAGTTTGCCGGTCAGGCTTTCGGTGCCGAGTTGCAGGCTGCGCTTGGCGTTATCCACCGTGGCAAGGATCAGGTAAGACTGGCGCAGGAACTGATGGCCCTGATGCGTCAGGTTCATGCCCTTGGCGTGGCGATCAAACAGCCGCACGCCAATGTCGGTTTCCAATTGCTGGATGGCCAGCGTCAGCGAAGACTGTGAAACGAACACCGCCTGGGCGGCGGCGGAGATCGAACCGGTTTCCGCCACGGCGATAAAGTGGCGGATTTGGCGCAGCGTCATCATCCCCATCACCTTTCAAGCCACTGCGTTGTTGTCTGCATACGCTTACAACCACTTACGTGAGAAAGATCCTAGGGAGGCGCGCCCTTGCCGCCTGGCCGCAACTTGACATTCATGGGGGATCGCCTTAATCAAGACAGTTGAGTTGAGTGTAGATCCCGTGAGGAAAGCGATCGAAAAAACTATCAAAAACGCGATAGCCTTCGCTTTTTTAGAATGCTTATGGCGGAAATGACTGAGAGATAAAGCCTTGGGACGTTTTTAGCGGGGGTAAGAAGCCGAGCACCGGCCAGGCTCAAGCCGGCGGTGCTCGGTAGAGGATCGCATTAAATCGCTTCTTCGTCCTGTTCGCCGGTACGAATACGCACCACGCGCGCCACGTCGAAGACGAAGATTTTACCGTCGCCAATTTTACCGGTTTGCGCAGTCTGCATGATGGTTTCCACGCAGGTGTCGACGATATCGTCGGCCACGACAATCTCAATTTTCACCTTCGGCAGAAAATCGACCATGTACTCCGCGCCACGGTACAGCTCGGTGTGGCCTTTCTGGCGGCCAAAGCCTTTCACTTCGGTCACGGTCATACCGGTAATGCCGACTTCGGCCAAGGCCTCGCGGACGTCATCCAGTTTGAACGGCTTGATAATCGCGTCAATTTTTTTCATCTTCTTTCCTTAATTACCAATTTTTGCGGCCAAAGCCGGATGTGATTGGGTAGCGGCGGTCTTTGCCGAAATTGCGGGCGGTAATACGCGGCCCGACGGCGGCCTGACGCCGCTTGTATTCGTTGATATCCACCAGGCGGATAACCTTGCGCACGATCGCCTCGTCGAAGCCTTCGGCCACCAGATCGGCAACCGACTTATCGCGTTCGACGTAACCTTCCAGAATCGCATCCAGAATGTCGTACGGCGGCAGGCTGTCCTGATCGACCTGATCCGGCGCCAGCTCGGCGGACGGAGGACGATCGATAACGCGCTGCGGGATCACATAAGAGACGGTATTGCGGTATTCGGACAGTTTGAACACCAGCGTTTTCGGCACGTCTTTCAGTACGTCAAAGCCACCGGCCATATCACCATACAGCGTGGCGTAGCCTACGGCCATCTCGCTTTTGTTACCGGTGGTCAGCACGATGCTGCGGCGCTTGTTGGACAATGCCATCAGCACCACGCCGCGGCAGCGCGCCTGCAGGTTTTCTTCGGTGGTATCGCGTTCGGTACCGGCAAACATCGGCGTCAGCTGGCCCATAAAGGCGTCGAACATCGGCTCGATGGAGACGATATCGAACTCGACGCCGAGAATTTCAGCTTCTTCCTTGGCGTCGGCGATGCTGATATCCGCGGTGTAGCGGAACGGCATCATCAGCGCCTGCACCTTGTCTTTACCCAGGGCATCAACGGCAATCGCCAGGGTCAGCGCCGAGTCGATACCGCCGGACAGCCCCAACACCGCGCCCTTGAAGCCGTTTTTGGTCACGTAATCGCGCACCGCCAGCACCAGCGCTTCATAAACCTGCGCCAGCTGCGGCAACTCGGCGGCCGGTGCGGTCATTGGCACCACGTCCAGCTCGTTGAACCTCAACAGCGTCACCTGCTCGGCAAACGCCGCCAGGCGGTGGGTCATGTTGCCGGCCGCGTCGAACACCTTCGAGCAACCGTCAAAAATCAATTCATCCTGCCCGCCGATCTGGTTCAGATACACCAGCGGCAGATGGGTGCGCTGGCAATGGCCGGCCATCAGCGTCTTGCGGATATACGGCTTCTCGCGATTGTACGGCGAGGCGTTGATCGACAAAATCATTTCGGCGCCGGCGGCCTTGGCGGCATCAACCGGCTCCGGGAACCACAGGTCTTCGCAAATCAGCAGGCCCAGACGGTAGCCTTTCAGGTTCACCACGCAGGTTTCGTTGCCGGCGTGGAAGTAGCGTTTCTCATCGAAGACGCCGTAGTTCGGCAGCTGTTGCTTGAAATAGCGCGCCAACAGTTGCCCTTCAGAGAACAGCGACAACGCGTTATACAGCTTGTCGCCTTCGCGCCACGGGTGGCCGACCAGGATCGCCACATCGGTGGACGCCTGCTGCAGGCGATGAAGCTGCGCGTCGCAACGTTGGTAGAAATCGTCGCGATACAGCAGGTCTTCCGGCGGGTAACCGGACAGCGCCAGCTCGGTGAACATGACCAGATCGGCTCCCGCCTTCTGCTGCTCTTGCACGGTTTGCAACATGCGTTCGGTGTTGCCTTCAATGTCACCGACCAGCAAATTCAGCTGGGCCAATGCGATGGAAAGTGATCTGCTCATTGTTTAGGATCCTGCTTAATACGTTCCATGGTTCTCTACGCCCGGTCATGCCACGACAAAGAGAACGGAGTGTAAATCATTCCGCCACGTTTGTTGAGAACCTGCGCGCGCAGGCCATGGCGGAAAATATCATTCTTTAAAATCGTTGGCGTCCAGCTCGTGGCGCGACAGCAATTTATAAAACTCGGTACGGTTGCGGCCCGCCATGCGTGCGGCCTGGGTTACGTTACCCTTGGTGATCTGCAACAGCTTGCGCAGATAGTGCAACTCAAACTGATTGCGCGCCTCGACGAAGGTCGGCAACGCGGTATTTTCCCCTTCCAGCGCCTGCTCCACCAGCGCTTCGCTGATCACCGGCGCAGACGTCAGCGCCACGCACTGCTCGATCACGTTCACCAGTTGACGCACGTTGCCCGGCCAGGTGGCGGTCATCAGGCGCTTCATGGCGTCGGAAGAGAAGCTGCGGACAAACGGCTTGTGACGCTTGGCGGATTCACGCAGCAGATGGTTGGCCAGCAGCGGGATATCTTCAGCCCGTTCATTCAGCGCAGGGATCTTCAGGTTCACCACGTTCAGGCGGTAGTAGAGATCTTCGCGGAACTCGTTTTTCGCCATCGCCTTTTGCAGGTCACGGTGGGTGGCGGAAATAATGCGCACGTCAATGTCCAGATCGCGGTTGCTGCCCAGCGGGCGCACCTTGCGCTCCTGCAGCACGCGCAGCAGTTTAACCTGCAACGACAGCGGCATATCGCCGATCTCATCGAGGAACAGCGTGCCGCCCGCCGCCGCCTGGAACAGCCCTTCACGGCTGCTGACCGCACCGGTAAACGCCCCTTTGGCGTGACCGAACAGCTCAGACTCCAGCAGTTGTTCCGGCAAGGCGCCGCAGTTAATGGCGATAAACGCCTTTTTACCGCGCGGGCTGGCACCGTGGATCGCCTGGGCCAACACTTCTTTACCGGTGCCGCTGTGGCCATTGATCAGCACGCTGACGTCGGACTGCGCCACCATTTTCGCCTGCTCCAGCAGGCGCAGCATAATCGGGCTGCGGGTGACGATATCTTCGCGCCAGCTGTCGTCACCGGCCGGCAGCGAAAGCGACAGCGCTTCATCTATGGCCTTGTACAGCGCATCGCGATCCACAGGTTTGGTGAGGAAACTGAACACGCCCTGCTGGGTGGCGGCTACCGCATCCGGGATCGAACCATGGGCGGTAAGGATGATGACCGGCATGCCAGGCTGGTGCTTTTGAATTTCGGCAAACAGCGCCATGCCGTCCATTTCGTCCATCCGCAGATCGCTGATCACCAGATCAATCTGTTCGCGCCCCAACAGGCGCAGCGCTTCCTGGCCGCTTTCGGCGGTGGTGACATGAAAACCTTCGCTGGTCAGGCGCATACCCAGCAGCTTGAGCAAGCTGGGATCGTCGTCAACCAATAACAGATTGGCCGGTTTGCGTGCTGTCATCGCGCGTGAGACTCCTTGTTAGCGGGGGGCGGCGCGTAGGTATCTTCCGGGTCCACCGGCAGGGCGGTGCCCTTTTCCGGTTCGGCTTCCGGCTCTGCGGCCTTGGCCGACGCGGCATTTTTATCTGCGGCGTCGGTTTTTTGCTGTGTCGCGCCGTTATCCGGGATTTCGCCCTGTAACTGCTTGCGCGAGGAGAGCTGACGTTCGATATCGGTCAGATTCTCCAGTTTGCGCGAAGTATCCTGTAACTGGGCCTGCAAGCGGATCTGGCCCTGGCGCAGCGCATCTATCTGGCTGTCCGAGCTTTCCTGCAGGTGCTGATAGCGCGCCTTTTCGTCGAACAAGGTGATCTGCAGAACCTGCTGCTGGCGCCACAGTTGCAGCAACGGGCGCAAGGAGCTTGGGAACGCCAGGCGGTAACTGTTCAGACGATCGACCATCTGGCGGCGTTCGCCCGACGTCGGCTCGGCGCTGCCCAACAGAATACTTTGCTTGAAAATACCGTCCCAGCTGTCGCCAGGCAGGGTTTTCGCCAGCGAGCGCGCCTGGGTCGATCCTACGCGATCGGCGCAATCCATCGCGCGCAGCCAGTAAAGTGAATTATTCAACGCGTCTTTGTCGTCGAGCTGCCACAGGGTATCGCAGGCTGCGATGCGGTAATCCACCACTTTGGTGTCCGGGATCGCTTCTTGCTGCTGCTGACTCAGGCCGCTGCTGACCGCACGATCGACGCAGCCTGCCAGCAAAAACGGCACGCAAAGAACGCTGCCTAAAAAGGAAAGACGACGCTTGCCGAGTGGCGCGCTCTGCGTGGCACGCGGTGAACGTTCGGTCTGCAATAGACGAAGGCGTTTAGACCATGTGTACATTATTTATTCATTCTCGGCGGTTAATGGCAATTCAATGCGGAAGCAGACGTCTGCGCCGGCGACTTCGACCAGCTGCAATTCACCGCGCATCCGGCGGATACAATCCTGAGCGATGCTCAACCCCAGACCGCTTCCTTTTACCGCCCCTTTTCGCTGGTGGCTACCCTGGAAAAAAGGCTCAAAAATCATGGTTTGCTCGGCCTCGGGGATTGGCGTGCCGCTGTTGGCGACATCAATCTGCACCCGTTGCCCAACCTGACGGCTGCGAATCCAAATGTTACCGGATTCCTTGCCGTAGTGCACCGCATTGGAGTAGAGATTATCCAGCACGCGCATTAAAAGCGTAGGCTCTGCCCAGCAGATTTCCGCATCCAATGTGATCTCGGTGCGGATCATTTTCGCCCTGGCCGGCAAACTGTGCGCGGCGACCACCAACTCGACCATATCGCGCAGCTCAACATTCTCATGCTCCGCCGGGCCATCGGCCAGTTTACGGTTGTAATCCAGCAACTGCTCTATCAGCAGTTGCAGGTGGCGGCTGCTGTTATCGAGAATAGTCACGACTTCTTTCTGATCGGAGGTCAGCGGGCCGGCCACTTCGTCTGCCAACAGTTCCGTCCCCTCGCGCATGCTGGCCAACGGCGTCTTCAATTCATGCGAGATATGGCGCAGGAACTCATGCCGCTGCGACTCCAGCCACGCCAGGCGCTCACTCAGCCAGATGATGCGTTGCGCCAACGAACGCAGCTCACGCGGGCCTTTAAACGACTCGGTGCTGCCCAGCGCTCGCCCCTCCCCCAGACGGTTGATCATGCGCTCCACCGCTTTCACCGGGCCGATAATCATGCGGGTGAAGAGCACCACCAGCAACACGCTGACCAGAAACAGCATCAGCGCCTGCCAGCCGAAAAACTGGCCGCGTTCGGCAATCGCCTGCTGTAACTGCTGGCCGCGCGAGAACACTACGGCGCGCGTAGCTTGCACCATCTCGGCGTTGGAACGCGAGAAAGACTCCAGCAGCGTCGATGCCTGTTTGTCCGGCCCGCTGCTCTGGCATTTAATCGCAGCGAGCTGGGTCAGCAGGCTGCGCAACGTTTGATAATAGCGTTCATCCGGCAGGATCGGCGCATGGGCGTCCAGCATCTGCGAATACTGCTTACGTTGATTTTGGTACAGCCGTTCCAGGGTGGGATCGACCAGCACGCAATACTGACGGTAGCTGCGCTCCATCTCCAGCGCCACGCTGGTCATCGCCTCGCTGCGCCGCGCATCCACCAGCGTGGTGCGGTTGATATCCGCCGCCTGCGCGCTGAGATGATCCAGGCTTTGATAAGCCTGATAAGCCAGCACCAGCAGCGGCAGCAGCACCAGCAGAAACGCCATCAGGACCAGCTGACGCAGCGAGCGGGGGAATAAACGCCATCTTTTCAACGAAATCATCTCATTGTCTCTCATCTGCTTCGATGCTAACCGAGTCACCGGTGAGAAAAAAGCCCGGCGGGCGATTATCCTGCCAAGGCAGCCTATAACGGGGGATTAAACGCAAAAAAAAGCACCGGCCATCAGGCTCGGTGCTGTCGTTAAAAGATAAAAATTCCGCTCGCCAAATACAGTACAAACCAAGGCCAATGAAACCCGCGGCAAAGCATGAGTAAAAAGATTTTTTGGGTAGCCTTGGCATTTGAGGGTATCGATGGCGATACAGGCCTGATGTCGGCGTAAGCGCTGCTTCGAGAATTGACGCTGGGGCAAAACTGCCCCATCGCAAGAAATTGTGGATGCCCTTGAATCTCGTCCCCAGGGTGATGTAGCACAAGGCTGGCATCGAACAGGACGAATAGCATCCATAAGTATCCGGGATTGATGAACACTCATCACAGTTGGATACAGGCGGTGCCTCACTCCACGTGTCGCCCGATGCTTGATAAAGCCGCTTGCGCGTCTGTTATCGGTTTGGTTGGACGATAGGCACCATTTCTTTGGCATCATTCGGAGGCTTATGAGGCAAACTTCCGTCTAAATACGGGGCCGTCATAAAAAGTTGAATGAGCAACTGGGGAGAATAATGCACTTTACGTGCCAACTTTTCAAGTTATTTATTAACACATTGAATATATTAAAAAATAAATAAAAACATAGTCTATAAGCTCAAATTAACCTGCCATAGGTCGATTAAAAAATCACCACCCTGTCGCCAAAAACCGACAGCTTAAGCCAATTAATTTTTCACCATTATAAATCAATGAGTTAAGTGTCTCTTTTTAGAGACATGAAAAAGGTTCTCTGTCGCAAAATGCAGACAACGGCAAACCGGCACCGGCGCAATAAGTAAAAAGGGACGCAATCTCTTGCGCCCCTTTCGTTACCGCGTGGTAACCGCTTAGCCCAATTGCTTGCGGGCGTTGCGGAACATGCGCATCCACGGGCTGTCTTCGCCCCACTCTTCCGGATGCCATGAGTTGCTCACGGTACGGAATACACGTTCCGGGTGCGGCATCATCACCGTCGCACGGCCGTTGCTGCTGGTCACTGCGGTGATGCCGTTTGGCGAACCGTTAGGGTTGGCTGGATAGGTTTCCGTTACCTGACCGGCATTGTCCACAAAGCGCAATGCCACCAGACCACTGCTTTCCAACGCCGCCAGATGCGCTGCATCGCGCACTTCAACGTGCCCTTCACCGTGGGATACGGCGATCGGCATGCGTGAACCGGTCATGCCTTGCATGAACAGCGACGGGCTGGCCGCCACTTCCACCAGGCTGAAACGCGCTTCAAAACGATCCGACAGGTTGCGTACGAAACGTGGCCAGTGTTCGGCACCCGGGATCAGATCGCGTAGGTTCGACATCATCTGACAACCGTTGCACACACCCAATGCCAGGGTTTGCGGACGGTGGAAGAAGGATTCGAATTCGTCACGAACGCGGTCGTTGAACAGAATCGACTTCGCCCAGCCTTCGCCGGCACCCAGTACGTCGCCGTATGAGAAACCGCCACAGGCAACCAACGTATGGAAGTCTTGCAGATCGCGACGCCCTTCCAGCAGATCGCTCATATGAACGTCTACCGCATCGAAGCCGGCGCGGTGGAAGGCTGCCGCCATCTCAACGTGGGAGTTGACGCCCTGCTCGCGCAGCACCGCCACTTTAGGGCGTGCGCCCTTGGCGATGTAAGGCGCGGCAATGTCTTCTTCCGGCGCAAAGGTCAGCTTGACGTTCAGGCCCGGGTCACGGTCGTCCTGCTTGGCCTGGTGCTCCTGATCGGCGCATTCCGGGTTATCGCGCAGGCGTTGCATCTGCCAGGTGGTTTCCGCCCACCAGGTGCGCAAGGTCGCGCGGCTTTGGCTGTACAGCGCTTTGTCGCCCTGAGTAATGACAAAGCGATCGCCGGCCTGCACGCTGCCGATGTGGTGCACATTGTCCGTCAGGCCGTGTTGAGCAAAGACCTGTTGCACCGCTTCAAGCCGGTCGGCCGTGACCTGAATCACCGCGCCCAGCTCTTCGTTGAACAACGCTGCCAGCGCATCGTCGCCCAGCCCTTTGATATCCACGTTCACGCCGCAGTGACCGGCAAACGCCATTTCCGCCAGCGTGACCAGCAGGCCACCGTCGGAACGGTCGTGGTATGCCAGCAGCGCGCGATCGGCCACCAGTTGCTGCATGGCGTTGAAGAAGCCTGCCAGCTGTTCTACATTGCGCACGTCGGCCGGTTTGTCGCCCAGTTGGCGGTAAACCTGCGCCAATGCGGTTGCGCCCAGTGCGTTGTGGCCGTTGCCCAGGTCGATCAGCAACAGCGCACTCTCGCCCTTATCGGTACGCAACTGCGGCGTCACTGTGTGGCGAACGTCTTCCACGCGGGCAAAGCCGGTGATCACCAGCGACAGCGGCGAGGTCATTTCGCGCTGCTCTTCGCCTTCCTGCCAGCGGGTTTTCATCGACATCGAGTCTTTGCCCACCGGAATGGTGATGCCCAGCGCCGGGCAAAGCTCTTCGCCCACCGCTTTCACCGCTGCATACAGGCCGGCGTCTTCACCCGGGTGGCCGGCTGCCGCCATCCAGTTAGCGGAAAGCTTCACGCGCTTGAGCGAACCGATTTCGGTCGCGGCCAGGTTGGTCAGCGCTTCCCCTACCGCCAGGCGGCCGGAAGCGGCGAAGTCCAACAAGGCAACCGGCGCACGTTCGCCGATCGACATCGCTTCACCGTAGTAACTGTCCAGGCTGGCGGTGGTCACCGCGCAGTCGGCTACCGGGATCTGCCACGGGCCAACCATCTGGTCACGGGCTACCATGCCGGTTACGGTGCGGTCGCCGATAGTGATCAGGAAGGTTTTCTCTGCCACCGCCGGCAAATGCAGAACGCGTTTTACCGCATCCTCCAGGGTGATGTTCGCACGTTGGATCGGCTCGCCTTTGGCCTGCAGACTGCTCACGTCACGCGTCATTTTCGGCGTTTTGCCCAGCAGCACGTCCAGCGGCATATCGATCGGTTGATTGTCGAAATGGTTGTCGTTCAGCGTCAAATGCAGTTCTTCGGTGGCTTCGCCGATCACCGCATAAGGTGCGCGCTCACGGCGGCAAATTTCGTCAAACTGCGCCATCTGCGCCGGCGCAATCGCCATCACATAGCGTTCCTGCGATTCGTTGCACCACACTTCCAGCGGGCTCATGCCCGGCTCGTCGTTAAGGATGTCGCGCAGTTCGAAACGGCCACCGCGGCCACCGTCGCTGACCAGTTCCGGCATGGCGTTAGACAAGCCGCCGGCGCCTACGTCGTGGATAAACAGAATCGGGTTTTGTTCGCCCAACTGCCAGCAGCGGTCGATCACTTCCTGACAGCGGCGTTCCATTTCCGGGTTGTCGCGTTGTACCGAGGCGAAATCCAGATCGGCATCGGACTGACCGGACGCCATGGAAGAAGCCGCACCGCCGCCCAGGCCGATATTCATCGCCGGGCCGCCGAGCACCACCAGCTTGGCGCCCACGGTGATTTCGCCCTTCTGCACGTGATCGGCGCGGATGTTGCCGATACCGCCCGCCAGCATGATGGGCTTGTGGTAGCCGCGCAGTTCGACGCCGTTGTGGCTGTTGACCTGCTCTTCATAGGTACGGAAATAGCCGACCAGCGCAGGACGGCCGAATTCGTTGTTGAACGCCGCGCCGCCCAATGGGCCTTCGGTCATGATATCCAGTGCGGTCACGATGCGATCCGGTTTGCCGAAGTCCTGTTCCCACGGCTGTTCGAAACCGGGAATACGCAGGTTGGAAACCGAGAAGCCCACCAGACCCGCCTTGGGCTTGGCCCCGCGGCCGGTGGCGCCTTCGTCGCGGATCTCGCCGCCGGAACCGGTAGCGGCACCCGGCCATGGGGAGATCGCCGTCGGGTGGTTATGGGTTTCCACCTTCATCAGGATATGCGCGTCTTCCTGATGGTAGTCATACTGGCCGTTTTCCGGCGCAGCAAAGAAACGGCCAACCTGAGAGCCTTCCATGACCGCCGCGTTGTCTTTATAAGCAGAGAGTACGTAATCCGGCGTCTGCTCGAAGGTGTTTTTGATCATTTTGAACAGCGACTTAGGTTGCTGTTCGCCGTCGATGATCCAGTCGGCGTTGAAAATCTTGTGGCGGCAGTGCTCGGAGTTGGCCTGCGCGAACATATAGAGTTCGATATCCGTCGGGTTGCGCCCCAGACCGGTAAAGGCATTCAGCAGATAGTCGATTTCATCCTGCGCCAGCGCCAGCCCCAGCTTGAGGTTGGCCTGTTCCAGCGCGCTGCGACCTTCGCCCAGCACGTCCACCGCCTGGTACGGCGCCGGCTGATGCTGAGCAAAAAGCTGTTCTGCCTGCTGCAGTTCGCCGAATACCGTTTCCATCATGCGATCGTGCAGCAACGCGGCAAGCTGTTGCCACTGCGCTTCGGTCAGCGTCGGCGCCTTGACGTAAAACGCCAGGCCGCGCTCCAGCCGCACCACTTGCTTCAAACCGCAGTTGTGGGCGATATCGCTGGCTTTGGAAGACCAGGGGGAAATGGTACCCGGACGCGGCGTCACCAACAGCAGGCGGCCTTCAGGGGCATGTTCGGCGAGAGAGGGGCCGTACTTGAGCAGGCGCGTGAGCTTGCCATGTTCTTCGGCACTCAGCGGTGCATTAACATCGGCAAAGTGGACGTATTCGGCGTAGATATCACTGACCGGAAGTTGAGCGTCCTGACAGCGGGACAGCAGTTTGGTAATACGAAAAGCCGACAAAGCGGGCGAACCACGCAGTATTTCCATAATCAAAGTTCTCTCGTCTTCGAAGCAACTGACTTCAGCACTTCTTTGGGCGCAACAGGGGAAAACGCGCGCCATTATAGAGAATCTACGCCGCCGACGAAACCGTTTGCGCAGCTATTATTGATAAAAGCTGTTCGCCCCCTCGAATTGTCATAACGTGTCAATAAAGTTGCACGCTGGCGTTTTGTTGCGCAAAATGCTCCCGCACTGGTGATTTAACCATAAGAAAAGACTGACCATAGGTCACCGGCGCACCCGTGCCACCACTGGATAACTATTTGAAACGCCTAAAAATAAACTACATTCTCATCGGTGTTGTTACCTTGCTTCTGGCGCTCGCCCTGTGGCCCAATATTGCCTGGCGCGGCGGCCAGGGTGGGCAGCTCGAAGAGATCAAATCCCGTCGCGAGCTGCGTATCAGTACGCTGAACACGCCTCTAACCTATTTCACCACCAAGCAGGGGCCGGGTGGGCTCGACTACGAGCTGGCGAAACGCTTCGCCAATTACCTGGGCGTGAAGCTGGTGGTGATCCCGCACAACAATATCAATGACCTGTTTGACGATCTGGACGATGACGACGCCGATCTGCTGGCCGCCGGCCTGATCTACAACCAGGATCGCCTCAGCCGCGCACGCACCGGCCCGGCCTATTATTCCGTTTCCCAGCAGTTGGTCTATCGTCTGGGCACCCCACGGCCAAAAACCTTTGCCGATATTAAAGGCAAGCTGGCGGTCGCTTCCGGTTCCGCGCACGTCAGCACGCTGAAACAGCTTAAGCAAAGTAAATTCCCGGACCTCAGTTGGGAAGCCTCCAGCGATCTGACTTCAAAAGAGCTGCTGGAACAGGTGGCCGACGGCAAACTGGACTATACCCTGGGCGACTCTGTGACTATCGCCCTGCTTCAGCGCATCCACCCGCAACTGGCGGTTGCGTTCGACGTCACCGATGAAGAGCCGGTCACCTGGTATCTGAAACGCGGCAACGACGATAGCCTGTATGCGGCGATGCTGGATTTCTATAGCCAGATGGTGGACGACGGCACGCTGGCGCGGCTGGAAGAGAAGTATCTCGGCCACGTCGGCAGTTTCGATTACGTCGATACCAGAACCTTCCTGTCGGCCATCGACTCGGTGCTGCCGACCTTCCGCTCGCTGTTTGAAAAATACGCCAATGAGATCGACTGGAAATTGCTGGCGGCCATCGCCTATCAGGAATCGCACTGGAACCCGCAGGCAACTTCGCCCACCGGCGTGCGCGGCCTGATGATGCTGACGCGGGCCACCGCCGACGGCCTGGGGGTCAACGATCGTCTGGATCCCGAGGAAAGCATTCAGGGCGGCGCACTTTACCTGCAGAGGTTAATGGCCAAGGTGCCCGACAGCGTGCCGGAAGACGAACGCATCTGGTTCTCGCTGGCGGCGTACAACATGGGCTGGGGCCATATGCTCGACGCCCGCAAGCTGACCAAAATGCAAAAAGGCAACCCGGACAGTTGGGTGGACGTCAAACAGCGCCTGCCGATGCTCAGCCAAAAACGTTATTACCCGCAGCTGACCTACGGCTATGCGCGCGGACGCGAAGCTTATAACTACGTGGAAAACATTCGCCGCTATCAGGTCAGCCTGGTCGGCTATCTGCAAGAAAAAGAGAGGAAGGCGGCGCAGGAAGCGGCCGAACAGGAAGCGCTGGGGAAAGGCTATCCGGTCGTTATGCCGGAACTGGCGCTTAACCACTAATTACTCCGGCTTATCCGCCGCACGTTGCGCCAGCTTAAGCGCTTTTTTCTGCTCGCGGCGCAGGCGGAAAAAGTTGCTCAGCGTCGCGGCGCATTCGTCCGCCAGCACGCCTGAAGCGATCTCTACCTGATGGTTCATGCCGGGATGGCGCAAAATATCCACCAGCGACCCTGCCGCACCGGTTTTCACATCGGCCGCGCCGTACACCAGCCGACGAATGCGGCTGTGAACCATTGCGCCGGCGCACATCACGCACGGCTCCAGGGTGACATACAACGTGGCGTTCAACAGGCGATAGTTCTGTAACACCGCTCCGCCCTGCCGCAGCGCCATGATCTCCGCATGCGCGGTGGGATCGTGGCGGCCAATCGGCCGGTTCCAGCCTTCGCCAATCACCTGATTGTCCAGCACCAGCAGCGCACCCACCGGCACCTCGCCCTCTTCCTGAGCACGCTGGGCAAGCAGCAACGCCTGGCGCATCCAGTATTCATCGTTATATTCAGTCATCGCATAATTCCTCGTGCGCTTTTGCGGCGGGCATTATACACAGTAGGTGCGCTGCATGCTGCGCCCGCGTTAACCGGGGTGAATATATTCTCCCCTGCCGGCCGGGTGCGGAGCCGAGCGCTGCGGCTTGAAATGCAACGGGTATATACTGAACGAATAGCGATGTTATCAGGGATAAGAAACATGAAATTCAGCAAGAAGAACGCCGCCGTGGTACGCAAAGCCCTGAACGGCTGGGTCGGCGAAGGCGCGCTGACGGTGCAACAGCAAGAGCTGTTGTTGCAGCATGTGGAAGTACAGCCTTTCGACTGGCGGCGGCTGGCGCGTTATGCGTTTCTCGCCGCACTGGCCTCGCTGGTCATTGCCATCACCAGCCTGTTCGCCGACAGCGATCTGTTGGACTGGCTGAGCGGCTTGTTCCGCTTCGATGCCCCGGTTCGCATGGCGATGGCCGGCATACTAGCCGCGCTGGCCTACACCTGGGCCTTGCGCCGTCGTCGCCGTCATCCGGAAAAACGCTACGGTAATGAGGCCGCGCTGTTCATTGCCGTGCTCTTCACCGCCTGCGCACTGTGGCAAATGGGCGTCTGGCTGGACAACGGCAGTGGCCGGGTTTCATTGCTGTTGATGTTCGCCGCTCTGCTTTACGGCGTGATTGGCTGGTTCAGCCGCTCCGGATTGGTCTGGTGGTTTGCCCTGCTGTCGCTCGGCAACGCCTTCGGCGCCGAAACCGGTTACCTGTCCGGCTGGGGCGCTTACTGGCTGGGCATGAGCTTCCCGATTCGCTTTATCGCCTTCGGCGCAGCCCTGATCGCCGCAGCCTTGCTGCTGCAACCGCTGCTTGCACGGCGTGGGCTGGAGCGGGTTTCGCTGGCGATGGGGCTGCTGTATTTGTTTATCGCCCTGTGGCTGCTGTCGATCTTCGGCAATTACGGCGATCTTGACAGCTGGTATAGCGTGCGCCAGATCGAACTGTTCCACTGGAGCCTGCTGTTCGGCATCGCCGCCGCAGTGGTCATCTGGCTGGGGCTGAAACGCGATGACGCCATGCTGCGCGGATTCGGTCTGACCTTCCTGTGCATCAACCTTTATACCCGCTTCTTCGAGTTTTTCTGGGACAGCATGCCCAAGGCGATTTTCTTTGTGGTGCTCGGTCTGAGCCTGTGGGCGCTGGGGCACTATGCGGAGAAAATATGGCAGTTGGGACGCAAGCCGCACGATCTGGCCGATGATTAAGGCGTTATGGCTGCCGTCTTTCACGCTGCAATTGGAAAACCCGAGGGGATCTAAACGGCAAAGGGCGGAAATCCGCCCTTTGCTTACTCCAACTGCTGCAACTCACCCAGCTTGCTGACCCGCCAACGGTGCTCGCAGAAATACAGTAGCGGATTATCCTGCTTGCTGTCACTGTACCCGCTGTACAACCTGAGCGGCGCGCCGAGACGCTGCTCCAGTTGCATCACTTTCTGGACGCCAAGACAGCGCATAGTCAACACCCAGCCGCCGTAACTGCGCACAATGCGGCTGCCGACCAGGCGCACCCGCGACAGGAAAGCGGAGTCCCGATAAACCTGCTCCACCAGCCGTTCCGGAGAACCGGTGATCAGCCACACCTGCGCATCGTGCACATCGAGGTACTGACGCAGACGCATTTGCACCACCGGAAACGCGGTCACCTTATTGCGGAAATAGCTGACGAACTGCTGTTCCAGCGCCTTTAACCTGGCCTCCGAACGGCCAAAGGTGATCGACCACAGCAAGACGCTCATCGGCCAGCGCGCAGCGCGCCCCATCATCAACATCGCCAGCCCGACCACCGGCAACAGCGGCACCACCAACAGCAGATTAAGCGGCAGGTGACGCAGCAAGAAACGCAAGAAACTGCCGAACATGTCTTCCTGATGCAGCGTACCGTCCAGATCAAAGAACACCACGCGGCGGCCTTCCACGGCCTCCTGGTTCTGTTTCTCGCTCAAACGTTACTCCTCAGGATCGTTGAATCCCATTATCCAGGTGAAAATAAATCCAGCCACAATCGTAATCACCATACCGGCCAGATACAACATCACCTTACCCGAGACAATGGTCAGCGCCAAAGGCAAACCTGAAATACCGAAGGTAATCACCGTCGCCACTTTCCAGTAGCTGATCAGTGCGCCCCCCACCGCGCCGCCGAGGCAGGCGGCAATAAAAGGCTTGCCCAGCGGCAAAGTCACACCGAAAATCAGCGGTTCGCCAATGCCGAGAATACCGACCGGCAGCGCCCCTTTGATCACCTTTTTCAGGCGCGCGTTGCGGGTTTTCATTAATACCGCCAATGCAGCCCCCACTTGCCCCACTCCCGCCATCGCCAGGATCGGCAGCAGCGGGTTGGAGCCGTGCGCCTGCACCAGCTCGACATGTATCGGCACCAACCCCTGATGCAGACCGGACAGCACCAGCGGCAGGAACAACCCGGACAGTACCGCGCCCACCAGCAATCCGCCCTTGTCGATCGCCAGATTGGCGCCGTGAGCGATGGCGTCCGATATATAGCCGCCGAGCGGTTGCAAAATCATAATCGCCAGCGACGCGGTCACCAACGTGGTCAACAGCGGATTGAGGATAAGCTCGATAGACTCCGGCAGCAGGTTGCGCAGACGTTTTTCCACCCAACACATCAGCGCCACCACCAGCAGCACCGCAATCACCCCGCCGCGCCCCGGCTGCAACGCCTCGCCGAACAAAGTAATCTGCGCCAGCGCCGGGCTGGAGAGAATGCCGGCCATTACGCCGCCCATCGCCTGTGAACCGCCAAACACCCGGGCGGCGTTGACTCCCACCAAAATGTTCATGATGGCGAATACCGCGCTGCCGAAAATCGCCAGCAGCCCGAGCACGTTGGGGTAGTTGACCGCCAGTTCGCCGGCGATGTCGGGCCGCTTCAGCAAGTTGATGATGCCGGTAATCAGACCCGAAGCGATGAACGCCGGTATCAGCGGGATAAAGACATCGGCCAGCTTTTTCAGTGCGCCGCTCATCGGGGCTGCGTATTTCTGCTTGGCCTGCACCTTGGTACGAGCGATATCATCACCGCCCGCCAACGCGGCGGGAGCACCCTTGAGCAGCGAACGCATGGCGTCCACCACCTTGGCGGCGGCGCCCGGACCGACAATAAACTGATGCTGATCGCCCTGTTTGATATAGCCCTTAACGCCCGGCAACTGCTTGAGCGCCGGTAAATCCAGGCGCAGTTCGTCGCGGACCTCGACGCGAACCCGCGTCATGCAGTTCTCCAACCTGAGGATATTCCCCTCGCCGCCAACCCCCGCCAGTATCTGTGTTGCCAGTGCCGTTGTTTTGTCCATCGCCCGCCCCAAGTGTGGTTTAACGCGTCAATGCCGCACGCAAATAGCCGTCGTGCTGCTGCAAGCGACGCTGCGCTTCTTCAGCGCCAATACCGGCCAGAATCATCAGAATCGCCGGTTTGACTTCAAAACCGGTCTGCGTCAGCGCTGCCTCAGCCTGGCTGCGTTCGGCGCCGGTGGCTTCCACGACGATGCGGCAGGCGCGATCCACCAGTTTTACGTTAGTGGCTTTCACGTCCACCATCAGGTTCTGATATACCTTGCCCAGTTTGACCATCGCGCCGGTCGACAGCATGTTCAACACCAGTTTTTGCGCGGTGCCGGATTTCATGCGCGTCGAGCCGGTCAACGCCTCCGGCCCCACTACCGGTGAAATCGCCACCTGCGCTTCATGGGCAATGGGTGAATCCGGATTACAGGAAATCGCCGCCGTCGGGCATCCCAACCGACGCGCGTAGCGCAAGGCGCCGATCACATAAGGCGTACGCCCGGATGCCGCCAGCCCCACCACCATGTCGGTGGCCGTCAGCGTCAGCGCTTGCAAATCGGCCTCTCCCAGGGCTGCATCATCTTCTGCGCCTTCTACCGCCTTCAGCAGCGCGCCCGGCCCGCCGGCTATCAGCCCAACGACCCTGCCATGCGGCACGCCGAAGGTGGGCGGGCATTCGGAGGCGTCAAGCACGCCAAGACGGCCGCTGGTACCCGCCCCCAGATAAATCAACCGGCCGCCGGCCTTCAACGCCGCCGCCGCCAGATCCACCGCCTCCGCGATGGCCGGGAGCACTTTTTCAATCGCTTCCGGCACCTTGCGGTCTTCCCGGTTAAAGCAGCTCACCATCTCCAGCGTCGACATTTCATCCAGCCCCATGGTGGCTGGGTTACGGGTTTCAGATACCAATGCGCCTAAGTTCATTTGTTTACCTTTGAATTTTTAATTCCAAACATAAAAACATTATTTGAATATTTTATTCATTAAAGCGAGCACTATTTGCTATTTTAAAGACGAGCTCACAAAAAATTTTCACTGCGCGTTTTCGCCGCCGGCGTGGCAGAATACCCGCTGGTTTCCAGGGAAATACGGGTTGCGCCCCATAGTTGCACGCGAGCACCGCTGGCGGTCATGTGAGCGCGCAACCAGGCACGAGTCGTGAGGTTTGGTGGGCCAAATAAGCGGCTCGTAACACCGATGCGCGTTCAAATGGCCCCAGCCCTTCGGGTCGCGCCCCAAAAGCCCGCACTCTGTGTTGTCGGGTTTAAACATAGGGTCCGCTATGCTTTGCACCCTCCGCCTTGATTACGGACTTTTGGGTCTGCGACGGTGCCACGATCAATTATGGGACACAACCTTATGAGTACCCTTCTTCGCATTCGTCAGATGTATCCAACGCTGGCTCAAAACGACCGCAAACTGGCGGATTTCCTGCTGCATAATGCTCAGCAGGCGCGCCATCTCAGCTCGCAAAAGCTGGCCCAGTTGGCGGGAGTCAGTCAGTCGAGCGTGGTGAAATTTGCTCAGAAGATGGGCTACAAAGGCTTTCCTGCATTGAAGCTGGCGCTGAGCGAAACCCTGGCCCAGCCGCAGGCCGAGCCGGCGATCACCGTGCATAACCGGATCCTCAGCAGCGATGCGCTGAAAACGGTCGGCGAAAAGCTGTTGGTGGAAAAGCAGTCCGCGTTGCGCGCCACGCTGGATATCAATAGCGAAGAGCGTCTGCATCAGGCGCTGGATATGCTGCGTCAGGCGCGAAGGATCATTTTGGTGGGGATCGGCGCTTCCGGGTTGGTCGCCAAGGATTTCTCCTACAAGCTGCTGAAAATTGGCGTGATGGCGATAGCAGAGCCGGATATGCACGTCCAACTGGCGGCAGTACAGGCACTGGACAAGCGGGATTTGCTGCTGGCGATCTCATTCAGCGGGGAACGGCGGGAAATCAACCTGGCGGCTGAGGAAGCCCGCCTGGCCGGGGCCAAGGTGCTGGCGCTGACCAGTTTCTCGCCGAACGGGCTGCAGCAACGCGCCGATCACTGCCTGTATACCATCGCAGAGGAACCCAACACCCGCAGCGCCGCCATTTCCTCCAGCACCGCTCAGTTCGCCCTCACCGACCTGCTGTTCATGGCCTTGATTCAGCACGATCTCGATCATGCCCGCGACCGTATCAAACACAGCGAACAGTTAGTGAAAAAACTGGTTTAGACGTTATAATCCGCGCTGCGCAAAATACCCCTATTAACGATGAGAGATAAACCATGGCCCTGCTAATCACACGCAAATGCATCAACTGCGATATGTGCGAGCCGGAATGCCCGAATCAGGCCATTTCGATGGGGGAGGATATCTACCGGATCGACACCGATCGCTGCACCGAGTGCGTTGGCCATTACGATATCCCAACCTGCCAGCAGGTATGCCCGATCGATAACACCATTATCGTTAACCCGCAGCACAGTGAAAGCAACGAACAGCTGTGGGACAAGTTTGTGATGCTGCATCACGCCGATCGGCTGTAACCGCTACCTTCCGATCGACAAGGGCGCCAACAGGCGCCCTCAGACGGCTGACAAAACCCGTTATTAGGGAGAGCGTGCCGAAGGGGTCGTAACGGCCTTGGCCGTCGGAGCGCCCCTCGGTGCGCTAGGCCCGGGTATCTCGAACTCAAAGACAACTTTGTCATCAACCTCAGGGCGCCAACAGGCGCCCTTTTGTTTTACGGCCGATACCGCCTTAGCCTTCAATAATTACCGTAGCACAGGCATAACGGCGTTCATCCGCCAGCGAGACGTGGATGGCGGTAACGCCCATCTCCTGCGCCAACTCCGCAGCGCGAGCATGCAGGCGAATGTTCGGCTTGCCGAGACCGTCATTGAACACTTCAAACTGATTAAATGCCAGCCCGTTACGGATGCCGGTACCGAAAGCCTTGGCGGCTGCTTCTTTCACCGCGAAGCGCTTGGCGAGAAAACGTACCGGCTGCTGATGCTGCTGATACACCTCCCACTCGGCCGCGCTCAGCACACGGCGTGCCAGGCGATCGCCGCTGCGCTCCACCACGGCTTCGATGCGCGCCATTTCAACGATGTCGGTACCCAGCCCCAGTACGGCCATTAGCGACGCGCTTCCCGCATCAGCAATTTCATGTCGGCAACCGCTGCCGGCAACCCACTCATTACTGCCTGGCCGATAATGGCGTGCCCGATATTCAGTTCATACATCTCTGGCAACGCAGCTATCGGTTGAACATTATGGTAAGTCAGGCCATGACCGGCATTGACCTTCAGGCCCTTGCCGGCGGCATAGGTAGCCGCGACCGCAATACGATGCAGCTCGGCCTTCACCGCCAGCTCGCCTGTGGCTTCGGCATAGGCGCCGGTATGGATTTCAATGTAGGGCGCGCCAACCGCCACCGCCGCATCAATCTGGCGATGATCCGGGTCGATAAACAACGACACCAGAATGCCGGCCTGCGCCAGGCGCTCCACCGCCACGGCCATTTTGTCCTGTTGCCCGGCAACGTCCAGCCCACCCTCGGTGGTGACCTCTTCACGTTTTTCCGGCACCAGACAACAAAACTGCGGCTTCAATTCAATGGCGATATCCAACATTTCGTCGGTCACGGCCATTTCAAGATTCATGCGCGTCTGGATGGTTTGACGCAGAATACGCACGTCGCGATCGGTGATGTGGCGGCGGTCTTCACGCAGGTGCACGGTAATCCCGTCAGCCCCCGCCTGTTCGGCGATAAATGCCGCCTGAACCGGATCCGGATATTGGGTTCCGCGCGCGTTACGTAACGTGGCGATGTGATCGATATTAACGCCCAGCAGCAAATCAGCCATGACAACCCTCTAAAAACGATTTTCAGTGCCAGCAGTTTACACGCGGGCGCAGGGCCGCAAAAGGGGAAAAGGTCAGGCGTCGTCGACCGGCGTATCCGGCTGCTTGCGGACGAACTGACGAAACAGTTCGCGGCTCTTCAGCGGTTTGCCGCCCAGGTAGGGTTTCAGCGCCATGCGGGTGAAGCGTTTGGCGGCACGCAAGGTTTGCGCATCGGGGAACTGACGCTCTGCCAGCGCACGCAGCTCGCGGCCGGTAAAGCTGTAATGGTCCACCACCAGGCTGGCGATAAAGCCTTTTTCCTCGCGGTAACGGTAGGTCATGCCATCGTCCACCGGCTGGCCGCTGCCGGCGCAGTGCAGGAAATCAAGGCCATAGCCCAGGTGATTCAGCAGTGCGAGCTCAAACTGACGAAGCGCCTGCTCCGGGGAAATATCTTCCGCCGCCAGCGCCTGCAGACATTGCAGATAGTCGAAGAATAATACCGAGTAGTTGGCTTCCTGCTCCAGCACCCGCGACAACAGTTCGTTCACGTACAGGCCGCTGTACAGCATCATGCCGCTGAGAGGTAAACCGAGAGAAACCGCTTCGGCGTTACGCAGCGTTTTCACTTCGCCACGGCCGCCCCAGCGCACCAGCAGGGGAGTAAAGGGTTGCAGACAACCCTTTAGATTGGAGCGGCGGCTGCGCGCGCCTTTTGCCAGCAAGCGCACCCGCCCATGACCTTCCGTGAACATGTCCAGCATCAGGCTGGTTTCACTGTACGGTCGCCCATGCAGGACGAAAGCGCGCTCCCAGCCGTCCATTGGAGAAGTTACTTCAGGTCGTCGGTATAGCCCAGGCTACGCAGCGCACGTTCGTCGTCCGCCCAGCCCGATTTCACTTTCACCCACAGTTCCAGATGCACTTTGGTTTCAAACATCTGTTCCATGTCGTGGCGAGCTTCGATACCGATCGTTTTGATCTTCGAACCTTTGTTGCCGATGACCATTTTCTTCTGGCCTTCGCGCTCGACCAGAATCAACCCGTGCACGTTGTAACCACCGCGCTCGTTCGGCACAAACTGTTCGATCTCGACCGTAACCGAGTAAGGCAGCTCTTCACCCAGGAAACGCATCAGCTTTTCACGGATGATTTCCGACGCCATAAAGCGCTGGGAGCGGTCGGTGATGTAATCGTCCGGGAAGTGGTGTTCCGCTTCCGGCAGCAACTTGCGCGCGATAGCGGCGATAGTGTCCACATTCATGCCTTTTTCGGCAGAAATTGGCACCACGTCGAGGAAATTCATCTGCTGGCTCAAGAACGCAATGTGCGGCAACAGCTTGGATTTGTCGGTAACGTTGTCGACCTTGTTGATCGCCAGCAGGACCGGGCATTTCAGACTGCGCAGCTTGTTGACCACCATTTCATCGTCGGCAGTCCAGTTAGTGCCTTCTACCACGAAGATCACCAGCTCTACGTCGCCGATTGAGCTGCTGGCCGCGCGGTTCATCAAACGGTTGATGGCGCGTTTTTCTTCGATATGCAGACCCGGGGTGTCGACGTAGATAGCCTGATAGGCGCCATCGGTGTCGATACCCATAATGCGGTGACGGGTCGTCTGCGGTTTACGCGAGGTGATGGAGACCTTTTGCCCCAGCAGTTGGTTGAGCAACGTGGATTTGCCCACGTTGGGACGACCGACTATCGCAATAAAACCACAGTATTGTTTTTCTTCGCTCATTCAAGCTCCAGCTTTTTCAACGCTTGTTCCGCTGCTGCCTGTTCGGCTTTACGGCGGCTTGAGCCGGTACCCACTACAGGTTCGCTCAAACCACTCACCTGGCAGTGGATAGTAAACTCCTGATCGTGCGCCTCACCGCGAACCTGCACCACCAGATAAGAAGGCAACGGCAGATGACGACCTTGTAAAAACTCCTGCAAGCGGGTTTTCGGGTCTTTCTGCTTATCACCGGGGCTGATCTCGTCCAACCGGCTACGATACCAGTCCAAAATCAGTCGTTCGACGTTTTGGATATCGCTATCCAGGAACACGCCGCCAATTAATGCCTCCACCGTATCCGCCAGGATTGATTCGCGGCGGAATCCACCACTTTTCAACTCACCCGGCCCGAGGCGCAGACATTCACCCAGGTCGAACTCGCGCGCCATCTCTGCCAGCGTATTGCCGCGCACCAGCGTGGCACGCATGCGGCTCATATCGCCCTCGTCTACGCGAGGAAAACGATGGTAGAGCGCATTGGCGATGACAAAACTAAGAATAGAGTCACCCAGAAACTCAAGACGTTCATTGTGTTTACTGCTGGCGCTACGGTGAGTCAACGCTTGCAGTAAGAGCTCCTGCTGTTGAAAAGTGTAGCCCAGCTTCCGCTGCAGCCTGTTTATTACGATGGGGTTCATGAGTTACCAATAGATCAAGAATGCGTCAAAAACTTGCAGCATACGGAACAGGCCTGCTTCGCCGAAAGCCAATCCAAAGCTGTTTCGTTTGCAGTGGCTCCCAACAGGGAGCCAACTTTTTATCGCTCGAGGAGGTATTCTACAACGAGTGGAAATATAATGCTGCGTTTATAAGCGCGCGGTTAATGAATTCCACCAATACGGCTAAACCTTACGCCGGTTGGCCATTCACCTTCCTGCTTTTCAAAACTCATCCAGATAGCCGTGGCTTTACCCACCAGGTTTTTCTCCGGTACGAAGCCCCAATAACGGCTGTCGGCGCTGTTGTCGCGGTTATCACCCATCATGAAGTAATGCCCCGCCGGCACAACCCATTCCGCCAGTTGCTTACCCGGCTGCTGGTAGTAAGCGCCCACCTGATCCTGCGTGCCCGGCACGGTCAGAATATGGTGAGAGACAGTGCCCAGCGTTTCCTGGCGCTCGCGCAGGCGAATACCGCCCTGCGGCACGTTATCGCTCAATGGGATCTGGTAGAAACCGTTGCTGGCTTCGCCCATGCCGCTGCGGCTGAACATCTGTACAAAATCGCTTGGTTGCGCATCGTTGTATGTCACCGCCAGTGCGGTATCGCAAGACTGGCCGTTATTACAGGATGGTTGAACGGTCACGCGTTTATTAACCGGATCGTAAGTCACCCGGTCACCCGGCAGACCGACAACGCGCTTGATATAATCCAACTTCGGATCCAGCGGATATTTAAATACCGCAATATCGCCGCGCTTTGGATGACCGGTTTCAATTAGCGTGGTCTGGGTAATCGGATCTTTAATGCCGTAGGCATATTTCTCCACCAGAATAAAATCGCCAATCAACAACGTTGGCATCATTGAACCTGATGGGATCTGGAAAGGTTCGTAAATAAACGAACGCACCACAAACACCAGCAGCAATACCGGGAAAACCGACGCGCCGGTTTCGATCCAACCTGGCTGCTTCGCCACTTTCGCCAGCGTTTTATCGTCTACGGCGCCCGTAGCCTGTGCATTCACCGCCGCAATCTTCTGCCGGCGGGCCGGCGCCCATTTGAAGCGCTCAAAAGCCCAGATGATCCCGGTAACCAATGTGGCTATGGCCAGGATCAAGGCAAACATATTCGCCATGCAAACTCCCTAATTACGCGACCTTATCGCGGTTACTTGCTGTCTTTGCCCACGTGCAGAATGGCCAGGAACGCTTCTTGCGGCAACTCAACGTTACCGACCTGCTTCATGCGTTTCTTACCGTCCTTCTGTTTCTGCAACAGCTTCTTCTTACGGCTGACGTCACCGCCATAGCATTTAGCCAGAACGTTTTTACGCAACTGCTTCACCGTAGAACGCGCGATGATATGGGTGCCGATCGCGGCCTGAATGGCGATATCGAATTGCTGACGCGGAATAAGCTCTTTCATCTTCTCCACCAGTTCACGACCACGGTACTGCGAGTTGTCGCGGTGGGTGATCAACGCCAGCGCATCCACGCGCTCGTTGTTGATCAGCACGTCGACACGCACCATGTCAGACGTCTGGAAGCGTTTGAAGTTGTAATCCAACGACGCGTAACCGCGAGAGGTGGATTTCAAACGGTCGAAGAAGTCGAGTACCACTTCCGCCATCGGGATTTCGTAGGTCAGCGCGACCTGGTTGCCGTGGTAGACCATGTTGGTCTGTACACCGCGTTTTTCGATACACAGCGTGATTACGTTGCCCAGGAATTCCTGCGGCATCAGCATGTGACACTCGGCGATCGGCTCGCGCAGCTCCATGATATTGTTCAGCGGCGGCAGCTTGGATGGGCTGTCGACGTAAATGGTTTCTTTGCCGGTGGTTTCAACTTCATAAACTACCGTTGGAGCGGTGGTAATCAGCTCCAGATCGTATTCACGCTCCAGACGCTCCTGGATGATCTCCATGTGCAGCAGGCCGAGGAAACCACAGCGGAAGCCGAAGCCCAGCGCGGTGGAGCTCTCTGGCTCATAGAACAGGGAAGCGTCGTTCAGGCTCAGTTTGCCCAACGCGTCGCGGAAGGCTTCATAATCGTCCGAGCTGATCGGGAACAGGCCTGCGTAAACCTGCGGCTTCACTTTTTTGAAGCCTGGCAGCGCTTTGTCTGCCGGTTGACGAGCCAACGTCAGGGTATCGCCCACCGGCGCACCCAAGATGTCTTTAATGGCGCAAACCAGCCAGCCTACTTCACCGCAGTTCAGCACGTCGCGATCGACACGTTTCGGGGTAAAGATCCCGAGGCGATCGGCGTTATAAGTCTGGCCGGTGCTCATCACCTTGATCTTGTCGCCCTTGCGCATCGTGCCGTTCTTGACTCGCACCAGGGAAACTACGCCCAGATAGTTGTCGAACCAGGAGTCGATGATCAAGGCCTGCAACGGCGCCTCAGGATCGCCTTCCGGCGGTGGGATGTCGCGCACCAGGCGTTCGAGAACTTCCGGCACGCCGACGCCGGTTTTGGCCGAGCAGCGCACCGCATCGGTGGCGTCGATGCCAACGATGTCTTCAATTTCCTGCGCGGCGCGATCGGGATCGGCGGCCGGCAGGTCAATTTTGTTCAGTACCGGCACCACTTCCAGATCCATATCCAGCGCGGTGTAACAGTTGGCCAGCGTCTGAGCTTCTACGCCCTGCCCGGCATCCACCACCAGCAGTGCGCCTTCGCAGGCAGCCAGCGAACGAGAAACTTCGTAGGAGAAGTCAACGTGCCCTGGGGTGTCGATAAAGTTGAGTTGATAGGTTTGACCGTCTGTCGCCTTGTAGTCCAGCGTTACGCTCTGCGCTTTGATGGTAATGCCACGTTCGCGCTCAAGATCCATAGAATCAAGCACCTGCGCAGCCATTTCGCGTTCGCTCAAGCCACCGCAAATTTGGATAATACGGTCGGACAGCGTCGACTTACCGTGGTCAATATGGGCAATAATGGAGAAATTTCGTATATGCTTCATTATAAAAGTTTTTCTGCCTTGGTATTTCTGAATTACTCGCCTATAGAAACCCGTATGGACCTAAAGCGACAGTGAATGGGTTCGGCCGTCTTCCGCCTGAATCGCTGCATTCTACATGCCACAACACTGAAAACCTAGCGATCGGTGCAGTGAAGGCATTCTATTATGCGCACTTTAGTGTTACACGGCGCTCCAGGTTGTGAAAGAAGATGTTAACAAAAGCCGACGAATGAAAAACCACTGCCTGCACCACCGAATCAACGGAAATCATGTGCCGCGCATACCTTCATCTTCGGCGCTAATACATAACCGCCGATAACGCAATAAACCCCTTCCTAAATCTTGAATAAATAATATTGGGATCAACATCTTAGAATTGCATTCCGCCCCTCCGGCTTTCGGAAAATACCCATATACGCTCTTCGGAGCCTCCTATAGAAATGGGACAGAACTCCGCGACAAAATATTATTCAGGGCACTACATCGGCATGCCCACCGGAGTTCACCAGCATATCTCTGTACGTTGATTGGAAGGTGCGTAATGATCGATAAAGGGCAAATGCTGAGCCGGCACGATTTTTCCAAGGTCAATTGGGGCATTCTGGCAGCGGCAGCGCTGCTGTTAACTGTCGGTGCGGTGCTGCTGTTGCTGCCGCTGCTGAGCAACATGGATGAAAATGCGGTACTGACCTTGCTGCAAACCGGCGCAGCCACTATTTTACTCGGCAGCAGTCTGTTGGCGCTGCGCCACTGTCTGCGGCCAACGCTGACTTATCGTCTGTATGAGCACGGCGTTCGGGTGATTAATGACCATAACCACAAAGAACGGTTTATCCCCTTTGAAAAAATTGGCGATATTTATCGTTTTCGCGGTGGGCGCTTGTTTGGCGGGCTGTGCAACGTGATGGCATTTCGTACTTCTGCCGAACACCCTTGGTGCACAGTGTTCAGCAATCTGTCCCATTCCTGGCGGCTGGCCGATGTCATTATCAGCCAACAAATCCAACAGCGTGGACCACAGGCGCTGAATGCGCTGTATCAGGGGGAAGTGCTATCGTTTAGCTATCTGAGCTGCAGTGCCCTCTGGCTGAACCATTTACTGCCAGGCAAACGCAAGAAGCAAACGCCCCAAACGCTGCGGCTGAGCGCTACGGCGCTGATCACGCCGCAGGGGAGTATTCCGATTGAGCAGATCCGCACGCTGGAGAACAACACGCAGCGCGGCATCATCCGCCTGCTGGATAATCAGGGCAAAGCGCTGTTTACGGTCGGGTATTTTTCGCTGCTCAGCGCCGATCTGTTTATGGCGCTGCTGGAGCATATGATCTACAACCGCATCCCCGCCTATCATAATACGGCGATGACGCGGCAGCAGTTTTAGCGCAGAGGTTCAGTGTCCGTCTGCAGGCGCATGGCCCCAGGCGGCAAACCGATTTGCAGAACTATGGGTTGGTAATTCGCCTGCTCGCCGAGACGGTGCGCCAGGCTACGCGCCAACATAAAGGCCGCGCCGCCGCCAAGCAGCGCGCCGAGCGCCGCGGAGGCATCGGTGCCCAGCCAGTATTGCAGCAGACTCCCCCCGAGCATCATGCCCAGCAACGGCGTCAGATAGACCAGCATAGCCGAACGCAGCAGGCTGCCCTCGGCGATACCCACTTCAACCCGCTGCCCCGGCTCAAGCGGCTGCTCGATGCGCACCTGCAACTGATGTTCGGTTTCCGGTACCAGTTCGTTCAACGCGCGCGCGCCACAGCCCGAACGGGCATTGCAACTGCCGCAGCCGGCTTTGGGTTCGCAGCGCAGCAGCGCCACACCCTGTTGCCACGAAACCACCGTGGCCCACTCTTTCATCATTGTGGTGACACCTTGAAGGAAATACTGTCAGCGATACGCTTGGCCGTCGCCGGCGGCAGTTCGCCAACGATGGTGATCTCGTTGCCGTTACGCACTTCAGTCTGAATAGTACGCCGCCCTTGGCGATAATACTGTTGACCGGCACCGCTGCCCGCCGGGCTGACGTTGACCGAGAAACTGAACAGACCATCGCTGTATAGCCGCGTCTCGACGGGTTCGGTCACGTTCGGCAATTTACGGCGATTACGCGCCACTTCATCCACGCCGGCCGGCAACCAGCCGGTGCTCCAGCCCAGTTTGACGTTGTCTACCGCAGGAAGCGACAGCAAAGGTGGCAGATTAGCCTTGATCAGCCCCTGCATCACGCCTTGCACTTCCGGCCCCACCACAAACGAAATCACCCGATATTGCTCCAGCGTTTCGCCATCACGATCGAGTAAATCCACCCGCAGCGGCAGCTTGGTATCCACATCCATCCAGACGATATAGCTGTAGCGCGAACCATCACGCGCAACCACACGGATCACCTCGCAGGGGCGATCGGAGATTCGGGTGCTGCCGACAGAGATGAAATCGTAATATTTCGCCAGGCGGTCAAAATCGGCGTAGACGATAGCCGGCAACGCATCGACGATATGATCGCCAGACAGCGTAAAGGGCTCCAGACCTGGCTCAAAATAGCTGATGCCCTCACCGCGCTGCAATACTTCGCGGCGCGGCCCATCCATATGCAAAAGTTGACCCAGTGGCTGCTTGTCGATTACCGCATGGCGGTAACGCAGCGACTCAATCCCCTGCTTGCTGATGCTGATATAGGCGAGTTCGTAATTGAGTGAACGGCTGGCACTGCTCATCTGTTGTAACAACGCCCCGGACGCAGTGGGCTGCGCCGGGGCGATGCTTGAGTAGAGCAGGCTGCCCGTCAATAGACAGACGGAGAACCAAAGTTGCTTCATTACTGCTGTTGCATTCCTAAAGACTGGGTTCCGGGAACCTGAACGGCAGCCTGTTGTGGGTTGCTTTGCTCAAGCTGCAGCTGATCGGAATGCAAACGACGTTGCAATTCATAATCCTGCAGCATGGCGTTAATACGTTTGCGCTGTTCCTGCACCTGCTGCTGTTGCCCGCTGCCGGTGGAGAAACTGTCTGCCGGTACGCCGAGGCTAACCGGTGACGCCTGTCCCATGATCGGCAGGGTGTTGAACGCCGGCGATTCAGCTGCGCCAGGCTGCGCTGCCGGTTGATTGTATTGCTGTACGCCTACAATCACAGCCAGCGAAACACAAGCGGCCATGCCAATCTGAGTGATCTGGCTGGCCCAGGGGCGCACTTTGTCCCAGAACGGCATTTTCTGCCAGGTGTGCGGTTGCGGCTGAGACTCCGGCACTGCGGAAGGAACCAGACGGGCAGGTTCTTTCTCAAGTGCAGCAGCAACACGATCTGCGATATCGAGATGCATTACTTGTCCGATATCACCCCGTAGTGTGTCGCGTATCAGGTGATAGCTCTGCCAGGTTTGTTGAAGCGCTCTGTCATTTGACAATGAGCTCAGCAGCTCAGTGTCGAGCGATTCTCCATCCATCAGAGCGGAAAGCTTTTCTTTCTGCATGCCTAAGTACCCTTCCTGTGTCCGCCATTGCTAACGTTGAATCAGCGGTTGAACTTTATTATCGATAGCCTCCCTGGCGCGGAAAATACGCGAGCGTACGGTTCCTACCGGGCAATCCATGATGGCAGCTATCTCTTCGTAGCTTAGACCATCCAGCTCCCGGAGGGTAATCGCCATGCGAAGATCCTCGGGGAGAGACTCAATGGTACGGAAAACTATCTGTCTCAGCTCTTCTGACAACATTAAGTTCTCAGGGTTCGAAATTTCTTTCAGTGCTCCCGCACTTTCGTAATTTTCAGCGTCGTTGGCATCCACATCGCTGGACGGCGGACGACGCCCCTGAGCAACCAGATAATTCTTTGCCGTGTTCACGGCAATTCGATACAACCAGGTATAGAAAGCGCTATCCCCACGGAACGATTCCAGTGCGCGATAGGCTTTAATGAACGACTCCTGCACCACATCGGGCACATCGCCCTGCGGTACATATCGGGAAACCAGGCTCGCAACCTTATGCTGGTAACGCACTACCAGTAAGTTAAACGATTTCTGATCGCCTTTTTGGACCCGCTCAACCAGAACTTGATCCGTTAACTGCTCGCTCATCCGAGGTAAATTCTCCCCAAATCCGTCTCCACGCGTAAAATTGTACTGCCAGCCATACATTCTTTTCCTGAGCAAGCACTCGCTTGGAGTTCATACGGAACTCGAAGTTCCGTATCGCCATTGTTTTTTCTGTTGATGTCATCCAATCCGTGGCTTTTGCCCGGACAATTAGGCTAACATGAATTTCACTCTTCTTCTGCACACATCATACGTTATGCAACCATCATCTGAACATGTTAGCGATGTCTTGATCGTCGGCAGCGGTGCTGCGGGTTTGTCACTGGCGCTGCGCCTCGCGCAGCATTGCAAGGTTACCGTACTCAGCAAGGGGCCGCTCAACGAAGGCGCCACATTTTATGCCCAAGGCGGGATCGCCGCGGTTTTCGATGAGACGGACAGCATTGCCTCACACGTTGATGACACTTTGATTGCCGGAGCCGGCCTGTGCGACAAGGACGCCGTTGAGTTTATCGCCGGCAATGCGCGCCACTGCGTGCAATGGCTTATCGATCAGGGCGTCTTGTTCGACACCGAAGTCAATGCTCAGGGCGAGGAACATTACCACCTGACGCGTGAGGGGGGACACAGCCACCGCCGTATCCTGCATGCCGCCGATGCTACAGGTAAAGAAGTAGAGACCACCCTGGTAGGGAAAGCAAGCGCCCACCCTAATATTTGCGTGATGGAGCGCCGCAACGCGGTCGATCTGATCACCTCGAACAAAATCGGCCTGCCGGGCACCCGCCGCGTGGTCGGCGCCTATGTCTGGAACCGCGAGCTCGAGCAGGTGGAAACCTACCGCGCCAAAACGGTAGTGCTGGCCACTGGCGGGGCAGCCAAGGTGTATCAGTACACCACCAATCCGGACATCTCGTCCGGAGATGGCATCGCCATGGCCTGGCGCGCCGGCTGTCGGGTCGCCAACCTCGAATTTAATCAGTTCCACCCGACCTGTCTGTTCCACCCGCAGGCGCGCAATTTCCTGCTGACCGAAGCGCTGCGCGGCGAAGGCGCCTATCTGAAACGGCCGGACGGCAGCCGCTTTATGCCCGATTTTGACCCGCGGGGCGAACTGGCCCCACGCGACATTGTAGCGCGCGCCATCGACCACGAAATGAAGCGCCTGGGCGCGGACTGCATGTATCTGGATATCAGCCATAAACCGGCTGAATTCATTACCCAGCACTTCCCGATGATCCATGAGAAACTGCTGACGCTGGGCTTCGATCTGACAAAACAACCGATCCCTATCGTACCCGCCGCGCATTACACCTGCGGCGGCGTCATGGTCGATCAGCACGGCCGTACCGATCTGGACGGGCTTTACGCCATTGGCGAAGTCAGTTACACCGGCCTGCACGGCGCCAACCGCATGGCGTCCAACTCGCTGCTGGAATGCCTGGTCTACGGCTGGTCGGCGGCGGAGGACATCAAACTGCGCCTGCCGTTTATCAAGCTGGCGAAACAGTTGCCGCAATGGGATGAAAGCCGTGTAGACGATGCGGACGAGCGGGTGGTGATTCAGCACAACTGGCATGAGCTGCGGCTATTCATGTGGGACTATGTCGGGATCGTGCGCACCACTAAACGGCTGGAGCGCGCGCTGCGCCGCATCAATACGCTGCAAGCTGAAATCGATGAGTACTACGCCAACTTCCGTATTTCCAACAATCTGCTGGAGCTGCGTAACCTGGTGCAGGTGGCGGAACTGATCGTTCGCAGCGCCATGGAACGCAAAGAAAGCCGCGGGCTGCACTATACGCTGGACTATCCGGATATGTTGCCGGAAGCGCTGCCGACCATCCTGCAGCCGTGATTGAAACCGCCAGGACGCCAACGCCTTGGCGGTTTCAGTAAAAAAGATAAAAATCGGTAATCAGGCGGCGGAAATCATCGGTGTAACTGCCGTCGGCCTGTTTAATCGCCAGGCTTTGCTCCGTTTTTTCTTCGACCGGCTGACGCGTCAGCACCAACAACACCCGGTGCAGCGGCGTATCGGCACGGTCGCTGACGTTCAATCGCTGTGCAGTATGCCAGCCACGCCGGTGCGCATTACTTTCAAATGCCTCACCAATATCATGCGGCAGCACCACGCAAAAAGCGCCCCGCTCGGCGATCAGCCGCTCAGCGCTTGCCAGCAAGGCATCGTGAGTCAGGGTTTCGGTATAGCGCGCATTGTGGCGCGCCTGATCGCGGCAGGCGACCGCCGGCTCGAAATACGGCGGGTTGCTGACGATCAGGTCATACTCACCCGCATGATGCCGGGCAAAATGGTGAATATCCTGCGCATGCACCCGAATGCGCTGCGGCCACGGGGATGCCAGCACGTTGTCACGCGCTTGTTCGGCGGCGGCTTCGTCCAACTCCACCGCATCGATCAGTACGTTATCGGACGATCTTTGCGCCAGCATCAGCGCAATAAGCCCGCTGCCGCTGCCGATATCCAGCACCCGCCGCGCCTGCGCCAGCGGTGCCCAGGCGCCGAGCAGCACGCCGTCGGTGCCCACTTTCATTGCGCAACGATCGTGAGCGACAAAAAATTGTTTGAAGGTAAAACCGCCGCGACGCGGGGTAAAATTTGCTTTCGATTGATTGCTCACAATAACCACCTGGATACAAAACTGGCGTAGCATAAGGCAATCTGATTTGCGGGAAAAGAGCTGCTTTCCGCTTAAATAGGTGAAGAACGCGGCCAACCCGTCTATAATCGGCGCCCCAAGTAGAGGTAGACCATGACAGCAACCAATTTTTCCGAACTCGATCTCGATGAACGCCTGATAAAAGCCCTGAGCGATAAAGGCTACGAACGCCCGACCGCCATTCAAGCCGAGGCTATCCCACCTGCGATGGATGGGCGCGACGTATTGGGTTCGGCGCCAACCGGCACCGGCAAGACCGCCGCATTTTTGCTGCCGGTATTGCAGCATCTGCTGGACTTTCCACGCAAGAAGTCCGGCCCACCGCGCGTACTGATCCTCACCCCGACGCGCGAACTGGCGATGCAGGTAGCCGACCAGGCACGTGAACTGGCTGCCCATACTTCGCTGGATATCGCCACCATCACCGGCGGCGTCGCCTATATGAACCACGCGGAAGTCTTCAGCGAAAACCAGGACGTGGTGGTCGCCACAACCGGTCGTCTGCTGCAATACATCAAAGAAGAAAACTTCGACTGCCGCGCGGTAGAAACGCTGATCCTCGATGAAGCCGACCGCATGCTGGACATGGGCTTCGCGCAGGATATCGAAACCATTTCCGCCGAAACCCGCTGGCGCAACCAGACCCTGCTGTTCTCCGCGACGCTGGAAGGCGATGCCATCCGCGAATTCGCCGAGCGCATTCTGAAAGAGCCGGTGGAAATTGAAGCTGATCCTTCACGCCGCGAACGCAAAAAGATCCTGCAGTGGTACTACCGTGCCGACGACGTGCAGCACAAAACCGCCATTCTGGTGCATTTGCTGCAACAGCCGGACGTGCTGAAGTCCGTGATCTTCGTGCGTAAACGCGAGCGCGTGCACGAACTGGCGGCCTGGCTGCGCGAGGCAGGCATCAACACCTGCTATCTCGAAGGCGAAATGGTGCAGGCCAAGCGCAACGAAGCGGTAAAACGCATGATGGACGGCCGCGTCAACGTGCTGGTCGCCACCGACGTCGCTGCCCGTGGTCTGGATATCCTGGATATCACCCACGTGTTCAACTTCGACATGCCGCGTACTGCGGACACCTATCTGCACCGCATCGGCCGCACCGGCCGTGCCGGGCGCAAAGGTACCGCGATTTCTCTGGTTGAGGCGCACGATCACCTGCTGTTGGGCAAAGTCGGCCGTTACCTGAACGAACCGCTGAAAGCGCGGGTGATCGACGAGCTGCGTCCGTCAACCAAAGTGCCAAGCGAAAAGAGCAACGGCAAACCTTCGAAGAAGGTGCTGGCCAAACGTGCGGAAGACAAAGAAAAGAACAAAGAAAAAGCCAAGGTGAAAGTACGTCATCGCGATGCGAAAAACGTGGGCAAACGTCGCCAGCCAAAGGCCAAGCCTGAGAGCAACGGCGCTAAATAATGCTGCCGCGGTGAATAAAAAACGCCTTCACTCACCTGAAGGCGTTTTTTTATGCCTCCATTACGGCTGCGCGTAATGCGTCGCCTGGTGATGGGATTTTAACCAGACATCCAGTTGCCGATAACGATCGCGCATCTCTTCACTCTGCAGGTGTGCAGGCGTCAGTGAGAAATAGAACTGGAAGGTCTGGCCTTGCCGGTTACGGGCTTTGCCGTCCGCTCCCGCCTGCAGCAACATCAACGCCAACTGCGGCGCATTGATTTTCGCCGCCGCGTGCAAGGGCGCATCCCCCAATCTATCGCTCAACGTGGTATCCGCCCCGGCTGCCAGCAGCAACCGTAATTGCTCCTCACGCCCCGCAAGTACCGCAGCGGACAGCGGCGTCGCGCCGGTCACCGCATTGCGCAGGTTAACCGGCACGCCATGCGCCAGCAGCAGCCGCAAATACTGCGTATCCCGCACCGTTGCGGCGGTATGCAGCACGCTGTTCCCCTCCAGCCCCGGCACGGCGACATCAGCCCCCAGCTCTAGCAGCGAACTTAGGCTTTGCGGTTGCTGCGAGAGAATCGCCCATTGAAGCAGCGTGACCTGGCGATCGCCCTGCTCACTCAAACGCGGCCGTGTTGCCTGTTCGGCAATGCCCTGCGTATCACCGCGCATCACCACCTGCGCCAGCGCCTGATTGCCGCGCCCGGCGAACGGGGAAATAGACTGATTCATCTGTTGTTCCTTAGCCATAATCAGCAAGCCGGCGACCACTATCAGCGCCAGCACGACGATAATCAACGTCTGCCTAACCCGACGCCTTTCAGGCATTGGCCTTCATCTCCCACGGCTTTTGCTCCGCCATCGAACTGATGACCTTATCAATGCCGTGTGCGGTCAAGCTGCGATCCACATGTTTACTCGGTCGCCAGTCGTCAATGCCGCTCAGGGTATCGTTATTGGCCAGAGTAATTTTATGCCCGATGGCATCCGGGATCAGCGAAGTGGATTCCTGCGTCCCGGTCAGCATGTCGTATTGTTCGCTGTAGCGGCGAATACCGCCGGCTTGCGCATCCTGCTTAGCCGCCGTCGGATCGATGCCCATACGGTTTAATGTATAGTCGGAGACACCCGCCGCGTTGAAAGTGACCGCCACAGTACCGGTCGCCAGCGCCGCCGTTGCCGCCAGCCCGCCGCCGAGAGAATGACCGGCAATCACCAGCGCATCGCCAAACGCCGCCTTGGCGCCTTTAGCTACCGCGACAGCCTGATTGTACTGCACATCATCGTAGCCGGTCGCCTGCCGCACATTGCTCAGCCAATCGCGCATGTCATTGGTGCCTGCAAAGGCCAGGACATACTGTTGGCTGTCGCTATAAATACCGGCCTGAAAACCCGACGCCGCATCATGCAGGCTGGCGGGATCAATACCCGCGCCGAGCAGCGCGCTGTCGCTCAGGCGGTTGAACCCTTCCACACCCTGGCCGTTCAGGCTGTAAACGTCTTTAGCCAGTAACGCGAGCGTATAATCTCCCTGTTGTGGCTGCTGGCCGCGCGTTACCCCTTGGGGCGTAGCGGCCGGCGCGGCAGCCGACATATCGCTCACCAGCGCGTTCAGCAGGTTCCGGGTATTCAGGTTATTCGATGAAAGCGTGGTCGCAGCGGCCCCGGCCGCCGGTGATTCGACGGGCTCCGATGAACTCACCGGTTGCAGTGCCGCACGCGCTACAGGGGATTGAATGGTCGCAGGGTTAACCGCAGAGGTAAAACTCAAAGACATACTCATGCCGACTCCTTGTCGATAGGCTTATCAATGCCGCACCCAATACGGGTGCCAAAGTAGCTATCGGCAGGTCGGAGCAGTTCTGTAATGCAGACGATTATCTTTGCGAGGAATGTGATCCGGATTCACTTTACTGGCCGGCGAGCAATAAAAAAGGGAGCCGAAGCTCCCTCAGTGACTGCGCAGGGAATTACAGGCTGGCAGTAAAGGTACGTGCGATCACGTCACGTTGCTGTTCTGGCGTCAGCGAGTTGAAGCGTACTGCATAACCGGACACGCGAATGGTCAGTTGCGGGTATTTTTCCGGGTGCTTGACCGCATCTTCCAGCGTCTCGCGGCGCAGTACGTTCACGTTCAGGTGTTGGCCACCCTCTACGCGCACGGTTGGCTGCATTTCCAGCGGCACTTCACGGTACTCGATTTGGCCCAGATCGTTGACCGGCACAACCTGATCTTCTACATAGTTGGCTTTAGCGCAAACGCAGCGGGCTTCTGACGTTTCATCATCCAGCAGCCAGAAAGAGTTCACCAGCGCCTGGTCGTTCGCTTTAGTGATTTGAATACCAGTAATCATTTTGTTGCCTCCGTACAAGGACGAAAAATTCTCTTTCGTGAGAAAATTCAATGTTGGTTTCGGCCATTTGGTAAAACCATTGTTGTCTTATTGTTCTGTATACCAGCCTGGTCGGAGCAATTCTTTGATTAAAATCAATTCTTATGGGTTACCCATACATAGTGAAGGGGCAAGTTTCTGTTTTATGTCAATTTTCCCCATACCGCCGAAAACAATTATTTTTGTAAATTTTAAAAAATCCTTGTACCAAGATAGGTAGTCCAACGGCAAAAGCGGGTTTCACTGCGTGAAGGTAAACGGTAAGCTAGGGCTAGTGAATTGTTAACGAAAACAAAGGAGAGCGTTTATGTCCACCCCTCTCACCTGGCATGACGTCATCGGCAAGGAAAAAGAGCAACCCTATTTTCATGAAACGCTTGCCTTTGTTGCCGCTGAACGTCAGGCCGGTAAGACCATTTATCCACCACAGAAAGACGTGTTCAACGCCTTCCGCTACACCGAACTGGCAGACGTGAAAGTGGTGATCCTCGGCCAGGATCCTTATCACGGCCCGAATCAAGCCCACGGTCTGTCTTTCTCGGTGCTTCCCGGCGTGCCGGCTCCGCCTTCGCTGGTAAATATGTATAAAGAATTGGCGACGGATATCCCGGGGTTTGAGCGACCAAGCCACGGCTGCCTGCAAAGCTGGGCGGAACAGGGCGTACTGCTGCTGAACACGGTATTGACCGTTGAACGCGGCCAGGCGCATTCCCACGCCAAACTGGGTTGGGAAACCTTTACGGATAGAGTGATCGCCGCGCTGAACGACAACCGCGAAGGCGTGGTGTTTCTGCTGTGGGGCTCGCATGCCCAGAAGAAAGGCAACATTATCGACAGGAAGCGCCACCACGTGCTGAAAGCGCCGCACCCTTCGCCGCTCTCGGCCCACCGCGGCTTCCTCGGCTGCCGCCATTTCTCGCAGGCCAACCAACTGCTGGAACAGCAGGGGCTGAAACCTATCGATTGGCTGCCGCAACTGCCGCAGGCATAACTCAGACAAAGTCCAGACGCAAAAAAGGCACCCGCAGGTGCCTTTTCCTTACTTAATTCCGCTTAAGCCTTGGCTTTGGAAACCGCAACCATCGCCGGGCGCAGCAGGCGGCCATTCAGCGTATAGCCTTTCTGCATCACCATCATTACGTGGTTCGGCTGGTGATCGGCAGACTCCATCAGGCTCATCGCCTGGTGCACGTCCGGGTTGAACGGCACGTTGATGTCGCCGACGATTTCGATACCGTACTTGCTCACTGCGTCTTGCAAGGATTTCAGCGTCAGTTCGATGCCTTCGATCATTGCCGTCAGTTCCGGATTGTTTTTATCCGCCAGATCCAGCGCGCGCTCCAGGTTATCAATCACCGGCAGCAAGTCGCCCGCGAATTTCTCCAGCGCAAATTTGTGCGCTTTCTCGATATCCAGCTCGGTACGGCGGCGAACGTTTTCCATTTCCGCTTTGGCGCGTAGCAGGCTGTCGCGTTCATGCTGCTGGGATTCAGCCAGCTGAGTTTCCAGCTCGGCAATGCGCGCATCCCGCAGATCGACGCCCTCAGCCACTTCCGGCAAAACTTCCTGCTGGTCCATTTCTTCCGAGACTTGCTCGTTTGGCGTCTTCTGTTCTTTACTACTCATGAATATCTCCGCGTTTTAGCATTAATCTCGCAACTTGGCTTATTATGGGGATCAAAACCGGGGTTTCAAGTCAACCGGTCACAATGTGGGGCATAAACTCGTCCCGGTGAGGAAAATCACAGCAATGAATAAGAAATTCGCCTGTATTGGCATTGTGGGTCACCCGCGCCACCCTTCAGCGCTGGCAACGCATGAGATGTTGTTTCACTGGTTGGTCGCCCGAGGCTACTCGGTGATGCTTGAACGGCAGATAGCCCAGGATTTGGGCCTGAAAGACGTCGTGACCGGCAGCCTGGCAGACATTGGCCAGAAAGCCGACCTGGCCGTGGTGGTCGGCGGTGACGGCAATATGCTCGGCGCGGCGCGCGTATTGGCGCGTTACGATATTAAAGTGATCGGCGTAAACCGCGGTAACCTTGGATTTTTGACCGATCTCGACCCCGACAATGCGTTGCAGCAATTGGCCGACGTGCTGGAAGGCGAATACATCGATGAACAGCGCTTCCTGCTGGAAACCATCGTGCACAAAGAGAACCAGCAGTGCCGCATCAGCACCGCCATCAACGAAGTGGTGCTGCACCCCGGCAAAGTGGCGCACATGATCGAGTTCGAAGTGTACATCGACGATCGTTTCGCCTTCTCGCAACGTTCCGACGGGCTGATTATCGCCACGCCGACCGGGTCGACCGCCTACTCGCTCTCCGCCGGCGGGCCGATCCTGACGCCTTCGCTGGAGGCCATTGCGCTGGTGCCGATGTTCCCGCACACCCTTTCCGCCCGCCCGCTGGTGATCAACGGCAACAGCACCATTCGGCTGAAGTTTTCGCAGATCGGCAGCGATCTGGAAATCAGCTGCGACAGCCAGATCGCGCTGCCTATCCAGGAAGGCGAAGAGGTATTGATACGCCGCAGTGATTTCCATTTGAATCTTATTCATCCAAAGGACTACAGCTATTTCAATACGTTAAGCACAAAGCTCGGCTGGTCAAAAAAATTGTTCTAAAAACGTCGCCAGCTACTTTACTGTATATAAAACCAGTTTATACTGTATGAAACTACAGTTATGTGTTTATACACAGGAAGGTTCCCATGCTGGCGCAATTGACCATCAGCAATTTTGCTATCGTTCGTGAGTTGGAGATTGATTTTCAACCGGGTATGACGGCGATTACCGGTGAAACCGGCGCCGGCAAATCCATCGCCATCGACGCGCTGGGCCTGTGCCTCGGCAACCGCGCCGACGGCAATGTGGTGCGCCTGGGGGCCGCCCGTGCCGATATCTGCGCGCGCTTCTCTTTGGCGGATACCCCCTCAGCCCGCCAATGGCTTGAGCTGAACCAACTGGACGACAGCAATGAATGCTTGCTGCGCCGGGTGATCAACGCAGACGGCCGCTCGCGCGGCTTTATCAATGGCACCGCCGTGCCGCTTTCGCAACTGCGCGAACTTGGCCAATGCCTGATTCAAATCCACGGCCAGCATGCTCACCAGCTGTTGCTCAAACCCGAGCATCAAAAGCAACTGCTGGACGCCTATGCAGACGAACCCGCTCTGCTGGCGCAAATGCAACAAGCTTACCAGCGCTGGCACCAAAGCTGCCGCGAACTGGCTCATCACCAACAACAGTCCCTTGAGCGCGACGCACGCAAACAGCTGCTGCAATATCAGTTGAAAGAGCTGAATGAGTTCGCCCCGCAGGCCGGTGAGTTTGAACAAACAGACGCGGAATACAAGCGCCTGGCCAACAGCGGCCAGTTGCTGACCCTTAGCCAGCAAACGCTGCAATTGCTGGCCGATGACGAAGAACACAACATGCTCAGTCAGCTCTACACCGCCAAACACCTGCTGGTCGAGTTGGTCGGCATGGATGAAAAACTCGGCGAACTGCTGAACATGCTGGAAGAAGCCTCAATCCAGATCAGCGAGGCCAGCGATGAACTGCGCCACTATGCCGATCGCATGGATCTCGATCCCAACCGCCTGCATGAACTGGAACAGCGCCTGTCGCGGCAAATCAACCTGGCGCGCAAACATCACGTAGCGCCAGAAGAACTGCCGCAGCTACACCAGCAGTTGCTCGATGAGCAACAATCGCTGTCGCAACAGGAAAGCGACCACGAGCACCTTAACGAAGCGGTCGCCCTGCACCATCAGCAGGCGCTGGTTCTGGCGGAACAATTGCACCAGAAACGCCAGCATTACGCCGCCGAACTGACCACGCTGATTACCGACAGCATGCAGGCGCTCTCTATGCCACACGGCAAATTCAACATCGATGTGCGCTTCGAGCCCCAATATTTGAGCGCCGAAGGGGCAAGCCGCACCGAGTTCTGCGTGTCCACCAACCCGGGGCAACCGCTGCAGGCGCTGGCCAAAGTGGCGTCCGGCGGCGAATTGTCACGCATCGCGCTGGCGATTCAGGTCATCACTGCCCGCAAGATGGAAACCCCGGCGCTGATTTTCGACGAAGTGGACGTGGGTATCAGTGGCCCGACCGCCGCCATCGTGGGCCGCCTGCTTCGCCAGCTCGGGGAGTCTACACAAGTAATGTGCGTCACCCACCTGCCGCAGGTCGCGGGGTGCGGGCATCAGCATCTGTTTGTCAGCAAACAGACCGACGGCACGGAAACCGAAACGCAGATGTCGCCGTTGGATAAACGTGCCCGTTTGCAGGAGCTGGCGCGCCTTCTTGGCGGCAGCGAAGTCACCCGCAACACATTGGCAAACGCGAAAGAACTGCTGGCCGCATAAAAAAGCTCAACTTTTTCACTTTTCCGAGGTCTGACTTTGGCACTGTTTACCCGGCAGATTTCAAGGTGCGGCAAGGCGACAACCGCCCCATCCCCCAGCCGCTTAGTCAGCTAAGCGGCTGGGGTGCGAGAGCGAAGCAATCGCAGCAGCAACTTGAAAGATGAAGGGTACACCCAATAGATTTCAAGCTGTAGCAAGGCGGCAACCGAGAGAATCACCAGGAGCTTAGTCAACTAAGTGACTGGGGTGAGCGAGGGAAGGCAACGTCGCTACAACTTGAAAGATGAAGGGTATAAAGGTTTCCAACTGCTGCAAGGTCTATTATCATCGGCATCCTATGCCCTAAAGGAATGTGATTACTATGCGCTGTAAAACGCTGGCTGCTGCCGCTGTGGTTCTTGTGATGCTGACTGCAGGCTGTTCTACTTTTGAGAAGGTGGTTTACCGGCCTGACATCAACCAAGGGAACTACCTGACGTCGACCGACGTGGCCAAAATCCAAAAAGGTATGACCCAGCAACAGGTCGCTTATACATTGGGTACCCCAATGTTACAGGATCCGTTCGGTACTCAGACGTGGTTCTATGTATTCCGCCAGCAACCTGGCCATGAAGATATCACCCAGCAAACCCTGACGCTGACCTTTGATAGCGCGGGCGTGCTGACCGATATTCAGAACAAACCTGCGCTGACCAAGTAATCAGCGCAGGAGCTATCGTCCGGCCCGTGAGGGGCGATTCAGGTTCTTCATGACAGTAACAGGCTGCAACTCGGAAGATAAAATTCTGATAAAAAATAAGGCGCATTCAGCGCCTTATTTTTTTGCT
>NZ_JBQZFU010000008.1:0-194805 GCF_052692135.1 Serratia sp. TSA_7
GTTTTTTCTCTTCGAACCCCGGAGACTCTGTGAAGTTGTTCACATGTTCCGTGTCGATGGAGGCGCATTATAGGGAGTTCCTCGCAGGCCGCAACAGGTATTTTCGACAAAAACGATCGTTTGCTGCATTCCACAGCAAAACCCGTCCTTATACCCTGTTGTGCACAACTTTATCCACAGAACCCATTTGCGCGGAAAATTTACGAGCACCGCGCAAACGTTTTCGCTACAATTCCTCGCGACGAAACGCTCCCTCTTTTATAAGGTCGTTACCTGAATCTGTGCCCGATTGCTCCTCTATAGAGAGAAAATCCTTTCCTTATAGAGAGAAGCAGGTGGAAATTCACGTAACGCTCTTTATTGCGACTCCAAAGCCAAGGGATAAAACCATGCAACAACCTCGTCCAATCCGCCGGGCTCTGCTCAGCGTCTCCGACAAAGCCGGTATCGTTGAATTCGCCGAAGCGCTTTCCCAGCGTGGCGTCGAACTACTCTCCACCGGCGGCACCGCCCGCTTGCTGGCAGATGCCGGCCTGCCTGTTACCGAAGTTTCCGACTACACCGGTTTCCCGGAAATGATGGACGGACGAGTTAAGACCCTGCATCCCAAAGTACACGGTGGCATTCTGGGCCGCCGCGGTCAGGACGATGCGATCATGGGCCAGCACGACATCAAGCCGATCGACATGGTGGTCGTTAACCTTTATCCGTTCGCCCAGACAGTCGCGCGCCCGGATTGCTCGCTGGAAGACGCCGTCGAGAATATCGATATCGGCGGCCCGACCATGGTGCGCTCCGCAGCCAAGAACCATAAAGACGTCGCCATCGTGGTGAAGAGCAGCGACTACGCCGCCATCATTACCGAGATGGATAACAACGATGGCTCGCTGCAATACGCCACCCGTTTCGATCTGGCGATTAAAGCCTTCGAGCATACCGCCGCCTACGACAGCATGATCGCCAACTACTTCGGCGCACTGGTTCCGGCCTATCACGGTGATACTGAACAACCTGCCGGCCGTTTCCCACGCACCCTGAACCTTAACTACATCAAGAAGCAGGATATGCGCTACGGCGAAAACAGCCACCAGCAAGCTGCCTTCTATATAGAAGAGAACGTTCAGGAAGCTTCTGTCGCTACCGCAGACCAGTTGCAGGGCAAGGCACTGTCCTATAACAACATCGCCGATACCGACGCCGCGCTGGAATGCGTGAAAGAGTTCGGTGAGCCGGCCTGCGTGATCGTCAAGCACGCCAACCCATGCGGCGTGGCGATCGGCGACGATATTCTGGCGGCCTACGAGCGCGCCTACCAGACCGACCCAACCTCGGCGTTTGGCGGTATCATCGCCTTCAACCGTGAGCTGGATGCCGCGACCGCACAAGCCATCATTAGCCGCCAGTTCGTGGAAGTGATCATTGCACCGAGCATCAGCCAGGAAGCCCGCACTCTGTTGGCCGCCAAGCAAAACGTGCGCGTGCTGGCCTGCGGCCAGTGGCAGCAGCGCGTTGCCGCTCTGGACTTCAAACGCGTCAACGGCGGCCTGTTGGTGCAGGATCGCGATCTGGGTATGGTTACCGAGGGCGATCTGCGCGTGGTATCCGCACGTCAGCCAAGCGCTCAGGAACTGCGTGATGCGTTGTTCTGCTGGAAAGTAGCCAAGTTCGTGAAATCCAACGCCATCGTTTATGCGCGCGATAACATGACTATCGGTATAGGCGCCGGCCAGATGAGCCGCGTTTACTCCGCCAAAATCGCCGGAATCAAAGCGGCTGACGAAGGGCTTGAAGTGAAAGGTTCCGCCATGGCATCCGACGCCTTCTTCCCGTTCCGTGACGGCATCGATGCCGCTGCGGCGGTTGGCATCACCTGCGTGATCCAGCCTGGCGGTTCAATCCGCGACGACGAAGTGATTGCCGCCGCCAACGAGCACGGCATTGCGATGATCTTCACCGACATGCGCCACTTCCGCCACTAATCCCTTTTGCCGCGTGCGCCACGGCGCACGCTCTGCACGGAGTACCTGATGAACATTTTAATTATCGGCAACGGCGGGCGTGAACATGCGCTGGCATGGAAGGTCGCTCAGTCACCGCTGGCAGACAACGTTTACGTCGCACCGGGCAACGCCGGTACTGCGCTGGAACCAAACCTGGCAAACGTAGCAATCTCCGCCACCGATATTCCGGCGCTGGTTGCCTTTGCGCAGAGCCATGACATCGGTCTGACCATTGTTGGGCCGGAAGCGCCGCTGGTGATTGGCGTGGTTGACGCCTTCCAGGCCGCCGGCCTGAAAATCTTTGGCCCGTCCCAGGCAGCCGCACAGTTGGAAGGCTCTAAAGCCTTTACCAAAGACTTCCTGGCGCGCCATAACATTCCGAGCGCCGAATACCAGAACTTTACCGACGTTGAACCGGCGCTGGCCTACGTACGCAGCAAAGGCGCGCCCATCGTCATTAAGGCTGATGGCCTTGCCGCCGGTAAAGGCGTCATCGTCGCCATGACACTGCAGGAAGCGGAAGACGCAGTGCAGGACATGCTGGCCGGCAACGCTTTTGGCGACGCGGGCCACCGTATCGTGGTGGAAGAGTTCCTTGACGGTGAAGAAGCCAGTTTTATCGTGATGGTCGACGGCGAGAACGTGGTGCCGATGGCCACCAGCCAGGATCACAAACGCGTTGGTGATGGCGATACCGGCCCTAACACCGGCGGTATGGGCGCCTATTCCCCTGCCCCAGTGGTCACTGATGAAATCCACCAGCGCGCAATGGATCAGGTCATCTGGCCAACGGTACGTGGTATGGCCGCGGAAGGTAATACCTACGTCGGCTTCCTGTACGCCGGGCTGATGATTTCTGCAGACGGCCAGCCGAAGGTGATTGAGTTCAACTGCCGCTTCGGCGATCCGGAAACGCAGCCCATCATGCTGCGTCTGCGTTCCGATCTGGTTGAACTGTGTCTGGCCGGGGCGGAAGGCAAGCTGGGCGAGAAAACCTCGGAGTGGGACGATCGCCCTGCTTTGGGCGTGGTCCTGGCGGCCGGTGGATACCCGGGCGACTACAGCAACGGTGACGTGATTCAGGGCTTACCGCAGCAGGAAAGTGTCGACGGCAAAGTGTTCCATGCCGGTACGCGCATGCAAGGCGAGGATGTTGTCACTAACGGTGGGCGCGTACTGTGCGTGACGGCGCTGGGTGCAACGGTGGCGGAAGCGCAGCAACGCGCATACCAGTTGGCGAAAGGCATTCAGTGGCAGGGCAGTTTCTGTCGCAACGATATAGGCTATCGCGCGATTGCCCGCGGCAAATGATCTGAACGTCGCACCACAATCCAACGGGGCTCTGCATACAGAGCCCTTTTTTTATAGCGTATCTTCTTTCGGTTCCCAGCGGCAAAAATCGTCGTTCGCCACCAGCAACAGTTCGCGTCCTTCAGGTGCATCCAACCAGGCTATATTCACCGGTTGGCCGCTGTTGCGGGCACGCCGCGCGATCCAGGCTTCCGCATTATTATCCAGCCCCGGTTTGATTGATTGCCCATCACAGGTTTGCACCACGCCCTGCTGCCAACGCCCTTGTATCAGCTTCACCTTACCGACGCGCAACGCCTCGCTCAGTTCAAGAACCCGCCGCGCCTGATATTGATACAAGGCGATCTCATCGCCGGTCAACTGCTCACGCCGCGTAGCCAATTGGCGTTGCATAAAGCTCACCGTGCCGTCATCGGCAAAGCGCAATTGAATGGAGTCTTGGTCGCGATCGGCGTCAGTGCGCTTAATCTGGCGCAGTTCGCCGTTCTGGTATTCGTACAGGGTGGTGACCGTGCCTGGCCCGCGATAAGGGCTGTAGACACTCATCAGCACCTGTGGGCGTTGCTGGTCGTCGTCTTTACGCCACAGACGCATAACGCCCTGGTCAGCCACATAGCCGCTGGCGCTAAAGGTGGGGGGATCGGAATGACTGCTGCAGGCGCTTAGGCCACCGGCAATGCCAATGGCCAGCAGCGCCTGACGGACAAACAAAAGGGGCGCCATCGCCCCTCTGTTTAATCTTTTCACCAACACGCAGTATTACTTAACTGCGTCTTTCAGTGCTTTACCAGAAACGAACGCAGGCACGTTGGCAGCTGCGATTTTGATTTCTTTACCAGTCTGTGGGTTGCGGCCAGTGCGCTCGCTACGATGGTTTACCTTGAAAGTACCGAAACCAACCAATTGTACCGCATCACCTTCTTTCAGAGACTCAGTAATAGCAGCCAGGGTGGATTCCAGAGCCAGTTTAGCTTGTGCTTTGGAAAGGTCAGCCTTGTCCGCGATTACATCAATCAGTTGAGTCTTGTTCATAAGTTATCCTTACAGTGTGTTTATCGTTTGCAAAGCATCGAGTGCGACGGATATGCCGATTGACAGCACCCTCCTGCATACACGCACCGATAGCCACTTTTTTTACGCCCCCCAAATGTAGACCAGACAGGGTGCGGATGTGAAGCCTTAAGGCATGACAAATCAGGCGTTAAATCACGTTTTCTTGCCTTATTGCGTTAAATTTATCCCGATGTTACTTACCGCGGCCTCGCGAAGGTCCGAACGTAACCCTTTGATCAGCTCTAAATCACGCTCTTCGCAGTCAGCCAACAGGCGGAAAATTTCCCATTGAATGTCCCATTCTTCCTCTACCGCAGGCAGAACCTTCAACTCATCGTCGGTCATTTCTTTACCGGCCTGAGTCATTTCCAACATCGCCACGGTGCGAATTGACGTTTCGCTGATGGCAATGGCGTGCTCCAGCGTCTCCCCGCTGAGCCGCGAATGGATCAGTTCCCCTAATGCGATACAGGCGTCAATCGCCGGGTAAACGCCGTAAAGATCGTAATCTTCTGCCGAGGGTATCGCCTCTTCCAACTTCTCCAGTTGGCTGTCAAAGTTGACCTTGGCATCCTTCACCACCAGGGTTTCCCACACCAAATCCAGAATGCGGCGGTAAATGGCCGGATCGCCGAACTCGGTCTGCAGGCAGAACATCTGGTAATTCGGATACATACGCTCGCACAAACTGGCCATAAAGGTCAAATGTTGCCAGCTTTCAAGCTTTTCCAGACGTAAATGAATCGGGTTACGTAGCATTGTTCACTCTCTTACGCGTTATCTGCGCCGCAGTGTACCCGAAATCGGTCATTGCGGCACCTCTGGATGCTGTTGCAGCCAGCGCTGGAAGGCCGGCCGGCGCGAAGCGATGGCATCGGCCCAACGAGTGGGTTCCGGTAAACGGTAACCCGCCATACAGCGCTGTACCCAGGCCAGTGCGCTGTCGGTGCTGACGCGGTGGCCGGTGGCGATAAACAACGGGTTGCAACGTACCTTGCTCCGCCACACCCAGCCAAGCTGTTCGCCTTTATCCTCCAGCGGCGCCAGCGCACCGGCGGCAACATCAAGCGGGGCGAATTTACCGCACAGGCGCTTCTTTGCCACGCCGATGGTCGGCACGTTGACCAACAACCCAAAGTGGCTGGCAACGCCCAGGCGGCGCGGATGCGAGATACCATGGCCGTCGACAAAAACCAGCTCTGGCTTCTGTTGCAATTGCTCCCACGCGGCAAGCAACGCGGGGTATTCGCGGAATGAAAGAAAACCGGGAATATAAGGCATGGTGGTAGCCACGCGGGCAATCTGGTATTCCACCAGTTCCAGCGACGGATACCGCAGGATGGCGATGGCGGCTCGCGTCACCGCACCTTCCTGCTCAAAACCCACGTCAGCGCCGGCGATAAAAGCCGGCGTATCGACCAGAAAGTCATCGTGGCGGATGACTTCAGACGCGAGCCGCAACTGCTCTGCGCGCAGGGCTTGGGTATCGATCACATCCTTTCCTTAACGATGGTATTTCGCCGATTGAGCGTGAACGGCTTCCACAAACACGCCGGCATTTTCCGGCGGTACGTCCAGATGAATACCATGGCCCAGGTTGAACACGTGGCCTTCGCCGTGGCCGAAACCGGCGAGAATGGTTTCCACTTCCTGACCGATGCGTTCAGGCGACGCATACAGCATGGACGGATCCATATTCCCCTGCAGCGCAACTTTGTCGCCTACGCGACGGCGCGCATCCGCAATATCGGTAGTCCAGTCCAGACCCAGCGCGTCACAACCGGTCGCCGCCATCGCCTCCAGCCACTGGCCGCCGCCTTTGGTGAATAACGTGACCGGCACGCGGCGGCCGTCGTTTTCACGCAGCAACCCGTCGACAATCTTGTGCATGTAGTGCAGCGAGAATTCACGATAGTCACGGCCGGTCAGCACGCCGCCCCAGGTATCGAACACCATCACCGACTGCGCACCGGCTTTAATCTGGGCGTTAAGATACAAAATGACGCTGTCCGCCAGCTTATCCAGCAGCAAATGCAGCGTGGCCGGTTCGGCGTACATCATTTTTTTCAACTTGGTGAAGGCTTTGCTGCTGCCGCCTTCCACCATATAGGTCGCCAGCGTCCACGGGCTGCCGGAGAAGCCAATCAGCGGCACTTCGCCTTTCAGTTCGCGACGGATGGTGCGTACCGCGTTCATCACATAGCCCAGTTCCACTTCCGGATCGAACACCGGCAGTTTGTCCACGTCGGCACGGCTGGTGATGGGTGAAGAGAAGCGTGGGCCTTCACCGGCTTCGAAATACAGGCCCAGCCCCATAGCATCGGGAATGGTGAGGATATCGGAGAACAGGATGGCGGCATCCAGCGCATAGCGGCGCAGCGGTTGCAGCGTAACCTCACAGGCCAACTCCGCATTCTTGCACAGCGACATGAAATCGCCGGCTTGAGCGCGGGTAGCTTTGTACTCCGGCAAATAACGACCGGCCTGACGCATCATCCATACGGGGGTCACATCCACCGGCATACGTTGCAACGCGCGCAGGTAACGATCGTTCTTCAACTCATTCATCATAGGGCTCCCTTATTCATCTGCCGTTATTGTAGCGATTTATTGCTCACGGCATAAGGCTACGGTGTCCTCTATCAGGCGGCGCGCCACGGTGCCGGGTGGCGGCAACAGCGGCAACTGGTCATAACGGTACCAGCCGGCGTTCAGCAGCTCTTTCGGATCGTGACGAATCTCACCGCGGTGGTAATCGGCCATAAAGGCCATCATCAGCGAATGCGGGAACGGCCAGGGTTGAGAAGTCACATAACGCAGGTTTTTGATTTCAATATTACTTTCTTCCATCACCTCGCGTGCGGCCGCTTGCTCCAGCGTTTCGCCGACCTCGACAAAACCGGCCAGCACAGTATGAATGCCGCCGCGATGACGCACATGCTGCGCCAGCAGGATCTCATCGTCACGCCGAATAGCGACGATCACGCAGGGTGCAATCTGCGGGTAGTAACGCTCCCGACAGTGACCGCACAAGCAGGCGCTCTCGGTACGGCTCAGGTGCATCTCATGGCCGCAATAACCGCAGAAGCGATGAGAGCGGTAAAAATCGGCCAGTTGCACGCCGCGCCCGGCAAGCTGAAACAACCCGCGATCGAGTTCGAGCAGTTGACGCACCGAGCCCATATCCTGCGGCATCGTCTGGCGCACCAACCACACCGGCAGCCCTTCCCATTCACCAATGGTGCGCGCCATTCGCCCCTGCAGGGAAAACGACGACGCCGAACCGAACGGCAATTCACCGCGCGGTAACCAAAGTTTGCTTTCATGGCTGACGATCCACCAGCCATTTTCATTACCCGTTAATGCAAGTTCCATATCGTTGTTGCACAACCTCAGCTTCACTGGCACTCTACAAATCGGCCTTGTTACATTTTAATAACTTACTGTTACTTTTTATTACTTACGGAGTCAAACATGCTCAACCGTTTGGAAAGCCTGACTCAGCGCGTTGGTGGTAGTAATGAATTAGTTGATCAATGGCTTCAGGCGCGCAAGCAGTTGCTCGTCGCCTATTGCACCCTCGTGGGCATCAAACCGAACAAAGAAAAGCATACGCCGCTGAATGAAAAAGCGCTGGAGAACTTTTGCCATAATTTGGTGGATTATCTCTCTGCCGGGCATTTTCATATCTATGACAGAATTATCAAACAAGTGGAAGCCGCACCCAGTCCGAAAATGTCGCTATCGGTAAACATCTATCCCAAACTTTGGGTCAATACCGAGCAGATCATGACTTTCCACGATCGCTATACCGAAGTAGATATCGATCAGGACGTGTGCATGGAATTCCACCGGGCGCTCTCGGATATCGGTGAAACACTTGAGGCACGCTTTGCCCTGGAAGATAAGCTGATCCAACTGGCGACCAAAGCCTCGCAGCAACCTCTGCCGGATAAAGCGGTGGATCAGACGCGTTAGAATTTTGTAGTTTTTTTTATTAACCCTCCTATACTGGAGGGCATCTTGTCGGAGTGCCTAGCGCTGATTTGCTCATCAAATTGGCCAGGCTGAGACCGTTAATTCGGGATCCGCGGAACCTGATCGGGTTAATACCCGCGAAGGGAACAAGAGTAATCTATCGCCACTGGCAGGGCTTCCCGAACGGGGATACCTCCGCCTTGCCGGCCAGTATCATTACTCCCTCCGAGCTCCAGACAAGCAATTTTCCCCACTCATCACACTGGTAGGAATTTGCTATGTCTAACGTTAAAAAACCGCGCGCCCGTAAAGAACAGCGCGAAGAAGCCCAGCAGTTTATCGACACTCTGCAAGGCGTATCCTTTCCCAATTCACACCGCATCTATCTGCAAGGCTCGCGCAGCGATGTGCGGGTCCCGATGCGCGAAATCCAGCTCAGCCCGACGCTGATTGGCGGTGACAAAGACAACCCGCAATACGAGCAGAACGAAGCTATCCCGGTATATGACACCGCCGGCCCGTACGGCGATCCGCAATCCGAGCTCGATGTGCATCGCGGCCTGGCGAAACTGCGCGCCGGCTGGATCGAAGAACGTGGCGATACCGAAGCCCTCAAAGGCGTCAGTTCAGGGTTCACTCAGCAGCGTCTGGCAGACGAAGGGTTGGATCATCTGCGCTTCGAACATCTGCCGCTGCCGCGCAAGGCGCAGCCGGGCAAATGCGTCACCCAGTTGCACTACGCTCGCGCCGGCATCGTCACCCCAGAAATGGAATTCATCGCCATCCGCGAAAACATGGGCCGCGAGCGTATCCGCGGCGAAGTGCTGCGCCACCAGCATCCCGGTCAAAGCTGGGGCGCCAACCTGCCGCAAAACATCACGCCGGAATTCGTTCGCCAGGAAGTGGCCGCCGGCCGCGCCATCATTCCCGCTAACATCAACCACCCGGAATCCGAACCGATGATCATCGGCCGTAACTTCCTGGTGAAGGTCAATGCCAATATCGGCAATTCGGCAGTGACTTCGTCGATCGAAGAAGAAGTGGAGAAGCTGGTGTGGTCAACCCGCTGGGGCGCAGACACCGTGATGGATTTGTCCACCGGCCGCTATATCCATGAAACCCGTGAATGGATCCTGCGTAACAGCCCGGTGCCGATCGGCACGGTGCCTATCTATCAGGCGCTGGAAAAAGTGAACGGCGTGGCCGAGAACCTGACCTGGGAAATGTTCCGCGATACGCTGCTGGAGCAGGCGGAGCAAGGCGTCGACTACTTCACCATCCACGCCGGTGTGCTGCTGCGTTATGTGCCGATGACCGCCAAACGCCTGACCGGCATCGTCTCTCGTGGCGGTTCGATCATGGCCAAGTGGTGCCTGTCGCATCATCAGGAAAACTTCCTGTATCAACACTTCCGCGAAATTTGTGAAATCTGTGCCGCCTACGACGTATCGCTGTCGCTGGGTGACGGCCTGCGCCCCGGTTCGATTCAGGACGCCAACGACGAAGCGCAGTTCGCTGAGCTGCACACGCTGGGCGAACTGACAAAAATCGCCTGGGAATATGACGTGCAAGTGATGATCGAAGGCCCAGGTCACGTGCCGATGCAGATGATCCGCCGCAACATGACCGAAGAGCTGGAACACTGCCATGAAGCGCCGTTCTATACCTTAGGCCCATTGACCACCGATATCGCACCCGGTTATGACCACTTCACCTCCGGCATAGGGGCCGCGATGATCGGCTGGTTCGGCTGCGCCATGCTGTGCTACGTAACGCCGAAGGAACACCTGGGCCTGCCGAACAAAGAAGACGTGAAGCAGGGATTGATCACCTACAAGATCGCCGCCCACGCTGCTGACTTGGCCAAAGGCCACCCAGGTGCGCAAATCCGTGATAACGCCATGTCCAAAGCTCGCTTCGAATTCCGCTGGGAAGATCAGTTCAATCTGGCGCTCGATCCCGCCACCGCCCGTGCCTATCACGACGAAACCCTGCCGCAGGAGTCCGGCAAAATCGCCCATTTCTGCTCAATGTGCGGGCCGAAGTTCTGCTCGATGAAGATCTCGCAAGAGGTGCGCGACTACGCCGCCGCGCAGGAAGCAGCCAAGCCGATAGAGGTGCAGCTAACCGGTATGGAGAAGATGTCGGCCGAGTTCCGTTCACGGGGCAGCGAGCTGTACCACAGCGTCGGTAACCTGCAGGAGGAGATGAACAATGACTGATATCGCCACGCCTTTCCCCGCCACGCCGCACAGGTTGGGGTTATACCCGGTCGTCGACAGCGTTGAATGGATTGCCCGCCTGCTGGAGGCGGGCGTAACCACGATCCAACTGCGCATCAAGGATTTGCCGGATGAGCGAGTCGAGGATGATATCGCCGCCGCCATAGCCCTCGGCAAGCAATATCACGCCCGGCTGTTTATCAACGACTACTGGCAACTGGCGATTAAGCACGGCGCCTATGGCGTGCACCTCGGTCAGGAAGATTTGGATACCACCGATCTGGCGGCGATCCATCGGGCAGGATTACGGCTTGGCGTTTCCACCCATGACGATACCGAATTAGCCCGGGCAATCGCAGTTAAACCCTCCTATATCGCGCTGGGACACATCTTCCCAACCCAAACCAAAGAGATGCCTTCCGCACCTCAAGGCCTGGCTGAGCTGAAACGCCATGTCGCCGGGCTGGGTGACTACCCAACGGTAGCGATCGGCGGGATCGGGATTGATCGCGTGGCGGCAGTGCTGGATTGCGGCGTCGGCAGTGTAGCCGTAGTCAGCGCTATCACCAAGGCTCTGGACTGGCGTGTGGCCACCGCGCAGCTTTTGCAACTGATCGAAGGCAAGGAGTGATTCGATGCTTAACGATCAAGAATTTCTGCGCTACAGCCGCCAGCTGCTGCTGGAGGACGTGGGCCCGCAAGGCCAGGAAAAGCTTAAACAGGCGTCGGTTTTGCTGGTCGGACTGGGGGGACTAGGTTCCCCCGCCGCACTCTATCTGGCCGCTGCCGGCGTCGGCACGCTGCTGTTGGCCGATGACGATACGCTGCATATCACCAACCTGCAGCGTCAGATCCTCTACCGCAGTACCGACGTCTCCAAAAGCAAAGCCGCTCTGGCGCAGCGTCAGTTGCAGGCGCTGAATCCGCAGGTGGAATCCATCGCGCTGGAACAGCGTCTGCAGGGAAAAACCTTGCAAGATGCCGTGGAGCGCGCCGATCTGATCCTGGATTGCAGCGATAACATGACAACCCGCCATGAGGTGAACGCCGCCTGTATCGCCGCCGGCAAACCGCTGATCAGCGGCAGCGCGGTCGGCTTCAGCGGCCAGTTGCTGGTGATTGAACCGCCCTATGCCCACGGCTGCTACGCCTGTCTGTACCCGGAGCAAACCGAACCGCAACGCAACTGCCGCACCGCAGGCGTGCTCGGCCCGGTAGTTGGCGTCATTGGCACCCTGCAGGCGCTCGAGGCGATAAAAATGCTGGCGGGCATGCCCTCGTCGCTCAGCGGCAAGTTGCGGCTATTCGACGGCAAGCAGCAAAGCTGGAGTACATTGCAGCTCAGCCAGGCCAGCACCTGCCCGGTATGCGGAGGCGCGGCATGAAAATCCGGCTGAATGACCAACCGCTGGAACTGGCGCAACCACTGAGCGTCACCGCCCTGCTTGAGCAGTTGGAACGCCACCAGCCAGGCACCGCACTGGCGATTAACCAAACTATCATCCCGCGCGCCGATTGGGCTAACCACCAGGTGCAGGACGGTGATGACATCCTGCTGTTTCAAGCGATTGCCGGAGGCTGACATGCTGCAAATCGCCGATACCACCTTTACCTCACGCCTGTTTACCGGCACCGGAAAATTCGCCACCCCTGCGCTGATGCTGGACGCGCTGCAAGCCTCCGGCTCGCAACTAGTGACCATGGCGATGAGGCGCGTTGACCTGCGCGGCGGCAACGATGCCATTCTTGCGCCACTTCAACAGTTGGGCGTGCGCCTGTTACCCAATACTTCGGGCGCCAAAACCGCCGCTGAAGCCGTGTTTGCCGCCCGACTGGCGCGTGAGGCGCTTGGCACCCATTGGGTAAAACTGGAAATTCATCCCGACGTGAAATATCTGCTGCCGGACCCGATTGAAACCTTGAAAGCGGCTGAAACGCTGGTTAAAGAGGGCTTTGTGGTATTGCCCTACTGCGGCGCCGATCCGGTGTTGTGTAAACGGTTGGAAGAGGTGGGCTGCGCAGCGGTGATGCCGCTCGGCGCACCGATAGGCTCCAATCGCGGGCTGCGGACCCGCGACTTCCTGGAAATCATTATCGAACAGGCCAAAGTGCCGGTGGTGGTCGATGCCGGCATCGGTGCGCCAAGCCATGCGCTGGAGGCGATGGAACTGGGCGCCGATGCGGTGCTGGTGAATACGGCAATCGCCGTGGCGCGCGACCCGGTACAAATGGCACGCGCGTTCCGTTTGGCATTGGAAGCCGGTGAGCTGGCTCGCCAGGCCGGGTTGGGTGGCCGCAGCCGCAATGCAGTGGCCTCCAGCCCACTGACCGCCTTCCTTAGCCAACCTGGGGAGGCGTTGTGATGGCAGATGATTTCAGTAGCCGCTGGCAACAGCTCGATTGGGACGATATCTCGCTGCGCATCAACGGTAAAACTGCGCTGGATGTCGAACGGGCGCTCAATGCGGAAAAATTGACGCGTGAAGACTTTATGGCGTTGATCTCACCCGCAGCTGCGCCCTACCTGGAGCCGCTGGCGCAGCGTGCACAACAGCTGACGCGCCAACGCTTTGGCAACGTGGTCGGCTTCTACGTGCCGCTGTACCTGTCCAACCTGTGCGCCAACGACTGCACCTATTGCGGTTTCTCGATGGGTAACCACATCAAACGCAAAACGCTCAATGCTACCGAGATCGAGCGCGAATGCCTGGCGATTAAGGCATTGGGTTTCGAGCACCTGTTGCTGGTCACCGGCGAACACCAGACCAAGGTCGGCATGAACTATTTTCGCGATCATATTCCGGCGATCCGCACCCACTTCAGCTCGCTGATGATGGAGGTGCAGCCGTTGGCGCAGGAGGAATATGCCGAGCTGAAAACGCTGGGGTTGGATGGTGTGCTGGTGTACCAGGAAACCTATCATCCTTCCACTTACCAACAACATCACCTGCGCGGCCAGAAACAGGACTTTCACTGGCGGCTGGCCACGCCGGATCGTCTCGGCCGCGCGGGGATCGACAAGATCGGCCTTGGCGCGCTAATCGGGCTTTCCAATAGCTGGCGCACCGATTGCTACATGTTGGCCGAACACCTGTTCTATCTCCAGCAAACATACTGGCAGAGCCGCTACTCAATTTCATTCCCGCGCCTGCGTCCCTGCGCCGGCGGCATCGAACCGGCATCAATCATGAGCGAACCGCAACTCGTACAGTTAATCTGCGCCTTTCGCCTTTTCGCTCCTGACGTAGAGCTGTCTCTGTCGACACGCGAGTCGCCGTTCTTCCGTGATCATATGATCCCGGTAGCGATCAACAGCGTCAGCGCCGGCTCCAAAACCCAACCCGGCGGCTATGCCGACGATGTGCCGCCTGAACTGGAACAGTTCGAACCACACGACGGCCGCACACCGCAACAGGTGTCGCAAGCTATCAGCGACGCCGGTTTGCAGCCGGTATGGAAAGACTGGGACGGATATCTGGGGCGTAACACGCAGTAATTTGCAATCTTTGCAGCACCGTTGGAAATGCCATGGAAGCACCGCGCAAAGCCTGCAGAGGCTGCTGGTATGGGAAATCAGCGCGGCTATAGTGGCGATGCTGGCTTCCGAATCCGGCACCAGCCGGAGCCGCTATTTTCTCAACGGCTCTGCTTACCAACCCCCGGATCGCGCCGGATACCCTCCCGCGCGACTCCGGGACCTCCTAATATTTGACTCCTCCCGCATTCATCTCGCCGGTCTTTTGACAAAATAAACTGGTTGGACCACATTTAAAGTCTGATCGCCGACGCGGTCTGATAACTCTGCGAGATAACCACTATGAATCTGTATCTGCGACTGATCTGGGTTTTACTCTCATCGTGCTGGAAACCGCGTATGTCGATGGACGCTTTGACCAACCAGCTGGCGACCCGAGTTTGGCTGAATGACATCGACCTTAATCTGCATATGAACAATGGCCGCTACATGACGGTATGCGACCTGAACCGGGTCGATTTGTTTATCCGCACCGGCCTGATGGCGTTGATGCTTAAACGACGCTGGTCACCGATCATCAGCCAGCACACCATGGATTACAAAAAGGCGCTGCAGCCGTTCCAGCGCTATCAGGTCAGCATGAGCATTACCCACTGGGACGAACGCTATTTCTATGCCACCCATACTTTCAGCGTTGGCGACCGGATCGTCGCTCAGGGCACCTCGCGGGCGGTGATTTTAGGGCGAGAAGGTGTGGTCGCACCGGACGTGGTGGTAGCAAGCGTCCGGCAGTATCAACAGGTCAAGGGTTTTGCCGGCGTGTGATACGGGCGAAAAAAAACCGCCCCCGAAGGGGCGGTTTATCTGGCAAGGTCCGGCGTACCGGCCCCCAAGGCATATCAACGATTACTCGTCGTTACCGCCCAGGTTACCTGCGTTCAGCAATTCAGCCAGGTTAGCTGTCGCTTCTTCCGCGCTTACCTGCGGAACAACCGGCACTTCACCCTGTGCTTTACGGCGCATACGATCCTGGTGATAAGCGTAACCGGTACCGGCTGGGATCAGACGGCCCACGATGACGTTCTCTTTCAGGCCGCGCAGTTCATCACGCTTACCGGCAACAGCCGCTTCGGTCAGAACGCGCGTCGTTTCCTGGAACGATGCTGCGGAGATGAAGGACTCGGTCGCCAAGGAAGCCTTGGTGATACCCAGCAGATCGCGTGAGAAGGTTGCCTCGATTTTGCCTGCGGCAGCAAGTTGACGGTTGGCAATCTTAACGCGAGACACTTCAGCCTGCTCGCCTTCCAGGAACTCGGTGCTACCAGCACTAACGATGGTGCCTTTACGCAGCATCTGACGAACGATAACTTCGATGTGTTTATCGTTAATCTTAACGCCTTGCAGACGGTAAACTTCCTGCACTTCGTTGGTGATGTAGCGGGTAACCGCATGCACACCACGCAGACGCAGAATGTCGTGCGGAGACTCTGGGCCGTCAGAAACAACGTCGCCACGCTCCACAATTTCGCCTTCAAACACGTTGAGCTGACGCCATTTTGGAATCATCTCTTCGTATGCGTCGCTGCCGTCCAGCGGAGAGATTACCAGGCGACGTTTGCCTTTGGTCTCTTTACCGAACGAGATAATCCCGCTGATCTCAGCCAGGATTGCCGGCTCTTTCGGACGACGAGCTTCGAACAGGTCCGCAACGCGTGGCAGACCACCGGTAATATCCTTGGTACCGCCGGATTCCTGAGGAATACGCGCCAGGGTATCACCCGCACCGATCTGAATGCCGTCTTCCAACTGCACAATCGCTTTACCTGGCAGGAAGTATTGAGCAGGCATATCAGTACCTGGGATCAATACGTCGTCGCCTTTGGCATCAACGATTTTCAGTGCCGGACGCAGGTCTTTACCGCTACCGGTACGCTCTGCGCTGTCCAGAACGACCAGAGAAGACAAACCGGTCAGTTCGTCGGTCTGGCGAGTAATGGTCTGGCCATCAACCATATCAGCAAAGCGAATGAAACCACTCACTTCGGTGATAACTGGCATGGTGTGCGGATCCCAGTTAGCAACGGTTTCGCCGCCGTTAACTTCTGCACCGTCACCTTTGCCCATGACAGAACCGTAAGGCACTTTATAGCGTTCTTTGGTACGGCCGAATTCGTCGATCAACTTCAGTTCGGTGTTACGAGAGGTGATCACCAGCTTGCCTGTGGCGTTCATAACGAACTTCACATTGCTCAGCTTCAGCGTACCCTTGTTTTTCACCTGGATGCTGGATTCAGCAGCCGCACGAGATGCCGCACCACCGATGTGGAACGTACGCATCGTCAGCTGTGTACCCGGCTCACCGATTGACTGTGCCGCGATAACGCCGATAGCTTCGCCTTTGTTGATGATGTGACCACGTGCCAGGTCGCGACCATAGCAGTTTGCACACACACCAAAGTCGGTTTCACAGCTAACTACGGAACGGACTTTAACGCTGTCGACAGAGTTCTCTTCCAACAGGTCACAGGTCTTCTCATGCAGCAGCGTGTTGCGTGGAACCAGAATGTCCGCCGTACCCGGCTTGATGACATCTTCTGCAGTTACACGGCCCAGAACGCGTTCACGCAGTGGCTCTTTAACGTCGCCACCTTCGATAACCGGAGTCATCGTGATGCCGTTGTGAGTACCACAGTCGTCTTCGGTAACCACCAGATCCTGCGCCACGTCAACCAGACGACGGGTCAGATAACCGGAGTTAGCCGTTTTCAGTGCGGTATCCGCCAAACCTTTACGAGCACCGTGAGTGGAGATGAAGTACTGGAGTACGTTCAGACCTTCACGGAAGTTCGCGGTGATTGGCGTTTCGATGATGGAACCGTCCGGCTTCGCCATCAGACCACGCATACCGGCCAGCTGACGAATCTGAGCGGCGGAACCACGCGCACCGGAGTCGGCCATCATAAAGATGCTGTTGAAGGAAACTTGCTGTTCCACAACGCCGTCACGGTTAACCACGTCTTCAACCGACAGGTTTTCCATCATCGCTTTAGCAACACGTTCGTTCGCCGCAGCCCAGATATCGATCACTTTGTTGTAACGTTCACCGGCGGTGACCAAACCAGACTGGAACTGCTCCTGGATTTCGGCAACTTCGGTTTCCGCTTCTTCGATGATCTCCGCTTTCTTGGCCGGGATAACCATGTCATCGATACCTACTGAAGCGCCTGAACGGGCAGCATAGGCAAAACCGGTATACATGATTTGGTCAGCAAAGATAACGGTCGGCTTCAGGCCCAGGATGCGGTAACAAGTGTTCAGCATCTTGGAGATCGCTTTCTTGCCCAAAGGCTGGTTAACGATCGCGTACGGCAGACCTTTTGGCACGATCATCCACAGGATGGCGCGACCAACGGTAGTGTCGACGATCGAAGTCTGATGTACAGACTCGCCTTCGGTGTTTTTGATCTCTTCAGTGATACGCACTTTGACACGCGCATGCAGAGAGGCCAGACCGGCGCGGTAAATACGTTCCGCTTCTTTCGGGCCGCTCAGCACCATGCCTTCGCCTTTGGCGTTAACACAGTCACGGGTCATGTAGTACAGACCCAGTACAACGTCCTGAGAAGGAACGATGATTGGCTCGCCGTTCGCAGGTGACAGGATGTTGTTGGTAGACATCATCAACGCACGCGCTTCCAGCTGGGCTTCCAGCGTCAACGGTACGTGTACAGCCATTTGGTCACCATCGAAGTCGGCGTTATATGCCGCACAAACCAGCGGGTGCAGCTGGATTGCCTTGCCTTCGATCAGAACCGGTTCAAACGCCTGGATACCCAAACGGTGCAGGGTTGGCGCACGGTTCAGCAGTACCGGGTGTTCGCGGATAACTTCGTCCAGGATGTCCCAAACGACAGCTTCTTCGCGCTCAACCATTTTCTTGGCGGCTTTGATGGTCGTGGCCAGGCCACGCAGTTCCAGCTTGCCGTAGATGAACGGTTTGAACAGCTCCAGCGCCATTTTCTTAGGCAGACCGCACTGATGCAGACGCAGGTATGGACCTACGGTGATTACAGAACGACCGGAGTAGTCAACACGTTTACCCAACAGGTTCTGACGGAAACGACCCTGCTTACCTTTGATCATGTCGGCCAAAGATTTCAGAGGACGTTTGTTGGAACCGGTGATCGCACGACCGCGACGGCCGTTATCCAGCAGGGCATCTACCGCTTCTTGCAGCATACGCTTTTCGTTGCGCACGATGATGTCAGGCGCGGCCAGATCCAGCAGGCGTTTCAGACGGTTGTTACGGTTGATAACGCGGCGGTACAGATCGTTCAGATCTGAAGTCGCGAAACGGCCACCATCCAGCGGAACCAGCGGACGCAGATCCGGCGGCAGTACCGGCAGCACGGTCAGGATCATCCACTCTGGCTTGTTGCCAGACTGCACGAACGCTTCCAGCAGCTTGATACGCTTGGTCAGCTTCTTACGCTTGGTTTCGGAGTTGGTTTCGTTCAGCTCTTCACGCAGCTGCTCGCATTCCGCTTCCAGATCCATGTTTTTCAACAGGGCCTGAATGGCTTCCGCACCCATCTTGGCGTCGAATTCGTCACCGAACTCTTCCAACGCATCCAGATACTGCTCTTCAGTCAGGATCTGACGACGCTCGAGGTTGGTCATACCGCCTTCAACAACCACATAGGATTCGAAGTACAGTACACGTTCGATGTCACGCAGCGGCATATCCAGCAGCAAACCGATGCGCGAAGGCAGCGATTTCAGGAACCAGATGTGCGCAGTCGGTGAAGCCAGCTCGATGTGGCCCATGCGCTCACGGCGCACTTTGGTTTGGGTCACTTCAACGCCGCACTTCTCACAGATCACGCCGCGGTGTTTTAAGCGCTTGTACTTACCGCACAGGCACTCATAGTCTTTTACCGGCCCAAAGATACGGGCGCAGAAAAGGCCGTCACGTTCTGGTTTGAACGTACGGTAGTTAATGGTTTCCGGCTTCTTAACTTCACCGAACGACCACGAACGGATCATATCTGGCGATGCCAGAGCAATCTTGATCGCATCAAACTCTTCGGTCTTAGTTTGCGCTTTCAGAAACTTCAATAAGTCTTTCACGGATTGGCTCCTGTCGGAGTTAAACCTGTTGGGCGCACGCTGACAAATCGCGCGCCCGTGTGACCTGAACAACCACCCTCAGGCTCCCTAAGGCCGGGAGCCTGAGCCGGAAAAACGATTACTCGTCTTCCAGTTCGATGTTGATACCGAGCGAGCGGATTTCTTTCAACAGTACGTTGAAGGACTCCGGCATGCCTGGTTCCATGCGGTGATCGCCATCCACGATGTTTTTGTACATCTTGGTACGGCCGTTAACGTCATCCGACTTAACGGTGAGCATTTCCTGCAGGGTATAAGCTGCGCCGTATGCTTCCAGTGCCCACACTTCCATCTCACCGAAGCGTTGACCACCGAACTGCGCCTTACCACCCAGCGGCTGCTGAGTAACCAAGCTGTACGAACCGGTTGAACGGGCGTGCATTTTATCGTCAACCAAGTGGTTCAGTTTCAGCATGTACATATAGCCAACGGTAACCTGGCGCTCGAACTGCTCACCGGTACGGCCATCGAACAGCGTAATCTGACCAGAAGTTGGGATTCCGCCCATTTCCAGCAGTTGCTTGATTTCACTCTCTTTCGCACCATCAAACACCGGCGTGGCGATTGGCATACCTTTTTTCAGGTTCTCTGCCAGACGCAGTACTTCGTCGTCGGTGAAAGTGTTCAGGTCAACTTTCTGGCAGACATTGTCGCCCAGATCGTAAGCCTTCTGAATGAACTCACGCAGCTTGGCCACTTCCTGATGCTGCTTCAGCATTTGGTTGATCTTCTCACCAATGCCTTTCGCAGCCATACCCAAGTGGGTTTCCAGGATCTGACCGATGTTCATACGTGATGGTACGCCCAGCGGGTTCAGTACGATGTCAACCGGCGTGCCGTTTTCATCGTAAGGCATATCTTCGATCGGGTTGATCTTGGAGATAACACCCTTGTTACCGTGGCGGCCTGCCATCTTGTCACCCGGTTGAATCTGACGCTTAACGGCCAGATAAACCTTAACGATTTTCAGCACGCCTGGTGCCAGATCGTCGCCTTGGGTGATCTTACGACGCTTGGCGTCCAGCTTCTTCTCGAAGTCGGATTTCAGCTCGTCGTACTGCTCTGCCAGCTGTTCCAGCTGGTTTTGCTTCTCTTCGTCGGTCAGGCCCAGTTCCAGCCAGCGATCGCGTGGCAGCTTGCTCAGCTTCTCAGCTTCAACGCCACCGGCAACCAGCACCGCATGGATACGTGCAAACAGGCCAGCTTCCAGGATCTGCAGTTCTTCAGTCAGGTCTTTCTTCGCCTGCTTCAGCTGCATTTCTTCGATTTCCAACGCACGCTTGTCTTTGTCCACGCCATCGCGGGTGAAGACCTGCACGTCGATAACCGTACCGGAAACGCCGTTTGGTACACGCAGAGAAGAGTCTTTAACGTCAGACGCTTTCTCACCGAAGATCGCGCGCAGCAGCTTCTCTTCTGGCGTCAGCTGGGTTTCACCTTTCGGCGTTACCTTACCTACCAGAATGTCGCCACCGGTCACTTCAGCACCGATATACACGATACCGGATTCATCCAGTTTGGAGAGCGCAGCTTCACCCACGTTAGGGATGTCGGCAGTGATCTCTTCAGGCCCCAGCTTGGTGTCGCGAGACACGCACGCCAGTTCCTGGATGTGGATGGTCGTGAAGCGATCTTCCTGAACCACACGCTCGGACACCAAGATGGAGTCTTCGAAGTTGTAGCCGTTCCAAGGCATGAACGCCACGCGCATGTTCTGGCCCAGCGCCAGTTCACCCAGATCCGTGGACGGGCCATCTGCCAGCACGTCGCCGCGCTCGATTGGCTCACCCAGGTTCACACACGGCATCTGGTTGATGCAGGTGTTCTGGTTAGAACGGGTGTACTTGGTCAGGTTATAAATATCGATACCTGCTTCGCCCGCGAGCATCTCGTCTTCGTTAACTTTGATAACGATACGGGAAGCATCCACGTACTGGATCACGCCGCCACGTTTGGCTACGGCAGTAACACCGGAGTCAACCGCAACCGCACGTTCCATACCGGTACCTACCAGCGGCTTGTCAGCACGCAGAGTCGGAACCGCCTGACGTTGCATGTTCGCACCCATCAATGCACGGTTGGCGTCATCGTGTTCCAGGAATGGAATCAGTGAAGCACCAACGGAGACAACCTGCTGGGTTGATACGTCCATGTAGTCAACCTGATCGCGGCTAAACAGGCTTGATTCGCCTTTACTACGACAGGTGACCAGGTCTTCTTCGAAGCGGCCGTCATCATCCAGGTTGGAGTTCGCCTGAGCGATAACGAAGTTGCCTTCTTCAATAGCAGACAGGTAGTTGATTTCATCGGTAACCAGACCGTCACGCACGCGGCGGTACGGGGTTTCCAGGAAGCCATACTCGTTGGTCTGTGCGTACACGGACAAGGAGTTGATCAGACCGATGTTTGGACCTTCCGGCGTTTCGATTGGACACACGCGACCATAGTGAGTCGGGTGTACGTCTCGAACTTCGAAGCCGGCGCGTTCACGGGTCAGACCGCCTGGGCCCAATGCAGAGATACGACGTTTGTGCGTAATCTCGGACAACGGGTTGTTCTGGTCCATAAATTGAGACAGCTGGCTGGAGCCGAAGAACTCTTTCACCGCAGCCGAAATCGGCTTGGCGTTGATCATGTCCTGAGGCATCAGGGTGTCCAGATCGCCCAGGGACAGACGTTCTTTAACCGCACGCTCAACACGCACCAGGCCTACACGGAACTGGTTCTCAGCCATTTCGCCGACGGAACGGATACGACGGTTGCCCAAGTGGTCGATATCGTCCACTTCGCCTTTACCGTTACGGATATCGATGAGCTTCTTCATCACTTCAATGATGTCGTCTTTGCTCAGGATGCCCGAACCTTCGATCTCGTCGCGCAGCAAGGAACGGTTGAACTTCATACGGCCAACCGCAGACAGATCGTAGCGGTCTTCAGAGAAGAACAGGTTCTCGAACAGGCTTTCGGCAGCTTCGCGCGTTGGCGGCTCACCAGGGCGCATCATGCGGTAGATTTCTACCAGTGCGCTCAGACGATCGCTGGTTGGGTCGACACGTAGAGTCTCAGAGATATACGCACCGTGATCCAGATCGTTGGTGAACAGCGTTTCGATACGTTTGTGGCCTGACTGGCTCAGTTTGGCCAGCAAATCCAGCGACAGCTCCATGTTGGCCGCGCAGATCAGCTCACCGGTATTGGTATCGATATAGTCCTTCGCGACCACTTTGCCCGCAATGTACTCAACCGGTACTTCAATACTCTGAATTTCGTCTTTTTCGAGCTGACGGATATGACGAGCGGTGATACGACGGCCTTTCTCAATGTAGATCTTGCCGTTGGCTTCGATATCAAACGAAGCAGTTTCACCACGCAGACGCTCTGGAACCAGCTCCATCTGCAGCTTGTTATCACGGATCTCGAACACAACTTTCGCAAAGAACAGGTCAAGGATCTGCTCAGTGGTGAATTGCAGCGCGCGCAGAATGATGGTCGCAGGCAGTTTACGGCGACGGTCAATACGCACGAACAGGTTGTCTTTCGGGTCAAACTCGAAATCCAACCATGAACCGCGGTAAGGGATGATACGTGCGTTGTACAGCACTTTACCCGAGGAGTGGGTTTTACCCTTATCGCTGTCAAAGAATACGCCAGGACTACGGTGAAGCTGAGATACGATAACCCTCTCAGTACCGTTGATCACAAAGGTACCGTTTTCGGTCATGAGCGGAATTTCGCCCATATAGACTTCTTGTTCCTTGATGTCTTTGACCGTACCTTCCGGAGCTTCGCGCTCATAGATTACCAGGCGCAGTTTTACGCGCAGCGGTGCAGAATACGTCACACCACGGATCTGGCACTCTTTGACGTCGAACACCGGCTCACCAAGACGGTAGCTAACGTATTGCAGCTCCGAATTGCCACTGTAGCTCTGGATAGGGAAAACAGAACGGAATGCGGCTTCAAGGCCGTACTGCCCTTCTGGGTCTTGCTCGATAAACTTCTGGAACGAGTCAAGCTGGATAGAAAGGAGATATGGTATGTCCAGAACTTGTGGACGCTTACCAAAATCCTTACGAATACGTTTTTTCTCGGTATAGGAGTAAACCATAGGGTTCCTCAGCTCGCTGATCAGTGACCCAATCTGTCCGTCCGGATAGAGGACGGTTCATGCAACACCATTTTGTGGATCGGAAAGCGGGAACACTTTCCGCAATACTCGTTTCTATCACGCTTAAATCATTTCATCGCACTGTGCGGCAGATTCGGCTGCTGCAGGGAGGGCAATATATTAAGTCGTCGATAGAAAGAAATATTGGGGTTAGCCAGTAGCCAAACAGTGTGAAACTCTACTGACGCCCTACAGCGCAAAAAGGCTGGCGACCAAAAAGTCACCAGCCATCAGTCTGTTAAGTCAGACTGCACTCTGAGAAGTTAAACTTACTTAACTTCAACAGAAGCGCCAGCTTCTTCCAGAGCTTTTTTCAGTGCTTCAGCGTCGTCTTTGCTGATGCCTTCTTTCAGTACTGCTGGAGCAGATTCTACCAGGTCTTTGGCTTCTTTCAGGCCCAGACCGGTTGCGCCACGTACTGCTTTGATAACTGCAACCTTGTTGCCGCCGATAGCAGACAGAACAACGTCGAATTCAGTTTTTTCTTCAACAACTTCAGCAGCAGCAGCAGGACCTGCAGCTACAGCAGCAGCAGAAACACCGAACTTCTCTTCCATAGCGGCGATCAGTTCAACGATTTCCATTACAGACAGAGCTGCAACGCCTTCGATAATTTGGTCTTTAGTGATAGACATAACAAAAGTTCCTAAAATTCAGAAATAGTTTAAATACGTAAGCAACGGATAAGAGAGAGGGCTTATGCCGCTTCTTTCTGATCGCGCAGTGCAGCCAGAGTGCGAACCAATTTGCCAGCAGCGGCTTCTTTCATGGTTGCCATCAGGCGTGCGATTGCTTCATCGTAAGTAGGCAGAGTTGCCAAGCGGTCAATTTGTGCCGCAGGGATCAGCTCACCTTCAAAGGCCGCAGCTTTAATCTCGAACTTTGCATTCGCTTTCGCGAAATCTTTGAACAGACGAGCAGCAGCGCCCGGGTGTTCATGAGAAAATGCAATCAAGGTAGGACCGACAAACGTGTCTTTCAGGCATTCGAACGGAGTGCCTTCAACTACGCGACGCATCAGGGTGTTACGAACAACACGCATGTAAACGCCAGCTTCACGACCTGCTTTACGCAGTTCAGTCATTTTATCAACGGTAACGCCACGGGAATCCGCAACAACCGCAGACAGCGCGCCTTTGGCTACTTCGTTGACTTCAGCAACAATCGCTTGTTTGTCTTGAAGATTTAATGCCATTAGCTTTTTGCTCCTGGATTTAGCCGGGGGAAATCCCCGGCACTCACATCACTCTACACCTGGTGATAAATCACGCGGTGAGAGCGTTCAAACACGGTGAGCAGAATCCAGCAAAGACAATTTAAAATTTTCTTTAGGCTCTGTCACCGTCTACGCAGGAAGGATTAAGTACCTTTCGATACACCTGCGGTCTTGGACGGAGGCCTGGATAGGCCAGGCTCCAACCGAAAAATCTTTGTTCCGCTGATGGCTATTACCAATAGCGAAACCTTGGGGGATAAGATTCTAGACAAATCTTAACCCCAAGTCAAAGCGATAATCGCAAGGCGATTAGTTCGCTACAGCAGTCAGGCCGCTTTGATCGATAGCAACGCCAGCACCCATGGTGGTGGAGAGGCTAACTTTCTTGATGTACACGCCTTTAGCCTGAGATGGTTTTGCCTTTTTCAGCGCAACCAGCAGAGCTTCCAGGTTTTCTTTCAGCTTGTCTGACTCGAAATCAACCTTACCGATCGTGGTATGGATGATGCCGTTTTTGTCGTTACGGTAACGAACCTGGCCTGCTTTAGCGTTTTTCACTGCTTCAGCAACGTTCGGAGTAACGGTACCCACTTTCGGGTTTGGCATCAGGCCACGTGGACCCAGGATCTGGCCCAGTTGACCAACAACGCGCATTGCATCTGGAGAAGCAATAACAACGTCGAAGTTCATTTCGCCTTTCTTGATCAGGTCTGCCAGATCTTCCATACCTACCAGCTCTGCACCAGCAGCTTTAGCTGCTTCAGCGTTAGGGCCTTGGGCAAATACGGCAACGCGAACGGAACGACCGGTGCCGTTTGGCAGAACGGTAGCGCCACGAACGTTTTGGTCAGATTTACGAGCGTCGATGCCGAGGTTAACAGCAACGTCAACGCTTTCTACGAATTTAGCAGTGGCCAGCTCTTTCAGCAGAGCAACAGCTTCGGTGATGTCATACTGTTTAGTAGCATCAACTTTGTCACGGATCACGCGCATGCGCTTGGTCAGCTTAGCCATTTCTTAATCCTCCACTACCAGGCCCATGGAACGAGCAGTACCTTCGATGGAGCGAGTCATCGCTTCAACGTTGGAACCAGTCATGTCCGCAGCTTTGGTTTCTGCGATTTCACGTACCTGAGCACTAGTCACTTTACCTACTTTGTCTTTGTTCGGCTTGCCTGAACCAGACTTGATACCAGCCGCTTTTTTCAGCAGAACTGCTGCTGGCGGGGTTTTGGTAACGAAAGTGAAGGAGCGGTCAGAATAAACAGTAATAACAACCGGAATCGGCAGACCTTTCTCAACGCTGTCAGTCTTAGCATTGAACGCCTTACAGAATTCCATGATGTTAACGCCTTGCTGACCCAGAGCTGGACCAACTGGCGGACTTGGGTTCGCCATACCGGCTGCAACTTGCAGCTTAACGTAGGCTTGTACTTTCTTGGCCATTTACAATTCCTCGGTTTGGGTAATAACGCCTCACAAGAGGCTCCCCGTGTTTCACCCCGCTCAACGAGCAAGGCCTATAAAAACAAAAGGCGCGAAATTATAGTTCAATTTCGCGCCTCTGACAAGCGGCAAAAAGCCACTTATTGCTGATTAATTGATCAGCCTTTTTCAACCTGAGCAAAATCCAGTTCCACCGGCGTTGCACGCCCAAAGATGGAAACAGAAACTTTCAGGCGGCTCTTCTCGTAGTCCACTTCTTCAACGACACCGTTGAAATCAGCAAATGGACCATCGTTAACGCGGACCAGTTCACCCGGTTCGAACAGCGTTTTAGGACGCGGCTTATCACCAACCTGCTGCAGGCGGTTCATAATCGCATCTACTTCTTTATCGCTGATCGGTGCCGGACGGTCAGAGGTGCCGCCGATGAAACCCATTACGCGAGGAACACTGCGCACCAAGTGCCAGCTGGCGTCATTCATCACCATCTGAACCAACACATAGCCCGGGAAGAATTTGCGCTCGCTTTTACGACGTTGACCACCACGGATTTCAACAACTTCTTCCGTAGGGACCATCACTTCGCCGAACAGCTCTTCCATATCGTGCAGTTTGATATGTTCACGCAGCGATTGCGCAACGCGACCTTCAAAACCGGAAAACGCCTGAACGACGTACCAACGTTTTTTTGGAGCTTCAGACATTTTAGAACCTCAGGCCAGTAATAAACGATACCAGACGGACCAGAATACCATCCAGCCCCCACAGAATCAGCGACATCACGGCAGTTACCGCGGCAACGATCAACGTGGTATGTAGCGTTTCCTGACGAGTTGGCCAAATCACTTTGCGCACTTCAGTACGCGCTTCGCGCGCAAACGCAACGGTAGCTTTGCCTTTGGTGGTCATCAGCGCTATTGCGCCTGCAACGGCGATAACCACTACAACAGCCAGCGCACGTAATGGCAGACTGAAATCACGGTAGTAATAATTACCGACAATAGCCACAACCAACAGAACGGCGACGATCAGCCACTTAGCCGCTTCCAGGCCGCGCCCGCTCCCTTGAGCCTCGGTATTCGCACTCATAAACCAACCTGTCACAATGAATTCAGAACAGACAACTTTGCCTCACACCGCAAGGCAAACCAAACCGATCAGATGCTGCTTCGGCAGCATTTCGGTGTTTTACGCTATGACGTATCTCAGTCAATACGGTTTAAGAGCCCATCTCACCAATGATTATGACTGCAAAATCGCTGATGAGATAGGTTCTAGTTCACAGCGTAGAAAAAGGGCATCAAATGATGCCCTTTTACCGCGTGTCGCGTCAAATGTTATCAGCGATTAAGCGATAACTTTAGCAACAACACCAGCGCCAACAGTACGGCCGCCTTCACGGATTGCGAAACGCAGGCCGTCGTCCATCGCGATTGGGTGGATCAGGGTAACAACCATGTTCACGTTGTCACCTGGCATTACCATCTCTACGCCTTCTGGCAGTTCGATGGTACCGGTCACGTCAGTTGTACGGAAGTAGAACTGTGGACGGTAGCCTTTGAAGAATGGAGTATGACGACCACCTTCTTCTTTGCTCAGGATGTACACTTCTGAGTCAAACTTGGTGTGTGGCTTGATTGAACCTGGTTTAGCCAGGACCTGACCACGTTCGATATCTTCGCGCTTGATACCACGCAGCAGAACACCCACGTTCTCACCAGCACGGCCTTCGTCCAGCAGTTTGCGGAACATTTCAACGCCGGTACAGGTAGACTTAACGGTGTCTTTGATACCCACGATTTCAACTTCTTCGCCAACTTTAACGATACCGCGCTCAACACGACCGGTAACAACGGTACCACGACCGGAGATGGAGAATACGTCTTCGATTGGCAGCAGGAACGGCTTGTCGATAGCACGCTCTGGTTCTGGGATGTAAGAATCCAGGAAACCGGCCAGCTCGATGATTTTAGCTTCCCACTCTGGTTCGCCTTCCAGTGCTTTCAGCGCTGAACCACGAACAACCGGCAGGTCATCACCAGGGAAGTCGTAAGCAGACAGAAGTTCACGAACTTCCATTTCTACCAGTTCCAGCAGCTCTTCATCATCAACCATGTCGCATTTGTTCATGAATACGATGATGAAAGGAACGCCAACCTGACGACCCAGCAGGATGTGCTCACGGGTCTGAGGCATTGGGCCGTCAGTCGCAGCAACAACCAGGATTGCGCCGTCCATCTGAGCAGCACCGGTGATCATGTTTTTAACGTAGTCGGCGTGCCCTGGGCAGTCAACGTGCGCGTAGTGACGGCTTGGGGTGTCATATTCAACGTGAGAAGTGTTGATGGTGATACCACGAGCTTTTTCTTCTGGCGCGTTATCGATCTGGTCGAAAGCACGTGCAGAACCGCCGTAGGTTTTAGCCAGAACGGTGGTGATTGCTGCAGTCAGGGTAGTTTTACCGTGGTCAACGTGGCCGATAGTACCAACGTTAACGTGCGGTTTGGAACGTTCAAATTTTTCTTTAGACACGGCTATATTCCTTACTCTTATGCTCTCCCCTCATGGAGAGAGCACTGATCAATGTGTTAAACCCGAAAGCTTATTTACCACGGGCTTCGATAACGGCCTGAGCGACGTTGTTCGGCGCATCATCGTACTTCAAGAACTCCATGGAGTAAGAAGCACGGCCTTTGGTCAGAGAACGCAGTTGAGTTGCGTATCCGAACATCTCGGACAACGGAACTTCAGCGTGAATCTGAACGCCAGTAGCGTTGGATTCCTGACCTTTCAGTTGACCACGGCGACGGCTAAGGTCACCGATAACGTCACCGGTGTTCTCTTCCGGCGTTTCAACTTCAACCTTCATAATCGGCTCAAGCAAAACAGGTTTCGCTTTCTTAAAGCCATCTTTAAAGGCGATAGACGCAGCCAGTTTAAACGCCAATTCGGAGGAGTCAACATCGTGGAAAGAACCGAAATGCAGACGCACACCGAGGTCAACAACCGGGTAACCGGCCAGTGGACCAGACTTAAGCTGCTCCTGGAGGCCTTTATCAATGGCAGGGATGTATTCCGTTGGGATCACACCACCTTTAATGTCATTGATGAACTCGTAGCCTTTCGGATTTGAGCCCGGCTCCAGTGGGTACATGTCGATAACAACATGACCATACTGACCACGACCACCAGACTGCTTGGCGTGTTTACCTTCGATGTCGGTAACTTTCGCGCGAATGGCTTCACGGTAAGCAACTTGTGGTTTACCCACGTTCGCTTCAACGTTAAATTCACGACGCATACGGTCAACCAGGATGTCCAGGTGAAGTTCACCCATACCTGCGATGATAGTCTGACCTGATTCTTCGTCAGTCCACACGCGGAATGATGGATCTTCCTTCGCCAGACGGCCCAGAGCCAGACCCATTTTTTCCTGGTCAGCTTTGGTTTTTGGTTCAACTGCAACGGAGATTACCGGCTCAGGGAACTCCATACGCTCCAGAATGATCACGTGGTTTGGATCACACAGAGTGTCACCGGTAGTCACGTCTTTCAGACCGATCGCTGCAGCGATGTCGCCTGCACGAACTTCTTTGATCTCTTCACGCTTGTTAGCGTGCATCTGAACGATACGGCCCAGACGCTCACGTGCAGCCTTCACTGAGTTCAACACGGTGTCACCGGAGTTAACGATACCGGAGTACACGCGGAAGAATGTCAGGTTACCCACGAATGGGTCGGTAGCAATTTTGAACGCCAGTGCAGCAAATGGCTCATCATCATTAGCATGACGCTCAGCCGGCGTATCTTTACCGTCGTCGAGGATACCGTTGATTGCAGGTACGTCAGTTGGTGCCGGCAGGTATTCGATAACCGCATCCAGCATTGCCTGCACGCCTTTGTTTTTAAAGGCAGAACCACAGGTAACCAGAATAATCTCGTTGTTCAGCACGCGCTGACGCAGAGCTTTCTTGATTTCTTCCTCGGTCAGCTCTTCGCCGCCCAGGTATTTTTCCATCAGCTCGTCTGAAGCTTCAGCTGCAGATTCAACCAGGTTCTGGTGCCATTCTTCGGCCAGCGCTTGCATGTCCGCAGGGATCTCTTCGTATTCGAAGGTCACGCCCTGGTCAGCATCGTTCCAGTTGACTGCTTTCATTTTCACCAGGTCAACGATACCGGTGAATTTCTCTTCTGCGCCGATGGCCAGTTGCAATGGAACTGGATTCGCGCCCAGACGGGATTTGATCTGACCAACAACTTTCAGGAAGTTAGCACCCATGCGGTCCATTTTGTTAACGAACGCGATGCGTGGAACTTTATATTTGTTAGCCTGACGCCATACAGTTTCAGACTGTGGCTGAACACCACCAACAGCACAGTAAACCATTACAGCGCCATCAAGAACACGCATGGAACGTTCTACTTCGATGGTGAAGTCAACGTGTCCTGGGGTGTCGATGATGTTTACGCGGTGCGGCTCAAACTGCTTGGCCATACCAGACCAGAAAGCGGTAGTCGCTGCAGAAGTGATGGTAATACCACGCTCCTGCTCCTGCTCCATCCAGTCCATGGTGGCAGCGCCGTCATGAACTTCACCGATTTTGTGGTTTACACCGGTGTAGAACAGAATACGTTCGGTAGTGGTCGTCTTACCGGCGTCGATGTGAGCGCTGATACCGATGTTACGATAGCGCTCAATGGGTGTTGTACGAGCCATTTGATTCCTCTATTGCCTTAGGCGTTCAAGTTCGGTTAACCCAAGCGGGTTGGCTTCTTGAAGCGCCCGCTTGGTTAGCATAACTACTGCGTGGCAATTACCAGCGGTAGTGGGCGAACGCCTTGTTGGCTTCTGCCATACGGTGAACGTCTTCACGTTTCTTAACAGCAGAACCTTTGTTCTCAACTGCATCAGAAAGTTCGTTCGCCAAGCGCAGAGCCATGGATTTATCACCGCGTTTACGAGCAGCATCAACGATCCAACGCATTGCCAGAGCATTACGACGGACCGGGCGGACTTCAACTGGTACCTGATAAGTAGAACCACCAACGCGGCGCGACTTAACTTCTACAGTCGGGCGAACGTTGTCGAGAGCTACTTCGAAAGCTTCCAGGTGATTTTTACCAGAACGCTGAGCCAGGGTCTCCAGCGCGGTATACACGATAGCTTCTGCAGTAGATTTTTTACCGTCTACCATCAGGATATTTACAAATTTGGCCAACAGCTCGGATCCGAACTTAGGATCTGGCAGGATTTTACGTTGGCCTATTACGCGACGACGTGGCATGGAAATACTCCGTTGTTAATTCAGGATTGTCCAAAACTCTACGAGTTTATTTTGACATTAAAGTGAAAATGTTTGGCCTTACTTAACGGAGAACCATTAAGCCTTTGGCTTCTTCACGCCGTACTTGGAACGAGCTTGCTTACGGTCTTTAACACCGGAGCAGTCAAGTGCACCACGGACGGTGTGGTAACGCACACCTGGCAAGTCTTTAACACGACCGCCACGGATCAGGATCACGGAGTGTTCCTGCAGGTTGTGACCTTCACCACCGATGTAGGAAGTCACTTCGAAACCGTTAGTCAAACGCACACGGCATACTTTACGCAGCGCGGAGTTTGGTTTTTTCGGGGTGGTGGTATATACGCGGGTACATACACCACGTTTCTGCGGGCAAGCTTCCAGCGCTGGAACGTTGCTTTTAGCAGCCTTCACAGAGCGTGGTTTGCGAACCAGCTGATTAATTGTTGCCATTAAAAAAGCTCCTGGTTTTGCTTCGTTTGTTGCTTCGTAAACATGTGATAAATCCCCTCGTATGCACTACTGGCAAAGTACGAGGCCGCAGAATTTTATGGCTGAGCGGTAGAGGTGTCAAGAAATATACAACATCACTCTCATCACCAAGCCATTTGGCTTCGATGTTTTTCGGTTAATTCAACGAAGTGATTATAGCCGATGACAGTGATTTTGTGTGAAAAATGACCAGTCAGACCTCTGGCTTCCAGGTCATCCTGCAGCGCATAAAGTGATATGGGGGCATTAAGCAATAATTCAAGGTGCGCGCTGCCGGCCAACCCGGCCAGTACGCCATCCTGTATCAGCAGCAGGTCGTCGCCTTGTGTGGTCAAGCGTAACAATGCCGGCAAATCGCATTGAGTGGGAGAGTGGCTAAGGGTATACAGCATCCGAATGTCCTAAAAAGTCATTACCGCGTCATAACCGGCCAACTGTTGACGCAGCGCATCCGGTGCCAGCACCTCGGCCTCCAGCACCCAGTCGGTCACCTGACTCAGACCGCGCTCCTGCAAAGATGCCTGGCACAAATAACACTGCTCGACGTCATACAGCGGCAGCACGCCAAAGGTGGCGATATAGTTGCGCGCCAGAATTTTTTCCGGCTGCTGCCCCGGCAATAGCTGCAATACGCCATCGCCGATAAAAAACACGCCCAGATCTTCGCTCAGCGCCGAAGTCGCCAACAGCGCATCCAGCCCTTCCCTGCCGCCGGTGCCGCCATGCGGGCCTTGGGTAAAAACAAAAGCGACTCGTTTCATAAATTCTCTCAGAACTGCACCAGACGGTCACAACTTAGCGCCGCCTCAGCCAACGAACCCAACCCGCTAAGGGTAAAGCCAGGTTGCAGATTAGCCGTTTCCAGCCCCTGCTGTGCAGCTTCCTGTTCATCGGTCACGCCGCGCCGCAACGCAGCGGCCACACAAACGTTGAGCGCAATACCGTGCTGCTGCGCCAGCTGCGCCCAGCCGCGCACCAGATCGAACTCATCGCTGGCAGGGGATGTCAGTTGGTTGGCATTCAGCACCCCTTCACGGTAGAAAAACACGCTGGAGAGCCGATGCCCTTTCGCCAGCAGAGCTTGTGCGAACTGATAGGCGCTGCTGGCCTGCTGGGTGCCATACGCCGGGCCGGTGACCAAAAGACAGTAATCCAGCATCAGCGCTCGGTTCCCAGCAGGTCACCGCTTTTGAACTGGCGGATATACAGATACACGGTGTGCTTGGAAATATTCAGGCGATCCGCCACCTGATTAATCGCATCTTTGATATCAAAAATGCCTTTTTCGTAAAGATTCAGCACCACCTGGCGATTTTTGGCATTGTTGGAGACATTGCGATCGGCATTGACCTCCTCGATGGTGAACTCCAGCGTCTGCGCCACCAGATCGTCCACGGAAGAGGCAAAGTTGACTGAGGGAGCCACTTCCTGGGTTTCCGGCGGCATGAAAGTCTGCATTACCTGGGAGAACGGCACATCGAGGTTCATGTTGATGCACAACAGGCCGATCACCCGCTGCTCGCGATTACGGATGGCGATAGTGACCGACTTCATCAGCACGCCGCTCTTGGCGCGTGTGAAATAGGCCTTCGACACACTGCTGTCATCGCCGGCCATATCATGCAGCATCCGCAGCGCCAGGTCGGTGATCGGCGAACCTATCTGCCGCCCGGTATGCTCGCCGTTGGCAATACGCACCGCCGAGCATTTCAAATCTTCCAGCGCGTGCAGCACGATCTCGCAGTGACCGCCGATCAGCATAGCTAGCCCATCGACCACGGCTTCATAAGACTTCAGGATTTCATGATCCGTCTGGCTAAACGGACGTTCATTCAGCAAATCAAGTTCGCTGACTTCGCTGGATAAAAGCGAATTTGACATCGAAAATACCACCCTCAAAGATCGCCTGTGCCAGGGGGCGCAGCTAAAACGGCTCGTGCAGGCTCCCTCTTCCACAGGCGGCATACCCTTGAGGATCCACAGGGCAGGCAGGCTGGTATCAGCATGAAACAGCACGACGGGCGTCCGCAAGCCAACACGCGGCCGGGAACAGTTTTAGGTACACGCCCTAAGGGGCAGGCGCATGACTCATAAGTCCGGATTATTAGTCTAGCAAAACTGCCAGAGTAAAGTCCTTGCGTTTGCGCGTGGTATTGACGTTAAGCCCGATGCCCGGCAGGCGTCAAGCAATCAGTGGGAGGGAAAGTAAAAGTTACGCCTCATCCGGCATTAATCAGAGACGCTGAAATGAACACCGCCGCGAAGAAGATTCGCGGCGGTGATGGCAATCAGACAGGCTTATTGCGCTTTGGCATCCGCCGCTGCGTCAGCCGGTTTTTCAGCCTTGGCGTCTGCTTTCGGCGCAGCTTTCACATCCAGCAGCTCAACGTCGAATACCAGAGTGGAGTTAGCCGGAATGCCCGGAACGCCGGTTTTACCGTAGGCCAGTGCCGGTGGAATTACCAGCTTGATTTTGCCGCCTTTCTTGAGGTGTTTCAGGCCTTCAGTCCAGCCTGGGATCACGCCGTCCAGACGGAATGACAGCGGCTCACCACGGGTATAGGAATTGTCAAACTCGGTGCCGTCGGTCAGGGTGCCTTTGTAGTTCACTACCACGGTGTCGCTGTCTTTAGGCGCTTCACCCGCACCCGGTTTCTCTACCTTGTACAGCAGGCCAGATTCGGTTTTCTTCACGCCTTTTTCTTTGGCGAAGGTCTCACGGTACTTGGCGCCTTTCGTTTCGTTGTCTTTAGCGTCTTGTTCCATCTTCGCCTGAGCAGAAGCCTTCACGCGCGCTTCAAAGCTCTGCAGAGTTTTTTCGATGTCCGCATCGTTCAACTTGCTCTTGTTGGCAAAAGCATCCTGAACGCCTGAGATCAACTGATCTTTGTCCAGTTTGATACCCAACTTTTCTTGCTCTTTCAGCGAGTTGTCCATGTAACGGCCCAGGGATGCGCCCAGTGCGTAAGCCGCTTGCTCGTCATCGTTCTTGAACTTGCCGGTGCTTGGTGCCGCTGCAGCGTCCGCTGGTTTAGCGGCTTCGGCCGGTTTAGCCGCATCAGCAGCCATAACCTGAGTCGCATTCAGAGCAAAAGCCATGGTGGTTGCCAGAAGCGTGACTTTAAACAAAGATTTCATCCATTTCTCCAGTGTCTGAAGCTGTGCCCCAAACAGTCATTAAGTAAGATAACCGGGCTACTATAGCTGCCTGAAAGAAAACAAAACAGTCACACAGGTAACCAATCGAGTCAAAGTGTGACTCCAGGTTTAAGGAGAAGTTTCCTTTAATGTGCTACCCGCATGATAAATCAGATTATTCTTCCACCCGATACGATAACGGTAACAAAAACAGCCGCGATAAGCGCTCTATTTTTCAGCACTTTACACAGGGCGCGGCCGCCTGCGGTTATCCCTCGCTCTGCGGGGGGCGAAATAGCGCAGCGCAAAGCCGGCGGCAGCTGTTAACATAGTGCCAGATTCAGGATTAAACCGCGTCAGAGGTAGCATCATGCACAACGCCGATACCCAAAGCCTGTTACTGCGGCTTGAGGAATTGGAAAGCCGTCAGGCCTTCCAGGAAGTCACCATTGAAGAGCTCAACCAAACCGTGGTGCAGCACCAGCTTGAAATGCTGAAATTGCAGGAACACCTGCGCGTGCTGACCGATAAACTGCGCTCGACCCAAACGTCGATGATTGCCTCGCAGTCGGAAGAGACGCCACCGCCGCATTATTGATAACCCATAAAAAAGGGCAGCCCCAGGGCTGCCCTTTCTTGCTGTTGCTGCGCCGCGATTAGTGGCAGCCGCAACCGCCGTTACCGCAACCGCCTTTCTTAGCCTGATCATGGTCATGCGCATGGTCATGATCGTGATCGTGGCCATGACCGCCGCAGCAACCGTCACCGTGCTCGTGGTGGTGATCGTGCTCGCCGTGTACGTGACCGTGCGCCAGTTCTTCAGCGGTAGCTTCGCGGATCGCGACAACTTCCACGTTGAAGTTCAGGTTCTGACCCGCCAGCATGTGGTTACCGTCAACCACTACGTGATCGCCGTCCACTTCGGTGATTTCGACCGGAACCGGGCCCTGATCGGTGTCAGCCAGGAAACGCATGCCAACTTCCAACTCGTCAACGCCCATAAAGACGTCTTTCGGCACGCGCTGCACCAGGTTTTCGTCGTAGTTGCCGTACGCATCGTTGGCGCCGACATTAACGTCAAAACGATCGCCTGCTTCGTGGCCTTCGAGTGCTTTTTCCAGACCTGCAATCAGAGAACCATGCCCGTGCAGATAGTCCAGCGGCGCGCTCACCGGAGACTCATCAACCAAAACACCGTCTTCTGTACGTACTTGGTAAGCCAGGCTGACCACCAAGTCTTTTGCTACTTTCATGATATCTCCTACCGTTGGACACTTGGACGCAGCCCATCATCGGGTGCCGCGCCTTTACCGGACAGATTGTATCGGAAATCTGCCCCGCTGTACCCTTCAGCATAAAAAAACGCGCCCGATAACGCTACTCCGGATGGAAAATACCGATGACCTGCTCCTGCGGCCGGACGTGCTTTTCCACCTGTTGTTCGGTCTGCCGCTGGTGATGGCCGCACTTGACGCACTCCACCACTTCGACCTGGTCTTCGCGCCAAACTGCCAGCGTATCCATAGCCTTACAGCTCGGGCAGACCGCCCCGGCGATAAATCTTTTACGTGTTGCGGACATCTTCTGTGCTCCAAATTATTCGTATTCATCCCAGCCGTCGAACTGGCGACTCTCTTTTTGCATTTCGCGATGGAAAAGTTCTTCAAGCTCGCGCCGCGCCTCTTTCACGCGGGAAATCTGCGCCACATCGCCATGATGCGGCGGCATCAGTTCACGCAGCATGCGCATGTCCAGCCGGCGAAAGTGCTGCTGCGCGCGATAGGCCTGATGAGGATGCATACCCAATTCCATCAGCGCCTTGCGTCCCAGTTCCAGTGCGCTGGAGAAGGTTTCGCGGCTGAACTGCTTGACCCCGGCCTGCAGCAGTTCGTGCGCCTCCACGCGGCCGCGTGCGCGCGCCAGGATGCTCAACTCCGGGAAGTGCTGTTGGCACAAACGCACGATTTCCATGGTGTCTTCCGGCTCATTGCAGGTGATTACAATCGACTTGGCCTTCGCCGCGCCGGCCGCACGCAGCAGTTCGAGTTCGGTGGCATCGCCGTAATACACTTTGTAGCCGTAGCGACGCAGCACGCCGACTGCGCTGACATCGCGCTCCAATACGGTAATACGCATCTTGTTGGCCATCAACAGGCGGCCGATCACCTGGCCGAACCGGCCGAAACCGACAATGATCACCTGCGGATCGTCGTCCTCCACATACGGCGTTTCTTCGTCTTCATCCCGGGCGTTGTAACGGCGGGCCAGGATGCGATCGATAATCTGCATCAGAAGGGGCGTGGTCATCATCGACAAGGTCACCACCACCAACAGCAAGGCGAGTTGATCAGACTGCAACACCTTCTGCGCCCCCGCGGCGGAAAACAGCACGAAGGCAAACTCTCCGCCCTGGCTGAGCACGCCGGCGAACTGCAAACGCACCGAACTGCGCAGGCCAAAGATGCGCGACAGCGAGTACAGCACCCCTGACTTGATCGCCACCAACAGCACCACACCCAGCAGCACTTCGACCAGATGGGTATAGAGCACGCCGATATTCAGCGCCATCCCCACCGAGATAAAGAACAGCCCCAGCAGCAGCCCTTTGAACGGCTCGATGGCAATCTCCAGCTCATGGCGATATTCGCTCTCCGCCAACAGCACACCGGCGATAAAGGTGCCAAGCGCCATCGACAGGCCGAGCGTATCCATAAACAACGCCGCCCCCAAGACCACCAACAGTGCGGCGGCGGTGAAAATTTCGCGCACCCCGGAAGAGGCGATATAGCGGAACAACGGCCGCAGCAGGAAACGCCCGCCGATCAGCATGCCGCCGAACGCCGCGACCTTGATCGCGATTTCCGCCCAGTCGTCGCTGGTGCCACCGGCGCCGGCCAGGATAGGGATCAGCGCCAGCGCCGGGATCACCGCCATATCCTGGAACAGCAGCACCGAGAACCCTAACTGGCCGCCTTCATTGCGGTTCATGCCCTTCTCGCGCATCAGCTGCAACGCCATCGCCGTCGATGACATCGCCAGCCCGATCCCGCCGATAACGGCGGCCTGCCAGGCGAAATGGGTCAGATAAAGCAGCGCCCCCAACACCGCGGCGGTGATCAATACCTGCCCGGCACCCACGCCGAATATCGAACGCCGCAGTTCCCAAAGTTTGGTCGGGTTCAGTTCCAGCCCGATGATGAACATCAAGAACACCACGCCCAACTCGGAAAAGTGCAGGATCTCATCCACATCGCGGATAAAGCCCAATCCCCAGGGGCCGATGGCAATGCCGGCGATCAAATAGCCCAGCACCGCACCAATCCCCAGACGGCGGGCGATGGGCACCGTGACCACGGCGGCGAACAGGAACAGTAAAATTGCGGTCAGTAACGTCGAGCCTTCCATGATCACCTTCCTCCCTGCGGCAACGGGTTACGCAGCCAGTCGCCATAGGCCGTAGCGTGGCTTTCCAGCACTTCCGGCTTCTGCCGACGCGCCCAATACACCAGCATCGGCGTCAGCCAGTGCATATGGCACATGGCGGCGGTCAGTTCGAACGGGCGCAGGATATCTTCCATCGGATAACGGTTATAACCGCCGGTGCGGTAGGCGCCTTCAGGTTCTCCGGTGGTGATCACCGAACGCCAGTATTTGCCTGCCAACGCATTGCCGCCCATACCGCTGGCAAAACCGCGCGACAGCACGCGATCCAGCCATTCTTTCAGCAATGCCGGGCAACTGTAGGTATAGAGTGGATGTTGAAAAACAATGACCTGATGTTCACGCAGCAGCTGTTGTTCGTGGTGAATATCAATAAAAAAGTCAGGATAGTGCGCGTATAAATCGTGCACGGTGACATGTTCCAACTGCTGCGCCGGTCGAAGCAAAACCCGATTCGCGACCGAGTCATGGGATTCCGGATGGGCATACAGCAGCAAGACCTTGGGCGGCTGCGACATCATTCCCCTCCAAAGCGTCGTCAGGATAGCGGTTTTCCGTTACCATGCTTCGCAAAGACTAATAATAGGACAGTCTGTGTCCTGTTAACTTAGAATCCTCTCAATTTAACATACTCTGAACATACGGCGCTTTATGATTGTATTCTCCTCGCTACAAATCCGACGCGGCACCCGCGTCCTGTTGGACAACGCCACGGCGACGGTTAATCCAGGTCAGAAAGTCGGCCTGGTGGGTAAAAACGGCTGCGGCAAATCCACGCTGCTGGCGTTGCTGAAAGGCGAAATCGCCGCGGACGGTGGTACTCATACCTTCCCCACTAACTGGGCGCTGGCCTGGGTCAACCAGGAAACGCCGGCGCTGGACGTGCCGGCCATTGAGTATGTTATCGACGGCGACCGCGAATTCCGCCAGCTTGAAGCCGAATTGCAATTGGCGAACGAGAAAAACGACGGCCACGCCATCGCCACGCTGCACGGCAAACTGGACGCCATCGACGCCTGGACCATCCGCCCCCGCGCCGCCAGCCTGCTGCACGGTCTCGGCTTCTCCAACGAACAGCTGCAAAGCCCGGTGCGCGCTTTCTCGGGCGGCTGGCGCATGCGTTTGAACCTGGCGCAGGCGCTGGTCTGCCGTTCTGATCTGCTGCTGCTCGACGAACCGACCAACCACCTGGATCTGGACGCGGTGATTTGGCTGGAACGCTGGCTGAAGGGCTATCCGGGCACGCTGGTGCTGATTTCCCATGACCGCGACTTCCTGGATCCGATCGTCGATAAAATCCTGCATATCGAACAAGAGACCATCAACGAATATACCGGCAACTACTCCTCGTTCGAGCGTCAACGCTCGACCAAACTGGCGCAGCAGCAGTCGCTGTATCAGCACCAGCAGGAGAAAGTGGCGCACCTGCAAAGTTATATCGATCGCTTCCGTGCGCAGGCCACCAAGGCCAAACAGGCGCAGAGCCGCATTAAAATGCTCGAACGCATGGAGCTTATCGCCCCGGCCCACGTCGATAACCCGTTCAGCTTCAGCTTCCGCCAGCCGGAAAGCTTGCCGAACCCGTTGCTGCGCATGGAGAAGGTCAGCGCCGGCTACGGCGAAAAAGTGATCCTGAAATCGATCAAGCTCAACCTGGTGCCCGGTTCGCGCATTGGCCTGCTGGGCCGTAATGGCGCCGGTAAATCTACCTTGATCAAAATGCTGGCCGGCACGCTGGAACCGCTGAGCGGTGAGATTGGCCTGGCGAAGGGCATCAAACTGGGCTACTTCGCCCAGCATCAGTTGGAGTTCTTGCGCGCCGACGAATCGCCGCTGCAACACCTGAGCCGCATCGCTCCCCGGGTGCTGGAACAGCAACTGCGCGACTACCTGGGCGGTTTCGGCTTCCAGGGCGACAAGGTCACCGAGGCCACCGAGCGTTTCTCCGGCGGCGAAAAGGCACGGCTGGTGCTGGCGCTGATCGTCTGGCAACGCCCTAACCTGCTGCTGCTCGACGAACCGACCAACCACCTGGATCTGGACATGCGCCAGGCGTTGACCGAAGCGCTGATCGATTTCGAAGGCGCACTGGTGGTGGTCTCGCACGACCGCCATCTGCTGCGCTCCACCACCGACGACCTCTATCTGGTGCACGATGGCCAGGTCGAAGTTTTCGAAGGCGATCTGGACGACTACCAGCAATGGCTGAGCGACCTGCAACGGCAGGAAAACCAGCAGGATGCGCCGGAGAAAGAAAACAACGGCAACAGCGCACAGGCGCGTAAAGATCAGAAACGTCGCGAAGCCGAATTCCGCACCCAGACTCAGCCGCTGCGCAAGCAAATCGCCAAGCTGGAGCAGCAGATGGAAAAACTGGGCGCCGAACTGGCGGCGGTAGAAGAGAAACTGGCGGACTCTGCGCTGTATGACATCAGCCGCAAGGCCGATCTGACCGAGTGCCTGCAAAAACAAAGCCAGACCAAATCCGCTCTGGAAGAAACGGAAATGACCTGGCTGGATGCGCAGGAGCAGTTGGAACGGCTGACAAGCGAGTTTGAATTGTAGGAGCGCAGCGCGCTGCGCCCACGGCCTCACGCCTTGTAAAAAGGTTTATCCCCTAAAATGGTCGCACGGTGCATGATGCGCCGCTGCGGCAGGTAATCCGCGTTGGCGTAATGCTGCGTCACGCGGTTATCCCAGATCGCGATGTCATCCTCCTGCCAGCGCCAGCGCACCTGGAATTCCGGCTTGGTGATGTGGGCGAACAGGAAGTTCAGCAATGCCTCGCTCTCCTTCGGCGCCAGATCCACAATCCGCGTAGTGAAACCTTCGTTGACGAACAGCGCCTGCCGCCCGCTTACCGGATGGGTGCGCACCACCGGGTGCAGCAGCGGCGGGTTTTTCTGCTTCGCCACCTGCCAGCGCTGGTGCTCCTCTTCGCTCGACAAATGCTTATGCTCCGGGAATGACTTGGTGAAGTCATGCTCCGCCTTCAACCCGGCCAGCAGTTGCCGGAAGGGTTCAGACAACGCTTCATAGGCCGCGATGCCGCTGGCCCACAAGGTATCGCCACCGAAAGACGGCAACGTCTTCGCCGCCAGTATCGCCCCCTGCGGCGGGTTTTCGATAAAGGTGACGTCGGTATGCCAGTTGTCGTTGTCCGGCGGGTTATCGTCATGAGTATCCAGCACGATGATCTCTTCCACGTCGGTGGCGTGCGGGTAAACCGGATGGATGTGCAGATCGCCGAAGCGCCCGGCCAAATCACGCTGCTGCAGCGGTGTGATCGGCTGATTGCGGAAGAACAGCACCTGGTGTTTGAGCAATGCATGGTAAAGCTGCTCAAACTGGCCGTCGCCCAACGGCCGCGCCAGTACGACGTTTTCCACCAACGCGCCGATGTAGGGCCCCAGCGGGGTAATCTTCAGACGTTCGTTCATTGCTGTACTCCATGCCACGGGGTCAATCGGCGCTGCAAGGCGCGCAGCCCCAGCTCCAGCCCAAATGCAATAATCGCAATCACGCCGATCCCGGCCAACACCACATCGGTGGCCAGAAACTCACCGGCGGATTGCACCATAAATCCCAGACCACGCGTAGCGGCGATCAGTTCTGCAGCCACCAGCGTCGACCAACCGACGCCCAGCCCAATGCGGATGCCGGTCAAAATCTCCGGCAGCGCGCTCGGCAACACCACAAAACGCAGCACCTGCCAGCGGTTGGCGCCTAAAGCGCGAGCGGCGCGCACCCGTACCTGTGCCACGCTGTGTACGCCGGCGACGGCAGACAGCGCAACCGGGGCGAAGATCGCCAGGTAAATAAGCAGAATTTTCGAGGTTTCGCCGATGCCGAACCAAATTACCATCAGCGGCAGATAGGCCAGCGGCGGCACCGGGCGGTAAATCTCAATCAGCGGGTCGAGAATGCCGCGCACCGTGTCGTTCAGCCCCATGGCGATACCCACCGGAACGCCGATAATCACCGCCGCCAGCAGCGCCACCAGAATGCGTCCCAGGCTGGCCGCCAGGTGTTGCCACAGCGTAGCGTCCATAAAGCCCTGCGGGCTGGCGATGACCAGCAACTGGTGCAACACCTGCTGCGGCGCCGGTAGAAATAGCGGGCTGATCAGGTTCAGTGCGGTCACGCCCCACCAGACAGCCAATGCCACCAGCAAGGTAGTACCGCTCAGCAAGAGGTTACGCGGTATGCGAAAACGACGCGGCGCCGCAACCTGCGATTGGGCAACGCCTTTGAGGGCGGAATGCAGGCTCATAGCAATGCCTCGCGCTGTTGGAACACTTTGCCCAGCACATATTCGCGCTGCGCGATAAATTCAGGATCGGATTTGATCGACCGACATGCCTCGCCGTTGGCGTAGCGCTGGCCGAAGTTCAGCGAAAGGCGCTCCACCACCTGCCCCGGCCCCGGCGACAACAGCAACAGTTCGCTGGCGAGGAAAACCGCCTCTTCAATATCGTGGGTGATCAGCAATACCTGCTTGCCGGTATCACGCCAAATGGTCAGCAGCAGTTCCTGCATCTGCTCGCGGGTGAAAGCATCCAGCGCACCAAACGGCTCGTCCAGCAGCAACAAGCGCGGATCGGCGGCCAGCGCGCGGGCAATGCCCACCCGCTGGCGCATGCCGCCGGAAAGTTGCCAGATAAAGTGCTGTTCGTAACCCGCCAACCCCACGCGTTGCAACATCTGCTGCGCCACCTCGCGGCGCTGCTGTTTACCGATACCCGCCAACTGCAGGCCAAACTCGACGTTATCCACCACGTTGCGCCACGGAAGTAAGCCCTCATGCTGGAACACCACGCCCCGCTCGGCTCCTGGGCCGTTAACGGACGTTCCATCCAGCGTGATGCTGCCAGCTGAAGGCTCGATAAACCCGGCGATCAAATTCAGCAGCGTGGTTTTGCCGCAGCCCGACGGGCCGAGCACCACCACCAGTTGCCCGGCGGCAATCTGGAACGAGACGTCGCGCAGTGCGGGGCGCCCCTGGTAGTCTGCTGAAAGGTGGTTAACGTTTAGCATGCGGCTCCTCTACGACTGCGGCGCAGCCTGCACCTGTTTCACAAAGCGGTCGGTCACATAGGCGCTGTAATCGCTGTCGACCTGCGGGATTTTGCCCTGCTGTTTGAGGAACTCGGCAGTATCGCGAATCGCCTTGTCCACCGGCTGACCAAGTTGGGTAATCTGCTCAGCCACCGGCAGATAGGTGTTGCCCTTCACCAGCACCGGCACCTGATCCTCGGGCACGCCACTCAGACGGGACAGCGTACCGAGATTGCTTTTGTCCTTCAGCCACTGCTCCGGCTGTGCCAGATAGGCTTTCTGGGCATTCAACGCGCTGGCGGCAAAGGCGGTCACCACCTCCGGGTGTTTTTCGGCGAAGTCCTTGCGCACCACCCAGACGTCGAGCGTCGGCGCCCCCCACTCCCCAACCTGTGCGGAATCGGTCAGTACCTTGCCCTGTTTGGCCAGCTCGTTGACCACCGGCGCCCAGACGTAGGCACCGTCGATATCACCGCGCTGCCAGGCGGCGGCGATGGCCGGCGGCTGCAGATTTAGGATCTTGACCTGTTCAGGCTTGATGCCCCAATGCTTGAGAGAAGCCAGCAGGCTGTAGTGGGTGGTGGAGATAAAGGGCACCGCAATGCGTTTACCGATCAGATCCTGCGGGCCCTTAATGTCCTTTTTCACCACCAGCGCTTCGGAACTGCCGAGCTGCGAGGCGATCAGGAACACTTCGATAGGGAGTTTCTGGCTGGCGGCTACCGCCAGAGGGCTGGAGCCGATATTGCCGATCTGCACGTCGCCGGAAGCCAATGCGCGCAACACGCTGGAGCCGCTGTCGAATTTGCGCCAGTCAACGGTGGCACCGGACTGTTTGGCAAAGCTGTTTTCCGCCTGCGCCACTTTGGCCGGTTCCGCCGAGGTTTGATACGCCACGGTAACGTCGACCGCCTGCGCACTGGCCGCGCCGAGCGATAACACCAGCAGCGTTACGCCGCGTAATGAAAAGAGTTTGCTCGCCATGATCCGCTCCGTTGATAAAAGTCTGTTCAGTTGCTGACAGTTTTATCCGAGCGGCGACAAGCGATAAAAGAATAAAAAAAACCTCGTTATTACCTTGAGGAATATGCCATGACATTCAAAACGATAACTCACCCCGTAAAAACGACCGTGCATAGCCGCCAATCAAAGTGCGATCGCCTTTCCATTCGCAAAACAGCTCACCGCCGCGGGCGGAAATCTGCCGGGCATGCAGCTTATGGCGCCCCAGGCGTGCAGCCCAATAAGGGGCCAGCGTGCAGTGCGCGGAGCCGGTCACCGGGTCTTCGCCGCCGTCGAGGGTAAAATAACGCGAGACAAAATCTACCTTTTCACCCGGGGCACTGACGATGACCGCGCGGCCGGCCAGCGCGATTAACGCCGGGATGTCCGGCTGCAACGCCCGCACCTGGGCTTCATTTTCCAGCAGCACCAACAACGCGGTAGCCTGCCACACGTCCTGCGGTTTCACGCCGAGCAGCGCTGCCAGCCCAGCCGGCTCTGCCACCTTTTGCGGTAATCGTGAAGGGAAATCCAGGATCAACCGCTCGCCGTCGCTGGCATCACGCTTAACGTACAGCTCACCGCCGGCCGAGCGAAACCGGATATCCTGCAGCGCCGGATTCACCGCGCTGAACATCACATGCGCCGCCGCCAGCGTGCCGTGGCCGCAGAGATCCACCTCACGCTGCGGGGTGAACCAGCGAATAGCCGCCATATCGCCATCGTCCCAGACAAAGCTGGTTTCCGGCAGGCACAACTCATTGGCAATGACCTGCATCTCGGCAGTCGACAAGGGTTGCTTCAGCAGGCATACGCCCGCCGGATTGCCGCGTAAGCCTTCGCCGGTAAACGCCACTACGTGGAAATAATTTTCCGTCATCCGCAATTCCTTAATGCCAGATAAGTAACACACAGGCCGCGGTTAACAGCCCCATGGAAAGGTTAAAGAGGATCCAGGCCTTTTTGCTACGCAGCAAGCGGCCAATCACCGTACCAAACCCCAGCCAAATCACCCCGGCTACGACATTCACCACGAAAATACCCAGCGAAATAGCCATAATAGAAGCGTTATATTTATCGCCCGCCAGACTGAAGCTCGCCACCGCACCCAATGCCATCAGCCAGGCCTTGGGGTTGAGGAACTGCAACAGCCAGCCCTGATACAACCGTATAGGCTGCGGCGGCGCCACGTCGGTTTCCAGCTTTTCATAGGCGGCGGTAGCGACTTTCCACGCCAACCATAACAGGTACAGGCTACCGAGGACTTTCAGGATCAGGTGCAGCGCAGGGTAAACCAAAATCAGGCTGCCGACGCCGAATGCCACCAGCAGCAAAATGCTTTGCATGCCGAGCATAATGCCCATCATCAGCAGCAGTGAGCGCATAAAGCCAAAATTGGCGCCGGAGGTGGTCAGTAACATATTGTTGGGACCAGGCGTGATCGCAGCAACCCACAGGAAGCCTAACAGCGAAAGAAATAAACTCGGTTCCATGAAGCGGGTGCTCCTCACCCGGGGCGTTTTTTGCAGTATTATTGTTAACTCATGGTATTGAAGCTAACAGTGCGCTATTGATCAGACAATAGCCGCCAATAAGATTTTTACTCAGGTTATGCATGAATCCTTTCGCCCTTTGACCGGCGCCAGTAACCCACATTTGCAAACGCTGCTGCCACGGCTGGTGCGCCGCCGCGTGCGGTTGAAACCGCACTGGCAGCGGCTGGAATTGCCCGACGGCGATTTTGTCGATCTCGCCTGGAGCGAAGATCCGGCGCAGGCCGCCGGCAAGCCACGCGTGGTGCTGTTCCATGGGCTGGAAGGCAACTTCTACAGCCCTTATGCCCATGGCCTGCTCAACGCCTGGCGTGAAAAAGGCTGGCTGGGGGTGGTTATGCATTTTCGCGGTTGCAGCGGCGTACCGAACCGCAAACAGCGCATCTATCACTCCGGCGAAACGGAGGATGCACGCTTTTTTCTGCGGTGGCTGCGCGCCACTCACGGCGAAGTGCCGACGGCGGCGGTTGGCGTCTCGCTCGGCGGCAACATGCTGGCCTGCTACCTGGCGCAGCAAGGGGCAGACAGCCTGTTGCAGGCGGCGGTGATCGTGTCTGCACCCTTGATGCTGGAGCCTTGTTCGTTGCGAATGGATCAAGGGTTTTCGCGCGTTTATCAGCACTATCTGCTCGGGCAGTTGAAACAAAACGCCACCCGCAAGCTGCTGCACTACCCCGACACCCTGCCGCTCAAGCTGCCGCAACTCCTGGCGCTGCGCCGTATCCGCGACTTTGACGATGTCATAACCTCACGCGTCCACGGCTTTAGCGACGCCACCGATTACTACCGCCGTTGCAGCGCGCTGCCGCTGTTACCGGCAATTCAGACGCCGCTGCTGATCATCCATGCCAAAGACGATCCCTTCATGACCGACGAAGTGATCCCCGACATCGCCGGCCTGCCGCGCAACATTGAATACCAGCTGACCGAGTTTGGCGGCCACGTCGGCTTTGTCGGCGGCAGTTTGAACAAACCCCACATGTGGCTGGAATACCGCATTCCATCCTGGCTTTCCCCTTATCTGGAACCCGTACCGTGATTATCCCCTGGAAAGAACTGGAAACCGAGACCCTGAACAGCCTGATCGAATCCTTTGTGCTGCGCGAAGGCACCGACTACGGCGAACACGAACGTTCGCTGGAGCAGAAAGTGGAAGACGTTCGCCGCCAGTTGAAAAACGGCGAGGTCCTGCTGGTATGGTCAGAACTGCATGAAACCGTCAACATCATGCCGCGCGGGCAGTTCCGTGCCGGGCAGGAAGAAAATTAGTGGCTGCCGGTTCTATGACTGACGGAAAAAATCAGGTAACAATGAACCATTGCAAACCCGCGCGCGGAATTTTGCCCTTGGCGAAAAGGGCGTCAAACAGACCAATAACCCTACTCTGACGCCGGCGCATTTAACACGGAGTGACAACCACCATGTCCGCCAAACATCCCGTTATCGCAGTGACCGGCTCCAGCGGCGCCGGCACCACCACCACCAGCGTGGCGTTCCGCAAGATATTCCAGCAGTTGAACATCCGTGCGGCGGAGCTGGAAGGCGACAGCTTCCACCGCTATACCCGGCCGGAAATGGACGCGGCGATCCGCAAAGCGCGCGATCTGGGTCGTCATATCAGCTATTTCGGGCCTGAGGCCAACGACTTCGGTCTGCTGCAACAGAGCTTTATCGAGTACGGCAAGAACGGCACCGGACGGTCACGCAAGTACCTTCATACCTACGACGAAGCGGTGCCCTATAACCAGGTCCCCGGCACCTTTACGCCTTGGGAAGCGCTGCCGGCGCCGACCGACGTGCTGTTCTATGAAGGGTTGCATGGCGGCGTGGTTACCGAACATACCGACGTGGCCAAACATGTCGATCTGCTGGTCGGCGTGGTACCGATCGTTAACCTGGAGTGGATCCAAAAACTGATCCGCGATACCGGCGAGCGCGGGCATTCACGTGAAGCGGTGATGGATTCGGTGGTGCGTTCGATGGAGGATTATATCAACTACATCACGCCGCAGTTCTCGCGCACCCACATCAACTTCCAGCGCGTGCCGACGGTGGATACCTCCAACCCGTTCGCCGCCAAAGCCATCCCTTCACTGGATGAAAGCTTCGTGGTGATTCACTTCCGCGGGCTGGATCAGATCGATTTCCCTTACCTGCTGGCGATGCTGCAAGGCTCTTTTATCTCGCACATCAATACGCTGGTGGTGCCGGGCGGCAAAATGGGGCTGGCGATGGAGCTGATCATGGCGCCGCTGGTGCAGCAACTGCTGGAAGGCAAAAAAATCGGGTAATGGGTCGGAGCGCGGCAGTTGGCCGCGCCCCTTTATTCTTACGCGTTACGCTACGTCGCGGATTTCAAAGCTGTGAGTCACGCTGGCAGCCTTGTTCAGCATCAACGACACCGAGCAGTATTTCTCGGCGGAGAGGTTCACCGCACGTTCAACGATATTGTCGGTCAGATCTTTGCCGGTCACGATAAAATGCAGGTTGATATGGGTAAAGACGCGCGGCACTTCTTCACGCCGTTCGGAGGTCAATTTCACCTCGCAATCACGCACGTCATTACGCCCTTTTTTCAGGATCGACACCACGTCGATAGCGCTGCATCCCCCCACCGACATCAGCACCATTTCCATCGGGCTGGGGGCTTTATCGCCGGCGTTGCCGTCCATCAACACCTGATGGCCAGACGCGGATTCCCCCAGAAACGTCAACCCTTCCACCCACTTAACTCTTGCCTGCATATTGGTCACTCCGATTAATTTCTTAAAATCAGAGTACGCTTTCGCATAGAAACTGGCAACGGAACCTGATGCTGGTCATGTGCGAGCAAGACAACACGAGACACCCGCCTCACTCTGTGCTACAAACAGAGCCGCAATAAATCTTTCCGGGACACTGATTTCAGGGAAACTCCCAGAGAAAGGCTCCTTTACCGGTATGTTAATAGAATGTAGCTTGCAGCTCTCCCGGCAAGTTAATATGCTAGAGCGACAGCGTATATTTATGACACGCCTCAAAACCTGCTGCCAGCCACCCTTAAAACAACGGCGACAGCACGTTTTACAGGGAACTCTGACCCCTGTGACACAAGGCAGCGATAACAACAGAGGATAACAGCGAATGGTTCTCGGCAAACCGCAAACAGACCCTACACTCGAATGGTTCCTGTCTCATTGCCATATCCACAAATATCCATCCAAAAGTACGCTGATTCACCAAGGTGAAAAAGCCGAAACGCTTTACTACATCGTAAAAGGCTCCGTCGCGGTGCTGATTAAAGATGAAGAGGGTAAAGAGATGATCCTGTCCTACCTTAACCAGGGGGATTTCATCGGCGAGCTTGGATTGTTTGAAGAAGGCCAGGAGCGTAGCGCCTGGGTCAGGGCGAAAACCGCCTGTGAAGTGGCTGAGATTTCTTACAAGAAATTCCGCCAACTGATTCAGGTCAACCCGGATATCCTGATGCGCCTGTCAGCGCAGATGGCAAGCCGCCTGCAAGTGACCTCAGAAAAAGTGGGTAACCTCGCCTTCCTGGACGTTACCGGTCGCATCGCGCAAACGCTGCTGAACCTGGCGAAACAGCCCGATGCCATGACCCACCCAGACGGCATGCAGATCAAAATCACCCGCCAGGAAATTGGTCAGATCGTCGGTTGTTCACGTGAAACCGTCGGCCGCATTCTGAAAATGCTGGAGGATCAAAACCTGATCTCCGCCCACGGCAAAACCATTGTCGTTTACGGCACACGTTAATCACTGAAAAAACGGCGCGATGATTCGCGCCGTTTTTTTATGCCCCGACCGATCATGTGGCGTCGACTGATTTACCACCCGGAAGTCAATTACGCACTGCGGCAAACGCTGGTGCTGTGTCTGCCGGTGCTCTTTGGCCTGCTGATCGGCCACCTGCAACTCGGCCTGCTGTTTTCCCTGGTTCCCGCCTGCTGTAACATCGCCGGGCTGGACACGCCCCACAAACGTTTTTTCAAACGCCTGATCGTCGGCGGCTCACTGTTTGCACTCAGCAGCCTGTTGCTGCAGCAGGCGTTGTTGTGGCAATTGCCGCTGCCGGCGTTGATGCTCGGCCTGGCTCTGCTGCTCGGCGTCAGCGGCGAGATCAGCCCGTTACATGCCCGCCTGCTCCCCGCCGCGTTGATCGCCGCCATCTTTTCACTCAGCATGGCCGGCACGGTGCCGCTGTGGTACGCCCCCTTACTGTATGTGGTGGGTACCGCCTGGTACGGCCTGTTCACCTGGTTCTGGTTCAAGCTGTGGAAAGAACAGCCGATGCGCGAATCGTTGAGCCAGCTTTATCTGGAACTGGCGGACTACTTCGAAGCCAAGTATTCCCTGTTAACCCAACATACCGATCCGCAAACCGCGTTACCGCCACTGCTGGTGCGCCAGCAAAAAGTGATGGACCTGATCAGCCTGCTGTATCAGCAGCTCAACTTTTTGCCGCACGCCAATAATCTCGAGCAAAAACGCCTGCAGCGAACCTTTCAGGTCGCGCTGGATTTACAAGAACACATTACCGTCAGCCTGCACCTGCCGGAAGAAGTGCAAAAACTGGTGGAGCAGAGCCAGGCCGAAGCGATTATCCGCCGCAATGCGCAGGTGATTGCCGGCCGGCTGCGCACGGTGGCGCACGATATTCTCTATCATCAATACTCTCAGCGCTTCAGCATGGTCAACGAGCTGGCGGCACTGGAAAAAGTGGCCGCACAGCACCCCGACAATCCGGTGGGCCAATTCTGTTACTACCACTTCAGCCGTATCGCTCGCCTGCTGCGCACCCAGCATCCGTTATACCGTCGCGACCTGATGGCCAATCAAAACCGCCTGCCGTTCTGGCCGGCGCTGTTCAGCTACCTGTCGTTCAAATCCAACGCCCTGCGCAATGCGGCACGGTTAGGAGTGATGTTGGCGGCAGGCAGCAGCCTGGGGATGATTTTCAATCTGCCAAAACCTTATTGGATCCTGCTGACCGTCATGCTGGTGAGCCAGAACGGCTACAACGCCACCCGGGTTCGCATCCAGCACCGTGCGCTCGGCACGTTGGCCGGGCTGGTGATCGCCGCCGGGTTGCTGCAGTTGCAAATGCCCGAGGGCGCGACCCTGAGCGTGATGCTGGTCATTACGCTGGCGGCCTATCTGGTTTCGCGTAAAAACTACGGGCTGGCGGTGATTGGCTTTACGGTGACGGCGGTCTATACCCTGCAACTGCTGGCGCTGAACGGCACACATTTCCTGATCCCTCGCCTTATAGACACCCTGATCGGCTGCGTATTGGTGTTCGGTGGCACCATCTGGCTGTGGCCACAGTGGCAAAGCGGCCTGCTGCGCAAGAACGCCCATCAGGCGCTGGAGAAAGATCAACAGGCACTGCGCCTGCTGCTGGAAGAGCAGGAACCCGATCCCAGCGCGTTGGCCTATGCGCGCATGCAGGTGAACCAAGCGCACAACGCGCTGTTCACCTCATTGAATCAGGCAATGCAGGAGCCGGGGTTTGAATCCAGCTATCTGGCGGATATGCGCCTGTGGGTAACGCACAGTCAGTTTATTGTCGAACACCTGAACGCGATGACCATTCTGGCGCGCGAGCACTATATGCTGACGCCCAAGCTGGCGCAGGAGTATCTGCAAACCTGCGAGATAGCGCTGCAAAGCTGCCAGCAGCGGCTGGAGTATGACGGGCCAAGCAGCGGCAACAGCATCATGCAGCCACCGGATTTGCACCCGGAAATGCCGGTTACCGAAATGGAGCGCCACCTGCGCCGCATTCTGTCCCACCTGAGCGTCATGCACACCATTTCGTCGCTGGCCTGGCGCCAGCGCCCGCATCACGGCATCTGGCTGAAACGTAAACTGCGCGATCAATAAGGGCGTCCTGCGGCGCCCCTTGTCATCCCGAGATAAGATTAAGCGTTAATCACGTCCTGCACCGCCAGCTCAAACAGCGCCATGCCATCGTCGATGTCTTTCAGCTCCACAACCAGAGAAGGCGCAAAGCGGATCACATTAGGGCCGGCGTTGAGGATCATCAGCCCACGCGCGGCGGCGGCGGTGAGGAAATCACGCGCCTTACCCTGATACTGTGGAGTCAGTTCTGCGCCAATCAGCAGGCCCATACCGCGAATGTCGCTGAAAATACCGTATTTCTCGCCGATATTCCGCAAAGCCTGCACGTACAGATGATGACGTTGTTCGATGCCATTCAGCACTTCCGAGGTATTGATCACGTCCAGCGCCGCTTCCGCCACCGCACAGGCCAGCGGATTACCGCCGTAAGTGGTGCCATGCGTGCCCACCTGCATCACCGAGGCAATTTCTTCGGTGGTCAACATGGCGCTGACCGGGAAACCGCCGCCCAGCGCTTTGGCGGTGGTGAGAATATCCGGCGTCACGCCATAATGCATATAGGCGAACAGCTTGCCGCTGCGGCCCATACCGCTTTGCACTTCGTCGAACACCAGCAGCGCCTGGTGCTTATCGCACAATTCACGCACGCCTTTGAGGAATTCGGCGTCCACCGGGGTGATCCCGCCTTCGCCCTGGATCGGCTCCATCACCACCGCACAGGTGTGATCGTCCATCACCGCTTTTACCGCTGCCAGATCGTTGAACGGCACGTGCACGATATCCGCCGGTTTTGGGCCAAAACCATCGGAATATTTGGCCTGCCCGCCCACCGAAACGGTGAACAGCGTACGGCCGTGAAAGGCGTTATAAAACGCGATGATTTTGGTTTTATACGGACTGTGGCGGCTAATGGCGTAGTGACGCGCCAGCTTGAAGGCCGCTTCATTGGCTTCCGCGCCTGAGTTGGCGAAAAATACCCGATCGGCGAAGGTGGCATCAATCAGTTTGCCGGCCAACCGCAGCGCCGGTTCGTTGGTGAAGACGTTGCTGGTATGCCACAAGGTTTCACCCTGCTGCTTCAGCGCTTCAACCAAGACTGGATGGCAGTGCCCTAACGCCGTGACCGCAATGCCGCCGGAGAAATCGATGTACTCTTTCCCCTGCTGGTCCCATACGCGGCTGCCTTTGCCCTTCACCGGGACAAACTGGGCAGGTGCATAAACAGGCAAGATAACCTGATCAAAAGTGCTGCGGCTTACTGGGTATTTTTCGGTCATTATGGGGTCCGCCCTAAAAGTGATTCGGTATTTTCACTGCCATCAAGTGAAAATATAATCACAAAATATGCATAAAAAACCAATAAAGGGCAAACGCAAATCGTCTTCGTCGGCAAAAAAAAACTAACTGATTAACTTTTAAGGAAATTATCCAGCAGTTGGTGACCCTGCTCGCTGAGGATGCTCTCCGGATGGAACTGCACCCCTTCCAGCGCCAGCTGACGGTGGCGGATACCCATGATTTCATCACGAACGCCGTCGCGCTCGCTCCAGGCGGTGACTTCAAAGCAGGCCGGCAGCGTGGCGGCTTCCAGCACCAACGAGTGGTAGCGGGTAACGGTCAACGGGTTGTTCAGCCCGCGAAATACGCCGCTGTCGAGATGACGGATCGCTGAGGTTTTACCGTGCATCACCTCACGGGCGCGCACCACCTTTGCACCAAACGCCTGGCCCAGCGCCTGATGCCCCAGGCAAACGCCGAGGATCGGCAATTTACCGGCAAAATGACGGATCGCGGCCAGCGAGATGCCGGCTTCGTTCGGGGTACAGGGGCCAGGGGAGATCACCAAATGCTGCGGCGCCAGCCGTTCGATATCGGCCAGTTGCAGCTCGTCGTTGCGCTTTACCAGCACCTCGGCGCCTAATTCGCAGAAGTACTGGTAAAGGTTATAGGTAAAAGAGTCGTAGTTATCGATCAACAGCAGCATAGTGTTTCCAACGGACATCATCGTAGGGGGCAAATATCTCGCCCCGATTTACACGGGCGCAGTATACAACGCCCCTGCAATACTGCCGCTATCGATAATTTCCGCTTACTTTTTCCGGCCGCCCATGATCGAGCCCAGCACGCCGCGCAGGATCTGACGGCCGAGATCGCGCGCCATGCTCTTGGCGGCGGTCTGGACGATACCGTCGCGCTTGCCGCCGCGTGGGCCGGTGGATCCGAACAGAATTTCGTTCAAGCCGCCCATCAGGCCACCGCCCGCCTGCTGCTGCGCCTGCGGTTGTTGCGCCGGCTGGCCCGGCTGCGGGCTGCCGACGGTGGCGAACCCTTCCGACGACAGCTTCTCATAAGCCGATTCACGATCGACCATATCCTCGTAGCGGCCATACAGCGGTGACTTATTAATTGCGCTGTTTAGCCCTTCAGCCCCCAGCATGCCCATTTTGGACTCCGGCGCGATCACCATCGCACGCTCCACCACGTTAGGCCGCCCTTTCTCGTCGAGGAATGACACCAGCGCCTCGCCCACGCCCAGTTCGGTGATCGCCGTTTCCGCGTCGAAAGCCGGGTTGGCGCGTAAGGTTTGCGCTGCGGCTTTCACCGCCTTCTGATCGCGAGGAGTAAAGGCGCGCAGGGCATGTTGCACGCGGTTGCCCAACTGGCCAAGCACGCTGTCCGGGATATCCAACGGATTTTGGGTGACAAAATAGATGCCGACGCCTTTGGAGCGGATCAGGCGCACCACCTGCTCGATTTTGGTCAGCAGCGCCGCCGGCGCGTCATTGAACAGCAGGTGCGCTTCGTCGAAGAAGAACACCAGCTTCGGCTGTTCCGGATCGCCCACTTCCGGCAGGTGTTCGAACAATTCGGCCAGCAACCACAGCAGGAACACCGAATAGAGTTTCGGCTGATTGATCAGCTTGTCCGCCGCCAACAGATTAATGATACCGTGGCCGTTGGCGTCGGTTTTCATCAGGTCGTTGATGTCCAGCATCGGCTCGCCGAAGAACTGATTGGCGCCCTGCTCCTCCAGCGTCAGCAGCCCGCGCTGGATAGCGCCGACCGAGGCGGAAGAGATATTGCCGTACTGGGTCTGGAATTGTTTGGCGTTGTCGCCCACGTATTGCACCATGGCACGCAGGTCTTTCATGTCCAGCAACAACAGCGCATTGTCGTCGGCGATTTTGAATACCAGTTGCAGCACGCCGCTTTGCACATCGTTCAGATCCAGCAAGCGCCCCAACAGCAGCGGCCCCAGATCGGAAACGGTAGCGCGGATCGGGTGACCCTTCTCGCCGTAGATGTCCCAGGGAATGAGGGTGCAGGCCTGCGGCTGCCAGTCGCTAACCCCGATCGCCGACAGACGCGCTTGCAGCTTTTCGGAGGGCACGCCTTCCGCGCCAATCCCCGACAGATCGCCCTTCACGTCCGACAAGAACACCGGGACGCCGATGCGCGAAAACTGCTCGGCCATTCTTTGCAGCGTCACGGTTTTACCGGTCCCGGTCGCGCCGGTAATCAGACCATGGCGGTTCGCCAAAGCGGGCAGGATCGCCAGATCCTGCACCGGTTTCCCGTCTTTCATCGCTTTGGCGATAATCCGTGCTTCACTCATTTTCTTTTCCTTTGACGCTGGCCCGGCGCGAAAAGCGCCTGTTGATGTCAATAAAGCTATAAGCGCGGCGTAACCCCGTCAAGGACAAACAAAAAGGGCGTCATCAAGACGCCCGCAAAGCCAATAATTTCAGATTCCGCCGATCCTCGTACTAGCAGTTTCTGCCTGCTTGAACAATAAGCCACCGGTGATATAGTAAAATTTACGTTGTATATACGAGGTAATTATCATGTCTGAATCTACCGTGGTTATCCGAGTGGATGAGGAATTAAAAATCGCCTTTGCCAGCGCTGCCAAAGCAGCCGATCGCACAGCATCTCAGTTGCTGCGTGATTTCATGCGTGATTTTGTCAGTCGGCAAACTCATCAGAAAGAGTATGAGCAGTGGCTACAGGAAAAAGTGGACTTGAGCCGTAAAGCGCTTAATGAAGGAAAAATCACTGATAATGAAGCCGTTGAGGCCTACTTCGCTGAGCGCAGGTCAAAACTGATAAGGTAATGCGATAAGGAAATATCGTGACACTCAAGTGGACGGAACCCGCGATTGCCGATCGTATGGCAATTTATGACTACCTGGAAACAAAGAATCCGGCCACAGCTATAGAAATTGATAGCTTGATTTCAGCAACTGCGACACGACTCTCACAAAACCCGTCCAGTGGAAAACCAGGTCGAGTGCCCGGTACACGTGAAATGGTTATTCATCATTCCTATTTTCTGGTTTATGAATTAATCAACGGGTTAATCATTATGCTGGCCGTAGTTCATGCCCGCCGTCAGTGGCCCGCCAATTAATCATCCCCGCAGCCCCAGCTCTTCCTTCAGCGCTTTCAGGTAGCGGCGACTGACCGGCACCGGTTCTCCTGCCGGCATGATCATCTCCGCCGCGCCGCTGTCCTCGAAGCGAATTTCGCGTACCTGCTCCAGGTTGACCAAATACTGGCGGTGGCAACGTACCAGCGGCGTGCGAAGCTCCAGCGTCCGCAACGTCAGTTCGGTGAAACACTCCATGCCGTCATTACGCACCACGAACACCCCGCTCAACCGCGAACGGACAGCCACCACCTCGTCAAAACGCAACAGGTAAATGCGGCTGTGGCCGGTGCAGGGGATGTATTTCAGATAGCCGGCGCTCTCATCCAATGCGCCGATATTCTGCTGCCCACGGTGCTGCTGCAGGCGCTGCAGCGTTTTGCTCAACCGCTTCGGCTCCGCCGGTTTCAGCAGATAATCAAACGCGTGTTCTTCAAAGGCCTGTACCGCGTACTCGTCGTAGGCGGTCAGGAACACGATATGCGGCATGCGGTTGGGATCGAGCATACCCACCATCTCCAGCCCGGTGATGCGCGGCATCTGAATATCCAGGAACACCACGTCCGGCTGCAGGCGGTGGATCCCGCTGATGGCTTCTATCGCGTTGGCGCATTCGCCGACGATGCAGATACCCTCTTCCGCCTCCAGTAAATGCCGCAGGTTATCGCGTGCGGAAGGTTCGTCATCGACAATCAGTACGTTTAACATCAGGCAGCCCTCGCCAGCGGCACGTTGAGCGTAATGCGGGTAAATGTTTGCGGTTCGCAGGCCACCTGCACGCCATAGCCCTCGCCGTAGCGTACGCGAATGCGCTTATCCACCAGGTTCATCCCCAGCCCGCTGTTGTTCGGCTGCGGCTGAAACAAGCCGGCGTTATCGGTCACTTGCAGCAGCAGGCACTCGCCCTCAAGCCGTGCGCCGATATCAATCCGCCCCACGCCCAACAGTTGCGAAGTACCGTGCTTGATGGCGTTCTCGACGATCGGTTGCAGCGAAAAGGCCGGCAATCGCACCGCCAACAGTTCTGCCGGCAGCGAAACCGCGATCTCCAGCCGATCGGCAAAACGCGCCTGCTCGATTTGCAGATAGGCGTTCACATGTTCCAGCTCGTCAGCCAGGCTGACCTCGTCGTCCGAACGTTTCAGGTTTTTGCGGAAAAAGGTGGAAAGGTACTGCACCAGCTCACAAGCCCGGTCGCCATCACGGCGGATCACCGCCACCAGCGTATTCAGGGCGTTAAACAGGAAGTGCGGGTTAACCTGCGCATGCAGCAGTTTGATTTCGGACTGCGCCAGCAGCTGTTTATGACGCTCATACTGCCCGGCCATAATCTGCGCGGACAACAGGCTGGCGATACCCTCGCCCAGCGTGCGATTGATGGTGCTGAACAACCGGCTTTTCGGTTCGTACAGCTTGATGGTGCCGATCACCCGCTGATTCTCGCCGCGCAGCGGGATCACCAGCGTCGAACCCAGCTTGCAGTTGGGGTTGATCGAGCAGCAGTAGGAAAGCTCGTTACCGTCGGCGTACACCACTTCGTTGTTGTCGATAGCGCGGTGCGAATGCCCCGATGAGATCGGCGTACCCGCCAGATGGTGATCATCGCCAATGCCGATAAACGCCAGCAGCTTCTCGCGATCGGTTATCGCCACCGCGCCGATGCCCAACTCCTGATAGATCACCCGCGCCACCTTCATGCTGTTTTCCTGATCGAACCCCTGCCGCAAGATGCCCTCGGTACGTTCGGCGATCTTCAGCGCCTTGGCGGAAAACGCGCTGGTGTATTTCTCGAACATCGCCCGCCGGTCCAGCAGGATTTGCATGAACATCGCCGCCCCCAGGGTGTTGGCGATCAACATCGGCAAGGCAATGTGTTCGACCAGCCGCAGCGCCTCGTCGAAGGGCCGCGCAATCGCCAGGATGATCGCCATCTGCAGCACTTCGGTGACCAACGCCACGCCGGCGACAAACAAGGGATTAAACAGCAAGTCGATACGCCTGCGGCGCATGGCGATGCTATGCACCAGCCCGCCTACCAGCCCTTCCGCCACCGTGGATACCGCACAAGCGATGTCGGTCATGCCGCCCAGCGTGTAACGGTGCAGGCCACCGGTCAGCCCCACCAGAAAACCGACCGAAGGCCCGCCCAGCAGGCCCCCCAGCACGGCGCCGATGGCGCGGGTATTGGCTATCGAGCCTTCGACGTGCAAGCCGAAATAGGTGCCCATGATGCAGAACACCGAGAAGATGAGGTAGCACAACAGCTTATGCGGCAACCGGATGGTCACCTGCGTCAGAGGAATGAACAGCGGAGTTTTGCTCAATAAGTAAGCAATGACAAGATAAACGCACATCTGCTGCAACAACAGCAGAACCTGGTTAAATTCAAACATGGCAGCCGCTCATTCCGAGAGAAAACAAAGGCACAACGCCGGGTTTCCGGTCTGATTATAAGCGGGCTATTAAAACATGCGGCGGGGAAGAAAACAGTGATGCAGGCACAGCTTCGGAACGAAGGAACGGCCGACCCCGGCGGGATCGGCACAGAAAATTTATGGCAGCACTTTGGCTGACAGAATGACGATAGGCTTGCTTGGGACATTCTGGTACGGGCCAACATTGCCGGTCGGCGCCTGGGAAATTTTGTCCACCACGTCCATGCCTTTCACCACTTTGCCGAACACCGCGTAACCGAAGTCGCGCTGACCGTGATCCAGGAAGGCGTTATCCGCCACGTTCAGGAAAAACTGGCTGGTGGCGCTGTCTTTATCGGCGGTACGTGCCATCGAGATGGTGCCGCGCAGGTTGCGCAGACCGTTATCGGCTTCGTTCTTGATTGGCGCGTTAGTGGTTTTTTGCTGCATATCCGCAGTAAAACCGCCGCCCTGAACCATAAAGCCCGGGATCACGCGGTGGAAAATGGTGTTGTTGTAATAGCCGCTGTTCACGTAGTCGACGAAGTTCTTGGCGGAAACCGGAGCCTTCTGACTGTCGAGCGCCAATTCGATATTCCCTGCCGAGGTGGTCAGCATGACATGAGTTTCACCGGCGGCAAACGCTGCGGGTGTCATTGCTGTCAGGGAACACAGCGCAACGAAGGTCACTAAAGTACGTTTGAACATTAACGGGTCCTTTCTCTGAGAGACAAACAACGGAAAAGCGCTTTGATTCTAAAGAGCTGTACCTGCGAGTGCCAGCCATTTACCTATATTTACGCAATTGAAGGGGCATATCTTGGCCGGTCGCCGTTTTTACTGCCGAAAGTATGATCGCCGATACCCTTTTTGCCAACTGCATCACGCATTTTTTGCCCTTTTCACACCTTCGTCGCTTTTTGCGACGCAACTCCCGGTTTAGTTCTCGATTCCCGTTACTCTACATAAATGAGAGCGCTCTCATTTTTGAGAGACCGAGATTAACGCATGCCCGCCGGCACCGCTGTCGCGCGATAACAGGAGAAATAACGTGAGTGAATTGATGACTGAAATCAGCCCCGATTTTGAAAGCACCATCATGGAACTGCTGGTGTTCTCCGGTGGCGCCCGCAGCAGTGCCCTGATGGCGCTGCAACAGGCGCGTGCCGGGGACTTTACCGCGTCAGCCAAACACATGGCCGAATCGAAACAGTCGGTGAAAAAGGCGCACCTTATCCAGACTCAATTGATCGGCCTGGATGAAGGCTGCGGCAAACTGGCCATCAACCTGATTACCGTTCATGCGCAGGACCACCTGATGAACGCCATGGTGATTCAGGATCTGGCAGACGACATGATTGAACTTTACCGCCGTCAGGCCCTGTTGGAGACTCGCGCATGAATTCGTTGAAAATCGCCGTTATCGGCGGCGGCAGCAGCTACACGCCAGAATTGGTCGATGGGTTGATCCAACGTATCGAAGAACTGCCGGTGACCGAATTGGCGCTGGTAGACGTTGAACCGGGCCGCGAAAAGGTAGAGATCATCGCCGCGCTGACCCGGCGCATGCTGGCGCGCAATGGGCTGGAGCAGGTGAAAGTCAGCGTGCATTTCGAGCTGGATGACGCCATTCGCGGTGCCCACTTCGTCCTGACCCAGTTCCGCGTCGGCCAGTTGCCGGCACGTGCCGCCGACGAGCGTCTCGGCCTGAAATACGATTTGATCGGCCAGGAAACTACCGGCGTGGGCGGCTTCGCCAAAGCGCTGCGCACCATCCCGGTCATGCTGGATATTGCGCGCAGAGTGGAAAAGCTGGCGCCGGACGCCTGGATCATTAACTTCACCAACCCGGCCGGCATCGTCACCGAAGCGGTTTCCCGCTACACCAAAGCGAAAATTATCGGCTTGTGCAACGTGCCGATCAGCATGCACCACATGATCGCCACTATGTTAAAAAGCGTCTATGAAGACGTGCAGTTGCAGTTCGCCGGGTTGAACCACATGGTGTGGGTGCATCAGGTGCTGCAAAACGGCCATGACGTGACCGACAAGGTGATCGACATGCTGTGCGACGGCGCGGCGCTGACCATGAACAACATCAAGGAAGAGCCGTGGCAGCCCGACTTCCTGCGCGCCGTAGGCGCCATCCCCTGCCCGTATCATCGCTATTTCTACCAGACCAAAGAGATGCTGGCCGAAGAAGTGGCCGCGGCGGCCGAGCGCGGCACCCGCGCCGAGCAGGTGATGAAGGTGGAGAAAGAACTGTTTGAGCTGTATGCCGATCCTCAGCTCGACAGCAAGCCTGAACAACTGAGTTTTCGCGGTGGATCATACTATTCGGAAGTGGCGCTGGAGCTAATTCGTGCGATCCATAATAATCTCGGTACGCAATTAGTCGTCAATACCGCAAACCGGGGCGCCATTCGCGGCTTACCGGACGATGCCGTGATAGAAACCAACTGCATCGTCGATGCGCAGGGCGCGCACCCGCTGACCTTCGGCACGCTGCCGGATTCCATGCACGCGCTGACCCAGCAGATGAAGGCCTACGAGCGCCTGACCATCGAAGCCGCAGTGCATGGCGATCGTCGCAGCGGGCTGCTGGCGCTGGTCACCAATCCGCTGGTGGCCAATGCCAACGTGGCGCAGCCGCTGCTGGAAGAGGTGCTGGCGGTGAATGCGCCTTATCTGCCGCAGTTTAAATAACCACCTGGCGGGACGTGGTTGCTGATACATTGCTATACCTACTATGCAGGGGTTCGGTTCGCCGAACCCGGTTTTAGCCGTAATCAGGAGTCGGATGATGGTGACACTGGAAGATGTCGCAGCATTGGCGGGCGTGTCTCGCGCCACCGTGTCACGCGTAGTGAATGGCGATACCAACGTTAAAGCCCCGACCCGCGAGAAGGTTGAACGGGCGGTAGCCCAGCTCGGTTATACCCCCAACCCCGCCGCCCGCGCGCTGGCCTCCAGCCACAGCAATACGCTGGGCCTGGTCACCACCTCGTATCGCGGCGGTTTCTTCGGCGCGCTGATGGATTTTGTGCAAACCGAAGCCGAATCCCAGGGTAAACAGCTGCTGGTGACCCAAGGCCGCAGCAGCGCGGAAAACGAATGGCGGGCAATCCAGCGGCTGTTCAACCTGCGCTGTGACGGGGTGATCCTGCACGTGCGTTTCCTCAGCGACGACCAACTGCGCCAACTGGCGGCGGAGCAACGCAGCTTTGTGCTGCTCGATCGCCTGGTGCCCGGTCTGGAAGACCGCTGCGTCACCTTTGATCACCCGCTAGCCAGCCGTATGGCAACGCAACAGTTGATCGAGGCCGGTCACCGGCGTATCGCCTGCATCAGCGGCCCAAGCGAGCGGATTTCCAGCCGGCTGCGGCTGCAGGGTTTCGAACAGGCGATGCAGGCCGCGCATATCAAACCGCTGGCCTGCGTGGAAGGGGTTTACGACCTAGAAAGCGGCTACCGCTGCGCCGACCGGCTGCTGCAACTGGAAACCCTGCCCACCGCCATTTACTGCTGTAACGAAGAAATGGCCATCGGCGCGCTGCTGGCGCTCAACGAGCACCGCTTGCGAGTACCGCAGGATATCTCGCTGATCTGTTACGACAGCGGCGAGCGCGCGCCCTTCGTGCGACCGGCGCTGACCAGCGTACATTTCCCTATTACCGAGATGGCGCAATACGCCACGCGGCTGCTGATTGATCCGGCCACCCCGCGCATCAGCTTCGCGCCGACGATCGTCAGCCGAGACTCGATCGTGACGATAAGCAAATAGATCACAAAAAAATTTCACAACCTTTCATTGATTGCATCAAAAAATCGACAGCCATCACAAAAACTCCCGTTGTCTGTGCTAGGATCCGCTCCCTGGTGGCCTGATCGGGACTTTTCCGTTTTTACCAGGAAAAGCCAGCGGCCTTAATCCAGCGTTATACCCTATGAATTTCAAATTGCAGCTGGACGCCCGGTTGCGGTTTGAAAGGCGACGGGAATAATCCTAACAGACATAATCAGGCCTTTATAATGAATGACAGCAACCGTCTACGGCTTACCTGGATCAGCTATTTTTCTTACGCGCTGACCGGCGCTTTAGTTATCGTCACAGGGATGGTGATGGGGAACATTGCAGAGTACTTTAATCTGCCGGTTTCCAGCATGAGCAACACCTTCACTTTCCTTAACGCCGGCATCTTGATTTCGATCTTCCTCAACGCCTGGTTGATGGAAATCATTCCGCTGAAGCGTCAACTGATGTTTGGCTTTATCCTGATGGTGCTGGCTGTCGCCGGGCTGATGGTGACCAAGAGCCTGACGATGTTCTCCCTGTGCATGTTTATCCTTGGCGTGGTCAGCGGTATCACCATGTCGATAGGCACCTTCCTGATCACCCATATGTACGCCGGCCGCCAGCGCGGTTCGCGCCTGCTGTTCACTGACTCTTTCTTCAGCATGGCCGGGATGATCTTCCCGATTGTCGCCGCGATGCTGCTGGCGCGTCAGATCGGCTGGTACTGGGTGTATGCCTGCATCGGTCTGCTGTACGTAGGCATCTTTGTGCTGACCCTGTTCTCCGAGTTCCCGGTGCTGGGCAACAAAGGCGCCAATGCCGGCCAGCCGGTAGCGAAAGAGAAATGGGGTATCGGCGTGCTGTTCCTGTCGATCGCCGCTCTGTGCTATATCCTCGGTCAGTTGGGCTTTATCCAATGGGTGCCGGAATACGCCACCAAATCCTTCGGTATGGACCTTGGCCAGGCCGGTAAGCTGGTGAGCGATTTCTGGACTTCGTACATGGTTGGCATGTGGGTGTTCAGCTTTATCCTGCGCTTCTTTGACTTGCAGCGTATCGTCACCGTGCTGGCCGCTCTGGCGACCGGCGCGATGTACCTGTTCGTCAGCACCGACAATCCGGAACACCTGGGCTACTACATTATGGCTTTGGGCTTCGTATCCAGCGCGATCTACACCACGCTTATCACCCTCGGCTCGCTGCAAACCAAGGTATCCTCGCCGAAACTGGTTAACTTCATCCTGACCTGCGGCACCATCGGCACCATGCTGACCTTCGTGGTCACCGGCCCGATCGTGGCTAAAGGCGGTGCACACGCTGCGCTGACCACCGCCAACGGCCTGTACCTGGCGGTGTTCGTCATGTGTCTGCTGCTCGGTTTCGTTACCAAGCACCGCAGCCACGGTCACGTGACGCACTAATCTGCCGTCAGTGACATCAAAAAAGGCGCCTCAGGCGCCTTTTTTTATGGAAATGCCCACGCCTTAGCGCCGAAAATCCACCTTCTCATCCTGCGCCAGATACAGCGTGGTTTCCGCCGGCCGGGTCTCGGCAATCACCGCCCCCTGCCGGATCGAATAGCGCACCGGAGTCTGACGGCGCACCGCGTCAAAGCCGCTTTCCGCCGGCAGGATCACCAGGTTGGCGCTGTTGCCCGCCGCCAGGCCATAATCGGTCAGGTGCAGGGTGCGCGCGCTGTGGCTGGTGATCAGTTTCAGCCCGTCGTCAATCTGGCCGTATCCCATCAGTTGGCAGACGTGCAGCCCCATGTGCAGGACTTGCAGCATATTGGCGGTCCCCAGCGGATACCAGGGATCGAAGACATCGTCGTGGCCAAAGCAGACGTTAATCTCCGCTTCCAGCATTTCTTTCACCCGCGTGATGCCGCGCCGTTTCGGGTAACTGTCGAAGCGCCCCTGCAGGTGAATATTGACCAGCGGGTTAGCGACAAAGTTGATGCCGGACATTTTCAACAGGCGGAACAGCCGCGAAGTGTAAGCGCCGTTATAGGAGTGCATCGCGGTGGTATGGCTGGCGGTCACCTTGGCGCCCATATTCAGCTTCAGCGCCAGCGCCGCCACGGTTTCGACAAAGCGCGACTGCTCATCGTCAATCTCATCGCAGTGTACGTCCACCAGCCGATCGTATTTTTGCGCCAGCGCAAAGGCTTTGTGCAGCGACTCTACGCCGTATTCGCGCGTGAACTCGAAGTGCGGAATGGCCCCCACCACGTCAGCCCCCAGCCGCAGCGCCTCTTCCAGCAATGCCTCGCCGTTGGGATAGGACATAATGCCTTCCTGCGGGAAAGCGACGATTTGCAGCGTCACCCAGGGCGCAACCTCCTGCTTCACCTCCAGCATGGCGCGCAGCGCGGTCAGGGTCGGATCTGAGACGTCGACATGGGTACGCACGTACTGCACGCCGTTGGCGATCTGCCATTTCAGCGTCTGCCAGGCGCGTTGTTTGACGTCCTCATGGGTCAGCAATGCCTTGCGCTCCGCCCAGCGCTCAATGCCTTCAAACAGGGTACCGGACTGGTTCCAGGCCGGCTGTCCGGCGGTCTGGGTGGTGTCCAAATGGATATGCGGCTCGACAAACGCCGGCAGCGCCAGCCCGCCTTGCGCATCAAGCACGTCGCTGCGCCATTCCTGCCCCTCAGGTTGCGGCACCAGATGAGCAATGCGCCCCTGCTCAATGGCCAGTTGCCACAACCCTTCATGCCCGCTCAAACGCAGGTTGTCGATAAACTTCAATGGACTCTGGGCCACCCTTCACCTCTGCTGTTACGGCTCGTTTTATTCATCATACTGGCAGAGGATCCGGCTGACAAAGCCGCAAAAAGTTTATTACTCCCTCCGCTACTCCCGAAGGGGTAAGGTTCGCAGCAACTGGCTCGTTTCAGCTAAAGATGAATAAAAACCGCAACTTATCAAATATCGAGAAAAATCATTCATATACCACATTCGAGGTATATGAAGGTGCACTTGATTTGCATCAATAAATTGCCCGTGGGGAGGCATAAGGTAAGCCTAGGAAATCAGAATTTTGAGGCAATAATGAGCAGAGTCAAACTTGCTGTCATCGGGAATGGCATGGTCGGCCACCGGTTTATCGAAGATCTGCTGGAAAAAGCGGACAAAGACCAGTTTGAGATCACCGTGTTTTGTGAAGAACCGCGCATCGCCTATGACCGTGTGCACCTGTCTTCTTATTTCGCCCACCATACTGCCGAAGAACTTTCGCTGGTACGCGAAGGCTTTTACGAAAAACAGGGGGTGAAGGTATTGGTTGGCGAGCGCGCCATTACCATCAACCGCAGTGAGAAGGTCATTCACTCCAATACCGGCCGCACCCTTTACTACGACAAGCTGATCATGGCCACCGGCTCCTACCCGTGGATCCCGCCGATTAAAGGCTCGGAAAGCCAGGATTGCTTCGTCTACCGCACCATTGAAGATCTGAACGCCATCGAAGCCTGCGCACGCCGCAGCAAACGCGGTGCGGTGGTTGGCGGCGGCCTGCTGGGGCTGGAAGCCGCCGGTGCGCTGAAAAGCCTGGGCGTCGAAACCCACGTCATTGAATTCGCCCCAATGCTGATGGCCGAACAGCTCGATCCTATGGGCGGCGATCAGTTGCGCCGCAAGATCGAACGCATGGGCGTCAAAGTGCATACCGGTAAAAATACGAAAGAGATCGTCAACGGCGGGGAACAGGCGCGCAAAACCATGCAGTTCGCCGACGGCACCGAGCTGGAAGTGGACTTTATCGTGTTTTCAACCGGTATCCGCGCCCAGGACAAGCTGGCTCACCAGTGTGGTCTGGCGACCGCCCGCCGTGGCGGTATCGTAATTAACGACAGTTGCCAAACCTCCGATCCGGACGTTTACGCCATCGGCGAGTGCGCCTCCTGGCATGAGCGCACCTTCGGTCTGGTGGCGCCGGGCTATAAAATGGCGCAGGTCACGGCCGATCATCTGCTGGGCCGTGAAAATGCCTTCCAGGGTGCCGACATGAGCGCCAAGCTGAAGCTGCTGGGCGTAGACGTTGGCGGCATTGGCGATGCCCACGGTCGCACTGAAGGCGCGCGCAGCTACGTTTATCTGGATGAAAGCAAAGAAGTCTATAAGCGCATCATCGTCAGCGCCGACAATAAAACCCTGCTCGGCGCCGTGTTGGTGGGCGATACCAGCGACTACGGCAATTTGTTGCAACTGACGCTGAACGCCATTGAACTGCCGGAAAACCCGGACGGCTTGATCCTGCCGGCGCACGCGGGCAGCAAACCGGCCATCGGGGTGGATTCCCTGCCGGACACCGCGCAAATCTGCTCTTGCTTCGACGTCACCAAGGGCGACATCGTCAAGGCGGTCGGCATGGGCTGCCACACCGTCGCGGCGATAAAATCGGAAACCAAGGCCGGTACCGGCTGCGGCGGCTGTATTCCGCTGATCACCCAGGTGCTGAACGCCGAGCTGAGCAAACAGGGCATCGAGGTTAACCACCATCTGTGCGAACACTTTGCCTATTCGCGCCAGGAGCTGTACCACCTGATCCGCGTTGAAGGCATCAAGTCCTTCGACGCACTGCTGGCCAAATACGGCAAAGGTTACGGTTGTGAAGTCTGTAAACCGACCGTCGGCTCGCTGCTGGCTTCCTGCTGGAATGAATTCGTGCTCAAACCGCAGCACACGCCGCTGCAGGACACCAACGACAACTTCCTCGGCAATATCCAGAAAGACGGCACTTATTCGGTGATCCCACGCTCCGCCGGCGGTGAAATTACGCCGGACGGGCTGATGGCGGTCGGCCAGATTGCCAAGGAATACAATCTGTATACCAAGATGACCGGTTCTCAGCGCATCGGCATGTTCGGTGCGCAGAAAGACGACCTGCCGGCTATCTGGAGCAAGCTGATTGCCGCCGGTTTTGAAACCGGCCATGCCTACGCCAAGGCGTTGCGCATGTCGAAAACCTGTGTCGGCAGCACCTGGTGTCGCTTTGGCGTGGGTGACAGCGTCGGGTTTGGCGTCAAACTGGAACACCGCTACAAAGGCATCCGCACGCCACACAAAATGAAGTTCGGGGTTTCCGGCTGTACCCGCGAATGCGCTGAAGCGCAGGGCAAGGACGTCGGCATCATCGCCACCGAGAACGGCTGGAACCTGTACGTATGCGGTAACGGCGGCATGAAACCTCGCCACGCCGACCTGCTGGCGGCGGATCTCGACAGCGCTACGCTGGAACGCTATCTGGACCGTTTCATGATGTTCTACATCCGCACCGCCGATAAGCTGCAACGCACCTCGGTGTGGCTGGAGAGCCTTGAAGGCGGCATCGATTATCTGCGCAAGGTGATCATTGACGACAAACTGGGCATCAACGATCAGTTGGAAACCGAAATCGCCCGCCTGCGCGATGCGGTTATCTGCGAGTGGAAAGAAGCCGTCGAAGATCCGCAGGCCCAGGTCCGTTTCGCCCACTTTATCAACAGCAGCCTGCGCGATCCTAACGTACAGATCGTCGCCGAGCGCGAACAGCATCGGCCGGCGCGCCCGGATGAACGCATTCCCGTCACCCTGCTGGACGCAGAGGAGAGCAACGTATGAGCCAGTGGATCACCCTTTGCCCCGTCACTGATATCCTGCCCGGCACCGGCGTGTGCGCCCTGATCGGCGAACAGCAGGTGGCGGTATTCCGCCCCCATGCCGATGAGCAGGTCTTCGCTATCAGCAATATCGATCCCTTCGCCCAGGCCAGCGTGCTGTCACGTGGCCTGATCGCCGAACATCAGGGGGAACTGTGGGTCGCCAGCCCGCTGAAAAAACAGCATTTCCGCCTGCACGACGGCTACTGCCTGGAAGACGGCAGCCGCTCAGTTGCGCATTTCACCAGCCGCGTAGTCGATGGCATGGTGCAGGTCGCGGCCTGACATTTTCATTTTAACCTCAGGGGAAGCAGCATGTTCACCGATACCATCAACAAATGCGCCGCCAACGCGGCGCGCATCGTCAGGCTGTCGAAATACAGCCCGCTGGGCTTTTGGATCAGCTCGGCGATGGCCGGGGCTTACGTCGGCCTCGGCATCATTTTGATCTTCACCCTTGGCAATCTGGTCGATCCGTCCCTTCGGCCATTAGTGATGGGCGCCACCTTCGGCATCGCGCTGACGCTGGTGATCATCGCCGGTTCCGAGCTGTTTACCGGCCATACAATGTTCCTGACGCTGGGCGTCAAAGCCGGTACCATCCGCCAGAGCCAGATGTGGGCAGTCCTGCCGCAAACCTGGTTGGGCAACTTGCTGGGGTCGGTGCTGGTGGCGCTGATGTATTACTACGGCGGCGGCAGCCTGCTGCCGGTGGACACCAGCCTGATACATACTGCCGCGCTGGCGAAAACCACCGCCCCCGCCGAGGTGCTGTTCTTCAAAGGCGTACTGTGCAACTGGCTGGTTTGCCTGGCGATTTGGATGGCGATTCGCGTCGAGGGCGCCGCCAAGTTCATCGCCATCTGGTGGTGCCTGCTGGCCTTTATCGCCTCCGGCTACGAACACTCCGTCGCCAACATGACGCTGTTCGCCCTGTCCTGGTTCGGCCATCACAGCGAAGCCTACACGCTGAGCGGGATCGGCCATAACCTGTTGTGGGTGACGCTGGGCAATATCCTGTCCGGCTCGGTCCTGATGGGCCTGGGTTACTGGTACGCCACCCCGCGTGCCGAACGTCCGCAGGCCGAGAAAACCGCAGCGCGCCAGGCTGCATAATATTTCGGGGCGCACTGCGCCCCCGTTGCCAATTGCTCGAGGTTTGCCGATGGATTACCTGCCGATTTTCTGCCAACTGCAACACAAAGCCTGCCTGCTGGTCGGCGGCGGCGAGGTCGCCGAACGCAAGGCGCGCCTGCTGCTGGACGCCGGCGCGTTGCTGACCGTCAACGCCTGCGCATTCAGCCCCCAGTTCCACGAGTGGGCGGCCCTTGGCCGGGTTACGTTGGTGGAAGGGGAATTCAGCGCGGCATTGCTGGCGGAAAAATGGCTGGTCATCGCCGCAACCGATCGGCTCGAAGTCAACGCGCTGGTCTATCAGTGCGCCAACCAGCAACGGGTATTCTGCAACGTTGTCGACGATCCCAAACGCGCCAGTTTTATCATGCCGTCGATTATCGATCGCTCGCCGATCATGGTCGCGGTGTCCTCCGGCGGCAAGGCGCCGGTGCTGGCGCGGCTGCTGCGTGAAAAGCTGGAAGCCGTATTGCCGCAGCATCTTGGCAAGCTGGCGCAACTGGGCGGCTCATTGCGCCAACGGGTGAAACGGCACTTTACCGGTGCAGGTGCCCGCCGTCGTTTTTGGGAGAAGTTGTTTGCCCATGACCGGCTGGCGCAGTCGCTGGCCAATGATGACCAGGCGCTGGCGCAACGGCAGATCGAACAGTTGTTCGACTGCCCTGCGGAGGAGTCCGGCGAAGTGGTGCTGGTGGGCGCAGGGCCGGGGGACGCCGGCTTGCTGACGCTCAAGGGTTTGCAACAGATCCAGCAGGCCGACGTGGTGGTTTACGATCGGCTGGTGTCCGACGAGATCATGACGCTGGTGCGCCGCGATGCCGAGCGTATCTTCGTCGGCAAACGCGCGGGCCATCATTGCGTACCGCAGGAGCAGATCAACCGCATCCTGCTGGAGCAAGCGCAACAGGGTAAACGCGTTGTGCGGCTGAAAGGCGGTGACCCGTTTATTTTCGGCCGCGGCGGCGAAGAGCTGGAAACGCTGGCCGATGCCAATATCCCGTTCTCGGTGGTGCCGGGCATTACCGCCGCTTCCGGTTGTTCTGCCTACAGCGGCATTCCCCTCACCCATCGCGATCATGCGCAGAGCGTGCGGCTGGTGACCGGCCACGCCAAGAGCGGCGGCGGGTTGGACTGGACGACGCTGGCCGCCGGGCAGCAAACGCTGGTGTTTTACATGGGCCTGACGCAGGCCGCGGACATCCAGCGCCAGCTGATTGCCCACGGCATGCCCGCGAGCACGCCGGTGGCGCTGGTGGAAAACGGCACTTCATGCCGTCAGCGGGTGATCGAAGGCGAGCTGAATCAACTGGGGGCGCTGGCCCAACAGGCTGCCAGCCCGAGCCTGATTATCGTCGGCAGCGTGGTGAGCCTGCGCAGCAAGCTGAACTGGTTCGCCAGCCAGGAAACGCCGCAAAAGCTGGCTCAAATGGCCTGATACCGACGTAAAAAAAGCGGCTCATGGCCGCTTTTCTCTCTGCGTAAAGCATTACGGCTGCGATACGAAGCCTACTGCCTGATAAACCTTCGCCAGCGTTTCCTGAGCACGCGCGCGCGCCTTGGCCGCACCGTCGCGCATGACCTGCTGCAGCAAGGCCTCGTCATTGCGGAAGTTGTGATAACGCTCCTGCAACTCACCCAGCATACCGGATACCGCGTCGGCAACCGCGCCTTTCAGGTGGCCGTACATCTGGCCTTCAAATTCGGCTTCCAACTGAGCGATGCTTTTGCCGGTCACACCCGAGAGAATATCCAGCAGGTTGGACACGCCCGGCTTGTTCGCCACGTCGTAACGAATCACCGGCGGCTCTTCGGAGTCGGTCATCGCGCGCTTGATTTTCTTGGCCACCGCTTTCGGATCTTCCAACAGGCCGATCACGTTATTACGGTTATCGTCCGACTTGGACATCTTCTTGGTCGGATCCTGCAACGACATCACGCGCGCGCCAGACTTGGGAATGAACGGCTCAGGCACCTTGAACACATCGCCATACAGCGCGTTGAAACGCTGGCCGATGTCACGGCTCAATTCCAGATGCTGCTTCTGGTCTTCGCCGACCGGCACCTGGTTGGTCTGATACAGCAGAATGTCCGCCGCCATCAGCACCGGGTAGCTGAACAGACCGGCATTGATGTTTTCCGCATAGCGCGCGGATTTGTCTTTGAACTGGGTCATGCGGCTCAGCTCGCCGAAATAGGTGTAGCAGTTCAGCACCCAGCTCAGTTGAGTGTGTTCCGGCACGTGCGACTGCACAAAGATGGTGCTCTTTTGCGGATCGATGCCGCAGGCCAGGTACAGCGCCAGCGTATCCAGCGTAGCCTTGCGCAGTTTTTCCGCGTCCTGACGTACGGTGATGGCGTGCAGATCGACGATGCAGTAGATGCAGTCGTAATCGTCCTGCAGCTTAACCCACTGACGCAGCGCACCCATGTAGTTGCCAATGCTCAGTTCACCGGACGGCTGCGCGCCGCTAAATACGATGGGCTTACTCATGTTTAAATTTCCTGATTCTCTAAAGATGACAGCCCAAGAGAGGGCAACAAATCGGCAAAGCGCTCCAACACGCGGTCGGGATGGCTCAGGGCAATAGCCTCGCCGTAGTTATAACCGTAGGTCAGCGCAGCGCTTGGGCAACCCGCCCCCTGTGCCGCCTGAATATCGTTGCGCGAATCGCCGACGAACAACAACTCATTGGCGCGCAGACCAAGCTTGCCGAGCACCAGATACAGCGGCGCCGGATGCGGTTTCTTTTCCACCACGTCGTCACCGCCGATGATCAGCGAGAAATAATCGATAATGCCCAACGCGGTCAGTAACGGCGCAACAAACGGCGTCGGTTTGTTGGTCACCAGCGCCATCGGATAACCCTGTGCGGCCAGGCGGGCCAGCGTTTCTTTCACCTGTGGGAACAGGCGGCTGCCGCTGTCGACGGTTTGCGCGTAGAAGTGATCGAAGCGCTCACGCAACTGACTGTTGTGTTCCGGCGTGGCTTCCACTTCAGCCCAACGCAGCGCACGCTGCACCAGCACGTCGGCGCCATTGCCAATCCAGGTCCCCACGCGGGCTTCGCCGGCCTGCGGCAGGCCCATTTCGGCCAGCGCCAGATCGATGGCTGCCGCCAACCCCGGTGCGCTGTCTACCAGCGTGCCGTCGAGATCGAAGGCCAGAGCGCGGATCGCGCTGAAATCAGCCATGAGTCACTTTCGCCAGTTCGCTGCGCATTTCGTCGATCACCTTGCGGTAATCCGGCTTGCCGAAGATCGCTGAACCGGCGACAAACATGTCCGCGCCCGCCGCCGCAATCTCGGCGATATTGTCTACTTTCACGCCGCCATCGACTTCCAGACGGATATCACGGCCACTGTCGTCAATCAGCTTGCGCACCTGGCGCAGCTTATCCAGCGTACCGTGGATAAACGACTGGCCGCCAAAGCCCGGGTTGACCGACATCAGCAGGATCACGTCGACTTTATCCATGACGTAATCCAGGTAGCTCAACGGCGTCGCCGGGTTGAATACCAGGCCGGCCTTGCAGCCGTGCTCTTTAATCAGTTGAATGGTGCGATCGACGTGTTCGGAGGCTTCCGGATGGAAAGAGATATAATTGGCGCCCGCCGCAGCGAAATCCGGGACGATGCGATCGACCGGCTTCACCATCAGATGCACGTCAATCGGCGCGGTGATGCCATAGTCGCGCAGCGCCTGGCAAACCATCGGCCCGATGGTCAGATTGGGAACGTAGTGGTTATCCATCACGTCGAAGTGCACCACGTCGCCGCCTGCGGCCAGCACGTTAGCGGTATCTTCACCTAACCGGGCAAAATCTGCCGACAGAATGGACGGGGCTATTAAAAACTTTTTCATCCGCAATCTCCAAACGTAGGGTTCGAATTGTTATACCCTTCGCGTTTCAAGCCGCAGCGTGGTTGGCTGCACCTGAAATCCGCCGGGCATATACGCCGGGGCGTACCCCGGTTTAACGATAGAGCGCCAAAAGCTCGTTCACTTTACTGCGACCAAGAATATTACGGCTGATGGTGCGGCGCGCTTTCACCACGTACAACGCGGCATGCTGGTACCAGTCACGCGTCAGCTCGGTGTCATGGTTGGAAATCAATACCGGCACCTGGCTTTCCACAGAAAGCTGATGCGCCATTAACGCCAGGCTTTGCTGATCGGCAATGCTGAAGCTGTTGGTGTGGTAAGCGGTAAAATTCGCCGTCGCCGATAATGGCGCATACGGCGGATCGCAATATATCACCGTCCCGCGCTCGGCTTTTGCCATGGTATCGCGGTAATGCTCGCAGACAAAAGTGGCGTTGCGGGATTTTTCAGCGAACCAGTACAGCTCTTCTTCCGGGAAGTACGGTTTCTTGTAACGTCCGAACGGGACGTTGAACTCTCCACGCAGATTATACCGGCACAGGCCGTTATAACAGTGGCGGTTCAGATAGAGAAACAGCAGCGCGCGGCGATAAGCATCGGCACTGGTATTAAACTCTTCGCGCAGCAGGTAAAAGCGATCCGATTGATTGAACTCATCGGTGAAAAGAAGGCGGGCATCGCGCACGAAATCATCCGTACGCAGCTTAACGATGTTATACAGGTTGATAAGATCGCTGTTGATGTCGGCGAGAATATAGGCGTCGTACTCCGTGTTCAGGAAGACTGAACCCGCACCCACGAAGGGTTCGATTAAGCAGTCGCCCGCCGGCAGATGACGACGAATCTCGTCAACCAGCGGGTATTTTCCACCAGCCCATTTTAAAAAAGCGCGGTTTTTCTTCATGCCGTCAGTTAGCTACTTATACAATTCAGAGCGGCGGATTGTACTCTGTTTCAGACAGCACATCAGCGCACAAATTTAAATGATTATACCCTTCATCTTTCAAGCTGCAGCAATGTCGACTGCGTGCAGTTATTTGGCCTGTCCATGAGCCTACCCCTCTCGGAGCCACCGCAGGGGGCGGGCAAATCTGCTCACGGCACACTTGCCCCCCATCACCGTAGGGGCAAAAATCTTCGCCCCGCTTACTACGGCCGCAGCATCTACATCCCTACAATGCATGAAATCCATGCCCTGACTGCAGCTTGAAATCTATTGGGTTACTTTTTCAGGTCCTGCTGAACCTGACGTACAGGCTTGGCCCACGGTTTTTTCGCCTGAACATCCGCCGGCAGCGTCGCGATTGCGCGCTTGGCTTCAGCCGCAGAAGCGTAATTACCGCTCACCAGCACATACCATGCTTTACCGTCACGCTGGGTCGCGTACACCTGATAATTCTGCAGTTTCTGCTGCTTGGCGTAGGCGTTCAACGTATCGGAACGCGAAGCGCTGCTCAACTGCAGGGTATAGTGGCTGGCCGGGGCAGACTGCAGCGAACTGCCGCTGCCGCTAACAACGCCCGCCTTGGCACTCGTCGTGTCCGCTTTGGCGCTCGTCGTGCCCGTTTTGCTGCTTGCCGCTCCCGGTTTAGCGGAAGGAGCCGGGGTATACACCGTGGTTGGCGCTTTATGCTGCTGCGTCGTCGCCGGTTTACTGACGGTTTTTGCCGGTGTCTTATGTTGCTGTGACCCAGAGCCCTGAACCGGGCGCGTTGCTTCTTTAGCCACGGTAGCGGCGGCGCCGTTCATCAGGGTGGCCGGAGCCGTAGGCAGCGTTGAAGCCGGGCCACTCATGCCCTGCGTCGCCGCATCAACCTGGCCCTGCTGGGCGGATAACGCATCCGACATATTGCCCGGCAGATCGACACGCTGCTGCGCGCCATCCTGCACCGGCTGCGGTTGCGCTTCTGTCGGAGTGCTGGAGATCGGTGGAACGCTGACGTTTTGCGGCTGTTGCGCGGAAGTGCTGCTCACGCCGTTATTGTCATTGGTATCGGTCGTGCCGCCTGGAACACCGGTATTGCCGGTGGTCAGCGACGAAGAACCGGACAGGTTGATGTCTTTGGCCGCGCCGTTTTGCGCGCCTTCCTGTGCCGCTTCATGCTTGGTAGGCGCCTTCAACGCCGAGCCGATACCGACAATCAGCAACAGCAGCACCAGAATACCGATGCCAATCATCAAGTGCTGACGCGAAACGGCAAAGCGTGGTCCCGGAGCCGGTTTACGCGAACGTGCAGGGCGACGATCGCTGCTATCAGGTCTGAGATCGTCTTCCGGTTTAAACTCATCCATCTGAAACCCTCCAACTAGAGGCAAAAGCCCACCACCGTAGACCTACCGTGGTACGAGCAGATTAACCCGATGATGGCAAAGCGACATCAGTCATGCTTTGCACATTATTAATATAGATGTAAACAGCGGCTAAGCCACTGTTACTTCGTCCGATTTACTCAGGCGTTCCGTTCAGGCAAGCAAGCCGCGATAGAAGCAAGCACCACATCATGCCCGACTCCGCCACGAACTTCCGCCTGACCAATGGCCGTCGGCAGTACCAGACGCAGTTCGCCGGCCAACACTTTCTTGTCGCGCATCATGTGCGGCAAATAAGATTCCGGCGCCATTTCCTGCGGCCCGCACACCGGTAAACCCGCGCGCAACAACAGTGTTTTAATGCGTTCAATATCCTCGGCGGAGAACTGGCCGAGACGATGCGCGGTTTCCGCCGCCATCATCATGCCGGCGGCAACGGCTTCGCCGTGCAGCCATACACCATAGCCCATTTCTGCTTCAATCGCATGGCCATAAGTATGGCCCAGATTCAGCAGCGCGCGCAGACCGCTTTCGCGTTCATCAGCGGCAACCACCTCGGCCTTCAGTTCACAGCAACGGCGGATACAATAGCCCAGGGCATTCATATCCAGCGCAACCAAAGCATCGATGTTGTTTTCCAGCCAGACGAAGAAATCACTGTCGAGAATGATCCCGTACTTGATCACTTCAGCCAGACCAGAGGAGAGCTCACGCGCCGGTAAGGTTTTCAGGCAGTCCAGATCAACCACCACTGAAGCAGGCTGATAGAATGCGCCGATCATGTTTTTACCGAGCGGATGATTGACGGCGGTTTTGCCGCCAACGGAAGAGTCCACCTGCGAAAGCAAGGTGGTAGGAACCTGAATAAAGCGGACACCGCGCTGATAGCAAGCCGCGGCAAAACCGGTAAGATCGCCCACCACGCCGCCGCCGAGCGCGATCAATGTGGTATCGCGACCGTGAGGCTTTTGCAGCAGCGCCGAGAACACCTGCTCAAGCACGGCAAGGGATTTATACTGTTCGCCATCAGGCAAAATCACCTGATCCACCATTACGCCCGCCTGCTCAAGCACCTTCCGGACCCGGTCCAGATAGAGCGGCGCCAAGGTCTGGTTGGTGACCAGCATGACCTGTTCACCCGCCTTTAGCGGCATAAAAGAAGCCGGATCGTTAAACAATCCGGCGGCTATGGTAATCGGGTAGCTGCGCTCCCCAAGCGTTACGGTAATTCTCTCCATGTCGCGCTCAGTTCTCAATGTGTGGTTTATCCCCGCTGTTGCGGGGAACACAATCAGTCTTTCCGCATTTGCCGTGGCGAACACGGAAACCGCAATCAGTTGCTTTCCAGCATATTGATAATCTGGTTGGCAACCACTTTAGCGCTTTGATCGTCGGTGCGGATGGTGACATCTGCAATTTCTTCGTATAACGGATTGCGCTCTTTCGCCAACGCTTCCAGCACTTCGCGCGGAGGAGAATCAACCTGCAACAACGGACGCTTTTTGTCGCGCTGAGTGCGGGCCAACTGCTTCTCGATGGTGGTTTCCAAATAAACCACGACACCACGCGCCGACAGACGGTTACGCGTTTCACGCGATTTAACCGAACCACCGCCGGTAGCCAGCACAATCCCTTGCTTTTCCGTCAGTTCATTAATGACTTTTTCTTCACGATCGCGGAAACCTTCTTCACCTTCCACGTCGAATACCCAGCCCACGTCAGCTCCGGTACGTCGCTCAATTTCTTGATCGGAGTCGAAGAACTCCATATTGAGTTGCTGAGCTAACTGACGGCCAATAGTGCTTTTGCCGGCACCCATAGGCCCAACCAGAAAGATATTGCGTTTCTCTGCCATGTTTTTGGTATTACTAAGACTATTCGTTAATGTTAACCCGCCCCGCCAATCAAATCAGCGGCGGGACCTAAACTGAAACCTCATGAGCGATAGTGCGAGATCAGACGGAAAATTATCTCAACACTCTTGGTAGTTTGGCAACCGAATAAATCGCAATCCACGCCGCAGGAGGGAAACCATACGTTTTTAACGGCGTCTTGGCGTTAACAAAAAACCTCGGTGCTCAATTCGGTAACCCTTGTAAGCTAAATCGGCCGCAGCGTCAAACGCAGATGCCCCCAAGGTGAGAAAAAAGTGCATCTGCTCATCAACTTTAGGTGATTTCCACCGAACCTGACAGCTTGCTGCTCATGCCTTAATCAATGTCGGAGTAATGAATATCACCAGCTCGCGTCGTTTATGCTGTTTGGTGCTCTGTTTGAACAAGGAACCCAGCAGAGGAATGTCCCCGAGCCCCGGTACCTTGTCCGCCCCCTGAGCGCTCTGGCGCTGAAATACGCCGCCCAATACAATGGTTTCACCGTCTTTCACCGTCACCTGGGTTTTGATCTCCTGCTTATCGATCGCCAGCGCCTCGCCATCCGCCCGGCTGATGGAACGCCCGGGCATGTTCTGGCTGATTTGCAGCGTCAGCGTAATGCGGCCGTTCGGCAAAATTTTCGGCGTCACCTCCATGCCCAATACAGCCTCCTTGAACTCCATCGATGTCGCCCCGCTGCTGCCGCTCTTCACCTCATACGGAATTTCCGTACCCTGCTTAATGCTGGCGGTTTGCTGATGCGCGGTCAGCAAGCGCGGGCTGGCGATGATTTCAACCCGGTTCTCCTGCTCCAGTGCCATTAGCTCCAGATCCAGCAGCCGTCCGCCGATGCGCGCCAGGTGGAAACCGGCGCTGACCGCGCTGCGTTCCAGCGGCAAGCTCACGTTAAAATCCCCCATCCGCAATGGCTTTGCAGCACCTTCATCCGGGGCCAAGCCCCAACGCACGCCGAGCTCGCGCAAACTTTCACTGTTAATGGTGACAATATGCGCCGCCAGCTGTACCTGCGCCAACGGCGCATCCATTTCCGCAATGCGCTTGGTTAATAACGCCACGATTGGGGCCGTATCGCGTATCAGCAGCGCGTTAGTGCGTTTATCCGCCACCACGCTGCCGCGCTCGCTCAGCAAAATACTGCCCTGGGCATTCAGATTTTCGGCAATCTCAACCGCATCGGCATGATTTAACGTCAGGGTTACGCTTTCCAGCGGCTGTTTTTGCGCCAAAGCCAACTGTTGCCGTTGTTTCTCCTGTTCATCCGGTTCGGGAAACACCATCATGACGTTGCCTTCCAGCGTCATCGACAGCTTTCCCATACGCAGGATCACCGCCAGCGCTTGCTGCCAGGACACGTTATCCAACCGCAACGTCAGGTTGCCGCCCACGCCAGTCGCGGTGACCACATTGAGTTGCTGATAATCCGCCAGCGCCTGCAATACCAGGGTTACCGGCGCGTCCTGAAACGCCATCGATATCGGTTCCTTGTTCTGTGTCGCCATGCCGGAGGCAGCAATACCCCACAGCACCGCGCCCAGCCAAATGCCTCCTTTCATTTTTTTTCTTCCTTATGGTTTCCCAATGTCAGCACCAGGGTATTGTCAGCCGCCGGACAAGCCGGATCTTCAGGACCCGCTTTCAACACCAGCCGCCCCTCAAATACCTGTTCCACTCGCCAGCGCCCCCCCAGCAGGCTTTGCCGAGACGCTAAACGCAGCCACTGCCCTGCGGGCGTGACCACCCAGGCATGGCGCGACGCTGCCTGCCCGACGGTCCCCTTCAAAAGCCAGTTTGCCGGCGATTCTCTCTGCGTCAGGCAGTCAGACACGGGTGGCGGCATAAAGGGATTGCGCGGTTGCGCCATCAACGCCCACGGCAGCAACAGCCACCAAACCCCATAACCTTTATTCATCCGCATTTACCGGAGCGGCGTCTGCCGGCGCGTCGTGTAAAACGAAGTGCACCGTCAGATCGTCAGCCTGTGCTTCAAGGGTTATTTGATCGAGGCGAAATGCGGGAGGCAACGCCTCCAGCAGCCGCAATAAACCGCCGTAATGAATGTTCAGGCTCAGGGTTTGACGCTGCGATTTCTCCTGCTGCTGCCAGCGTTGCACTGCAGCGCCCGCCAACGGCAGCACTTGCGCCAAATCGCCATGGGCGACGGGCTTGAGCGCGTTCTGCTGCAGGCGAAGATTAATCTCCTCCAACGTTGGCATCTGGGCCAACTGCTGTCTTAACGGCTCAATCTGCTCAATCAGACGCTGTTGCTCCGCCAATGTGCGCTCCCGCTGCTGCCATTTCCCGTGCAGAAAAAGCATGCCGAGCAGCAAAGCCAGGCAGCCCAACACCATCCCCTGCGCAACCAGCAGCTTCCAACCCGGCAGGTTCAGCCAGTGCCTTGTCCAGAGTGGCAACGGCTTATCCATTCAGCCCCCATTGCGCCATCAGAGTGAATGAGAACAGGCCATCCTGGCGCTGTGCCACGTCCGCCAACCGGCAGCGCTGCAATAGCGGCAGTGCCGCCAATTGCCGCTCAAACTGGACGACAGCCCCATATCGGCGGCTGAGGCCCCGCAGCGTGATATGTTGTGCGTTGCTTTCCAACGAGGTAAGCCACATCGGCGCTGGAAGAATGACCGCGAACTGCTGTAACAGCTGCAGATAACGCCGGTTGTGCGCCTGGTTCTTCTTCTGCTGATCCGCTTGCGCGGTTAAGCGAGCCAAACGCGCCATCGCCTGCTGGAGTTGCTGATAGTGTTCCGCCAACGCCGCCTGTTGCCGGGACAGCGTCGACAAAGCCTCATGCCGCTGTGTTTGTTGATGACTCATCAGGGCAAAAACAACCGCCATTGCCGCCAGCATCAACGCCAGTTGCAAGACGAAAATTCGTAACCAGAAGGCACAGCGGCGGCGCTGGGCCAGCCTGCGCCAGGGCAGAAGGTTGACCTGATACATCAGTTATCCCCGCTGCGCAGCGCCAGCCCCCCGGCCAACACAAATGCCCCCGGCAATCGGGGTAACGGGGGCCGCAATTGGTTGAACGCGCTGAACGGTGACCATGGCAAACACCCCTGAGGAGGCGGCTCGTCCACCACGCTGCTGTAATAAATCGGCCGCTCACCGATTGACGGGCAGGCTGCATGCATCGCCGCCAACGCCTGGCTTGCCTCGCCCTCCGGCAAAATGCCATAGGCAAAGGCCGCGCGGCGCGGGGCGGTCCACAGCCACTCCCGATCGAGGCGGTGCAGCAAACCGGCTTCAGCCGGTACGCCTGCGGCAAATGCCATCATGTGCAAGGCACAAGGAGTGATGTCGACCACCTGCGGCCGTAAATTGGCCTGACGCAAACAATGCAGCCACTGCTGCAACTCTTGCTGGCGCGCGGCGGTGAGCAACAAAGCGGCAGAGTCAGGCGGAGATTGGCGGTAGTCCAGCGCCAATGTCTGGCTATCCAGCGGGAACTGCTTCAGGCCATGACGGGTAATATAATCACCGCGCGCCGGCTCTTTCAGCCGGGCATCCGGCATCGGCATCAGATGCTGCAAAACTCGCTGGGCAGGCAAAGCAATGCGTAAGCAAATATGTCTTGGCAACTGGACCCGCCATTGCCGCAGTGCGTGAGTCAGCACCTCGGGTTGTTCGAGACACCCCTCGCGCAGCACCGCTTGCGGCAGCGTTTGCTGCCACCAGTGACGCAGTTGCCAACCGTTGCGGCGGCGCTGTGCCGCCAGGGCGCAAATGCGGTTACTTTGTATATCCAGCCCCACCTGCCATGCTTGAGATAACATATTTCGCCCGACCTCCATATCGTCAGATGATAAAAGAACATATCCATGTTGCAGGCTTGCCTTTATACTACCGCGCGGTTGTTTATAAACTGCCCAAATGACATGAAAATGGGAAATCTCAGGTGAAGTTCGTAAAGTATTTACTAATCCTTGCAGTGTGTTGCATCGTGTTGGGGGCAGCCTCGATTTTTGGCTTGTACAAATATGTCGAGCCGCAGCTGCCTGACGTTGCAACGCTGAAAGACGTACGGCTGCAGATACCGATGCAGGTTTACAGCGCCGATGGCGAACTGATCGCCCAATACGGCGAAAAACGTCGTATTCCGCTGAAGCTGAACCAAATTCCGCCGGTCATGGTGCATGCGTTTATCGCCACCGAAGACAGCCGTTTCTATGAACATCACGGCGTCGATCCGGTCGGTATCTTCCGTGCCGCCTCTATTGCACTGGTCTCCGGCCATGCGTCACAGGGGGCGAGTACCATTACCCAACAGTTGGCGAGAAACTTCTTTTTAAGCCCGGAACGCACCCTGATGCGCAAGATCAAGGAAGCCTTCCTGGCGGTACGCATCGAACAGATGCTGACCAAAGACGAAATCCTCGAGCTGTATCTGAACAAGATCTACCTGGGTTACCGCGCTTACGGCGTAGGCGCTGCAGCGCAGGTCTACTTCGGCAAGGACGTCGGCCAACTGACCTTGAGCGAAATGGCGACCATCGCCGGCTTGCCTAAGGCGCCATCAACCTTCAACCCGCTTTACTCGCACGATCGCGCCGTGGCTCGCCGCAATGTGGTGCTGTCGCGCATGCTGGATGAGCATTACATCACCCAGGCTCAGTACGATCAGGCCCGTAGCGAAGATCTGGTGGCCAACTACCATGCGCCGGAAATCAACTTCTCCGCACCCTATCTCTCCGAGATGGTGCGTCAGGAGATGATCAAGCGTTACGGTGAGAACGCCTATACCGACGGTTACAAGGTCTATACCACCGTCACCAAAAAGCTGCAGTTGGCGGCGCAGGAGTCGGTACGCAACAACGTGCTGGCGTATGACATGCGTCACGGCTACCGCGGCCCGTCCAACGTGCTGTGGAAAGTGGGTGAGGCGGCCTGGGATCAAAAACAGATCGTCGATTCACTGAAAAACCTGCCGAATTATGGCCCGCTGGCGCCTGCGGTGATTACCAAAGCGACCGCCGATGAAGCGACGGCCATGCTGGCCGATGGCAGCAATGTTGCCTTGCCACTGGCCACCATGCGCTGGGCGCGGCCGTTCAAGTCCGATACGCAGCAAGGCCCAACGCCAAAACGCGTGACCGACGTGGTGCAGGCCGGCCAGCAGGTGTGGGTACGCAAGGTGAACGAAAGCTGGTGGCTGTCGCAGGTGCCGGACGTCAACTCGGCGTTGGTGTCGATCAACCCGAATGATGGCGCCGTGAAAGCGTTGGTCGGCGGGTTTGACTTCAATCAGAGCAAGTTCAACCGCGTTACCCAGGCGCTGCGTCAGGTCGGCTCCAACATCAAGCCGTTCCTGTACACCGCGGCGATGGACAAAGGCCTGACCCTGGCCACTATCCTGAACGATCTGCCGGTCACCCGCTGGGACGCCGGTGCCGGTACTGACTGGCGGCCGAAGAACTCACCGCCAACCTACGACGGCCCTATTCGCCTGCGTCAGGGGTTGGGACAGTCGAAGAACGTAGTGATGGTGCGCGCCATGCGTGCAATGGGTGTCGACTACGCGGCGGAATATCTGCAACGTTTCGGTTTCCCGGCGCAAAACATCGTGCACACCGAATCGCTGGCGCTGGGTTCGGCTTCGTTCACCCCAATGCAACTGGTGCGCGGTTATGCGGTACTGGCGAACGGCGGTTATCTGGTCGACCCGTATTTCATCACCAAAATCGAAGATGAAACCGGCAATACCGTGTTTGAAACCAGACCCAAAGTGGTCTGCGACAGCTGCAATCTGCCGGTGATTTATGGCGATACCCATCGTTCCGCCGTGCTTTCCGACGATAACGTCGAAAACGTCGCGACGTCGCAGGAAGGTGGTAACGGTAACGTACCGATGCCGCAACTGGAACAGGTTACGCCGGCTCAGGTTCAGCAGGATGGCGATCAGCAGTATGCGCCGCATGTCATCAGTACCCAGTTGGCGTTCCTGATGCACGATGCGCTGAACAGCAACATCTTTGGCGAACCGGGTTGGATGGGGACCGCCTGGCGCGCCGGACGCGATTTGAAGCGGCATGATATCGGCGGCAAAACCGGGACTACCAACAGTTCAAAAGACGCCTGGTTCTCCGGCTATGGCCCCGATACCGTCACGTCGGTATGGATTGGTTTCGATGATCATCGCCGCGACCTCGGCCGTGCAACGGCTTCCGGCGCCATCGAAGATCAAATCTCCGGCGGTGAAGGCGGTGCGAAGAGCGCGCAACCGGCATGGGATGATTTTATGAAGGTCGCGCTGGAAGGCATTCCGGAGCAAAAGGTCACCCCACCGCCGGGTATTATCAGCGTCACCATCGACAAAAGCAGCGGCAAGCTTTCCGGCGGCGGCGGCGGCAGTCGCTCTGAATACTTTATCGAAGGTACTCAGCCGACAAGCTACCCGACGCGGGATACCGGCACTACGTTGACGGACCCCGGCGGCGAAAGCCACGAACTGTTCTAATAGAGAAGGGCCAGAGAAATCTGGCCCTTTTTTTATCGAGAAGATAGGGGATTGATGCCTAACGCGAGCCGCGCAGAAATGCCTCGGTGAGGAACAGCGCACTGACATTGCGCGCCTCGCGGAAATCCGGCTCCGCCAGCAATGACATCATGTCGGCTATCGGCCAACGCACCTGCGGCAACGGCTCAGGCTCGTCACCTTCCAGGCTCTGCAGATAGAGATCGTTCGCCAGCACGATATTCATTTTGCTGGAAAAATAGGACGGCGCCATGGTCAGTTGGCTGAGGAAATCGAAGCGTTTGGCGCCAAAACCCACCTCTTCCATCAGTTCGCGGTTGGCCGCCTCCAGCACGCCTTCACCCGGGTCGATCAACCCTTTGGGGAAACCCAGCTCGTAAGATTCGGTGCCCACCGCATATTCGCGAATCAGCAACAGGTCGTCGCCAATCACCGGGACAATCATAACGGCTTCCCTTTCCGAAGGCCGCATCCGCTCATACACCCGCCGTACACCGTTACTGAACTCCAGATCGACCGACTCAACGTTAAATAAACGCGAACGTGCGACCGTTTCCACTTTCAGAATTTTAGGTTTTTGCAGGTGTTTATCCATGATTGCCTCAAATGAGTTATCCGGCGGTGCGCCACAGCATCAGAGATGATGACGCGGATACCCAGAATAATGATTGGCGTGGCGCAGATGCGCTCAAACGCTGACCAAATTCGATCTTGATCACATTGTGCGTTAATGAGAACCTTTGTCGCAACGAGCACAAGCTGTAATTTACTTTTTTTTAACAAACCTAGCCAGCTACCCGCCGATTTTCTGTACCCATTCAGCAAAAAGAGAGCATTAAAATAGGATAATGCCGATATCGACTGCCCCCCCCGGTTGCTATCATCGCGTAGAGGAGACACGGCAACTGAGCAGATATATTGCATCGATAAATGAGATCGCGACAGAAAATCTGTTCCTCCCTCATTGTTCTAAGTGCCTGCCGGCCGTTTACTCCGTATAATATTCAACGTTTCATCAGGTTGGTGAGGTTCACGGGTGCAAGATGGGGATAGCATGAGCACAATAGTGTTGATATTGGCCTTAGTGCTTGCCTGCCTGATTGCCGCCGGCCTGTATCTTTGGTTTAAAGCCCGCAATCAGCCGATGCTGACACGAGCCCTGCCCTTTATCAAACCCACGCACCGCAAACTGTCCGGCGAAGAACGCATGGCTGTTGAGCACTACCTCAGCCTGCAGAATATGCTCAGCAACAAGCTGTTGCCCGGCAGCAGCCCGTCGCTGCCGTCCGCCAAACTGGCGCTGACCCCGCAGAGCGATAACGTTTATCCCGTCACCCACGCCATTACCCGTTATGGGCTGGCCAGCGATGAACCCAATAAGTGGCGCTATTATCTCGATGCCGAAGAAGTGCATCTGCCGCCGTTCTGGGAACAATACATCAGCGCCGATAACCACGTGGAAGTGATAAAAACCCAGACTCTGCCACTGGTCATTTCACTCAATGGGCATTCGCTGAAAGATCATATCCACGATCGGCCGCAACCGCCGGTAGTGACGGCAACGCCAACCAAAAACGCCTCGATCCGCAAGGAAGAAAGCGAACACGTCGAGTTGGTGAACATCCGCAAGGAAACCCCCGAAGAACACACGCTGAATCGCCCGAACGGCATCAAGGAAGCCGGCATCATCTCCGCCGCCCTGCTATTGCTGTTTTTCAGCCTGATAAGCCCGGTGTTGGTCATCCCCTGGATGATTTTCGTCGCCGTGCTGACCATCGCCTGGGGTTGCTGGAACCTGTTCCGCCAGCCGGCCGCGCGTGAACTGAAAGAAGTGCACTGCCTGCGCGGCACCCCAAAACGTTGGGGACTGTTTGGCGAATCCAATCAGGGGCAGATAAGCAACATCTCGCTCGGTATCATCGATCTGATTTACCCGCCGCATTGGCAGCCTTACATCACCCAGGATCTGGGGAAAACCACCGACGTAGATATCTACCTTAACCGTCAGGTGGTGCGTCAGGGGCGCTTCCTTTCGCTGCACGATGAGGTGAAAAACTTCCCGCTGCAGCAATGGGGCAAAAACGCGGTTCTGATGGCCAGTTCGTTGCTGATACTGGTGTTACTGCTGACCTACATCCCGCTGAGCCTGCCGCTGAAGCTGAGTACGGCCTGGCTGCAAGGCGCGCAAAAAATTGAGGTGACCAATGTGCAAGCGTTGGAAGGCACAACCTTGCGCATCGGGGACCAATTGAAAGCCCAGGGTAACGGTATGTGTTATGTGCCACCGCTGGCCAACGGCACAAACGCCTCCAACTTTATGCCTTTCGACTGCTCGGGGATTTACTGGAACACCGCCGCACCGCTGCCGCAACCGGAGTCGGAAGTCATCGACAAGGCCTCGGCGTTGCTGGCGGCGGTGAATACCCAGTTGCATCCTGAAGTTGCCGAACAGAAGCTCAACCCGCAACTGGCCAGCGCAATTGAAAAGTCGGGCATGATACTGCTGGATGATTTTTCCGGTATCGTGCTGAAAACGCAGGATCTGTGCCAAGCGGAAAATGACTGTGTCCGGCTCAAGAATGCGCTGGTGAACCTGGGCAACGTCAAAAACTGGAATACCCTGGTGAAACGCGCCAAATCAGGCTCGCTGCAAGGGGTTAACGTCCTGCTGCGGCCGGTGAGCGCCGAATCGCTGGAAAGTCTGACCAAAGTTGCCGCCTCCTCGTTCGTGTACAACGAAACCCGGCAGGCCGCAGCGGCGCTTAACAGCCCGCCACCGGGCGGTTTCCTGATCAGCAGCGATGAAGGCAAACAGTTGGTGAACCACCCGCAGCCGGCAGTGCCGTTAAACGAATACAATGCGCTTGAGCAGTGGAATGAACTGCAACGCCTTGCCGGCATGTTGTTGCATACGCCATTCGAAGCCCAGGGCGTCATCACCAACATCAGCGTCGACGCCAACGGCACCCGCCACATCGCGCTGCATAGCGAACCGGATATGATCACCCTGTGGCGCTATCTGGGCACCAGCCTGCTGTTGCTGGCGGTCACGGTCATTCTGGGTTACAACGCCTGGCGGTTCGCGCAGCGCTATCGTCTCAACCAGCACCGCATCGCCGATATCCAGCGCTACTACGAAAGTTGCTTTAACCCGCAGCTTACCCCAATGTCATTGCGGCCGATGGCCTGAGTCACTCGCCGATTTCGGCCCTGTCATCAGCTTATGCTACGCTAACGCTATTATCCTTATCCTGCGGACCGCCGACGGTTCGCCTATGGAGTTTTCATGGTTCCCGAGTTTGACTGGCATGAGATCGACACCGTCCTGCTGGATATGGACGGCACCCTGCTCGATCTGGAGTTCGACAGCCATTTTTGGTTGCGTCTCGTGCCACAGGCATTAAGCGAACAACGCGCTATCCCGCTCGACGAAGCAAGCCAGATTATTCATCAGGAATATGTGGCGGTGCAGCACACCATGAATTGGTACTGCTTCGATTACTGGAGCGAACGGCTCGATCTGGACATTTATCGCATGACCAGCGAAGTGGGCAACCGCGCTCGTCTGCGCGAGGATACCGAGCCCTTTTTACAGGCCTTACGCGCGGCCGGCCATCAGACTATTTTGCTGACCAATGCCCATCCGCACAGCCTGGCGGTAAAAATCGAGCATACCGGTTTGGATAAGCACCTTGATTTATTGCTTTCCACCCACACATTTGGTTATCCGAAAGAAGATCAGCGTTTGTGGCAGGCCGTTCAGCAGCACACCGGTTTTGATCCGCAGCGCACGCTGTTTATCGATGACGGCGAGCCTATTTTGGACGCCGCCCGCAGTTTTGGCATTCGCTACTGCCTGGGCGTACAGAACCCGGATTCCAGCATGGCGGAGAAAACCTTCCGGCACTATCCGTCGATGCGCGACTACCGCCTGTTGATACCGGCGCTGGAAAAGGGCAAACGATGAAAGAAAAAGCAACGCGGGACGACGCGGTCCGGCTGGACAAATGGCTCTGGGCGGCTCGTTTCTATAAGACCCGCGCGCTGGCGCGGGACATGATCGACGGCGGCAAGGTGCACTACAACGGACAGCGCGGCAAGCCGAGCAAAATTGTCGAGATCGATGCAGAGATCAGACTGCGCCAGGGCAATGAAGAACGCACGGTGATCGTGCTGGCCCTCACCGGCCAACGGCGCGGCGCCGACGAGGCGCAGCAAATGTATCAGGAAACCGAGGCCAGTATCGCCAACCGAGAGAAAATGGCGATCGCGCGCAAGATGAATGCGTTGACCATGCCGCACCCGGACCGCCGTCCGGACAAGAAAGAGCGGCGCGACCTGATTAAATTTAAATTTGGTGAGCAGGAATAACCCCTCGCCGCAATGAGAGAAAACTATGTCCAACCATGACCAATTGCACCGTTACCTGTTTGAAAACTACGCGGTGCGCGGTGAGCTGGTTACCGTCAGCGAAACCTATCAGCAGGTTCTGAACAATCACGACTACCCGGCGCCGGTACAAAAGCTGTTGGGTGAACTGCTGGTCGCCACCAGCCTGCTGACGGCAACCCTGAAGTTCGACGGCGACATCACCGTGCAAGTGCAGGGCGACGGTCCACTGAAGCTGGCGGTGATTAACGGCAACAATCGCCAGGAAATGCGGGGCGTGGCGCGCGTGCAAAGCGACATTGCCGACGACAGCACGCTGCATCAGATGATTGGCAACGGCGTCATGGTGATCACCATCGCGCCTACCGAAGGCGAACGCTATCAGGGCGTGGTCGCGCTGGAAGGCGAAACTCTGGCCGAGTGCCTTGAAGCCTACTTCCGTCAGTCCGAGCAGTTGCCAACCCGCCTGTTCATTCGTACCGGCGAGTCAGAAGGCAAACCGGCTGCGGGCGGTATGCTGTTGCAGGTACTGCCGGCGCAAGACGGCAATGCCGATGATTTCGATCATCTGGTGCAACTGACCAACACGGTGAAAAGCGAAGAACTGTTCGGCCTGCCGGCCAATGAGGTGCTGTATCGCCTGTACCATCAGGAAGAAGTCACCCTCTACGAACCGCAGGACGTGATCTTCCGTTGCACCTGTTCACGCCAGCGCTGCGCTGACGCCCTGATTACGCTGCCGGCCGAAGAAGTGGCTCAAATGCTGGAGCAGGACGGCAATATCGATATGCACTGTGACTACTGCGGCAATCACTATGTCTTTGACGCCGTGGATGTTGCAGCGCTGTACACCGGTAACACCGGCGAAAGCGAACAGTTGCACTAAGTAATACCTCGTATCGGCGGGTGCACCCTGCACCTGCCGGTTTTCCCCGTTTGCACGCTTGCTTTTTTCCGTGGACTATCTCTCAGATCGTAACGAAAAACCGCCTAAAACGTTAATTATTTGATACCTATCGCGGTTACGCACTGCTGAATCCCTACAATTGGCGCCAGAAATTCTGTGACCAAGGAGTAGTGACATGCGTGTTAAAGGTATAACCCCTCAGGAGCTGGCCGCTTATGGCATTCATAACGTCGGCGAAATCGTTTACAACCCGAGTTATGAACTGCTGTTCAAGGAAGAAACAGACCCGTCTCTGGAAGGTTTTGAACGTGGGGTCGTGACCAAGTTGGGCGCCGTATCCGTCGACACCGGTATTTTTACCGGCCGTTCCCCGAAAGATAAATACATCGTCCGTGACGACATCACCCGCGACACCGTCTGGTGGGCCGATCAAGGTAAAGGCAAAAACGACAACAAACCCCTCAGCCCTGAAATCTGGGCAGACCTGAAACAGCTGGTCACCACGCAGCTCTCCGGCAAACGTCTGTTTGTTGTAGATACTTTCTGCGGCGCCAACGCCGACTCCCGCCTGAAAGTACGCTTTATCACTGAAGTAGCCTGGCAGGCACACTTCGTGAAAAACATGTTCATCCGCCCGTCTGACGAAGAGTTGCAGGATTTCGAGCCGGACTTCGTGGTGATGAACGGCGCCAAGTGCACCAACCCGAACTGGCAGCAGCAGGGTCTGAACTCGGAAAACTTCGTCGCTTTCAACCTGACCGAACGCATGCAGCTGATTGGCGGCACCTGGTACGGCGGCGAAATGAAAAAGGGTATGTTCTCGATAATGAACTACCTGCTGCCGTTGAAAGGCATCGCTTCCATGCACTGCTCGGCCAACGTGGGCGAGAAAGGCGACGTGGCCGTGTTCTTCGGCCTGTCCGGCACCGGCAAAACCACCCTGTCCACCGATCCAAAACGCCAGTTGATTGGCGATGACGAACACGGCTGGGATGACGATGGCGTATTTAACTTCGAAGGTGGCTGCTACGCCAAAACCATCAAGCTGTCTGAAGAAGCCGAGCCGGAAATCTATCACGCCATCAAGCGCGATGCGTTGCTGGAAAACGTTGCCGTGCTGGCAGACGGCACCATAGACTTCAACGACGGTTCGAAAACCGAGAACACCCGCGTTTCCTACCCGATCTACCACATCCACAACATCGTCAAGCCGGTTTCCAAAGCAGGTCATGCCACCAAGGTGATCTTCCTGACTGCGGACGCCTTCGGCGTGTTGCCGCCGGTCTCTCGCCTGACCGCGAACCAGACTCAGTACCACTTCCTGTCCGGTTTCACCGCCAAACTGGCCGGTACCGAGCGCGGCGTGACCGAGCCAACCCCGACCTTCTCCTCCTGCTTCGGCGCAGCCTTCCTGACGCTGCACCCAACGCAGTATGCTGAAGTGCTGGTAAAACGCATGCTGGCCGCCGGCGCGCAAGCCTACCTGGTGAACACCGGCTGGAACGGCACCGGCAAACGCATCTCCATCAAGGATACCCGCGGCATTATTGACGCCATCCTCAACGGTGAAATCGATAAGGCGGAAACCATTACTCTGCCAATCTTCGATCTGGCGATGCCGACCTCACTGCCGGGCGTCAACCCGGCGATTCTGGATCCACGCGCTACCTACGCCAACCCTGAGCAGTGGCAGGAAAAAGCGCAGGATCTGGCCGAGCGGTTTATCACCAACTTCGACAAATATACCGATACGCCTGCGGGCGCAGCGCTGGTCAGCGCCGGTCCAAAACTGTAACCTTCTCTTTTTACAGCTTCAGCTAAGGCGTGGATTCCACGCCTTTTTTTATTTTTAACGGTTGTTTTTTATCCAGATAAGCGCGATGATAATGCAGTGCAATCATTGACAGCAAAGGAGATTTCAATGGCTACCATAACCGTCAGAAATCTGGACGATGACATAAAGGAATTGCTGCGTATTTCGGCAGCGAAAAACGGCCACTCCATGGAGGAGGAAGCACGCATGATTTTGAAACAGGCTCTGGTGAAAAAACCGCCTCGCTATGGGCTGGGCACCTGGATGCATCAACATTTCGCCGAGTTGGGTGGCGTTGAGCTGGTGATCCCACCGCGTGATAAAACACCGCCGCGCATTGTCACCTTTGACGATGAAGATGACCAACCATGATCATTCTCGACACTAACGTGATTTCGGAGACACTGCGTCCCGGCCCACATTACAACGTGATCAAATGGCTGAATGAAAAAGACAACGACGAGCTTTATCTGAGTGCAATTGTCGTTGCCGAGCTGTTCAGCGGCGTCGCCTGCATGCCTGATGGGAAACGGCAGCTTGAGTTAAAACATAAACTGACCGAAGCAATGCAGATAAGGTTTGACGAACAAATTCTGCCATTTGATGCGCTTTGCGCCATGCGATATGGGGAATTGATGGGTAGAAACCAGCGTTTGGGAAGGGTAATGAGCACACCCGATACGCAAATAGCTGCCACTTGCCTGCATTATGGCGCCACATTAGCTACTCGTAACACCAAAGGCTTCGCCCATTGCGGAATTGAGTTGATTGATCCTTGGCAGGCCGCTACCGGCCGTCGCCTGCATGAAGAAGCGGCGGAATACTACGTGATGAGCAGAAAACCCTGACGAGGCCGCAGCGAGGCGGCCCTCTGTCAGCAGGTATCATGCGTTCTCTTTCGCCGCCTGATGCCCATTGGCCGACTCTTTTTTCTCCATCGGCAACGGAATATAAGCCCTGATCAACAACCCGCCGCGTTCGCTGGTGCCGATATCCAACGCGCCGTGATGGCCGTCGATAATGCGCTGTACGATAGCCAGACCAAGCCCGGTTCCGCTGGTGCTGCGCGCACTGTCGCCGCGGACAAACGGCTGCAGCAGGTGTTTCAGTTCTTCAGGCTTGATGCCCGGGCCGTCGTCCTCCACCTGGAACCAGCCGCGTTGCAGTTCACGCCCGCTACTGACCTTGATCCAGCCGTTACCGTAACGCGCCGCATTCACCACCATGTTCACCGCCGCACGCTTAATCGACAGCGGATGCACATTCATCATCAGTTCACCCGGCGCAATGGCGGTTTCGATCACCCGCTCATAGCCGCTCTCGGCCGCCACGACTTCGCCCAGAATCGAGTTCAGATCGCTGAGCTCGGTTTGCATCTCCTGGCCGGTGCGCAGATAGTCGATAAACTGCTCGATGATGGCGTTGCACTCTTCGATATCTTTATTGATCGACTCCGCCAGATAGCCATCTTCGGCGCTCATCATCTCGGTCGCCAAGCGGATACGCGTCAGCGGCGTGCGAAGATCGTGGCTAACGCCGGCCATCAGCAGCGTGCGGTCGTCGGCCAGTTGCTTGACGCCCGATGCCATCTGATTAAAGGCCCGCGTCACCGAACGCACTTCCGAAGCGCCGTATTCACGCAGCGGCGGCGGGATAATGCCTTTACCGACCTGCAAGGCCGCGTGCTCCAGCTCCACCAGCGGCCGGTTCTGGATGCGGATAAACAGCCAGGCGCCGCCGATAGCCAACAGCATAATCGCCAGGGTATAGCGGAACAACGGCGAGAAATCGCCCTGGTGAATTTCAGTTAGCGGAACCCGCACCCAGATATCAGGTTGCAGCCAGGTTTTCAGCCACACCACCGGTGAGTTCTTGTTCACTTCCACCCGTACGTCGGTCGGCCCGCCGAGCTGCTGCGCCATCTGTTGGCTGAGGAATTGGTAGTGCTGCGCCCAGCGCAGGCCGCTCTCCTCCGCCGCCGAGTTGGTGTACAGAGAAATCCCCAACTCGCGGTAAATTTCACGGCGAAACGCCGGCGGCACTTCCAACAACGTGCCATCTTCCAACTGCAACCGATCGGTCATCAGCATACGGACTTCGTAGGCCAATACCTTGTTGAACTGCTGCAAGCTGGGCAGGATGGCGAAGTTCAGCACCACCAGATAGGTCGTCACCAGGCTGACGAACAGCAAGGTGACGATCAACAGCAGGGTTCGGGCAAACGAGCTACGCGGTGAAAAGCGCAATCGTCTCATGCCTTGCTGCCGTCCGGGACGAAGACGTAGCCAAGACCCCAAACGGTCTGGATATAGCGTGGATGTGCCGGATCTTCTTCAACCATGCGGCGAAGACGGGAAATTTGCACGTCGATGGAGCGTTCCATCGCGCTGTATTCACGGCCGCGCGCCAGGTTCATCAGCTTGTCGCGCGAAAGCGGTTCACGCGGGTGGCTCACCAACGCCTTCAGCACCGCAAACTCACCGCTGGTCAATGGCATAGGCTCATCTTCGCGGAACATTTCACGGGTGCCCAGATTCAGTTTGAATTTGCCGAAGGCAATCACCGCTTCTTCCTGCGAAGGGGCGCCTGGCAGTTCGTTGGCCTGGCGGCGCAATACCGCACGGATGCGGGCCAGCAGTTCACGCGGGTTGAAAGGTTTTGGGATGTAGTCGTCGGCGCCGATTTCCAGCCCAACGATACGGTCGACTTCTTCGCCTTTGGCGGTCACCATGATGATCGGCATCGGGTTGCTCTGGCTACGCAGACGGCGGCAGATGGACAGCCCATCTTCACCCGGCAACATCAGGTCCAACACCATCAGGTGGAAAGATTCACGAGTCAGCAAGCGATCCATTTGCTCAGCGTTGGCGACGCTGCGAACCTGAAAACCCTGTTCGGTTAAATAACGCTCTAAAAGCGCACGCAGGCGCATGTCATCATCGACGACCAGAATCTTATGATTCTCTTGCATTGTATTACTCCCAAAGGCTTTATTGCCTGACGTGAATATTGTTAAAAAACCCTGTCATTTCGGACAGCGTTTAATGGTATATATTCTAGACGAAATTGTTACAAAGCTTATTCTTTTGCCCATTTATCAACAATTTTCATCAAAATGCCGGCGACCATTCGTCAAAATCCCGATATTTTTAGACTGAATTTGGGATAACGCCGTTAATCGACCAAGGGCGATGCCCCATGAATTTCAAGTTGCAGCCGGGCGGCTGGTTCGGCAGTGTAACTCAGGCGAGGCGATAAAAAACGTCAGCGGTCGGCAATTTTGCGAGCCAATGCTTTATTGAGCGCTTATTGCATCCAGCAACGCCAAGCCAAAGCACCGTCATGCAACCTTTGATATCCCCATAAAGGCAGAAAACAATGAGAACGCAGCTGATAACCCGCGAGGGTTACGACAATCTCAAGCAAGAGCTGGACTTTCTCTGGCGTGAAGAACGACCGGAAGTCACCAAGAAAGTGACCTGGGCCGCCAGTCTCGGCGACAGAAGTGAAAATGCCGATTACCAGTACAACAAAAAACGATTGCGGGAAATCGATCGCCGCGTCCGCTACCTGACCAAATGCCTCGAGCAGTTGAAGATTGTCGACTATTCGCCGCAACAGGAAGGCAAGGTGTTCTTCGGCGCCTGGGTGGAAGTGGAAAATGAGAATGGCGAGTGTAAGCGCTTCCGCATCGTGGGCTACGACGAAATTTTTGGCCGCCGGGACTACATCTCCATCGATTCGCCGATGGCCCGCGCCCTGCTTAAAAAAGAGGTGGGGGATGCCGCCACCGTCAACACCCCGGTGGGCGATGCGCTGTGGTATGTGAATGAGATCGAGTACGTGAAGTAAGATTCGGTTTTTTCCGAGCGGCCGCGCAGGTGGCCGCTGTCCCGCGGAGCTTGCGGCAACGGCCACCCGCGTAACCTCGGCGCATCGGGCAAAGAGGGGCAGCGCCACTGGCATTTTTGCCGATCAATCCGTATAACTGTCCCCCTGTTTCCTAACCGTTCTCAACAGATACCAGACCTATGAATGACCCACTGAGCCGCATTATTGCAACAGAACTGCAGGCCCGGCCGGAGCAAGTTGACTCCGCCATCCGTCTGCTGGATGAAGGTAATACCGTGCCTTTTATCGCACGCTATCGTAAGGAAGTCACCGGGGGCCTGGACGACACCCAACTGCGCCAGCTGGAAACCCGCCTGGGTTATCTGCGTGAACTGGAAGACCGCCGTCAGACCATCCTCAAATCGATCGACGAGCAGGGCAAACTGAGCGAACAGCTGGCGGGGGCGATCAACGCCACGCAAAGCAAAACCGAGCTCGAAGACCTCTACCTGCCGTACAAACCCAAACGTCGTACCCGTGGCCAAATCGCTATCGAAGCCGGTCTGGAACCATTGGCCGACACCCTGTGGCAGGATCCGCAGCAACAGCCGGAACAGCTGGCCGAAGGCTACGTTGACGCCGACAAGGGCGTGGCGGATGTCAAAGCCGCCCTCGACGGCGCGCGTTACATCCTGATGGAGCGCTTCGCCGAAGACGCCGCGCTGCTGGCCAAGGTACGTAACTACCTGTGGAAGCATGCCCACCTGGTGTCCAAAGTGGTGGAAGGCAAAGAAGAAGCCGGCGCCAAGTTCCGCGATTACTTTGATCACCATGAGCCTATTGCCCAGGTGCCTTCACACCGTGCGTTGGCGATGTTCCGTGGCCGCAACGAAGGCGTGCTGCAGCTGGCGCTGAACGCCGATCCGCAGTTTGAAGAAGCCCCGCGCGAAAGCCAGGCGGAGCAAATCATCATCAGCCACCTCGATCTGCGCCTGAATAACGCCCCGGCCGACGCCTGGCGCAAAGCGGTGGTCAACTGGACCTGGCGCATCAAGGTGCTGTTGCATCTGGAAACCGAATTGATGGGCACGGTGCGCGAACGCGCGGAAGACGAAGCCATCAACGTTTTCGCCCGTAACATGCAGGATCTGCTGATGGCCGCACCGGCCGGCATGCGCGCCACCATGGGCCTGGACCCCGGTCTGCGCACCGGGGTCAAGGTGGCGGTAGTGGATGCAACCGGCAAGCTGGTTGCCACCGATACCGTCTACCCGCACACCGGCCAGGCCGCGAAAGCCGCCGCCATCGTCGCCGCACTGTGCATCAAACACAAAGTGGAGCTGGTCGCTATCGGCAACGGCACAGCATCGCGTGAGACGGAGCGTTTTTACCTTGAATTGCAGCAGCAGTTCAGCGAAGTCAAAGCGCAGAAGGTGATCGTCAGCGAAGCGGGCGCCTCGGTGTATTCCGCCTCCGAACTGGCGGCGCTGGAATTCCCGAACCTCGACGTCTCGCTGCGCGGGGCCGTTTCCATCGCCCGCCGTTTGCAGGATCCGCTGGCCGAGCTGGTCAAAATCGACCCGAAATCCATCGGCGTCGGCCAGTACCAGCACGACGTCAGCCAAAGCCAACTGGCGAAGAAGCTGGACTCGGTGGTGGAAGACTGCGTAAACGCCGTCGGCGTCGATCTGAACACCGCCTCAGTGCCGTTGCTGACCCGCGTGGCCGGCCTGACGCGCATGATGGCGCAGAACATCGTCACCTGGCGTGATGAGAACGGGCGCTTCAGCAACCGCGAACAACTGCTGAAAGTCAGCCGCCTGGGGCCGAAAGCCTTTGAACAGTGCGCCGGCTTCCTGCGCATCAACCACGGCGACAACCCGCTGGATGCCTCTACCGTTCACCCGGAAACCTACCCGGTGGTCGAACGCATTCTGGCCGCCACCCGGCAGGCGCTGCAGGATTTGATGGGCAACCCGGCGGCGGTGCGCAGCCTGAAGGCCAGCGACTTCACCGACGACAAATTCGGCGTACCGACGGTCACCGACATCCTGAAAGAGCTGGAGAAACCGGGCCGCGATCCGCGCCCGGAATTCAAAACCGCCACCTTTGCCGAGGGTGTGGAAACCCTCAACGATCTGCAACCGGGCATGGTTTTGGAAGGTTCGGTCACTAACGTCACCAACTTCGGCGCCTTTGTGGATATCGGCGTACATCAGGACGGCCTGGTGCATATCTCCTCGCTGGCGGACAAATTCGTCGAAGATCCGCACACCGTGGTGAAAGCCGGCGACATCGTCAAAGTGAAGGTGATGGAAGTGGATCTGCAGCGCAAGCGCATCGCACTGAGCATGCGTCTGGACGAGCAACCGGGTGAAGGTTCGCCACGTCGCGGCGGCGGCAATGCACCGGCGAAGGATGCCCCCTCCCGCGCGCCGGCCAATAAGGCTAAACCGCGCAACAGTTCACCGGCCGGCAACAGCGCCATGGGTGATGCGCTGGCTGCGGCATTCGGTAAGAAATAGCAGGTACCCGGCATGGCCGGGGCGAATACATTCGCCCCGGTCACTGGCGCAGTGCTGCATACTGAAAGGCCAAAAGTACACAGGGTGGAGCCGGCTCCGTCCTTTCTCAAAAAATAGCGTCGCTATTTTTTGACCCGCCTCAATAAACCCGCTTATTTTTCCTGAGCGATAAACGCCCGGTTTTTAAGCCTGAAAATAACGTCGAATCCCGCTTCATTAACACCGTTATTAACATGGCGTTTTCATTTTGGCATTTCCTGGCGAAACACAAATGGTTAGCGCTCGTATTCCGCAGACAAGATGTTGCCGAATAAACGCCGGCTCGCTGCCATACCCTCTAAAAACCTCTCAATCTGTCGCTAAGTTTTGCAAACCGGAAAAAATCGCCGCAATTACGTAACTGATTTAACTCGCCATTCGCATTTGCACCCCTGCAGACCCGGTGATAGAAATAAAGGCATCAGGCAACCCGATCGTTAAGTGTCGGTGCCATAACCTTTGGTTACCAATACCCCTACTTTTTGTATTGAATACGATAACTATTCTCACTATTATTGCGTTGCGTGTTCACTGCATTACCTCATGGATTGAAAACGTCGGCAGCCTGCGATCCTCATCGCGGCGCTTCGTCTGGAACGTTCTTTTATCGTCATCGGCCCAAGACCAGGGGCTCTGAGAAGGTTATATGCATCTTCAACCTAAACGCTCTTACAAGATTGCCGGTTTCTCCAACGACATCGGCCCGGCCTATCGCCAGAAACTGTTATCGCTCGGCATGCTGCCCGGCTCTTCGTTCGAAGTGGTGCGCGTCGCGCCGCTGGGGGACCCGATAGAAATAAAAACCCGCCGCGTCAGCCTGGTGCTGCGCAGGAAAGATTTGGCCCTGATCCTGCTCGACGGCCAATCCTGACTCTGCGCCCTCTTGCCCCGGCCGCGCCCCACCGCCCGGCTCAATGTCCATTGACTGATATCACGCGAAACGATGAAAAAACTCACTATTGGCTTAATAGGCAACCCCAATTCCGGTAAAACCACGCTGTTCAATCAGTTGACCGGGGCTCGCCAGCGGGTCGGCAACTGGGCAGGCGTGACGGTAGAGCGTAAAGAAGGCCAGTTCACCACGCCGCAATCCCAGGTCAAACTGGTCGATCTGCCCGGCACCTACTCGCTGACCACCATCTCGGAGCAAACCTCGCTCGACGAGCAAATCGCCTGCCACTACATCCTGAGCGGCGATGCCGATCTGCTGATCAACGTCGTCGACGCCTCCAACCTCGAGCGCAACCTCTACCTGACGCTGCAACTGCTGGAACTGGGTATCCCCTGCATCATCGCGCTGAACATGCTGGATATCGCCAGAAGCCAGCAAATCGACATTGATATCGCTGCGCTGTCGGCACGCCTCGGCTGCCCGGTGGTGCCCCTGGTCTCCACCAAGGCCGACGGTATCGGCGCATTGAAGCAAATAATCGACCATCACCGGTTTAACGATCTGAAAGCGTTGGTGGACTATCCACCGGTACTGTTGAAGGAAATGGCCACCCTGAGCGATGCCATGCCGGAGGATCTGCCGACGGAACAACGCCGCTGGCTGGCGCTGCAAATGCTGGAAGGCGACATCTACGGCCACCAATTGGCCGGCAACGCCACCGCCCTGCTGCCTGCCGCCAGGCTAGCGCTGCAACGGCAGCAACAAGAAGATCCTGCGTTGGTGATTGCCGATGCGCGCTATCAGTCGATAGCCACCCTGTGTGATGCGGTCAGCAACTCGCAGCAGGCGATGCCAAACCGCCTGACCGAAGCGCTGGACAAGGTGATCCTCAACCGCTGGCTGGGGGTGCCCATCTTTTTGCTGGTGATGTACCTGATGTTCTTGCTGGCGATTAACCTCGGCGGCGCGCTGCAACCGATATTTGATATCGGTTCGGCGGCGATCTTTATCCAGGGCATTCAATGGCTGGGCTACAGCCTGCACATCCCTGAATGGCTGACGATTTTCCTGGCGCAGGGCGTCGGCGGCGGCATCAACACCGTGCTGCCGCTGGTGCCGCAAATCGGCATGATGTACCTGTTTTTGTCCTTTCTCGAAGACTCCGGCTACATGGCGCGTGCGGCATTTGTCATGGACCGCCTGATGCAGGCACTCGGGCTGCCCGGTAAATCCTTCGTGCCGTTGATTGTCGGCTTCGGCTGCAACGTCCCCTCCATCATGGGCGCCCGCACGCTGGATGCCCCGCGTGAACGCTTGATTACCATCATGATGGCGCCGTTCATGTCCTGCGGTGCCCGGTTGGCGATCTTCGCCGTCTTTGCCGCCGCCTTCTTCGGCCAGGACGGTGCAGGCGTGGTGTTCTCGCTGTATATGCTCGGCATCGTGGTGGCGATCCTCACCGGGCTGGTGCTGAAATACACCATCATGCGCGGCGAAGCTTCGCCGTTCGTCATGGAATTGCCGGTTTATCACGTGCCGCACCTGAAAAGCCTGCTGCTGCAAACCTGGCAGCGGCTGAAAGGCTTTGTGCTGCGCGCCGGGAAAGTGATCGTGATCGCCAGCATCTTCATCGGCGGCCTGAACAGTTTTACGTTCAGCGGCAAACCGGTCGATAACATCAACGATTCCGCGCTGGCGTCGGTGTCCAAAATGCTGACGCCGCTGCTGCAACCCATGGGCGTGCACAGCGACAACTGGCAAGCCACCGTCGGGCTGGTAACCGGGGCCATGGCGAAAGAAGTGGTGGTCGGCACGCTGAACACCCTGTACACCGCTGAACACATCAATAACACCGAGTTTGATGCCGCCAACTTTAACCTTTTGGACGAGCTGAGCGGTGCTGTGGAAGCCACCTGGCAAGGACTGAAAGGCACCTTCAGCCTGAGCGTGCTGTCCAACCCCATCGAGGCCAGCAAGGGCGACGGGGAAATGGGCGTCAGTTCCATGGGCATGATGAGCAGCAAATTCGGTTCCGGCATCTCCGCCTACAGTTACCTGATCTTTGTGCTGCTGTACGTGCCCTGCGTCTCGGTGATGGGCGCAATCGCCCGTGAATCCAGCCGCGGATGGATGACTTTCTCCATTCTCTGGGGGCTGAACGTCGCCTACTCGTTGGCCACGCTGTTTTACCAGACAGCCACCTTCAGCCAGCATCCGCGGTACAGCCTGACGGCCATCGCCATCGTGGCGCTGTTTAATCTGCTGATCCTGTTCTGCCTGCGCCGGGCGCGCAGCCGGGTAACGGTACGTCTGGGCAAGGCTACGCCTGCCGCCTGTTGCCAGGGTGCTCAGGGTAACTGCCACTGATGGCCGGCCTGCTGCAGATCCGCGATGCGTTGGCGCTGCATGGCAGCGCTCAGGCGCAACAACTCAGCCGCCAGTTGGCGACCCCACTGCCGCTGGTGCTGGCGATGCTGGAACGTTTAACGGCGATGGGAAAAGTGGAGCGGGTTGAGCAGGACAACAGCGCCTGCCTGAGCGGCAGTTGCAAAAGCTGCCCGGAGGGCAAGGGGTGCGATACGGTGGTGTATCGGTTAAAGCGCTAAAAACCGGGGCGCGGTACGAAATGCGCCCCTGCTTAAATCAAGAATGATTACTTGTCTTTATACACTTCGGCTGTTGCGCTGAACTTACCGTGTTCGCGGCCGGAGATAATCACATAATACTGACCACCTTTTTCATCGGCCTTCTTCGACAGTTCTTCTTTCGCATCCATCGGTGATGTGGTTTGCGCGGTGGTGGTAACCGTACCGATCTTCTCGTATTTACCCGGATTCTTGTCCAGATCTTCTTTGGTCAGCAAGGTTGCCGCCAGGGAGCTGAAAGACACGGAACCGACGACCAACGCTGCAATAATCATTTTCAAAGATTTCATTACCATACCTCTCAAGGGAACATTTATTTGTTATGAAAGCCGTCCAGGGGTACATGCGTAATAACACCGGCTGCCGTGACATCTTCAGACCTCGTTGCTTTCCCTGACGAGAATCCTTTTCCCAGAGACGAAACGTCAAAGCGAAAAAATCCGCGAGCGGTTTTTCAGTTTTCAGCCAACGCATCTACCCCACTAAGTATCGAACAGGTTTCTTTTTTATCCACTGAGCGGCCATTTCTTTAGCGCTTTATTGTGCGTTTTAGCGCGGAATGCCACCTTCGGTCACAAAGGTACGAATAATCTCGGCAAATTCATCAGGGTGAGAAATGAAGGGCGCATGAGCGGCTTTCGCCATGACCACCGACGATGAATGCGGCCAACTGACATCCAACAGCCCGGCGACCTTGCGCGGCACCACCCCGTCCAGATAACCGTATATACGCAGCAGCGGCAGGGTCAGTTCCGCCATCGGCAGGCGTAAATCCGTGGTGCGCAGCATCTCCAGGCCGCCGTTCAGCACCTCGACGCTCGGCATCGGCTGATTCAACACCACCGATTTCAGCAGGCGTGCGTCCTGCCGTGCGCTTGCCGTACCCAGGGTTTGTAATGCCAGAAAGCGTTCTACGGTGCGCTGGAAGTCCTGACTCAACTGATGCTGAAAACCGCTCAGCACCTCTGGGCGAATCCCCGGCCAGTCGTCCTGCGCGGCAAAGCACGGCGAGGAAGCCACGGTGATCAATCCGCGTACCCGCTGAGGCTGCGTCAGCGCAATCTGGCCGGCCACCAGCCCGCCGAGTGACCAGCCCAACCACCAGGCCTGTGGCGGTGCGGCGGCCAGCACGATCTCCGCCATCTGCGCGAGCGACATGCCGCCAAATCCCTGACTGCGGCCATAGCCCGGCAGATCGACCAGATGCAGGCGAAAATGCGGCGTCAGCCGCTCGAGCGTGCAACCCCATACCTCCGCATTCAGTCCCCATCCGTGCAGCAGCACAAGATCGTGTTCGCCTTCACCTATTGTTTGCCAGTACAGCGCTGCCATCAGTTATTGTCCTTTCATTCTCATCCGTCAGGGAGGACGGCCATGCTATCAATCCACAGCCGCTGTTGGCTATGCCGGCAGCCATTATGCCTCAGCCGCCACGGCATCTGTAGTTACTGCCTGCGCCATCTGCCGGCCAAACCGCTGTGCTGCCCCTGCTGCGGCCTGCCCGCCGGCGACGCCGCACGCCCCTGCGGCCGCTGCCTGCAACGGCCGCCGCCCTGGCAGGCGTTGGTGTTCGTCGGCGACTACGTCGCGCCGCTTCGTCAACTGATCAAAAAATTCAAGTTTCAGCACGCACCGGAACTGGCGCCGCTGCTGGCACGGCTGATATTGCTAAACTGGCAACGGGCGCACAGAGAGCAGTATCTGAACAGACCCGATATGATTTTAGCGGTACCCTTGCAGGCTAAACGCTGCTGGCGACGCGGCTATAACCAGAGCGATCTGCTGGCGCGGCCGCTGGCGCACTGGCTGGGTTGCGATTATCGCCCTGCCGCCCTGAGGCGGGTACGAAAAACCGCTCCACAGCAGCGGCTGCCTGCCCGTATGCGCAGGCGCAACCTGCGTGGCGCCTTTCGTTGCCATGAGCCGCTGGCAGGCCGACACGTTGCCCTGTTGGATGATGTGGTGACGACCGGCAGCACGGTGGCGGAAATCACCAGGCTCTTGCTGCGTCAAGGGGCGGCATCGATACAAATCTGGTGCGTTTGCCGCACATTGTAGTGCCACCGCAATGGGCGTATTATAACCGACAATAGAAGTCAACTACTGAGCTAATGCTATGATTCGTATAACAGATACCGCACAGGAACACTTTGCCAAACTGCTGGCAAATCAAGAAGAAGGCACCCAAATCCGCGTATTCGTGATCAACCCGGGTACGCCTACGGCCGAATGCGGTGTCTCTTATTGCCCGCCGGATGCCGTGGAAGCGACAGACACCGAGCTGAAATTCGAAAAGCTGTCCGCCTATATTGACGAGCTGAGCAAACCTTATCTGGAAGACGCCGAAATCGACTTCGTCACCGACCAGTTGGGTTCGCAGCTGACGCTGAAAGCGCCAAACGCCAAAATGCGCAAGGTCGACGACAACGCCCCGCTGATGGAGCGCGTCGAATACGTGCTGCAATCGCAGATCAACCCACAGCTGGCAGGCCACGGCGGCCGCGTAACGCTGATGGAAATCACCGACGACAGTTTGGCGATCCTGCAGTTCGGCGGCGGCTGTAACGGCTGTTCAATGGTCGACGTAACGCTGAAAGAAGGGATCGAGAAAGAACTGCTGCAGAAGTTCCCTGAGCTGAAAGGCGTGCGCGATCTGACCGAGCATCAACGCGGCGAGCACTCTTACTACTGATCCCGCTCTCCAGGCAATACGGAAAGAAAAATGCCGGATTGGCTTCGCCAACTCCGGCATTTTTATGACAATTACCCCACCGACACCGTTCGCCGCCGCTTGTCCAGATCCTTCAGCAACCGGTTAACTTGCTGATCGGCAAACATCTCCTCGAGGGTTTTGTTCAGTTTACGCCGCCAGTTTGGGTACTGATCGCTGGTGCCGGGAATATTGACCGGTTCGGCCATGTCCAGCCAGTCTTCCGGCTGCAGGCCCAGCAGTGCGCTGGCGCTGTCGGCAACATAGCGCTGCAAGCCACGGTTGAGCAGCGGGCTCATGTTCAGCAACGCCGCCTTCTTGCCCACCTTCTGCGGCACGCAGCCATAATGATGCAATCCGTCCAGCAACCCCTGCTTGGCGCGCTCACGATCGGCAAACAATTCTTTCAGGATCTCCGCATCCGGATACAGCCCCAGCTGGTTGCCCAGTTGCAGATCGCCGCTCTGCCAATAACCGCGCAGCGTCGGCAGGTCATGCGTGGTGATGGTCGCCATCGCCTGCACCGGGTAGGCCTGCGGCGCACGGAAGTGGTTCTCGCCGTCACGCTCGAAATACAGCACCTTATAAGAATAGACGCCGCTGTCGCGCAGCTTGGCGACAATCTCGACCGGCACGGTCCCGAGGTCTTCGCCAATCACCATACAGCGGTGACGCTGGCTCTCCAGCGCCAACACCGCCAACAGGTCATCCACCGGGTATTTCACGTAAGCGCCATGGTCGGCGGTTTCACCGTAGGGGATCCACCACAGGCGCAGCAACGCCATTACGTGGTCAATGCGCAGCGCACCGCAACTGGTCATATTGGCGCGCAACAGATCGATAAACGGCTGGTAGCCCCGCGCCGCCATCACGTGCGGATCCATCGGCGGCAGCCCCCAGTTTTGCCCCAGCGGGCCCAGAATGTCCGGCGGCGCGCCAACCGACGCTTTCAGGCAATAAAGATCCGGCTCGCACCAGGTTTCCGAACCGCCCTCCGCCACGCCTACCGCTAAATCGCGGTACAGGCCAATCGGCATTTGCTGTTGCTGGCTCCGGCGGAAACAGTCGGCGAACTGGCTGGCGGCCAACCACTGCAACCACAGATAGAAGGTCACCGAATCTTGCTGTTGCCGGCAAAACTGCTTCACTGCGGCGCTGTCGCCCTGCCGATATTGCTCAGGCCAGGCCGGCCAACCCCACAGGCTGCCGTCAGCGGCGGCAAGATGAGCATGCAATGCGTCAAACGCCGCCTGTTGATACAGGCTGTCGCCACCGTCGGCAACAAACTGCTCGAACGCCTGGCGCTGTTCGTCACCGGCTTTACGCCCCTGGAACAACGGGAACGCCAGCTTCAGCGCCGCCAGCTTGAGCTGCGTCACCGTGCTGTAATCCACCCGTTCGCTGCTGCGCGCTTTGATCAGCTGTTTTTGCGTTGCCGGCTTCAGCCACCATTTCTGCGCCGCATCGCTACGCTGGAACTCTTCCACCGCGTTCACATCGATATACACCACGTTCAGCCAGCGTCGCGACGACGGGCTGTACGGGCTGGCGCTTTCCGGGTTCGCCGGATACAGCGCGTGGATCGGGTTCAGCCCGACAAAAGCGCCGCCCCGTTCCCCAACCTGCTCCACCATCTGCCGCAGATCGCCAAAATCGCCGATACCCCAGTTACGATCGGAGCGCAGGGTGTAAAGCTGGACGCAAGCGCCCCACAGTTTTTGTCCGGTCAGCAGCGCGTCCGGCTCAAAGCAGCGTTTCGGCGCAACAATCAACCGGCACTGCCACTGCTGTTCGTCCTGGGTTAGCGTCAGTTGGTGATAACCCACCGGCAACTCGCCCGGCAGGGTAAGGGTTTTACGCGCGCCGGCGCGCCCCTGCTGCCGGCCACCGTCTTCACGCAGCAGAGTCCAGAGATACTCGCCGCTGCCCGCAAGCGGCAACGCCACCGGCGCGCCCTGATAGAATACCTTGACCGCCGGCAGCGGCGTCACCGCAGCCTCCAGCGGCGCGGCAGTCCGCCCCATGGCATCCAGCAGTTTGCGCTTGGTGTCCTGCGCGATCGCCTGCTGTTTCCCATGGGCGTTAATATAATCAGCGGCAATACCCGCCTGAGCGGCCGCCTGATCGATGCGCTTGCGATCCATTCGCTCTCCTTAACGCTTGGCTTGCCAGATGCGCTGTTGGTAGTCGCGGATCGAACGATCCGAACTGAACATACCGACCCGCGCGGTGTTAAGAATAGTGCGGCGTGTCCATTCGTCCTGGTCACGATACAGCTCGTCTACCTGCCGTTGAGCCTGGCAGTACGAAGCGAAGTCGGCCAGCACCAGATAAGGGTCACCGCCTTCCAGCAAGCTGTGCAACATCATGTCGAAGGCATGCTTGTCGCCATGGCTGAAGGCGCCGCTCGCCAACTCGTCGAGGATCGCCTTCAGGTGTTTGTCCTTCTTGCGGTAGCTGAGTGGGTCGTAGCCTTTGGCCAGCAGCGCCTTCACCTGATCGACGGTATTGCCGAAGATAAAGATATTGTCTTCGCCCACCTGCTCGGCGATCTCCACATTGGCCCCGTCCAGCGTACCGACGGTCAGCGCGCCGTTCAGCGCCAGCTTCATGTTGCCAGTGCCGGACGCCTCTTTGCCGGCGGTAGAGATCTGTTCGGAGATATCCGCGGCCGGGATCATCAGTTCAGCGACGGAAACGCGGTAATCGGGAATAAACGCCACTTTCAGCCGATCCTTCACCAGCGGATCGTTGTTGATCACCGAAGCCGCCTGATTGATCGCATAAATGATGTTCTTCGCCAGATAGTAGCCCGGCGCCGCTTTGGCCCCGAACAGGAATACCCGAGGCACGATGTCCAGATTCGGGTTGTCACGCAGTTGGCGATACAGCGACAGAATGTGCAACAGGTTCAAATGCTGGCGTTTGTATTCGTGCAGGCGCTTGATCTGCACATCGAAAATGGCGTCCGGGTTCAGCGTCAGGCCCATTACGCCGTGCACGTAGTTTGCCAAGGCGACTTTGTTATCGCGCTTGATTTGCCGATAACGCTGACGGAACGCTGCGTCGTCGGCATATTTCTCCAGCCCTTTCAGCGCGTCGAGATCGTTGGCCCACTCGACCTTCAGCGTCTCGTCAATCAGCCCCGACAGCGCCGGGTTACACTGTTTCAGCCAGCGGCGCGGCGTGATGCCGTTGGTGACGTTGTGGAATTTGTTCGGCCACAGCTGGTGATATTCCGGGAACAGGTCTTTCACCACCAGGTCGGAGTGCAGCTGCGCTACGCCGTTGACCGCAAAGCCGCTGACTACGCACAGGTTAGCCATGCGCACCTGTTTGTCATGGTGTACCGCCAGCTTGGCCCACACCGCCTTGTCGCCCGGCCAGCGTTTATCCACCAGCTTTTTGAAGTTGGCGTTGATCTGCTTGATGATGGAGAAATGACGCGGCAGCAGGCTGCGCACCAGCTTCTCGTCCCAGCACTCCAGCGCCTCGGGCATCAGGGTGTGGTTGGTGTAGGCAAAGGTGTTGCTGGTGATCGCCCAGGCGGCATCCCATTCCAACTGATGCTCATCCAGCAGAATGCGCAGCATTTCCGGGATGGCGATGGTGGGGTGAGTGTCGTTGAGTTGAATCACTTCGTACTTAGGCAGGTCTTCAATCTTGCGGCCGGCCTGATGGTGTTTGCGCAGGATATCCGCCACCGAACAGGCGCACTGGAAATATTGCTGCATCAGGCGCAGACGCTTGCCCGCCTGATGGTTGTCGTTCGGGTACAGTACCTTGGTCAGCTTGGCGGCTTCTACGCCCTGCTTCTCCGCCTGCAGGAATTTGCCGTCGTTGAAATCCCCCAGATCGAACGGGTGCTGATGGGTCGCCTGCCACAGGCGCAGCGGTTGGGTCACTCCATTACGGAAGCCCAGCACCGGCAGATCCCAGGCTTCGCCACGCAGGGTAAACGCCGGACGCCACAGTTCGCGGCCATCGGCCAGTTTTTCCAGTTTCCCGCCGATACCCACATCCACCGACAGCGCGGCATTGTGCTGGAACCACGGGTAGCTTTCGCGCTGCCAGTTATCCGGCGCTTCTTGCTGCTGACCTTCGCTGAACGACTGGCGGAAGAGCCCGTATTGGTAATTGAGGCCATAACCGGTGGCCGGTTGCTCCACCGTCGCCATCGAATCCAGGAAACAGGCCGCCAGACGCCCCAGCCCGCCGTTGCCCAGTGCCGGATCGGTTTCCTGCTCGAGCAGATCCGCCAGCTTGATATCCTGCTCCGCCAGCGCCTGTTCGACGGTGTCGTACCAGCCCAGGTTAATCAGGTTATTCGCCGTCAGGCGGCCAATCAGAAACTCCATCGAAATATAGTTCACATGGCGCAACGGCTTGGCGCTTTTGCGTGGCGCAGGCTGCGCAGCAAGCTGCTCGGCCAGCGCGCGGCTTACCGCCTCCCACCATTGGTGCTGGGTCATCTGTTGTGCAGAACTGAGGCCAAACCGTTGCCACTGACGGGTCAGTGCCGCCAGAAAAGCATCCTTTTTAAGCATAGGCTGTGACATAAGGGAAACTCTCTATCCAGTAAGTGGGTCAAATTACCGTTATCGTGCCGGGGAGAAAGGTTGAAGGCATCATCCCGCCCGGGGATTAGCTGGGGAGGAGGATTGGGGCGTAGCTAAAATTGTGATCTCAGGCACTTTTTGACTCCCTTGCATGATGCAAAAAAGCCCGCCGACGAACGCCGCGAGCACTGAGAATAAGCAGAAAATCCCCGCTATGAAATTAGCATAGTTAATGCAGCTGATGAAGTTTTGTACATGCATCGAAATGCTTTCCCTCAACCGCGTTACCAAACCGCCCCACAACGCCGCAATTGCGCAATGATTTGCCTGCAAACGTAAAAAAGTGTGATCAATAGCAATTTAACTCCAAGCCGAAGATGAACCTTGTTGCAATACGTTTAACGTTGTCAGAAGTTAGGAGGGTGATTAATTACGAGCCATAAAATAATTAGTTTTACTCCGATCCCGGCAGGAGTCGCGATGAGATGAACCCCTTCGGGCAGGCCAACGGCTACGGGAGCCGCGATTTTCACTCTGGAATACTATGCTGATCCCATCAAAACTGAGCCGTCCGGTACGGCTGCAAAATACCGTGATCCGCGATCGCCTGCTGGCCAAATTAGCCGGCACGGCAAACTATCGCCTGACATTGGTTAATTGCCCGGCGGGATACGGAAAAACGACGCTGGTCGCACAATGGGCAGCCGGCAAATCAGATTTGGGCTGGTACTCGCTGGATGAAAGCGACAACCAACCCGAGCGCTTTGCCAGCTACCTGATCGCCGCCTTGCAACATGCCAGCGGCGGCCACTGCGTGAAGAGCGAAGCGTTGAGCCAAAAACATCAGTACGCCAGCCTGTCGGCGCTGTTCGCCCAGTTGTTCATTGAGCTGTCCGACTGGCATCAGCCGCTGTACCTGGTGATTGACGATTACCACCTGATCACCAATGACGTCATCCATGAAGCCATGCGCTTCTTCCTGCGTCACCAGCCGGAAAACCTGACGCTGATCCTGCTGTCCCGTACCCTGCCGCCGCTGGGCATCGCCAACCTGCGCGTGCGCGATCAACTGCTGGAGATGGGCACGCAGCAACTGGCGTTTACCCATCAGGAAGCCAAACAATTCTTCGACTGCCGCCTGACCGCGCCGATGGAACAGCATGACAGCAGCCGCCTGTGCGATGAAGTCGAAGGTTGGGCCACCGCGTTGCAGCTGATTGCACTGTCTGCCCGGCAGTCCACCTCGTCTGCACAGCAATCCGCCAAACGCCTGGCCGGTCTGAACGCCAGCCACCTGTCCGATTATCTGGTGGACGAAGTGCTGGATCACGTCGATGCCGGGGCGCGCGCTTTCCTGTTGCGCTGCTCGGTGCTGCGTTCAATGAACGATGCGCTGATCGTGCGCCTGACCGGCGAAGATAACGGCCAGCAACGGCTGGAAGAGCTGGAGCGCCAGGGGCTGTTTATCCACCGCATGGACGACACCGGCGAATGGTTCTGCTTCCATCCGCTGTTCGCCACTTTCCTGCGCCAACGCTGCCAATGGGAGCTGGCGCTGGAGCTGCCGGGGCTGCACCGCGCCGCAGCCGAAGGCTGGTTGGCATTGGGTTACCCGGCGGAGGCGATTCACCACGCGCTGGCGGCCAGCGACGTAAGCATGCTGCGCGATATCCTGCTGCAACACGCCTGGTCGCTGTTCCATCACAGCGAGCTGGCCCTGTTGGAAGAGTGCCTGAATGCGCTGCCGTATGAACGCTTGATCCAAAATCCCAAGCTGGCGCTGTTGCAGGCCTGGCTGGCGCAGAGCCAACACCGCTACATCGAAGTGAATACCCTCTTGGAACGCGCCGAACAGGCGATGCGCGATCAAAAAATCGACGTCGATCGGACCCTGCATGCCGAATTCGACGCCCTGCGCGCACAGGTGGCGATCAACGCCGGCAAGCCGGAAGAGGCCGAACGCCTGGCCACCGAGGCGCTGAAGTTTCTGCCGCTTTCCAGTTATTACAGCCGCATCGTCGCCACCTCGGTAACCGGCGAAGTCCATCACTGCAAGGGCGAGCTGGCCCGCGCGTTGCCGATGATGCAACAAACCGAGCAGATGGCGCGACGCCATCAGGCTTATCACTATGCGCTGTGGGCGCTGTTGCAACAGAGCGAAATCCTGATTGCCCAGGGTTTCCTGCAGGCCGCCTATGAGACGCAGGACAAGGCGTTTGAGCTGGTGCGCGAACAGCATCTGGAACAGTTGCCGATGCATGAGTTCCTGCTGCGTATCCGTTCGCAGATCCTGTGGTCCTGGTCACGGCTGGACGAAGCGGAAGACGCGGCGCGTCAGGGCCTGAAAATTCTGGCCAACTTCCAACCTCAGCAGCAACTGCAGTGCATCGCCATGCTGGCCAAATGCTCGCTGGCGCGCGGCGATCTGGATAACGCCCATGCGCACCTGCAGCGTTGCGAAGCGCTGTTGCACGGCAGTCAATACCATCGCGACTGGCTGACCAATGCCGACAAACCGCGGGTGATCCACTGGCAGATGACCGGCGACACCGCCGCCGCCGCCCAATGGCTGCGCCAGACCGAAAAACCCGGCATGGCGGATAACCACTTTATGCAGGGCCAGTGGCGTAATATCGCCCGGGTGCAAATCATGCTCGGCCAATACGAAGAAGCCGAAGTGGTGCTGGATGAACTGAACGAAAACGCCCGCCGCCTGCGGCTGGTGAGCGATCTGAACCGCAACCTGCTGCTTAGCAACCAGCTTTACTGGCAGATGGAACGTAAAGGCGATGCGCAAAAGGTCCTGATGGAGGCGCTGTCCCTGGCCAGCCGCACCGGATTTATCAGCCACTTTGTCATCGAGGGCGAAGTGATGGCGCAGCAGCTGCGTCAGCTGATTCAGCTCAATACGCTGCCGGAGCTGGAGCACCATCGCGCTCAGCGCATTCTGCGCGACATCAACCAGCATCATCGGCATAAATTCGCGCATTTTGACGAGAACTTCGTCGATAAGCTGCTAACGCACCCGCAGGTGCCGGAACTGATCCGTACCAGCCCGCTGACGCAGCGCGAATGGCAGGTGCTGGGGCTGATTTATTCCGGTTACAGCAACGACCAGATCGCCGGCGAGCTGGACGTGGCGGCCACCACCATCAAAACCCATATCCGCAATCTGTACCAGAAGCTGGGCGTGGCCCACCGTCAGGAAGCGGTACAGCAGGCGCAGCAACTGCTGAAGATGATGGGTTACGGCGCCTAAAAACCACAGCGTTGCTCTGGTCTTAATTGCCGCAGAGTTGGTTACAATGGCGGCATATTCTCATTACAAGGCAGTCAGAAGTCATGGAACAGTTTGAAGCGATCAACGTTGAACAAGCCTACGCGCGCTGGAAAGAAGACAGCGCCGCTCTGGTCGACATCCGCGATCCGCAGAGTTTTGAAGCCGGGCACACGCCGGGTGCCTTTCACCTCACCAACGCCAGCCTGCAAACGTTCATGCAGCACAACGACTTTGACCGGCCGGTGATGGTGATGTGCTACCACGGCAACAGCAGCCGCAGCGCGGCGCAATACCTGCTGAATCAGGGGTTTGATGCGGTGTACAGCATTGATGGCGGTTTTGAAGCCTGGGCACGCCAGTACCCGCAGGACGTTGAAACTTCAGCGTAAAAATCAGGGCGCATCCTGCGCCCTCTTCCTTTGTTACTCCGCCGCCATCGGCCGTTTGACAAACAGGCCGTAGCTCAATGCCCCCAGCATCAGCAAACCCGCCCCCAGCAAGAACACGTTGGTGAACTGCCCGGTCAGGTCGAGGATCACCCCGGTGACAATCGGCGCCATCGCCGCACCGAGGAAACCGCCAAAGTTCTGAATCGCCCCCAACGAAGCCACCTGCTGTTTCGGTGCGATATCCGTCGCCAGCGTCCAGATCACGCCGGAAGGCAGCTGCGAGAAGAAATACCCCAGCGACAGCAATAAAATGCACAGCGGCGTACTGTCGACAAAGGCGATCGGCGCCACGCAGCAGGCCGCCAGCGCGGCACCGCAGACGATCGGGATCTTGCGTGCGGTGATCGCTTTCACCCCGCGGCGAATCAAACGATCGGAAATCGCCCCGCCGCACAATACCCCCAGAATGCCGGCAAAGAACGGGATCGAGGCGATCCAACCGGTCTGCTTCAGGCTAAAGCCCAGCGAATTCTCCAGGTAGCTCGGCAGCCAGGTCAGGTAAACCCAGATGGTGAACATGATGGAAAAGTTGCCCAAAATCATGAACCAGGTCGTTCTATGGCGGAACAGCGAACCCCAGCTCCCCCCCTGCGCCTGGCTGACGGCTTTTGCCGCCGCACGTTTTTCGGCGTGGATCATCGCCTCTTCCCGCGCAGTCGGATCACGGTAAAACTTCAGCCAGGCCAGCATCAGCGGAATGCCCGCCAGGCCAATGGCGATAAACATGCCGCGCCAGCCCAGGGTCAGCAGCAGCACGGTGAGGATCGGCGGAGCTATGGCGTTGGCAATCTGCGAACCGGTGTTGATGATCGACGTAGGCAGGCCACGCTCTTTCTCCGAGAACCAGCGATGGGTGATCTTGATCCCCGACGTGAAAAACGGGGATTCCGATACGCCCAGCAGCATCCGCAGGCCATAGAACATCGAGTAGCTGTTGACGAACGCCGCCATCACGGTAAATGCCGACCACAACCCCAGCGCCCAGGAAAACATTTTCTTCGGCCCCAGTTTGTCCACCAGCCAGCCGGCGGGCAGGTTGGCAAGCGCGTAAGGCCACAAAAACGCCGACAGCAGCAGGCCCATTTCGGTCGAGGAAAAGCCAAACTCCCGGGCGATAGTGGTATTGGCGATGCTCAGGTTGGCGCGATCGAGATAGTTCACTACTGCGGCAATCAACAGGATCAGGATAATGCCCCAGCGCAAACGGGAGATCGGCGCCGCCGGTGCGGCGGCCGATGCATGCAGCGCAGAAGTCGCCTCTTTCATGATTGCGGCTCCGTAAACAGGCTGAGGTGAATTTTGATCACGGCTTTGCGGATAAAACACTCACCGTGGGTTTGGCAGCAAGGGCGATGCAGATCGTGCGGGAAAAATACCGCAAAGGTGCCTGGCAGCAGCGGGACCGCCATTTCATTTTGCACCTGTCGGTAAAACACGATGTCGTGGTGGCGCCGCTCTTCCGCCACGGGTTCATCGCCCCGGCGGCGCGCCACGCCGATGGTTTCTTCCCCCTGCAACAGGTACTGCACGTCAACGTGGTCAAAGTGCGACTCAGGGCGCATTTGCTGCGCCGGCACGGTGCTCATTTCCTGCAACAGACAAAACATCTTGCCGGGAATAATGTCGATTTTACCGGGTTGCAGCGTGGCAAAATCAGTGCGTTCAATAAACGCGATGGCCTGGTGAATAATCGGATGAAACGCGTGTTTTTCCCGCGCCCAGTCCTGCAGATCGCAAAGCATCATGATGGTGTTCCCCGTGTAGTGATAGTTTTAGCGGGTGTAGTAGGTACAGCGGTGTTGTTGAACCGCGGGAGGATGTCGCCATCTTCCCGCACAGCCTTAACCGGCAATTTTTTGCTGGTAGAACCCGGTGCCGCTGCGGATTTGATCCAGCAGCACGCCCAGCCCCCAGAATTTCTCCAGCACGTCGTCCTGATTTACCCGGCACAGCTCGCTGTCGAAAGTGCCCAAACGCTGGTGATAGATCTTGGCGTTTTTCGGGTAACCCAGCGTCTCCGTGACCGCCGCCAGCGACAGGAAGGTCGCCAGTTCCTGCGCCAGCTCAGGCCGCTGCGCGCCGTGGTGATACAGCCAGTGGTACAGCTCCGGGTGGAAATTGGTGAACACCCCGCTGAACCCTTTGGAGCCGGCCTGCATCGCCGGCCAGGCGATAGCGGCGTTGGCATTGATGATATTCAGCGGCGTCCCTGCAGTTAATGCCACCCGACGCGTCACGGTCGGCAGATCGCAACTGACGTCCTTCAGCACGACAAAACGGCCGCTGTTGGCGCAATAGCTCAGCTCTTCATCGCTCAGTAAACGGCGGTAAGGCGCCGGGCATTCGTACAGGCCCAGCGGCATGCTAGCCGGCAACGCCGCCAGCAGGCTGTCCAGCGTGGCGAAAAATGCCGCGCTGCCCTGGCGTTGCGGGTCAAGATGGTTGGTCACCAGCACCAGCGCGTCGATGCCGGTTTGCGCCATCGCCTGCAGCTCTTCAATTTGCTGCTCCAGCGCGTCGCTGATATGGCCGGAAGCGATAACCGGCACCCGGCCGTCTACCCGCTGCACCACAAAACGCGCCAGCTCGACCCGTTCCGCCAGGCTGAGGAACTGCATCTCGCTGGACTGACAAACGGCGAACAACGCATCGACGCCACGCTGCAAATACCAGTCGATCAGGCGCGCCAGACCCGGATAGTCGATCTCGTTGCGAGCGGTAAACGGCGTTAGCATTACCGGCACAATGCCCTCGATGTTCTTCATTTTTGCTCCTCACACCGCGCTGACGCGGCAGACAATGGTGTTGTTTGATTAGGGATCAGCGCTGGCTCAGACGAGCCACCACCTGTTGATGTTGCGGCATGTTGGACGCCCCTTCTCTTTCCACCGCCAGTGACGCGAAGGCGGCGGCATAGGTTGCCGCCTGGGCAATCGTTTGCCCGGTGGCGATAGCCGCAGCGAAGGCGCCGTTGAACGCATCTCCCGCGCCGGTGGTATCGACGCTCAACGCCGGGAATGCGGGAATATGCTGGAACTGAGAACCTTCGAGGATCATCGCTCCGCGCGCTCCCATGGTGATGATGACCCGTCGGGCGCCCAGCGCGGCGATACGCTGCGCCGCCTCTTTGGCGCTGTTCAAATCCGTGACCTCCACGCCGGACAGCAGCGAGGCCTCGGTTTCATTCGGGGTGATCACATCGACATATTCCAGGCATTGCAGCGCGTCGGCGGAGTAAGGCGCAGGATTGAGGATCACCCGGATCCCCAACGCATTGGCCAGCTTCATCGCGTTCAGCGTGGCGTTAAAGTTATTCTCCAACTGCACCAGCAGAACCTCCGCGCCGGCCAGCTCCGGGGCGATTGCAGCCACTTCTTCGTCGGTGATGGTTTTATTGGCGCCGGAATAAATGGCGATCATGTTCTCGCCGTCCTGCTGCGAAACATAAATGATGGCGTTGCCGGTCGGCTCGGTTTCCGATTGGTATAAAGTGAACGAGTGGATTTCCGACGCAGAGAGATGGTCGAAAGCGAACTGGCTGAACTGATCTTTGCCCACTTTGGACACGAAATGCACCTGAGCGCCGGCCCGGCTGGCGGCCATCGCCTGATTGGCCCCCTTGCCGCCGGGGCCGAGCGTACTGCCTAGCGCCAGCAGCGATTCGCCGCCTTTGGGAAAGCGCGCCACTCTGGCGACGATATCGACATTGAATGACCCCAGAATACAGACCTTGCCTCGCATGTTTTTTCCTCTCTCCGGCTCCTGCACCTTTCTTTTCTGGCTTTCCAGGCGCCTTAACAGCACTTCGAACGTGCCGTCGGTTTCGGTAATTAATTTGGCCTGCAGGCTACGCCGGATGACTATCGCGCCGCCGTGGCAGCGCTGCACTAACCCCAGTTGCGCCAGCACGTTTAAATCGCTGCGGATGGTTTCTTTGGTCACCGCAAAAGACGTGGCCAGGTACGCCACGCTAACGCGTTCATATTTATCCAGATAATCCAGAATGTTATTGCGTCGTTCTTCGAGAAACATAGTCACCTCAGCACCTGTTTTTGAGAGTAAGGGACCCCCGGTGGTTAAAAAGTGACTGTGATCATATGTTGCAGGGCTAAACGGAAGTAAACAAAAATCGCTGCAATATTCGCCGGCCCATGGCGGGAAAACCGCGGGATTGATAAGCCGCCACAGGCCCGTTAGTGGGTGTTTTTACTGGTTTTTCGCAGATCCCTTGCCTGCGTTCAAGATTTCAACGGTATAATCAGCCGTCAACGCCGTCGGCGGCAAACCGACGGTCCAACTTATCTTTACCCTATGAATTTCAAGCTGCGGCCAGGCGGCAAGGGTGTAAATCCCCCGGAGCTTACTCAGGTAAGCGACTGGGGTGAGCAGCCAACAACGCCGAGGCTTGAAAGGCGACGGGTATATGAAACGGAATATCTATGGTTCGAGTAATCGCCGTATCCAACCCCCGCCTGGCTCAGGCCTTTGTCGACTACATGGCGACACAGGGCATTGAACTTAGCGTGCACAATACCGGCGAGGCGGCGGAAATCTGGTTGGCTGACGACAGCCATCTGGATCAGGTGCAGCACGAGTTGCAGCAGTTCCTGGTCGATCCGCTCAACCGCCGCTATCAGGCCGCCAGTTGGGAAACCGGCAACACCGGCGCCGATCTGCACTACCCAGGCTACTCCTATCTGCAAACCTTGCGCAGCAAGGCCGGGCCGCTGACGCTGGGCGTGATGGTGCTGTGCATTGCGGTGTATATCCTGATGCAGGCGATGGGCGATGACACCGTGATGTACTGGCTCTCCTGGCCGCAGGACAGCAGCCAATACCCGCAGCTGTGGCGCTGGGTCAGCCACGCGTTTTTGCATTTTTCGCTGCTGCACATCGCCTTTAACCTGCTGTGGTGGTGGTATCTCGGCGGCCCTCTGGAAAAACGCCTCGGCACCGGCAAGTTGTTCGTGCTGGCGGTGGTATCGGCCTTCTTCAGCGGTTGGGCGCAGTCACTGTTCAGCGGCGCGTTGTTCGGCGGCCTGTCCGGCGTGGTCTATGCGCTGATGGGCTACAGCTGGCTCAGCGGCGAACGGGCACCGGAACGCGGCCTGATGCTGCCGCGCGGCCTGATGGTATTTTCGGTGCTCTGGCTGGTGGCCGGGTATTTCGATATTTTAGGAATGTCGATCGCTAACGCGGCACACGTGGCCGGTTTAGTGTTAGGGTTATTGATGGCATTTTGGGACACGCGTCATCGCGCGCACAACGAACAATAACAGCCAGGTACAAGCCAGGCGTTTTAGGGGATTATCGTGAAGCAAACACAGCGTCATGACGCAATTATCGAACTGGTGCGCCTGCAAGGTTATGTCAGTACGGAAGAACTGGTCGAACATTTTGACGTCAGTCCGCAAACGATTCGCCGCGATTTGAATGACCTTGCCGATCAGAACAAAATTCAGCGCCATCACGGCGGCGCTGCGTTGCCTTCCAGCTCGGTCAATGCCGCTTATAACGATCGCAAAGTGATGTGGTCGGAAGAGAAAGCGCGTATCGCCCAGCGCGTCGCCAGCCAGATCCCCGACGGCGCCACGCTGTTTATCGACATCGGCACCACGCCGGAAGCGGTCGCTCACGCGCTGATGAACCACAAAAACCTGCGCGTGGTGACCAATAACCTGAACGTCGCCACCCTGCTGACCGCCAAGGAAGATTTCCGCCTGATCCTGGCCGGCGGCGAAGTGCGCACCCGCGACGGCGGCATCATGGGCGAGGCCACGCTGGACTTTATCTCCCAGTTCCGGCTCGATTACGGCATTCTCGGCATCAGCGGCATCGACATGGACGGCTCGCTGCTCGAATTCGACTACCATGAAGTGCGCACCAAACGCGCAATTATCGAAAACTCGCGCTGCGTGATGCTGGTGACCGACCATTCCAAATTCGGCCGCAATGCGATGGTCAACCTCGGCAATATGAACCTGATCGACTACCTGTTTACCGACCAGTTACCGCCGCCAAGCGTGATGAAAATCATCGAACAGTACGACGTGCAGCTGGAGCTGTGCTGATCTCCGCCCTTCTCGTCTAACCCAATGGGCGCAGCCTGCCGCGCCGTCACCCCGCCGTTTTTACCCGGGCTCAGCCTACTGAGCCCGGCGTTGCCAGCCGGAATACCCATTCTCTTTGTATAACTACTATCACCAAACTGTTACCTCTATCACGCCTAAATGTTTTTGTTTGGTTAAGTCTTGGCTTGTTTGTTGGTTTTTGATTACAATCATGAGCGAAAACGAACATGAAAGAGCTATTTCGAACATCTGGAGGAAGTTGACGTGGAAACCAAAGACTTGATCGTTATCGGTGGCGGCATCAACGGTGCCGGCATCGCAGCAGATGCTGCCGGGCGCGGGCTGTCCGTACTGCTACTGGAAGCGCAAGACTTGGCCTGCGCTACGTCTTCCGCCAGTTCCAAACTGATCCACGGCGGCCTGCGCTACCTGGAACACTACGAATTCCGCCTGGTGAGCGAAGCGCTGGCCGAGCGTGAAGTGTTGCTGAAGCTGGCGCCGCACATCGCGTTCCCCATGCGTTTCCGCCTGCCGCACCAGCCGCATCTGCGCCCGGCCTGGATGATCCGCATCGGTCTGTTCCTGTACGATCACCTGGGCAAACGCACCAGCCTGCCGGGCAGCAAGAGTTTGCGCTTTGGACCAGAATCGGTACTGAAGCCTGAACTGAAGCGCGGTTTCGAATATTCCGACTGCTGGGTCGACGACGCTCGCCTGGTGGTGCTGAACGCGCAGGAAGTGGAAAAACGCGGCGGCGAAGTGCGCACCCGCACCAAAGTGACCCGCGCATGGCGTGAAAACGGCCTGTGGATGGTGGAAGCGGTTGACGTCGACAGCGGTAAAACCTTTACCTGGCGCGCCAAGGGCCTGGTCAACGCCACCGGCCCTTGGGTGAAACACTTCTTTGACGACGGCCTGAAGCTGAAATCCCCGTACGGCATCCGCCTGATCAAAGGCAGCCACATTGTGGTGCCGCGCGCTCACAACCAGCCGCAGTCCTATATTCTGCAAAACGAAGACCACCGCATCGTGTTCGTGATCCCGTGGAATGACGAATTCTCGATCATCGGCACCACCGACGTGGAATACCACGGCGATCCGAAAGACGTGAAGATCGACGATAACGAGATCGACTACCTGCTGAAAGTGTACAACGACCACTTCAAGAAGCAGTTGGGCCGTGACGACATCGTCTGGACCTACTCCGGTGTGCGTCCGCTGTGCGATGACGAATCTGATTCGCCGCAGGCGGTGACCCGCGACTACACGCTGGACGTGCATGACGAGCAGGGCAAAGCGCCGCTGCTGTCGGTGTTCGGCGGTAAGCTGACCACCTATCGCAAGCTGGCTGAACATGCGATGGAAAAACTGGCGCATTACTACCCTGGCTGCGGCCCGGCGTGGACCAAAAACGGTTCTCTGCCCGGCGGCGACATCGGTGGCGATCGCGACAGCTATGCCGCCAAACTGCGCCGCGAACACGGCTGGTTGCCGGAATCCCTGGCGCGCCGCTACGCCCGCACCTACGGCAGCCACAGCGAGCTGATCCTGGCGAATGCCAACGGCCTCAACGATCTGGGCGAAGAGTTTGGCCACGGCCTGTATGAAGCCGAACTGCGCTATCTGGTAGAGAAAGAGTGGGTGGTCGAGCTGGAAGACGCTATCTGGCGCCGTACCAAGCTGGGCATGTGGCTGGATGATACGCAGCAGGCGCGGGTGAAAGCCTGGCTGGCGCAACACACGAAAACGAAAACGCTCTCTCTGGCTTCCTGAGCCATTGAAGGTGAAAAGGGCCGGATATCCGGCCCTTCAGATTAGCGACAAAGGTCCGAAAAACGTGGTTTTCGAACCTTTGAGGTAAAGCAGAAGATCTCATCCTTTGCTTCATTAGCCGTCAAAGTAGAGCCTTTAGCTGCAAAGAACTTTGTCAACATTCTCAAAGGGCCGGATATCCGGCCCTTTTGCATTACAGCTTGATCGGTTTGATGTGCCAGATTTCGTCCGCATACTCCTGAATGGTGCGGTCGGAAGAAAAATACCCCATGTTGGCGATATTCAAGATCGCCCGCCGCGTCCAGTCATCCTGATTGCGGTACACCTCATCCACCTTGTCCTGCGTATCCACATAGCTGCGGTAATCGGCCAGCAGCTGGTAGTGATCGCCCAAATTCACCAGCGAATCAAACAGATTGCTGTAGCGCTTTGGCTCCTCCGGGCTGAATACGCCGGTGGCGATCTGGGTCAGCGCCTGATGCAGTTCGGGATCTTGCTCATAGTACAGATGCGGGTTGTAGCCGTTGCGGCGCAACTCTTCCACCTGCTCGGCGGTATTGCCGAAGATAAAGATGTTCTCTTCACCCACATGCTCCAGCATCTCTACGTTGGCGCCGTCCAGCGTGCCGATGGTCAGCGCGCCGTTAAGGGCGAATTTCATGTTGCTGGTGCCCGACGCCTCGGTGCCCGCCAGCGAGATCTGCTCGGAAAGATCCGCCGCCGGAATGATCAACTGCGCCAGACTGACGCTGTAGTTCGGAATAAATACGACCTTCAACTGGGTGTGCACGCGCGGATCGTTATTGATCACCTTCGCCACATCGTTGATCAGGCGAATGATCTGCTTAGCCGCATAATAGGCCGACGCCGCTTTGCCGGCGAAGATCACTACCCTCGGCACGCGCTCGGCCTCCGGATCCTGCAACAGGCGGTTATACAGCGTGATCACGTGCAGTACATTGAGCAGTTGCCGTTTGTACTCATGAATGCGTTTGATCTGCACATCGAACAACGCATCCGGGTTGACCACCACATTCAGGGTTTTGGCGATGTACTTCGCCAACCGCTCCTTGTTTTGCCGTTTGGCAGCCTGAACCGCCTGCAGGAAACTGGGGAAATCGATGTTGGCTTTGAGCTCGCTCAGTTGGCTGAGATCGGTGCGCCAGGTCTGGCCAATGCTGTCGTCAAGCACGGCGGAAAGCGGCCGGTTGGCCAACCCCAGCCAGCGGCGCGGCGTGACGCCGTTGGTTTTGTTGCAGAAACGATCGGGGAAAATGCGCGCAAAGTCGGCAAACAGCGACTGTACCATCAGCTCGGAATGCAGTGCGGAAACCCCGTTGACCTTATGGCTGGCCACCACCGCCAGCCACGCCATGCGTACCCGGCGGCCATTGGTCTCGTCAATGATCGACACCCGCGCCAGCAGCTCGTTGTCGCCCGGCACCACTTCCTGCACGTGCTTGAGGAAGTGATCGTTGATCTCGAAGATCAACTGCAAGTGACGCGGCAGGATCCGGCCGATCATGTCCAGCGGCCAGGTCTCCAGCGCTTCGCTCATCAGCGTGTGGTTGGTGTAGGAGAATACCCGTTCCACGACGGCCCAGGCGTCGAGCCAACTGAACTTGTGATCGTCGATCAGCCGATGCATCAGTTCGGGGATAGACAACACCGGGTGAGTGTCATTCAGGTGAATGGCAATCTTGTCCGCCAGATTGTCGAAGGTTTTATGCATCGTCCAGTGGCGGTTGAGGATATCCTGCACCGTAGCCGACACCAGGAAATACTCCTGCCGCAGCCGAAGTTCGCGTCCGGAATAGGTGGAGTCGTCCGGGTACAATACGCGCGATACGTTCTCCGAGTGGTTTTTATCCTCAACCGCCGCGAAATAATCCCCCTGATTGAATTTACCGAGGTTGATTTCGTTACTGGCCTGGGCGCTCCACAGCCGCAGCGTGTTGGTGGCGTCGGTATCAAAACCGGGGATCACCTGATCGTAAGCGATGGCCAACACCTCTTCGGTTTCCAGCCAGCGCGCCTTGGCGCCTTCCTGCTGAATTCGCCCGCCGAAGCGCACCTTGTATCGGGTGTTGTGACGCGGGAACTCCCACGGGTTACCGTATTCCAGCCAGTAGTCCGGTGACTCCATCTGCTGGCCGTTAACGATGTTCTGCTTGAACATGCCGTATTCGTAGCGGATGCCGTAGCCGCGCCCCGGCAGCGCCAGCGTCGCCAGCGAATCGAGGAAACAGGCCGCCAACCGCCCCAACCCCCCGTTGCCCAGCCCCGGATCGTTCTCTTCCTCCAGCAATTCACCGAGGCTCAGCCCCATTTCATTCAACGCGTCATCGATATCCTGGTAAATCCCCATCGACAACAGCGCGTTGGAAAGCGTGCGTCCGAGCAGGAATTCCATCGACAGGTAATAGACCTGTCGCACGTCCTGGGAAAGCTGGGCGCGGTTGGAACGCAGCCAGCGTTCCACCATGCGATCGCGCACCGCAAACAGCACGGCGTTCAGCCAGTCATGCTGGTTGGCGATAGCCGGATCCTTGCCGACAATAAACATCAGCTTATAGGCGATGGAATGTTTCAGCGCTTCAACACTGACCGTGGGTGAGGTGTAACTAATCGGTGAAGTCATAGCTTTTCTATCCCCTGAAGGGGGCGCCATATTCTTCGGAATATCAACGCCCCGCTGAATATGGGCACAGCATGCTGCGCCCCTACAACCTACAAGTACGGATGCTTGCTGCATGCAAGCTAACCAGACACCCGTATTACGACTATAACAACCGTTGATAAAGCGACAGATAATCCTTTGCCGCAATCTGCCAGCCAAAATCCACGCTCATGGCGTGGCGCTGTACGTGACGCCAATGCTTTGGCCTGCTCCACAGCACCATGGCGCGCCGGATGGCGTTGCCCAGTGCGGCGGCATCACAATCATCAAACACAAATCCGCTGGCGGTGCCGTCGGCCAGATTCTCCAGCGCACAATCCACCACCGTGTCCGCCAGCCCGCCGGTGCGGCGCACCAAGGGCAGCGTGCCGTATTTCAAGCCGTAGAGTTGAGTCAGCCCGCAAGGTTCGAAACGGCTCGGCACCATGATCACATCGGCCCCACCGATAATCCGGTGCGAGAACGCCTCGTGATAACCAATCTGTACGCCAACCTGTTCCGGGTAATCAGCGGCAGCGGCCAGAAACGCCTGCTGCAACACCGCATCGCCGGCCCCTAACAGCGCCAGTTGGCCCCCCTGCTCGAGCAATGCCGGCAGCGCTTCCAATACCAGATCCAGACCTTTCTGGTTAGTCAGGCGGCTCACCACCGCAAACACCGGCAGCGACTCGTCTACCTTCAGGCCCATCGCTTTTTGCAGGTGCAGCTTGTTCTTGGTCTTGTTCTTCAAATCTTCGGCATCGTAGCGGGCGGTCAAGCGCGGATCGTGGGACGGATCCCAAATATTGTCGTCCACGCCGTTAAGAATGCCGCTCAACCGCCCCTGCCGCTGGCGTTCCTGCAACAACCCTTCCATGCCGCAACCGAACTCCGGCCGGGTGATTTCCCGCGCGTAGGTCGGGCTGACGGCGGTGATATGGTCGGCGTAATACAGCCCGGCTTTCAGGAACGACATCTGGCCGTAAAACTCCAGGCCGTAAAGGTTGTAAAACGAAGGCGGCAGCCACAGTTCAGCCACGTGATGGGCGGAGAACAGCCCCTGATAGGCCAGGTTGTGCACGGTGAAAATCGAACGCGCCGGGTGGCCGTTGGCCGCCAGATAGGCACAGGCCAGGCCGGCGTGCCAGTCATGGGCGTGCACTACCTGCGGCCGCCAGTAGCGGTCCAACCCCTTGGCCAACTCGCAGGCGATCCAGCCCAACAGGGCAAAACGCCGATGGTTGTCGGAATAGGCATTCATCGACTGGTCATGATAAGGGCTGCCCGGCCGGTCATACAGCCAGGGGGCGTCAATCAGGTAGATGCCCACGCCATGATAGGTACCGTAGCGCAGGCCGACCCGGCCGGCGAACGAATCGATTTCCGCCACCAGCACGGAGTCCGGTATACCATTACGCACGTCAGGAAAAGCGGGCAATAGCACCCGAACGTCGCCGCCCTCGGCAATTTGAGCCGCCGGTAATGCGCCAACCACGTCTGCGAGCCCCCCGGTTTTCAACAGAGGGAACATTTCAGAACATACGTGTAAAACCTGCATTATCACTCCTGAAGTCGGCAAAGAAGCAGGCTTGCCGCTGTTGTAAATTCCGCGTTTTGCAAGCCATCAGTCCATTCACAAGGCGGCGGTATCATCGTTCCGCCGACAACCTTAACTCACAACTTTGACAGCATTTCGCGCGTCACCAGCACAATGCCGCCTTCCGAACGATAAAAGCGTTTGCTGTCTTCATCGGCGTTTTCGCCAATCACCATGCCCTCGGGAATGTGGCAGGCGCGGTCAATGATGCAGCGCCGCAGGCGGCAGGAACGGCCGACGTTTACGTCCGGCAGCAATACGGTAGAGTCGATGGTACAGAACGAGTTCACCCGCACCCGCGGGAACAGCACCGAATGCACCACCACCGAACCTGAGACGATGCAGCCGCCGGACACCAGCGAATTCATGGTCATGCCGTGGCTGCCGGAACGGTCCTGCACGAACTTGGCCGGCGGCAGCGGCTCCATATGGGTGCGGATCGGCCAGGCGCGGTCATACATGTCCAGTTCCGGCGTCACCGAGGCCAGATCGAGGTTGGCGCGCCAGTAAGCTTCCAGCGTGCCTACGTCGCGCCAGTACGGCGGCAGATCGGGGTTGGAGGTGACGCAAGACAGCGTGAACGGGTGCGCCCACGCCGCTTTCTGAGCGGTGATTTTCGGGATCAGATCCTTGCCGAAATCGTGGGTGGAGCCGGGGGTCGACATATCCTCTTCCAGCAGTTGGAACAGATAGTCGGCGTTAAAGATGTAGATCCCCATGCTGGCCAGCGACATCTCCGGGTTACCCGGCATTGGCGGCGGATTGCTCGGTTTTTCCAGGAACTCGAGGATCAGATCGTTCTCATCGACTTCCATCACGCCGAATTCGCTGGCCTCATCGCGCGGCACCGGCAAGCAGGCGACCGTGCACTGCGCGCCCTTTTCGACGTGATCGATCAGCATGCGCGAGTAATCCATCTTGTAGATGTGATCGCCCGCCAGGATCACCACGTACTCGGCATCGTAGCGGCGGATGATGTCCAGGTTCTGGTACACCGCATCCGCCGTGCCCTTGTACCAATGCTCGGTACTGAGGCGTTGCTGGGCCGGCAGCAGATCGACAAATTCGTTCATCTCTTCATTGAGGAACGACCAGCCGCGCTGAATATGCTGCACCAGGGTATGGGACTGATATTGGGTGATCACGCCGATACGGCGGATGCCCGAGTTCAGGCAGTTCGACAGGGCAAAATCAATGATGCGGAACTTACCGCCAAAGTGGACGGCAGGCTTGGCACGGGTTGAGGTTAAATCTTTCAAGCGCGAACCGCGGCCGCCGGCCAGAATCAGAGCAACGGACTTAATCGGCAGTTGGCGCGCCAACATCAGGGGGTCTTTATTTTCAAACCTAACCATAGCTGACTCCTTTTATTATTTCTGTACCAGCACGCAAATCGAGTGCGCAGCCTGGTTCCAGGCGGGTAAAACCGCCCGCGATCCTTCCTGAGTAAAAGGGGCGACAACCTGCCAATCGCCCGCAGGCAACCTCATCTCCACCGGCTGCGGCGTGGCGTTAACCACCACCAGCCAGCGCTGCGACAAGCGGATCTGCAATTGCAAGTCTCCCTGCTCCCATTCTTGTGCCGCAGGCGGCAGCCCTTGCGCGTTCAGCCACTGCACGCTGCCGTCGCCCTCCTGCCACCAGCGGTCTTGCTGCAGGGCGGGGATCTGCCGGCGCAGGTGAATCAGCGCTGCGGTATAAGCGGTGAGCGAGTCATCCGCCTTGGCCCAGTCGAGCCAGGTGATGGCGTTGTCCTGACAATAGGCATTGTTGTTCCCCTGCTGGCTGTGTCCATGCTCATCGCCGGCCAGCAGCATCGGCGTCCCCTGGGACAGCAACAACGTGGCAAGCAGCGCCTGCCGGCTGGCCCTGCGGCGTTGCACAATGGCGTCGTCGGCAATCGGGCCTTCAACACCGTGGTTATAGCTGAAATTATGGTCGCTGCCGTCACGGTTGCCTTCACCGTTAAGCTGGTTGTGCTTGCGGTTAAAACTGACCAGATCCTGCAGGGTAAACCCGTCATGAGCGGTCAGCATGTTGATGCCGGCGTACGGCGCACGCCCGCGTTGGTTGAACAAATCGCTGGAACCGGCAAAGCGTTGGGCAAACTGGCCAAGCGGCAAATCGCCCTGCAGCCAAAAGCGACGCATATCATCCCGGTAATGGTCATTCCACTCGGCGAAGCGCCCCGGAAAAGCGCCCACCTGATAACCGCCGGGGCCAATGTCCCACGGCTCGGCGATCAGCTTGCAGCGCGACAGCAGATCGTCCGCCAGCATCGCCTGGAACAGCGGCGCATCGCGATCGAACGCCGGAGTGCGCCCCAGTACGCTACCCAAATCGAAGCGGAAACCGTCGACATGACATTCGCTCACCCAGAAACGCAGGCACTCCATCACCCAGGCCACACCCTGCGGTTTATCCAACCGCAGCGTGTTGCCGCAGCCAGTGTCGTTAACGTATTCCCCGTCGGGAGTCAGCCAGTAATACTCCGGGTTATCGATACCGCGCAGCGACAGCGTCGGCCCGTCCATGTCCAGCTCGGCGCTGTGGTTGAACACCACGTCGAGGATCACCTCGATACCGGCCTTGTGCAGCGCCTTCACCGCATCGCGAAATTCACGCAGCGGCGTCATGTCGGTGCGCAGGCTGCAATAACGGTTATCGGGCGCATAGGGCGCCAGCACGTTATATCCCCAGTAGTTAATCAGCCCGAGACGCTGCAGACGCGGCTCGGAGCTATGCTGCTGAACCGGCAGCAGTTCCAGCGCCGTGATGCCGAGGCGCTTGAAATGGGCGATCATCACCGGATGCCCGAGAGCTGCGAAACTGCCGCGCAGCACCGGCGGGATATCCGGGTGCAGCAGAGTGAGACCGCGCACGTGCGCTTCGTAAATCACCGTTTTGCCCCACGGCGTGGCCGGCGGGCGATCATCCTGCCAATCATAGGCTTCGTCGATGACCACGCACTTCGGCATCACTTCTGCGCTGTCCTGCGGGTCCGGCCGGTCGTAGCCGCCATGCAGTTCCAGATCGTCCGCCACCGGCCCCTCGACCGCGCGAGCGGCGGGATCCAGCAGCAGTTTGTTAGGGTTAAACCGCAGCCCCTGCGCGGGATCAAACGGGCCGTACACCCGGTAACCGTAGCGCTGGCCCGGTTTGCCGCCCGGCAGATAGCCATGCCAGATATCACCGCTGCGCGCCGGCAGCGGCAAACGCACCTCGCGCTGTTGCCCGTCGAACAGGCACAGCTCCACGCCGGTGGCGTGGGCGGAAAACAGGGTAAAGTTGATGCCGTTACCGTCATAATGCGCCCCGAGAGGCGCGGCGATGCCGGGCGTCAGCTCAGTCATTGCGCCTCCCGCAGCAGGTAGATCGTCGCCAGCGGCGGTACGGTCACGCTAATCGAATGCTCGCGGCCGTGGTTGCCGATCGGGTCCGACACCACGCGGCCCTGGTTACCGGTATTGCTGCCGTGATAATGGTGCGAGTCGGTATTAAGGATTTCCCGATACTCGCCGGGGCGGGAGATACCGATGCGGTAGTGGTGGCGCGGCACCGGGGTAAAGTTGCTGACGGCGATCAACTCGTTGCCCTGCGAGTCGTAACGGGCAAAGGCAAACACCGAGTTGTCGTGGTCGTCCACCACCAGCCATTCGAAGCCGTCCGGACGGTAGTCACGCTCATACAACGGCGCCTGCTGCTGATAGCAGTGGTTGAGATCGCGCACCAGCCGCTGCACGCCGTGATGCCAGCCGTCCAGGCCTTCCAGCAGATGCCAGTCGAGGCTGGTATCGAAATTCCATTCGCGCCCCTGGGCAAACTCGCAGCCCATAAACAGCAGTTTTTTGCCCGGATGCGCCCACATAAAACCGTAATAAGCACGCAGGTTGGCGAACTTCTGCCAGGCATCGCCGGGCATGCGGTCGAGAATCGATTTTTTGCCGTGCACCACTTCGTCATGGGAAATCGGCAGCACGAAGTTCTCGGTGTAGGCGTACAGCATGCCGAAGGTCATCTGATTGTGATGATATTTGCGGTGTACCGGATCGCACTGCATGTAGTCGAGCGTGTCGTGCATCCAGCCCAGGTTCCATTTGTAGTGGAACCCCAGCCCATTGGCGTCCGGCGGTAGCGTGACCCCCGGGTAATCGGTGGATTCCTCCGCCAGCGTCACTGCACCGGGCCGCTCCTTGCCGACGGTCTGGTTGGTGTAGCGCAGGAAGGCGATGGCCTCCAGGTTCTCGTTGCCGCCGTAATAATTCGGCACCCACTCGCCTTCGGCGCGGCTGTAATCGCGGTAGATCATCGAGGCCACGGCATCGACGCGCAGAGCGTCGATACCGTAACGTTCCATCCAGTAAAGGGCATTGCCCGCCAGGTAGTTGCGTACCTCATTGCGGCCATAGTTGTAGATCAGCGTGTTCCAGTCCTGATGGAAGCCTTCGCGCGGGTCGGCGTATTCATACAGCGCGGTGCCGTCGAAATTCGCCAAACCGTAGGCGTCACTGGGGAAATGCCCCGGCACCCAGTCCAGGATCACATTGATGCCGGCCCGGTGCGCCGCCGCCACAAAGGCTTTGAAATCGGCCGGCGTGCCGAAACGCCGGGTCGGGGCGTAGAGCCCCAACGGCTGATAACCCCAACTGCCGTCGAAGGGGTGCTCGTTAATCGGCAACAGCTCGATATGGGTGAATCCCATGTCTTTGACGTAATCGATCAACTGCACCGCCAGCTCGCCGTAGCTGAGCCAGAAATTGTCGTCGGTGTGGCGCCGCCACGACCCCAGATGCACTTCGTAGATGGAGATCGGCCGATCAAAATCGTTGGCGCGTTGGCGTTCCGGGGTATTTTCCACCACCTCCGGCAACGGCGTCACCAGGGAAGCCGTATCCGGTCGCATCTGCGCTTCAAAGGCGTAAGGATCGGCTTTCAGTTGGGTGTTGCCATAGCAATCGATGATTTCGTATTTGTACAGCTGCCCGGCTTTCACCCCGGGCAGGAACAGCTCCCAGATACCGTTTTCACGGCGCAGACGCATGGGATGGCGGCGACCGTCCCAGAAGTTGAACTCTCCCACCACCGAAACGCGCTGAGCATTGGGCGCCCAGACGGCAAAGCTGACGCCTTCTACCTCGTCAAGCGTAGCGAGATGCGCCCCCAGCCGCTCATACGGCCGCAGGTGGGTCCCCTCCGCCAGCAGCCAGCCGTCGATATCCTGCAACAAGGTGCCAAAACGGTAGGGATCGTCGACGATCTGCCGGTGGTTTTGCCAGCGGACCTCCAGTTGATAACGGAAGGGGTTTTTCCGGCGCGGGACGGTAGCGCTGAAAAAGCCACGGGCATCGTCGCAGGCCAACTGCACCACCCGCTTGCCGGTTTGCTGCTCCAGCAACCAGACTTCGCTGGCATCAGGCAGCAGCGCACGGACCTGCAGGCCATTATCGACCGCATGCATACCCAGCAGGGAGAAAGGATCGGCAAAATTGCCGGAGAAAAGCTGATCAATCACGTCACGATCGGGAAGTACAGGCATAGACTTCTTCCTTAGATTAAGAGCATGATTTATAAGAGGCTGCGTCTACCCATCACCGTCCAGATCGCCGTCTTGCAGGCCGCGAGTTGACATCCATTGGGTAAATGATTAATCCATAGCCGTTTTGGTTATCATGCAATTCATTCGGTATCTAAAGCGTGATTGCGGTCGGTTATTGATCAATCTTCAGCTTGCCGACCTGAATTTCCGCTCTTTATGCTTATTTTTAGTCATCTTTTCAGCGTTGGTGAAAATGTATTCGCCAACGCTTTAAGCATAGCCAATGTCTGTCAAAAACAGTGCCGTATTAGCATGGAAAATCATTCATTAAGAAAACTGCCAGCCCGCAGCGCCGTTGCGCTACTGCCTGCCGGGAGGAAGGCCGGTTATCGGTACGAACATCTCCCCTGGCAGCAACTTCGTCCATAGCGTGCCAAGACAGAGTGAAAAGCGGAAAATAAGGCTTTGGGGGGCTGAAAGAAGCCAGCCCCCGGGAAGTTCAGTTCAGGTTTACAGCAGGATGCGCAGCATACGGCGCAGCGGCTCTGCCGCGCCCCACAGCAGTTGGTCACCCACGGTGAACGCGGACAGGTATTCCGGCCCCATATTCAGCTTGCGCAAGCGACCGACTGGCGTGTTCAGCGTCCCGGTAACCGCAGCCGGCGTCAACTCACGCATGGTCAGCTCACGGTCGTTCGGGATCACCCGCACCCAGTCATTGTGGGTCGCCAGCATCTGTTCGATTTCCGGCAGCGAAACGTCTTTTTTCAGCTTCAGGGTGAACGCCTGGCTATGGCAACGCAGCGCGCCAACGCGCACGCACAAACCGTCAACCGGGATCACGCTGGAGGTGTTCAGAATCTTGTTGGTTTCCGCCTGGCCTTTCCACTCTTCGCGGCTCTGGCCGTTATCGAGCTGTTTGTCGATCCACGGGATCAGGCTGCCGGCCAGCGGCACACCGAAGTTATCGGTCGGCAGTTTGCCGCTGCGGGTAGCCGCAGTGACTTTGCGTTCGATATCCAAAATGGCCGAAGCCGGGTCCTGCAGCTCTTTCGCCACGTCGGCATGCAGCATGCCCATTTGGGTCAGCAGTTCGCGCATGTGGCGCGCGCCGCCGCCGGAGGCCGCTTGATAGGTGGAGACGGAAGCCCACTCCACCAGATCGTTGGCGAACAGGCCGCCAAGCGACATCAGCATCAGGCTGACGGTGCAGTTACCGCCAACAAAGGTCTTGATGCCTTTGTCCAGACCCTGCTGAATCACCGCATGGTTGACCGGATCCAGGATGATAATCGCGTCATCCCCCATGCGCAGAGAAGATGCCGCGTCAATCCAGTACCCTTGCCAGCCGATTTCACGCAGCTTAGGGTAGATTTCATTGGTATAATCGCCGCCCTGGCAGGTAATAATAATGTCGAGCGCGCTCAGCGCGTCAACATCGTAAGCATCTTGCAGCGTGCCCTGCTGGCCGCCGAATGCCGGCGCCGCAGAACCGTGCTGCGAAGTGGAGAAAAAGACCGGGCGAATGGCGTCGAAATCGCGCTCTTCCGTCATGCGCTGCATGAGTACGGAGCCGACCATTCCGCGCCAACCGATGAAACCAACGTTTTTCATAATAACTGTCCTACCTTGGAGGATGACTGCTTAGAGTTGTGTGCAATATCTCTCCACCTTACAAAATGTCAGCGCAGGCGCAAAGTGAATTTATTCGATGGGTGAGCGATTCTCAGCAATCCTTCTTATATACCCGCAGTCTTTCAAGCCGCAGCTTTGTTATCAATGCTTGAAAGCCCTCGGGGATGGCCTGTGCACCGTCGGGACGGACGGCGTGTTTTTTTAATTCTGAGGTAATAATGACAGAGATGATTTCAGTCACGGTATTGCTGTTTTTAATCATGGATCCGCTGGGCAACCTGCCGATTTTCATGTCGGTGCTCAAGCACCTGGAACCGCGCCGCCGGCGGATGGTGTTGATTCGTGAGCTGTTGATCGCCCTGCTGTTGATGCTGATTTTCCTGTTTGCCGGCGAGAAAATTCTGGCGTTCCTCAACCTGCGTACCGAGACCGTGTCCATTTCCGGCGGGATTATCCTGTTCCTGATCGCCATCAAGATGATTTTCCCCTCGCAGGAAGGCAACAGCAGCGGGCTTTCCGCCGGTGAAGAGCCTTTCCTGGTGCCGCTGGCGATCCCGTTGGTGGCAGGGCCTTCGATTTTGGCGGCACTGATGCTGCTCTCGCACCAGTATCCGAACCAGATTTCGCATCTGGTGGTGGCGCTGCTGATTGCCTGGGGTATTTCCGCTGCGATATTGCTGATGTCGAACCTGTTCCTGCGCCTGCTGGGCAGCAAAGGGGTCAGCGCGCTGGAAAGGCTGATGGGGTTGATTCTGGTGATGTTGTCGACCCAAATGTTCCTGGACGGCGTGCGGGCTTACATGAAACTGTAGTGAACATACTGGCGCCTGGCGGCGCCGGTATCATGACGCAGCCGGTTATTGCGGGGCTGCGACGCTGCGAATATAAGCCAAAGTATCGGCGATCACGCCATCCAACGGCTGGTTGATGTCAATCGCCCGCACGTCCTGCTCCTGCGCACCCGGTTCTTCAAGCGTCGCGAACTGAGAAACCAGCATCTGCGGCTTGAAGAAATGCCCCTTGCGCTGTTTCAAACGCTCTTCAATCACCGCCTTATCCCCTTTCAGATAGATAAAATGCAGGTTGCTGTTACCCTCGCGCAGCCGGTCGCGGTAGCTTTTTTTCAGCGCCGAACACACCAGCAGCGACACGTCATTGGTGCGCTGCATAGCGAAAATGGCGTCGTTCAGTGCCGTCAGCCACGGGGCGCGATCGTTGTCGTCCAGCGCGTGCCCGGACGCCATTTTGTTGATATTGGCGCGCGGGTGCAGGTAGTCGCCGTCCAGCATCGCGGCATGGGCCTGGTGGGCAACGTCGCTGGCGACGGCGGATTTACCGCTGCCTGAAACGCCCATCAAAATAAATACGTGGTGTTGCGGATTGCTCATAATCTCATGCCCTTATGGGGACTCACGCAGGTTTGTGCGGTGGATTGCACCGCTCAATGCGCCCCAAACTCAAAATGATGCCCGGTGCCGCGCAGGGCACCCGATAGCCTCAGGATATCCTATGAATTTCAAGCTGCCGCCAGGCGGCCGCAGCTTGAAAGGTAACCGCTAAATTATACGACCGTCGCCAGCAGCAGGCAGCCTACCAGGCCGCAAACCGAGATGATGGTTTCCAGCACCGACCAGGATTTGAGGGTTTCCATAATGCTCAGGTTGAAATACTCCTTGAACAGCCAGAACCCCGGATCGTTGACGTGAGAGAAAATCACGCTGCCCGAACCGACCGCGATCACCATCAGCTCCGGGCTGACGCCGGTAGTGGCAATCAGCGGGGCGACGATGCCGCCGGCGGTGATCGCCGCCACGGTGGCGGAACCCAGCGCCAGACGCAGCGCGGCGGCAATGGACCACGCCATCAGAATAGGCGAGACGTTGCTGCCTTCCATCAGACCGGCTATGTATTTCTCTACGCCACTGTCGACCAGCACCTGCTTGAACGCGCCGCCGCCGCCGATGATCAACAGCATCATGGCGATAATTTTGATCGAGTCGGTGATGGTGCCCATCACTTCATCCATGGTGCGGCCACGGTTAAGACCAAAGGTGAAGATAGCGATCAGCACCGCAATCAGCGTCGCCATCACCGGATCGCCGAAGAACTCGGCAAAGCGCAGCAATGTATGGCCCTTCGGCAGCACCATTTCGGCCACTGCACGCAATGCCATCAGGATCACCGGCACCAGAGAAGTGGCAACGCTGATGCCAAAACTTGGCATTTCTTCTTCGGTGAAGATTTTCGGGTTATACAGGCCTTCCGGCACCGGCTTGTCGATGCCTTTCAGGAAGCGGGCGTAGACCGGGCCGGCCAGGATCACCGTCGGGATGGCCAGCAACGTGCCATACAGCAGGGTTTTCCCCATGTCGGCATGGAAGATGGTGGCGATCGCCGTTGGGCCAGGGTGCGGCGGCAGGAAACCGTGGGTCACCGACAGCGCAGCCGCCATCGGTACGCCAACGTACAGCAGCGGAACGCGGGCGGAGGCGGCGATGCTGAATACCAGCGGCAGCAGCAGCACGAAGCCGACCTCATAGAACAGCGCGAAACCGACGGTAAAACCGGTCAGCACCACCGCCCATTGAATGTGTTTTTTGCCGAACTTGTCGATCAGCGTAGTGGCGATGCGCTGAGCGCCGCCACAGTCCGCCAGCAACTTGCCGAGCATGGCGCCAAAGCCCATGATCAACGCCAGGCTGCCCAGCGTACCGCCAACGCCGGCCTTGATGGAGCCGATCACTTTATCTACCGGCATGCCCTGTGCGATACCCACCGCCAGTGCGACTAAAACCAGAGAGATAAAGCCGTTCAGCTTAAAGCGAATCATCAGCAGCAGCAGCAACGCCACGCCGCCTGCAACAATCACTAATGGCATAATTTTTCTCCAACCCTTTTATCGCGACTCTCTTTACCCTAGACCGTAAAGCGTGCGCTTGTTGTATTTTCAGGCTCTTCCCCGGTGTCAGAAGGCGAGCTGTAGGTGGTACTGAGTCAAAGGTTCTGTCCCTGCTTGCAGGGGGCGATTTACTCGCCCCGCTCCGTGCGGCCGCAGCGTGCTGCGCCCCTAGGCGGTCACTGACCTCATTGTTACCGGTATCATGATACCGGTAACAACATGAGTGACGGAATCGGGTAAACGACTAAAATTCGCGTTCTGGGATAGAGATCAAACTTACGGCGGTAACGAGCGGCAAGCGCACAGGCAGGAGGTGAAACGCGCCGAACGGCGCGGATTCAAAATGCGGTTAGTTGAAAACGATCAAATACTGCCACCGGGGATCACGGTAAAACCCACGTCTACCATGCGCGGACAGACGGTTTCACCCCGCAACCGCGCCAGCAGACGCTCGGCGCCGATTTGCCCCATCCTTTCACGCGGCGTCAGCACGCTCGCCAGTTTCGGCACCATCACCTGACCGATATCGTGGCCGTGGAAACCGGCAATCGCCATCTGATCGGGGATCGACAACCCCTGACGCTGGCACTCAAAGGTGGCGCCAATCGCCAGGTCATCGTTGGTGCAGAAGATACTGTCAATTTGCGGATAGTCGCGCTGCGCCTGACGCAGCAGTTCGCCGCCGGCGGAATAGGACGACGAACGCGCGGTCATGACGCTGTACGGCTCCAGACCGGACTCGCGCATTGCCTGCTCATAGCCCTGCTGTTTGATAATGGTGCGCTCATCCTGACGTGCGCCGAAATACACCACGTGACGGTGGCCGCGAGCGATGATTTGCTGGGTCATCTGGCGCGCGGCTTCGAAGTTATTGAAGCCCACCGCCAGATCGATGCACGGCGACACGCAGTCCATCAGCTCCACCACCGGGATGCCCGCCACCTCGATCATCTTCAGGGTTCGCGGAGTATGGTGGCGTTCGGACAGGATCAGGCCGTCGATATTGTAAGACAGCAGCGAGGTCAGGCGCTGCTCTTCACGCTCCGGCAAATAGCCGTAGTGCGCCAGCATGGTCTGGTAATTGTGCGCATCGGTTACGCTCTCGATACCGCGCAAGACTTCGGCAAACACCTGGTTGGTCAACGACGGCAGCAGTACGCCAATGGCGCGGCTGGTCGAGTTGGAAAGGATATCCGGCGCACGGTTGGGAATGTAGCCCAGCTCATCCAGCGCGACGGCAATTTTTTGCTGCAAGGCGACAGAAACCTGATCGGGATTACGCAGATAACGGCTCACCGTCATCTTGGTCACGCCAACCTTGTCTGCAACATCCTGAAGTACCGGCCGTTTTTTCTTCATTATCAATGAACTGGCTAACCGTGAAAGGGCGTTCATTTTAGCAAAAAAAAACCGGGGCCGATATTGTTGGTTGCCGGATGGCCGAATGCAAAAAGGGCTCACCGCGTGAGCCCTTGATATTTACCGCTTAATCACAATTTACCGCTTAATCATACCGGCGGCAGATCGAACAACAGGATTTCACTGTCTTCATCCGCCTGAATCGACAATTCGGCTTCATCCCACACCGCGAAAGCATCGCTGGTGCCGGCCTGTTGACCGTTGATCACCACTTTGCCGCGTACTACCTGGATCCAAACGCGGCGCTGGGCCTCGATCTGATACGCCGACTGCTCGTCTTTGTTCAGCGCCCAGCGTGACAAAGTCATATCCTGGAACACCTTCAGCGAACCCTCGCGCGCATCCGGCGACAGCACTAACTGGCGGCCCTGCGGCGCATCGAACATACGTTGCTCATAACGCGGCTCCAGCCCGACCTGATCAGGAATAATCCAAATCTGGTACAGATGCAGCGGACGATCCTTATTGCCGTTGTATTCCGAGTGGCGCACCCCGGTGCCCGCACTCATGATCTGGAACTCGCCGGCTTGAATCTGCTCTTTGTTGCCCATGCTGTCCTGATGCTCTACCGTGCCGCTCAGCACGTAGGTCAGGATTTCCATGTCTTTATGCGGATGAGTGCCAAAACCCTGCCCCGCGTCGATCACGTCTTCGTTGATCACCCGCAGCGCCGAGAACCCCATAAAATCGGCATCGTAGTAGTTGGCAAATGAGAAGGTATGCCAGCTATCCAGCCAACCGTGATTGGCATGACCGCGATCTTCTGCTTTACGTAGATAAATCATATTCAACTCTCCTCAATGTTTTTTTACAGTCTAGTCCCGGCAGCAGAATAAGAAAGCGTAAAAAACTCATCCCTCTGTTCAAAAAATTAGATGGAGTGGCGAAGCTATTTTCAGCGGAGTTGTTGAAGGCGTGAAGGGGGTAAAAACAGGCAAAAAAAAAGCCAGCACCCGAGCTGGCTAAGTAACACTGGAAGCAATGTGAGCAATGTCGTGCCTTCGCAGGAAGAGTATCAAAAAGGCGATGCTCTCCCCGGAACGCATCGCAATAATAATCATTATCATTCGCACCTGTAAAGCGTTATTTTTCCCCATCCGGAATAATATTGACTCGTCCGGATAAACGGATAAATTCAAAGGTTATTCAACCGGTAAGCAACAGGAGTAGCGTAATGAGTGAAATCGTAGTTCGTCACGTAGAAGCGGCAGATGCACAAGCCTTACATCAGCTTTACTCTCAACCGCAGGTCTATCGTGACACGCTACAGCTCCCGCTACCCTCAACCGAGCTATGGCACAAGCGCCTCGCCAACCTTAGCCCCGGCACCCACAACCTGGTGGCCTGTATCGACGGGCAGATCGTCGGCCAGTTGAGCGTAATGCTGGACCAGCATGTACGCCGTCGCCATGTGGCGACCTTCGGCATTGGCGTGGATACGCGCTACCACGGCAAAGGCGTCGGCAGCAGCCTGATGAAGGCGATGATCGATCTCTGCGACAATTGGGCAGCCATCGAACGCATCGAACTGACGGTGTTTACCGACAATCAGGCCGCCATTGCGCTCTACCGCAAGTTCGGCTTTGAAATTGAAGGTACCAGCCGCGCTTATGCCATGCGCGATGGCGAGTTGGTAGATTCTCATCATATGGCGCGCTTTCGCAGCGAGCAGCGGAAAAAAGCGCATCATGAGTGATACTGAAAATGAATCAGGGCCGGTTAACCGGCCCTTAAACGTCAGCCGCCGCGCTTTTGTGCAGACGCTGGCCTGCGTAACGGGTGCCATCGGCATCCTTTCTCCCACCACCTTTTTAGGGGCCGCCATGCCAACCTCTCCCGCCGTGCGGACCGGCGCCCGCAATCTGATTACCGACGTGCCCGGCCTGAAGGTCGGCATCGCCCAGAGCAGCCAGGTACGCACCGGCACCACGGTTATCCTGCCGGATAGCCCGGCGATCGCCGCCGTCGACGTGCGCGGCGGCGGCCCGGCCACCCGTGAAACCGACGCGCTGGGGGAGGATAACCTGGTGCAAACCGTCGATGCGCTGGTACTGAGCGGTGGCTCGGTATACGGGCTGGCGGCGGCGGACGGCGTCGCGGCCTGGCTGGGGCAACAAGGCCGCGGCTATGCCCTGCGGCCGGCTCCCGGCGTGCCGGTGTCCCCTATCGTACCTACCGCCTGCCTGTATGATCTGAACAACGCGGGCGATAAAAACTGGCAGCTTGACCCGCCTTACCGCCAACTGGGGATAGAAGCGGCCGGCAAAGCGGGCCACGACTTCCCGCTCGGCACCGTGGGGGCAGGCTATGGCGCCATGACCGGCATGGGCAAGCTGAAGGGCGGCCTCGGCTCGGCTTCCATCGTGGCGGCTAACGGCGCTACCGTCGGCGCGCTGGTGGCGGTCAACAGTCTGGGTTCGGTGGTCGCGCCAGGCAGCCGTGCCTTCTGGGCCACGCCTTATGAAATCAACGGCGAATTTGGCAACGGCGGCGCGGCGGCGCTGGCGCAGTTGCATGGCCAGGGCGAAGACTGGATGCCCACCGAGCCGACAGGCGGCAGAAAAAACACCACCCTGGCCTGCATCGCCACCGATCTGGCGCTGACCCGGGTGGAGTTGAAACGCGTGGCGATCATGGCGCAAGACGGCATGGCGCGCGCCATTCGCCCATTGCACAGCCCGTTCGACGGCGACGTGGTGTTTGCCTTGTCCACCGGCAAGCGCGAGGTTCAGGGCAGCCGCGAGCTGGCGGTGCTGCAAATTGGCGCGTTGGCGGCAGACACGCTGGCGCGGGCGATCGCCCGTGGCGTCTACGCCGCCACCCCATGGCCCGGCAGCCAAGTCACCACCTGGAAAACCCTCGCCTGATCCTGCCCAATAAAAAGGGGCGCTCTGATGACTCAGGCGCCCCTGGCAAATCCCGGCTCGATTAAATGCCGGCGGTCTCCTTGATATAACGGCGCGCCTTCACCGCATATTCAAACGGGTTGGCCAGCGCCGGATCCTGTTCGGCCTCCACCACCATCCAGCCCTTGTAGCCCCGCTCATCCAGCAGTTTAAACACCGGACGGAAGTCGATCACACCATCACCCGGCACGGTGAAAGTGCCCTTCTTCACGCCGTCGAGGAAGCTCAGCTTATTGGCCTTCACTTCCGCCACCACCTCGTCACGCACGTCTTTCAAATGCACATGGTTAATGCGCAGCAGATACTTTTCCAGTATCGCCATCATCGCCTGCTGGCTGCCTTCCGAGTAGTAAGCGTGGCCGGTATCAAACAGCAGATAGACGTCGTCATTCACCATGCTCATGTAGCGGTCAATCTCTGCGGTAGTCTGGATGCCGGTGCCCATGTGGTGGTGCAGACAAACCTGCATCCCCTTGTCGGCGGCAATTTTCGCCAGCTCATTGTAGCCATCGGCCACCCGCTGCCACTCTTCGTCGCTGAAATACGGCTTCTCTTCGAACACCCCTTTGGTGGTGCCCTGGATGCTCTTGCTCTGCTCGGAACAGCCGATCACCCTGGCACCCATCGCATGCAGGAAATTCATATGGTTGATAAATTCATCGATGGTTTTTTCTTTCTGGCCGTCGGCAAAAAAGGTACTGAACCAGGCGTTGCAGATCTGGATACCGCGAATATCCAGCATCGGCTTCAATACCGCCGGATCGCGCGGGTACTTGCTCCCGACTTCGCTGCCGGTGAAACCGGCCAGCGCCATTTCACTGACGCACTGCTGGAAAGTGTTCTCTTTGCCCAGTTCGGGCATATCGTCATTGGTCCAGCCGATCGGCGCGATGGCCAGTTTCACGTTGTCTTTGTTCATGTTCAGCCTCAATAATCGGATGCGCGCCAACGGAATTGGCCGACGCGCCGAAAAGGTTATTTGCCCAGCAGCTCTTTCTCGATGCGCTCTCTGGTCGCCACTGCCTGGCTTTTCATTTTTTCCGGGTAGCCGAACAGCGAAGTGCAGATGATCGATTCGCCACCGACCTTAAAGTTGCGGTTGGCGAACTCCATATCGCGCAGGGTCTGGAACAGGGCGTCGAAATCCACCTCGCCTTCGCCAATCCCCACGTGCTGGTGCACGGCAGCGTCCACCCCCGGCGGGTTGACGATATAGCGGCAGTGTTTGGTGTGGTTCATGGTGTCGGCGATCAACACGTGGGAAAGATCGTCGCCGGCATACTTCAGCATGCCGGCCACGTCACCCTGGCCTTTGTCGTAATAGAAACTGTGCGGCACGCTGTAGAGGTACTTGACGTGGTCGCTGCGCAGCGATTTCACCATGTCGGCGGTTTCGTTGCTCAGTTCGCAGAAATCCCACGGATGAGACTGGATTTCCATGCGAATGCCTTCGCGCTCAATGATCGGCAGCAGCTCTTCCATTGAGCGATACCAAAGCTCCTCGCAAATTTCCGGCTCATTAGGGTTGCCGGCCAGCTCGGTGTTGATCACCTGCACGCCCATTTCCACCGCAATCTCTATCATCCGGCGCCAATTTTTGACCGCCGCCTGGCGGCGATCCTCGCCCGGGCCGGACCAGCGGTACACCACAATAAACGAGGATATCTCCACGCCGGTCGCTTTCAGCGCGTTCTTGTATTCCGCCATCACCTCGCGGCCGGCTTTCGGATGCTTATAGAACGGATTGATCTGCGGGTGCGGCGACTGTTCGATATACCGATAGCCCCAGTCCGCTACCTGCTGAACCATTTTGGTGATGCCCAGGTCCCTGATGACATCAACATCAAAAGCGATCTTCATGGTCATTCCTCTTAAACGTGGGTACGGCGGTCAGCCCATTAGTGGTTGTAGAATGCCGGGCGCGGCGGCAGGGCCACCGGCACAATCTCGCCGCTGAGCTGCGCGGCCACACAGGCATCGGCAGTCACAGAGGCCGCATAGCCGTCCCAGGCGGAAGGCCCGGTCAGTTTCCCGGCCAGCACGTCGTTGATAAAGCCTTGCAGCTCAACGTCATAAGCGTCGATAAAGCGGTCTTTCCAGTCGGTCAGGATCTCGGTAGAGAGCTTGGCGCCGCTGCGCATCTGCACCGACGAAGGCTCCGGCAGTTTGGCGATGCCGGTTTCCCCCACCACTTCACACTGGATGTCATAGCCGTACTGGCAGTTAACGAAGATTTCGACGTCAATGCGCGTGCCCTTGGCGGTTTCAAACAGCACAATCTGCGGATCTTTCAGGTGCGGGAACGCCTTGGGGCTTTTACGCGGGAATACCACCTGCACCGAGACATAGTCGTCATCCAGCAGCCAGCGCAGCACGTCGATCTCGTGAATCAAGGTGTCGGTAATCGCCATATCGGTGGTATAGGCCTCTCCGACGGTCGGGTTGCGGTGTGCGCAGTGCAGCATCAGCGGCTCGCCGATCTGGCCGCTGGTCAGCACCTGTTTCAACGCGCGGTAGCCGCGATCGTAAGGGCGCATAAAGCCCACCTGCACCAGGCGTTTGCCGTGCTTCGCTTCGGCTTCGACGATGTTTTTACAGCCCTGTGCGGTGACCGCCAGCGGCTTCTCGCAGAACACCGGCTTGCCGGCTGCGATGGCCGCCAGCACAAATTCTTCGTGGCTCGGGCCCCAGGAGGTGACCAGCACCGCCTGCACGTCCGCCGCCTTGATCAGGTCGTGGCCGTTGTCATACACCTTCGCGTCCAGCTTCAGATCGCTCACAACCTTGGCGGCGTTGTCGCGATTGATGTCGTTGACCGCCACGATGCGGCTGCCCTGCAACACTTTGCTGCAACGGCGAATATGATCCCGACCGATTGCGCCGGTGCCAATAACCCCAATGTTCAATGTCATCTTCGTTATCCTCTTCAAATAGTTGCGGCAGACGCCAGGTCTGGGTAATCAGTAATCGCGGGCCTTATCGATGTTTTCCTGCAGCTTGCGGGCCACGGCGACAATTTTTTCGCTGTCGGCAACCTGGGCGCCGCCCACGCGCCACCAACTGAGATACTTGTGCACCATGGTTTTTGGCAGCACTTTGATGTCCAGCAGGGTGGAGACTTTCTGCAGGCGGGCATCGGCCAGCGCGTCGATCAGTTGTTGTTCGGTGGTGACGCTGTAGGTTTTGCAGCCGTAGGCCGCCGCCAGCATGGCAAAATTGACCGGCACAAAGTTGCCGTCGAGTTTGCCGCCCTGCGGGTTGCGGAAGCGGAATTCGGTGGTGTAGCTGTCCATACCGTGTTCCATCTGCAGGTTGTTGATACAGCCGTTGGTCATGTTGTCGAACAGCACCACGTTGATTTTGCAGCCTTCCTGGATCGAGGTGACCAGTTCGGAATGCAGCATCATAAAGGCGCCGTCGCCGACCATCGCATACACCTCGCGCTGCGGTTCGGCCAGCTTGACCCCCAACGCCGCGTTCACCTCGTAGCCCATGCACGAATAGCCGTATTCCACGTGATAACCGTGCTCGCCGTGGTTGTGCCACACGCGCTGCAAATCGCCCGGCAGGCTGCCGGCGGCGGCGACGATCACGCTGTCCTGCGGCAGGTGCTGATTCAACACGCCCAGCACCCGGCTTTGGGTCAGCAACGAGTCGGTTTGTTCGATAAATTCGGCGAAGACACGGTCGCGATCGAGATGATCGTCAATTTCCGGCACAAAGCCTTCGCCGCTGTATTCCACCGCATAAACGCGGGCGGTTTCCTGCTGCTGCGCGCTGCGCGCCTCGGCAATGGCATCGCCCCAGCCGGCACGGTAATCGGATTGCGCCAGCAGGGCGCTCAAGGCGACCAGCGCCGCACGGGCATCGGCCAGCACCTGTACGCCGTCGAGTTTGCCGGCGTCAAAGCCGCTGACGTTAATATTGAGGAAATCGACATCCGAATGCTGGAACAGCCATTTTGACGACGTGGTGAAGTCGGTGTAACGGGTGCCTACGCCAATCACCAGGTCGGCCTGTTTGGCCAGCGTATTGGCCGCCAGACAGCCGGTTTCGCCGATACCGCCCAGGTTAAACGGATGGCTGGAAGGCACGGTGCCTTTACCGGCCTGAGTTTCCACAAACGGAATGTGGAAACGTTCGGCAAACTCGCGCAGCGCCTGCCCGGCCTGCGAATATTTCACCCCGCCGCCGCACACCAGCAGCGGTTTGCGTTTGGCGGTCAACAGCGCCAGCGCATCCGCCAGCATGCCTTCGGTCGCCGGGCGGCGATCGAGCCGATGTACGCGCTTTTGGAAAAAATAGTCCGGGTAGTCATAGGCTTCGCCCTGCACGTCCTGCGGCAGGCAGAGCGTGACCGCGCCGGTTTCCGCCGGATCGGTCAGCACGCGCATCGCGTTGATGCAGGCGCTCATCAGCTGTTCCGGCCGCACGATGCGATCCCAGTATTTGCTGACCGCGCGGAAAGCGTCATTGGTGCTGATGCTGAGATCGTAGGACTGTTCGATCTGCTGCAACACCGGGTCCGGCTGGCGCGATGCATAGACGTCACCCGGCAGCAGCAATAAAGGAATGCGGTTGGCGGTGGCGGTCGCGGCGGCGGTGATCATATTGGCGGCACCGGGGCCGACGGAAGAGGTGCAGGCGTAAATCTGCTGACGCAGTTTCTGCTTGGCGAAACCGGTCGCCGCATGGGCCATGCCCTGCTCATTGCGCCCCTGGTGCACCACCAATTCGCCGCTGTCTTGTTCCAGCGCCTGCCCCAGGCCGAGGACGTTGCCGTGACCGAAAATCGCAAAGATGCCCTTGACGAATTTGGTTTCCACGCCGTCGACCAGCAGATACTGGTTGTCGAGGAACCTGACGAGCGCCTGTGCCATGGTTAATCTGATCTTGCCCATTTCTCCACCCTCTACATTATGCCTATGGCTTTCCAGCGGTGCCGCTCACTAAACCGACAACGTGAAACGTGAAGCGATTATAAACAAATATATTTTCCATAAAATCACATTACAGAAGAAACATTTCATTTTGCGATAAAGATCGCATAATGATGAAAACCCCATTTCATCCATGCCTTTAGAATTCACCGACTTAGCTGCCCTTTCCCGCCGGCGCGGCCCCATTCCAACAGCGTCAAACCCGCCTGTGCACCCGGTGCCATCGGCCTGTGACGCGCAAGCATCAACCCCCGTTGCAGCAAGTTTTCCTCTCAGGCAGGGCGCGGTTTTTGCCCCCTGCATCCCCGCTTTCATCACGCTTTTAAATGCATCACATTTTTGGGGTGTAAATTTCATTCAATCTTGAAATTGAAATTTTTATTCCTCATACTCCAAAATATGCTTCGCAGTCGGGGTTTGGCTTAATACAGAAGGAAACGGGTATGGCTACACAAGAAAAACAACTTGATGTCATTTGTCTCGGGCGTATCGCCGTCGATTTCTATGCACAACAGATCGGCGCACGCCTGGAAGATGCCAGCACATTCTCCAAGTATCTCGGCGGCTCTTCCGGCAACGTAGCCTACGGCACCGCCATTCAGGGGTTGAAGTCCGGCATGCTGGCCCGCGTCGGCGATGAGCATATGGGCCGCTTCCTGCGCGAAGAGCTGCAACGCGTCGGCGCCGACACCCGGAGCCTGATCGTCGACCCAGAGCGCCTGACCGGCCTGGTGATCCTCGGTATCAAGGATCAGGAAACCTTCCCGCTGATTTTCTACCGTGAAAACTGCGCCGACATGGCGCTGACGCCGGACGATATCGACGAATCCTATATTGCGTCGTCACGCGCGCTGGCCATTACCGGCACCCATTTGTCGCACCCGAACACCCGCGCTGCGGTGCTGAAGGCGCTGGAGTACGCCCGCCGCCACGGCCTGCGCACCGCGCTGGATATCGACTACCGCCCGGTATTGTGGGGCCTGACCTCGTTGGGCGACGGTGAAACCCGCTTTGTCGAATCCGAGAAGGTGACCCGCGAACTGCAAGAAGTGCTGCACCACTTTGATTTAATCGTCGGTACCGAAGAAGAGTTTCACATTGCCGGCGGCAGCACCGACACGCTGACCGCGCTGAGCAATGTACGCAAAGCCACCCAGGCCACGCTGGTCTGCAAACGCGGCGCGCAGGGCTGCTCGGTCTTCGAAGGCGAGATCGCCGCCGACTGGCAGCAGGTCAAACTGCATTCCGGCGTAAGGGTCGAGGTACTGAACGTGCTGGGCGCCGGCGATGCCTTTATGTCCGGCCTGCTGCGCGGTTACCTGAACGATGAAGGCTGGGATCAGGCCTGCCGCTATGCCAACGCCTGCGGTGCGCTGGTGGTTTCGCGCCACGGTTGCGCACCGGCGATGCCCACCAAACTGGAGCTGGATGACTATTTGCAACGCGAACGGGAAGTGAAACGCCCGGACCGCGACCCGCGGCTCAACCATCTGCATCGGGTAACGACCCGCAAAAAACAGTGGCCGGAACTGTGCGTGTTCGCCTTCGATCACCGCAAGCAACTGGCGGATATGGCGCGCGAAGCCAACGTCAGTGAAGAACGTATCCCCCAATTGAAAACCCTGCTGCTGGCGGCGGCGCAACGGGCCGCAGAAGATGCCGGGCTGCAGGGCAACAGCGGCATTCTGGCCGACACCACTTACGGCCAGGCGGCGCTGAACGAAATCACCGGCCAGGGCTGGTGGATTGGCCGGCCGGTCGAGCTGCCCAGCTCGCGCCCGCTGCGGCTGGAACACGGCAATATCGGCTCGCAACTGATCGACTGGCCGCAGGAACACGTAGTGAAATGCCTAGTGTTTTACCATCCGCATGACGCCGCCGAACTGCGCCGCGAACAGGATGAACTGATCGGCGACGTCTATCGCGGCTGCTGTAAATCGGGCCACGAGCTGCTGCTCGAGGTGATTTTGCCGGAAAGCAACGCCGACAAAGACGAGCGCTACTATCTGGACATGCTGCAACATTTCTACCGGTTGGGCGTGAAGCCGGACTGGTGGAAACTGCCGCCGCTGAGTGCCGAGAACTGGCGGCAGGTCGGCGCGTTGATCGAGGCTAACGATCCCTTCTGCCGTGGCGTATTGATCCTGGGGCTGGATTCCCCGGAGGAAACGCTGAAGGCCGGCTTCGCCGCCGCTGCCGATGCGCCTTGGGTGAAAGGCTTTGCCGTTGGCCGCACCATTTTCGGCCAGCCCTCACGCCGCTGGTTGCAGGGCGAACTGGATGACGCCGGCTTAATCGAACAGGTGAAACAAAAATACCTGACGCTGATCGGTTTCTGGCGCCAATATCGCCCCGGCCACGACGCAAATTAATCGACAAAGGCTCCCCTTACAGCGATTTTCGCCGCTTTAAGGGGATTTTTTTGCCGATTTTCTGTGAAGTAACGCAACTTGCAATCGAATAAATCGCTTTTAGATGAAATGAAATTTCCGCTCCATCTGTTAGAATGGCCTGTCAACAACTCAGGCGTCAGGCCGATACGCCTTAGCCCCCACTGCGAGCCGAATGGATGAACAACCCAACTCAACTTTCGCTGTTACAGGACGAGATTCGCCACCGTTATGAAACGCTAAGCAAGCGCTTGAAACAGGTGGCGCGTTACATTTTGGATAACAGTAACAGCATTGCTTTCGATACCGTTGCCTCCATTGCCGCCCAGGCCAGCGTCCCGCCTTCCACGCTGATCCGCTTCGCCAACGCGTTTGGCTTTAGCGGTTTCAACGAAATGAAACAGGTTTTTCGCCAGCACCTGATGGAAGAAACGGTCAACTACACCGAACGCGCCCGCCTGTTTCGCCAGACCTCGACAGACGGCAACGTCGCACCGGAGAAACCGGCGGAAATTCTCAACGTGTTCACCATGGTCAACGCTCAGGCGCTGCAACAGTTGGCGATGCAAACCAGCTCAGAGCAGTTGGACCGTGCCGTTGAACTGCTGAACAACGCCGAGAACATCTACGTGATTGGCCTGCGCCGTTCTTTCAGCGTCGCCTCCTACCTTACCTATGCGTTGCGCCACCTTGAACGCCGGGCGTTCCTGATCGACGGGTTGGGCGGCATGTTCACCGAGCAATTGAGCATGGTGAAACCCAAAGACGTGGTGATTGCCATCAGCTACTCGCCGTATGCGCAAGAAGCGCTGGAGCTGGTGGAACTGGGTGCCAAACGCGGCGCGCAACAGATCGCCATCACCGACAGCCAGGTCAGCCCGCTGGCCGCCTTCAGCGACGTGTGCTTTGTGGTGCGCGAAGCGCAGGTGGACGGTTTCCGCTCGCAGGTCGCCTCAATGTGTCTGGCGCAAACCCTGGCGGTATCCTTGGCGCTGAATAATGCCAAAGACGAATAACGCTGAATAACATCAGGCCCGGCATGCCGGGCCTGATAACGCTTATTTCGCCGCCGGATAGCCGTCGCTGTTAATCCAGGCGTGGTCTTTTTCCCAGGTGAATTTCCACAGCCGCACCGGCCCGGCCATCACGTTGAGATAGTAGCTGTCGTAACCGGCCAGCGTCGCCACCGGGTGGTAACCGCGGGGCACTTTGACCACGTCACGGTTATACACCGGCATGCACTCATCGAGTTCGCGATCGTCGGTATAGACTCGCTGCAGGCAAAAGCCCTGTTCAGGTTGAATGCGGTGATAGTAGGTTTCTTCCAGATAGGTTTCATCCGGCGAATCCTCCTGGTCGTGCTTGTGGCTGGGGTATGAACTGGTATTGCCTTCATCGGTGTACACCTCCACCACCAGCAGGCTGTCGGCGGGTTCGCTGTCCGGCAGAATGTTGTGCACCAAACGCTGATTGCGCCCCTTGCCGCGCCGCTCGACGCCCACATCCGCCGGCGTAATCAGGCGCGACGGCAGATGCCCTTTGCCCGGTGCGCTGCACACCGCCAGCTCCAAATCGCTTTCCGCCCGCACGTTAATCTTGTCGTGATGCGGCACGTAGACCGCATAAGGCGGCGTGCGCTCAAACGGGCTCATGCGTTTGCCGATATGCGGATATTCCGCCCGCAGGGTGGCGACGGAGGCAATGCCGGCGACCAGCACCAGGCACAGCTCTTTATCGCCGCTTTCCAATTGCAGCGTCTGGCCGGCTGCGAGGCGATAGACATCGAACCCGACAAAGCGCCAGTCGGCATTCTCTGGGGTGACGTGCTGGATGCGCCCCTCGGCGTTCGGCTGCTGACATTTGGCGAGCAATGAAGACATGATTATTCTCCTGTTAACCTATAGCGTTACAAATGCAGCGGCCGTCACTCCAATGAAGTAACGGCCCTGGTCTGTCGGTACGGGGATTAGCCCAGCGTCGGCATGCTGTATTCCGACACCGTCTGCTGCCCGGTCGGCCAGCGCGCTGTGGCGGTTTTCATGCGGGTGTAGAAACGCACGCCGTCGGTGCCGTGCACGTTCAGGGCACCGAACACCGAGCGCTTCCAACCGCCGAAGCTGTGAAACGCCATCGGAACCGGCACCGGCACGTTAACCCCCACCATGCCGGCCTGCACTTCCTGCACGAACTGGCGCGCATAGTGGCCGTTACTGGTGAAAATGGCGCTGCCATTGCCAAACTCATGGCTGTTCACCGTGTTGATGGCGGTTTGGTAATCCGGTACGCGGACAATGCCCAGCACCGGTCCGAAGATCTCTTCACGATAGATGCGCATGTCGGAGGTCACGTGGTCAAACAGGGTGCCGCCAACGTAATAGCCCTCCGGGTAGCCCGCTACCTGATAGTTGCGGCCGTCGGCCACCAGCGTTGCGCCCTCTTCCACACCCAGATCGATATAACCCAACACTTTCTTCTGGTGCGCCGAAGACACCAGCGGTCCCATTTCGTTTTCTTCGCCGCCCTGCTGAATCCCTGGGCCAACGCGCAACTGGGCAATCAGCGGTTTCAGCTTGGCGATCAGCTTGTCGGCCGTGTCGTCACCCACCACCACCGCCACCGGCAGTGCCATGCAACGCTCGCCGGCAGAACCGAACGCGCCGCCCATCAGGGCATTTACGGTCGCGTCCAGATCGGCGTCCGGCATGATGATGGCCTGATTTTTCGCTGCGCCAAAGGCTTGCACCCGCTTGCCGTGGGCGCTGGCGGTCGTGTAGATATGTTCCGCCACCGCCGACGAGCCGACAAAACTCACCGCCTGAATGTGCGGATCGGTGCACAGCTGGGCGGCGTTTTCATTAGAACAATGAACCACGTTGAATACGCCGTCCGGCAGGCCGGCTTCTTTCAGCAGCTCCGCCAGCCGCACCGAGGCCGAAGGCACCAGCGCCGGCGGCTTGAGGACGAAGGTATTGCCGCAGGCGAGCGCGATAGGGAACATCCACATCGGCACCATCGCCGGGAAGTTGAACGGGGTGATGCCCGCCACCACGCCCAGCGGCTGCATCAGCGAGAAGCTGTCGACACCGCTGCCGACGTCCGGCGAATATTCGCCTTTGATCAAATGCGGAATGCCGCAGGCAAACTCGACCACTTCCAGGCCGCGGGTCAGTTCGCCCAGCGCATCGGAATAGACTTTGCCGTGTTCACTGACGATAAGCTGCGCCAGTTCTTCGCGATGCTGTTCCAGCAGCGCCTTAAAATTGAACATGATGCGCGCACGGCGCAGCGGCGTGGTGCGCGACCAATCGGTAAACGCCTGATGGGCGACATCGATGGCCTGTTTCACCTCGGCGGCGGTGCTCTGCGTGACGCGACGTTCAACCTGCCCGGTAGCCGGGTTATGCACGTCGACGGTTTGATTGCTGCTGCTCAGGCACACCTGCCCGCCAATAAAGTTACCCACGGTTTTCATGTCTCACCCTCTTTTAAGTCCGCTGTCGCCTGGCCGCATGCGGGGCTGCCGCACGCCGTGGCGTTTGAATCACACTGCCAGCTCATGCCCGCAAGCAGGCTAAATCCTGACCGGATAAAGCGAACTCTATTTCATTGAAAAAAAAGTTTCAAATAAATTATTTTAGAAATTTTGTTTTTAGTGCGGAAGGTCGCAATTTTACCCTATCGTCATACAGGGTCATTGCATGGCGGTAAAAAAACGCGCCACCGGCTTGCCCGGCGGTGGGCGGCAATGACCACTGACTTTTATACAGAAAAATAGCGGCAGCCGGTCAACGCAACGGCGCCGGGCGCACGTAAATCTTTCGGCAACGCCGGCTGTCCGTTTGCGGTTTTTTTTGAACTGGATCTAAAAATCAATATTTCATTATTCACTAATTATGAAATAAATGTTCTTGTTTAGGGAAGAACTGCACAAATATCACCGCCTTGATGACAGGCACGGTTCACTCTTCTGCCCCCCTTTTACCTACCACGCAACATGCGGGCAGAAGCCAGGATAAAAATCGGAGCAATAAATGTCATATCAGCGTAAGCGCAATACCGGCTACATCATGAAAATTTGCGGGGTCGCCGCTCTGGGCGGCCTGCTGTTCGGCTACGATACCGCCGTGATCTCCGGCGCGATCGAATCCCTGAAAACCTATTTCGACCTCAGCCCGGCCGAAACCGGCTGGGCGGTATCCAACGTGGTGATCGGCTGCGTGGTTGGCGCCTTTGCCGCCGGGCCGCTGGCAGGGCGTTATGGCCGCAAGAAGGCCCTGATGCTGGCGGCGTTGTTGTTCACCGTCTCGGCCATAGGTTCCTCGTTGGCACCGACCTTCACCTGGTTCGTCATTTACCGCATTATCGGCGGGCTGGCAGTGGGCATCGCCGCCACCGTCTCACCGATGTACATGTCTGAAGTGTCACCGAAAGACATGCGCGGCCGCGCACTCAGCATGCAGCAATTCGCCATCGTGTTCGGCCAGATCGTGATCTTTTACGTTAATTTCAAGATTGCCAGCATCGCCAGCGAAGCCTGGCTGGTGGAGATGGGCTGGCGCTGGATGTTCGCCTCCGGCGTGCTTCCCTGCATCCTGTTTTGCATTCTGGTGTTCATCATTCCGGAATCCCCGCGCTGGAGCGTGATGGTCGGCCGTGACGATCAGGCGCTGGCGATGCTGACCCGCGTCTCTAATGCCGAGCATGCCAAAAACGTACTGCGGGAGATCAAGGACTCGATACGGCAGGATCAACAATCCAGCAAGCAAAAACTCAGCTACGCCGACAAGCGCGTGCGTTTCATTCTGTTTGTCGGCTGCATGATCGCCATGCTGCAACAGGTCACCGGCGTTAACGTCATGATGTATTACGCGCCGGTGGTGTTGAAAACCGTCACCGAGAATGCGCAGGAAGCGCTGTTCCAGACCATCTGGATTGGCGTGATGCAGTTGGTCGGCTCGGTGATTGGCGCCATGCTGATGGATCGCATGGGCCGTATCCCGTTGATGCGCTGGGGCACGCTGGGGGTCATCGCCGGGCTGCTGATCACCTCTTATGCGCTGTATACGGAGGCTACCGGCTATTTCGCGCTGTTCGGCATGCTGTTCTTCATGGTGTTTTACGCGTTGTCCTGGGGCGTCGGTGCCTGGGTGCTGGTGTCGGAGATTTTCCCTAACCGCATGCGGTCGCAGGGCATGAGCATCGCCGTCGGCTGCATGTGGCTGGCCAATTTTGTGGTTTCGCAAACCTTCCCGATGATCAACGACAATCCGTATCTGTTCTCCCAGTTCCACGGCGCCTTCCCGATGTGGATTTTCGCGGCGTGCTGCCTGTTCAGTTACTGGTTTGTCAGCCGTTATATCCCGGAAACCCGGGGCGTCTCCCTCGAGAAAATGGAAGACGTGGTGATGGCGAAACGCTATCGCCTGCCCTTATCCGACACACAGCCGGTGCCGTTGCAAGACGGCAAGCCCTAAGCTTTCTCAACCCCTTCAGGAGTAATGCATCATGACCATTGCGCCAGAGCGTTTTTGCATCAACCGCAAGATCGCGCCGAATCTCGATTTGGAGTCCTTTTTCCGTCTGGTGAAAAAGTGCGGGCTCAGCAAAGTTGAGCTGCGCAACGATATGCCGAGCGGCAAGGTGACCGACAGCCTGAGCAATGAGCAACTCAATGCGCTGGCGGCAAAATACGGCATCGAGATCATCACTATCAACGCCCTTGGCAGGTTTAACCTGCTGGACGACGAGCGCGCGCTGCTGAAAAACGCCGAGGCGCTGCTGTCGCAAGCCCAGGCCATCCATAGCAAGGCGCTGGTACTGTGCCCGCATTGCAGCACGGACGATCGCCGCAGCGAAGAGCAGAAAAAGACGGATACGTTGGCGGCCCTGAAGCTGCTGGCCCCGCTGTTTAAACAATATGGCGTGCAGGGCTATGTCGAACCGCTGGGCTTCGGCATCAGTTCACTGCGCTCGTCGCTGCTGACGCAGTCGCTGATCGGGGATTCCGGCGCGCCCTACAAAATCGTGCTGGATACCTTCCACCATTATTTAAGCGAGGTGGCGCAGCCCGAGTTTGATGCGCAGATTGACATAGGCGGCATTGGCCTGGTGCACCTTTCCGGGGTGGAAGACCCGCTAAGCAAAAGCGCGCTCAGCGACGAAGAACGCATCATGCTGAGCGACAAAGATCGGCTGGAGAGCAAAAAGCAGGTGCAGAATCTGGAGCGCCTCGGTTATACCGGCATTTACGCCTTCGAGCCGTTCTCTTCGCAACTGGATAGCTGGTCAGAGGCGGATATAGAACGTGAAATCCGCCAGAGCATCGCCCTGCTGCAAGGGTAGCAGAAAGCATAACGGCCTCTTCGGAGGCCGTTTTCTTAACGCTACTTCAGCTTGCTGACCACCAGCTGATGGCGGGCGTTATAGAACTTACGGTAGGCCAGATAGCAGGCAATAATGGTCGACAGGCTGGCGGTGGAAAGCAGCATAAAGGTGACCATGATCTGGTACTTGATCGCCTTGACCGGATCAATGCCCGCGAAGATCAAACCGGACATCATGCCCGGCAGGCTGACCAGCCCAACGGTTTTGGCGGAATCGACCGTCGGAATCAACGACGCGCGAATGCTGTCGCGGATCAACGCCGTCGAGGCAAACTTCGGCGACGCGCCCAAACTGAGCATCTCCTGAATCTTCTGCTGATCGCCTTTGAAACGCTGCCCCAGATTGTTGTAACACAGCCCAACCGCCACCATGGCATTGCCGGCGATCATGCCGGAAATCGGGATCACCTGCATCGGCGTAAACTCTATCGAACCGGTCAGCACCAACACCACCAGCGTCAGTACCGCGCCCGTGGTAATGGCGATAAATGAGGTAATAAACGCATGCTCAATATATTTACTGCGCTTTTGCGCGTTATAAGCGGCGTTAAAACAAATAAACAGCACCATCAACACCGTCAGAATGGCGTTGTTCACGTCAAAAATGTATTTCAGCACGTAGCCGACAATAATCAGCTGCACTACCGCGCGGCAAATACTCCAGATAATGTCTTTTTCCAGCGCCAGCTTTTCTTTATGGCTGATCAAAATAGCGATAACCACCAGTATCATCGACAACCCTAAAGATTCATTGGTGATATTATGCTGGTTCATCGGCTTTCTCCTGTGCCCGTGCGCCGTGGGCGCTCAGGGTAATCACATCGTCCGCATGTTTGATTTCATCTTTATCGTGCGTGACCCACAACGCCGCTACACCATGTTGCGATACCAGCTGATGAATAATCTCGTTGACGTTACGTTTATTTTCTTCATCCAGCGCACTGGTGATTTCGTCCAACAGCAGCACCTTGGGCATAAACTGCAGGTTGCGGATCAAGGAAATACGCTGCTTCTCCCCGCCCGATAATTCGTTAACGCTTTTTTTCAACTTATTTTCCGCCAGCCCGAAACGCGCCAGATCGGCTTTCATTTTTTGCTCGTCCGGTTTTTGCTTACGGATCAGGTAAGGCAGCGCAATATTGTCATAGACCGTATCGCCAAACAGCGCCGGAGTCTGGAAGCAATAAGAGACCTGTTGACGGTATGCTTCCGGCGACATAGCGGTGATGGGCTTACCGTCGAAGATAATTTTTCCGCGGGTCGGATCGATCAGCGAAGACACAATTTTAAGCAAGGTGCTTTTTCCGCAGCCGGACGGCCCGGTAATCAGTTTGAATTCGCCCTGTTTTAGACCGAAAGAGACGGAATCCAAAATAACCTGATCGTCTATTTGATAATGAATATCATCCAATAAAAGTATTTCTTCGCTTTCCTTCATAATATATCCGCATCGCCATAAAACGCGTTTCAATCAGCCGGCAAGTATACTCTATGGATTTCAAGTTGCAGCAGGCGGCCTGCTCGCTCATCCCCAATCAGGGCAGTGCGCCCGGCGACGAACAACAGGGCTGAGGGAGTTGTCATCCCTCAGCCTTATCATGATGCGCTGTGAAAGAAAGTCCAACATTTCAGACTGAAAAGGCATTACGCTTTTTGGGACGACGTACAAATATACCAGCGTAACGAATTATTGATGCTGCGGTGGGTACAACGAACTTTTCCCTCTTTTTCCAACGCCAATAACAGCGTGCGTGTGGTGTAAATATTCTCGCCGCATTGGTCTGCCAGCTCCCTTGTTTTAGGCCACTGTTCCGGCGGTGGCGGGTGGTGCCTCTCTGTTCCCGCCGCGCGTTCCATACACAGTTTTCGTAACACGTTTAGCATATGCGACTTCCTGATTTCATAGGTTATCGGCGCCTTCGCCATCACGTCCTCCTGGGGTTACTTTTACCTGTCCTTATCCGGCGGCAGCACGTCGGCCACGCGCAGGGCGTAAATCATGGTGGCCCCTGGCGGAATGGCGGGTGGGCTGCCCTTCTCGCCATATGCCAGCTCCGGTGGCACTACCAGAGTAATGGACCCGTGCTTGTCGAGTTTGCCGATAGCTGCGCGAAACAGCGGCGGGTATTGCGCCAGCGGTAGCGTGATAGTCGTACCGGCCGGCTCCATATCCTTAATCACCGTGCCGTCGGGCAAGCTTTCACGCACCACGACGCTGACGTTGTCGCCCGCACCTATCCGCCCACTGCCGGCGTAATCCACGCGGTAATAGAACCCGAGCGCGTCCTTATGAACCCCCGGCCTTGTGGCGAACTCGGCAAGATAGGCTTTACCGTCCTGCTGCAAGGTCTGCTGCCGTTGCCGATGAGCCTGCTGCAAAGCGCGGTCTGCGGCTTGCAGCGCGCCGTCGATGGCAGCGTTGTCCAATCGCGGCCGACCGTTCAGCGTATCGGCGATGCCCGCCAGCAAACGCGGCCGATCGGCTTCAATACCCAGTTGCCGGTTTTGCTCCTGCAGTTGCAGGATGTCGCGCCCCAGCGAAACTCCGGCGGCGTAAGCCTGTTTATCCGCATCGCTGACCAGCGCCGGCGGCTGTTGCAACTGCGCCAACTGTCGGCCGAGCTGCTGTAGCCGTTGTTTTTGTTCTCCGGCTATCCGTTGTTGCCGCGCCAACGATACCGCCATGGCGAGCAGATCCGGCGGCGGCGCGATGGCCCGTCGGATCCCCTTCAGCGCTGCCGCCAGCGGCCGGATATCGACAACCTCAGGCACACTGACCGCCGGCTCGGCGGCTTGAATCGCCAACTGCCGCTCCAGCCGACGGACAGTCTCGGCCTGCTGCTGAATCACCTCGGCCTGTTGACGCAGGGTCTGATTCAGCGCCGTCAGCCGGGCGGTATCCCCTCGCGGCACCGTGCTGAGCTTGGGTTTGACGGTAACCGGCGAGGAAACCGACGGCGCCTTTTCTGCCACTGAAGGGGCCGGGGCCGCCACCTGCTGCTGCTCGGCAAATTTCAGCAACGCGGGAATGCCGTCATCGGCCGGCGTTTTGCCCGCCGCCAACACGCTGCCTGCCACCAGCAACGACAGAAAGGCTGCGGCTCCTTCCGCGCACTTTTTCATGGCTACAGGCTCTCCACCCGGCTGGACAGATCGGACATCAGCTCATGCTCGACGTCGGCACAGAACTTTTCAGTTTTATATTTATAAAGCGCGTCTATAGCCTTACGGGTACTTTCATCGACATGACTGCGAATACCGGCATATCCGGAGGCGTTGGCAAGCAGTCCGTTAAAATAAGCAATCCGTTTCTGGTAACTTTGTGGATTAATATTCTTAAGTGAATTCACCCGCTGCTGACAAAGTACGATGCGCTGCTCATCAGTCTTTTCATTAGGATTATTCTGTGAGACTTTTTTCACGGCGTTAACGCCCGCGCCATTCTTCCCCGCACAGCCCGACAACATTAAAGCTGTCATTATCATCGCCGCCAAAGCGACGGCGGATCGGTGAGTTGAATCATTAATTATGGTAATCATTCCGTTTATCATCCCTTAATTATCACTTAGGTCATTATTATGTCGTGGCGCCCAGCAAGAACTCACCGTTTTGGATTAATCCGAACGAGTTAAATAACAAAAAACGCGCAATATCAGCCTGTGCCGATAATAATCCGGCACGCGTCGATATTGTTATTTTTTTGTTAATGCCGCGAAAGAAATTACCGCCGCCGTTATGTCTGAAAGCCGCCTTCCAAGCCGGCAATATCGTTTTACCTGTCTTTTAAAACAATGAGTTAACTTTTCACCGCCGATTAACGGCCGCAATTCATCATCTGCTGTCTGATGGCGATATTATCAAAACAATATTGTGAATTGTAGTGTCAACGGCATATCTGGCGATCTAAAATCTCGCACATCGCCAATTATATAGTCATTTATTCTGGATAATAGTTGTATACGATCTATTGATTTTCAATTATATATATTTCTTTTTCCTTTTGGTTTTATATTCTGTATTTGACCTAAATTAATAAAAGCTATTCCCAACAACGCCTATTATTTGCAAGAATATTCTCACCAAGACGCCAGGGTGATATTCATATTTTCATTTTAATGGAATGCGTTTTTACGCCTTCCAAAAACTTTCGTTATTGCTGAGAAAATAACGGAGGGTGGCGTATTGCCCAGAGCAAAAGGATCTGGCTCCAACTTCGAGGCCGGCGACATGATGTTGCCGGCGTCGTGGGGGATTTAGATGTGCTTTTCTTTTTATTTAAATACTCTCTACAGGAACTTGAGAAATGAAACTGAATAAATTAATGCTGGCAACCATGATTGCTTTCGCTTCCGCATCTGTTGCTCACGCCGCATCTAACCAGGGCAGCGGTAAAGTGACTTTTACCGGTGAAATCATCGATGCGCCATGCAGCGTAGCGCCGGAATCTACCGATCAGACAGTGCCAATGGGCCAGATCAGCAGCCGTTTGCTGGCTAAGCAAGGCAAGTCCGAATCTCAGCCGTTCAGCATTGAGCTGAAAGACTGCGCGCTGACCACCATGAAAAACGTCAAAGTGACCTTCACCGGCACGCCAGACCCTGACAACGCCAAGCTGTTGGCCCTGAGCGGTTCCGCCAGCGGTGCCGGCATCGTGATTTATGACAATCTGCACTCCAAAGACGTTGAGCTGGGCACCGCGACCGACGGTCAGGGCCTGAACGACGGCAACAACTCCCTGAAATTCTCCGCTTACCTGCAAGGCAGCAGCGCGTCTGCCGCCGTGGTCCCAGGCGAATTCACCAGCGTGGCGAACTTCACCCTGGCTTACCTGTAATCCCCGTGGGGGCGCCATTCGGCGTCCCCGCTTTTACCTGTACGGATTAGGTAACGAGACAGAGACGGCAACAGGGAGACGCCAGCATGACAACCCGAATTTGGGGCGCACTGCTTATCGCGCTCAGCGTTTGCAGCGCAGAGGCGACGGCGAAAAATCAGGGTCACGGCACGGTCAGCCTGGGCGGCGAGATCGTCGAGACCCCCTGTGGGATTGCCGGCGAAAGCCTCGACCAAACCATTGATTTCGGGCTGATCTCCATGACCGACGCGGCATTGGGCGCACAGCCGGCGTTGATCGGCAGCCACCGCAACTTTGAGATCAAACTGGTGAACTGTGAACTGGCAAGCGTCGTGAAGCCCGACTTTATTTATCGCGCGGCTACCGTCACCTTCGACGGCACCGCAGACAGCCGGGATCCCGAGCTATTGGGCGTTTACGGCGAAGCGCAAGGCGTGGCCATTGAACTGCTGACCGCAGCCGGTACCCCTATCCCGCTGGGCACCACCACGGCGGATTACCAGATCGTCGCCGGCGACAATACGCTGCGCTTCGGTGCCCGATTACGCATTCACCCTGATAAGGCCCGAGCCGGCGGATTCAGCTCGTTGGCGAAATTCACTCTGTCTTATCTGTAACGCCGCGTTAGGCGGGTACCGGCATCAGGTACCGAATGACATCACGTATTACGTATTCAGGTCGTACAGGATGACCTGCTATTGGGCGCGGATTTGCCATGAGTGATTATTCTATGACGTCATTACTGACACGGAAAAAAAGACCCCTTACCGTCATTCTATCTTTCCTCTGGGCGCATTCGGCTTTTTCCGCCACGGAATTCAATACTGACGTATTGGATATCGGCGATCGCAGCAAAGTGGATTTATCGCGTTTTTCCGACGCCGATTACGTCATGCCCGGCACCTATCTGCTGGATATCAAGATCAACCAGAAAACCCTGCCGCAGCGCCGCATCCAATATTATCCGTCAGCGGATAAAAAGGACCGATCCCGCGCCTGTCTGCCGCCGGATCTGGTGGAAAAAATGGCGCTGAAAGAAGAAGCCGCCAAAAAAATCATCCTGTGGCACGATAACCAGTGCGCCGATATCAGCGGGATCAAAGGGGCGACCCTTTCCGATCGCATCGGCGGCGGAGTACTGACGATCACCATCCCGCAGGCATGGATGAAATATTCCGATCCGGACTGGACCCCGCCTGAACAATGGGACGACGGCATTCCCGGCCTGCTGCTGGATTACAGCCTCAGCGGCCAGGTCGGCAAGCAGAGTCACAATAACAACACGTCGGAAAATCTCAGCAGCTACGGCACCCTGGGTGCCAACCTGGGCGCCTGGCGCCTGCGCGCCGATTATCAGGCCAATTACAACCAGCAGGCCGGCCAACGCGACAGCGGCTTTGACTGGAACCAGATCTACGCCTATCGCGCGCTGCCAATGCAAGCAGCCAGACTGACGCTCGGCGAAATTTATCTCGACTCGAACGTGTTCGATTCCTATCGCTTTACCGGCATCAATCTGGCCAGCGACGAACGCATGCTGCCGCCGAACCTGCAGGGCTATGCTCCGGAAGTGCGCGGCATCGCCAAGAGCAACGCCAAAATCACCGTTTCCCAGGAAGGCCGCACGCTGTACGAAACCACCGTGCCTGCCGGGCCGTTTGTGATCCAGGATCTCAGCAGTTCGGTACGTGGCCGACTGGACGTGAAGGTTGAAGAACAGGACGGCAGCGTCTCCACCTTCCAGGTCGATACCGCCACCATCCCTTATCTGACCCGCCCCGGCTATGTACGCTACAACGTCGCCCTGGGCAAACCCTCGGCTTACGATCACCGCACGCAAGGGCCGCTGTTCTCCGCCAGTGATTTCTCCTGGGGGCTGAGCAGTGCCTGGTCACTGTACGGCGGCGCCTTGCTTGGCGACGATTACAACGCCTGGGCGCTCGGTCTGGGCCGTGACCTGAATATCTTCGGTGCCATGTCGGTGGACATGACGCAGTCAATCGCCCGTCTGCCAGACCAGCCGACTGCCAGCGGCATGTCGTTCAAGGTCAACTACGCCAAGCGTTTCGACGAGTTGAATAGCCAGATCACCTTCGCAGGCTACCGTTTTTCGCAGCGCAAATTCATGAGCATGTCGCAGTATCTGCAGGCGCGTTATAGCGACTATGACGATCGCTACAGCAGTCGCGAAAAAGAGCTGTACACCATCACCGCCAGCAAAACCTTTATGGCGGAAGACAGCGCCAAAGCGATCACCGCCTACCTGACCTATTCGCACCAAACCTATTGGGACAAGCGCGCGCAGGATCGCTACGGGCTGTCCGCCAGCAAATTGTTCAACGTCGGTAACATCAGCAACATCACCGCCTCGCTGTCGGCCTACCGTTCGACCTATCAAGGGCGCACCGATGACAGCGTGATGCTGAATTTCACCGTGCCGATTGGCGATCGTCGCCGCATGGGTTACGCGTTGCAGACCAATAACAGCGACGTGACGCAAACCGCGTCCTACAACGATTACACCGATCCGAACAACACCTGGCAGCTAAGCGGCGGCTTTAACCAGTCCGGCAAAACCTTGACCAGCGGCTACTACACCCATAACGCCTCGTTCGGCTCACTCAACGCCAACGCTTCGTACCAACAAGACAGCTACTCCTCCGTCGGCGGTACTTTCCGCAGCGGTATCACCGCTACCCGGTACGGTATAGCGGCGCACCAGAACGCCAGCAATGGCGGCAGCCGGATGATGCTGGATACCGACGGCATCGCCGGGGTGCCGATCAACAACGGCCGCGCCTACAGCAACCGGTTCGGGCTGGCGGTGATTTCCGACATCACCAGCTACTACAACACCGATACCCGCATCGACGTCAACAAGCTGGCTGATGACGTGGAAGCCACCCGTTCGGTGGTGCAAGGCACGTTGACCGAAGGCGCCATCGGCTATCGCCACTTTGAGGTAGTGAAAGGCAGCAAGCTGCTGGCCACCATCAAACTGGCCGACGGCAGCGAACCGCCGTTCGGCGCTACGGTGCTGAGCGAACGGGGCCGCGAAGTGGCGGTGGTGAACGACGGTGGGTCGGTTTATCTGACCGGTGTGCAACCGCAGGAAAAATTGGACGTCGCCTGGGAGGGTCAGCGCCAGTGCCGCATCGTGATACCGGGCGCTGCCAAGCCGCTGGACCAGTTGCTGCTCCCCTGCGCCAAACTGTAATCCGTAACATTTTAACGAGTTGATGAATATGAACAAAAATCTGACAGCAACCATCGGCCTGGCGCTGCTGACCGCCATTCCCGCCGCCCATGCGGCGATATCGCTGGATCGTACCCGCGCCATCTACGTCGGTGACGCGAAATCCATCAGCCTGAATATCGTTAACGAAAACAAGGAGCTGCCTTTCCTGGCGCAATCCTGGCTGGAAAACGAACAGCATCAGAAAATCACCTCGCCGCTGGTGGTGCTGCCGCCGTTGCAGCGGGTAGAAGCCGGCGAACGTAGCGTAGTGCGCATCACCAAGACCCCGGAGGCCGACCGCCTGCCACAGGATCGCGAATCGGTGTTCTATTTCAACTTGCGTGAAATCCCACCGAAAAGCAGCAAAACCAACGTGATGCAGCTAGCTTTGCAGACCCAGATCAAGCTTTTTTACCGGCCGAAGGCCATCGTCGCGCCCAAAGGCGAAGTGTGGCAGGAGAAGCTGGTGTTCCGTAAAAGCGCCGGTGGGTTCACCATCGAAAACCCCACGCCGTTTTATATCACCCTGACCGGTATCACCCGCCAGCCGCAGAAACAGGGCGGCGGCGCGATAAACGACTTCGAACCCGTGATGCTGAAACCGAAATCCAGCGAAAGCGTGAAGCTGCGCGACAACAGCCTGAGCAGCTTTGTCGTCACCTACATCAATGACTACGGCGGCCACCCCGAGCTGCGGTTCCAGTGCAACGGCACCCTCTGCACCGCCGCGCCGGACGCGAAAAAATAAGGAGATACCGCATGGCTGAATCTACCGGTCGCCACCTGCGGCCTCTGCTGCTCGGCGTGTTGCTGTTGGGCGGCAGCGCGGCGGCGGCAACGCCTTTTGACGTGATTGAAGGCACTACCGGCACCGTCAGTTTTTTCGGTGGCCTGCTCAGTGCCCCTTGCAGCCTGGTGCCGGACAGCCGGGATCAGGCCATCGATCTGGGTGAGGTCAGCGCGCGTGATTTTCAAAACGCAGGCGATCGCAGCACGCCGGTGCGCTTTCGCCTCTCCTTCCGCAACTGCCTGCTGGGGGCCAAAGCGCTGGCGGATAACCCCGCCGGCCAACGTAACGGCGATGCCGGGCGGCTCTATTTACAGGGTGAGCAGGCCGCTACGCTGGTGTTTCTCGGCGACAGCGATGCGAGTAATCCTGACTTGCTGAAACTCAACGGCGGCGTGCAAGGCATCGGCCTGCGGCTGACCGATCAACAGGGCCGCGCGCTGTCGCTTAATCAGCAAAGTCGCCCCTACATCCTGCAGCCCGGCAGCAATACCCTGTGGTTCAACGCGCAGATCGAATCGACACAAAAATACACGCAGGCAAGCCAATTTCAAGGAGTGGTGCATGTTCAACTGGTCTATTTATAAGCACGGCCTGTTGCTGGCCTGCCTGCTCGGCCCGCTCAGCGCCCAGGCGCTGGAGTGCCACCTGAACACCGCCAATGGCATTACCGAAGAAAACGAAGACATTGGTCAATTGAAGATCCCTGCAACTCTGCCGATCGGCAGCCGGTTGTGGACTTCGCAGCCGATGAGCCGTGGCGTGGTGTGCTGGGGGTACCCGAGCGTACCGCAAGGGGAATGGGTTTATTTCTACCCCAATCCGGACAACAAACCGATCGCCGCCGGTATTTCGATGGGCGTCATTTATAACGGTACCGATCTCGGCATCCTGAATACCAGGGCGCAAACCGACATGTTCCGCAAGCCAAACCAGCAGCAACTGGGCTACGTGAACTATCAGGTTTATTTGCAGAAAACCGGCGAGATCACGCCGGGTGGCGCCAGCCAGATTTCGGTCTTCCAGCTCGATGGCGTGAAGGGCATCAACAATAAGCCGGGCAAAAACTACCGCTTCACCCTGACCGGAATGGACAAAATACAGGTGATCCAGTGCTCGGCATCGGTAGAGTTGACCACGCCGGAAGGCGTTGATTTTGGCAATATTCCCAGTTGGAAAGCCAACGCCGGTACCGTGGCGAGCAAAGATTTTACCGTACTGATCCGTAAAAACGGCTGTAGCGATAATTTCGCGCTGAACGCTAACTTTATGGTGAAAAATGGCTCATTGGTCGACGCCACCGGTTTAAATATGGACAACGGTTCGGCCTTGCGCATTTTCGACAATTCCAATCCTAAATGGATTAAGTACAACCAGTTTTCCAGCTTTGCCGATATGAATGGCCGCGATCAGGTACAGAAATCCTATACCGCATCATTACAGGCAACCGGTGAGGGGCAAGAGGGGGATTTCCGTAAAACCATCATATTGCTGATTAACTATATTTAATGGCAGGAAAATGAAAAAACTCATTATTTTAACGACGCTATGCGGCGCCGGTTATTTATTTCCCGCCATCGCGACCGCGGCCGATAAGGAAATTGATTTTTTCGGCACCGTGGTGAACCGGCCGTGCAATATTGAGCCGCAATCGGCCGATCAGGTGGTGGAGATGGATACCGTGATCGTCAAAACCCTGTACCGCTATGGCCACAGCAACCCGGTGCCGTTCAACATCAAACTGACCGACTGCAAAACGGCGGTGTTCAAATCCGTCAATGTCACCTTCAGCGGCACCGAGGACAGCGAGCTGCCGGGCAAACTGGCGATCAATAACGGCACCAACGGCGCCGCCATCGCGCTGTTTGACAGCAAGGGCGCCGATATTGCGTTGAATCAGGCCACCAGCGCAGTGGCATTGCAGGACGGCGCCACTGTGTTGAATTTCACCGCCTATGTGCAGGGCCACCCCAGCGCGATACAGAATAAAACCATTACCGAGGGTGAATTCAGCTCGGTAGCCAATTTTGTGCTGGCTTACCAATAAGGCCGGGCGCTTCAGGAAGCAGTGATGATATCCAACAACAAAACGGCCGGGTTATTCGGGCTGGCGGCATGCTATTGCCTGATCGCCATGCATGTTTACTGGCCCAATCGCGGCGGCAGCGGTTTTTATTTGCCGTGGAATCTGGTCGGCGGCATATTTATCGCCCTGTTTATTCTCGGCGCGATGCTATTGAGCCGTCCGCCGTTGGCCGTATCCGGCTTTTTTAACCGGCTGGTGCCGGGCGCTCTGATTTTATTATTGCCGCTGCTGTGGACGAAAAACCCCTGGCTAGGAGAAGCTCTGCCGCGCCTGTTGGGGTTGACGCTGGGCGTCGCCGCCTATTTCGCGCTGTTGCAGATACCGCTCGACCGGCTGCGACGGCGCAGACTGCTGATTTTACTGCTGGCGGCGACGGTGCTCGAGGCGCTGCTGGGCCTGGTGCAGTACGGCCTGTTGGCGCCGGGTAACGCCATGGGCTACAACACCCTGAAAAACCGCCCTTACGGCATCTTCCAGCAGTGGAACCTGATGGCCAGCTTTATGGCTACCGGGCTGGCGCTGGCGCTGTATCTGCTGAGCAACCGGCACCCGCTGCACCGGGGCGTGCAATGGCTGACAAGCGGTATGCTGGTGCTGGCACCGCTGTTGTTGATCGTGATCGCCTCACGCGTTGGCCTGCTGGCGGCCGCTCTGCTGTCGCCGCTGCAACTGTTTATGTTGTATCGCCTTAATCGCCGCCGCGCTGCCGCCGCCCTGTTGCTGCTGTTCGCCGGGATAGCCGCCGGGCTGCTGCTGGTCATGCTCAACGGCGCAACGCGGGCGCTCACCGTGGCGGAGCCGATTTTCTACCGCCTGGCCTACTGGCAGGAAGCGCTGCGCATGATCGCCGAACGCCCGTGGCTCGGCTGGGGTTACGGCCACTTTCAGCACGACTTCCTGCATCACTTCTACACCACCCACAGCAGCGGTATGGAAAGCGTCAGCATCAGCCATCCGCACAACGAAATTCTGCTGTGGGGCATCGAAGGCGGCCTGCTGAGCCTGAGCGGCATCGCCTTGATTTTATGGGGGTTATTGCGCCTGTTGCGACGCACCCGCGCCCTGCCGCTGCGGCCTGCCCCCTGGCTGGCAGCGCTGCCGATCCTGCTGCACATGATGGTGGAGTACCCGCTTTATCTCTCCGCGGCACACGGCGTACTGCTGCTGGCGATTCTGCGCGCCGGCGATGTGCGTTGCCGCCTGCGCCTGTCACCGCGCCCGCAACTCACCCTGCGGCTGCTCGCCGCCGGTTTGGCCGCGCTGGCACTGCCGTACCTGCTTAACGGCCTGCACAGCGCCCTGATCGTGACCGCCGTGGAAAAAACCGGTCTGCAACAATTTGCCGCCATGAACCGGGTGATGACGCCGACGCCCTGGCAGGTGCGTTACGACTACGACGTCCAGTTGCAACGGCTGCTGCAATACCCGCACACCCGCGATCCGGCCGCGCTGCTGAGCTACCAGCGTTGGGCGGAAAATGAAATCCGCGTGCGGCCGGACGCCAATATCTACGTCAACCTGATGGTGACCAGCCGGTTGCTGCAACAGCCGCAGCGGGCGGAGGATCTGCACCGTCAGGCGCGCCGACTGTTCCCGCACGATGCGCGTTTTAAGGAGTAACTATGCTTAATATTCGGTTCACCCTGCTGTGCAGCGATAACTTTTATCAACAGGGGTTACGGCGGCTGCTGGAAGAGTATCTGCATGACCTGAATCAGAGCCGCCGCGGACATCTGCACGAGCTGCGCAATCTGGAGCCGATCGAGATCGTGTTCCGCACTCTGGAAGACCCATGCGGCTGCGCCAGTTGCTACCAAAGCCCTTACCAGACGCCGCGCCACCGGCAAATGATCGTGCTGATCCTCGACGATCGCGACATCCGTTATCTGCACGCCCACCCGGCGTTGTTCAGCATTAACCGGCGCGACGCCCTCCCCACCGTCCGCAACAAACTGCATATGGCGCTGGAACGTTTTTGCCAACAACCCTGGGTGGCGCTGCACGCCAGCACCCTCTGGAAATGCCGGCAGTGCCGCATCGCCGCCCTGAGCAGTTGCGAAAAAAAGGTGCTGAAGCTGATGAGCACCGGCATGTCCGCCTGCACCATCGCCGGAATGCTGCACCGCAGCCAGAAGACCATCAGCGCCCATAAGCGCTCGGCGATGCGTAAACTGGACGTGCGCAAAAGCACCGAGCTGAACAAAATGCTGCTCAATCAGATGGGGCTGAACTGAAAAGGCGCGGGCTCAGGCCAGCGCGCCTTTCATTGGCAAAAAGATCTCCGCCAGCATGCAGCGCGCGCCCCCGCCGCCGAGATCTTCGATAATGTCGATCGGCCCCAGCGCCAGCCGGGCGTAGCCGCCAATCAGCGCCTGCTGCGGCGGCGTAAAACTGGCCCAGGCGCGGGTCGACATGGCGTAAACCGGGCTGCCGTCTTTGGCGCGCAGTTCCAGTACGTTGCAGGCGAACGCCTCCATCTGAGCGTAGCTGACGTCAATCAGGGTTTTGCCGCTACCTTGCAAGGTGGCGATCAGCGCGCGCTTTTGCTCCGGGTTGCGCAGGCTTTCCAGGCAGAGAATGGCGTAGCGCGCGCCGACGCTCATCATCACGTTGGTGTGATAAATCGGCTGATTATGGCGATCTACGGCGTCGAACCAGATAATTTTATAGCCGGAATGGCGCTCAAATTCGCGCCCCACGTCTGGAGAGCTGCGTGACGACAGGCAGGAATAAGCCAATTTGTTCGGGTGATCCAGGATCAGCGAACCTGTGCCTTCCAGAAAACGCCCGGCCAGTTCGTGGGCGGAAAGATCGATACGCCGTTCAATCACGAAATCATTGGCGAGCTGCGCGATAATATCCTGGCGGCGTTCCCGTCGTCGGTTTTCCGCTTCCATCGGGAAAGTGAACAGGCTGCCGTCGCCCAGCAGCGCAATCCAGTTATTCGGGAATAATGCGTCCGGCGTTTCCTGCCCGTCGATATCATCCATTACCCTCACGTCGACACCGGCCAGTTGCAGGGCGTCAACGTAACCGTTAAAGGCGATTAATGCCCTGGCTGCGTGGTGTTCATGGTGCTGCGTGACCTTCTGAAAAAAATTGCTGTGCTGGGTCTGTTTATTCGCGGCAAAGCCGGAAGGCCGGATCATAAAAACGGATTGGGTGGTTTGCATGATATTTCTCACAGGGATCGGGGGAATAACGCGACCCTATTATGGAAAATCAATTTGACACCAGGCAGTGTAAAAAATGACTAAATTGCTCTATATTTTTACAAATCGCCACCGCTAGCCGACACTTTGCCACCATGAATGATACCGATCGCCACATCCTCGCGCTGCTGCGCGAAAACGCCCGCAGCTCGGTGACCGAGATAGCCAGCAAGGTCCGGGTTTCGCGCGCTACGGTGCAAAAAAGAATTGAGGCGCTGGAAGCGCAGGGGATCATTACCGGCTACACCGTTCGCGTGAAGCCGGGCGTGGAACATAACCGCATTCGCGCCTGGATGTGCGTGGCGGTGGAAGGCACCAAGGCGCAAAGCGTGTTGCAACAGCTGCGCGGTGAACCGGCGGTGTTCACCCTGCACACCACCAACGGCAAGTGGGACATTCTGCTGGAGATCCGCACCGACAGCCTGGAGAGTTTCGATAAAATTCTGGGGCGTATCCGGCGCATCGCCGGCATTTCCAACACCGAAACCAGCATCCAGCTGTCGACGCACAAGGCATAGCGCCGTCAGCGGGAGCGGAACATCGCCTCCAGCATTTCCACTATCAGCGCCGCGTACCGGCCGTCGGGATCGAGCTCGGGGTCGAATACCGACAGCGTCATGCCGCAGCACATGGGGTTTTGCAGCAACCGCGCCACGATATTTTCCAGCCAGAGGCGATCGATACCGGGGCTACCGGGGGAATCCACCGCCGGCATAATGGTTTGGTCGAGCACGTCCACATCCAGATGCAGCCAAAAGCGCCATTCCGGCTCGGTGGCCAGCATCTGTTCGATTTGCCGCACAATTTCCGCTTTGCCCATCCGGTTGGCGGCGAAGACGTCAATGCGCGCAATTGCCGTTTGATTGATATCCGGCCAGGCAAAATCCGCGTCCCGGCACTCACGCTCGCCCAGTTGTAAAACCTGCCGTTCCGGCACCAGCGGCCCCGCTACGCCAGGCCATTCGGCCAGCAGCGGTTCCCCGCGCCCGGTCGCCAACGCCAAATCCATCCCCGCCACCGCGCCCAACATCTGCTGCGGATCATAGTTGCCGGGATGACGAAAATCGCTGTGCCCGTCGATATGTACCAGCGAAAGCGGCCCCGCACGGCGTGAACCGGCCAGCGCTCCCAGCAGAATCGAACAGTCGCCGCCGACCACCAGCGGGAACTCGCCGCGCGCCTGCACCGCAGCAATCTCTGCGGCCAACGCAATATTGAAGGCGCGAATCGCGTGACCGTTACGTATGCGGGTGCCGGGTTGCGCTGCCGACGAATAAGTCGGTTGCGGCAACTCGGTGACGGCCCCCGCTCCCAACCTCTGCGCCAAACCCTGTGCCATCAGCGCCTGCGGCGCTCGCCAGGTTCCGGGAACATGGCCCGGTCGCAAGGGGCTCAGCCCCAGATTGGTAGGTGCAAGAATGATATGCATGGTGAATACCCCGGATAAGCCCTCTAAAAATCAGCTTAGCCTATCCGGCTGCACCGGGCCTGAGTTTTGCCTATGGCTGCCGCGTATCGACGTCAAAGTGCAGGAACGCCAGCTGAACCACCCGGTCAATCGTATGTTCACTTTGATTATTGAGGTGCAGATAGTGTTGTAAATGCAGTAAATCAGCGATAAACGCGGCAATGCCGATCTCGGGTTCAACGATGCCGGCTTGTTGCATAAACGGCAGAAGTTGCTGTGCGGCTTTTGCCGCCCGAATCAGGTTATCGTCGCTGTTTGCCTGGAACGGTTGTTCGGCGAAGGTGGCGATCAGGGTATTCAATTCAGGAAGCGCAGTTTTCATGATTACGCCCTACGGAGGTGGATTATCAGCGTGATTCGCGCCGCCTGCAGCTCTGGGACGGCGATGTCAATCAGGGTCAATTTCTTCGATAATCACCACGTTCGTAGCGATAAGCGCTATCTCTGTCGTATTGCGATGGGCCATATTGCGCCCCCTCGTAATACGAGCGGTTATGATGGCTATGTTTCCCGAGGGAAATACAGCCGCTTAATAAAAACGCCGCGGCGATACAGCTCAGAACAAACATTTTCTTCATTTTCTTTCCCCAGGCATCAACGGTAAAAGGTATTAAAAAGCGGTGGCCCCATCAGTGCCGGCCACCGGCTTATCCAGACAATTCATTACCAACCTATGGACAGGCAGCCGCTCAGTAAAAACACCGAAGCGATACCGCAGCCCAGTAAAACCCACTTTTTCATAGCTTCTCCCATGACATCCGCGCAGATGAACGTATCGACACATAACGGTACCGTACGGTTTAGTTTTTCATTGGTTTTATCCCACTGTCAAGACAATGTCTCTGCCGCTCTGATTAGCGGAGTTGTCCTGTGGTCAGGGCGCGCAGCGGCCCCGATCGTCCATCGCCCAATGCCGCGCCGTGGCGGCAATCCGCCCTGCAAGATTGCCGATAACCTGCTGCTGCCCCAGCAACATCGCCGTATAGCCCGGCTGAACGGCCTGCGTCAGGCGGCTGCGGCACACCAGCCTTCGCCCCTGTACATTCAGGCTCCAACCGGCGTCTAACTCAACGGCTCGTCCCGGCCAGGCGTCAAAACGCCGTATCTCAAGATGTATTCTCACCGTGGGGGTCTCCCCGGCTTTAGCCAGCCCGGCAACGTCCTGCGTACCGAGACGCTGCGCCAGCTCGGCGGAAAGCGCGGTGCGGATCTCATCGCCAAGCGGGCTGAGCCAGCGTTCATTTTCCAGCACCAGCGCGCCGCTTTGCCCCTGACGCACCACCAGCTGCGACAGGTCAATCTGCGGCGGAATACCGACCGGCAGTACGGCAATCAGAAAGGGTGCAGGCTGCACCGGCGGCGGATCGGCTGCCGGCGCCACCAGCGTGTGGTAATGCACTGACGGGGAAGAACAGGCGGTCAGCGAAACCATAAGCATCAAAAAACAGAGCCGCGACGGTGACATCATTTTTTCGAACCTTGCAGAGAAGAGTCATGGCTGCCTGGATTGGGCAGAGGGGGATCCTCAGTTCGGCCTTGCAACAGCGACTCGGGGTGGCGATCAAGTTGGTCAGCCAGGTTGCGTACCGCACGCAGGGCGCGTAGCGCTTCCTGTAAAGACTGGCTAAACGTCAGCATCAGCGGCGAGTCTTCCGCCAGCAGATCTTGTGCGGTTTGCGCCGTTTGGCTCATCTGCCTGAGCAATTGATTCGCCGCCGGCAACGTCTGGCCATTGACCTGTTTAAGGCTGTTATCCACCCCGGCCAGCGTGGCGTTCAGGTTCTGCGCAATCGACGCCAGCGGCATTTTATCCACCTTGCTGACGATGCTGGCGATCTGCTCCTGCAGCCGGTCGAAACCGCCGTTGATGGTCGGCAGCACCAGCGGGCGGGCATGAATATCAAACGGCACCCTGGCGGCATTGGGTACAAAATCCAGCGAGATATAAAGCTGCCCGGTGAGCAGGTTGCTCGGCGTGGCCTGAGCGCGCAGGCCGTGCTCCACCAGATCGCGGGTAAACGCCGCCGTCTCTTGCTCCAGGCCCCGGTTTTGCTTCGGCAGCTTGCTCAACACGTTGCCAAGCCGGTTCGGGTAAACCTCGATACCGACCACCGACGGGAAACGGTAGCCTTGGGGGCTGTAATCCAGATCGACCGAGACCACCCGGCCAATCTTGATGCTGGAGAACTCGACCGCCGCACCGACTTCCAGACCGTGCAATGAACGCTCAAAGCGCAGCTTGAAGCGCATCGGCGGGCCATCGGGCGCGGCCAGAGCGGATTCCTGATCTTTAGCCAGCACGTATTCGCCCTTCGGCCCGACGGGGGAAGCCCCTGAAGCGTTTTCCGGCGTGGCGAAGGCGATGCCGCCCGCCATGATGGCGGCGACCGTTTGCGTTCTGAGCCGGAATCCGTTGGCGCCCACCGACACATCCAGGCCGCTGGCGTTCCAGAAACGTGAGTTCGGCGTCACGAAGCGATCGTAAGGCGCATCGATAAAGATTTGCAGGCTGACGCTCTTGCCGTCGGCATTAAGCTGATAGGACGCGATCCGCCCTACCGGCACCCGTCGGTAATAGACCGGCGAGCCGATATCCAGCGAGCCCAAGTCGTCGGTCTGCACCACAAAACGGGAACCCGGCATGTCGTTGATGATGGCCGGCGGCGATTCAAGCCCGGTGAAAGCGCTGCGGGTGCGGGCCGAGCTTCCTTTGTCCACGCCGATGTACGCCCCCGACAGCAGGGTATCGATGCCGGTGACGCCACCGATACCGACACGCGGGCGCACTACCCAGAACCGAGTGTCGGCACGGGCCAGGTTCGCCGCGCTTTCGTTGAGGCTGACCGTCACCAGCACCTGCGAGTCGTCGCCACGCAGCTGGATATCTTTGACGATGCCGACCGTCACGTCTTTGTATTTCACCGCCGTTTTGCCCGGCTCCAGACCGGTAGCGGTCTGGAAGGTAATGACGATCTCCGGGCCGGCCGCGAGCCAGGCATGCAGCAGCATCGAAGCGCCGATCAGCAGCGCAATGACCGGCACCAGCCAGATCGGCGATGGCCAGCGGCGACGGATCACCCCAGGCTCACCGGGTTGTTGTGGAATCGGGTTCACTTATCGTCACCTTCCCAGATCAGGCGGGGGTCATAAGCCATGGCGGACAACATGGTCAGGATGACCACCAGGCCGAAAAACAGGATGCCGCTGCGGGGTTCCGCCGCGCTCAGCGTTTGGAACTGCACCAGCGCCGACACGACGCCCACCACCACCACGTCCAGCATCGACCAATAACCGATCCCTTCCGTCAGCCGGTAAAGCCTTGCTCTTTCGCCCATCGCCCAGGTACTGCGGCGCCGGGAAGCGAGCAGCAGCAGGCCGAGGCTCAGAAATTTCAGGCAGGGGATCACCACGCTGGCGACAAAGATCACCAGCGCGATGCCATAGGAGCCGGCACGCCAGAAATCGATCACTCCGGCCATGATGGTACTTTCACTGTCCTTGCCGAACAGACGAGTGGACATCACCGGCAGAAGGTTGGCGGGGATATATAAAATTACGGCGGCGATCAGCAACGCCCAGGGGCGAGCCAGACCACCGGGCCGCCGGCCATGCAACCGGGTACGGCAACGCGGGCAGCGGGAAAGGTGACGGCACGCCAACCCGCAGGTCGGACAGCCCACCACGTTAATTTGCCGGGCATAGAGTGGCCTATTCATGGTCTTCCTCCCCCTCATCCGGCGCTACCGGCATCCGTTCCCACAATGGTTGAAGATCCTGGCTGCCGATGATGGCAATCAGCAACATCAGGGCCGCCATCGCCCAGCTGCCGGGGCCTGCTACCACCTGCAAAAAACCGGACAGTTTGATGGCCGCCACCAAAAACCCCAACATGCCGATCTCAACCCGGCTCCAGGGCCGCAGCCATTTCAGCAGCCTGACAGCACCGATAAAACCCGGCGCGCAACGGCCCGCATGGGCAAACATCAGTACCCAGCCGAAGAGCGTAATTTGCAGAAAAGGCGCCACAATCAATAAGAACACCATGCAAACCGCCAGCGGCAGCGTGACACCCCGAGCCAGCGCCGCGGCGGCCTGCCAAAGGGTGGCGACATTCTGCACCGCATGGAAGCTGACGCCGATCACCGGGCAGACGTTGGCCACGACAAAAGCGATGATTGCGGTCAGCGCCAGCGCCAACATCCGTTCGGTGTTGATCTGCCCGGCGCGATAGAGCGTGGCGCGGCAACGCAGGCAGCGCGCTTCGTCACCCGCCGTAAGTGGCCGGTAGCGATAGACGCTGTCGCAGTGTCGACATACCACCGTATTGGGTAAGATTTTCATCAGGTTTATGGGAACGAGGTTCCTGGCAAGATGTTGAGAGCGGATAACCGGCATGTGCCGGCTACCCGCCTCATTTTTTATTATCAGGCCGCGTTTGCCCGCCTGTTTTCCCCTTGGTGTTGACTGACTCTTTCTCTCCTTCACACTCTTTACTTCAGGATCCCGGCCAGTTCTTCGGCGGCTTTATCGATCCCTACCTCGGCGGCGCTCAACGAGCCGATGCTAGCGCCGACGTTCATGGCGTTCGGGTATTGCCTGGCGACGTAAGCGTTGAGCAGGCGCTGGGTCGAGGCGTCATAGACCTCGACGACGTAATTGACCGAGCCGTTGAGCATCCCTTCTTTACCGCGAATGGATTGCACGATGTTGTATGGCCCGCCCGCCAAATCAAACTTGGTGAAGGTGCCGACCACCGGCGTGGTGGTCTCTGCCCCGGTCAGCGTCAGCTTCAGGCGAAGCGCATCGGGTGCCGGGCTGCTGACCTCACGAAAACGGGGGCGCAGCGCTTCGCTGAATTTGCTGTGCATATAGTCTGCCAGCGCCTTGCGATCTTCCTGCGAGACCTCGCCAAACTGGTTGTCCGCACCCTGATAAATGACAACCGGCTCAATGATGATGTTGGTGTATTTTTTCCACTCCACCGGGGTGGTATAGCGGTAAGGAATACGGTCGGATTGATCGTCAGTGTTAGGCTTTAACTGCGATGATGAATCAATACTGGCGTAACGCACCGGCGGCGTTCCGGCGCAGCCGACCAGCGCGATGGCAAGCGCCAGCATTGCCGGACGAGAAACCTTGAGGTATGCGAACATTTAGGTGATCCTGTAAAAGAAAATGCCACCAATATCGGTCAGAACGTGCTGTTTCAGCGACGATATTTGCCCGCTGCGTACGCCCGAGTATGCGGCCTTGACGGCCCGTACAGCGCTGCCCCCGGCGGGGTAAACAGACATTGAAATGGATGAAAAACCGCCAAAACAAAACTGTACAGTTGAGTTTTGCATTGATATTCTTCGCTTGTCAAGAAGATGTCTTTTTTTGTGCGATTTCCCGGTTAGCTTGCAGGAGAGATGATGAAAGTACGGACCAACGCGCGCCGCGATGCCATCGTTGAAGAGGCGGCACTGCTGTTTCAGGAGATGGGCTATGAGCGCGCATCGATGAATGAACTGGCGAAACGAGTCGGCGGCTCCAAAGCGACGCTGTACGGGTATTTTCCTTCCAAGGAGGAGCTGTTTACCGCCGTTGTTCGCCAGCACGCCACCCAGCATCTTTCCGAAGCCGCCACCGAGTTGATGAATGAAAAACGGGGCAAGGAGACGCTGGAACAAACGCTGACGCGCTTCGGCGAACAGATGCTGCTGGTGCTGACCAACGACAACAGCGCAATGGCGGTTTACCGCATGGTAGTCGCCGAGGCCGGGCATTCTGATATCGGCACGCTGTTTTACGAGGCCGGCCCGCGCGAGAGCGTGGAAAAACTGTCGGTGCTGATGTCTGCCGCCATGGATCGCCAGGAACTGCGGCTGGCCGACCCTTACCTCAAGGCAACCCAATTCCTTTCACTGCTCACCGCCGAGATCGACATGCGGGTATTCCAGCGCGAATTGCAGCCGATCAGCCTGCCGCGCATTCGCGAGATGGTCAGCAACGCGGTGAGCATGTTCCTGGGCGGCGCGGCATTTAAAAAGGGCGTTTGACGGGCGGGTTAATTGGGCTTTATTGCCTCTACCTAAAGGTAGCGGCAATACAGTTAAAATAAAAATAACAGAATGATTATTATAATATTAATTAAAAATTATACTTCCATGAAACACATAAATAATTAGCTTGAATATATTTTATATCAAGCAATTATCGAGTCATCTTTCGACCTAATCCAAATTATTTCTAATACATTCTTTTCGGTGGTACTGCATAGAAGTAAAAGCGTCGAATCCCCTGTTCGAGTCAGGGAGGAGGCCAAATCCGATTATTACAGAAATCGGATCTACAGGAAAAAATAATTCAGGTGTTATGAAAAGGAGAAAGTTAAGCAATTGTTGATATAGTGAGAAATTTTGCAAGCTTCGGCCAGCGGCACCGCTGCACAGGCTGGCGCACATATCCTGCGCACAACGGCACAAGAGAGTTTTTAGCCATGCGGCCACTCATCTCATTGATAATAAGTGTAAAACAAACAAATCACAATTATAGTTAAAAATCTAATTATTACTTACTCATATGAATGAAATTGATTTTCAAGCCTATATGCAAGTTCATCAACAATAGAACTTGCTAATGAATCAGGAATAAGCTAATTACTTACACTGTTTCACATTTAATAATCTTATTGATTACTTCGACAGATGGAGTTGTTTATGAAAGTGATTGATTGCTCATTGTTAGAGTATGTATCTGGTGAGCGTAGTAATAATGGCGACGATCGTACCGACAATAGAGGAAGAAGTAACAGGGGAAGTAAATCCAGTAACAATAGTGGTTCAGGTAATTACTGCACCCAAAATACCTCGAAAGACGGTATCAATGGGATGGGACTGGGTGCGGCAACAGGTACATTCAGTGGCTTAGTCGGCGCGACTGTTGGATTGGTTGGTGGTGCAGTTATCGGTGGATGTTTTAATGGCGGCAAGTCTATCTTCATTTCCAGGTGATTACATGAATGACAAAGCGCTTAAATTAATATCGGTAGTTATTGGTATATTTCTCTCTGCCTCCTTGCTAGGTGGGGCTGGAGTGGGGTTTTCATCATGGTATCCCGCGCCGAGTGGAATTTCCGTATTATTAGTTTCAATCACTTGCAGCGTGTGTATAGTCAGGTTTTTATATTTTTTGATTAAGTTATTTTTCGGAAATTCTCATATTAAAAACTAAATTTCTTTTTTACCCGCCCAGAAATGGGCGGATCCGGGCATAAATAGAATGCAACCTTTTGCGATGACTAAATAAAATCATCCAATATTAACCCTGATGATATCGCTGAAGCACGGAGTAGTAGTCGAGATACCGCCAGTTTGTGCGGGGTGTCAGCCTTACTGCCCCTGCGCCGCCAGCGCCTGAGCGCAAGCCCAGGCCGAGCTCCAGGCCCACTGGAAGTTATAACCGCCCAGCCACCCTGTCACATCCACCACTTCGCCGATAAAGTACAGGCCGGGTACCTTGCCGGCTTCCATCGTTTTGGAAGACAGCTCTTTGGTATCCACGCCGCCAAGCGTCACTTCCGCCGTGCGGTAGCCTTCGGTGCCGTTCGGCTGCACGCGCCAATTCTGCAAGGTTTCGACCAGCGCGGCCTGTTGCGTGGGGTTCAGCTGCTTCAGCGTGGCTTCCGGCAATTGCCCCAGCGTTTGCAGGCACTCCACCAGGCGTTTTGGCAGGTGCAGCGCCAGGGTGTTTTTCAGGCTTTGGTTGGGATGGGCCTGACGTTGCTCATTAAGGAAGCCCGCCAGATCGAGTGCAGGAAGTAAGTTAACGCTCACAAACTCACCAGGCTGCCAGTAGCTGGAAAGCTGCAATACCGCCGGGCCGGAAAGGCCACGGTGGGTGAAAAGCAGGCTTTCGCGGAAGCTGACGCCGTTTTCGGCGGTGATCACCGCCGGCACGGAGACGCCGGACAACGTTTGCAGGTGTTCCAGCAGCGGTTTATGCAGGGTAAAAGGCACCAGCGCGGCTCGGGTCGGCAACACCTTCAGGCCAAACTGCTCCGCCAGCTTGTAGCCGAACGGCGACGCGCCCAGCCCCGGCATGGAAAGCCCGCCGCTGGCCACCACGAGTGAGCGAGCGCTCACTTTCTCGCCATTCAGCGCCAGTTCGAAACCGGCTTCGGTTTTTTCCACGCCCAGCACTTCACTGCGCAGGCGCGTCGTCACCTGGCCCAGTTCGCACTCTTTAACCAGCAGTTCGACCACCTGCTGCGCCGAGTCATCGCAAAACAGCTGCCCCAGCGTTTTCTCGTGGTAGGCGATGCCGTAGCGGTTAATCAGATCGATAAAATCCCACTGGGTATATCGTGCCAGCGCCGATTTACAGAAATGCGGGTTGTTCGACAGGTAGGCGGCCGGTTCGGTGTACATATTAGTAAAGTTACAGCGTCCGCCGCCGGACATCAGGATTTTGCGTCCCGGTTTTTTGCCGTTATCGAGCAGCAGCACCCGGCAACCGAGTTGCCCCGCCTGTGCCGCGCAAAACATGCCCGCTGCGCCCGCACCTATTACCACGACATCAAACTGTTCCACCTGCGCCTCTCTGAATAAAAACCACAATCGCGACAAAAGGCCGCCATATTACGCCGTTTCGCTACCGGTAACCGACAACTTTACGGCGGCAGATTGTAAAGCCATGCCGCCGCCAGCGCCATAGTAAGAAAATATTACAGTACGCTTATCAGCATAAGATTATGATATTTCATATCTTTGTCATGCCAACGCCATCGTTTCGTCATATCTAAATCAAAAAAACGTCATATTTTCCTTTTCCCCGGCCCCGGTTGTCACGGATAATGCGCGGCGTTCATGTCCACAAACTGGCGTAACGCTTATGCTGCATTTGTTCGCAGGCCTGGATTTCCATACCGGCCTGATGTTAATTCTCGCATTGTTGTTCGTGTTGTTTTATGAAGCCATCAACGGCTTTCATGATACGGCCAATGCGGTCGCTACAGTAATCTATACCCGTGCCATGCGCTCGCAACTTGCGGTCGTGATGGCGGGCTTGTTCAACTTTCTTGGCGTTATGCTCGGTGGTTTGAGTGTTGCTTACGCCATTGTTCACCTGTTGCCTACCGATCTGTTGTTGAACGTCAGTTCAGCGCACGGATTAGCCATGGTCTTCTCCATGCTGCTGGCGGCGATTATCTGGAACCTCGGCACCTGGTATTTCGGTCTGCCGGCCTCCAGCTCCCACACGCTGATTGGCGCAATTATCGGTGTTGGTTTAACCAACGCACTGATGACTCACACCTCGGTGGTGGATGCGCTTAACGTCCCGAAAATGATCGGTATTTTCCTGTCATTGCTCATCTCGCCGCTGGTCGGCATGATGGTCGCCGGGCTGATGGTGTTTGCCTTGCGCCGCTATTGGAGCGGCAACAAGAAACGCCAGCGTATCCACATGACCCCCGCGGAACGTGAAAAGGTCGACGGCAAACGCAAGCCGCCGTTCTGGACCCGTATCGCACTGATCCTGTCGGCTATCGGCGTCAGCTTCTCGCACGGCGCCAACGACGGCCAGAAAGGCATCGGCCTTATCATGCTGGTGCTGATCGGCGTTGCGCCGGCCGGCTTCGTGGTCAATATGAATGCAACCGGTTATGACATCACCCGTACGCGTGATGCCGTGACCCACCTGCAGCAATATTACCAGCAGCACGGCGATGCCCTGTCACACGTGGTGTCCCTGACGCCGCTGGTGCCAAGCCCGGAAGACGAGGTTTCGCCGAATAAGCCGACCGAGTTCCACTGCGACAGCTCCCGCGCCATGCCGGCGATTGAGCTGACGCAGGGCCTGCTGAACAATCTGCAAAGTTACGATCAACTGACGGTAGAACAGCGCAGCCATCTGCGCCGCCTGCTGATGTGCGTAACGGATACCGCAGACAAGGTCGCCAAACTGCCGGAAACCTCCGCCGCGGACCAGCGTTTCCTGAAGAACCTGCGTCAGGATCTGCTGCAAACCGTTGAGTATGCACCGCTGTGGATCATCGTTGCGGTTGCTCTGGCGCTGTCACTCGGCACCATGGTTGGCTGGAAGCGCGTTGCCACCACCATCGGCGAGAAAATCGGTAAGAAGGGCATGACCTACGCTCAGGGCGTGTCGGCTCAGATGACCGCAGCCTTGTCGATCGGCGTGGCCAGCTACACCGGTATGCCGGTTTCCACCACCCACGTGCTCTCTTCGGCGGTAGCCGGGACGATGATCGTGGACGGCGGCGGCGTACAAAGTAAAACCGTGAAGAACATCCTGTTGGCCTGGTTACTGACCCTGCCGATTTCGATTCTGCTTTCCGGTTCACTGTACTGGCTGGCGCTTAAGGTTATCTAAGCAGCTTGTTCCATGAAAAAGGCGGCCCGATGTGGCCGCCTTTTTTTTGCTCGTAACCAGGGAAACCGCCCGGTTTTAATACCAAATCATCAGCGCCAGCAGGCTGACCACCACCAGCCCGCACAGGGCGGAAGTCAGCATAAACTGGCCGCGCACCCGCTCACAACGGCGGATGAACTCCGGGTCGTGGTGCTCGACGTAGCGCTGCGAGAAGATGTAGCGCACCAGCCGCAACTGCTTGCTCGGCTGGCCGTGGGCAGTAAAGAAACCGCCGCCGTCGACGTATTGGTACAACAGCGGATCGCAGCCGCGCAACACCACCAGCAGCGCACGCAGAGAAGAGTAATACCGCACCATGTTTACCACACACACCACACACAAAGCCCAAAACAGCGCGACGGTACTGATCATGATTGCCCCCTCAAGGCGTTGTTATCCGCGGCGCTCCGCCGGGTCCAACTGCCCTACCTCGATGCCCATTACTGCGGGAGCCTACCGCTCCGATCCCCTTTTTACCGCTCGGGCCACGCATAACCCACAGCCTCTGAAACAAGCCGCCGCCAGGCAAAGTACCGGTAGCGCAGACTGGCTCAGAGGAGAAAAGGTGAGGCCCATATTCATTATTGTAGGTGAATGAAACGTAAACTGGCCTGAGCAGTCGATAAAATTTACCGCAACCTGCCCATTTGTCATCCATCGATTGGTTATAAGTGATAACCACCCTGCCCGCCATTCCCGGTATTTTCCACGGCCAGATGGGCGTTTGGGACTATACTCTGTTTAAGAATGCTTATGTTTCAAGCGGTCAAACCGCCAATAACCCCAGTAATGATAGGATTTTCAACCCGGCGGGTGTAAAACTGACGGGGTAGAGATGAAGAGATTTTTTGATGCAACACACTGTGATCGCCCCAACATATCATTGTGTTATCTGAATGATAAAATGCAGGTAAACCTAAAGCGCCAGGCTGGTACGCTGAATGCCTGCTAACCCTTTAATCGGCATTATATGGAAGGAGTATTCTCATGGCTTACAAACACATTCTGATTGCGGTAGACCTGTCCCCGGAGAGCAAAATTCTGGTGGAAAAAGCCGTATCTATGGCGCGACCGTACAACGCCAAAGTTTCCCTGATCCACGTAGATGTTAACTATTCCGACCTGTATACCGGCCTGATCGACGTTAATCTCGGCGATATGCAAAAGCGTATCTCCGAGGAAACGCACCACGCGCTGACCGAGCTTTCGCAAAATGCCGGTTACCCGATTACCGAAACCCTGAGCGGCAGCGGCGATTTGGCGCAGGTGCTGGTCGATGCCATCAAGAAATACGATATGGACCTGGTGCTGTGCGGTCACCACCAGGATTTCTGGAGCAAGCTGATGTCCTCTGCACGCCAACTGATCAACACCGTGCATATCGATATGCTGATTGTGCCGCTGCGTGACGAAGAAGACAGCGCCGAAGATTAAGTAAGCGCTCGCAAACTTAGCCTGCCAACGCCCGCCTCTTGCGGGCGTTTTTCGTTATACCGCGATCATTAATCGCTTGTTAATCAACCGCCCTCCAGTGATATAGTCGCTAAAGACACAACATCATCCCCCAGGCTTTATTCATACCAATATTTATAAAAATAATGGGGGAAATTAATAGTATTACCCTATGAATTTCGGGCTGTAACCAGGCAGCCAGCTCGCGGATCACCAGGCGCTTACTCAGGTAAGTCACTGGGGAACCGCGAGCTCAGCTAACAAGGCTACAGCTTGAAAGGCGACGGGTATAAAGGAGCTATCCATGGAAAATGCCGTATCGGTAGAGTCGTTTTTGTCCTCGCTACAACGCCACAATCCCCACCAGCCTGAGTATTTGCAGGCGGTAAGAGAAGTGTTTACCTCTCTGTGGCCATTTATCGAACGCAACCCGCGCTATCGCGAGCACGCGTTGCTGGAGCGTTTGGTGGAACCGGAGCGTGCCATCCAGTTCCGCGTCAGTTGGGTGGACGATCGCGGCCAGGTGCAGGTTAACCGCGCCTGGCGCGTGCAGTTCAATTCCGCCATCGGGCCGTATAAAGGCGGTATGCGTTTTCATCCGTCGGTGAATTTATCGATTCTGAAATTCCTCGGCTTCGAGCAGACCTTCAAAAATGCGCTGACCACTTTGCCCATGGGCGGCGGTAAAGGCGGGTCGGATTTCGATCCGAAAGGCAAAAGCCAGGCGGAGATCATGCGTTTCTGCCAGTCGCTGATGACGGAGCTGTACCGCCATCTTGGCCCGGATACCGATGTGCCCGCCGGGGATATCGGCGTTGGCGGCCGTGAAGTCGGCTTTATGACCGGCATGATGAAAAAACTGTCCAACAACACCGCCTGCGTATTTACCGGCAAAGGGCTGTCGTTCGGCGGCAGCCTGATCCGGCCCGAGGCCACAGGTTATGGGCTGGTCTATTTCACCGACGCCATGCTGCAACGCCACGGGCTGGGCTTTGAAGGGATGCGGGTCGCCGTTTCCGGCTCAGGCAATGTGGCGCAGTACGCCATCGAGAAGGCGCTGGAACTGGATGCGCGCGTGATCACCGCGTCTGACTCGGGCGGCACCGTGGTCGATGAGGCCGGTTTCACCACCGAGAAGCTGGCCCATCTGGCGGAAATCAAGAATCAGCGTTATGGCCGGGTGGAAGACTACGCCCGTGAGCGCGGCCTGGTCTACCTAGCCGGCCAGCAACCGTGGAACGTGCCGGTGGATATCGCTCTGCCGTGCGCAACCCAAAACGAACTGGATCTGGAAGCCGCACAGTTGCTGATCCGCAACGGAGTCAAAGCTGTGGCCGAGGGCGCCAATATGCCCACCACCATTCAGGCTACCGATGCGTTCCTGGACGCCGGCGTGCTGTTTGCCCCGGGCAAGGCCGCCAACGCCGGCGGCGTGGCCACTTCCGGCCTGGAAATGGCGCAGAATGCCGCGCGCATCAGCTGGCGGGCAGAAAAAGTGGATGTACGTTTACAACATATCATGGCGGATATTCATCAAGCCTGCGTCGAATACGGCGGTGAAGGGAAACAAACTCACTACGTGCATGGCGCCAATATCGCCGGATTCGTCAAGGTTGCCGACGCCATGCTGGCACAGGGCGTGCTGTAACTCACCCTTAAGGTGACATTGATCACATATCCGTTAAATGCTTCAATGCCGGCTCTCCTGCCGGCATTTTTACCGCCCCAAAACGCCCTTCCCACTTTTGGATAGTTGCAATAATGTAAATAAATATGATTTACTTTGTTAAATAAATGATGATTTTCCGTAGTAAAATTACCACCACTAAATTATTAAACATTTAATTAACATTAAAACCGCCATAATTTTACCTCAATGTGCGCAGATCACATTTCCTCAACTTCGGTTACGCCCCCTCTTCCATTCCTTTGTAATCTGCACTGGTGGAAAAACATCCACCCCTACAGATAAAAAAGGTACAGCGAATGAAATTTAACCTCGCATTATTAAATGCATGTGTGGTTTCTGCGTGCATGTTATCGACAACACCTGTTTTTGCCGCTGAAAAGTACGAGATCGCCGTGGTTGCCAAAGTGACCGGCATTCCCTGGTTCAACCGTATGGAAGTGGGCGTAAACGACGCAGCCAAAAAGCTCGACGTCAACGCTTACCAAACCGGGCCTTCCACCCCAGACCCGGCCGCACAGGTCAAAGTGATTGAAGACCTGATCGCCAAAAACGTTAACGCCATCATCGTGGTGCCAAACGACGCCAAGGTGCTGGAGCCGGTGCTGAAAAAAGCGCGCGAGAAAGGCATCGTGGTACTGACCCATGAATCCCCGGACCAGCAGATCGGCCAGTGGGACATCGAAACCATCGACAGCGAGAAATATGCGCAGGCCAACGTCGATGAGCTGGCGAAAGACATGGGCGGCAAAGGCGGTTACGCCATTTACGTCGGCTCGCTGACCGTGCCGCTGCACAACGCCTGGGCCGATTCCGCCATCAAATACCAGAAAGCCAAATACCCGGACATGTTCGAAGTCACTTCGCGTCTGCCGGTGGCGGAAAGCATCGATAAATCCTACGCCACCACGCTGGATTTGATGAAAACCTATCCGCAGATGAAAGGCATTATCGGTTTTGGTTCCCTCGGCCCGATCGGTGCCGGCCAGGCGGTCGCCAAGAAACGCGCCAAGGACAAAATCGCCGTGGTGGGCATCGCCATGCCGGCGCAGGCCGCTCCTTACCTGATGCGCGGCGATATCAAGAAAGCGCTGCTGTGGGATCCGAAAGACGCCGGCTATGCGCTGGTGACGGTGGCCGACCAACTGCTGCAAGGCAAGGAAGTGACCAAAGACTTGTCGATAGAAGGCCTGGGTAAAGCCGACGTCGATATGGATAAAAAAGTGATTCGGTTTAATAAAATTCTTGAAGTGACCAAAGATAATGCCAAATCGCTAGGATTTTAATTTTACCCGCTTCACACGGGTATGACTTATTACGCCACACCGGGAAAGTTATTCAATAACCTAAGGCGCAGCGCCTGCTGCGACCTTAGGATAATAAAAACCTGCACAGGTTAACACTATGACCACATCCACCGCATTTATCACCCTGGAGAATATCAGCAAAGGATTCCCAGGCGTGCTGGCATTGGACCAGATCAACCTGACGCTGAATATTGGCGAAGTGCATTGCCTGGCCGGACAAAATGGCTGCGGCAAAAGTACCATTATTAAAATTATTTCCGGCGTTTATCAGCCGGAAAAAGGCGCCAATATTTCGCTGGAAGGAAAACTCTTTCATTCCCTGACGCCGCAGCTCTCCGGCTATTACGGTATTCAGGTGATTTATCAGGATCTGTCGTTATTCCCCAATCTGACGGTGGCGGAAAATATCGCCATTCATCGTTATCTGCCCGGCGGCCATTTCTGGGTGCGCAAGCAGGTGATGCGCCAGACCGCGCTGGACGCCATGACGCGCGTCGGGGTGCATATCGATCCCGATAAAAAAGTGGAAAAACTGTCGATTGCCGATCGCCAACTGGTGGCGATTTGCCGCGCCATTGCCGCCGAAGCGCGGCTGGTGATTATGGATGAGCCTACCGCATCGCTGACGCGTCAGGAGGTCAACGGCCTGCTGCGGGTGGTCAACGAGCTGAAAGCCGCAGGCATTTGCGTGGTGTTTGTTAGCCACCGCCTGGATGAGGTGATGGAAGTCGCCGACCGCATTAGCGTAATGCGCGACGGCAAGCTGGTCGGTACTTACCCGGCAAGCCAGCTCGACAGCCACGAACTGGCGTTCCTGATGACCGGCCAACGCTTCCACTACAGCCAACTGCCGGCACGCCCGCCAGCCGATACCGCCCCGCTGCTTGAGGTCTGCAACCTCAGCCGACGCGGCAAATACCGGGACATCAATCTTTCGCTGCGCGGCGGCGAAATAGTCTCCATTGTCGGGCTGCTCGGCGCAGGCCGCACCGAGCTATGCCTCAGCCTGTTCGGCATGACGCGCCCGGACAGCGGTGAAATCAAAATCGACGGCCAAGCGGTGCGGCTGCACAACAACCGCGACGCGGTGCGTCACGGCATCGGCTACGTGTCGGAAGATCGTCTGACCCAAGGGTTGATCATGGAGCAGTCGATCTACGACAACACCATCGTCACGGTGTTTGATCAACTGCATACCCCGCTTGGGTTGCTGGATCACGCCAAGGCGACCGAGCTGGTCAACCGGCTGATCCGCGACCTGAACATCAAGGTGTCCGACAGCGCTTTGCCGGTCAAAACCCTGTCCGGCGGCAACGCCCAGCGTATCGCCATCGCCAAATGGGTAGCGACTCGGCCGAAGATCCTGATCCTCGACTCGCCCACCGTCGGGGTGGATATCGCCAACAAAGAGGGGATCTACCAGATCGCCAAAGATCTGGCCGAGCTCGGCATGGCGGTGTTGATGATCTGCGACGAGATCCCGGAAGCCTATTACAACAGCCATCGGGTGATGGTGATGCGCAAAGGCGAACTGATCGCCGAGTTTTCGCCGCACCACAGCACCGAACAACAGATCGCCGAGGTGGTGAATGGATAAGTCATTACTGGCCCGCCTGGCCGGCCGGCACGAGTTTTACCTGGGCCTGCTGGTGTTGCTGCTGGCCATTGGTCTGAGCGCCGGCACCAGCGAGTTTCTGACGCTCGGCAACCTGACCGACGTCGCCACCAGCTACGCCATTCTCGGCATTCTCGCCTGCGGCCTGTTCGTGGTGCTGATTGCCGGTGGCATCGACATTTCGTTCCCGGCTATCACCGCCATCGCCCAGTACGTGATGGCAACCTGGGTTATCCAGCACGGCGGCGGCTTCCCTTTGGCATTCGTGCTGGCGATGGGCGTCGGCCTGCTGCTCGGGCTGGTGAACGGTTTTCTGGTGTACTGGCTGAAGGTGCCGGCCATCATCATCACCATCGCCACCCTGAATCTGTTCTACGGCCTGCTGGTGTACGCCACCAACGGCACCTGGCTGTACGGTTTCCCGGACTGGTTTATGGACGGCATCAACTGGTTCTCGTTCCAGGGCGCCGATGGCTACGACTACGGCCTGACGCTGCCGCTGCTATGCCTGCTGGCGGTGGTGATCGTCACCGGCGTGCTGATGAACTTTACCCGCCTCGGCCGCCAGATCTTCGCCATGGGCGGCAACCGCGATGCGGCGTCGCGCCTGGGATTGAACCTGCTGCGTCTGCACTTCTACGTTTATGGTTACATGGGCATTCTGGCCGGTATCGCTGCGGTGGTTCAGGCGCAAATCACCCAGTCGGTCGCCCCCAATTCGTTGCTCGGCTTTGAGCTGACGGTGCTGGCGGCGGTGGTGCTCGGCGGCACCAGCATGACCGGCGGCCGCGGCTCGCTGACCGGCACGCTGCTTGGCGTCGTATTGCTGGCCTTCCTGCAAAACGGCCTGACGCTGCTCAGCGTGTCGGCTTATTGGCACCAGGTGTTCAGCGGCGCGATCATTTTGATCAGCATCAGCAGCACCGCCTGGAATGAAAAACGCAAGCTGGCCAAGGAGCTATGACATGAATTCGTTAACCCGCCTGATCCCGAACGATCGGATCATCCGCCTGCAAAGCGCGATCATCATCGCCGTGGCGCTGCTGTTTGCCGGGCTGCTCGGATCGCGTTTCTTCAGCGTCGGCAACTTCCAGTCGATCGCCTCGCAACTGCCGATCCTCGGCATGCTGGCGCTCGGAATGGGCATTACCATGCTGACCGGCGGCATTAATTTGTCGATCATCGCCGGTGCCAACGCCTGCTCGCTGGTGATGGCGGCGATTATCGTCAGCCATCCGGATCAACCGCTGTTTTTAGCGCTGGCGCTGCTGGCCGGGTTACTGGTCGCGGTCGCCATCGGTGCGCTTAACGGCGTGCTGGTCGCCTGGATCGGCGTTTCGCCGATTCTGGCCTCGCTCGGCACCATGACGCTGATCACCGGCCTGAATATCCTGTTGTCCAACGGCGCGGTGATCTCCGGCTTCCCGGCGGTGATTCAGTACTTCGGCAACGGCAGCCTGCTCGGCATTCCGGTGGCGCTGCTGCTGTTTCTGCTGGTGGCCGTCGGCCTGTGGCTGCTGCTGGAGCACACCACGCTGGGCCGCAGTTTGTACCTGATCGGCTCCAACGAACAGGCCACCCGTTTTAGCGGGGTCAATACCGCCCGGGTGCAGATCGCGGTGTATATCCTGTCCGCCTTGCTCGGCTGGGGCGCAGCCCTATTGATGATGGCCAAGTTCAACTCGGCCAAGGCGGGTTACGGCGAATCCTACCTGCTGGTGACCATTCTGGCCTCGGTGCTGGGCGGCATTAATCCGGACGGCGGTTTTGGCCGGGTACTTGGCCTGGTGCTGGCGCTGATTGTGCTGCAAATGCTGGAAAGCGGCCTCAACCTGCTGGGCGTCAGCAGTTATCTGACCATGGCCCTGTGGGGCGGTGTGCTGATCCTGTTTATCGCATTACAGAATCGAAAAGCCTGACTGGAGAAGAACAATGGCGAGTTATTTTATTGGCGTAGATGTAGGCACCGGAAGCGCACGCGCAGGGGTATTCGATCTCAACGGCCGCATGGTCGGGCAGGCCAGCCGGCCCATCGATTTGTACCGCCCGAAGGCGGACTTTGTCGAACAGTCTTCGGACAATATATGGCAAGCGGTGTGCAGCGCGGTGCGCGATGCGGTCAACCAGGCCGATATCAACCCGATTCAGGTCAAAGGGCTGGGGTTCGACGCCACCTGTTCGCTGGTGGTGCTGGATAAAGAAGGCCAGCCGCTGACCGTCAGCCCGTCCGGCCGCACCGAGCAGAACATCATCGTGTGGATGGATCACCGGGCGATCGTTCAGGCCGAGCGCATCAACGCCACCAAACACCGGGTGCTGGACTTCGTCGGCGGGATCATCTCGCCGGAGATGCAAACCCCCAAAATGCTGTGGCTGAAGCAGCATATGCCGACCACCTGGGCCAATGCCGGCTACCTGTTTGACCTGCCGGATTTTCTCACCTGGCGCGCCACCCAGGACGCCACCCGTTCGCTGTGTTCGACGGTGTGCAAATGGACTTACCTCGGCCATGAACAGCGCTGGGACAAGAGCTATTTCAAACAGATTGGGCTGGAAGACGTGCTGGAACACGACGCCGCCAAAATCGGCAGCGACGTAAAAATGATGGGCGAACCGCTGGGCCACGGCCTGACGCAGCGCGCCGCCGGCGAGATGGGCCTGATTGCCGGTACGGCGGTCAGCGTGTCGATCATCGACGCTCATGCCGGCACCCTCGGCACGCTGGGCGCCACCGGGGTTTCCGGCGAAGTGGCGGATTTTAACCGCCGCATCGCGCTGATCGGCGGTACTTCTACCGGCCATATGGCGATGTCGCGTACCGCGCGCTTTATCGGCGGCGTTTGGGGGCCGTATTACTCGGCAATTCTGCCGGAATACTGGCTGAACGAAGGGGGTCAATCCGCTACCGGCGCGTTGATTGACCATGTGATCCAGTCTCATCCGTGCTATCAGGATCTGCTGACGCAGGCGAAAACCCAGGGGCAGACCATCTATGAGGTGCTGAACGCCCTGCTGCGCCGCATGGCCGGCGAGCCGGAGGACATCGCCTTCCTGACCCAGGATATTCACATGTTGCCGTATTTCCACGGCAACCGTTCGCCGCGCGCCAACCCGACGCTGACCGGCACCCTGACCGGGCTGAAGCTGTCGCGCACCCCGGAGGACATGGCGCTGCACTATCTGGCGACCCTCCAGGCGATCGCGCTCGGCACCCGCCATATTATCGAAACCATGAACCAAAGCGGCTACAGCATCGACACCATTATGGCCAGCGGCGGCGGCACCAAGAACCCGCTGTTCGTGCAGGAGCACGCCAACGCCACCGGCTGCGCCATGCTGCTGCCGGAGGAGAGCGAAGCGATGTTGCTGGGCGGCGCGATGATGGGCACCGTGGCAGCGGGCGTGTTCGACACGCTGCCGGAAGCGATGAGCGCCATGAGCCGCATCGGTAAAACCGTTACGCCGCAGACCAACAAAATAAAAAGCTATTACGACCGCAAATACCGCGTGTTCCATGAGCTGTATAACGACCATATGAAATACCGCCGGCTGATGCAGGAGGAGGCGTGATGCAGCAGGAATGGCAGCGTGCGGCGGAGGCCTGGGCCATTTACAGCCGCGAACTGGCGCAACTCAGCCAACGCATCGACGCGCCCACCTGGCAACGGCTGCTGACGCTGCTGGCGGCGTGCCGGGGCAAGATTGTGGTCACCGGCGTCGGCACCTCCGGCATCGCGGCGCGCAAGATTGCCCATATGCTGGCCTGTGTGGAACGACCGGCCATCTACCTGAACGCCACCGACGCGGCGCACGGCGATTTGGGCTTTCTGCGCGGCGATGATCTGATGATTCTGATTTCGCGCGGCGGCAATTCCGATGAGCTGACCCGCCTGCTGCCGACGCTGCAGGCCAAAGGCGTACCGCTGATTGGCGTGACGGAAAACCCGGATTCGGCGATCGCTCATGCGGCGCAGCTGGTGATCCGCACCGGGGTGGAAAACGAGATAGATCCGCTGAATATGCTGGCAACTACGTCTATCGTGCTGGTATTGGCGATTTTCGATGCCGCCTGCGCCTGCCTGATGGAACGCAGCGGCTACAGCAAAGAAACCTTGCTGGCGGTGCATCCGGGCGGTGACGTGGGGAAAAGTCTGCGCGAGCAGGAATAACAGCGGGGCGAAGATGTTCGCCCCCTGGGAATAAGCTTACAGCGGCATATAAATATCGAAGCGGTGACTTTTGGTCAGGCTGGCCGCGTGCGCAGGCACGTTGGCCAACGGCGGGGCGTAATCCGGCCGCTTCACCACCACGCGTTTGGTCGCCAGCCGACGCGCAGGCTCCAGCAGGCCGTCGGCGTCGTCATCGCTGCCCACCAGCGACTGAAATACCCGCATCTCTTTCTTCACCAGCGCGCTTTTTTGCTTGTGCGGATACATAGGATCGAGATACACCACTTCGGGCCGTGGATCGAGGCCGGTCAGCGCGGTCAGGCTGGAGGCGTGCAGCAGCGTCAAGCGCTCGCGCAGCCACGGGCCGATTTCCACATCCTGATAGCCGCGTTGCAGCCCGTCATCCAACAGCGCCGCTACCACCGGGTTGCGTTCCAGCATCCGCACCTTGCAGCCCAGCGAAGCCAGCACAAAGGCATCACGCCCCAGCCCGGCGGTCGCGTCCACCACCTCCGGCAGGTAACTGCCCTTGATGCCGACCGCCTTGGCCACTGCCTCACCGCGCCCGCCGCCGAAGCGACGCCGATGCGCCAGGGTGCCGGAAACGAAATCGACGTAAATCGCGCCCAGCTTGGGTTCGTCGCGTTTGCGCAGCTCCAGCCGCTGCGGCGTCAACACCAGCGCCATCGGCGCGTCGTCATCCGACGTTAACTGCCAGCGCTCCGCCAGAATGGACAAGGCGCCGGGATCGGCGCCTTCTTCACACAATAAACACACGCTCACCGGTGGGTTATCCTTTAATGCCGTAATGGCGCAGCATAGCATCCAGCTGCGGCTCACGGCCACGGAAGCGTTTGAACAGTTCCATCGGCTCTTCCGAACCGCCGCGCGACAGGATGTTGTCGAGGAAGGATTTACCGGTTTCGGCGTTGAAAATCCCCTCTTCCTCAAAGCGCGAGTAAGCATCGGCAGACAGCACTTCCGCCCACAGATAGCTGTAATAACCCGCCGCATAACCGCCGGCAAAGATATGGCTGAAGGCATGCGGGAAGCGGCCCCAGCTTGGTGAAGGCACCACGGCCACCGTTTTTTTCACTTCCGCCAGCGTCGGCAGGATTTGCGCACCTTTTTCCGGGCTGTACTCGGCGTGCATGCGGAAATCGAACAGACCGAACTCCAATTGGCGCAGGATAAACAGCGCCGCCTGGTAGTTTTTGGCCGCCAGCAGCTTGTCGAGCATCTCTTTCGGCAGCGGCTCGCCGCTCTGATAATGGCCGGAGATAAAGGCCAGCGCTTCCGGCTCCCAGCACCAGTTTTCCATAAACTGGCTCGGCAGCTCGACCGCATCCCACGGCACGCCGCTGATGCCGGAGACGCCGGCGGTGTCGATTTGGGTCAGCATATGGTGCAGACCGTGGCCGAACTCGTGGAACAGCGTAGTCACTTCGTTATGAGTGAACAGCGCCGGTTTGTCGCCCAGCGGGCGGTTGAAGTTGCAGGTCAGGTAGGCAACCGGTTTTTGCAGCGAGCCGTCGGCCTTGCGCAGGCTGCCGACGCAGTCGTCCATCCAGGCACCGCCACGTTTGTTTTCACGCGCGTACAGGTCAAGGTAGAAGCTGCCGCGCAGTTCGCCGTCGGCATCGAACAGGTCAAAGAAGCGCACTTCAGGATGCCAGGTATCCACATCCTTGCGCTCTTTGGCGGTGATGCCGTAAATGCGTTTCACCACTTCGAACAGCCCTTCTACTACGCGCTGTTCAGGGAAGTACGGGCGCAGCTGTTCGTCGCTGATGGAGAACAGGTGCTGTTTTTGTTTTTCACCGTAATAGGTGATGTCCCAGGCTTCCAGCTCATCCACGCCGTAATGCTGTTTGGCGAAGGCGCGCAGTTGCGCCAGCTCTTTCTCGGCCTGCGGCCGGGCGCGCTTGGCCAGATCGCTCAGGAAACCGAGCACCTGCTCCGGGTTTTCCGCCATTTTGGTCGCCAACGATTTGTCGGCATAGCTGGCGAAGCCCAGCAGTTCCGCCAGTTCGTGGCGCAGCGCCAGCGTTTCCGCCATCACTTCGCTGTTGTCCCATTTGCCGGCGTTCGGCCCCTGATCGGAAGCGCGAGTAGCAAAGGCGCGGTACATTTCTTCACGCAGCGCACGGTTGTCGCCGTAGGTCAGCACCGGCAGGTAGCTCGGCATATCCAGCGTCAGCAGCCAGCCGTCCTGCTCTTTGGCCTGCGCCATCGCCTGGGCCTGTGCCAGCGCGCTTTCCGGCAGGCCGCTCAGCTCGGCTTCGTCGGTAATCAGTTTGCTCCAGCCCATGGTGGCGTCGAGCACATTGTTGCTGTAGGTAGAACCCAGCTCGGACAGGCGCGCGACGATCTCGCCGTAGCGCCGTTGTTTTTCCGCCGACAGGCCAATGCCCGACAGTTCGAAATCACGCAGCGCGTTTTCCACCGACTTGCGCTGTGGCGCGGTCAGTTGGTTAAACCCTTCGCCCTCTTTCAGGCTGCGATAGGCCTGGTACAGCCCCTCATGCTGGCCCACCCAGGTGCCGTATTCAGACAGCAGCGGCAGCGCCTGCTCGTAGGCGGCACGCAGCTCCGGGCTGTTTTTGACCGAGTTCAGGTGCCCGACCGGCGACCAGATGCGCGACAGGCGATCGTCCGACTCCGCCAGCGGCTGACACAGATTATCCCAGGTGAACGGCCCCGGCTGCGCAACCACGCGCTCTACCGCAGCGCGGCAATCGGCCAGCGCGGATTGCACCGCAGGCACGATATCTTCAGGGCGAATGGCGGAAAACGGCGGCAGGGAAAACGGTGTCAGCAACGGATTTGTCATAGGGCAGTCCTGATTAGCGTTGGGGCCCGCCGCAGCGGGCAGGCCTTAAAATGCGAATGAATCTCTAACATGGAGCCAAGCAGCGGGAAAATCAATGGCCGGGCGTTGATAGATAGTGCCTTAAATAGTGCTCTGGCGGATTTTCGCCGCCAATTCCGCCAGATGCCCATCGTCGGCGCGCGCAGCATCGTGAGAAGACAGATACCCCTCGTAACGATCGAAAAACTTGGTCGATTTGGACTCTATCGGCTGCCAGTGATCCAGCCCGGCGGTGCCGTGCATCGGGATTAGCTTGGCATGCACATGATCGACGCCAAAGCCTTCGAACACCATGCCGCAGCGGCCCACGTCGTCAAACGCCCGGTCGAGCAATTGCGCCACCCGCTTGGTCGCCAGCATCAGTTCGCTGAGCGCCTCGTCCGGCAGCGCAAAGGCGTAGCTGTCAAAATGCGCCTTGGGGATCACCACGCTGAAACCTTCGGTATTCGGGTAAATGGACAGAAACGCCATATGCGCGTCGTCCTCCCAGATTTTATGGCACGGCACTTTGCCTGCCACCAGGTCGCAAAAGATGCAGCTCATCATCGCTCCTTATCTGATCAAATCGCCTCTACCAATTCAAACTCTTCAAACACCAGCCACATATCCGGTGCGAAGCTGCCTTCACGGCTGAAAAAAGCCTGGTGCCCCTGCTGCCAGAACGCCAGGCTTTTATCCCCTTCCCCCTCTTTGGCCGCCATCTCGGCGGTGACGTCGCAGTAGCGGATCAGCCGCAGGGAGAGCGTTCTGATCACGCAGGCGGGCTCCCCACGTCCATCAAGGATGACGCTATAATCGCCCAGCATAGGCGACTTCTCTTGCCGGTAACTGGCATAAGAACCGCAGGTCGCCGTTTTATCCCCGCTCAGCACCCGCTGCAGCAGTTCATTGGCCAACTCGGGCCCATCGCCGAATGCCCAACGCGCAGCGTCGGGGTAGCGGTCCAAAATCGCGTTTTCGCTCATCGTCTTATCGCTCCCTTTAATGACCTGCGGCAACGCAGTTCAGTTTTTCCCTGCCAGACAGTTTATACTGTGCAGATTATAAGCCTTCATTCTGTTCAGCATGCTCCGCAGGAGCACAAGGAATTACCACCAGCCATGTTAAGTTACCGCCACAGTTTCCACGCCGGCAACCACGCCGACGTGCTCAAGCACACCGTTCAGAGCCTGATCATTGAATCGCTGAAAGAAAAAGACAAACCTTTCCTGTACCTGGATACCCACTCCGGCGCAGGGCGCTATCAGCTGAGCGGTGAGCACGCCGAACGCACCGGGGAATACCTGGAAGGCATCGGCCTGCTGTGGCAACGTGACGATCTGCCGGAAGAGCTGGCGGCTTACATGAGCGTGATACGCAACTTTAACCGCACCGACAGGCTGCGTTACTACCCTGGCTCCCCACTGATTGCCCGTCAATTGCTGCGCCCGCAGGATAAAATCCACCTGACCGAGCTGCACCCGAGCGATTTCCCGCTGTTGCGCAGCGAGTTCCAGAAAGACGAACGCGCCAAGGTGCAACGTGCCGACGGTTACCAGCAGTTGAAATCCCAGTTGCCGCCACTGTCGCGCCGCGGGTTGATCCTGATGGACCCACCGTACGAGATGAAAACCGATTATCAGGACGTGATCAAAGGCTTGCAGGAAGGCTATAAACGCTTTGCCACCGGCACTTACGCGCTGTGGTATCCGGTGGTGATGCGCCAGCAGATCAAACGCATGCTCAAAGAGCTGGAAGCCACCGGCATCCGCAATATTTTGCAGATCGAACTGGCGGTAAGGCCCGACAGCGATCAGCGCGGTATGACCGCCTCCGGTATGATCGTGATTAACCCGCCGTGGAAGCTGGAACAACAGATGAAGAACGTGTTGCCGTGGCTGCACAAAACGCTGGTGCCTTCGGGCAATGGCCACCAGTTGGTGAACTGGGTGGTGCCGGAATAAGCCCCCGGGCGCGGTACGCCGCGCCTTCACCCCACCTATCGCAACCATCGACGCAACCTTTGCGACAAACCCGTATCAGGCGTTAAACTCTTACCCTCTTCGATTCACACAATTCATGGAAATCCCAGATGACCAAACATTACGATTATCTAGCAATTGGCGGCGGCAGCGGCGGCATCGCATCGATCAACCGGGCAGCCATGTATGGCCAGAAATGCGCACTGATTGAAGCCAAGGAACTGGGCGGCACCTGCGTAAACGTGGGTTGTGTACCGAAAAAAGTCATGTGGCACGCGGCGCAGATCGCCGAGGCCATCCACCTGTACGGCCCGGATTACGGCTTCGATACCACCGTCAACGCCTTTGACTGGAAGAAACTGGTCGCCAACCGCACCGCTTATATCGACCGTATCCATAATTCCTACGACAACGTGCTGGGCAAAAACAAAGTCGACGTGATTAAAGGTTTCGCGCGCTTTATCGACGCCCACACGGTGGAAGTGAACGGCGAGAAGATCACCGCCGACCATATCCTGATCGCCACCGGCGGCCGCCCGAGCCACCCTGACATTCCGGGTGCCGAATACGGTATCGATTCAGACGGCTTCTTCGAGCTGGATGCGATGCCAAAACGCGTTGCGGTGGTCGGCGCGGGCTATATCGCGGTGGAGATCGCCGGCGTGATGAACGCACTGGGGGCCGAAACCCACCTGTTCGTGCGTAAACACGCACCGCTGCGCACCTTCGATCCGATGATTGTCGAGACCCTGGTGGAAGTGATGAACACCGAAGGGCCAAGCCTGCACACCGAATCCGTGCCGAAAGCCATCGTCAAGAACGCCGACGGCAGCCTGACGCTGCAACTGGAAAACGGCAAGGAATTCACCGTCGACAGCCTGGTGTGGGCGATTGGCCGCGAACCGGCGACCGATAACCTGAACCTGAGCGTTACCGGGGTGAAAACCAACGAAAATGGTTATATCGACGTCGATAAATACCAGAACACCAGCGTAAAAGGCATTTACGCGGTGGGCGACAACACCGGCGCGGTTGAACTGACCCCGGTCGCGGTCGCCGCCGGCCGCCGCCTGTCCGAACGCCTGTTCAACAACAAGCCGGAAGAGCACCTGGATTACAGCAACATCGCCACCGTGGTGTTCAGCCACCCGCCGATCGGCACTATCGGGCTGACCGAGCCGGAAGCTATCGAGAAATTCGGCGCCGACAGCGTGAAAGTGTATAAGTCTTCCTTCACCGCCATGTACAGCGCCGTGACGCAGCACCGCCAACCGTGCCGCATGAAGCTGGTCTGCGTGGGCAAAGAAGAGAAGATTGTCGGCCTGCACGGCATCGGCCTGGGTATGGACGAGATCCTGCAGGGCTTCGCCGTCGCCATCAAGATGGGCGCCACCAAGAAGGACTTCGACAACACCGTGGCGATCCACCCGACCGCAGCGGAAGAGTTCGTTACCATGCGTTGATTTGCCTGCCCGGTGGCCAAGGCCGCTGGATAAACGTGACTAGTCCTGATATAGGTTGACACTTTTCAGCCTTATAACGCCCGATGAACTT
>NZ_JBQZFU010000009.1:0-176293 GCF_052692135.1 Serratia sp. TSA_7
TGCAGCCGTTTCTGCTCTTTCTCCTTGTCGAAGATCGGGCTTAACGTCTGGTTGGCGTGCTCGACGTCGCGGCTCAGATCGCTGACGTTCTGCGTTTGTTTGTCCTGATCGCGAATGACGAGGGTGCCGTCGCTCACCGCAGCGTGGGTGGTGGAGCTGTCGTGCCCGCTGTTGTTGGCCCCCACCAGCAGGCCGTTGGCCATATTGCCGGCGAACTGGCTGCCGATGCTGCCGCCGGAGCTGATACCCACGCTCTGGTGTTCTACCTCGAAGTCCGCCTGATTGTGGATGTCCTTGAAGCCCAGCGTGCCGGTGTCGAGTTTGTTTTTGTCCGCCGTGGCGGTGCTGCCAATCACCGCGCCGTTAAGCTGGGTGTGTTCGCCCACCGTCACGTCAAAACCGCCCTTGCCGGCAAAGATGCCCGTCTGCTCCTGCACGCTGTCGTAGTTGCTGTGCATTTTGTCTTTGCTCAGGCTGATGCTGCCCGAGCCGGTCATGGAGCCAAAGGTAAAGCTGCCGCCCGCGCTGGCGTTCTGCTGTTTGGAATCGTAACGGTCGCTGTCCTGCTGGCTCTCCAGCAACAGGTTGCGGCCCACGTCGGCTTTGACCGATTCGCCGGTGACCTGCGCGCCGATCAGATTGGTGTCGCGCCCGCTGGTGATGTTGACCTGATTACCGGCATTGACCGTGGTTTCGGTGTAGCTGGTGCCGTTGCCTTTCTCGTTGCCCTTGCCTTTGTTGACGCTGGCCGAAACGCTCAGCCCGATACCGCCGGAGCCGACGCCGATGCCTACGCCCAACGTGCCGCCCTGGCTCTCGTTCTTGCCGTCCAGATACTGGGTATTTTGGGCGGAAAGCAGGTTCACGTCGCGGTTGGCGTTCAGGGTGACATCCTTGCCCGCCTGCAACTGGCTGCCCTGCACCAGAATGTCGCCGTCCTGGCCCTTCACGCCGTTGCCGCCGGCGGTGATGCTCAGGTTGTTGCCCGCCGTCAGGCTGCTGCCCTGGGCGGTGCTCTGCCCGCTGTTCTGGGTAGAGGTGGAAGACTGGGTGCCGTAGGAAATGCTGATCCCCACCATGTTGTTATTGGCCGGGTCGGCGCCCTGCGCCTGCGCCAACCGTGCCGCCTGTACCGCCTGCACGCCGCTCAGCGCCGCTTTGGTGCCCTGCAAGGCCGCCAGGCGGCTGTCATCGGTGGATTTTGCCTGTTGCGAGGTTTCCACGGCGGTGTTGAGCGCGCTGCCGACGGTGCCGGAAAGCGCCAGCGTCAGCCCGGATTTTTTCTGCTCGACCTTGTGGGTCTGGCTGTTTTCATCCTGCGCCTGTGTCACCGCCACATTCTTGCCGCTCAGCGCCATGTCCTTGCCGGCCACCAGCTCGGAGCCGGTCACCGCCAGATTGTTGCCCGCACCCAGCGTGACGTTGCCGTTCACGCTGCCGACGGTGCTGCCCTGGTTGGTCACCCCCTGCGAGGTGTCGGTGGTTTTCAGGCTTTCGGTGCCGTAGCTGATGCCGATGCCGCCGCTGCTCATCAGGCCGGATTTTTTCTCCTGCTTGAGGTGCAGCTCGCTGTTGCGCTCGGTGGCGCCGGTAACGGTCAGATCATGGCCCGCCAGCAGCTTCACGTCCTGGGTGCCGGCCACGCTGCTGCCCTGCACGCGCAGATCGTTGCCCGCCAGCACCTTGATGCTGTCGCCGCTCAGGGTGCTGCTCTGCAGGGTCTGGCGATCCAGGGTGTCGCGGGTGGTGGTGGTGGTTTTCGACATCAGGCCGTTGCCACCGGTCACCTTGTGGCGCTCGTCCAGATCCTGGGTGTTTTCGCCGTTGAGGATGTTGACGTCATGGCCGGCATTCAGGTTCAGCGCCTCGCCGGCGGAAATCGTCGCCGCATGCGCAGTGATATCGTTGCCCGCATTGAGGGTCACCGCGCCTTTGCCGACCACTTCGCTGCCCACCTGCTGGCTGTTGCCCTGTTTCAGGCTGTTGTCGCCGTTCCAGATCAGGTTGTCGCGGCTGGCGGTGGTCACCGCGTTCAGGTTGAGATCGCGCCCGGCGCTCAGCAGCGTTTGGCCGTTCTCGCCGCTGTTGACCACCTGCGCCGCATCCAGTTTGATGTCGCGCCCGGCCTGCAGCATCAGCTTGCCGTCGGCACCCTGCACGTACATGCCCGCCACGCTGTCGATATTGGTACGCTCGAAGCTGTTGGCACCGTTCACGCTTTGCGCCGCCCGGGTGGTGCTGATGGCGTTGATGTCGTGCCCGGCGCTGGCCAGCAGCGAGTTGTTGCCCTGGATCACGCCGCCGATATTATTGATATCGGTGCGAGCGGTCAGGCCGACGTCGGCCCCCTGAATGCTGCCCGCCATATTGGTGATGTTGGCGGCGCTCAGCTTCACCACTTCGCGCCCGGCGATATGGCCGCTGTTAAACAGGCCGTCGCCGAGGTTGAGGTTAAGGTTGCGCCCGGCGATCAGCGCGCCGGAGCCGTCCAGATCGCCCGGTTGCATGCGGGCATATACCTGCGGCACCAGTACGTTTTGCTGGCTGCCGTCCGGCAGCGTGACCTTGGCATTCACCAGCCAGACGATGTCTTTGGTCAACAGCCCCATTTGTTCCGGCGTCAGCGCCACGCCGACCTTCAGGTTATATTGCCGGCTGAAGGCCAGCCCCTGATCCATCAGCGCCTTGAACTGCTCTTCGTCGTTGTTGTACCCGTCCAGATAACGCTGGCCGGTCAGGTTGATCACCTGTTCGCGGATCAGCCGCTGCTCGTAGTAGCCATCCCCCAGGCGTTTCAGCACGTTGTCCTGGTTGTTGGTGGCTTTCTCGATCATGTAATCCGAGCCCAGCCAGGATTTTTGGTTGGTGAAGCGCGGATCGGTTTCCACCAGATACTGGCCGCCCGGCGCCGGATTGGTTTTGAACAGGCTGTTGTCCGGCAGGCGGGTGTCCGGCCCGACGATGCGCACCACGCTGTTTGCCGCGTCGCCCTGCTGGGCGTTCACGTTGTTGGCCACTTCAAACTGCTGGCCCGGTTGCAGGGCCGCCGCCTGAATCACCGGCAGTTCGCCGCCGCCGATGGTCTGCATCCCGGCAGAAATATCGCTGCCGGTGACCCCTGCATTCACCCCGCCGGCCTGGCCGATGGTGGCGTCTGTGCCTTGCGGCGTCAGCGGTGCAATGGCGACCGGGTTACCCGCCACCTGCCCGTGGTCGATCAGCTGGCTCGGTTTCAACGCGATGGTCTGGATGCTGGTCGGCGGCGTATAGGCCGTGGTGTTATGCCCCTGTTTGTCAGTGCCTTTTTTCTTGATGCGGTAGTAGCTGGTCACTTCCCCGACGTCGGTGGTCAGCCGCTGGCCCGCCACCGCCACGTTATCCACGCTACCGGCGTTAATCGCCAGCGTGCCGCTGGCCACCACCTGGCTCTTGTCGTTCAGCAAATGCCCTGCGTTGATCGCCATATCGCCACCGGCGATGATTTTGGCCGGATCGCTTTCCTTAATCTGGGTTTCCTGCACCGTCCGGTCATAGTCGTACTGATTAAATCTGTCGTTGCCGTGCCCGGTTTTACCTGGGGTGTTCAGGTTCAGCAGCGAGTCTGACGAATTGCGGTCAACGAAGACGCCTTGTTCCCCCGCCTTCCAGCGCACCGGATCGCCGGACTGTTGATACTCGGTGACTTTTTCGTTGGAAACGGTGACCAACTCGGTACTGAAACGATCGTTGATGTTGTTGATCAGCGCGGCGGACAGCGCCATGTTGCCCGCAGACTCAATGGTCGAACTGTGGTTGTTAAGGGTGCCTGCCTGGCCGCTTGCCAGGTGGTTGGCGTCAAGCTGGCCGCCAATCGCCATATCGCCACCGCTGTAAATCAGCCCGTGATCGTAGTTGTTCAGCGTCTGGGTACCGATATCCACCCGCTCGCGCCCGGCCAGCGTAGCGGCGGTGCCGTTCTCCGCCAGGTTGTTGAAGGTCGCGGTCTGCACGCCGATGGCGTCGCCATAAATACGGCCGGTGCCGATGTTGTTCAGCGTGTTGGCCGTCAGCAGGCTGTGCTTGCCATCGATCAGGCCATAGTTGGTCAGGGTGCCGTTCACCGTCAGCCAATCCTGCCCGGCGTTGATCTCGCCGCTGGCGGCGTTAAACAGGTTATTGGCGTGCAGATCCAGCTTCGCGCCCGCCAGCAGCTTGCCGCTGTTGGTGACATCGCCCGGCGTGGTGAAGTTGAAATTGCCGTTGGCGATCATCTCGCCGCTGTTATTGATGCCCTGAGCGCTGACCAGATTGATATCGCCCAGCGACAACAATTGCCCATCGCCGCCGATCGCGTTGGCGTTAATCTCCAGCAGCTTGCCGGCTTTGAGCGTGCCGCCGGTGTTCAGCAGGTTGAGCGCCGAGCCCTTCAATTGCAGGGTGTCGGCCGCAGCCAGCTGGCCGCCGCTGTTATCCAGGGTACCATCGTTGGTGATGGCCAACTGCCGGTCAGCCAAAATGCTGCCGCCACGGTTGCTCAGTGTGCCGGTGTTCAGCGTTACCCTCTGACCTTCCAGCCCTTTATTGTCCGCCAGCGTGGCGTCATTGGTGAACTGCAGGGCGTTGAGCGTCACGGTAGCGCCGCTGCGGATCAGCCCCAGGGTGTTATCGATAATCCCCTGCGCGCTGCCCAGCAACAGATTGCCGACCGCCTGAATCTGCCCGTTGCGGTTATCCAGCCCGGTGTTGTTCAGCGTTACCGCCTGCTCGCCGATGATCCGCCCGCCGTTGCTGTTGTCCAATTTGAGCGCCGCCAGCATGAAATCGCCCTTGGCCCCCAGCGTACCGCCCTGGTTATTGATATCGCCGCCGTTGAGTTGCAGCTTGCCCAGGCTGTGGAGGGTGCCGTTTTGGTTATCCAACCGTTGGCCGCGGGTGTCCAGCAGCATGTCGCCGCCGGCCTGCACCAGCCCGCTCTGATTGTTCAGGCCGCCCGCGCCGGTGGTGGTGAGCGTCAACGCCTGCTGCGCCACCAGTTTGCCGCCACCGTTCAGCAGCGAATCGGCATCAAGTTGCAGATTTTTGCCGGCAATCACCACACCCTGGCCGTTGTCGAACAGGCCGGTAGACAGGTTCATCGCGCCCTGGCTGGTGATGCCGCCTTTCTCGCCGCCGTTGGCGTTGGTCAGCCGATCGACCGCCAGATCCAGGCGATCGCCGCTCTGGATCAACCCACCGTCGTTGTTGTTGAGGCTACTGCCGTGCAGCTCCAGCGCCGTTTGGGCCGCCAGTTGGCCGCCCCGGTTTTCCAGCATGCCAAAGTTGATCTTCGCCGCATCGGCGCTGACCAGCGTCCCCTGATTATTCAGCACAGACCCGCTGTCCAACTGCAGTTTTTTGCCTGCGCCTATTACCCCGAGATTGCTGTTATCCAACAGCTCTTTGGCGTTCAGCGCCATGTCCTGGCCGGATTTGATCGCCCCGCCCTGGTTATTGATCACCCCGGCGGTCGCCGACAGCTGTTTTTCGGAAGCCAGCGTGCCGTGGCGGTTATCCAGTTGGCTGCCATTCAGTTGCAGGTCGCCCGAGCTGGCGATAAAGCCGTTTTGGTTATCCACCTCGCCGCTGGCGATGTTCAATTTGCCCAGGCTGCTGATGCCGCCATTTTTGCCGCTGTCGCGGTTGGTCAATGCCTGGCCGTGGGTATCTATTGTCGCATCGCCACCGGCCTGCAACAGGCCGCCGTCGTTGGTCAATGCCAGGCTGTCGATGTTCAACAGTTGCTTGCCAACCAGCGTGCCTTTGCCGTTATCCAGCCGGCCGGTGAAGAGTTCGGTGGCACCGCCCCCCACCAGCATGCCCTGGCTATTGTCCAGCGCGCCGCTGTGGATCGACAGCGCCCCCTGGCTGAGAATGCCGCCGGTTTCGCCGCTCAGGCGGTTGCTCAACGCGGCGCCCTGGGTGTCGAGGCTCATGTCGCCGGCGGATTGCAGCAGGCCGCCGTCATTGGTCAGCGCCCCGCCGTTCAGGCGCAAATCGCCCGCAGCGGCGATAGCGCCCTGTTGGTTGTTCAATGCGCCGTTGCCGAGCGCCAGAGAAATGGCGCCGCCAACCACTTGCCCACCCTGGTTTTCCAACCCGGTGCCGCTCAGTTGCAGCCCTTGTTTGGCTTCGATACGGCCGCTGCGGTTATCCAGCGCCTGACGGGTCGCCACCTCACCGTTGCCGGTAGCGGCGGAAACCAGGCCCTTGCGGTTATCCAGTTTATCCGCCTGCAATCGCGTATTGGCGCTCGCGGCCAGTTGGCCCTGCTGGTTGTCGAGGGGGCCGCCAATCTGCGCATTCAGGCTGCCGTCCTGCGCGGCGATCACTTTGCCGTTTTGGTTGTTCAGCTGTGCGGCGTTCAAGGCCACATTGCCGTTGGCCGCCAGTTGGCCGCCCTGATTGTCGATACCCTTACGGGTGCTGAGGCGCATGTCGCCGTTGCCGCTCTGCACCAGTTGGCCGTTGCGGTTGGACAGGCTGCCGGCCTCCATAGCGATCTGCTGCGCCGACGTAGTGCCGCCATCCAGCACGTAGTCGCCGCCCTGCATCGAGAGCTGCCCGTTGGACAACAGCTTGCCGTTATCCCCTTGCAGCCGGCCGGTATTCACCGCCAGCCTGCCTTTGCCGGCATGGATAATCTGCCCACTCTGGTTGTCGATCGCCCCGGCGTTCAGCGTCAGGTTGTTGCCGTTGTTGGCAATGCGGCCGCCGCCGTTGTCCAGTTTACCCTGCTGATTCAATGCCAGATCGTCTTCGCCGAGCTGAGCGATCTCGCCCTTGCGGTTGGATATGTCATGCGCGCTCAGCGCCAGTTTGTTCGCCGTCAGCGTGCCGCCGTCGTTGTTCAGCCGTTTGCCGATGTCGGCAACCAGTTGCTGCGCCGCTTCAACCTGCGCATTGGCCGTGGTTAAGTCGCCCTGCCCGGCGTTCAGCGTTACATTGGCGCCGGCGGTACGGCTGCCGCTGATGTCCATGCCTTGCCCGCCGGCACGCAGGTTGCCCGCCGCCAGGTTCTGGCCCTGCGCGGTCAGTTTGCCGCTGGCGGTCAACGCCAGTTCGCCGCTGCCGCCCAGTTTGCCGTCCTGCTGCACGCCTGCCGCCAGGGTGCTGCCTTTGCTGCTGTTCAGGCCGGCGGCCTGAATCTGCACATTGTTGCGCGCGGCGATGGAACCGCTGTTTTGCACCTCGCCCTCGCTGGTAACGGCGGCATTGCCCGCAGCGAACAGCGAACCGCTGTTGCTGATGCCCTGTTTCGAAGCCACCGCCATATCGCCGCCGCCGCTGATGGCGCCGCTGTTTTCGATGCGGCCGTCGGCGGTCACCACCACGCTGCCGGCCTGCGCGCCGATATTACCGGCGTTGCGCACCCCGACGCCGGTTTCGGTGCCGATCATGCGGATCTTGCCGGCATACATGCCGCCCAGCTTGGCCACATCCACCGCCAGCTGCGGGCGAGTGGCCGGATCGTCGCCTTGTTTTTCGATCTGCTGATGCGCCGCATCCACCTTGTTGCGCCCGGTGGTGACTTTCAAATCGTTGGCCCACAGCCCGGCATTGATCTTCGTCGAACGGGCAATGATCTCGGTATAATCCTGACGTGAACTGTCCATACCGGCGCCTTCCACCACCACTTCGCCACGCTCGACGTTAAACCCGGTCAGATTGCCGTTGTTCATCTGCGCCTGACCGGTGGTCAGCGTGGCGCGGTTGGCGTTGATAAAGCCGCAGCCGTTACAGGTAATGCCGGACGGGTTGGCGATCACCACCTGCGCGCGCTGGCCGGCGACCTCGATGTACCCGTTCAGACGGCTGGGATCGCGGGAATTGACCTCGTTGAGGATCACCTTGGCTTCGCCTTTTGCCAGCCACGGGTTGCCATCGACCCAGCCGCCCTGCTGGGTCTGGGTCATTTTGTGCGAGTTGTTGAGGATCGCGCCTTGTTTGTCGACGTCGAACTGGCTGTAGGTATTGCGGGAAACCCCACCGGCGCTTGGGGTCTGGATATTGACCTGCGGCGTACCGTTGGCGCTGTTGACGATGGTCGGCTGCTGGCCGCCCGGCGCATTGTGATCGGCGACAATGGCCGCCTGCACCGGCTGGATAGCGCCCAATGCCAATAACAGGCTGAAGCTGACGGCGCTCATCTTGCCGATACACTGGCTCAGGGTATGACCCAGGCCAGGCGAACGCGCGGAACCGGCACGGCCGGAGCGGGCGATATCCGCCACCACCATCAGCATGCCACGCGCTTTGTTGAAAACGATACGGTACAGGTTCTTGTTCATGGCAATGTCCTTATTGAATGTCCGACGGCTCGACGGCTAACGGGTGGTTCGCCCACCATTGCTGCGCTTGCTGGTGGCTGACCTGCGCGCCTTTAAAGTTCACGACGCGTTTGCCGCGCTGCGCCCCACGGTGGTACAGCGCCCGTACGCAGAACTGCGGGAAAATATCCCGGGCGATCAGATTGCGCATTTCCCGCGTGTGGCCGAACGGGGCGATCCAGTCGCAGAACCACAGGCGATCGCCGCTGTTCCAGTCGTTTTCCTGCATATTTATCGCCGGTTGCGTTAGATAACGTGCTTCGGCCTCTTGACTCATCCCGGCCCAACTGAGGAAAAACACCGGCTGATTTTGGTACGACGCCAGCACATATTGCTGCCGCTTGATGATCGGCAGCAGCAGCGTCGGCAGGGTGTGCAACGGCGCATCGCGGTGCATCGGCGAATGCATCCACAGCCATACCGCCGCGCCAAAGGCTTCCGCCTCGCTGTCATCACCGCCGAGGATCAGCGGTGCCCGGATATCGTAGTCACCTATGCGCATCGTCGTTCCCTCAGTAGTTCCAGCTCAGATTAAAGCCCAGCGTCACCGGGCTGGTGCTGAAGCCGTCCGGTTTGGAGAACGGCACGCCGGCGAACAGGTCGTAGCCCACCTTGAAGGCGTAACCGCGCAGGCCGACCACCCCGCCCGCCAGGTGTTGCCCGACCAGGTAATCGGTGCCGTAACCGCCCACTTCGCCATAGTCGGCCCCCAGGTAGAGTTCTTGCCCCTGCAACGGCGTGCGCCAGGCCAGATCGTTGCGCACGAACCAGCCGTGGTTGGCGTTCAGGGTGCGTTCACCGTCAAAGCCGCGTACCGTCCAGCGGTTGCCGATAGCAAACTGATCCTGCGGCGTCAGCGGGGTATCGCTGATCTGACGCTGGTACTGCACGTTGTATCTGAAGTTCTGATTGAACAGGCTGAACGGCACGTCAAGCTGGGCGTTGAGCTGCACAATTTTGCTGAGCGCCGTGGCCTCGCCAAAGGTCTCTTCCGGCGCAGGCAATGCACCGAACCAGCGAGTGCCGCGCTGATAGCTGACGCCGGCATCCAGCGTGGCCTGCTGGATGTAATGACGGTGCTGCAAGCCCAGCCGCCAGCCGGAGGTGCGGCGGCGCTGCACTTCCACTTCGGTATCGTTGATGTAGTTGCTGGATTCGCGCGCCAGCACGTCATAGGTCAGCGTGGTTTTCTGGCTGCCGTTACGGTGCAGCACCCGGCTGAGCTGGAAATCCAGGTTCTTGCTCTTGCCGCTGTAGCGGTAATCCTGATTTTGCCCGGCGATGGTCTGGTGATAGTCATAACTGTTGGCGGTCACCCCGGCCATCCAGTAGCCGAACGGCACCGAATAATGGCCGGTGATGTTTTTGGTGCCTCTGCCGCCCTGGTTTTGCAGGTCGGTGGAGCCGGAGATGTAGAACAGATCGCTGAGCGAGAACGGGTTATCCAGCGACAGCGTCAGGCCGCCCTGATAGCGGCCGGTGCTCTTGGTGCCGGAGTCATCCAGCGAAGCGCCAACGCGCCACATGCGTTCTTGCTTCCAGCTCAGGGCGATATCGCTTTCGCCGGGCTGCTCGCCGGGAATGATTTCCATATTGGCCTGCACCGTCGGCAGGCGCTGCAGGTTTTCCAGCCCCTGCTCGATATCACGCAGATCCAGCAGGTTGCCGGCATGGGCCGGGAAACTGCTGTAGGGCTGAATATAGCGGCCGCTGTCCGGCGTCAGTTTCACCTGGCGCACATAGCCGGGCACCACCACCAGCCGCAGCTTGCCGCTTTTCAGATCCTGCGTCGGCGCCAGCACCCGCGTGGTGATATAGCCGCTATCCACCAGCCGGTTTTGCAGGGTACTCATCAACAGGTTGATGCCCTGCCCGCCCAGGCACTGGTCCTGCGCCTGGTTGGCAATGCGCTGCAACGGCAACCAATGCGGGAGTTTGTCCTGGCCGGTCAAAATGACCTGTTCGATAGGGAAGCAGGGAGTTTCCTGCGGGAAAGCAATGCGGCCAAAACCGGATGAAGGTGGCGACAGCCGCACATCCGGCGTCGGAGGGGTTAGCTGCTGCTCCAGCGCTTTTTGCCGCTGCTGCTGTATGATCAGCTGATCGCCATTTGGCGCTGCCGCCAGAACCGGTTGATTGAATATAAACAGCGGCAAAACAACGGAGCCAAATGGAATACAGCCCTTGCGCACAGCAAGGCTGAGCGAAGAATAAGCAGAGACGCGCATGACTTTTTCCCTGTCGAAGGACAAATAAAAGATAAGAATTGTAAGTAAACGCGAACATTATGCGCGCGAATAGCGCGGGATCAACCCTATTTTGGCCAATAATGAGCGCCGGATAACAAATACGTGATATGAATAATCCGAGAGGTTAGTTCCCTTGCCCTACCACTCCATGCAGTGACAATGCAACTCACTGTTTATATTAAAGAATAATAATACATCCAAAATATCAACCCAAAAGAGTTAGGAATAATCGCATTCCAATAATGCAATTATTCATCATAACTAATTATTGCCAAACACTGCCAAAATTTAAGACATTTCCTATTTAAAGCGCATTTAATCATGAATTAATCACCGTACTGAATGATATTATTATTAATCCCGCCTCCACTTTTTAATTATATTCATCCTATTTCTAGCTGTAGCCTTGCTGACCGTAACTTAAGGCTCACAGGACGGCGTTATTAACCTGCCCCCCTTATTCCAGGAGAGGGTAACCGGCCCTCTATCCTTTCTTCCGGCGCCCGGATTTAGGGCCTTTGCGGATTCTTTCATTGCATTGCTAAACCGGTTCTTCTATTTTAGCTCGCCATCTGACACAGGTTAAAACAGAGGTTGATCATGGGAAATCGCGTATGGGTGCTGGGTGACGCTGTAGTCGATCTGGTTCCTGAAAATTCAAACAGTTATCTCAAATGCCCCGGCGGCGCGCCTGCCAACGTAGCGGTCGGCATCGCCCGTCTGGGCGGCGATAGCGCCTTTATCGGCCGGGTCGGCAAAGATGGTTTCGGCGCGTTCTTGCAGCAGGTGCTGAGCGAAGAGCAAGTGGATATCCGCCACATGACGCAGGATGACAAGCATCACACCTCCACCGTGGTGGTAGATCTCGATCTGCTCGGCGAACGCACCTTCACTTTCATGGTCACCCCCAGCGCCGATCTGTTCCTGCAACCTGAAGATCTGCCGGAGTTCAAAGCGGATGAGTGGTTGCACGTTTGCTCTATCGCCCTGTCGCAAGAACCCAGCCGCAGCACCACCTTCACCGCGATGGAGAACATCAGGGCGGCCGGTGGCTGGGTGAGTTTTGATCCTAATATTCGTGAAGATGTCTGGCGCCAACCGGAAGCGCTGCGCCCCTGCCTGCAAAAGGCGCTGCTGCTGGCGCACGTAGTCAAAATCTCACAGGAAGAATTGAGTTTTATCAGCAATATCGGTGAGCTGGAGAGCGCCATCGACTGGATGATGCAGCGTTATCCGCTGCGTTTGCTGCTGGTGACGCTGGGCGGCGATGGCGTATGCGTGCATGACGGCAAACGGATCCGCCATTTCCGCGCCCCCTTGATCGTCCCGATCGACACCACCGGCGCAGGCGACGCTTTTGTCGCCGGTCTGCTGGCTGCGCTGGCGCAACTCGGCGCGCTGCCGGAGGATGAACAGTGGCCAGAGGTGATCGCCCAGGCCCAAGCCTGCGGTGCGTTGGCCACCACCGCCAAAGGCGCCATGACTGCGTTACCCACCGCCGACGAGTTGCAGACTTTCCTCCAACGCTAATCTCATCACGGTGGGCCAGGCTCACCGTTTTTCCGCTGCCGGGCCGAATTTGCGCACTCGATCACAATAGCTGAATCGGGTTAGCAAACTTGGTTGCCAGCCGCCTTTCAACTCTCTATCTTTCCCCATGAAAAACCGGTTTAGCAATTTAGCACAAAACAAAAACAACTTACCCGGATGATAGAGAACCATGAAAAAACTTAGCTATTTGGCTGTAACTACAGGGCTCCTCATTTCCACCTCTGCAGCGGCGGCTGGCGCCGACAGCAGCATCGAAGCACGCCTGAATGCGCTGGAACAACGGCTGCAACAGGCTGAACAACGTGCCACCCAGGCCGAAACACGCGCCACGGCAGCAGAACGTCACGCACAACAGTTGGAACAACGCACCGCCAACACCGAGCGGCAAACCGTACAGGTTGCGCAGCGTACCGCAACGCTGGAAACCAAGGCTGCGCCGACTTCCAGCCTGAAGTTGAACGGGTTTAACGATCTGAAACTGTATGGCGACGTCGAGTTCAACCTCGACGGTGCCAGCCGCAGCGGCCAGCTCACCTCGTTGAAAACCAGCAACAACAAGGACTGGAAACCCGGCAACAAAGAGCGTTGGGATATCAATGGCCGCATTCTGGTCGGCGTGGACGGTTACCGTCGCAACCAGGACGGCAACTTCTCCGGTTTCAGCGTACAACCGCTGGCCGACATGACCGGTAAAATGAACCTTGATGATGCCGCCTTCTTCTTCGGCAACGAAAAGAACTGGCAGACCAAAATCGGGCGCTTTGAAGCCTACGATATGTTCCCGCTCAATCAGGACACCTTCATCCAGTATTCCGGCAATACCGCCAACGATCTGTATGCCGATGGCTTCGGCTATATCTACATGATGAAAGAAGGCCGCGGCCGCAGCAGCAGCGGCGGCAACCTGATGCTGAGCAAATACGCCGGCGACTTCTACTTCGAGCTCAATACGCTGGTGGAAGACGGTTCCTCACTGTTCCAGGACAAGGCCTACCACGGCAACAGCCTGGATAATAAGAAAAACGTCGCCTATCTGCGGCCGGTGCTCGCCTGGAAGAAAGACCAGTTCAGCGCGGCGGTGGCGATGGAAAGCAACGTGGTCAACAATGCCTATGGTTATCAGGACAATCAGGGAAAATTCGTCGACCAGTCCAAACGTAACGGCTATGGCATGACCATGACCTGGAACAACACCGCCGCCAATCCGGACAACGGTGTGGTCGCCAACCTGAGTACCGCCTATCTGGACGCGTCGGGCGAAAAAGACTTAACCGCCGGCATCAACGTGCTGTGGCGTCGTTTCGAAGTGGGATATATCTACGCCCACAACGACATCAAAGAGTTTAATACTGCCGGCATGGCGGCCGACATCAATAACCCGCTCAGTGAACCGGGCAAGTATGACATTCACACCATCCATACTTCGTATCAGATACCTAATATCATGAATATGAAGAACTTCAATTTGTACCTCGGGGCCTACGTCTCGATGCTTGAAGCCAACGCCGATAACAAAATAGCCAACGCCAATAACGATCAGCGCTACGGCGTGCGCGCCAGATTCAAGTACTTCTTCTGACGCAGGCTGGCAACGAATTTCCGCCGCGGAAAGCCGCGGCGGTGTTTTGATTTATTAAGGGAGAAAACATGGACATTACCGCAACCGCTAACGCGCTTTTGCCGCTGCTCGGCGGCAAAGAGAACATCGCCAGCGCCGCCCACTGCGCCACCCGTCTGCGGCTGGTGCTGGTGGATGACAGCAAGGTGGATAAAGCTGCAATCGGCAAACTTGACGGGGTGAAGGGCTGTTTCAGCAACGCCGGGCAGATCCAGGTGATTTTCGGCACCGGGCTGGTCAACAAGGTGCATGCGGAATTTATCAAGGCGGCGGGCGTCAGCGAATCCAGCAAGTCTGAAGCCGCCGACATCGCGGCGAAAAAACTCAACCCGCTGCAACGTATCGCCCGCCTGCTGTCGAACATCTTTGTGCCGATCATTCCGGCTATCGTCGCCTCCGGTTTGCTGATGGGCCTGCTCGGCATGGTGAAAACCTACGGCTGGGCCGACGCCAACAGCGCGCTGTTCGTGATGCTGGACATGTTCAGCTCGGCGGCGTTTATCATCTTGCCGATCCTGATCGGCTTCACCGCCGCACGCGAATTCGGCGGTAACCCTTATCTGGGCGCCACGCTGGGCGGCATTCTGACCCACCCGGCGCTGACCAACGCCTGGGGCGTCGCCGGCGGTTTCCACACCATGAATTTCTTCGGACTCGAGATCGCCATGATCGGCTATCAGGGTACCGTGTTCCCGGTGCTGCTGACGGTGTGGTTTATGAGCGTGCTGGAAAAACAGCTGCGCAGAGTGATCCCCAACGCGCTGGACCTGATCCTGACGCCATTCCTGACGGTGGTCATCTCCGGCTTCGTCGCCATGCTGTTTATCGGCCCCGCCGGGCGCGCGCTGGGTGACGGCATCTCCTTCGTGCTCAGCACGCTGATTGCCCACGCCGGTTGGTTCGCCGGATTCCTGTTCGGCGGCCTGTATTCCGCCATCGTCATCACCGGCATTCACCACAGCTTCCACGCCGTAGAGGCCGGGCTGCTTGGCAACCCGAAAATCGGCGTTAACTTCCTGCTGCCGATCTGGTCGATGGCCAATATCGCCCAAGGCGGCGCTTGCCTGGCGGTGTATTTCAAAACCCGCGACGCCAAGATTAAAGCCATTGCGGTGCCTTCGGCATTTTCCGCCATGCTCGGCATTACCGAGGCGGCGCTGTTCGGCATCAACCTGCGCTTTGTGAAGCCCTTCCTGGCGGCGCTGGCAGGCGGTGCGCTCGGCGGCGCCTGGGTGGTGGCCAACCACGTCGGCATGAACGCCGTCGGGCTGACGGCGATCCCTGGGTTGGCGATCGTGCAGGCCAGCTCGCTGCTGAGCTATATCATTGGTCTGGTTATCGCCTTCGGCAGCGCCTTTACGCTCTCGCTGCTGCTGAAATACAAAACGGACAGTGAATGATGGAAGAACTGAATTTGATGAAACAGGCCGTTCAGGCGCTGATGACGGGTATGCCGCTGGCGCTGCGCGATCCTCATCGCCCGGTATGGCATCTGGCCCCCAGCGTCGGCCTGCTGAACGACCCCAACGGGTTTATTCAGCATAATGGGGTTTATCATCTGTTCTATCAGTGGAACCCGCTGGGCTGCGATCACCGCAACAAATGCTGGGGCCATTGGCAATCGACGGATCTGCTCAACTGGCAGCATCAGCCGGTGGCGCTGGTGCCCGGCGCTTGTTACGACAGCCACGGCTGTTACTCAGGCTCGGCGGTGGTGGCAGACGGCAAAATCATGCTGGCGTATACCGGCAACGTAAAATACCCCGACGGTTCTCGCACCGCGTACCAGTGCCTGGCGCTGGAAAATGCGCAGGGCGGGTATGACAAGCTCGGCCCGGTGCTGCCGCTGCCGCTGCCGGAAGGCTACAGCGGCCACGTGCGCGATCCCAAGGTTTGGCGCCATCAAGACAGCTGGTACATGGTGCTCGGTGCCCGTGACCTGCAGGATCGCGGCAAGGTGCTGTTGCTGCGCTCCGCCGATCTGCGCAGTTGGCAGCTGTTGGGGGAGATTGCCGGATCGCAGCTGAACGGCATGGGCGATTTCGGCTATATGTGGGAATGCCCGGACCTGTTCACGCTGGCGGATGCCGAGGTGTTGATTTGTTGCCCGCAAGGGCTGGCGGCGCAGGACGAACGTTATCTCAACGTTTACCAGGCGGGCTATCTGACCGGCAAGCTGGATTATCGGCAGGCGACCTTTGAACATGGCGAATTCCACGAGCTGGACGCCGGGTTCGAATTCTATGCGCCGCAAACCACGCTGGCCGAAGACGGCCGCCGTCTGCTGGTCGGCTGGATGGGCGTACCGGAGCAGGACGAAGCCTGTCACCCGACGTTGCAATACGGCTGGATCCATACCATGACCTGCCCGCGCGAGCTTTCTTTGCAGAACGGCAAGCTTTACCAACAGCCGGCCCGTGAGTTGCAACGGTTGCGCGGCAAGGGCAGCCAATGGCAGGGAATCGCGGATAACGCGCCGGGCTGGCCGGTCGACAGCGCCGAAGTGATGCTGACGCCCAACGGCGTATTCAGCGCCGACTTTGGCGATGCGATGACGCTGAGTTGGGACGGCGCCTTGCTGCGCCTGACGCGCAACAACCTGCGCAACGGGCAGCCTGAACACCGTTACTGGCGCGGTGAGGTCACCCATCTGCAAATGCTGTTCGACAGCTCCAGCGTGGAGATTTTTATCAACCACGGCGAAGGGGTCATGAGCTCACGCTACTTCCCTGGCCCGCAGCCGCACCTGCGTTTGAGCGGAGAGGCGCAGCTTGCACTGGAGCACTGGCCGCTGACGCCATGCATGCTAGAATGACGCATCTCCCGTTGAACTCAGATGCCGTCAGTGAAAAAAAACAAACGCATAACCATCAGTGATATTGCCGCGCTGGCCGGCGTGTCGAAATCGACCGCCAGCCTGGTGCTTAACGGACGCAGCAAAGAATACCGGGTGTCCGACGACACCCGTGACCGCATTCTGGCGCTGGCCGGCGAGCACCACTATCAGCCTAGCTTCCATGCACGTTCGCTGCGCTCTTCCCGCAGCCATACTCTGGGGCTGGTCGTGCCGGAAATGACCAACTACGGTTTTGCCGTGATTTCACGCGAGCTGGAAACCCTGTGCCGCGAGGCCGGTTTGCAGTTGCTGATCGCCTGCTCCGATGAAAACCCGGCGCAGGAAATGATGGCGGTGAACAGCCTGGTGCAACGCCAGGTCGACGGCCTGATTGTCGCCTCCAGCCAGCTCAGCGATGTGGAATACCAAAAGATTAACGCCGGCCTGCCGGTGGTGCAGATGGACCGCCTGATCACCGGCTCCGCGTTGCCGCTGGTGATGACAGACTCACTGACCTCGACCGCCACGCTGGTGGAAAACGTCGCGCGCCAGCATCCGGACGAATTTTATTTCCTCGGTGGCCAGCCGCGCATCTCGCCGACGCGCGATCGCTTGGCCGGTTTTCAGCTCGGCCTCGAACGCGCCGGGGTGACCTGTAAACCGGAATGGATCATCAACGGCAATTACCACCCCAGCTCCGGCTACGAGATGTTCGCTCAGCTTTGCGCACAACTTGGCCGACCGCCGAAAGCGCTGTTTACCGCCGCCTGCGGCCTGCTGGAAGGGGTGCTGCGCTATCTGAATCAGCATCAGTTAATGGAAAGCGACCTGCACCTTTGCAGTTTCGACGACCACTACCTGTTCGATGGCCTGACGCTGAAAATCGACACCGTAGCCCAGGATTGCCGCGCCCTGGCCCAGCACAGTTTCGATATGGTCAGCCGGCTTATCGACGAGCAGCCGTTGGCGCAGAATTCATTATATCTGCCGGGCAGTATCCACTGGCGCCACCCAGGTTCGAAGGCACTGCTCGGCCAGCCCTAAATTCAGGTTTTCCCGATTAAGGAGCCCATCATGAGTCGTGAGATTAACAAAGATACCCAGCTGTGCATGTCGCTGGCCGGCCGCCCTGGCAACTTCGGCACCCGCTTCCATAACTATCTGTACCAGGAGCTGGATCTGAACTTTATCTATAAGGCATTCACCACCCAGGATATTCAGGCGGCGGTGGGCGGCGTGCGCGCTCTGGGTATTCGCGGTTGCGCGGTCTCCATGCCGTTCAAAGAGAGCTGCATTCCCTTCCTCGATGAGTTGGACGCTTCCGCCACGGCGATTGAATCGGTCAATACCATCGTCAATGACGGCGGCTTCCTGCGGGCCTATAACACCGACTATATCGCCATCGCCAAACTGCTGGCACAGCATCAGATCCCGGCGGACACCACTTTCGCCCTGCGCGGCAGCGGTGGCATGGCAAAGGCAGTGATCGCCGCCCTGCGCGACGCCGGTTTCAAACGGGGACACATCATCGCCCGCAACCCGGCGGCAGGCCAGGCGCTGGCTAGCGCTTACGGTTATCAGTGGCTGGCGGAAGTCGGGGAGTTAACCGCGGATATGCTGATCAACGTGACCCCCATAGGTATGGCCGGCGGCGCGGAGGCGGAACAGCTGGCCTTTACCCCGGCAACCCTCGAAGCGGCGAAAATCGTCTTCGACGTGGTGGCACTGCCAGCGGAAACCCCGCTGATTCGCAACGCGCGCAAGCAAGGCAAACGGGTGATCACCGGTGCGGAAGTGATTGCATTGCAGGCGCTGGAGCAGTTCGTACTCTATACCGGCGTGCGCCCTACCGATGAGCAGATCGCCCGCGCCGCAGCGCATGCTCGCGGCTGAATGGCGCTGAACGTTAGGGCTGAGCAGATAAGCCAGCTCTTAACGTTCTAACGATAAGCCAGCAAACGCAAAATATTCCTCGCACCGTGGAGTATTCGCTCGATCCTGACATTGCGCTGTATCGCGGTGAAAACAATAAGATATTTACCATAGGTGCTGATCCTGACATCTCGACCGAGTTCAGGGCGCTTTTGATAGACTTCCGGTGACTCGCCAATACGCTGGCATTGGTTGTATAGCTCAGAAATAAAACTCAGCGCACGGGCCGGGTTATCTTGGGCGATATAGTCACCAATGTTTTCAATATCCCTTATCGCCGCCGGCGATAGTGTTAACCCCATTAGTCACTTTCGTTATTCACCATCCGTTGGTATTTAGTCCGCAAGCGCGCAAATGCCTCCTCCGCCGGAACTCCCTCACCACTTTCTATTCCCTGTGCAATAGCCACTCGCAGCTCTTCAATTTTCATCGCCCGCTCATGCTCTTCGAGGAGGCGCAGACCCGCCCGTATCACTTCACTGACGTTGCCGTAACGCCCGCTGTCAATTTGCTCATGAACGAACTTTTCAAAATGAGGGCTTAAAGCAATGCTGGTTGGCATAACCGACTCCGGAAAATAGTGTTAGTTACTATCTATTAGTATTTTTTTACCCATTACACGTCAAGTTAATGTTCAAATTTCAGGCAGTAAAAAGGGCGCCGAGGCGCCCTTCTCATCGTTAGCGATATCCGGCCCGCTACTTCGCGGCGCCTTCCATCCCCACCAGCCCCACTTTCAGGTAGCCGGCTTTACGCAAGGTATCCATCACGCTCATCAGCGTTTCGTAGTCCACGGTCTTGTCGGCCTGGAAGAAGATGGTGGTCTCTTTGTTCGCCTGAGTGCGCTGATCCAGCACCGCCGTCAGTTGATCGGCGCTGACCGCTTGCTCACCCACGTACAGTTGCTTATCCGCTTTCACCGACAGGAACACCGGTTTTTCCGGGCGCGGCTGCGGTTTGGCTGAAGAAGCGGGGAGATCGACGCGGATATCTACCGTTGCCAGCGGCGCGGCCACCATAAAGATGATCAACAGCACCAGCATGACGTCGATAAACGGCGTCACGTTGATTTCATGCAGTTCGCCGCTGTCGTCCAGATCTTCATTTAAGCGCATCGCCATAACTCACCCCACCCGCAGTTGGTGTGAATGCTGTGAGCGTTTGGCCTCTGCCGTCGCGGCCAGATCCAGATCGCGGCCCAACAGCAACAGCACCTGCGCCGCCACGTCGCCAACCTGGGCACGATGGCCGCTGATGACACGGGCAAAGACGTTATAAATCACCACCGCAGGGATCGCGGCGACCAACCCCAATGCGGTCGCCAGCAGCGCTTCCGCAATGCCGGGCGCGACGACGGCCAGGTTGGTGGTTTGCGAGTGGGCGATGCCGATAAAGCTGTTCATGATGCCCCAAACGGTACCGAACAGACCGACGAACGGCGAGATAGCGCCAATGGTCGCCAGGAAGCCGTTGCCACGCCCCATGTTTCGGCTGTAGCCCGCTACGCGGCGCTCAAGGCGGAAACCGGTACGTTCTTTGATGCCGTTGTTGTCGTTGGACTCCGCCGACAGTTCCAGCTCGTTTTGCGCGTCGTTCAGCAACACCACGCTGATGCTTTCTTCGGAGAAATGCTGCGCCAGCTCGCTGGCTTCATCCAGCGTACGCACATTGGCCAGCGCCAGCTGCTCGCGGCGCAGACGGCGCTTGGCGCGGAACAGTTCGCTGCCTTTGGAGAACAAAATGGTCCAGGTGACGATAGACGCCAGCACCAGACCGATCATCACTATCTTCACGACGATGTCCGCGTGCTGGTACATGCCCCAAACGGACAGATCCATGCCGCGGGTTTCCGGTGGCTGAAGGGTCGGCGCCGGATTGAGCGGGGTCAGGCTTTCAGGTGCTGCAGCAGCAGGTGCGGCGGCCGGAGCAACGCTCTCGGTCACGGCGGGGTTGGCCGCCGGTGCAGCCTGTGCGCTGCCGGCCAGCCCAATCACCAATACCATCGAAGCGATCAGACCACGGCCTAACGCCTTGCCCCATTGCGCCCGGCCTTGGCCGAACGATCCTTGATTTAAATGCTTGCCAGCCGTTTTCACGCTGTGCCTCCACCCGTTACCGATCAAAATTGAGGAATAATTCAGCGTGCGATCATATCAAACCAATCAGGGATTGATAGTAGTTCTCATTATTATTTACCAAATAATCGGCAATATTTCAGATCTCGCGGCGTCGGAGCCGCAGCATTCGCCCATTCGCTGCCGGTTAGGCCCTTTACTCCCCTTTTAAAGGGTTTTTCGTTACTTTTCGCCCACAGAGATGCAACAAACGCGCGCCGACAGTATTTTTGCCTGTGGGTTGTCCGTTTGCCGATATGCGTGCGAGTTAAACGCCGTCATGCAGAATGATGGCGTGCCAGAACGCTCTCCGACAGAGGATTATGGCCGTTTCTATATCTGGAAGTTAAAACGTCTGGATGGCTATTATATGTCATGTTAACCTAAGGGCTATCGCAAAAACGCCAGTGAGAAGCCAGTAAAAGTGAGCCCATTCCTATGACGTCAAAAAATATCGAAACCACGCTGATCGCCGCCGGGCGCAGCAAACGCTATACCCTGGGCTCCGTCAATCCCGTCACCCAGCGCGCTTCCTCACTGGTATTTGACTCCGTTGCGGCCAAGAAACACGCCACAGCCCAACGCGCCCACGGCGAACTGTTTTATGGCCGCCGCGGCACCCTGACCCACTTCGCGTTTCAGGATGCGATGGTCGAGCTGGAAGGCGGCGCAGGCTGCGTGCTTTATCCGTGCGGCGCGGCGGCGGTATCCAACGCCATTTTGTCTTTTGTCGGCGCCGGCGACCACGTGCTGATGACCGGTTCGGTCTATGAGCCGACGCAGGATTTTTGCAGCCACATTCTTAGCCGCATGAACGTGACGACCACCTATTTCGACCCGCTGATCGGCGCCGATATCGCCGGGCTGATTCAGCCCAATACCCGCGTGGTGTTTCTTGAATCCCCCGGTTCCATCACCATGGAAATTCAGGATATCCCGGCGATGGTGCAGGCCATCCGCGCCGTAGCGCCGGAAATGGTGATCATGATCGACAACACCTGGGCGGCCGGCGTGCTGTTCAAGGCGCTGGATTTTGATATCGATATTTCGATTCAGGCCGGCACCAAATACATCATCGGCCACTCCGATTACATGCTCGGGACCGCCGTGGCCAACGAACGCTGTTGGGACCAACTGCGCGAATATTCTTACCTGATGGGCCAGATGGTGGACGCCGATACCGCCTATATGGCAAGCCGCGGCCTGCGTACGCTGGGCATACGCCTGAAGCAGCACGAGCAAAGCAGTATCGAAGTCGCCAACTGGCTGGCGGAACGACCGGAGGTAGAGGTGGTCAATCACCCCGCGCTGCCCGGCTGCAAAGGCCATGAATTCTACCGCCGCGATTTCAGCGGCTGCAACGGCCTGTTCTCTTTCGTGCTGAAACAGCGGCTTAGCGACAAACAACTGGCCGACTATCTGGATAACTTCAGCCATTTCAGCATGGCCTATTCCTGGGGTGGCTATGAGTCGCTGATCCTGGCTAACCAACCGGAAGAGCTGGAGGCGATCCGTCCGGCGGGCGGCGTTGATTTCTCCGGCACGCTGATACGCCTCCATATCGGCCTGGAAAACGTGCAGGATCTGATCGCCGACCTCGCAAAAGGGTTTGAGCGTATCGCCAACGCACGCTGATCCGCAGCCCGTTGCGCTGCCAATTTTATCAGGTGCGCCGTAAAAACCCGTCCTTCAGGGCGGGGATATAAGGCGCAGTTTTCCGACTAACTTGGTGTTTGCTGCTGCTCAATGTATTGCCGGATGATCGATATCGACGCACCACCGCAACTGCTTGCAAAATAACTCGGTGTCAACAGAACGCCTTTGTAGTAATAGCGTTGAGCTATATCGGGCCTATCTCGGCGCAGTAATCTGCTGGATACCCCTTTAAGACTGTTGACCAGGTTGGAAACTGCCAATTTTGGCGGGTAGTTGATCAACCGATGCAGGTGATCGTGTTCGCCGTCCATTTCGACCAGCTCAACGTCAAAATCAGCACATACACTGGCAAAGTAACTGCGTAGCTTCTCGATGGCGTCCTGATCAAATACTTTTCGTCGATATTTGGCAACGAATACCAAGTGAATATGCATCAGAAAAACGCAGTGTCTTCCGCGGCGAATATCGGTTTCTTTTGTCATAGACCAAAGTACAATAATAGTCATGAAACGACTTCAAGCCTTTAAATTCCCGTTAAGACCAAAGGGTCAGCAGGAGCGCGAAATGCGGCGCTTCGCTGGGGCTTGTCGATTCGTTTTTAACCGTGCTTTGGCACTTCAGAATGAGAACCACGAGGCGGGGAATAAGTATCTTCCCTATACAAAAATGGCTTCATGGCTCATTGAGTGGAAAGCAAATCCTGAAACACAATGGCTCAAAGAGGCCCCATCTCAGCCATTGCAGCAGTCACTGAAGGATTTGGAGCGCGGCTACAAGAATTTCTTCCAGAAGCGCGCCGCATTCCCGCGCTTCAAAAAACGCGGGCAAAACGATGCATTCCGCTACCCGCAAGGGGTGAAGCTCGATCACGTCAACAGTCGGATATCGCTGCCTAAGCTGGGGTGGATACGTTACCGCAACAGCCGTGAAATCATTGGTGTAGTAAAAAACGTGACGGTCAGCCAGTCATGCGGCAAATGGTACGTCAGCATTCAGACAGAATACGACGTTCCAGAACCCGCTCACAACGCGGCTTCAATGGTCGGTCTGGATGCCGGAGTCACGAAACTCGCCACGCTTTCAGATGGCACGGTATACCCGCCCGTCAACAGCTTCAAAGCAAACCAGTGCAAGCTGGCAACACTCCAGCGGCAGTTAAGCCGCAAAGTCAAGTTCAGCTCAAACTGGCAGAAACAGAAGCGGAAAATCCAGCATCTGCACTCGCACATTGCCAATATCCGGCGCGACTACCTTCACAAAGTCACCAGTGAAATCAGCAAAAACCACGCGATGATCGTCATTGAGGACTTGACGGTCGGTAACATGTCGAAATCGGCAAAAGGCACGTCAGATCAACACGGGCGAAAGGTGAGAGCCAAATCAGGTCTAAATCGTTCGATACTGGATCAGGGCTGGTATGAAATGCGTCGCCAGCTTGAGTACAAGCAGCTCTGGCGAGGCGGCCAGGTGCTGGCAGTTCCTCCCGCCTATACCAGCCAGCGGTGCGCCTGCTGCGGTCATACAGCAAAAGAGAACCGCCTATCTCAAAGTAAGTTTGAATGCCAAATATGCGGCTACACCGAGAATGCCGATGTAAATGGCGCACGTAACATTTTAGCGGCAGGACATGCCGTACTTGCCTGTGGAGGGAGGGTGCAGTCAGGCCGCCCGTTGAAGCAGGAACCCGCCGAGGCGAGTCAGGCTAGGGTCTGAACGCTGTAGGGATCCCCGTCCTTCAGGGCGGGGAGGATGTCAATCTGCTTCGTTTAATGTGTGCTTAAGCTATTAGCAGTACACTACGCGAGTAATGGTCAGATACGGTCAACACCGCCTCCTGGAGAAGGGGGCCCCGAGCGCAACCGGCATGCAACAGGACTTAAAATGGATGTATTACGAGAGATTGTTCATGCGCTTTGGCAGCAGGACTTCATTGCCCTTGCCGACCCAAGCGTAATTTGGGTGGTTTATGCCGTGCTTTTCACCACTTTGTTCCTTGAAAATGGATTACTGCCGGCCTCCTTCCTGCCCGGCGACAGCCTGCTGCTGTTATCCGGTGCATTGATCGCCAAAGGCGTGATGGCTTTTGTCCCCACGCTGATTATTCTGACCCTCGCCGCCAGCCTCGGCTGCTGGCTCAGCTACTTGCAGGGCCGCTGGTTGGGGCATACCAGTCTGGTGAAAGGCTGGCTGCTGCAACTGCCCGCCCAGTATCACCAACGCGCGCACAACCTGTTTAACCGTCACGGCCTGATGGCCCTGATGATCGGCCGCTTCCTCGGCTTCGTTCGCACCCTGCTGCCGACCATAGCCGGCATCTCAGGGCTGAACAGCACGCGTTTTCATCTGTTTAACTGGTTAAGCGCGGCAGTTTGGGTCGGCACTCTGGTCAGCCTCGGCTACGCTTTCAGCCAGATCCCGCTGGTGAAACGCTACGAAAGCCAGGTGATGACCGGGCTGATGCTCTTGCCGCTGCTGCTGCTGTTGGTGGGCTTACTGGGCGCCATGCTGGTTATCTGGCGCAAAAAACGCGCTTCCGCCTAGCCGACAGGCTTCGCTTCGATCAATTCCATATTGGCGGGCAACTTGCTCGCCAACCGATCCACCGCCAGCCGCACCTTCAACGGCAGATGCGGCGTCTGCGGCCACACCGCATGAGCGTCGAAAAACAGCCCTGGCCTATCCCGCATAACCCGCACCAGTTCACCTTTAATCAGTTGCCCGCGCACCAGCCAACACGGCAGCCAGGCAATGCCGAACCCGGCAACCGCCGCATCCGCTATCGCCTGCAGATCATCCATCTGCAGACGGGTGCCCGGCATCATCTCCCGCGTCACGCCGTCCGCTTCGGGGATCAACCAGTTACGCACCACGCCGGCACGCACATAAGCCACCGCGTCGTGCTGCGCCAGTTGTTCAATGTTCTGCGGTTCGCCGCGGCGCTGCAAGTAAGCCGGCGCGGCGCAAAGCGCCATGCGATGGTTACCGAGTCGCCGTGCCACCAGCCCGCTGCTGTTGCCCAACTCGCCGTTGCGGATTGCCAGATCAAAACCGTCCTCAATCAAATCCACGACGCGATCGTTAAACGACAGCTCCAGCTCCAGCCCAGGGTGTTCGCGCGCCAGTTCGGTCAGCAGCGGCGCGATGCAGATGCGGCCAAACAGCACCGGCATCGTTACCCTTAGCCTGCCGCTGACTTCTCGTTTGCCCGACTCCAGCAGCGTTTCCGCCGTGCGGATCTCCTCCAGCGCCCGCAGACAGCGTTCGTAGAACAGCGCCCCGTCGTCGGTCAGGCTCAGGCTGCGGGTCGTGCGGTGGAACAGGCGCACGCTTAGCCGCTGTTCCAGTCTGGCGATGGTCTTCCCCACCGCCGAGCGCGAAAGATGCAGCCGGTTGGCGGCCAGCGCAAAGCTCCCCGCCCCCACTGCGGTGACAAATACCGAAATGCCGTTCAACCGATCGGTCATGGTTTGTATCTCTTAAGGAAACAATCAAAGGAAATCTTATCGCCACTGGCGAATATCAATCAACGATAATATCGACAGGTCTACTTATTGCCGACTTTGGAGTGAATCATGACTGACACAATGCAACGCTGGACAATGGCCGCCCTGGGGCGTGAACACCTGCAACTGACCGAAAGCGCCATCCCGCAGCCGGGGCCGCACGAGATCAGGGTGAAAGTGAAAGCGGTGGCGCTCAACTACCGCGACAAGATGGTGATTGAAACCGGTATGGGGATGACGCTGCCGCAACCCTTTACCCCCGCCTCCGACATGGCCGGCGAAGTGGATGCCATCGGCGCCGGCGTCAGCCGCTTCCAACCCGGCGATCGGGTGATCTCCACCTTCAGCCCAGGCTGGATCGACGGTCGACAGAAGCCGCACGGCGACGCGCGTACACCGCCCTACCGCGCCCTTGGCGGTTTCTATCAGGGCATGCTGGCGCAATACGTGGTGCTGCACGAAGACTGGCTGGCCGCAGCACCCGCCTCGCTGGACGACGTACAGGCCAGCACCCTGCCGTGCGCCGGGCTGACCGCATGGTTCGCTCTGGTGGAACAAGGCCGCCTGCACGCCGGCGAATCGGTGTTGGTGCAAGGCACCGGCGGCGTGGCGCTGTTCGCGCTACAGATAGCCAAGGCGCACGGCGCGGAGGTGTACGTCACCTCAGCCAGCGATGAAAAACTGGCGCGCGCCAAAGCGCTGGGTGCCGATCACGGCATTAACCGTCTGAACGGCGACTGGGTGGACGCCGTGTATGAACTGACGCAAGACCAGGGTATCGACCATATAGTTGACACCGTTGGCGGCCCCAATCTCGGCAACTCGGTCCGCGCCGTGGCGGTTCACGGGCGCATCTCGGTGATCGGTGCCCTCGAAGGCTTCGAAGTCTCTGCCCCTGCCGGCCCGCTGCTGATGAAGTCGCCGGTGATTCAAGGGATTGGCGTCGGCCATCGCCGCGCGCTGGAAGATCTGGTACGCGCCGTGGATACCTTAGGGCTGCAGCCGGTGATCGACCGGGTTTACCGCTTCGATCAACTGCCGCAGGCGCTCGATCATCTCGACCGTGGGGCCTTCGGCAAAATCGTGCTGACGCCGTAAAGCGCTGCCCGGCGGCAGGCAGCCGACGTTAACCGAGTGGGCTGTCGCGCAGCCGGGCAATTTCATCGCTCGGCGTCACGCCAAAGAAACGTTTGAATTCGCGGCTGAACTGCGAGGCGCTCTCGTAGCCGACGCGGATCGCCGCGGTGCTGGCCTTCAGGCCGTCGTGCACCATCAATAAACGCGCCTTGTGCAGCCGATAGGATTTCACATATTGCAGCGGCGAGGTGTTGGTTACCGCCTTGAAGTTATGGTGAAACGCCGAGATGCTCATATTGACCTCACCCGCCAGCTGCTCCACGTTGAGGCTTTCCGCATACTGGTTCTCGATACGCCGCAGCGCCTTGGCGATCTGGCTAAAATGCGTATGGCGGTTGACCAGCTCCTGCAACGATGCCCCACAGGAACCGCGCAGCACGTGATAGAGGATTTCACGCACGATCTGCGGCCCCAGCACCCGGGCGTCCAGCGGTTTGGCCATCACGTCCAGCAGGCGCTCGGTGGCGCACAGCATCTCTTCCGACAGCGCAGCCAGATTCACCCCGCTGCTTTCCCGGCGCGGCTGCATCAGATAGTCGTCATCGCCGATGTCGATCAACAGATCCTGCAGCATCTGGGTATCGATATTGACCGCCAGCCCTACCAACGGCTGCTCCGGGCTGGCGAAGGTTTCGCACTCGAACGGCAGCGGCACCGACATCAGCAGATAGTTGCGCGGATCGTACTGGAACACCTTGTTGCCGCAATAACCGACCTTGTGTCCCTGAAAAACGATCACCACCCCAGGTTCATACATCACCGGTTGACGCGGGCAGTAGCGATCGACGTACAGGATCTTGACCCGCGGCACCGGCGACGGCGTATAGCCGTTACCCTCGGCAAAGCGCGCGGCCTGGCGCGCCATGCGGCAGCGCAGTTCATCGTTTTCCGTCACTAAAACACCCTCTTACACTCAGAACAATTCGGCATAAATAATAGTTTAAAACTCTATTTTTCTACAACGCTTTGTAGGAATAGGCAAGACTTGCACAGGAATGTGCATTGTGCTGCGAGGCTAAGTTACTGACAATACGCCTCAGATATTTTTGCGCCGCCGGCGCTTTCCCCATGCAGAAGAGAAATGACCCCATGCAAAACTTTATCCTTCATACCCCAACCAAAATCCTGTTCGGCCAGGACCAAATTGCCGGCCTGGCACAGCAGATCCCTGCGGACGCACGCATCCTGATCACCTACGGTGGCGGCAGCGTGAAGAAAAACGGTGTGCTGGATCAGGTTTATGCAGCGCTGGCCGGCCGTAACGTGCAGGAGTTCTCCGGCATCGAGCCTAACCCAACCTACGAAACGCTGATGAAAGCGGTCGAAGTGGTACGCGCGGAAAACATCGATTTCCTGCTGGCGGTCGGTGGCGGTTCCGTGGTTGACGGCACCAAGTTCATTGCCGCAGCGGCGCATTACCAGGCGGACAGCGATCCGTGGCACATCCTGAAAACCGTCGGCAGCCAGATCACCGGTGCGGTGCCAATGGGCTGCGTGCTGACGCTGCCGGCTACCGGTTCTGAATCCAACAGCGGTGCGGTGATCACCCGCAAAAGCAGCGGCGACAAGCAACACTTCTTCTCGCCGCACGTGCAGCCGCTGTTCGCGGTGTTGGATCCGGTAGTGACCTACTCGCTGCCGCCGCGCCAGATCGCCAACGGCGTGGTAGATGCCTTTGTGCACACCCTTGAGCAATACCTGACTTACCCGGTCAACGCCAAAGTGCAGGACCGTTTTGCCGAAGGCCTGCTGTTGACGCTGCTGGAAGACGGCCCGCGCGCGCTGGCCGAGCCGGAAAACTACGGAGTACGCGCTAACGTGATGTGGAGCGCCACCATGGCGTTGAACGGCCTGATCGGCGCCGGCGTGCCGCAGGACTGGGCGACCCACATGCTGGGCCACGAGCTGACCGCGATGCACGATCTGGACCACGCACAGACGCTGGCGATCGTTCTGCCGGCCCTGTTGACCGAGAAAAAAGCGCAGAAACGCGAAAAACTGCTGCAATACGCTGAACGCGTTTGGGATCTCCGCGATGGCAGCGAAGACAGCCGTATCGACGGCGCCATCGCCGCCACCCGCGCCTTCTTCGAGCAAATGGGCGTGCCGACCCGCATGGCGGATTACCAGCTCGACGGCAGCTCGATCCCGGCGCTGCTCGACAAGCTGCATCAGCACGGCATGACCGCATTGGGTGAACACCAGGACATCACCCTGGAAGTCAGCCAACGCATTTATGAAGCGGCGCGTTAATCGCAAACCGGCGATTTCCTGCTAGGCTTTAGTTTCTGTTTACCGTTTCTGCACCCTGCGCCCGACCGATCACCGGGCGCAGTTCAGCGCTTTATCTGCGCTGCCGATCGCATCGCATGACCTCGTCTCGTTAATCTAATGGGAGAAAAACATGACCTGTACCAGACCGTGCCGCAACCGCTGAAATTTGGTTAGCAAACTCAGCACCACCCCGGTTTGCCAACTAGAATTTATTTATAGCCGCTTTCCGGCGCATGCTGTGCCGGGCAATCAGTTCACAAGGAGACGCGCATGACAACGCAACAACCCATCATCAAACTCCACGATGGTAATCTGATGCCGCAGTTGGGTCTCGGCGTTTGGCAGGCGAGTATTTCAGAGACCACCAATGCAGTGACCAAAGCGCTGGAAATTGGTTATCGCTCGATTGATACCGCTGCGATCTACAAGAACGAGGAAGGGGTCGGCGCCGCGCTGCAATCGGCCTCGGTACCGCGCGAGCAATTGTTCATTACCACCAAACTGTGGAACGACGATCAGGGCGATCCGCAGGCCGCGCTGGAAACCAGCCTGGAAAAGCTCAAGCTGGACTATGTCGATCTGTATCTGATCCACTGGCCAAAACCGCAGCAGGATCAATACGTCGACGCCTGGCGCGGGCTGATCAAGCTGCGCGAACAGGGGCTGATCAAGAGCATCGGCGTGTGCAACTTCCACATTCCGCATCTGCAACGTCTGCTGGATGAAACCAGCATCGCGCCGGTAATCAATCAGATCGAGCTGCACCCGCTGCTGCAACAGCGTCAGCTGCGCGCCTGGAATGCCACCCATCATATCGCCACCGAGTCCTGGAGCCCGCTGGCACAGGGTGGCGAAGGGGTATTTGACCAGCAGGTGATCAAACATCTGGCGGATAAATACGAGAAGACCCCGGCGCAGATCGTGGTGCGCTGGCACCTGGACAGCGGCCTGATCGTGATCCCGAAATCGGTCACGCCATCGCGCATCCGTGAAAACTTCGAGGTGTTTGATTTTAAACTGGATAAAGACGAACTGAGCGAGATAGCCAAACTGGATATCGGCAATCGCCTGGGGCCGGATCCGGATTCTTTGTAATGTTGCCCGGCCCTCTCCCAAGGAGAGGGCCATTTTATTTCCCCGCTATAGCTGCTCGCCGTTGGTGGCGATCACCCGCTGATACCAGCCAAAGCTCTGCTTCTTCTTGCGCGCCAGATTGTCATTATGATCGACATAGACGAAACCGTATTGCTTCTGATAGCCGTTGAGCCAGGAAAGCAGATCGATAAACGACCAAGGGTAATAGCCGCGCACGTCGGCCCCCTGTTCGATCGCCGCGCCGATCGCCTGAATATGATCGCGCAGATAATCAATGCGCGGTTGATCGCGCACTTCGCCGTCGACAATCGGATCCTTGGCCCCCAGCCCGTTCTCGGTGATGTAGAGGGGAATATTGCCGTAGCGTTTAACGATGCGGCCAATGGCGTCGGTCAGCCCCTGCGGGTAAACCTCCCAGTCCCAATCGGTGTAAACGCCGTTCGGGTTGCGCACCAGTTTGAACAGCCCCTTAAAGCCCAGTTCACGCCCGCTGCCCTTCTGGCCGCTGGTGTTGATGGCATAGCCGTCCACGTCGTCGTTATGCGCCACCATCTCGCGCTTGTAGTAATTCAGGCCGATAAAATCGACGATGTTCTGCTTGAGCAGTTCTTCGTCACCCGGCGCGAAATACGGCACGCCAAACGCCTGCTGCGCCATCGCCAGCAGCTCCGCCGGGTATTCGCCCTTCAGCACCGGATCGTACAGCCAGTGGGTGAAGATCCCTTCGGCAATCTCGCAGGCGCGCCGATCCTGCGGCGAATCGCTGATCGGATCGTTAGGTTGCAGCACGTTGACGAAACCGATCTGCCCGTCGATCCCCATTTCGCGGAAGCTTTTTACCGCCCGCGCATTGGCCAGAAACACGTGGTGGCAGGCCTGAATGCCCTTTTTCGGATCGGTCAGCCTGGGCGGATGTGCGCCGGTAATGTAACCCATGCCGATAAACACGATGGTTTCGTTGAAGGTTGACCACAGCTCGACGCGGTCGCCAAAGCGCTGATAGCACAGGCGGGCGTATTCATCGAAGGCGTCGACGATCTCACGCGATTCCCAGCCGCCGAACTGTTCCTGCAAAGCCTGCGGCAGATCCCAGTGATAAAGGGTGATCATAGGTTTGATATTGTGTTTCAGCAGTTCGTCGATAAGTTCGCTGTAGAAGCGGATCCCGGCTTCGTTCACCTCTCCCCGCCCCTGAGGCAACAGCCGCGGCCAGGAGATCGAAAATCTATAGGTTTGCATGCCCAGTTCGGCCATCAGCGCCACGTCTTCCCGGAAGCGATGATAGTGATCGACCGCCACGTCGCCGTTGGTGCCCTGATAGGTAGTACCGGGCAGATGGGAAAACAGATCCCAGTTGGACAGGCCCTTGCCGTCGGCATCATGGCCGCCCTCAACCTGATAAGACGCGGTCGCCGCGCCCCAGAGGAAATCCATTGGAAATACGCTCATGCGTTTTGCACTCCGTTTTGTTCCAGCAATCGATAAATTCTGACCAGCTCTTCCACCAGATCGCGCGCCAGCATGGCGTTCATGATGTGGTCCTGCGCGTGTACCATGATCAGGTTGACCGGCAGTTTGCCTTCCCCCTCGTCAAAACCAATCAGCTCTGTCTGGGTCGCGTGGGCGCGCTTCGCCGCCAGCTGCGATTCCGCCAGCAGAATATCCACCTGATCCCACTGGTACTTGCGCGCCGCATACAGCGCCTGCATGGCGCAGCTGCGCGCCTCGCCGGCATTGATAATCAGCTCCATTACCGCCGTTTCCATGTCGATCATTCGGTCACTCCTTGCGTTTGTTCAATCGGATCCGCGTCACTCACTTCCTGATCCAGCAGTTGCTGCTCATAAACTTTGAAGAACGGGTAGTAGATCAGCGCCGATACCGCCGCCAGCAGCAGTACCAGCAGCGCTGCGCGGAAGTCCCAGCCGGTGGCCCAGGCTGCGCCAATCGGCGCCGGTGCAGTCCAGGGCACCACCGAGATCACCCGGCCGATCAGATCCAGTTTCACCGCCGCATACGCGATGATCGAATTGACGATCGGCGCGGTGATAAACGGGATAAAGAAGGTGGGATTCATCACGATCGGCGTGCCGAAGATCACCGGTTCGTTGATATTGAAACAGCTCGGCACCAGGCTCAGCTTGCCGATCGACCGCAGGTGCGCCGAACGGCTGCGCAGATAAAGCAGCACCAACCCAAAAGTGGCGCCGGAGCCGCCAATCACGATAAAGAAGGTCCAGAAAGCTTCCATAAAGATGTGCGGCAGCGGCTGGCCGGCCGCGAGCATATCCTGATTGATGCCCAGATTGGTCAGCCAGAATGCCTGCAGCATGCCGGAGACAATCACCGCGCCGTGAATGCCGGCAAACCACAGCAGATGGCCGATCAATACCGCCAGCAGGATCGCCGGCAACGAGTCGGCGGCGGAAATCAGCGGCTGGAACAGCGCCATGATCGCCTGCGGCAACAGCAGGCCAAACTGGTGTTGCACCAGCAGGCTGAGCGGATACAGCGTGATCACCACCGCCAGGATCGGGATCAGCAGATCGAACGACTGCTTGATTTTGGCCGGCACCTGCTCCGGCAACGAAATGCCGATATTGCGCACTTTAAGGAAACGGATCAGCTCGGTGGTGTAGACCGCCACCAAAATGGCGGTGAAGATCCCCACGCCGCCCAACGCGGCGGTCGGCAGCACCTTCTCGGTCTGTGGCGCGGCGACCAGTAAAAAAGACATCAGCGCCAGCATCGCCGCCATAAAGGGATCGAGCTTATAACTCTGCGCCAGATTGTAGGCGATGGCGGCGGTAATATAGATCGACATAATGCCCATCGTCATATTAAACGGGGTAAGAATGGCGACCTGATGTTTTTCCGCCGCACCCAGCCACCATTGGGCTATTCCCCAACTGCTGTCGGCGGCAAAAGGCGGATAAGCGAAAACCAGTAAAAATGAGCCGACGATCATGAACGGCATGGCGGAAATAAAACCGTCGCGGATCGCCATAATATGACGCTGGGTCGATAATTTACCGGCAATCGGGCTGATGCGGTTTTCGATGAAATTGAATGCGGCCTGGCTGATACTCATGGTTCAACCCTCGGGACGTTTGGTGAGTAATGGGGTAAAAAGCGGCTCAATCCTGGCCGGATAGCCAGGCAAAACGGGCGCTGTACGGCTCCGATTCTCTCGGTGTTATGCGATCATCGCCAAGGCTTCGGCCAGAATCTTATCGCCGCGCATCATGCCGTAATCCATGCTGTTAATAACCGCAATCGGCTTATTTTCCCGATCGGCGATCTTTTTAAAATCGGCCAGCTTATATTTTATTTGTGGCCCCAGCAGGCAGCATTGGTAATTAGCCAGCGTAGATTCGAATTCTTCTATGCCCACGGCAATAATATCCACCTCAATTCCCTGCTGTTCGGCAGACTTTTTCATTTTATTCACCACCATGCTGGTCGACATGCCGGCGGCGCAGCAAAGAAATATCTTTTTCATCCGATCTCCTGAGGCTAATCGCGTACAAATTATTCAGTTGAGAAATGAGTATGGTGGAAAATATGAAAAAACAGCAACCGGTTTCAGTAACCGGTTTCATCATTTAATCGGGTTATGTGAGGAAGATCCAGAATTGCCGCCGGCGATGAATTCATCCTTGCGGAGCACAAGAAAACAGCCATTTTTTTGCTAAAGATCTTTTACCCGGCTGACGCTATCATGACGCACCTGAGGTTACCCCCCACTCAACTAAAGCACGGAGCACCATGAAATTTTCTCTACGGCAGTGGTCACGCTTGGGCATCGTCTGCGCGATGCTGATATTGGCAGGCTGCGCCGGCAAAAAGCACCGCGTCAGTTACAATCCTCACGCCTACGACGACGCGATCGAAGATGCTGCCGATAAATACGGTGTCGACCAAAAACTGATCGCCGCGATGATTAAGGTCGAATCCGGCTTTAACCCAGAGGCGGTGAGTAAGTCCAACGCCATCGGTTTAATGCAGTTGAAAGCCGACACCGCCGGCTGCGATGCCTATCGCTACAAAGGTAAACGCGGCTGCCCGGACGACGACGATCTGCTGGATCCCGAGACCAACATCGATCTCGGTGCCGCCTATCTGGCCGTGTTGCAAAAACAGCAGCTTAGAGGGATCTACGATCCGGTGACTCTGCGTTACGCCACCATTATCGCCTACGTAAACGGCACCGGAGCGCTGTTGCGGACCTTTTCCAGCAACCGTGAGCAAGCCATCGCGATGATTAACACGCTGTCGCCGGAAGCCTTTAACTGGCATGTGCGCAAATATCATCCCGCTCCGCAGGCGCCGCGCCATTTGATGAAGGTGGAAGCGGCCTACGAACAATTGTGATTTTCAAAAGCAAAAAAGGAGAACCCGGGGGTTCTCCTTTCGTTTAAGCGCCTGACTCGGGCCGTTACGGCTTACCGTTGCGGATAGGCTTGCGCGGCGGCTTGTTCGACGGCGTGCGCTGCCGGGTAATGTCGGTATGCTTGGTCAGCGCCGGGCGAGTATGACGCTGCAGACGTTTCGCTTCACGCTGCTCGTCGATGCTTGGCGCCGGCACCAGACACTCGCGGCGGCTGCCGATCAGGTGCTTCATGCCCATTTCTTCCAGCGCGGTGCGGATCATCGCCCAGTTAGCCGGGTCGTGATAGCGCAACAGCGCCTTGTGCAGACGGCGCTGACGATCGCCGCGCGGCACTACCACATCTTCCGACTTATACCCCACCTTGCTCAACGGGTTCTTGCCGGTGTAATACATGGTGGTGGAGTTGGCCATCGGTGAAGGATAGAAGTTCTGCACCTGATCGAGGCGGAAACGGTTTTTCTTCAACCACAGCGCCAGATTCACCATGTCCTCATCGCGAGTACCCGGATGCGAAGAGATAAAATACGGGATCAGATACTGCTCTTTGCCCGCCAACTTCGAATAATGGTCGAACAGCTGTTTGAACCGATCGTAGCTGCCCATGCCCGGTTTCATCATTTTCGACAGCGGCCCTTCCTCGGTGTGTTCCGGGGCGATCTTCAGATAGCCGCCGACGTGGTGGGTTGCCAGTTCTTTGATGTAGCGCGGATCTTCCACCGCCAGGTCATAACGGACACCGGAAGCGATCAGGATCTTCTTGACGCCCTCCAGCGAACGCGCGCGGCGATACAGGTTGATGGTCGGCTCGTGGTTGGTGTCCATGTAGGTGCAGATTTCCGGATAGACGCACGAGGCGCGGCGGCAGGTCTGCTCGGCGCGCGGGTTGGTGCAGCGCAGCATGTACATGTTGGCGGTCGGGCCACCCAGATCGGAGATCACGCCGGTAAAGCCCGGCACCTTGTCGCGGATCTCTTCGATTTCACGAATGATCGAATCTTCCGAACGGCTCTGGATGATGCGCCCTTCATGCTCGGTGATCGAACAGAACGAACAGCCGCCGTAGCAACCGCGCATGATATTGACCGAGAAGCGGATCATGTCGTAGGCCGGAATGGTTTCCTTGCCGTAGGACGGATGCGGAATACGCTGGTATGGCAGGGCAAACACGCTGTCCATTTCCGGCGTGGTCAGCGGGATTGCCGGCGGGTTGATCCACACATAACGGTCGCCATGCGATTGCATCAGCGCACGGGCGCAGCCTGGGTTGGTTTCATGGTGCAGAATTCGCGAGGTGTGCGCATACAGCACTTTGTCGGCCTTCACTTTTTCGAAGGACGGCAGCAGCACGTAGGTTTTTTCCCACGGCTTTGGCTTGGCGGCGCGCACGGTGACCGGCTTGGCTTCCGGCTCCGGCGTACCGCCGTCGGCGCACGGCAGATCCTCGCCGTAAGGGTTGGGGATCGGCTCAATGCGGCCCGGCTTGTCCAGACGGGTGGAATCCACGCCGGTCCAGCCCGGCAGCGCGCCTTTACGCATCACCGCCGTGTTGCGGATATCGTGGATCTCGCTGATTTTTTCGCCGGCGGCCAGGCGGTGCGCCACTTCCACCAGCGGACGCTCGCCGTTGCCGTAGATCAGCATATCGGCTTTGGAATCCACCAGCACCGAACGGCGCACGGTATCCGACCAGTAATCGTAATGCGCGATGCGACGCAGACTGGCTTCGATACCGCCCAGCACGATCGGCACGTCTTTATAAGCTTCTTTGCAGCGCTGGCTGTACACCAGCGTCGCACGATCCGGGCGTTTGCCGCCCACGTTGCCGGCGGTGTAGGCATCGTCGTGGCGCAGTTTGCGATCGGCGGTGTAGCGGTTGATCATCGAGTCCATGTTGCCGGCGGTGATACCGAAGAACAGGTTCGGTTTGCCCAGGCGCATAAAGTCGTCTTTATTGCTCCAGTCCGGCTGCGCAATAATGCCCACGCGGAAGCCCTGCGCTTCCAGCATGCGGCCGATGATCGCCATGCCAAAACTCGGGTGATCGACATAGGCGTCACCACTGATAATGATCACATCGCAGCTGTCCCAGCCCAGTTGATCCATCTCTTCGCGCGACATCGGTAAAAACGGCGCGGTGCCAAAACATTCAGCCCAATAAGGCTTATAGGAAAACAATTCACGGTCGGGTTGGATCAGGCTGGTCGTGCTCATTCTGGTGCTCTTTCACAGGTTAATTAATCGCCGGGCGGCGATTATACGCACTAGTGGCAAAAAGAGCATGGTTATTTCACACATTAGTCACATCGCCAACCGCTTGCCCCTCGACTCCGGGCGTTTGCGCCGTCATCATAGCCTATCTGTCCGGCCCGATGGCCGGCAGCGGAGGACAAAATGAATGAGCTTTTAGCAGTAAAACCGGTTCTGGTGCTGGGCAGCGCAATCGGAGAAATCGATCTGGAGCAACAGCGGCGAATTGGCGGCAGTGCATTTAACGTGGCGCGCGCGCTAAGCCGCCTGCAGGCACCGGTGGTCAATGGCATGCCGGTAGGCAATGGCGAATGGGGCGCGATGATTGAGGCCGCCATGAATGAACTCGGTCTGCCGGTGCTGCTGCGCCACGGCCAGAGGGATAACGGCCAGCGTCTTACGCAGTTGGAACCCTGCGGCAAGCGCACCTTTGTCAGGGTGCCGGGCTGCGAAACCCAGTGGAACAAGGCCCAGCTCGCCACGCTGCCGTTGACGCCTGAAACGCTGATCTACATCCATGGCGACGAACTGACGGGCGAGAGCGGTGAAGCGCTGCGCGACTGGCTGACACGGCTGCCGTTCGACCAATGGCGCCTGATCGATCCCGGCTCGCGGGTTGGCCTGCTGGATGCGGATTTCTTCGCCATGCTCAGCGACAGCGACACGGTACTGACGCTCAATCGCAACCAGGCAACAACGCTGTGTGGCGAAGACGACGTGCTCACCGCCGCACAACGCTTTGCCGCCGCGCACAATATTACGCTGATATGCCGGCTGGAGGGGGAAGGCGCATGGATTTGCGATGGCCGTAATCCGCCGCTGAACGTTGCCGCATCTCAGGCCCAGGTTGCGGATACTCTCGGTGCCGACGACGCCCACTGCGCCGGTCTGTTGGCCGGTCTCTCCGCCGGCTGGCCACTGCCGCAGGCAGTCAGCCTGGCCAACCGCGTGGCCGCCTGCGTAGTGGCAAGCCAGGACGCCGCAGACGCGCCGAACTGACAACGGCTGCAACAACGCTTTCCCGAAAGCTGAAGCGCAATGGGCGCACCTCTGCGCCCATTTCCTTGATCTAATGAGCGCACTCTACCGGCCCGGCGTGCGGTTCTGCCCGCTGCGGCAGGCGCCGTCGGCGGATTTGTACGCTATCTACCGAGAACGCCAGGTAGTGCAGGCGTTTCTGGACATGCTGCGTGCGGCCCCTGGCGGCGCCGCACAGGGCCGGCTTAAGGTGCAGGCTGTACCATAAACTGGCCGGCGGTACCGCGATCCGCCATCTCCAGCGTCTGGCTGTAGAACAGGAACGGGAAGTGCTCCGAGGTGGACTGATTGAAGTAAACCAGCAGCTCGACGTCGCCGTCGACCCATACGGTGTCCTTCCAGCCGCGATCTTCCGCCATCGGCTGCGCGCCATTGACGCGTTTCACCAGGAACTGCACGCCCTGAATGTGAAACGCCTGCGGCGTATCCGCGTGAATGTTCCAGCGCTCCCAGGTGCCCTGCTGCGTTTGCACATCGATGCGGTTCATGTCCCAGATAGCGCCGTTGATCCCTGGCTGGCTGTCGCCCAGACGGAATTCGCGGGTGCGGCTGGCGCTGCCGTCCAGCAGTTGATCCGCCAGCAAGCGCATCGGCAGGTTATCGGTCACCAATGGCAACAGGCCGGTAGGCCTCAGCGTCAGCACCTGGGTGGAGACCAGAATGCTCGAAGGTTCAAACAGGCCGCGCAGGCGATCCATCATGCCCGCCGCTTCACCGGCGGTGATGGTTACCTCATCGCCTTTTGACATATCGACCAGCACTTCACGGCGTTCGCCCGGCGCCAGCGAAAGCTGCTGCACCGCCACCGGCGCAGGCAGGAATCCCTGATCGCTGGCGACAACGTTGAACGGCCGGCCGTCGCTCAATTGCAGCATGTAGCGGCGCGAGTTAGAAGCATTAAGCAGGCGGAGGCGCACCCAACCGCGAGAAACCTCGACGTAAGGATTTTGCACGCCGTTGACCAGCAGCGTGTCACCGACAAAACCGCCCTGCGACGGCGGATCGTATTCCGGCGTACCGAAATTATCCAACCGTTTGTCCTGAATGATCAGCGGGAAGTCGTCAACGCCGTAGTGGTTCGGCAGCGGCAGCGCTTTGCTGACCTCATCCTCAACCAGCCACAGCCCGGTCAGGCCATTGTAAATGTGCGGCGCCATGCGGTTCGGCGTGCTGGCGTGATACCAGCAGGTGGCCGCGCTCTGGCGAATAGGCAACACCGGCGACCAATCGACGTTAGGCGACATCATGCGCGGCGCGCCACCCATCAGGGTGCCGGGCACCTGCAGGCCGCTGATGGTCATCGCCACCGGCTCCGGCAGACGGTTGCTGTAGATCAGCTTGACGTCGTCCCCGTTGTAAACCCGCACCGTCGGCCCAAGATACATGCCGTTAATGCCCCACACCGACGCCTTGCGGTTATCCATAAACGCCCAATGGGCGCGCTGCAAGGTTAAAAACAGCGGCTGACCGCGGCGGGATTCCAGCAGCGGAGGAATCGGTAATGGCGTCTGCGTTCCGCTCGCCTCAGCCCTCAGCGGCACGGCTCCTGCGCACAGCGCCAAGCCCGATGCCTGAATAAACTGACGTCGACTGAGTGACATATTTTCTCCATGAAAAGCAATGACTAACCGTGTGCAAAGACCGGGCCCCTGTTAATCAGATTAGCAGGAGCCCGGGCGTTAACGGCATCAGGCGCCGTTTAAAAGTTCATTCTTTGAAGCCGGTGGGAATATTATTTTCCGACCGCATTGCGCTGGGCAACTTCTTCGTCCAGCTCGGCGATTTTCGCCAGCATCAGCTCATGGCAATGGGCCGCCAGCTCACGTACATTTTCTCTGCCGTAATTGCTGACGTCGATCGGTTCCAGTATTTCTACGATCGCATGGCCATTATTCCAACGGTTAAGATTAATTTTACCGGTGGTGGTAGAAACGCAGATCGGCACAATCGGCACCCCTGCGGCGATTGCCGCGTGGAATGCGCCGGTTTTAAACGGCATCAGCCCGCGCCCGCGGCTGCGGGTGCCTTCAGGAAACATCCAGATCGAGATATCTTTCTTCTTGAACTGTTCGGCTACCTGAGCAATGGTGCCATGCGCTTTGGCGCGGTTATCCCGATCAATCAGCAGGTTACCGGTCAGCCAATACAGCGGGCCAAAAAAGGGAACCCACAACAGGCTTTTTTTGCCGACGGTCACGGTTCGCGGCTGCACGGCTTTGGCAGCCGTCACCATATCGTAGTTATTCTGGTGGTTAGCGATATAAATGCAGTTGCCGTTTTTGGCTGCATCGGCCGGTACGCGGACTTCTACGTTCAAACCGAATAACCCGGACAGACGGCCAAACAGATGACCGAACGTCGCCACATGGCGGGGATCGCGAGGACGGAATAATAAACAGTAAATAGAACCGAAAATGCACACCAGAAGACAATACAGAGTGGCGAGCACGGCACGCAAAATTAATAACATAACAACCTCATTAGCACACTGCCGACGCAGCCTGAAGCACTGCGCAGATCCCTTTACTCATTCTTTGATTGCAGAGCCCGAAAACCTCACCTGCATTTTTTTCTATTTTCCCGCCAGCCGACGATACGCACAATAATTTTATGCAGCGAAATGTTAACTATTTGAAAATAATTGCCGGTGGCGGGAAATAAAGCGGGCGCAGCATGCTGCGCCCGTTTGTTATGCCGTCAGCTTACTCTTCGCTGTCGCCCGCAGACGCACGCGCCGGTGCATCGATCTCTACGCGATCGATACGCTGCAAGCCACGTGGCAGTGAGGTGCCTTTACGGCCGCGTTCCGCACGGAACTTCTGCAAATCTTCCGGGCGCAGCGTCAGCTTGCGTTTACCCACATGCAAGGTCACGGAGGTTTGCGGTGGCAGCACGAACAACCATGTCAGCTTGTCTTCACCGGAAGCGGCCTGCGCCGCCGGGATGGAAACAATCTTATTGCCCTTGCCCTTCGACAACTGTGGCAGATCGGCAACCGGGAACAGCAACATGCGTCCGGCAGCAGTGATCGACAGCAGCATGTCGTCGTCACCGTGGATCTCCATCGGCGCCAGCGCTTTGGCGTTGTCAGGCAAAGTGATCATCGCCTTACCGGCACGGTTGCGTGCCACCAGATCGTTGAAGGTGCAGACAAAACCGTAACCGGCGTCAGAAGCCATCAGCAGTTTCTGATCGTCCGCCGCCATCAGCACTTGCTCAATGGTCGCGCCCGGCGGTGGCGTCAGCTTGCCGGTTAACGGCTCGCCCTGCCCGCGCGCCGAAGGCAGCGTCAACGGATCGAGCGCGTAACTGCGCCCGGTGGAGTCGATAAATACCACCGGCTGGTTGGTTTTGCCGCGCGCCGCGCTGCGGTAGCTGTCGCCGGCTTTGTAGCTCAGGCCGCTTGGATCGATATCGTGGCCCTTGGCGCTACGCACCCAGCCCATTTCCGACAGTACGATAGTCACCGGCTCGGACGGCACAAAGTCATGCTCGCTCATCGCCTTGGCTTCCGCACGCTCGGTAATCGGCGAACGGCGATCGTCGCCATAGGCCTGCGCATCGGCCTGGATCTCTTTCTTGATCAGGGTGTTCAGCTTGCGTTCAGAAGCCAGCAATGCCTGGAGGTGATCGCGTTCTTTGGCCAGCTCATCCTGCTCGCCGCGGATCTTGAACTCTTCCAGCTTCGCCAAATGGCGCAGTTTCAGCTCGAGGATCGCTTCCGCCTGGGTGTCTGAAATGCCGAAACGCTGCATCAGCACCGGCTTGGGTTCGTCCTCGCTGCGGATGATGTGGATCACTTCATCGATATTGAGGAACGCCACCAGCAAACCTTCCAGAATGTGCAGGCGTTTCAGCACTTTTTCCAGTCGGTAATTCAGACGACGGCGCACCGTGTCGCGGCGGAATGCCAGCCATTCGGTAAGGATTTCCACCAGCCCTTTGACCTGCGGGCGGTTGTCCAGACCGATCATGTTCATATTGATGCGGTAGCTGCGTTCCAGATCGGTGGTGGCGAACAGGTGGTTCATCACCTGGTCCAGATCGATACGGTTGGAGCGCGGCACAATCACCAGCCGCGTCGGGTTCTCGTGATCGGATTCGTCACGCAGATCTTCCACCATCGGCAGCTTTTTGGCGCGCATCTGGCTGGCGATCTGCTCCAGCACCTTGGCGCCGGAAACCTGGTGCGGCAAGGCGGTGATCACCGCGCTGCCGTCCTCTTTTTTCCATATGGCGCGCATACGCACCGAACCGCGGCCGTTCTGGTAAATTTTACGGATTTCATCGCGCGGCGTAATGATTTCGGCTTCGGTCGGGAAGTCCGGGCCCTGCACGAACTCGAGCAACTCCTCAAGCCCTGCGCCGGGTTTGTCGATCAACGCCACCACGGCGGCAGCCACTTCCCGCACGTTGTGCGGCGGGATATCGGTCGCCATGCCGACGGCAATGCCGGTGGTGCCGTTCAGCAGGATGTTGGGCAGGCGCGCCGGCAACATCTTCGGCTCCTGCATGGTGCCGTCAAAGTTCGGCACCCAGTCAACGGTGCCCTGGCCCAGTTCGGCCAGCAGCACTTCCGCGTATTTGGACAGGCGGGATTCGGTATAACGCATCGCCGCGAAGGATTTCGGATCGTCCGGCGCCCCCCAGTTCCCCTGGCCGTCTACCAGCGGATAGCGATAAGAGAACGGCTGCGCCATCAGCACCATAGCTTCATAGCAAGCGCTGTCGCCGTGCGGATGGTATTTACCCAGCACGTCACCCACGGTACGGGCGGATTTTTTGAATTTGGCGCTGTTGTTCAGCCCCAGCTCGGACATGGCGTAGATAATGCGCCGTTGTACCGGCTTTAGACCGTCGCCAATGTACGGCAACGCCCGATCCATGATGACGTACATGGAATAGTTCAGATAGGCGTTTTCAGTGAATGTGTGCAGCGGTAAACGCTCTACACCGTCATGAGTCAGATCACTCATTACTCAATTATCCTCAGACCGTGGCTTGGCAATCCCTGGACGACAAAGGGTATAGCTTGTCGATTCTGTCGGCGATAGTAACCCATCAGCAGGGTAGCTGTCACAGTTGGCGCAGCAATCGCCCGGTGAAGCCGGTTCAACTGCCGATTTTATGCAAAAATTTATTACCTGGCAGCGCCTTTATTGACTCACAGTCAACACTGTTGTGCGCTGGATCCCATTTTTACGGCTATTGCTAACGATTACACTCCCTGTCAACGAAATGCTTTCTGCGCTCAAACGCGGAAAGCCGTACCCATTTTAACTCTGACAGGAGCCGCGAAAATGAGCAATATCCTGATTATCAATGCTAAAAAGCAATTCGGCCATTCAAACGGCGAACTTAACCAAACGCTGAGCGACGTGGCGGAAAGCTTCTTGCGCGACGTGAAACACGATGTGCAGGTCACCGTGGTCGACGACGGCTATGACATCGAAGCCGAAGTGCAGAAATACCTGTGGGCCGACGTGGTGATTTATCAGATGCCGGGCTGGTGGATGGGTGAACCCTGGATCCTGAAAAAATACATCGATGAAGTGTTCACCGCCGGGCACGGCAGCCTGTACGCCAGCGACGGCCGCACCCGCGCCGACGCCGGCAAGAAATACGGCTCCGGCGGCCTGATCCAGGGCAAGAAATACCTGTTGAGCCTGACCTGGAACGCGCCGCTGGAAGCCTTTACCGATCCGCAGCAGTTCTTCCACGGCGTGGGCGTTGACGGCGTTTACCTGCACTTCCACAAGGCCAATCAGTTCCTGGGCATGGAAGCGCTGCCGACCTTTATCTGTAACGACGTGATTAAACAACCTGATATCGACAGCGATATCGCACGTTATCGCGCGCACCTGGCAGAAATTTTTGCTTAACTAAGGCCGCTTAAGCGTATAAATCCGCATAAATCAATGAGGTTGTGATGATCACCGTAATTGCAGAAATCAAGACCAAACCGGGCCACCGTGAAACGGTGCTCAAAGCGATCGAGAAACTGATCCCGTTGGTGCTGGCGGAAGAGGGTTGCGGCGAATATACGCCGATGATCGACAGCCATACTCAGGCGCCATGGCAGAAACTGTCGCCGGACTCGGTGTTTATGCTGGAAAAATGGGAAAGCCAGGCGCACCTGGAAAAACATCTGGATATCGCTCACATGCACAAGCATCGCGATACCATTAAAGACAGCGTGGTTGGCGTAACCATTCACGTGCTGGGTAACGCGCTGTAATGCCTGGGGCCGCTCTGGCCCCTACAGCGTCTGCGCGTCGATATGCGCGCTGACGTAGTCCAGAAAACAGGTAATACGTGCCGCCAGCTGGGTATTGCGGTAATACACCGCATTAATCGGCTGGCGCACATCCAGCGTGTCCTGTTCCAGCAACTGCACCAACCGCCCGCTGCGCTGATCGTCACGCGTCATGAAATCCGCCAACTGCACTATCCCTTCGCCGCGTAACGCCAGTTGCCTTAGCGTTTCGCCGCTGGATGCCGAGAGAGTCGGCGTAATGGCGAAATGCGGCGCCTGAGGGTTGCGCAGCGGCCACAGATTGAGTGATTCCGGTTGGGTAAAGCCGAGCAGGCAGTGGTCGCGCAGCGCTTCCACGCTGTTCGGGGTGCCGTAACGTTCAAGGTAATCCGGGCTGGCGAGAATACGCAAACGGCTGGCCCCCAGCAGACGCGCATGAATGGTTGAGTCGCGCAATATGCCGATGCGAATGGCGATGTCGGTACGCTTCTCCAGCAGATCGATAATCAGGTTGTCGGTATTCAACTCCAGCTCGATCTGCGGATAACTTTGGCGAAATCCCGCCACCAGCGGCACGATCACGTGTTCCATAAAGGGGGCGGCGGCGTTGACCCGCAATTTGCCGGCCGGGATCAGCCTGCGCAGCGCCATCTGCTCTTCGGCGTTCTCCACCGAACGGATAATGTCGCGCGCATGGCCAAGAAAGCTTTGGCCTTCTTCGGTCAGCTCAAGCCGGCGCGTGGTGCGGCGCATCAGGGTGGTGTCGAGTTTCTTTTCCAGGCGACTGAGTGCGCGGCTGATGCCGGACGTGGTTTGGCCGAGCTGTTCAGCGGCGGAGGTAATGGAGCCGCTGTCGACCACCGAGGTAAACGCCAGCAATTCTTCGAGGGTGATTTTCATGCATTCCGCCCAGAGTGGCCGGGTGCGGGCCTGCCGCGCCCCTGCGGGAAGAAGGCCCGGCGCAGAAGCCGGGCCTGACAAGCGATCAGAATCAGACGGAAAGATCGGCCATATCGCCTTTGTCCTGCAGCCAGTTACGGCGATCTTCAGAACGTTTCTTGGCCAGCAGCATGTCCATCATCGCCAGCGTCTGGGCCACATCGTCATCGCTCACCGTCAGCTGTACCAGACGACGGGTGTTCGGATCCAGAGTGGTTTCACGCAGTTGCAGCGGGTTCATCTCGCCCAGCCCTTTAAAGCGCTGAACGTTCGGTTTGCCCTTTTTGCGCTTCAACTGTTCCAGCACGCCGGCTTTCTCTTCTTCATCCAGCGCGTAGAACACCTCTTTACCGAGGTCGATGCGATACAGCGGCGGCATTGCCACATACACGTGGCCGCCCTTCACCAGCGAACTGAAATGGCGCACGAACAGCGCACACAGCAGCGTGGCGATGTGCAGGCCGTCGGAGTCCGCATCCGCCAGGATACAGATTTTGCCGTAACGCAATTGGCTGAGATCTTCGCTGTCCGGATCGATGCCGATCGCCACGGAAATGTCATGCACCTCCTGCGAGGCCAGCACTTCGTCCGAGGAGACTTCCCAGGTATTCAGGATTTTGCCCTTCAGCGGCATGATGGCCTGATACTCGCGATCGCGAGCCTGCTTGGCTGAACCGCCCGCCGAGTCCCCTTCCACCAGGAACAGTTCGGTCATGTTCAGATCCTGCGACGTGCAGTCCGCCAGTTTACCCGGCAGAGCCGGACCGCTGGTCAGCTTCTTGCGCACCACTTTCTTGGCGGCGCGCAGACGGCGCTGGGCGCTGGAAATAGCCAGCTCGGCCAGCTGTTCCGCCGCCTGTACGTTCTGGTTCAGCCACAGGCTGAAGGCGTCTTTCACCACGCCGGAAACGAAGGCCGCGCACTGGCGCGACGACAGGCGTTCTTTGGTCTGCCCGGCGAACTGCGGATCCTGCATCTTCACCGACAGCACGTAGGCGCAGCGGTCCCAGATGTCTTCGGCGGACAGCTTCACGCCGCGCGGCAGGATATTGCGGAACTCGCAGAACTCGCGCATGGCGTCCAGCAGCCCCTGACGCAGGCCGTTAACGTGGGTGCCGCCCTGCATGGTCGGGATCAGGTTGACGTAGCTTTCCGTCAACAGCTCGCCGCCTTCCGGCAGCCACAACAGCGCCCAATCCACCGCTTCGGTATCGCCGGCGAAGTTGCCGATAAACGGCGCTTCCGGCAGGGTGATCAGGCCGTTGACCGCTTCCATCAGGTAATCGGTCAGACCGTCCTGATAGCACCAGCGCTGCTCGGTGTTGTTCAGCTTGTCGATGAAGTAGATTTCAACGCCGGGGCACAGTACCGCTTTGGCTTTCAGCAGGTGGCTCAGGCGCGAAACCGAGAAGCGCGGGCTGTCGAAGAACTTTTCGTCAGGCCAGAAGTGGATGCTGGTGCCGGTATTGCGTTTGCCGCAGCTGCCGGTCACCGCCAGTTCTTGCACCTTGTCGCCGTTTTCGAAGGCGATGCTGTAGACGTTGCCGTCACGCTTAACGTTGACTTCCACCCGCGTCGACAGGGCGTTAACCACCGAAATCCCCACGCCGTGCAGGCCGCCGGAGAACTGGTAGTTCTTATTGGAGAATTTACCGCCCGCGTGCAGACGACACATGATCAACTCAACCGCCGGGACGCCTTCTTCAGGGTGGATATCCACCGGCATACCGCGGCCGTCGTCGATCACTTCCAGTGACTGATCGGCGTGCAGAATCACGTCGATGCGCTTGGCATGGCCTGCCAGGGCTTCATCGACGCTGTTATCGATCACCTCTTGGCCGAGGTGATTTGGGCGCGTCGTGTCGGTATACATGCCGGGACGACGGCGCACTGGTTCTAGACCGCTGAGGACTTCAATGGCATCAGCGTTATAGGTGGATTGAGTCATCGTTGAATTTTTTTCGTGGTTAGAAGGAAGGTGCCTATACCCGTCGTCTTTCAAGCCGCAGGATATAACTCGCTTATTCACACAGCGTTTAGCCCTAAAAAATCCACAATCTGGGGGAAGTAGTGCTCGAAACCGACGAAGGCGTGGTTTCCACCCGACTCCACCGTTTGCCGGCACGCAGTGTAATAGGCCACCGCCTGCCCATAATCGAGAATTTCATCGCCCGTTTGTTGCAGCAACCAGATTAAATCCGGTGACTCCAAGGGATCGATCTGCATCGTTTTCAGATCGTAAACGTGACGTGACTCTAACACATATTGTTGACCGGTGTAGGGGTTCTCGTTTTTGCCAAGGTAGTCAATCAACAGCTCAAACGGCTTCACAGCGGGGTTAACCACTACCGCCGGCAGTGAAAAACACTGCGAAAGCCAGGTGGCGTAGTATCCGCCCAGCGAGGAACCCACTACGCCCAGCGTCTGCCCGGCGCGCTCCATCACCATGTTCTCAAGCATCTCGGCGGCATCGGCCGGGAAAACCGGCAATTGCGGCACCAGCATCTCGATGTCCGGGTGGTTCTCAGCCAGCCACGCCTTGAAAGAGGTTGCCTTGGCCGAGAGCGGCGAACTGTTAAAACCGTGCAAATAAAGTAGCGTCGACATCAGTACCCTTCCGAATCCATGTCGGGGCGAAAATCATCGTTTTCCAAGCGGAAAACCTGGGTCTCGACGCGACCGTCCGGCAGCAGATCGAGATAGCGCCAGCCGGGCGAAACGTCGTCGATGGTAAAATTGGTGCAGTGTGGCTTGAATTGCACGCAGGTGGAAGGCGATGCCAGCAAACGGCGGCCCTGCCATTCCAGATCCAGATCCTGGTGAATATGCCCGCACACCACGGTGTTTACGTTCGGGTAACGCAGCAGCACCGCGCCCAGCATGTGCGGATTGCGCAAACTGTGCTGATCGAGCCAGGTGCAACCGGAAGGCAGCGGATGATGATGCAGCAGCAGTAACGTATAACGCTCGGGATGGGCCTGCAGGCAGCGCTCCATCCATTCGAGCTGGTAGTCGCTCAGCTCACCGTGCGGCACGCCAAACACCTGGCTGTCCAGCAGCAACACCTGCCAGTTCTCGCCCAACAGCACCTGCTTTGACGGGGCAATGCCTGCAGCGGCCAGCGCATCGACCATCGCCGGCTGAAAATCATGGTTGCCCGGCAGCCAGACGCAAGGCGCAGGCAACCGCGCAATACCTTCGGCAAAGTGCCGGTAAGCAGCCAGCGAATGATCCTGAGCCAGGTCGCCGGTGGCGACAACCAGATCAAAATCGCGCTGCTGCGCCATAATGGCGTCCAGCACCGCGTGGTAACTGCGATAGGTATTGATGCCGAGCAAGGTCTCGTTTTCGCCGGCAAAAAGGTGGGTATCTGTTATTTGCAGAATCCTGACCCTGGCCCCACTTGCCACGGTCAGTTTAAACAGGCTTTCCAAATGGTGTCCTTTGTTATTTCAGTCTACCTAACAAACCGGAACCGCCATTGCTCCATGCGCCAAACAGTAGCGCAACCAATCAGCAAGAAACTGGTTAATTTGATGCTTTTCGTCGCGTTGATGCAACTTTTTATTGGGATAATCATAACGCGCTTTAAAGCGGTAGATCTGCTGACTGGAACACACTTCCGCAACCATCGCGTCATGATACAGCCGCACCGTCATGGCGGGCAGGCTCCAATAGCTGACCGCCGGCGCGGTCTGCTCTATCTGCACCAACGAGGTGTAGCGCGTGGATTCAACAATAGTCAGACGATAGCTGGCGCCGTTCACCTGATAAGTCACCGTTTCGCCCACTTCATCGTTGCGCGGCAGCAAGCGACGCAATTGCGCGAAGTTGGTTTCACACAATCTCATCATTTCCGGGAAATCAGGGGTATAGCGCTGTTTCATTGGTTGGCCCACTCTTTTCTCAACGATTCATGGTGCAACGCCAGCCACTGCAATGCAATCACAGATGCGGCGTTATCAATCGCGCCTTCTTCAACCCAACGGTAAGCCTGTTCGCGGCTGACGACGTGGACACGGATATCTTCATGCTCTTCTTCCAACCCATGGATGCCTTCGGCAGTGGTCGCGTCCACCTCGCCCACCATGATTGACAACCGTTCGCTGGTGCCGCCGGGGCTTGCCAGGTAGCTCAGCACCGGTTTGCAGCGCCCGACCTCGACGCCGGCCTCTTCCTGCGCTTCACGGCGGCATACGTCTTCGACGCTCTCGCCGGTTTCGATCATACCCGCCACCATTTCCAGTAGCCAGGGGGAGCTACTGGTATCGACCGCGGCGATCCGCAGTTGTTCAATCAGCACCACTTCGTCGCGCACCGGGTCATAGGGCAGCAGCACCGCCGCGTGGCCGCGTTCGAAAATCTCGCGCTTCACCTCTGGGCTCATGTCGCCGTTGAACAAGCGATGGCGGAACCGATAGAGATTGAGTGAAAAAAAACCACGGTAAAGCGTCTCACGTGCAATAATTTCTACATCATTTTTATCGAGAGTAACGGGCGACGGCTGTGAGTGGTTCATAAGCGAATTCTCCTGCGTGAGTATGCCGATAAAATAAACAGTTTTGATGACAGAAACGGCGGGGTAATCTTCCGCAGCTTTATGCTAGATTGTGAACCATGATATCAGGTGTAACGTGCTCGGCCAGTTGAACCAAAGTAAACACGGCAGTCTGAAAGGCAAAAGATACGCGAGATGGCACATTCAGCCACCTTATGCGAACAACAGACTCTGCTAGAATCGGCAACTATTTCGTCTATCGTCAGCGCTAACATAGCAATATTGCTGCACAACAAGGAATGCAAATGAAGAAACTGCTCCCCCTTCTTATCGGACTGAGCCTGGGCGGCTTCAGTGCAATGAGCCAGGCAGAGAACCTGCTGCAGGTTTACAAACAGGCTAGGGAAAGTAACCCGGATCTGCGCAAGACTGCCGCTGACCGTGACGCCGCATTCGAAAAAATCAACGAAGCGCGCAGCCCGCTGCTGCCGCAGTTGGGTTTGAGCGCCGGTTATGACCGTAGCTATGGCTATCGTGACAATCGCGACCAAAACGGCAATACCACCAGCGGCTCGCTGGCGCTGACTCAAACCATTTTCGACATGTCGAAATGGCGCGCGCTGACGCTACAGGAAAAAACCGCCGGTATCTCCGACGTGACCTTCCAGACCTCGTCGCAACAGCTGATCCTCGACACCGCCACCGCCTATTTCAACGTGCTGAGCGCGATCGACTCGCTGTCTTATACGCAGGCGCAAAAACAGGCGGTTTACCGCACGCTGGATCAAACCACCCAACGCTTTAACGTGGGCCTGGTGGCGATCACCGACGTGCAGAACGCCCGTTCCAACTACGACACCGTGCTGGCGTCCGAAGTGACCGCTCGCAACACCCTGGATAACGCGCTGGAAAAACTGCGCCAGGTGACCGGCACCTTCTACCCGGAACTGGCCTCGCTGAATACCGATCGTTTCAGCACCCAGCGTCCGGAAGCGGTAAATAACCTGCTGAAAGAAGCCGAAGCGCGCAACCTGAGCCTGCTTTCCGCCCGTCTGAGCCAGGATCTGGCGCGCGAGCAGATCAAATCAGCGCAAACCGGCTATATGCCGACCGTTGATTTCAGCGCTTCAACCGCCGTGTCCAACAACAGATACAGCGGTTCCCGCAGTATTTCTACGGACAACGATGCCGGCGAGAACAAAGTGGGGCTGAGCTTCAATCTCCCGCTGTACAGCGGCGGCCAGACCAACTCACAGGTGCAACAGGCGCAGTACAACTTCGTCGGCGCCAGTGAGCAACTGGAAAGCGCGCACCGCAGCGTAGTGCAGACCGTGCGTTCGTCATTCAACAACGTGAACGCCTCGATCAGCAGCATCAACGCCTACAAACAGGCCGTGGTCTCTGCCCAGAGTTCATTGGATGCAATGGAAGCCGGCTATCAGGTGGGTACCCGTACCATCGTTGACGTGCTGGATGCCACCACCACGCTGTATAACGCCAAGCAGCAGCTCTCCAGCGCGCGTTATACCTATCTGATCAACCAATTGAACATCAAGTCCGCACTCGGCACGCTGAATGAAAATGACCTGCTGTTACTGAACGGCGCGTTGGGCAAACCGATTTCTACCTCGCAGGATGTGGTAGCACCGCCGACCACCGCGCAAGACGCTTACGCGGAAGGTTATAACGGCAATGCCCCTGCGCCGCAAACGGCTGCACCGGCACCGGTCGCTACCCGCGCATCTGCGCCGGCGATCACCACCACCCAGCCGGCGCGCAGCAACAGCGGTAACCCATTCCGCAACTGATTCGCGCACTGCTGAACACGGGGCCCGGCATCTGCCGAGCCCCGTTTTTTTTGCCGCAACGCCGGTTCTGCCCGCCGCCTCACAGCCAGCCCCCCGCCCTGCGGTGGTATCATCGGCGCCACTGCCTTATCTCAGTCCGGATGGGATCCCATGGAGAACACCTCAAGCTGGCAACAGTTGATGGCCGATGGCGCATTGCCGCCCGCACAGTGCCCTGCACCGGCAATCTATGCTTCCTGGCTGCGCTGCCGCAGCCTGATGCAACCCGCCGTGTGGAAAGCGCCGCACTGTGCGCTCGGCGCCACCTTCAACTCTATCTGCCAGCGTAAAAACGATCTGCTGACGCTTGGCCAGGCGGCGCTGGAAGACGCCTGCGAATATATGGAGTCCCGCCGCTGCCTGCTGATGATCCTCGACGAAAGCGGCTGCATGCTGTGGCTGTGCGGTGACGCCCTGACGCGTGAACGCCTGCAGCAATTGGGGTTTACCCCCGGCGCCTATTGGGCCGAGGGTGACATTGGCACCAACGCGCCTTCGCTGGCGGCGGCAGAAGGCCACCCGATACAGGTAAGCGGCAGCGAGCATGTGCGCCAGGCACTGCATGACTGGTCATTCTGCGCCACGCCGGTTTATGACAACAGCGGCCGCCAGCGCGGCTCGATTGCGCTAGGCTGCCTGCTGGCTGACTCCGCCGCCGGCGATCTGTCACTGACGCTGGCGATAGCACGCGAGATAGGCAACTCGCTGAACGCCGATGGCCTGCTGGCGGAGTCCAACCGTCACCTGAACCAGCTTTACGGTTTGCTTGACGGGGTGGATGACGGCGTGATGGCCTGGGACCATCGCGGCTACCTGCAATACATCAACCAGCGGGCCGCCACCCTGCTGAAGCTGGACGAACAGCAAAGCCAGGGCAAACCCCTGACGCAGTTGCTGACGCTGCCCGCCCTGCTCAACCGGGCCATCGCCCAGCGCCAGCCGCTGCAGCACGTTGAGGTCACCTTCGAAAGCCAGCGGCAGTTTATCGCCGCGCTGCTGACCCTAAAACCGATCTTCGACGGCGAGCGCTGCAGTTTTATCGCCCTGCTGCACCCGATTGAACGGCTGCACCAGTACGTCAGCAGCCAGCTGGGCCGCGTCAGCCACAGCTTTGAACAGATGCCTTCCGCCTCTCTGGAGATGCGCCGACTGATCCGCTATGGCCAACAGGCGGCGAAGGGCCAGCATCCGATCCTGCTGTGCGGCGAAGAAGGGGTCGGCAAGGAGTTGCTCAGCCAGGCGATCCACAACGCCAGCGAACGCGCCGCCGGGCCGTATATCGCGCTCAACTGCCAGTTGCTGCCGGAAGCGCAGGGGCTGCGCGAACTGCTGGGCAGCGATGCCAGCGAGGAGGAAGCGGGCCAGCTCAGCAAGTTTGAACTGGCCAACGGCGGCACCTTGTACCTGGAGCAGATTGAGTATTTACCGGCGGAAATGCAGTCGGCACTGCTGCAGGTGCTGAAAACCGGCGTGGTGATGCGGCTTAATTCCAACCGGGTGATCCCGGTCGATGTGCGGGTGATCGCCGGCAGCGCCGCCAATCTGCCGCTGTTGGTGCAGCAGAACCGCTTCCGCCGCCAGCTGTTTTACAGCCTGCAAGCGTTCGAGATCCAGATCCCGGCGCTGCGCCAGCGGCTGAGCGACATTCCGCTGTTGGTAAAGCACCACCTGCGTGCGCTGGAACAGCATTTCCAGTGTCGGTTCCGGGTCGATGATGAAGTCATGGCCCAGCTTGGCCTGTATCTGTGGCCCGGCAACGATCTGGAGCTGAAAGGCGTGGTGGAACGCACGGCGATGATTTGCCACGGCCACCATCTCCAGTTGGCGGACTTGCCCGAACACTTGCTCAGCCACCAGCCGCTGCTGGAAAGCGAACCGCAGCCGGGTATGCCGCTGCTGACGCTGGCGGAAATGGAACGCCAGGCGATCATTCGCGCGGCCAACGTCAGCCGCGGGCAACTCAACGAAATGGCGCAGCTGTTGGGCATCGGCCGCACCACGCTGTGGAGAAAAATCAAACAATATCAAATTGATATCCGGCAGTTTAAGCTACGCGCCTGATACCTGCACTCAATGGCTGAGCTGCAATACCCCGCGCGCCGCGTCCAGCATCGCTTTCTGACCGCTGCGGGTTTTGCTCATACAGTCGTTCATGCCGACCACCATCGGGATGCCCATCGCTTTCGCCAGGATCGCGCTGTGCGACAGCGCATTGCCGCCGCTCAAACAGATGCCGAGCACCAGGCGACGATCGAGCATCACCACGTCGGAAGGCATCAGTTCATCCATCACCAGTATCGAGGGCGCAGTCAGCGTAATCGGCAGCAACGGCTGCTGTTGCAAATGGCTCAGTGTACGGCGCAGCATGTCCCGCACGTCCAGTTCGCGCGCCCGCATGTACTCATCGTCCAACGCGCGATAATCCTCGATGATCGCTTCCATTTCCTGCCGCCACGCCTGCTCGGCGCTGCATTGTTGCTGAGCAATGCGCGTATAGGCCGCCTGTTGCAGATCCGGATCGTCCAGCAGCATGCTGTGCGCGCCGAAAATCGCCGCCTGCGGTTTGCCAATCAGCGTGCCGGTACGCTCCGCCAGCCGACCAAGATCGCCCAGGGTATGTTGCAGCGCCTCACGCAGCCGCTGCTGTTCGGTCAGCACGTCGTCCGCGCCAATCGGGCGCTCGGTCACCGTCGGCCAGAAGCTAAGTGCCTGCAACACCGGCCCGCTGGTCACGCTTTCCGCCACCGGGATGCCATGCAGCGAAGGCAGTTGCTGCTCTGATACCGTTTCACCAAAGTGCTGTTCCGCCAGTGCCCTGAACGCCGCCAGCGCCTGCTCAGCCTGTGGGCCGTCGGCAATCAACCGAACGGTGTCGCCGTGCCGCACCTGCAGCAACGCCAGTTGATTCAGGCTGCGCGGATTGGCGCATTGCCCCTGTTTTTCCAACACCAGCTCGGTGTCGAAGGGCGCCAGCGTTTCCGCCAGCCGCGCCGCCGGGCGGGCGTGCAACCCATGCGGGTTCTGCACCGTCCAACTGACGCTCTTGCCGTGGGTCAGCGGCAATTCAACGCTTTTTACCGCAGGCGCGGCTTCCCCCAACTGCACCTGTTTGGCCAGCAGAGCGCCCTGCGCTTCCGCCAGAACCTGTTCCAGCCCGGCGCCGGAATTGGCGGCGACCACTGCAGCCAGCGTCCCTTCCACCAGCGGTGCCGAACACAGCCGCACTTTGGCGGCCAACTGCGGATCCAGCAGGTCGAGCGCCGTTTCGGCACTCAGCAACGCACTGCCCAAATCCATCAGCACCAGGATGCCCGCACCGTCCGCCACCGACTCAATGGCCTCCATGACTTTGATCGCATCGGTGCCTATCGGATGCTCGGCGTCATCGACGCCCGCCGCCAGCACCAGTTTGCAGCCGTCGCCGCGCATCATCTGCCGCGCCAGCTCTTCAACCCCGCGCGCCAGCTGCGCGCTGTGGGAAACTACAACGATATTGATCATCTCGCCTCCTGCTAGTGGCCGGCGACCTCGGCCAGCGTTTTTATCATCAGCATCACCGAGGTGGCGCCCGGATCCTGATGGCCGATGCTGCGCTCACCCAGGTAGCTGGCCCGCCCTTTGCGCGCTTGCAGAGTAATGGTGCCCTCCACCGCCTGTTCCGCCCGCTCACTGGCGCGCTGCAAGGCCTCTGCCATGCTCAACTGCTGCTGCGCCGACTGGCCGAGGCTTTCCACCACCGGCCACCAGACGTCGCACATGGTTTTGTCGCCCGGCTCCGCCTTACCGCGCATCACCACGCCCTCTACGCCCTCTTGCATCAACTGATGCAGCTCCGCCAGATCCAGACTTTGCTTGGCATTGGCCGCCTGTGCCGCGCGAATAAAGAAAGTGCCGAACAGCGGGCCGCTGGCGCCGCCAACGCTCGACAGCAGCGTCATACCGGTGTTTTTAAGGATAAAACCGATGTCTTTATCAGCCACCGACGGCAGCTTTTCCACCACCTTGTTGAAGCCGCGGTTCATGTTCAGACCGTGGTCGGCATCGCCGATTTCGGTATCCAGCCGGGTCAAAAAGTCACGTTGCTGGGTAAACACCTCACCGCAACGCATCAGCCAGTCCACGACCTGTTGTTTCGTTAATGCCATAAATCCTCCTCAGCAGCCCCAACGCAGCGCAGGGGTTTTCACCGGCGCATCCCACAGTGCCAACAGCTCGTCATCCACCTTCAGCAAGGTGATCGATACCCCCTGCATGTCCAGAGAGGTGCAATAGGAGCCCACCAGACTGCGTTCAACGATCATGCCCGCCTCGGCGCAGCGTTCCGCCAGCCGGTGATAAACGCCGTACAGCTCGGAAAGCGGCGTCGCACCCAGGTTATTCACCAGCACAATCACCCGGTCACCGCGCGTCAGCGGCTGCTTGGTCTGCACTTCATCGCGCCATTCACCCTGCCGGCGATCCCAGGCACGAATGGTGCGCTGGTAATGCCCATGTTCGATCAGGGTATGGAACATGTCATCCACCGCCGAATTGAGGCCGGTAAACGGACGCCGCGCAATGCCAGGCTCGCCGTGAATACCGACGCCGAACTCCATCTCGTTTTCCGCCAATACAAACGAAGGTTTGCCGGCTGCGGGTACGGTACAGGCACCCAGCGCGATGCCAATCGAATGCCCTTGATTGTTGATCCTATGGCCCAGCGTCACCACGGTGTCCAGATCGTCGCCACGCGCCGTCGCTGCACCGAGCAGTTTTTCCATCAGTACGGTATTCGCAACCCCACGCCGGCCGGCGGTGAACAGGCTGTCTTTGACCGCCACGTCATCGTCCACCAACACCGTCGCCACCTGGGTGCCGCTGTCATGCAGCAGTTCGGTGGCGGTTTCGAAGTTCAGTACGTCGCCGGTGTAGTTTTTGATCAGCAACAAGACCCCGGCCCCACCGTCGATTGCCTGGCCGCACTCGTACATTTTATCCGGCGTCGGCGAGGTAAAAATCTCCCCAGGGCAGGCGCCGTCGAGCATGCCTTCGCCGACAAAGCCACAGTGCATAGGCTCGTGGCCGCTGCCGCCGCCGGACAGGATAGCTACTTTGCCCGCTACCGGCGCGTCGGCGCGGGTCACGAACACCGGATCCTGATGCACCAGCAATTCAGGGTGCGCTTCCGCCAGCCCCAGCAATTGCTCTTCCAGTACCGACTCAACCTTATTGATCAGTTTTTTCACGGTCATTTCCTCGTTTAGCCAACGGGACGCAGCCTGCCGCGCCCCTGCGGTATCAGCGTTGGTGTTGTTGCAGCCAGGCGCTGCCCAGCCGATCGGCCGTCAAGATTGCAGCCTGCACGCTGGCCGGCGTCACCTTGAACGGCATGTTGTGGATGGTTTCGCCGGCGGCGCAGCTGGCTTGGGCAACCGCCATGATTTTCTCTGCCGCATCGCCGCTAACGCCCATCTCGGCCAGCGTGACAGGCAAGCCGATGCGGTGGCAGAAATCCAGCACCGTTTCGATCTGCGCCATGCTGCTGTTTTGCAGCACCAGTTGCGCTAGCGTGCCGAAAGCCACTTTCTCGCCGTGGTACAGGTGATGGCACTCTTCCAGCACGGTGAAACCGTTGTGAATAGCGTGCGCCGCCGCCAGCCCGCTGCTTTCAAAACCAATGCCGCTCAGGTAGGTATTGGCCTCGATAATGCGCTCGACCGCTTCCGTCACCACACCGGCCTCAACCGCCAGTTTGGCTTTGACGCCTTCTGCCAGCAGCGTCTCATAGCACAGTCGCGCCAGGCTGAGCGCCGCCAGCGTCGATTTGCCGCCCGCCATGCTGGTTGCCTGAGCGTCGAAACAGGCCTGCGCCTCAAAATAGGTGGAAAGCGCATCGCCCATTCCCGCGACCAACAGGCGCACAGGCGCCTTGGCGATAATCGCGCTGTCCATCACCACCATATCCGGGTTGCGCGGGTAGATCAGGTACTCGGCAAATTCGCCCTGTTCGGTGTAGATCACCGACAGCGCGCTGGTCGGCGCATCGGTGGAAGCAATGGTGGGAATTAACACGACCGGCAATTGCTGGTAGTGCGCGATGGCTTTGGCGGTATCGAGGGTTTTGCCGCCGCCGACGCCAATCACGCCGCGACAGCCATGGGCCTTCAGTTCGCGCCCCAACCGGTCGATTTCCTTATGGCAGCATTCGCCGTTGAACAGGCAGGCGTGATGTTTCACCCCGTGCTGTTGCAGGCTGCCCATCAGGGTATCGCCCGCCAGCTTCATGACGAAGTCGTCGGCAATCACGAAATAATGGTCGGCAAGCGCTTTAGCGTATTGGCCCACGGCGACCAACGCATTGGCGCCCTGAATGTACTTGCCTGGAGACTGGATGATTCTCAACATAACCGGATCCTTGTAGGGAAATTGGCGATGGTAACGTTCAGATATCAGGTGATGATGCGTCCGGTCTGTGCCGTCGCGTTGTTATGCACTGACTATAGGGCTAACGGAGAGCTTTGCGACAGACCGCATTATTGTTCCATTATGGAACATAACAGCCTCTCCGCCGTTTCATAATGAAACTCTGCCGCCGCTTTTCCAGCCGGTAAAGCGAGCTGGCGCACAGCCTAACGTATAACTGCGTAAAGAGTGGATTCTACGGGCGTTTCAGCTTTAATTTTGACCATCTTTCCCCTATTCTTACCGCCACTACTGGGAAAGGGCGAAAACAGCCCGACTGATGGGATTAATAACGATGAAACGGACAAAAAACATCAACCAAGAGACGTTCCGCAAATCCTGGCGCACCTATCGCGTTGCGCCCGTAGCCTTGGCAATCAGCGGAGTCTTTATGCTGGCCGGCTGTGAGAAAGCGGATGAAACGGTCTCGATGTATCAAAATGCCGACGAGTGTTCGCGCACTAACCCTTCCATGAGCGAGCAGTGCACCACCGCCTATAACAACGCCCTGAAAGAAGCCGAAAAAACCGCGCCTAAATACGCCACCCGCGAAGACTGCGTCGCCGAGTTCGGTGAAGCGCAGTGTACTCAGGCCCCCGCTCCGGCGCAGGCCGGCATGGCGGCTGAATCGCAAAGCAGCGGCAGCTTCTGGATGCCACTGATGGCAGGCTACATGATGGGCCGCATGATGGGCGGCTCCGGCTTTGCCCAACAGCCGTTGTTCACCTCCAAAAACGCCGCCAGCCCGGCCAACGGCAAGTTCGTTGACGCCACCGGCAAGAGCTACGGCCCGGCCACCGCAGGCGGTCGCACCATGACGGTGCCGAAAACCGCGATGGCGCCAAAACCGGCGGTAACTAACACCGTTACCCGCGGTGGCTTTGGCGAATCCGTGGCCAAGCAGACCAGCATGCAGCGCAGCAGCGCGACTTCCGGCAGCTCACGCAGCATGGGCGGTTAAGGCATGAAACGCGTTGCGATTACCGAGCGCCCGAACTGGCGCGAAAAAGCGACCGAGTTCGGCTTCAAATTCCATACCATGTATGGCGAGCCGTACTGGTGTGAGGATGCCTATTACCAGTTTACGCTGGCGCAAATCGAAGAGATTGAAAGCGCCACCGCCGAGCTGCATCAGATGTGCCTGCAAGTGGTGCAGAAAGTGGTCAGCAGCGATGCGCTGATGGCCAAATTCCAGATCCCGAAGCACACCTGGGATTTCGTGCGCAGCTCATGGCGCACCAGCCAACCTTCGCTGTATTCGCGCCTCGATCTGGCCTACGACGGCGTCAATCCACCCAAGTTGCTGGAGAACAATGCCGATACGCCAACCTCGCTGTATGAAGCGGCCTTCTTCCAATGGCTGTGGCTGGAAGACCAGATCAACGCCGGCAATCTCAGCCCGGAGTCCGATCAATACAACAGCCTGCAAGAAAAGCTGATTGAGCGTTTTGCCGATCTGAAAGCGCACCACGGCTTCGGTTTGCTGCATCTGGCCTGTTGCCAGGACAGCGAAGAAGATCGCGGTACGGTGCAATACTTGCAGGACTGCGCACTGGAAGCCGGCGTGCCGACCGAGTTCCTGTTTATGGAAGACATTGGTCTCGGCGAGAAGGGCCAGTTTACCGATCTGCAAGACCAGGTTATCGGTAATCTGTTCAAGCTCTACCCGTGGGAGTTTATGCTGCGCGAGATGTTTTCCACCAAGCTGGAAGATGCCGGCGTGCGCTGGCTGGAGCCGGCCTGGAAAAGCATTATCTCCAACAAGGCGCTGCTGCCGATGCTGTGGGAAATGTTCCCGGATCACCCGAACCTGCTGCCTGCCTACTTCGCGCAGGATGAACATCCGCAGCTCGATCACTACGTCACCAAGCCGCTGTTCTCACGTGAAGGCGCCAATATCCAGATCGTGCAGAACGGTCAGGAAGTGGCGCGCGTTGACGGCCCGTACGGCGAAGAAGGCATGATTGTGCAACAGTTCCACCCATTGCCGCAGTTCGAGGGCAGCTATACGCTGATCGGCAGTTGGCTGGTGGACGATCAACCTTGCGGTATCGGCCTGCGTGAAGATCGCGAGCTGATCACCCAGGATCTGTCGCGTTTCTACCCGCACATCATCCTCGGCTGACGAAGACTTGTCAGATACCTGAAATGCAAACGCCAGTCTGAGACTGGCGTTTTTTATTTAACCGACCTGCACCGACAGCATGCTCAAAGCGCCCATCTCGATGCCGTCCACAGGCACGGATATCGCTTCTTCGCCATCCCAACTGCCCAGCACATACAGCAGCGGCAGATAATGTTCCGGCGTCGGGTTCGACAATGCCGCCCCCTGATGCTGCATGAAATTCACCAGAGGATGGTTATCCCCCCGATAATTCAGATTATCGCGCACGAACTTGTCAAAGGACTCCGCCCACGGATAAGGGGTGGTATCCCCCTGCCATTTCACCATTCGCAGGTTATGCACCACGTTGCCGCTGGCGACAATCATCACGCCCTGCTCGCGCAGCGCCGCCAGTTTGCGGCCCAGTTGGTAATGGTATTCAGCCGGTTTGGTGCCGTCGATACTGAGTTGTACGATCGGGATATCCGCGTCGGGGTACATCTTGATCAAGACTCCCCAGGTGCCGTGGTCCAGCCCCCATTCGCTGACATCCGCCGTGACCTCAATCGGCGCAAGCAACTGCTGCAACTGCGCCGCCAGTTCAGGAGAGCCCGGCGCCGGGTAGCGAGTATCAAACAGCGCCTGCGGGAAACCGCCAAAATCATGGATGGTTTTTGGCTTTTCCATCGCGGTCACCGCGGTGCCACGGGTGTACCAGTGCGCGGACACGGCGACGATGGCTTTTGGACGCGGCAACGTTTCACCCAGCGTACGCCATGCCAGGGTGTAGCGATTTTCTTCCAGCGCGTTCATCGGGCTACCGTGACCGAGGAAAAGAGCAGGCATACGAGAGGTGTTCATACATAATCCTTGGTTAGTCATCATAGGTTCTGCTAAGCAGATTACGCCGTTTGCCACGGCAACACAGCCGGATAACCATGATGATCATCTTCAATAAATTTGAATGGTTTGAACAATCGAAGTCATCCGTCAAACCCGCTCGATTTCAGCTGTGACTCTGTTAGTATCAGAAAATAAACAATAATTATCGGCATATAAGGAGGCTATTCTGTCAGTACCCCTGATCCTGACCCTGCTGGCCGGCGGTGCCACCTTTGTCGGTGCCCTGTTCGGCATCATCGGCCAAAAACCGTCCAACCGGATGCTGGCCTTTGCCCTCGGCTTTGCCGCCGGGATTATGCTGCTGATTTCATTGATGGAAATGCTGCCTGCGGCGCTGCACACCCAGGGTATGTCGCCGATGCTGGGCTACGGCATGTTCATGCTCGGCCTCTTGGGGTATTTTGCGCTGGACCGTATGCTGCCGCATCAGCATCCACAGGATTTGCAGCAAAAGCCGCTCACTCCCTATAACCTGAAACGCACCGCAATGCTGCTGACGCTCGGCATCAGCCTGCACAATTTCCCGGAAGGCATCGCTACCTTCGTCACCGCCAGCGCCGATCTGGAATTGGGGATGGGTGTTGCGCTGGCGGTCGCCATCCACAATATTCCTGAAGGGTTGGCGGTTGCCGGACCGGTGTATGCCGCCACCGGCTCAAAAACCAAAGCGCTGCTGTGGTCGGGCATTTCCGGCATGGCGGAAATTCTCGGCGGCGTGCTGGCGTTCCTGCTGCTCGGCCCGATGATCTCGCCGGTGGTGATGGCGTCGATTATGGCAGCCGTGGCCGGTATTATGGTGGCGCTGTCGGTAGATGAATTGATGCCGCTGGCCAAAGAGATCGATCCGCACAACAACCCCAGCTACGGCGTGTTATGCGGGATGGCGGTCATGGGGTTCAGCCTGACGCTGTTGCAAAGCGGCGGCATCGGTTAACGCCGATTCTGACTGGCGGGGCCACCCACCCCCGCCAAATCGAATGCCTTCCAATCAATTCATAACCTATATGAATATCAAAGCATTACTGCCACACAGGTCTAAATTGTGAGCAATTTGCATATGATTTGTTAATTCAAAATATACAATGAATTTCTCTGCCGGCTCCCCGTCGGCAGGTTCCGGCGCTACGGTGAAAACGTCGTACCCTCCGCGCTCGGCAACACGGAACTCAAGCACAACAAGGAGGAATTCATGTTCAGATCCACACTGGCAACCCACCTGGCTCTTTCCGTTACCTTATGCACCGGGTGGGTAGCAACCGTCTGCGCAGAGGAAAAAGCGCAACTGGTACAGCGCGAAGATCCTTACTTCAAACAGGCGCAAGAACAGCTGCAACAAAGGCTGGCACAGCCTAAAAACACCCATCGGGCGAAAAACGTCATTCTGGTCGTTGGCGACGGGATGGGGTTTTCAACCGTTACCGCAGCACGTATTTTCGAAGGACAACAACGCGGCGTCGACGGCGAATCTAACGTGTTGGCATGGGAAGCCTTCCCCTACCTGGCCGCAGCCAAGACTTACTCTGCCAATGCTCAGATAACCGACTCCGCCCCCAGCGCAGTCGCCATGACCACCGGCATCAAAACCCTCAATGACCTGATGGGGCTGGACCATACGGCGAGCCTTAACGACTGCGAGGATCAGAAAACCAAAACGGTCACCACCCTGTGGGAGATGGCCGCCTCCCTCGGCATGTCCACCGGTGCCGTCACCACCGCGACCATCACCCATGCCACTCCCGGCGCCACCTATGCCCATATCGCTAACCGAGACTGGGAATCCGATGCAAAAATGCCGGCCGAAGCCCTGGCCGCCGGCTGCAGCGATATTGCTCGCCAGTTGGTTGAGATGAAATACGGCAACGGCCTCAACGTCGCCATGGGCGGCGGGCGCGCCAACTTCCTGCCGGAGAGTGCAACCGATCCTGAATATGCCGCTAAAAAAGGCAACAGGAAGGATGGTCGTGACCTGACGCAAGCCTGGCTAAAACGCTATGGGGAACGCGGCAGCTACGTGTGGAATCAATCGCAGTTCGATCGGATCGACCCCGCGAAGGTTGATCATCTGTTGGCTCTGTTTGAACCGTCGCATATGAACTTCGACCACGATCGGCGGGAAGATGCCGCAGGTGAGCCTTCGCTGGCCGAAATGACCGGCAAGGCCATCGATATTCTGGCCAGGAACCCCGAGGGCTATCTGTTGTTGGTTGAGGGCGGGCGCATTGACCACGGTAGCCATAACGGCAATGCCTATCGCACCTTAACCGATACGGTGGCCCTCAATGAGGCGGTAAAAACCATTATCGGCAAAGTTGACCTGAACGAGACGCTGGTGGTGGTGACCGGCGATCATAGCCATACGCTCACCCTTGCCGGCTATGCCAAACGGGGTAATCCAATCCTCGGCATCTCAATTGGCGTCAACGGCAAACCGCTGCTGGGCAGCGACGGCAAGCCTTATACCACGATCAGCTTCGCCAACGGCCCCGGCGGTGTCATTCCGCTGCCGGAGCGCCCGGCACTCACCATGGAGCAGGCCAGCGCACCCGACTTTATCCAGCCGGCGCTGGTGCCGATGAAGAGCGAAACGCATGGGGGTGAGGATCTTGGCATCTACGCCATCGGCCCTTGGTCGCATTTGTTCCAGGGCACGGTCGAGGAAAACTACACGTTTCATGTGATGAACTACGCCAGCCGTATCGGCGAACGTCTGTCAAATCTGTAGCCCTTTGTTAAGCCGATAAAAAAAGCCGCATTACGCGGCTTTTTTTATCGGCGAAGACCCGGCTGAATCAGCTGGCTTTCTGCTCCTGGGCCTGGCGGTAAGCCACCAGATCCTCGATGGTCAGCACCGTCATATCATGCTTCCTGGCGAACTCGATCACTTCCGGAGCATGTGCCATGCTGCCATCGTCGTTGGTCAGCTCGCACAGCACGCCGGCAGGTTTGAAACCGGCCATGGCCACCAGATCGATGGTCGCTTCGGTGTGGCCACGGCGGCTCAGCACCCCACCCGGCTGCGCACGCAGCGGGAACACGTGGCCAGGGCGGTTCAGATCGCTCGGCTTGGCGTTGTCGGCCACCGCCGCACGGATGGTGGTCAGGCGGTCGGAGGCGGAAACGCCAGTCGTCACGCCCTGCGCCGCTTCGATAGTCACGGTGAAGGCAGTCTGGAACTGGCTGGAGTTGTTGGTCACCATCATCGGCAGCTCAAGCTGCTGACGGCGGTCTTCGGTGATGCACAGGCACACGATACCGCTGCCGTGGCGAATGGTCAGCGCCATTTGCTCAACGGTCATGGTTTCTGCGGCGAAGATCATATCACCTTCGTTTTCACGATTTTCATCATCAAGCACCATCACACCGCGCCCATTGCGCAATGCTTCAAGAGCGCGTTCAACGCGTTCTACCGGCGTGCCGAAATCTGAAAGTAGCGTCTGATTCATGGTAAAAAACCTCATTAGAAAATTATGGATTACCAGAACCAGGGCGATCTTGAGGAGTAGCTACAACAATAGCTAAAAAAATAACGCAAGCGGGCGCAAACCCGGCAGATACCGTTACTCTCTCCCATCCGGACTATAACCGTCGGCCCCGGAATTACACCGGATCTGCTGACCTCTAACCAAACTACAAGAGACTGGCTGAGCGCTCGCGGGCTTTCACCGTAGAAGGTGATTTACCGCCGGTGGGGACTTGCACCCCGCCCTGAGAATAAGCATTCTGACTATAACGCTAATGATTAATCAGGGCAATTGGCAAAAGCACAATTCGGCCCCCTGCGGAGAATGCGGTTATTGGTTTATCCGGCGGGCAACTCGCATTACACTAGGCGACAGCTATTAAACTCTGAAAGGGATACGCCATGATTGACCCGAAAAAAATTGAACAGATCGCACGCCAGGTTCATGAGTCCATGCCTAAAGGCGTTCGTGAATTCGGGGAAGACGTCGAGAAGAAAATCCGTCAGGTGCTGCAGTCGCAGCTCACTCGCCTGGATTTGGTCAACCGCGAAGAGTTCGACGTGCAAACCCAGGTGCTGCTGCGCACCCGTGAAAAACTGGCATTGCTGGAACAGCGTATGAGCGAGCTGGAAAGCAAGCTGAACGCAGCGCCGGCAGCGCAACAGCCAGACGCAGAATAAGATGTCGCCAAGGGCGCGATACCGCGCCCTTATCAGGAGCCAATCGCCGCCTGCGGCCTGCGCGGCAACACCAGCCAAATCAGCGCGAACATCCCCAACGCATACAGGCTTTTCCAGCCGATAATCACCATCAGTAACAGGCACAGCACCAAACCCGCCACCGCCATCAGCCGTGAACGCCCGTGCAAAATTCGGCACCCCGCCAGCATGCACAGCAGATAAATCAGCACAAAGATGCCATTGGCATACACCAGCAGCGTATCCAGCGGCAGCTTCAGCGTATAAATCAGCAAGGTGAACAGCAGACAGCACCCCACTACCGCGCTCAATGCATTGACCGGTGCTTGCCCGGCAGACAGCTTGGCCAACGCGCTGGACGGCCGATCCTGCGCCTGCGACCACACCAGCCGGGCAAAGCTCTGCGTATAGATATTCACGCTGGCGAAGCAGGCCAGATAACCAATGATGCAGGCGACCCACAGCGCATGCTGCCCAAACAGTTGCACCACGATGCCGGGCAGCGACGCGGCGGCAGCCTGATGCTCGCCGTAAGCGTGGAAATGCAGCACCGCCACGGTGCAGCCCCAATAGACCGCCCCGGCGACCAACATGCCAAGCAACAGCGCACGCGGGAAATCGCGCTCGGGGTTACGGAATTCGGTCGCCAAATGCGCGAACGCTTCAAGGCCGACAAAACACCAGAACATCACCGCCAACGCATGGAACAAATTGGGAGGAGAAATTTCGTCTATCGCAGGCCAGGGGATTTGGGCAGGCGAGATATCGCCTCGCCACCAGATAGCGGCCACCAACCCCACCACCAGAATGGCGATCAGCGTTTGAATATTGGCGCTGGAGCCCGCGCTGCGCGTCCCCAGCAGCCAAATCGCCAGCAGCGTGGCGATCTGCACCAACAGCAGGCCGTTGGCGCTCCAACCGAGCGTGGCTTGCCAGAACCCGGCGGCAATTTGCAAGGCGGCCGGCAGGCCGACCGGGATCACCGACAGAAACAGCCAGCCGGTGACCTTCGCCATGCGCGGGCCAAAAGCCATACCGACAAAGTGCGCAGCGCCGCCGGCGCTGGGGAAGTGGCGGCCCAGAGCCGCAAAAGCGATGGCGATAGGAAATACCAGCGCAATCAGCACCGGCCAGGCCCACAGGCTATCGCCTTGCGCGACCTGTGCCGCCAGTGCCGGAACGGCAAACACCCCGGTACCCAGCAACGAAGTGGACAATAACCCGACGCCCTGCGCCAACCCCAGTTCCTGCTTCAGCCCACTCACTGACCACCGCCATTTTCAGCAGGCTTAACCACGCCCGTCTTTGATTGCCTTGATGATGTTGGTGGTCGACAGGCCGTCTTCAAAGTTCAGTACCTTGACGTCGCCGCCGTTGGCCCACACCTCGGCGCTGCCGGCGATCTCTTCAGGCTTGTAGTCACCGCCTTTCACCAGCAGGTCCGGCAGGATGTCGGCGATCAGGCGCTGCGGGGTGTCTTCTTCAAACGACACTACCCAGTCCACCGCTTCCAGAGCGCCAAGCACAATCATGCGGTTTTCCAGCACGTTGACCGGACGGGTTTCGCCTTTCAGACGTTTGGTGGACGCATCGCTGTTCACCGCCACGATCAGGCGATCGCCCAACTTGCGGGCATTAGCCAGATAAGAAACATGGCCGGCATGCAGAATGTCGAAGATGCCGTTGGTCATCACCACTTTCTCACCGCGCTGGCGAGCCTGGGCCACGGCAGTTTTCAACTGGGCTTCGGTCATCACGCCAAAGCCGGTTTCGGCACGGCCGCGCACTGCGTTTTCCAGTTCGATTGGCGAAACGGTCGAGGTCCCCAGTTTGCCCACCACCACACCGGCGGCGGCATTGGCCAGGAAACAGGATTCCTCCAGCGTATTACCGGCGGCCAATGCGGCAGCCAACACGCCAATCACGGTATCGCCGGCACCGGTCACGTCAAACACTTCCTGCGCCAACGTTGGCAGATGCAGCGGCGCAATACCCGGTTGCAGCAGCGTCATGCCATGCTCGGAGCGGGTAACCAGCAGTGCGGAAAGGTCAAAATCCGCCACCAGTTTCATGCCGCGTTCAACCAATTCGGCTTCGTCTTTGCAGTGGCCTACCACTGCCTCAAACTCGGACAGGTTTGGCGTCAGCAGCGTCGCGCCGCGATAACGCTCAAAATCAGAGCCTTTTGGATCGATCAACACCGGCACCTTGGCGGCGCGGGCCAGTTGGATCATGCTCTGCACCTGGCTCAATGCGCCTTTGGCGTAGTCAGACAGCACCAGCGCGCCAATGTGCGGCAGGGCCTGCTGGATGCGTTCCAGCATCGGCTGCGGATCGACGTTGGAGAAACCTTCTTCGAAATCGAGACGGATCAGTTGCTGATTACGCGACAGCACGCGCAGCTTGGTGATGGTCGGGTGCGTCGGCACCGAAACAAAATCACAGCGCACGTTCACTTCGTTCAGCTTGGCGCTCAGCGCCCGCGCCGCGTCATCAATGCCGGTCAGGCCCACCAGACGTGAGTTAGCGCCCAGCGAAGCGATGTTCATCGCCACGTTAGCCGCACCGCCCGGACGCTCTTCGATGGTATCGACCTTGACCACCGGCACCGGCGCTTCCGGTGAAATGCGGCTGGTCGGGCCATACCAATAGCGATCCAACATGACGTCACCCACCACCAATACTCCGGCGCGGCGAAAATCAGGCAGCGTAACTTTCATCCGATAACTCCAAAAAAGTCCAAAATTTTAGTGGCGCAGATATTACCACAGACGTCCGTAATACCTGCAAAACGTATTGCGCAACCGGCCTTGTCAGCCCAGCCATTTCGCCCAGCTGGCGCGAACCTGCTCACGTTCGGCGGCGAACAGCTCACTGCTGACCTTGCCGGAATGCTCTTGCAACGCCAGGTGATGGATCTCATCGCGCATGGTGACATAAGCCTGGGTCAGCGCGCGCGCTTCCTCTTCCGGCATGATGTCGTAATTGGCCATCAGCTCGAAAATGCGCACGTTATCCGACCAGCGCGTCAGGCGCGGCTCGGCGCCCGCATAGCCTAAGACCAGATATTGGGCGATAAATTCGATATCGGTGATGCCGCCCTCGTCGGCTTTGATATCAAACAGATCGCGCTGCTTGCTGCCGAGGTGACTGCGCATTTTCTCGCGCATCTCGCGCACCTCCTTCCGCAAGGTTTCAGGATCGCGCGGTTTGCACAGGATCTCACGGCGGATGACGTCAAACTGTTGATGCAAAGCCGGATCACCGTGCACGATGCGTGCCCGCACCAGTGCCTGATGTTCCCAGGTCCAGGCTTCGTTCTGCTGGTAATCGGCAAACGCCTCAACGGTGCTGACCAGCATGCCGGCAGCGCCCGAAGGCCGCAGGCGAGCGTCCACTTCGTACAGAATGCCGGACGAAGTGCGGGTACTGAACAGGTGCATCACCCGCTGCGCCAGACGCAGATAGAACTGGCGGCCATCAATGCAACGTTCGCCGTCAGTCATCACGTCCGGCGGGCAATCGAGGATAAACACCAGATCCAGATCGGAACTGTAGCCCAGTTCCCAACCGCCCAATTTGCCGTAGCCAATCACCGCAAAACCACGCCCTTCCCGCTCTTGCAAATGGGTTGGCTGGCCGTAGCGCGCCACCATGTCGCTCCACGCCTGCTGCACCACCACGTCGATGATCGCCTCTGCCAGATAGGTGAGGTGATCGCTCACTTTCATCACCGGCAACGCGCCGGAGATATCCCCGGCGGCGATACGCAGTTGCTGGGCCTGCTTGAACTGGCGCAACGCTTCCAGCTTTTGTTCTTCGTCGTCTTCCGGTACTCGCAGCAGGTACTGGCGCAGCTCGCTGCGGTAGGCGTCCGGCGCCACCGGCTGATACAACGTCGCCGGATCCAGCAGCTCATCCAGCAGCAGCGGGTAGCGCGACAGCTGATTGGCGACCATCGGCGAAGCGGCGCACAGGCGAATCAAGTGGCTGAGCGCCGCGTGGTACTCCACCAGCAGCTCAAGATAGGTGGTGCGGGTCACAATGCTCAGCAGCAGTTGGGTCAAACGCAGCAGAGCGGTCGGCGCATCCCGGCGCGGGCACACTTCGGCCAACAAGCGCGGCATCAGTTGATCGAGCACGTCGCGGCCGCGCGGGCCAATGGTGCGTTTGTCTACGTCATGGCGGAATTCGGCAATGATACGCAGCACCTGCCTGCGCGCGTCTTCATCCAGATGCGGGGTCAGCGGCGCCAGTTCGTTTTCTTCCAGCGCGTCCTGCCACAGACTGTGATAGTGCTGATAATCGGGATCTTCGCCCACATCGGGGCTATCATCGCCAATCAGGTCGTTAAATACCGCCCTTACTGCCTCCATGTGGGTTTCCAGCGCCGCCAGCAGCGCCGGCCAGTCGCTGAACCCCATGCCCCAGGCCAGACGTGCCTGATCGAGCTCATCCTGCGGCAGCGTTTGGGTCTGTTGATCGGCAATCGCCTGCAGCAGGTTTTCCAGCCGGCGCAGGAACAGGTAGCTGGCGCTCAGCGCCTGCGCCTGTTGCGGCTCCAGCAGCCCCAGTTCACCCACCGCTTGCAAGGTCGGCAGCAGCGAACGCCCTTGCAGCATCGGCTCGCGCCCGCCACGGATCAGCTGGAATACCTGGGTGATAAATTCAATCTCGCGAATGCCGCCGGCGCCCAGTTTGATGTTGTCTTTCAAGCCGCGGCGGCGCACTTCACGTGCGATCATCCCTTTCATGTTGCGCAGCGACTGGATCACGCTGAAATCGATATAGCGACGGAACACGAACGGCCGCAGGGTTTTGCGCAACTCCTGGCTGTAAGCGTCTTCAGACCCGCCCATCAGCCGCGCCTTTACCATGGCGTAACGCTCCCAGTCACGGCCCTGCTCCTGATAATAATCTTCCAGCGCGGCAAAACTCATCACCAGCGGACCGCTGTCGCCGAAAGGCCGCAGCCGCATGTCCACGCGATAGACAAAGCCATCAATGGTTTGCTGGTCCAGCGCTTTGATCAGCCGCTGCCCCAGACGGGTGAAGAACTGGGCGTTATCCAGCTCACGCCGCCCGCCCTGGGTCTGGCCGTTTTCCGGGTAGGCGAAGATCAGATCGATATCGGACGAGAAGTTCAGTTCACCGCCGCCCAATTTCCCCATGCCGAGGATCAGCAGCGGCTGCGGAACGCCCTGCGCGTTGCAAGGCGTGCCCCACTCGCGGCAACAGGTTTGGTACAGCCAATCGCGGGCGCTGACAATCAGCGTTTCCGCCAACCCACTCAGTTGCAGCAGCGTTTCTTCCGTACTGCACAGGTTCAGCGCCTGCGCCCAGGCGATCCTCACCAGCGTCTCGCGGCGGAACAGGCGCAGCACGCGCATCAGTTGCGCTTCGTCACGCACCTCTTCCAGAGAGTCCTGCAACCAGGCGGCATAGTGTTGCCACTCATTCGCCACCGGCGGTTGCTTACGCAGCGTCTCCAGCCATGCTGGCTGGTTGAGCAACATGTCGCTGACAAAGTCACTTGACGCTAAAACCCACTGTTCCTGACTGCTGAGCGCGCAATCCGCGCCCTGAGTTTCCTGAAAACGCTGCACGATGTTCTGTGCCTGAGCCTGTAACGCGCATGAGAGTGGCAACATAGTGAATGATCCGTCCTGCGGCCTGCGCCTCGCAGGCCGGCTTGATTAGCGGAGCGCGCCGTTTAACCAGAATGGCGCATGCGATAAGGCCTGTTTGCGGGTGGCTTCGTACCAGCCCTGACGCCGTTCAGCCACCGCCAGCTGCAGCTCGCGCCAGCTTTCGATATACGGGCCGGTTTCGTCGTCCGGATATGCGCCCGACAGCAGAATAAATGCCGAGACCTGGCGCGTCAGACGCGGCAGCTGTTCTTCATACTCGTCGTCATTGAGCGTGCGGGTGAAGGCTTCTTTCAGCTCGGCGGCGCTGCGCCCCAGCATAATGTCGCTGAAACGTTTGAAGGAACCGTCCAGCTTGGTCTGTGCTTTTGCGTCGATAAACGGCCGCCAGGCGCCGGTCACCAACCACGATGTGAGCGCCAACTTACATTGCAGGTATTCCGCGCTGTAGCACAGCACCTGCGGTTTGGTGGTCTTATCAACCAGCAACGGCTCCAGGGCCGTTAGCCGGGCGCGCAGATCGGCGCTGGCCTTGCGCGGCACCAGGCCGCCGAAGACGACCAGTGCCTGGCGGATCAGAGCAATCGCCTCCATCACCGAACGGCGAGCCTGGTTATCACCGCGCAACCACAGCTCTTCGTGATATTGCCAATGGCTCAGCCCCAGTTCAAAGCCGGCAACCATCCCCTGCTCAACGCTGGATTTGGCTGGCGTTTTCAATACCGCCAGTGGGTGGCGTTCACGCGGAAGGTTGCCCTGCGCCAAATGATAACCGCGGGCCGCCTTGCTCAGGCTACCCTGACGCAAGCCGCCGTGTTCTGCCAGCGCGTTGGCCAACGCCAGCAAATCGGCGGTGTTGCCTTCTTTAAGCTCCAGTTCGATCTCGCACAGCGCTTCGTTCAGTTCACCCGCGCTCACCTCGCCCTGGTCCAGACCAACCTCAATCTCGCTCTTACCGTAAGTGACCACCCACTTCTCACGCACGAAATCGGTGCGGAACAGCGGTTGCAATTGCTGCTGCAGCGCCTGGATGTCGCAGCCCTGCGGCCAGATATCCGCCGGGAACAAATCCAGCGCCAGCTCGGGCTTGGCGATCGCCACGTTGTATTCCGGACGCTGATGCAAACCCGCCACCACCTTGCCGGCGGTTTTGATGGTCATTTCGTAACTGTCGTCAAAACCGCGAATGCGCAGCCCCATATCATGGCTGCGCAAAAAATTGTCGGCGGTTTCAAAGTAAATATTGGTCAGCTTTTGCGGCGCCGAATGCTGATGCGGCCAGGCGGCCAGTTGCTGCGGCAACGCGGCGACGGCATCCGGGGTAGCAATAAATTTCAATTCTATTTCAACGGTCATAAGTCTTTTACACCAATAAGTTACGCGTTCGCGTCAGCCTTCACGGCGGCGAGCTCTGCCTGCCACGCTCTGCCCGATGACGCACAGTTGCCGTTATCTTACCGCGATTCCCGGCGCCTTAACCCTGCTAACTGCAGAAAAAACCTGTTACGTTATAAAACGCTGCGCAACTCACAGAATCTGCCACAGTAAGATAGTTCTCATTCCGGTTTTTGCGTTGCGTCGTCAGACTGAACGCTCTACTATCGTTCCATAAATTCACACAGAAACGATGAACTAATGCAGAAATTACGCCTAATTTGCCTTGCCGTGCTGAGCTTCAGCATCACTTGGGGCGCACATGCCGAAGATAAGCGCTATATCTCCGATGAATTAAGTACTTACGTCCACAGCGGACCAGGTAACCAGTACCGTATTGTCGGGACGCTGAACGCCGGTGAAGAAGTCGCCCTGTTGAGCGTAAATGAAAGCACCAATTATGGCCAAATCCGCGATCCGAAAGGCCGCAATATCTGGATCCCGCTCGATCAGCTCAGCCAGACGCCAAGCCTGCGCACTCGCGTACCTGCGCTGGAACAACAGGTGAAAACCCTGACCGACAAGCTGGCCAACATCGACAACAGCTGGAACCAGCGCACGGCGGAAATGCAGCAAAAAGTGGCTGCCAGCGACGGCACCATCAGCGGCCTGCAGCAGGAAAATCAAGATCTGAAAAACCAGCTGGTCGTAGCCCAGAAGAAGGTTAACGCGGTTAACCTGCAGCTCGACGACAAACAGCGCACCATTATCCTGCAGTGGTTCATGTACGGCGGCGGCGTCGCCGGCGTTGGCCTGCTGCTCGGCCTGCTGTTGCCGCACCTGATCCCGCGTCGCAAGAACAGCAATCGCTGGATGAACTGATTTCAGTATCGTTCAGTGTGAGATTGGCGCCTGCGGGCGCCTTTTTTATTGGCTTCGGCACGGCCCGGCTAATTGAGGTAATCTGGTCAACAGAGTCCCAGAATCATGCAGGAGCATAATAGTGAAGATCTACCTGGTCGGCGGCGCTGTCCGCGACAGTTTACTTGAGATACCGGTTTTCGACCGCGACTGGGTGGTGGTGGGCGCTTCGCCTTCCGAACTGCTGGCGCAGGGGTATCAACAGGTCGGTAAAGACTTCCCGGTGTTTCTCAACCCTGAGACCCATGAAGAATATGCGCTCGCGCGCACCGAGCGTAAATCCGGCCAGGGGTATACCGGCTTTACCTGCTACGCCGCGCCGGATGTGACGCTGGAAGAAGATTTGCAGCGCCGCGATTTGACCATCAACGCCATCGCTCGCGGCAGCGACGGTGAGCTGATAGACCCTTTCCACGGCGTGGCCGACTTGCAAGCGCGCGTGTTGCGCCACGTTTCGGATGCCTTCGGTGAAGATCCGTTGCGCGTGCTGCGCGTGGCCCGTTTTGCCGCCCGCTTTGCTCATCTGGGCTTTACCCTAGCCCCGGAAACCGCTGAGCTGATGCGCCACATGGCGCGCAGCGGTGAATTGGCGACGCTGACCGCCGAACGGGTATGGAAGGAAACGGAAAAAGCGCTGCAAAGCCAGAGCCCGCAAGTGTATTTCCAGGTCCTGCGCGACTGCGACGCGCTGGCGATACTGTTCCCCGAGATTGACGCCCTGTTCGGCGTGCCGGCCCCGGCCAAGTGGCACCCGGAGATCGACACCGGCATTCATACCCTGATGACGCTGGCTATCGCCGCCCAGCTCAGCCCTGACGTCGACGTACGCTTTGCGGCACTGTGCCACGATCTCGGTAAAGGGCTGACGCCACAAGAACTCTGGCCGCACCATCACGGTCACGGCCTGACCGGCGTTAAGCTGGTCGAAGCATTGTGCCAACGTTTACGGGTGCCCAACCCGGTGCGCGATTTGGCCAAACTGGTGGCCGAATACCATGATCTGATTCATACCGTAAACAAGCTGCGTCCGGAGACTCTGCTGAAGCTTTTCGATGCGATAGACGTCTGGCGCAAACCGCAGCGGCTGGAACAGATGATCCTGACCAGCGAGGCGGACGCACGCGGCCGTACCGGCTTTGAAAACAATCCCTACCCACAGGGCGACTATTTGCGCCAGGCTTTCCAGGTGGCAAATGCGGTCTCGGTAAAAGAGGTGGTCGCCAGCGGCCTGCAGGGGCTGGCTATCCGCGATGAGCTAAAACGCCGCCGCCAGCAGGAACTGGCCGACTGGAAACTCACCCAGGATATCCCTCTCGATCAGGCATAAAAAAACCCCGCGGTGCGGGGTTTTTTATTGGCGCGGTCGCTTACATGAAGACCATGTAAACCACGGCGGCAACGATAAAGCGGTAGATGGCGAACGGCACGAACGAGATGCGCTTAATCAGCGACAGGAAGGTCTTAATCGCAATCAGCGCCACCACGAAAGCGGTCGCAAAGCCGACGGCGAACATCGGCAGATCGCCCATCGTCAGGAAATGCAGACTCTTGTACAGGTCCAGGCCGCTGGCGCCAATCATCATCGGCACCGCAAGAATGAACGAGAACTCAGAAGCCGCATAACGGTTCACGCCCACCAACATGCCGCCGGCAATGGTGGAGCCGGAACGGGAAAAGCCCGGCCACAGCGCCAGACACTGGAAACAGCCAATCATAAACGCCTGACGGTAGGTGATGTCATCCAGCCCTTCCGCGCTCGGTTTTTTCGGCTTCAGCCATTCCGCTGCCAGCAGCAGGAAACCACCGACCACCAGCGCATACATCACGTTCTTTGGTGCGAACAGCGACTTGATGAAATCATGGAGTAACAGCCCCAGCACCACCGCCGGGATCATCGCCAACAGGATATGGCCCAGTTTTAACCGCCCTGCGGTCTTGCCTTCGTGCTCAACCGGCTTGCCGCCAAAGTGAATGCCGATCAGGCCGAACAGACGGCGCCAGAACATCACCACCACCGCCAGAATCGATCCCAGCTGAATAATGACTTCAAAGGTTTTGGCCTTGTCGCCGGTAAAGCCCAGCCACTCGCCCACGATAATCATGTGCCCGGTAGAGGATACCGGCAAGAATTCAGTTAACCCTTCGACCACCCCAAGAACAAACGCGATAAACAGTGAATGCATGTCCGCCATGTGTTTCGCTCACCCTATAAATTTGCGACTACCAACATAAAAAAGCGGCAGTGTTCAATACATTGCCGCTAAAACAGTTCTCTGGTTCAGACCAGGTTAACGGTCTTTAGTTGCACGCGTATGACAGGAAGTCACACCGGCCGGGTACCACGTTCAATAATGACCCCAACCCGGCTGGCGTGTGCAACTGCGCCCGGTTTGCTGACCTTAATACGGACCCACGGGGAATTGAAGCGCTGGAGTAAAATTTCAGATATTTCCTCCGCCACCCGCTCCACTAACGCAAAACGATTCGGCTCCACGTGCTGGATGATGGCTTCGCTGATATCGGCGTAACTCAGGCAGTCGTTCACATCATCGCTGGCAGCGGCCTGGCGGTTGTCCCAGCCCATTTCGATATCGAACACCAGCTTCTGGCGAATGTTTTGTTCCCAATCATAAACGCCAATGGTAGTAATAACGGTAAGCTCTTCAATAAATACGATATCCATCACGTCATTCTCTGTTTTTGGCCTTGCCGGATACCACTTCCAGCGGAATATGCGTATTATCCATAGATGTTGCTAGTAAAACGACCATTATTAAACGGAACCGCGTTATGAGTGCTACCGCGCTTGGCATGATTATCTTCGCGTATCTGTGTGGCTCAGTTTCCAGTGCGATCCTGGTTTGTCGGATCGCCAGGCTGCCCGATCCGCGTGAACATGGCTCAGGGAATCCAGGGGCCACCAACGTCCTGCGCATCGGCGGTCGCCTGGCGGCGGCAGCGGTGCTGGTGTTCGATATTCTCAAGGGGATGCTGCCGGTTTGGCTGGCGTACAAGCTTGAAATACCGCCGCTGTATCTGGGCCTGACGGCGATAGCCGCCTGCCTGGGGCATATCTATCCGGTATTCTTCCATTTCCGCGGCGGTAAAGGCGTGGCGACGGCCTTTGGCGCCATCGCGCCGATCGGTTGGGATCTTACCGGCCTGATGACCGGCACCTGGCTGCTGACCGTGCTGCTTAGCGGTTACTCCTCGCTGGGCGCAATTATCAGCGCCTTGATTGCCCCGTTTTACGTTTGGTGGTTCAAACCGCAGTTCACCTTCCCGGTAGCGATGCTGTCTTGCCTGATTTTGATGCGGCACCATGACAACATCCAACGCCTGTGGCGTGGGCAGGAAGGGAAAATCTGGGACAAGTTCCGCAAGAAAAAATCGGATGCGGCGGAGCCGGAAGAAAAGAAAGAATCGTGAAGCGAAAGGCCGGAAATTTCCGGCCTTATGTCTATCATACCGCAGGCAACTCTGCCAACGGCCAACGCGGGCGCACCGAAACGCTCAGTTCCGGGTTGGCGCCGCTCTTCAGCCGCACCAGACCCGCGTAGGCGATCATCGCGCCGTTATCGGTACAGAATTCCGGACGGGCGTAGAACACCTCACCGCCGCGTTTATGCATCATTTCCGCCATTTTGCTGCGCAGAGTGCGGTTGGCGCTGACGCCGCCGGCCATCACCAGGCGTTTGAAGCCAGTCTGCTCCAGCGCACGTTTGCATTTTATCGCCAGCGTATCCACCACCGCATCTTCGAACGCGCGGGCTATGTCTGCACGCGTCTGGTCATCATTGCCGTTAGAGCGGATGGTATTGGCGGCAAACGTCTTCAGCCCGGAGAAACTGAAATCCAGCCCCGGACGATCGGTCATCGGACGCGGGAAGGTGAAACGGCCCGCGGCACCTTGTTGCGCCATCTTCGACAGCATTGGCCCGCCAGGGTAATCCAGCCCAAGCAGCTTGGCGGTTTTATCGAAGGCTTCACCGGCCGCATCGTCTATCGACTCGCCCAGCAGTTCATACTGCCCAATGCCGGTCACGCTGATCAACTGCGTGTGGCCGCCGGAAACCAGCAGCGCGACAAACGGGAATGCCGGCGGATTGTCTTCCAGCATCGGCGCCAACAGGTGGCCTTCCATGTGGTGCACCGGCACCGCAGGCACGTTCCAGGCAAACGCCAGCGCGCGACCAATGGTGGCACCGACCAGCAACGCCCCCACCAGGCCTGGCCCGGCAGTGTAGGCGACGCCGTCGATATCCGCGGCAGTCAGGTTCGCTTCTTTCAAGGCCGCCTGAATCAGCGGCACGGTTTTACGCACGTGATCGCGGGAGGCCAGCTCCGGCACTACACCGCCGTAATCGGCATGCAGCTTCACCTGGCTGTATAACTGATTCGCTAATAAACCGGTCTGATCGTCATACACTGCAATTCCGGTTTCATCGCAGGAGGTTTCTATACCCAGTACTCGCATTACCCTTTCCCATCATTCACGTGCGGCCTGCAGTTTACCACAATCATGCCTATTTACCGCCAGCAGGGTACATCTTGTCGCCGGCCGGAAGCTATGTCGATGATTCCAGCCATAAATGCCGGTTTGATTAAAAACGAGCATTTTTTTCTGATTAGACTATAATCAGCGCCCGATGCAAAATTGCGCACGTTTTACCAGGGCGGCGCAGGTTTCAATTTGCTGTGGTGCTTTACAAAGCAGCATCCGTTGAAGTAAAATTCCGCACCATTTTGAAAAGGCTGGCGCTTGGCCAGCAGCAAACCGAATTTTATTGAGGTGAGAGGCACATGCCGGTAATTAAAGTACGTGAAAACGAGCCATTTGACGTTGCTCTGCGTCGTTTCAAACGCTCTTGCGAGAAAGCAGGCGTTTTAGCTGAAGTTCGTCGTCGTGAGTTCTATGAAAAACCGACTACCGAACGTAAACGCGCTAAAGCTTCTGCTGTGAAACGTCACGCGAAGAAACTGGCTCGCGAAAACGCACGCCGCACTCGTCTGTATTAATTCTTCGGGGGTAACCCCGCCGCGTGAATTTCTGATTTTAAAAATCGCGCAGACCGTGTAGTTGCATACGAAGGCCGTGCTTTCCGAAAGGAATGCGCGGCTTGTTCTCGTTTATAGGCTAGTAAAGTAAGGGCTTATGGCTGGACGAATCCCGCGTGTATTTATCAATGACTTGCTGGCTCGCACCGACATCGTCGATCTGATCGACGCGCGTGTAAAGCTCAAGAAGCAAGGCAAGAACTATCACGCGTGCTGTCCGTTCCACCACGAAAAAACGCCTTCATTTACGGTTAATGGCGAAAAGCAGTTTTACCACTGTTTTGGTTGTGGTGCGCACGGTAACGCCGTCGACTTTCTGATGAATTACGACAGACTCGAGTTTGTCGAAACCATCGAAGAGCTGGCGACCATGCACGGGCTGGAAGTGCCTTACGAGGCAGGAACCGGGCCGACCCAGATTGAACGCCATCAGCGTCAAAGCCTGTATCAACTGATGGAACAGCTCAGCGCGTTCTATCAACAGTCACTGCATCAGCCTTCCGGCACGCCGGCGCGCAATTACCTGCAACAGCGCGGGCTCAGTGACGACGTTATCCGCCATTTTGCCATCGGCTTTGCACCCGCCGGTTGGGATAACGCACTGAAGCGTTTTGGTCGTGACGCCGACTCGCGTCTCGCATTGAACGATGCCGGCATGCTGGTGACTAACGATCAAGGCCGCTCGTACGATCGTTTCCGTGAGCGCGTGATGTTCCCTATTCGCGACAAACGCGGGCGAGTGATCGCCTTTGGCGGGCGCGTATTGGGTGACGGCATGCCGAAATACCTGAACTCGCCGGAAACCGAAGTATTCCACAAGGGTCGTCAGCTGTACGGCCTGTATGAAGCGCAGCAGAACCACCCTACCCCGCAACGTTTGCTGGTAGTAGAAGGCTATATGGACGTGGTAGCGCTGGCGCAATACGGCATCGATTATGCCGTCGCCTCGCTCGGAACTTCAACGACGGCTGAACATATTCAGCTGCTGTTCCGCGCTACCGATAACGTTGTCTGCTGCTATGACGGCGACAGAGCCGGTCGAGAAGCGGCCTGGCGCGCATTGGAAACCGCATTGCCCTATCTGAACGACGGGCGCCAACTGCGGTTTATGTTTTTGCCCGATGGCGAAGACCCGGACACATTGGTCCGAAAAGAAGGCAAAGACGCCTTCGAGCAGCGGATGGAGCTGGCGCAGCCGCTTTCCACTTTCCTGTTCGAAACGCTGATGCCACAGGTAGATTTGAGCAGCCCGGACGGCCGCGCCAAGCTGAGCACGCTGGCACTGCCACTGATTACTCAGGTGCCGGGCGAAACGTTGCGCTTGTACCTGCGCCAACAGCTCGGCAGCAAGCTTGGCCTGCTCGATGACAGCCAGCTCGACAAGCTGATGCCCAAACAGGCTGAAAATGCGAATACTTATCAGGCGCCCCAGCTAAAACGCACAACCATGCGTATACTAATAGGGTTACTGGTACAAAATCCGCAACTGGCTACACTTATCCCTTCACTCGAGGGATTGGAGCAGACCAAACAGGCGGGTTTACCGCTATTTGTCGAGCTGGTGCAGACCTGCCTGGCCCAGCCGGGGCTGACGACCGGCCAATTGTTGGAGCAGTATCGCGACAACAAATTGAGCCAGCAGCTTGAAACCTTGGCGACATGGAACCATATGATCGTTGAGGACAGGGTCGAGCAGACATTTTTGGATACCTTGGCCAGCCTGTACGACTCCGTACTGGAGCAGCGGCTGGAGACATTGATCGCGCAGGCCAGAACGCACGGCCTGAGCCCGGAAGAACGTGAAGAAGTCCGTTCTCTCAATCAGGTTTTAGCGAAGAAAAACTGAATACCAAACGGCTTAAGTGCCGATAAATGCGAGGGCAGAGCCCTGCAATATGCCGCCACAGTGGGCCGCGGCAACAACAAAAACGCCCCAAATGCTATTGTTGGCGGTTTCGCCGACCGACACCAACCTAAATACTCTGAAGTGTGGATACCGTCTTATGGAGCAAAACCCGCAGTCACAGCTTAAACTTCTTGTCCAACGTGGTAAGGAGCAAGGCTATCTGACCTATGCTGAGGTCAATGACCATCTGCCGGAAGATATCGTCGACTCCGATCAGATCGAAGACATCATCCAGATGATTAACGACATGGGCATCCAGGTGATGGAAGAAGCCCCGGACGCCGATGACCTGTTGCTGGCTGAAAACTCCAACAGCACAGACGAAGATGCGGAAGAAGCTGCCGCTCAAGTCCTGTCCAGCGTTGAATCTGAAATTGGCCGTACCACCGACCCGGTGCGCATGTACATGCGCGAAATGGGTACCGTTGAACTGCTGACGCGCGAAGGCGAAATCGACATCGCCAAGCGTATTGAAGACGGTATCAACCAGGTTCAGTGCTCGGTTGCCGAATACCCGGAAGCCATTACCTATCTGCTGGAGCAGTACGATCGCGTTGAAGCCGGCGAAGCTCGCCTGTCCGACCTGATCACCGGCTTCGTCGATCCTAATGCGGAAGAGGACATCGCCCCAACCGCAACGCACGTCGGTTCTGAGCTGTCGACCGAAGAGCAGAACGACGACGAAGAAGACGAAGATGAAGACGACGACGCTGAAGACGACAACAGCATCGATCCGGAACTGGCACGTCAGAAATTCACCGACCTGCGCGATCAGTATGAAGCGACCCGTCTGGTCATCAAAAAGAACGGCCGTAGCCACGCCAGCGCAGCAGAAGAAATTCTGAAGCTGTCTGAGGTGTTCAAGCAGTTCCGCCTGGTGCCAAAACAGTTCGACTTCCTGGTCAACAGCATGCGCATCATGATGGACCGCGTTCGTACCCAGGAACGTATCATCATGAAGCTGTGCGTTGAACAGTGCAAAATGCCGAAGAAAAACTTCGTCACTTTGTTCGCCGGCAACGAAACCAGCAATTCCTGGTTCGAAGCGGCGCTGGCAATGGCCAAGCCATGGTCAGAAAAGCTGAAAGACGTAACGGACGACGTGCAGCGCAGCCTGCAGAAACTGCGTCAGATCGAAGAAGAGACCGGCCTGACCATCGAGCAGGTGAAGGACATCAACCGTCGCATGTCTATCGGTGAAGCGAAAGCCCGCCGTGCGAAGAAAGAGATGGTTGAAGCCAACTTGCGTCTGGTTATTTCTATCGCCAAGAAATACACCAACCGCGGTCTGCAGTTCCTGGATCTGATCCAGGAAGGCAACATCGGTTTGATGAAAGCGGTAGACAAGTTCGAATACCGCCGTGGTTATAAGTTCTCAACTTACGCCACCTGGTGGATCCGTCAGGCCATCACCCGCTCTATCGCCGACCAGGCGCGTACCATCCGTATTCCGGTGCATATGATTGAGACCATCAACAAACTCAACCGTATTTCACGCCAGATGCTGCAAGAGATGGGCCGCGAACCGACGCCGGAAGAGCTGGCTGAACGTATGCTGATGCCGGAAGACAAAATCCGCAAAGTGCTGAAGATCGCCAAAGAGCCGATCTCCATGGAAACGCCAATTGGTGATGATGAAGATTCACATCTGGGCGATTTCATCGAGGATACCACCCTCGAGCTGCCGCTGGATTCTGCCACCTCCGAAAGCCTGCGCTCTGCAACGCACGACGTATTGGCCGGCCTGACCGCCCGTGAAGCGAAAGTGCTGCGCATGCGTTTCGGCATCGATATGAACACTGACCACACGCTGGAAGAAGTGGGCAAACAGTTCGACGTTACCCGTGAGCGTATTCGTCAGATCGAAGCCAAGGCACTGCGTAAACTGCGCCACCCAAGCCGTTCCGAAGTGCTGCGCAGCTTCCTGGACGACTAAGACCAGCGGTTAGCTGCAAACAAAAAACCCCGGCCTGCCGGGGTTTTTTATTGCCTGAAATCCTGAGGAATCACTCCAGCGCCAGGAACAGCTCGCGGTAGCTTTCGGTAAGCTGCTCCAGCGTGGCGCGGTTCAACCCGCTGGGATTAGGCAATACCCACACCTCGGTTTTGCCGATCGTCATCTCCTGCCGCCCCCAGGGTGCATTTTTCACCCCAAAGGCGCTGCTGAACGCCTGCTTGCCCAGAACCGCCAATGCACGCGGCTGGAATTGCAGAATTTTGTCTTTTAACGCCTCCCCGCCGCTGCGTAATTCTTCACGCGTCACTTCGCTGGCCGCTACCGTCGGGCGCGCCACCAAAGCGGTGATGCCGCAGCCGGTATCCTGCAACTGCTGCCACTGCTCCGGCGCCAGTTGGCGTTGGGTGAAACCGGCCTGATGCAGCACCTTCCAGAAACGGTTGCTGCCATTGGCAAAGGGATAGCCCTGGTGGGCGGAGGAAAGGCCGGGATTGATGCCACAAAACACCACCCGCAAGTTTGGCGCCAAAAGATTCATGGGTCTGTGAGGTCCGATAAAAGGGATTTACACCGGTTATCGCAAAATCCACCAGCAATTACAACAGACTACAACTGCGCAGAAAAACAACATACAGGCGGCAAACAGTAGACCTGCACCGGAGGATTACCGTATAATCTCGCCGCTTGGCCCCTTAGCTCAGTTGGTTAGAGCACGCGACTCATAATCGCTTGGTCACTGGTTCAAGTCCAGTAGGGGCCACCAAATTTTAGCTGATATAACAGCGCATCAAACCACCTCTCTGCAGGTGGTTTTTTGTTTCCGCTCACTCAACGCTGCCAAAGCGAATCCCGCCCCTCCTGATGCACGTCGCAACGCCGCAGCCCAATGTCACGCAACTGACAACGGCTCATCGAGCACAAAGACTTTCTACGGATATACGTAAAATACCCACGGCGGCAATACCGGCATAATTTGCGCCACAAGCCTTCGCGGTCAGCGGGTAAATCTAGTGTTTTTTCCATCACGTCACCCCAATTACACGCAAAGTAATAGAGTGACTCAGGTCACAAACACAAGACAGATTCAACGACTAACAATCAAAACCACACAGATCGACGTTCTGTGATTCTGTATGGTTAAAACAGTGGGTTTGTGTACCGGTTGCCGTCTTGCCGATCACCGACATCATCAGGCTGCGCCGTTCTGCCGCCGATGAGCGACCTGCTCCGCACGCTGCAGGATCTCCTGCAAATCATCCTCGTCGATGTCAAACAGTTCGCCCTGCATCAGCGCTTCATGCAGATCCGCCCGGGTAATCGATACCGCATCAATCGGCAGGCCGGCAGGCTTGGCCTCGGCCGGAGCCAGTTGGTGCGGATAACGGCGCCCGGCCAGGTTATTGAAGATAATCGCCAGTACCGCCAGCAACACCGAGTTAAGCAGCACCGGGTACAGTACAAAGCTGTAACCCAGTTGGTGAATGCCCGGCCCGCCGAGGATCGCAGTCAGCGCCACCGCGCCGCCGGGCGGATGCAGGCAACGCAGTTTGAACATCAATCCAATGGCCACTGCGGCCGCCACGCCGCAAGCCAGCCCGGGATCGGCAATCAGCAGGCTGGTGCTGACCCCCACCAGCGCAGCCGACATATTGCCGCCCACGATCGACCAGGGTTGCGCCAACGGGCTGTTCGGTACGCCAAACAGCAAAACGGCGGAGGCTCCCATCGGCGCGATAAACCACAGGTTTACCTCCCCCAACACAAAATGGCTGATCCAACCGGTAATCATCAACCCCAGCCCGGCGCCGATGCTGGAAAGCAAAATCTCTTTTTTGCCCATGGCCAACGGATGCGGCCACAGGCGCGCACAGCCGATCTTGAGTCTTGTTACTAACGGGTTCTTCATGTTACTTCGCACTGCCAAATTCAACGTAATAGCAACAAATATATCACATCATGCCCGGCGGAATAACCGCAGCCCCGCCTGCACCCGGCAACAACTTTCCGCTAACAGATTGATTTTTCTCCACCCCTCGGTAATGATCAATGTTCTCCCCTTAGCCTTGAGGAAAAGCCGATGTCTCAACCGATTGCCGAGCTCTATACCGACAGCCAATTTTTCAGCCCTTATGCCATGTCCGCATTTATTGTGCTGACGGAGAAAAGCATCCCCTTCACCGTGAAACCGGTCGATTTGGCGCAGGAAGAAAATAAAGGCGCTGCCTATGCGGCACTGTCGCTAACTCGTCGGGTGCCTACGCTGGTGATCGGTGAGTTCCAGCTGTCCGAGTCCTCGGCGATTACCGAGTATCTGGAGGATATTCATCCGGCTCATGCGGTCTACCCGCGCGACGTCAAGCTACGCGCCAAAGCGCGTGAAATTCAAGCCTGGCTGCGCAGCGATCTGTTGCCAATTCGCGTCGAACGGCCAACCGAGGCGGTATTCGGCAACGAAAAATTCCCGCCGTTGTCCGCCGCCGCCGAGGCCGCTGCCAACACACTGATCGCCGCAGTCGAAAAGTTGCTGAGCCACGGCCAGGATAATTTGTTCAGGGAGTGGTGCATTGCCGATACCGACCTGGCGTTGATGCTGAATCGGCTGGTGATGAACGGAGATGACGTGCCGGAGAACCTTCGCCACTACGCGCAAAAACAGTGGCAACGCCCTTCGGTGCAGGCCTGGCTGGCGCTGCCGGAGCAAATACGCGGAAAATAAAAAAATCGGCGGCCACGACGCCGCCGTTCTCAACTGAGAAACAACATCACTTCCTGAAGGAAGGCAGGTCACCATCCAGAGGGCAGATAGCCTAACAACGACGCAACAGCGTATACCGCACTGGCCAGATACAGCAGCACGATGCTGATCTGCAACAGCGGATGGGTGATCCAGTTGCACTGCCAGCGCGGCGTTTGGTCACCGTGCTTGCGCGCCCCTCGCAGGATCAGCATCGGCATAATCGACAGGATCACCCCGCTGAACACCCCGGCGAAATACAGCGCGTTAACGAACGATACCAGGCCGCTGTAAGCCAGCGCGAACGGGGGGACCACCACCAGCAACAACACGCCGAAACGGCGCAGCGGTTGCTCGTCATTGCCCAGTCTGAATTTGTCGAAAATATTGGTCAGGAAGCTGCCGCCCAGCCCCCAGTAAGAGGTCAGCATCGCGCACAAAGCAAAGATATTGGCGGAGAAGAACGCCCACTGCCCAAGAGCCTGCCCCCAGGAGATGGTCGCCACGTCGGAGATATTATTCAGCCCGCTGAGGGCAATCACCGACATCGGCACCGCCGCCAGCAGCACGAAGGTTACCGCCATGCCGACGATAATCGCCTTCGGCAGCTGTTCCGGCTTATCCGAGAAGCCACGCGCCATTTCCGGCACTATGTACTGCGCCGAGAAGCAGAACACCACCACGTTGAATACCGGCACCATAAAGCGCCAGTCGCCGTCCAGCAGGTTGCGCATCTGGGTGGTGTCTTTCAGCAGTGTGGCCGCCACCAGCGCGGTCAACATCACCACCATGCCGATACTGATAAATTTCTCGCCGCGGCCAATCGCCTTCAGCCCCAGGTACAACACCCCTGCAGCGGGAACGAAAAACAGCAGGCTGCCGATGGCCGGCGAGATACCGAACAGAGATTGCAGCAGCTTGCCGCTGCCGGTCATGTACGCGGTCAACGCCCCGACGCTGTTGACGCACACCGAAGCGAACATCAGCCAGGCGCCAATACCGCCGACATAGCGTTTCGCCAGCCCGCTTAATTGCAGGTGGGCACGGGTACGCAGGGTGGATTCGGCGACGTACAGCATGGTGATGGTGGTCAGGCTCCCCACCAGCACCAGCCAGAACAGCAGCGGTAAAAAACCGGCTTTACTGGAGGCATAAGCGATGGACAATACGCCGGCGCCGATATTGGTGCCGACAATCATCGCCACCCCTTCGAGGAAACTCAGTGATTTGGCGGGTGCAGACGTTCGCACCCCGGCGGCAAGCGCCGGAGAAATAGAGATGTTTTCAGAAGACATGCAGCATCCTTTGTTGCCCGGCGGCTCCGGCCACCGGGACAGGTTAATTTCCCGGTGGTTAACAGCTCACATCGATACACAGGTATTTCAGCTCCAGATATTCTTCAATGCCGTAACGCGATCCTTCACGTCCGAGTCCTGACTGTTTCACACCGCCAAACGGCGCGACCTCATTGGAGATCAGCCCGGTGTTGATGCCGACCATGCCGTATTCCAGCGCTTCCGGCACTCGCCACTGGCGCGAGGCGCTCTGCGTAAACAGATAAGCGGCCAGACCGAATTCGGTGTCGTTGGCCATGGCTATCGCTTCCGCTTCATCATGGAAACGGAACAGCGGCGCCACCGGGCCAAAGGTTTCTTCCCGGGCGAAGCGCATTTTTTGCGTCACGCCGGTCACCACCGTCGGTTGGAAGAAGGTACCGCCCAACTCGTGCGGCTGCCCGCCGATAGCAATCTGCGCGCCTTTGATCAGCGCATCGTCAATGTGGCTCTGCACTTTATCCACCGCATCCTGGTCGATCAGCGGCCCCTGGGTGGTGCCTTCATGGCTGCCGTCACCGACCTTCAGTTGCTCAACCGCCGCCACCAGCTTGTCCACCAAACGGTCATAGATGCCGTCCTGCACGTAGATGCGGTTGGCGCAGACGCAGGTCTGGCCGCTGTTACGGAACTTGGAAGCCATGATGCCCGCCACCGCCGCGTCCAGATTGGCGTCGTCGAAAACGATCACCGGCGCGTTGCCCCCCAGCTCCAGCGACAGCTTTTTAATCGTCGGCGCGCACTGCGCCATCAGAATGCGGCCGACCTCGGTCGAACCGGTAAAGCTCAGTTTGCGCACCACCGGGCTGTCGCACAGCACCTTGCCCACCTGCGCCGCGTCGCCGGTCACCACCTGCAACACGCCCGGCGGAATGCCGGCATCCTGCGCCAGCTTCGCCAACGCCAACGCGGTCAGCGGCGTCTGTTCGGCCGGTTTGACGATCATCGCGCAGCCCGCAGCCAACGCCGGCGCCACCTTGCGGGTGATCATCGCCGCCGGGAAGTTCCACGGCGTTATCGCCGCGCAAACGCCGATCGGCTGTTTCACTACCACCAGGCGCTGTGAGGCCAGCGGCGCCTGCAACACGGCACCGTCGACGCGTTTGGCCTCTTCGGCGAACCAGGTAATAAACGAAGCGGCATAGACGACTTCACCGCGCGCTTCCGCCAGCGATTTACCCTGCTCGGCGGTCATCAGCTGCGCCAAATCCTCCTGGGCCGCCAGCACCTTGTCGGCCCAGGCCAGCAACAGCACGGAGCGCTGTTTGGCGGTCAGCTGTTTCCAGCCCTGCTGCGCCAACTGCGCCGCGTTAATCGCCTGCTGCGTTTCTTCTTCGCTGACCAACGGAATGCTTGCCAGCTCAGCACCGGTCGCCGGGTTGATGACCGCTTCACGCTGGCCGCTCAACGCGTCGCACCACTCACCGTTAATCAGGCACTGGCTGCGCAGCAGCTCGGGATTATTCAGTTTCATTGCCGGTCACTCCTTATTGGGCCAACGCGCGGGAAAGAATGCCCAGCGCCTGGGTGAACTGTTCCTCAGGGATGGTCAGCGGATACAGGAAGCGGATCACGTTGCCGTTCACACCACAGCTCAACAGCAGCAGGCCCTCTTCCAGCGCCTTTTGCTGTACCTGACGGGTGATCTCCGCCGAAGGCTTGCCGGTCGCCGGATCCTTGAACTCTACCGCCACCATTGAACCCTGCGCGCGAATATCCGCGATCGCCGGGCTGGTTTTGCGCGCCTGTTGCAGCACTTCAACCAAATGCTGGCCCAAACGTTGGGAACGCTGGCACAGCTGTTCTTCGTCGATCACGTCCAGCACCGCAAGTGCCGCAGCCACCGCCAGCGGGTTACCGGCATAGGTGCCACCCAGCCCGCCCGGCGCCGGGGCGTCCATCACGTCGGCACGGCCGGCTACCGCCGACAGCGGCATACCGCCCGCCAGGCTTTTCGCCATGGTGATCAGATCCGGTTTCACCGCGTAATGTTCCATGGCAAACAGCTTGCCGGTACGGGCAAAACCGGTCTGCACTTCGTCGGCAATCAGCAAAATGCCGTGCTGGTCGCACAGTTCGCGCAGCGCCTGCATAAAATCGGCCGGCGCGATGTTGAAACCGCCTTCGCCCTGTACCGGCTCCAGCACGATGGCGGCCACTTGTTTGGGATCGATATCCGCCTTAAAGATGCGTTCCAGGCTGTTCATCGCGTCTTCGGTGGTCACGCCATACAGCGCATTCGGATACTGGCCGTGGAACACCGAACCGGGGAAGGGCCCGAAGCCCAGCTTGTACGGCGCCACTTTGCCGGTCAGCGCCATGGTCATGTAAGTGCGGCCATGGAAACCGCCGCCAAAGGTGATCAGGCCCGGCCGACCGGTATAGGCACGGGCGATTTTGACCGCGTTTTCCACCGCTTCTGCGCCGGTGGTGAACAAGGCGGTTTTACAAGGGCCTTCAATCGGTGCGCGCTGGTTGATGCGCTCTGCCAACGCGACATAGCTTTCGTAAGGAACGATTTGGTAAGCGGTGTGGGTGAAGGCCTTCAGTTGCCGTTCAATGGCGGCGATCACCTTCGGATGCCGGTGTCCGGTATTCAGGACAGCAATACCGGAAGCGAAATCGATAACCTCATTGCCTTCTACGTCCCACAGCGTGGCGTTCTCCGCACGCTCGGCGTAAAAACCGCACATCACGCCAATCCCGCGTGGGGTGGCATCCTGGCGACGTTGATTCAGTTCTGCGTTTTTCATGCTGTTCTCTCCGGTCGGTGTCCGTTGTACGTTTCGTTCACATTCGTGAAACAATGACGTTTATTTACACAGGATGTGGCCCTATAATCGAGTGCCAGTTACGATTAATTGAGGGATCCAATTGCGCTCACTGAGTGGTGACCTGTTATTGCAGCGCCTCGGCGAACAGCCCGATGATAAGCTGCACAAGCGGCTGTATAACGCGATCCGCACCAGCATTTTGGACGGCAGTTTGCCGCCCTCCAGCCGCCTGCCCGCCTCACGCGATTTGGCGCAGGAACTCAGGCTGTCCCGCAACACCGTATTAACCGTTTATGAACAACTTCTGGCGGAAGGCTATGTTTTGGCACGCGCAGGCAGTGGCACATTCGTCGCCGAAACCGTGCCGGACAGCTGTTTATCTACCGTCAGCGCCCCCGCAGGCAGTGACGGAGAACAACGGCGCATTGAGCTGTCGGCCCGAGGATCCACCCTGCTGCATCACGCCAGCGCCAGCCCCAAACAGTGGGGCGCGTTTATCCCCGGCGTCCCCGACGTCAACGCCTTTCCTCACCAGCTGTTCAGCAAGATCCAGGCGCGCATCAGCCGCCGCCCCGTCCCACAGCGGCTGACCTACAGTAATCAGGGCGGCAGCCCGGAGTTGCAGCATGCATTGGTGGACTATCTGCGCGTGGCGCGCTCGGTGCGCTGCTCTCCGGAGCAAATTTTGATTACCGAAGGCATTCATCAGGCGATAGATTTGGTGACGCGCATGCTGTGCAATCCGGGCGACGACGCGTGGATTGAAGAACCGGGCTATTGGGGGATCCGCAATATTCTGCGGATGAACGACGTGAATATCTGCCCGCTGGGGGTCGATGAGGCCGGCATGGTGCCGCCGGAGCAGCCAACCGGCGCGCCACGGCTGATTTTCGTCACCCCCTCGCACCAGTATCCGCTGGGATCGGTGATGAGCCTGGCGCGGCGGCAGCGGTTGCTGGCATTGGCGCGCAACGGCGGCAGCTGGATTGTCGAAGATGACTACGACAGCGAGTTCCGCTTTTCCGGCCAGCCCATCCCGGCGCTGCAAGGGCTGGAAGCCGATGCGCCGGTGATTTATATCGGCACCTTCAGCAAGACGCTGTACCCGGCGCTGCGGCTGGGTTACGTGGTGCTGCCAAAACCCTTGATGACGGCGCTGAAAACCGCGCACGCCGAACTCTATCGCGGCGGTCACCTGCTGATCCAGACCGCGCTGGCGCAGTTTATTCAGGAAGGCCACTACACCGCGCATATTCGCCGCATGCGGCTGCTGTATGCCCGGCGGCGGGCGTTTCTGACCGCGTTGATTGAGCAGCATCTGGGCAAGCAGGCGTTGAGCGAATTCAACAACAACGCCGGGCTGCACCTGATCCTGAACCTGCCGGACGAAGCCGACGACGTGGCGATCGCCGCCGCCGCCAGCGCACGCGGCGTGCTGGTGCGGCCGCTGTCGCGTTACTACATGCTGCCCAACCACCGCCGCGGCTTGCTGATGGGCTTTGCCTGCGTGCCGGAAGAACAGATGGCCGCCGCCTTTACCCTGCTGCTGCAATGCATTACAGCGCCCTGAACTGCCAGCCCCCATCCTGCCAATGCAGGCGATGAGTCAGTTTCAGCGCCCGCAGGAAGGCTTCATCGTGCGAGACCACCAGCATCGCACCGGGAAACTCCGCCAGCGCGGCCTCGATGGCCAGCGACGAAGCCAGATCCAAATGGTTGGTCGGCTCGTCCAGCAACAGCAATTGCGCCGGCTCCTTACGCCACAGCGCACAGGCCAGCGCCGCCTTCAGCCTTTCTCCGCCGCTCAGCGCCGCCAACGGCAACGTGATCCGTTCCGCACCGAGTTGCAACTGCGCCAGTTGGGTGCGCAATGCCCCCTCCGCCAGCGGAGAATCCTGCAACCCCAGCAGCGCCATCACCGATAGCCGCGAATCGAACTGCGACAGGGTTTGATCGAGGTAAGCCATTGGCAGCGGGCAGTGAACCTGACCGGACACCGCAGCCAACTGGCCGAGGATCACCTTCAGCAACGTGGATTTTCCGCAGCCGTTCGGGCCGGTCAGCGCTACGCGCATGGGCCCGTCGATGCGCATATCCAGCGGCGGCGCACTGACAAAAGGCAGTTGCAGTCGCTCGAGCACCAGCACCTGCTTGCCCGCCATCACCGTGCTGCCTGGCAGGGTCAACATCACCGGGCTGTCTTCTTCCACCCGCTGGTACGCCTCGCGCACGGCGGCATCGAGGCTGCCTTTTTGGTCCTGATGCTGTTTGCGCAGCGTGCCGAGGCTCTCTTTGGCCGCCGCCTTGTAGGCCACGCGTTCGAAAGAGGCGATATTCAGCGTATCGACGGTTTTCAGCGTTTGGGCTGAGCGCCGCTGGCTGATGTCGTGTTCTTTCTGCTGCCGGGCGCGAGTGCGTTTGCGTTCCTGCCGCGCATGTTCCCAGCCTGCTCGCGCCGCCTGCCGCTCCAAATCGCGCTGCCGGCGATAGTCATCGTAGTTGCCGCCATAGCTATGCAGCCCATCGGGCGTCAGCTCGACGATGCGCGCCATACGCGCCAGCAGTTGCCGATCGTGGCTGGCAACCAGCAGCCCGCCGCGCCACTGCGCCAACTGCCGGTACAGCCAGTCGCGCCCATCGGCATCAAGGTGGTTGGTCGGTTCATCCAGCAGCAAACAATCCGCACCGCCCAGCATCGCACCACACAGCGTCGCGCGCATTCGCTCCCCGCCGCTCAGGGACCCGGCCGGTCGCAGCGGATCGAACTCAGGCAATCCGGCGGCAGCGAAGGCAGCGTGCAGACGATCGATCAGATCCCACTGCCCTTCCAGACGATCGATATCGTCCGCCAACGGACGCCCCTGCTCAATGCGGGCCAGCGCGGCAAACACCTCGCCATGGCCCAGCAATTGCGCCAGCGTGATCTGCGCTGCGATATCCGGCTGTTGAGCCACATAGGCCAGAGAAGCATGCGTTTCCACATGTCCGCTCCCCGGTTGATCCAGGCCGGCGATCAGGCGCAGCAAACGGGTTTTGCCGACGCCGTTACGCCCAACCAGGCCACAGTGTTGTTGATCGAAAGTGAGATCCAGCGGGCCGAACAGCGTTTCGCCGTCAGCAAACTGGCAGGTCAGTTGGTGTAAAACAAAATAAGGGGATTGCGCAAAATGAGCCATAAGCACTCCTGAATGAAATCAAAACATCCCCATCCGGCACTGGCGTGCTCAGCATGGGACAAGATATCAACAGGCGTGTTTGTTCATTTTCGGTGATGGCTCCGCAAAGAAGGCATGGACATGCCGCAGACAAAGGTTACCCGATAACTTGTCTACTATGCAAACAACCACAAAGATTCATGACATCTATCACATTCAGCGCAACGCAGATTCCCAACGGCACTGACAACGGCTAGATTTATCTCATCCGACCACTTGGGTCGCACATAATAATAACGATTTCCCATACCCAATAGCTTTCAGACTGCAGTTAGGCGGCAAGTTCGGGAATCCCCGGGAGCTTACTCCAGTAAGTGACTGGGGTGACCGAACACGGCCAACAACGCTGCGGTTTGAAAGATGAAGGGGATGAACGATGGAGACTGCAATGAGCAATTACCCGCACCTGCTGGCACCGCTGGATCTCGGCTTCACCACCCTGAAAAACCGGGTGCTGATGGGATCGATGCACACCGGCCTGGAAGAACTTCCCGATGGCCCGGAACGCATGGCCGCTTTCTATGCCGAACGCGCAGCGGCCGGTGTGGCGCTGATCGTGACCGGAGGCATCGCCCCCAATGAAAAAGGCGTGGTGTATCGCGGCGGTTCCACTCTCAGCCGCCGGGATCAGGTCGATCATCACCGGATCGTCACCGACGCCGTCCACCAGGCCGGGGGCAAAATTGCGTTGCAGATCCTGCATGCCGGCCGCTACAGCTATCAACCGCAGCCGGTGGCGCCGTCCGCGCTGCAGGCGCCGATCAACCCTTTCGCCCCGACCGCGCTGAGCGAGGCGGAGATCGAACAGACCATCGCCGACTTTGCCCACTGTGCACTGCTGGCTCAGCAGGCCGGCTACGACGGCGTAGAAGTGATGGGTTCGGAAGGCTATTTGATCAACCAATTCCTGGTGGCGCGCACCAACCAGCGCGAGGACACATGGGGAGGCAGTTTCAGCAACCGCATGCGTTTTGCCGTGGAGATCGTCCGGGCGGTGCGTCAGGCGGTTGGCCGCGAGTTCATTTTGATTTACCGCCTGTCGATGCTCGATCTGGTGGAAGACGGCTCCAGCTGGCAGGAGATCGAACAGCTGGCGCTGGCGATCGAACAGGCGGGCGCGACCCTGATCAACACCGGCATCGGCTGGCATGAGGCGCGGATCCCGACTATCGCCACCATGGTGCCGCGCGCCGGTTTCAGTTGGGTGACCCGCAAGCTGATGGGCAAAGTGCGCATTCCGCTGATCACCACCAACCGCATCAATGACCCGGCGGTTGCAGAACAGGTGTTGGCGGACGGCTGCGCCGACATGGTGTCGATGGCCCGCCCGTTCCTGGCCGATGCCGCTTTTGTGCAAAAGGCCGCCGAAGGGCGCGCCGACGAGATAAACACCTGCATTGGCTGCAATCAGGCCTGTCTCGATCAGATTTTTGAAGGCAAGCTCACCTCCTGCCTGGTGAACCCGCGCGCCTGCCGCGAAACCGAAATGCCGCTGACCATGGCCGAAAAGCCGAAAAAGTTGGCGGTGATCGGCGCCGGGCCGGCCGGATTGGCGTTTGCCACCACCGCCGCCAGCCGCGGCCACCGGGTGACGCTGTTCGATGCCGCCGATCAGATTGGCGGGCAGTTCAATATCGCCAAGCAGATCCCCGGTAAAGAAGAATTCCACGAAACCCTGCGCTATTTCCGCCGCCAGCTGGCACTGCTTGAGGTGACGGTGAAACTGGGTACGCAGGTAGAAGCCGCCGATCTGGCGGAATTCGACGAAGTGATCCTCGCCTGCGGCATTGTGCCGCGCACGCCGGCAATTCCAGGGATTGATAACGCCAAGGTGCTAACCTACCTGGACGTATTGCGCGACAAAAAGCCGGTCGGCCAACGGGTGGCGATTATCGGCGCCGGCGGCATCGGCTTCGACACCGCCGAGTACCTCAGTCAGCACGGCGTGTCGAGCAGCCTGGATCAGGCAGAATTTAACCGTGAATGGGGTATCGATGGCCAGCTCAGCCAACGCGGCGGATTGGCGGCGCAAGGGCCGGTGGCGGAACGCGGGCCGCGGCAAATCTATCTGCTGCAGCGCAAAACCAGCAAGGTGGGTGAAGGGCTGGGGAAAACCACAGGTTGGATCCACCGCGCCAGCCTATTGATGCGCGGCGTCAAGATGCTCAACAGCGTGAACTATCAACGTATTGATGAGGAAGGATTACACATCTCGCGCGCAGAGCAGGAAAGCTGTCTGCCGGTGGATACGGTGATTATCTGCGCCGGGCAGGAGCCACGCCGCGAACTGCAGCAGCCACTGCTGGCGATGGGAAAAACCGTGCATTTGATTGGCGGTGCGGACGTAGCCGCCGAGCTGGATGCCCGCCGCGCAATCGATCAGGGCACGCGGCTGGCGATGGCGCTGTAATAAATAACCCTTAAGGGGCGCATGCATTGCGCCCCCGGTGACTCAATAACGTGCGCCGGATTTCACCGCTTTCAGGATCACAAATTTCTTGTTGGATGCCACAAGGGTGCAGTTACCAAACAGACGCTTCAGCTTCTGGTGGTAATCCAGATGACGGTTGCCGACGATGCGCAGCTCGCCGCCCACCTGCAGGCAACGCTTGGCGTCGCAGAACATCTGCCAGGCAGTATGATCGGTGATCGCATGTTGCTGGTGGAACGGCGGATTGCACAGCACCGCCTGCACGCTTTCACGCTCAATCCCCGCCAACGAGTTATTCACTTCAAACTGACAGCGATCCAGTTCCTGCGGCAGGTTGTGCTCCACGTTCAACTCGCTGGAAGCCACCGCCATATAGGACTCATCGACAAAGCTCATCTGCGCCTGCGGGTTCTGCACCAGCGCGGCCAGGCCAATAACGCCGTTACCGCAGCCGAGATCGACAATGTGACCGTCCAGATCGTGCGGCAGATTTTCCAGGAACAGACGAGCGCCAATATCCAGGCTGCCGCGTGAGAACACGTTGGCATGGTTGTGGATCAGCCAATCGGTGCCGTCCAGCGTCCAGTTGGTGGTTTCCGGCGCCGCCGGTGGCACGATGTCCGCCACTTCGCAGCGGATCAGGCGCGCTTTCTTCCACGCCAGGCTGGTACGCGTCGGCCCCAGTACCTTTTCAAACAACTGCATGGTTGAAGTGTGCACGTCGCGCGCCTTGGCTCCGGCGATGATCACCGTGTCCGGCGCCACCACGTTGCGCAGCGAACGCAGTTGCTGTTCCAGCAGCGCCAGCGCCTTGGGAATGCGGATCAACACCACTGCCGGTGATGCAGGCAGTTCGGCGAGGCTATCCAGCAGCGTAACCTGCTCCGGATCCAGCTCGTTGAGCTTCAGGTTATGGCGCGTAGCCAGCTGGCTCATGTAGGAATCGCTGATGCTGTAAGGCCGATGGCCGTGCAGCGCACAGGCCAGCGTGCCGAAGTTGTCGTTGAAAATCAGCACCGGCCGACCGCCAATGTCTACATTTTCAAGCTGTTGCAGCAGATATTCGTCTGCCGCTTCCCACGCCTGCAATTGGGTGGATTCTTCCTGTTGGGGATAACGCTCCAGCTCAAGTTGCTGTGTTCCCAGATCGAGTTGGCTCATTGCCCCTCCTGACTGATAAAATTTGGGCTGTTTATCCCCTAAAAACGTCCATCAGTAAAATGTTTTTTCGGATAAATTGCCCTTTGCGGGCTTTGCGCGAAAAAACGTCATAGAATAGCCCGCTGAATTGCCGCCAATACGGGAAGATGATGTCCGAACTGACTTACCTGCAGGGTTACCCTGAACATCTGCAAAGCCAGGTGCAGCAGTTGATCGACCAGCAGCGGCTGGGGGATGTGCTGTTGCAGCGCTATCCGCAGGTGCATGATTGCACCACCGACAAGTCGCTTTATCAGTATACCGTCGATCTGAAAAACCAGTATCTGCGCAACGCCCAGCCGCTGAGCAAAGTGGCCTACGACGGTAAAATACAGGTGATGAAACACGCGCTTGGCATGCACACCGCCATTTCACGCGTGCAGGGGGGCAAGCTGAAGGCCAAGGCGGAAATCCGCGTGGCGACGGTGTTCAAGCTGGCGCCGGAGCCGTTTCTGCGCATGATCGTGGTGCATGAACTGGCGCACCTGAAAGAGAAGGATCACAACAAGGCCTTCTACAGCCTTTGCTGCCATATGGAGCCGAATTACCATCAGTTGGAATTCGACACCCGGCTGTACCTGACCCACCTCTCCGTATTTGGCGATCTGTATGCATAGCGGGATTCGCCTTCGGTAATTGCCGTGATAATCTGATTCTTTCTACCCTATGCAGCACTTGAAATTCATAGGGTATAGGGCTTGGGAACCGGAGATATCTATGATTCGCTTTGCCGTCGTTGGCACCAACTGGATTACGGAACGCTTTATCGACGCCGCACATGAAAGCGGCAAGCTGAAGCTGACCGCCATCTATTCGCGCAAGCTCGAGCAGGCGCAAGCGTTTGGCGCCAACTATCACGTCAGTCTGTTTTTCGATTCCCTGGAGGCGCTGGCCCAATCCGACGCCATCGATGCGGTGTACATCGCCAGCCCCAATTCCCTGCATTGCCAGCAATCGCTGCTGTTCCTTAGCCATAAAAAGCACGTGATCTGCGAAAAACCGCTGGCCTCCACCCTGCGCGAAGCGGAACGACTGGTCGCTTGCGCGCGGGAAAACCAGGTGGTGCTGTTCGAAGCCTTCAAAAGCGCCCACCTGCCGAACTTCCTGGCCCTTAAGCAGGCTCTGCCGAAAATCGGCCGGCTGCGCAAAGCCTTTATCAACTACTGCCAATATTCTTCGCGCTATCCGCGCTATCTGGCCGGCGAGAACCCAAACACCTTTAACCCGCAGTTCTCCAATGGCTCTATCATGGACATTGGTTACTATTGCCTGGCCAGTGCCGTGGCGCTGTTTGGCGCACCAAAATCCGTGATCGCCAGCGCCGCGCTGCTGGACACCGGCGTTGATGCGCATGGCACCGCCTGCCTCAACTACGGGGATTTTGACGTCACCGTTTCTCATTCCAAGGTCAGCAATTCGGATATCCCGAGCGAGATCCAGGGTGAGGAAGGAACGCTGGTCATTGATAAAATTTCGGAGTGTCAGGGTGTGGCGCTGACGCCGCGCGGTGGCAATCGTCAGGATCTGACCCAACCGCAGCATATCAATACCATGCTGTATGAGGCGCAAGCGTTCGCCGACCTGGTTGAAAAACGGCAGGTGGAACATCCAGGGTTGGAAAACTCGCTGATCGTCGCCCAGTTGCTGACCGAAATCCGCCGCCAGACCGGCGTAGTATTCCCTGCCGACGGAGAATGACATGAAACCGCTATTGTTGATGCAAACCGGCGATGCGCCGGAGATTATCCGCAGGGAAAAGGCCAACTTCGACGAAATGTTCCTGCAACAGGGCAACATTGACGCCGATCGCGTGCAGATCGTGCACCTTCCCTCAGGCGAACAGCTGCCGGCTCCGCAAAACTACGCCGGCGTGGTGATTACCGGGTCGGCGGCGATGGTCACCGAACAATTGCCGTGGAGCGAGCAGGCCGCCGAGTGGCTGCGTCAGGCGATGCAGATCAAGCTGCCGATTTTCGGCGCCTGCTACGGTCACCAACTGCTGGCCTACGCGCTCGGCGGTGAAGTGGGCTACCACCCGCAGGGCATGGAGGTCGGTACGCTGGATATTGAACTGCTGCCTGCCGCTGCCAACGATCGGCGTCTGGCGATGCTGCCGCCGCATTTCAAGGCCAATCTGATCCACTCGCAGAGCGTACTGACGCCGCCTGTGGGCGCGAAGGTGCTGGCGCGTTCACAGCAGGACGCCTGCCAGATCCTCAGCTATGGCGATCACGTACTGACCACCCAGTTCCATCCGGAATTTAACGGCGCGGTGATGCATCAATACCTGAGCTGGCTCGGCGAACTTTACCCCGAGCAGCAAGCGCAGTATCGGCTTAAGCAACAGCAGGTTAGCGATACGCCCTTCAGTCGGTTATTGCTGCAAGGTTTCGTCGTCAGCCTCGGCGCGCAAAAGGCCTTGGCCGGCTAGCGTGATAAACGTTGACCGCTGACACATTTTGCATTACTTTCTGCGGTGCAAAGGGGAGTAACTTCATTGCCGGTTAATCGTCATTACGATGCGCAAGCATCCGGTTACCGGGCAACATGATGTGACGGGCACTGCAGGTGCACCTTCATCAACGTTGTAAGTGAGACCTTGCCGGAAGGCGAGGTTTGCTTGCAGCGTTCACAGAGCGGCTGGCGTCTTCCGACGTTGGCCGTTTTTGTTTTTGAAGGATATCTCTGATGATGAATACCGTTGGCACACCTTGGTTATGGGGCAGTTTCGCCGCCATCATAGTTGTGATGCTCGCAATCGACTTATTGCTGCAAGGCCGCAAAGGCGCGCATACCATGACGCTGAAGCAGGCCGCCAGTTGGTCGCTGGTGTGGGTCAGCCTTTCCCTGCTGTTCAACCTGGGTTTCTGGTACTACCTGAACCAAACCGCCGGGCGCGCCGTCGCCGATACGCAGGCGCTCGCCTTCCTCACCGGTTACCTGATCGAAAAAGCGCTGGCGGTCGATAACGTCTTCGTTTGGCTGATGCTGTTCAGCTATTTCGCCGTTCCGGCTAACCTGCAACGACGCGTGCTGATTTTCGGCGTATTGGGCGCGATCGTGCTGCGTACCATCATGATCTTCGCCGGTAGCTGGCTGGTGACTCAGTTCCAGTGGTTGCTGTATCTGTTCGGTGCCTTCCTGCTGTTCACCGGCATCAAGATGGCGCTGGCGAAAGAAGACGATTCGGCGATTGGCGACAAACCTCTGGTAAGGTGGCTGCGCAGCCATCTGCGCATGACCGACAACCTCGAAGGCGAACGTTTCTTCGTGCGCCGCAACGGGCTGCTGTTCGCTACGCCGCTGGTACTGGTATTGATCCTGGTGGAACTGAGCGACGTGATTTTCGCGGTCGACAGCATTCCGGCCATCTTTGCCGTTACTACCGATCCGTTTATCGTCCTGACCTCTAACCTGTTTGCCATCATGGGCCTGCGCGCCATGTATTTCCTGCTGGCCAACGTGGCGGAGCGCTTCTCGATGCTGAAATACGGTCTGTCGATCATCCTGATGTTTATCGGCGTCAAGATGCTGATTATCGACTTCTTCCATATCCCGATCGGCGTTTCGCTCGGCGTGGTAGCCGGTATTCTGACATTAACGCTGCTGATCAATGCCTGGGTTAACCGCCGCAACGATCGCCTGGCGAATAAAGCGCCATAATCTGTTATCCGGGGCGCTAGCCGCCCCGCGATTGTTTGGCAATTCGTCCAAAACGCCAAACGTTATTGCGATCACACAAATGTAACCAGTATGTTATCAAGAGTTGATCCGCCCTCAGAATTTCACTTCCTCCCCTTTCCAACCCCCTTTGTTTACTGAATACTGATTTGGCAAACATACTTAGTTACAGATAGAAATAAAAATTGCCCGGCAGCGTTCCTGTCGAGGCAGTCAGTCTGTGCGCAACCTCACCGGGAAGAAAAGCACTATGCAAAAACTGTTAAAACGGATCACACAGGGCAGCCTGGTTAAGCAAATTATGGTCGGCCTGGTGGCCGGTATTATCGTGGCGTTGGTTTCACCGGGGACGGCCTCCGCCGTCGGGCTGCTTGGCGCGCTGTTCGTCGGCGCGTTAAAAGCCGTGGCGCCGCTGTTGGTTCTGGTACTGGTCATGGCCTCGATCGCCAACCACAAGCACGGGCAGAAAACCAATATTCGCCCGATCCTGTTCCTCTATCTGCTGGGGACTTTCGCTGCGGCGCTGGTGGCGGTGGTGGTCAGCTTTATGTTCCCGTCCAATCTGGCGCTGGTTGCCGGCAACGCGGACATCAACCCGCCGGGCGGCATTGTTGAAGTGCTGAAAAGCCTGTTGATGAGCGTGGTCGCCAACCCATTCCACGCGCTGATTAACGCCAACTATATCGGCATCCTGGCCTGGGCGATTGGTCTGGGGCTGGCGCTGCGCCACGCTTCGGAAACCACCAAATCGCTGATTAACGACATGTCGCATGCGGTCACCTTGGTGGTGCGAGCGGTGATCCGCTGTGCGCCGCTCGGCATCTTCGGTCTGGTGGCTTCGACGCTGGCGGAAACCGGCTTCGGTGCGCTGTGGGGCTACGCGCAACTGCTGATGGTGTTGATCGGCTGTATGCTGCTGGTCGCGCTGGTGCTGAACCCGCTGATCGTTTACTGGAAAATCCGCCGCAACCCTTATCCTCTGGTGTTCGCCTGCCTGCGTGAAAGCGGCGTGACCGCGTTCTTCACCCGCAGCTCGGCCGCCAACATTCCGGTGAATATGGAGTTGTGCAAAAAGCTGAATCTGAACGAAGACACCTACTCGGTTTCTATCCCGTTGGGCGCAACCATCAATATGGCCGGCGCGGCGATCACCATTACCGTGCTGACGCTGGCGGCGGTGCACACTCTGGGCATTCCGGTTGACGTCCCGACCGCGCTGCTGCTGAGCGTGGTGGCGGCGATCTGCGCCTGCGGCGCTTCCGGCGTGGCCGGCGGTTCGCTGTTACTGATCCCACTGGCGTGCAACATGTTCGGCATCCCGAACGATATCGCCATGCAGGTCGTGGCGGTGGGCTTTATCATCGGCGTGCTGCAGGACTCCGCAGAGACCGCACTGAACTCATCCACCGACGTGCTGTTCACCGCCGCGGCCTGCCAGGCGGAAGATCAACGTCTGGCGGATGAAGACCCGTTGAACGTGCGTTAAGCGGTTAACGATCGTCAGCAAGGCGCCCAATGGGCGCCTTTTTTTCTACCGCAAAAGGATCGATGCCGCGCAGTTGCAGGCGACGAAAACGGATAATGTTGAAGCCGTTCATCAGCAGGAAGCTGCCTTCTATCAGCGAACCGCCTATCGACCCGAGCCAGATGTTATGCGTGACCCAGCAGGCGGTGGAACACCACATCACGCAACGGGTCGTCAGCCCGCGGGTGCGAAACAGTGCCCAGGTGCTGATTGAAGTACCGAAGATCGGCAACAGTTCGATGGGGTGTTGGAAGTGCGTCAGGCCGATGGTCAGCGTCAAACTGATAAACAGCCACATCACCCACAGGCTGCGAGTGCGCATTGAAACCAGGTTGCGGCAGGCGCTGAGCAACGCGCTGCTGCCGGCGGCGCTCGCCCCCATCAGGAAGAAGTGGATGCCGATAATCAGGCTGTATCCTGACAGTTGCAGCTTGAAACGCTGGTCGTCGCGATTGAAAAAACTGGTGATGCCTACCAGAAAAGCCAGCACGCCCACGGCCTGGGCAAACCAATAAAACGTCATTAGGGGATCCTGAAGCGGGAGACAATAGCGTTAAAAGTGAAACGCTGTTTTATGCTACTCCCGCTGCCGGTGCTTTACAATGTCACCCCACTTTTAAAAATCGCCAACTCGCGGAAATCGTTCGCTTCGTTGCGCGCCGCTTTGCCATCGGCGATCGCCACGATCAGATCGACAAACTGTTCCAGCAGGCGATCCATCGACGTGCCGTGGATCAATTGCCCGGCGTCGAAATCGATCCAGTGCGGTTTTTTCGCCGCCAGTTCGCTGTTGGTCGCCAGTTTTACCGTGGGAACAAAGCCACCGTAGGGCGTGCCACGCCCGGTACTGAACAACACCATATGGCAGCCGGCGCCGGCCAGCGCGCTGGTCGCCACCGCGTCATTGCCGGGTGCGCTGAGCAGGTTCAACCCTGGCTGCCGCAGCCGTTCGCCGTATTTGAGCACGTCCACTACCTGGCTCTGCCCGGCTTTCTGCGTGCAACCAAGGGATTTTTCTTCCAAAGTGGTAATGCCGCCCGCCTTGTTGCCCGGCGAAGGGTTTTCATAAATCGGCTGGTTATGGGCGATAAAATACTGTTTGAAATCGTTGACCATGCTGACGGTTTTCTCGAAGGTCGCCCGATCGCGGCAGCGGCTCATCAGGATCCGTTCTGCGCCAAACATCTCCGGCACCTCGGTCAGCACCGTGGTGCCGCCGTTGGCGATCACATAATCGGAAAACCGCCCCAGCAACGGGTTGGCGGTGATGCCGGACAGCCCGTCCGATCCGCCGCACTCCAGGCCGAACTTCAATTCGCTCAATTTGCCCGGTTGGCGACGATCGTCGCGCATGGCCCGGTACAACTCATGCAGTTGCTCCAGCCCGGCTTCCACCTCATCGTCCTGCTGCTGGCACACCATAAAGCGCACCCGCTGCTCATCCGTCGGCCCGAGCGTGCTGCGGAAAACATCTACCTGATTGTTCTCGCACCCCAGGCCAATCACCAGCACCGCGCCGGCATTCGGATGGCGCACCATATTTTGCAGCATGGTTCGGGTGTTTTCATGATCCTGCCCCAATTGCGAACAGCCGAACGGATGGCTGAACAGATGTACGCCATCGATCCCCTGCGCATCCTGAGTTTCCTTCAGAAAACGCTGCTGGATCTGCCGGGCAATGCCGTTGACGCAGCCGACGGTCGGCACGATCCACAGTTCGTTGCGGATCCCCACCTCGCCGCTGCTGCGGCGATAGAGCTGTACTTCACGATCGGCAGCCTGCGGCGGCAGCGCGGGAAATTCCGGCTGGTACTGATAGCTGTCCAGATCGCTCAGGTTGGTTTTGGCATTTTGCGAGTGGATGTGCACGCCCGGCGCTATGGCGACCAGCGCATGGCCGATCGGCAGCCCGTACTTGATGATCGCCTCGCCGGCTGCGATCGGCTGCAGCGCAAACTTGTGTCCACGCGCCACCGGCTGCGAAAGCCGAATCGTCAGCGCTTCCAGCGCCAGCGTTTCGCCGTCGGCCAGATCGCGCAGCGCCACCGCCACATTATCCTGCGAATGAATTTTTACGATGCTTTGCATAAACCAACCTCGGGCAGCGGCTACGCCAGTTCAATGGCGAAATAATTTTTGGCATTGTCGAAGCAGATGTTTTTCACCATCTCGCCGAGCAGCGCGATATCCGCCGGCGCTTCCCCCTCCTCCACCCAGCGACCTATCATCTGGCAGAGAATGCGCCGGAAATATTCATGGCGGGTATACGACAAGAAGCTGCGGCTGTCGGTCAGCATGCCGACAAAACGGCTCAGCAGGCCAAGCTGTGCCAACTGCGTCATCTGGCGTTGCATGCCGTCTTTCTGATCGTTGAACCACCAGCCTGAACCAAACTGCATTTTGCCTGGCGTGCCCTCGCCCTGGAAATTACCCACCATGGTGCCGATCACTTCGTTATCGCGCGGGTTGAGGCAATACAGAATGGTTTTCGGTAATCCTCCCTGCCGGGATTGAGCATCCAGCAGGCGGGAAAGCGGCTCCGCCAGCGGCCGGTCGTTAATGGAGTCGAAGCCGATATCCGGGCCAACGCTTGCCAGCATCCGGCTGTTGTTATTGCGCAATGCGCCGATGTGATACTGCTGCACCCATTCACGACGTTGATATTCAGCGGCCAGGAACAGCAGCACTGCGCTTTTGAACTGGGCGCTTTGCTCCGGCCCAGGCAGCTTGCCGCTCAGGCGCTGGGCCAGAATGGCGTCCAGCTCGGCTTCGTTAGCTTCGCCATACACCACCACGTCCAGCGCATGGTCGGCCACTTTGCAGCCGTGAGCGGCGAAGTGGTCCATGCGTTTTTTCAGCGCGTCGCACAGCGAGGTGAAGCGGCTGATACTGATATCCGCTGCCGCCTCCAGCTTTTTCAGGTAATCGTTAAAGCCCGGCGCATCGATATTGAACGCCTTATCCGGCCGCCAGCTTGGCAGCACCTTGATATCGAAACTGTCGTCGGCGGCAATCGCTTTATGGTGGCGCAGATCGTCGATCGGATCGTCGGTGGTGCCGACCATTTTCACCTTCATCTGCTGCATGATGCCACGCGCTCTGAAATCGTCCTGCGCCAACAGCGCGTTACCGCGATGCCAGATATCGTCCGCCGTCGCCGGGGAAAGCAGCGTGCCGGTGATGCCGAACGGGCGGCGCAGTTCGAGATGAGTCCAGTGATACAGTGGGTTGCCGATGGTATGTGGCACTGTGGCGGCCCAGGCGTCGAATTTCTCGCGGTCGCCGGCATCGCCGGTGCACAGACGTTCGGCCACGCCGTTGGTGCGCATCGCCCGCCATTTGTAGTGATCGCCCTTTAACCAGATGTCATATAGGTTTTTGAAGCGGGTATTCTCGGCGATCTGTTCCGGCGGCAAATGACAGTGGTAGTCAAAGATCGGCTGATCCGCCGCATAGTCGTGATACAAACGCCGGGCAAATTCGCTGCCCAACAAAAAATCTTCGTTTAAAAACGTCGCCATATCAGGCTCCTCACCTTGCTGACCGTTCGGCACAGTGTTCAATACGACAAAGTTATCACACCAATTACATGAAGCGTCCAGCAAAATCTTACCCCCGCCTGCGGCCTTTTTCCCTCGAAAAAGGCAATTAACGCGTGATTTCGCAGCAAAAGACGGCCTGAATCACGTAATTACCGGCCAAAGCGCATTGCCCAATTGAATCTTGGCTTTTGTGATATCACTCAACTTTTAAATCTGTATGACAAGTTATTGTCTCGCCACCCCGTCGCTGGTGCGTTGGGAATGCGTCAGTGATGGAAGGGCCGATGCAGATCAACGAAAAGGAATCACACCCCTACACGCCGCCACCTCGGCTGCGCATATTCAAGACTGGGAGATATTTCGGATGCGTAAAATTAAAGGGTTACGCTGGTACATGATTGGGTTGGTGACCATCGGCACCGTGCTGGGTTACCTGACCCGCAACGCCATTGCCGTGGCGGCACCGACGCTGGAAGGCACCTTGCATATCACCACGCAGCAGTATTCTTACATCGTCGCCGCTTATTCCGCCTGCTACACCGTGATGCAACCGGTGGCGGGATACGTGCTGGACGTCTTGGGCACCAAGGTAGGCTATGCCATGTTCGCCGTCTTGTGGGCGCTGTTTTGCATGGGGACTGCGCTGGCTAACAGTTGGGGCGGGCTGGCGCTGGCGCGCGGCGCCGTGGGCATGGCCGAGGCAGCAATGATCCCCGCCGGCCTGAAGGCCAGCAGCGAGTGGTTCCCGGCCAAAGAGCGTTCCATCGCCGTAGGGTACTTTAATGTGGGTTCGTCGATCGGCGGGATGATCGCGCCACCGCTGGTCGTCTGGGCCATCGTCGCCCACAGCTGGGAAATGGCGTTTATTATCACCGGTGTGCTGAGCCTTATCTGGGCCATCTGCTGGCTGATCTTCTACAAGCACCCGAAAGATCAAAAGAAACTCAGCCAGGAAGAGCGGGATTACATTCTCGGGGGCCAGGAACCGCAACACCAGACCGGCAACGCCAAGAAAATGTCCGCCTGGCAGATCGTGCGCAACCGCCAGTTCTGGGGCATCGCTCTGCCGCGTTTTCTGGCAGAACCGGCCTGGGGCACCTTCAACGCCTGGATCCCGTTATTCATGTTCAAAGCCTATGGCTTTAACCTGAAGGAAATCGCCATGTTTGCCTGGATGCCGATGCTGTTCGCCGATCTCGGCTGCATCGTCGGCGGGTATCTGCCGCCGTTTTTCCAGAAACACTTCAAGGTAAACCTGATCGTTTCACGCAAGCTGGTGGTCACGATGGGTGCGGTGCTGATGATTGGCCCCGGTATGATCGGCCTGTTCACCAGCCCCTACGCCGCCATCGCGCTGCTGTGCGTCGGAGGCTTTGCTCACCAGGCGCTGTCCGGTGCGCTGATCACCCTGTCTTCAGACGTATTTGGCCGTAACGAGGTCGCGACCGCCAACGGCCTGACCGGCATGGCGGCCTGGACCGCCAGCACCCTGTTTGCTCTGGTGGTCGGCGCGTTAGCAGATACCCTGGGCTTCAGCCCGCTGTTCGCCGCGCTGTCGGTATTCGATATTCTCGGCGCCATCGTTATCTGGACCGTCCTGCAAAACCGGCCGGCCTTACCCCCCACGGAAGAGGCTCCACAGCCTGTCCCGGCACGCAGTTAACCCCCCGCCCGGCTACGCGCCGGGCGTCCCCTGCGGCCACTGGCAGCCCTGCCGAATAAGTGGTATAACAAATCCGACAGCCACGCCCCTTCTTACCCTAAGAGCATTCATTATGGAATTCACTGAAACCAGACGCCTGTATCAGCAACTGGCCGCCGAGCTTAAGCAGCGCATTGAAAGCGGCCGCTACCCGGTGGGCGATAAGCTGCCGGCCGAGCGCTATATTGCTGAAGAGATGAACGTCAGCCGCACCGTGGTACGCGAAGCCATCATCATGCTGGAAGTGGAAGGCTACGTTGACGTACGCAAGGGGTCCGGGATCCACGTGATGTCCAACCAGCAAAAGCATCTGGTGGTGCCGGGCGACAGCATTGAGTTCGCCACCGCCGGGCCGTTCGAACTGCTGCAGGCGCGCCAGTTGATCGAAAGCAACATCGCCGAATTCGCCGCCACCCAGGTCACCAAACAAGATATCGTCCAGTTGATGGAGATCCAGGAACATGCACGCAAGGAAGACCGGTTCCGTGATTCGCAGTGGGATCTGAAATTCCACGTGCAGGTGGCGCTGGCTACGCAAAATACCGCGATGGCGACCATCGTGGAAAAAATGTGGAGCCAGCGGGTGAATAACCCTTACTGGATCAAGCTGCACGAACATATCGACGAGCGATCTATCGCCAGTTGGTGCGACGACCACGATCAGATCCTCAAGGCATTGATACGTAAAGACCCTTATGCCGCCAAACTGGCGATGTGGCAGCACCTGGAAAACACCAAGCAAATGCTGTTCAACGCCACCAGCGACGATTTCGAATATAACGCCGACCGCTATCTGTTCGCCGAAAACCCGGTGGTGCATCTGGATGGCATGACCGCCGAAAACAAATAGCGCACGCGGTCAAAAACCGTTGGCTTATGTCAGGTAATGTAAAATCCTCCGAATCGATGCCTGAACCGCCGTTTGCCGTGTAGTATTTCACCGGAGGCAACGTAGATTTCCCTGTTGCCAATCGTGCTATTTTGGTAAAGTTAGGCCACTTTTTTACCCTTTGCTGCGGGGCGGAACACGAATACATGCGCTGGTTGTTTGCCATGCTTATTGCTCTTTTTTGCTGGACCGGTTCGGTCTCCGGCCAAAAGCTATGCGCGGCTCCCTCCAAAGCAACCCCCACGGCACTGAGTAGCCTGCCCTCGCTCGATAACCCGGCGCTGTCCCCTTATGACCAGGTTTATCGGTCTCCAGCAGAGTTGCAGCGCAAAGCGCCCGGCAAATTGCCGCTGCTGTTGCCGCGTGTGCATTCTTACCCCGGCTCACTGCCGGCCTCCGCCCAATTGCAGCCGGTCTATACGTTGGCCTCTGAGCTGGGCCATAATGCCAGATTCCCGCGTCAGCACTTATCTGTACCCAATCAGCTTGTTCAGGCCAACTGGATGCTGCACACCCCACAGCAGCAAAACAGGCTCGGTGGCTGGAAAGAAAGTAATATGCTTTATCGTGGCACGCTGACTTACCACTCATGACCGGTGTCGCACCGACGAGAACTCACTAAAAGCAACACCGTTTCATCGTTATCAGCAGCCAGGATCGCCCGCGCGCTTTCAGCCCACTTCTGATCCGCCGCTGAGATAAAGACAAACAATGACGTTTTAGGAACACCGGATGGACATCATTAAAGAACTGTTACATGCCTTATGGCAGCAGGATTTTGAGACGCTGGCGAACCCATCGCTGGTCTGGACGCTTTATGTCCTGCTGTTTCTGATTTTATTTCTGGAAAACGGCCTGCTGCCGGCAGCATTTTTACCCGGCGACAGCCTGCTGATCCTGGTAGGCGTTTTGATCGCCAAAGGCACCATGAATTTCCCGCTCACCATCCTGATCCTGACCGTTGCCGCCAGCCTGGGGTGCTGGGTCAGTTACATACAAGGCAAATGGCTGGGCAATACGCGAACGGTGCAGGGCTGGCTGTCGCATCTGCCGGCGCATTATCACCAGCGTGCGCACCAATTGTTCCACCGCCACGGGCTTTCCGCCCTGCTGGTCGGTCGTTTCCTGGCGTTTGTCCGCACCCTGTTGCCTACCATTGCCGGTCTCTCCGGCCTGAGTAATGCCCGTTTCCAATTCTTTAACTGGATGAGTGGCCTGCTGTGGGTGGTGATCCTGACGTCACTGGGCTTTGCTTTGGGCAAAACCCCGGTGTTCCGCAAGTATGAAGACCAACTGATGTTCTGCCTGATGCTGCTACCGCTGGTACTGCTGGTGGTTGGGCTGGTGGGATCGCTGATCGTGCTGTGGCGCAAGAAACGCGCCGACAGCCAGAATCAGGGGAAAGGGGCGTGATGGCAAAGCGCCCGCGCTGGCAGTATGTTTTGCTGATTGCACTCGCCCTGTTGGCGCTGGCGACGCTGCTGGTTCCCTGTATGGTGCGCACCGAAAGCGAGTTGCGCATCCGCGCCAGTCAGCAAGGCCTTTCGCTGCCTGACGGCTTTTTTGTCTATCAGCGGCTGGATGAGCGCGGTATTCGCATCAAAAGCATTACCCCCGAAGGTGATGGTCTGGTGATCCGTCTGGATTCACCGGAACAACAGCTGTTGGCGCGCGAAGCGCTGCAAACGATTTTACCGCCGGGTTATATCATCGCTCTGAGCGAATCCCCTGTTCCAAGCCATTGGGTCCGTGAATTTGCACGCGCCCCGCTCAATCTGGGATAATACCCCTTCGAATGAAGGGTTTTCCTTTCGTTTTTACGCCCCGTTCAATTAATCACCAATCGCCATCGAACTGCGGCTGATTCTTTGGGGGTCTGCGCGATTCAAGGCTATGCTGAAAGCTAGCTGCGTAAACTCCTGTCGCACTGTTTTTGCAAGCAGTCAGGAAAAGCGGATGCGTGCCAATGCGTCCCATTAACAAGGAACCGATAGCATGAAATTACGCCACTCACTCTTACTGCTCCTCCCGTTATGTGCATTGCCGGCCCTGTCATTTGCTGCCGAAGGCGGTTGTGCGACCAAGGCGCAAAACATCCAGCAGCAGATTGATTACGCCACCCAACATGGTAATCATAACCGTATAGCCGGGCTGAAAAAGGCGCTGAGCGAAGTACAGGCGAACTGTACCGAAGCGAGCCTGCAGGCCGATCGCCAGAAAAAAATCGAAGAGAAACAAAGCAAGGTCGCCGAACGTCAGCAAGAGCTGAAAACAGCCCAGCAAACCGGCAACCTGGATAAAGTTGCCAAGAAGCAGAAAAAACTGACGGAAGCACAGGCCGAGCTTAAACAGGCCCAGGCGGAATAATTTTTTTACACCAGCGGATTTATCGCTGAGAGCCGCGTCATGCGGGATTTTTACTGCATATAGAATGAATGCTTAGTGATATCGGCTACTCATTCACCCTTTGCTCCGGCGAAAAAATCCGCTATGTTGAAAGTCTGTCGAAGTTAACGTTAAGGAATAATCACATGGCACATGATTCAAATGCAGAAAACTTACGCGCTGAACTTAAATCCTTAGCCGATACGCTGGAAGAAGTGCTGAACTCTTCCACCGATAAACCAAAAGCCGAACTGGAAAAGCTGCGCTCCAAAGCCGAAAGCGCATTGAAAGATACCCGCGTTCGCCTGAGCGACGCCGGGGACAAAATTGCTTCCCAGACCAAGCAAATCGCCGGCCAGGCGGATGATTACGTGCGTGATAATCCGTGGACAGGTATCGGTATCGGCGCTGCGGTTGGCGTAGTGCTGGGCGTTCTGTTAGCGCGCCGCTAATTATGGCAGAACAACCACAAGTTCGTGCACAGGGCCCCGCCAAAGGGGTCCTGGATGTCGGCCAGCGCATCATCACTATTTTGGTGAGTATGGTCGAAACGCGGGTGCGCCTGGCGGTTGTCGAGCTGGAAGAGGAGAAAGCCAACCTCATTCAGTTGCTGATCATGGCCGGTATGACCCTTTTATTCACCGCATTTGGCCTGATGAGCCTGCTGATCCTGATTTTCTGGGCCATTGACCCTATCTACCGCCTGATGGCGTTAGGCGCCACCACGGGCATCTTGCTGTTCCTGGCTATTTTCGGCGCCATCTGGACGCTGGTCAAAGCGCGCCGCTCCACCCTGTTGGGCGCTACACGCAAACAGTTGGAGATCGACCGTTCCGAGCTGGAGGGTGAAAAATGAATCGCCGTCGCTACCTGGAATGGAGAAAAGAGAAACTGATTCGGCAGATCCAGCAACAACGGCTGGATCTGGCCGAAAACAAAACCCTGTGGCTGGAAAAAACCGAGCGCATCGATCGCGGTTGGCAAACTCTTTTCGGTCTGCGCAAATACCTGGTCGTCGGCTCCAGCGTGATGGCGCTTTACGGTATCCGCCACCCAAGCAAACTGATTCGCTGGTCACGTCGCGCTTTTGGTGTCTTTGGCACTATCCGATTGATCCAGAAAACTTTTTCCACCAAATAACCCTACTGATTTCTTCAATTCTTCCGTCGTTATGCCCAGTTTTTCACAGAAATTTATTCTTTCTGTCGATGACGGCTGGGTAACTTTCTGATTCGCCATCATTTGTTAGCAGGCTACAGATTCAGTTTTTTTGAAAAAATACGACAGTTTTACTTGCTAACAACGGAATCACTTCCCGATTAACATTCACTCCATCAAACACGTAACGGGCAGGACAGGGTCAGAGACCCGGCATACCGCCCGCTAACAGCGGTAAACGCCAAGACTGGCGAACTAAAAATCACTTTGGAGTTGATGATGAAAAAATTAGAAGATACAGGTTTGCTGGTTGCTCGTATTCTGATGCCAATCCTGTTTATCGTGGCAGGTTACGGCAAAATGGGCGACGCCTATGCCGGCACCCAGCAGTATATGCAATCGATGGGCGTACCTGGCTTCTTGTTGCCGCTGACCATTTTGCTGGAGTTCGGTGGCGGCCTGGCGATTCTGTTCGGTTTCCTGACCCGCACCGTGGCGCTGTTCACTGCCGGTTTCACCCTTCTGACTGCGGTACTGTTCCATACTAACTTTGCGGAAGGCGTAAACCAGCTGATGTTCATGAAGAACCTGACCATCGCCGGTGGCTATATCGTACTGGCCGTTGCCGGCCCAGGCGGTTTCAGCATCGACCGTATTTTGAACAAAAAGTGGTAAGCTTCTAATACCGAATCAGGGGTCCGGCATGCCGGACCCTTCTGCTTTTTCACTCGGACACGAAGGAGATCATCATGGGACAACTCGTCGATGGCGTTTGGCAAGACATCTGGTATGACACATCATCTACCGGAGGCCGTTTCAAACGCTCAACCTCTCAGTTCCGCAACTGGGTGACTGCAGACGGCCAACCGGGCGAACACGGCACCGGAGGGTTTAAAGCGGAGAAAGACCGTTATCACCTGTACGTTTCACTCGCCTGTCCTTGGGCGCACCGCACGTTGCTGATGCGCAAACTGAAGGGGCTGGAGCAGATTATCCCGGTTTCCGTGGTGCATCCGCTGATGTTGGAAAACGGCTGGACCTTTGGCCAGGACTTCCCTGAAACGACCGGCGACAGCCTTTATCACTCAGACTTTCTCTATCAGCTTTACCTGCGCGCCGATGAACATTACACCGGCCGCGTGACGGTGCCGGTACTGTGGGACAAACAGCAGCAGACCATCGTCAGCAATGAATCTGCCGATATCATTCGCATGTTCAACAGTGCATTTGATGGCATCGGCGCTCGCGCGGGGGATTATTATCCCAACGACCTGCGCGGCAAAATCGATGAGCTGAACGGTTGGATTTATGACCAGGTGAATAACGGTGTCTACAAGGCCGGTTTCGCCACCAGTCAGGAAGCCTATGACGAAGCGGTGAATGCGCTGTTTGACGCACTGGCGCGGCTGGAGCAGATCCTGGGCCAACACCGTTACCTGACCGGCGATCGCCTGACCGAGGCCGACCTGCGTCTGTGGACCACGCTGGTGCGCTTCGATCCGGTGTATGTCACCCATTTTAAATGCGATAAACGCCGCATCAGCGATTATCTCAACCTGTACGGCTTCCTGCGCGACATCTACCAGATGCCAGGCATCGCCGAAACGGTTAGCCTACCGCACATCCGCAACCACTATTACCGTAGCCACACCACTCTCAATCCGCACGGCATTATTTCCATTGGGCCGGCGCAGGATCTGGACGAGCCGCACGGCCGCGACAAACGTTTCGGTTAGCCCATTTCCCCCTCTCTTTAACGGTCAGGGGGAACAATAAAACAGCCCGCCGTGCTTGCACCTGCGGGCCGTTGGCGATCAGGCGCTCAATAGCGGCACACAGTCCGGTTACTGCCGTTCCTGCTGGGCGAAGAGCCGTGGAATTTCGCGCAGGAACCAGGCTTTCGCCTCCCCCATGCTGTCGCGCCGCCAGGCCATGATGATATCGGCCTCACGGCTGTATTCCGGCCCCACCACCCTCAGCCGCCCTTCTTCAATGTCTTTTTCCACCATCGGGTAAGGCATGGTCGCCACGCCCAGGCCGGCCAGCAGCGCCAGGCGCTTGTCGCCAATGGTGCTGACCGTCAGGCGTTGCTGTTTATCCAACAACTGCACGGTCAATACCGGCCGTTCACGGGCTGTATCCGCCACCGCAATGCCGCGGTATTTCACGCGAGTCAGTTCGGACAAGGGTTCCGGCTCCAGATGAATGGGGTGATCCGGCGCGGCGACGTAAACGCTCATCACCTTGTACAGCTTGCGGGTGTTGATCTCCGAGGAAGCACGGAAATGCATGTCCGGAGCGATGACGATATCGGCTCGCCCTTGCTCCAGCCGCTCCCAGGCACCGGCCAGCACTTCGGTAAAAATCGATACCTGGGTATTGGCCTTCAGCGCCAGCTTGTCGACCAGCGGAAACAGTTTGCTCGCCGGCGACAGCGCTTCGCTGACGATGGTCAGGTGAGTTTCCCAACCGCGCGCCAGCGCTTCGGCATCCGTAGTCAGCTTGTCGGCAGCCTCCAGCAACACCCGCCCGCGCTCCAGCAGCATGCGCCCAACGTTGGTGAACTTGGTGCGGTGGCCGGAGCGATCGAACAGCACCACGTCCAATTCTTCTTCCAATTTTTGCATGGTGTAGCTGAGCGCCGAGGGCACCCGCCCCAGTTCATCGGCTGCCGCAGCAAAGCTGCCACGTCGGTCGATCGCATCCATAACCCTTAACGCTTCAAGCGTTAACGCCCGATCTCTGGCCATCGAATCTCTCTGTCAGGAAATTTGAATATGCCGACCAGATTAACTGGCTAACAATCCGGCGTCCAGATGCTTACCATTTGGATAATGAATTTAGAGAGCCGATTGCCATGATTACATGCAGAACAGCACAACAATGCGGGCAAGCTGACTTTGGTTGGCTGCAGGCTCGCTACACCTTTTCTTTTGGACATTATTTCGATCCCAAACTGATGGGCTACGCCTCGTTGCGGGTGCTGAACCAGGAGGTGCTGGCACCGGGTGCGTCATTCCAGCCACGCACCTATCCCAGCGTGGATATCCTGAATCTGATCTTGCAGGGGGAAGCCGAATACCGCGACAACGACGGCAATACCGTGCGCGCCAAGGCCGGTGAAGCCTTGTTGTTGGCCACGCAGCCAGGGCTGAGTTACAGCGAACAGAACGTCAGCAGCGATACGCCGCTGACCCGTCTGCAGCTGTGGCTGGATGCCTGCCCGGACCGCAACAACGATCGAGTACAGCGTCTGACGCTGCCGGATAACGGCTCGACGCTGCTGGCGTCACCGGACGGCGCCCAGGGCAGCCTGCAACTGCGCCAGCAGGTGTGGATCCATCATCTGGATTTACAGCCGGGCGAACAGCAGACGTTTGCGCTGAACGGGCAACGGGCTTACCTGCAGTCGATCCACGGCACCATCGAAGCCAATGGCGATCGTAACGAAGGCCAACGCTTGACCTGCGGCGACGGGGCTTTTATCCATGAAGAGAACCGCCTGACGATCCGCGCCGAAACGCCGCTGCGCGCGCTGCTGATTGATTTACCGGTGTGAATCAAGCGGGTGCAACATGTCGAACTCGATGAATACCAATGGAAAAAACCCCGCGTAACTTGCGTCACGCGGGGTTTTCTTTATAGAGGGAGTTGACCGGTAAGCCGGGTTCTGTCGTGGACAGTCATTCCTCTAGGCCAGCAATCGCTCACTGGCTCAAGCAGCCTACCCGGGTTCAGTACGGGCCGTACCATGTGAACCCCTATTTGGCCTTGCTCCGGGTGGAGTTTACCGTGCCACGAACTGTTGCCAGCCGCGCGGTGCGCTCTTACCGCACCCTTTCACCCTTACCTGATCCCGCTTGCGCGGGCCATCGGCGGTTTGCTCTCTGTTGCACTAGTCGTAGGCTTGCGCCTCCCAGGCGTTACCTGGCACCCTGCCCTATGGAGCCCGGACTTTCCTCCCCTCCACCTGTCTCCCCCGAAAGGGACGGCAGTGAAGCGGCGACTGTCTGGTCAACTCCGGCGCGGATAGTAGCGTCGCGCTCACGGCAGGTCAACCGCTTTACTGTTCTTGTTGCTCTAACGCGTGTTTATACAACGCATTTTTCTTCACGCCGTGGATTTCCGCCGCCAACGCCGCCGCCTTTTTCAGCGGCAATTCTTTTTGCAGCAACGCCAGCGTGCGCAGCGCCTCCAGCGGCAATGCGTCATCCTGCGCCTTATGGCCTTCGACGATCAGCACCATTTCGCCACGGCGACGCACTTCGTCTTCCTGTACCCAGGCCAGCAGCTCACCCACCGGCGCACCCGTGATGGACTCCCAGGTTTTGGTGAGCTCACGCGCCAGCACGACATAGCGCTGCGGCCCCCACACGGTGACCATGTCCTGCAAACTTTCCAGCAAACGGTGGGTGGATTCGTAGAAAATCAACGTGCGCGGTTCCTCTGCCAGCGCCATCAGCGTATCCTTACGCCCCTTGGTTTTCGCCGGCAGGAACCCTTCGTAACAGAAGCGGTCTGAAGCAACGCCGGCGGCACACAGTGCGGTGGTTGCCGCACAGGCTCCCGGCAGCGGTACCACGCGAATGCCGGCTTCGCGGCAGCGGCGCACCAGGTGATAACCGGGATCGTTGATCAACGGGGTGCCGGCGTCGGAAACCAGCGCAATGCTCTGGCCTTCCTGCAGTTTCGCCAGCAGTTGGTCGGCCTTTTGCTGTTCGTTATGGTCATGCAGCGCAAACAGCCGCGCGCTAATCGCAAAGTGTTGCAACAGCAACCCGGTGTGGCGCGTGTCCTCGGCCGCAATCAGATCAACGCTTTTCAGTACCTCTAACGCACGGTGGGTAATATCCCCCAAATTACCGATGGGAGTGGGCACCACATACAGCGTTGATGCAGAAATGACTGATTGTTGGTGTTGATTCATTGTTTCATCCGGGTTGCCGATTTAATATTGAGCATCTTGAAAAAAACATCACTGGATACAGTATGCTTTCCTCAACATTCGTTCGTACCAAAGCAGGGCGTTCAAAGCCTGTCCGACTTACCGCAGTGATCGCGGCAGCCCTGTTCCTTGCAGGCTGTCCTAGTCAGGCCCCGCAGACGCCGCCCGCCAATATACAGGACGAAGCGAGCGCCAGCTCCGATTACTATCTGAAGCAGCTGCAACAAAGCAGCGATGATAACAAGGCTGACTGGCAATTACTTGCTATTCGCGCGCTGTTACGTGAAGGAAAACTGCCGCAGGCCGGTGAACAACTGAACCAACTGCCGAAAAACCTCAGCAGCGTTCAGCAGGTTGAACGCCAGTTGCTGACCGCAGAACTGCAGGTGGCTAACAAAAGCTATGTGAGCGCCCGCAGCACGCTGGGCCATCTGGATAGCGGTTCACTGTCAGCCAACCAATTGGTGCGCTTCTACCAGGCGCAGATCGCCGCCAATCAAGGTAAACCCTCTCTGCCGCTGATCCGCGCCTACGTTGCGCAGGAACCGCTGCTGACCGGCAAGGCTCATCAAACCAATCTGGATCAAACCTGGCAGGCACTGCTGCAGTTGACGCCGCAGGACATGAACAGTCTGGTGATCAACGCCAATGAAAACGTGCTGCAAGGCTGGCTGGATCTGCTGCGTGTCTATCAGGACAACAAGCAGGATCCCGATCTGCTGAAGGCCGGCATCAAGGACTGGCAAAACCGTTACCCGCAGAACCCGGCGGCGAAAACGTTGCCGACGCAGCTGAACCAGGTGCTGAACTTTACCCAGGCTTCCACCTCCAAAATCGCCCTGCTGCTGCCGCTGAACGGCCAGGCAAAAGTGTTCGCCGATGCGATCCAACAAGGTTTTGAAGCGGCGAAAAACGGCGTGGCCGCACCGGCGCAGGTACAGCAACAGCAGCAGCCTGCCAACAATCCCGTTCAGGCAGCAGCCCCTGCGGACGCCAATGCCAACGGTGCGGTAAGCACCTCGGCGCCGTCTGCGGATGCCGCGCCCGTGACCGCGGCTCAGCCTTCTACAGCGTCCAATGCGCAGATTACGCCGCCGCAGGCCACCAATGCGCAAATTAAAGTGTATGATACCACCAGCCAACCGCTGGCCGCGCTACTGACACAGGCACAGCAAGACGGCGCAACGCTGGTGGTGGGTCCGCTGCTGAAAGAGAACGTCGATCAACTGTCCGGCAGCAATACCACGCTGAACGTGCTGGCGCTCAATCAGCCGGAAACGCCGAAAGACAATCCGAACATTTGTTACTTCGCCCTGTCGCCGGAAGACGAAGCGCGCGACGCTGCCCGCCACATTTGGGAACAACAAAAGCGCCAGCCGCTGCTGCTGATCCCGCGCGGTTCGTTCGGCGATCGCGTTGCCAAAGCCTTTAACCAGGAATGGCAAAAACTGGGCGGCCAGACCGTGCTGCAACAAGGTATCGGCTCTGCCGGCGAACTGCGTCAGGCGGTGAACAGCGGCGGCATCCGCATGAGCGGCACGCCGATTTCCGCTGCACCGGCTCCGCAGGCCGTGACCATTGCCGGGCTGACCATTCCGGCGCCGCCAAGCGATGTGCCTGCCGAATCCGGCGGCAACGTGGATGCAGTCTACATCGTGGCGACCCAGTCCCAGCTGACACTGATCAAACCGATGATCGACATGGCCACCACCTCGCGCAGCAAACCGGCCATGTACGCCAGCTCGCGTAGCTACCAGGCCGGTGCAGGCCCTGACTTCCGTCTGGAAATGGAAGGCCTGCAGTTCAGCGATATCCCGTTGCTGGCCGGCGCCAACCCGCAGCTGTTGCAGCAGGCGAGCAGCCGGTTCCGCAACGACTATTCGCTGGTGCGTCTGTACGCCATGGGGATGGATGCCTGGACATTGGCCAATCACTTTGCTGAAATGCGCCAGTTGCCCGGCTTCCAGGTCTCCGGCACCACCGGCATGCTGACCGCTTCACCAAGCTGCGTGATCAACAGGAAACTGCCTTGGCTGCAATACCGTCAGGGAATGGTGGTTCCCGTCTCTTGAGTCAACGCGCCAAGGGGGCGGGCTATGAGTTACAGGCCCGCCGCTATCTGGAACGCGCCGGGCTCACCTTCTTCGCCGCCAACGTTACGCTGCGCGGCGGTGAGCTCGATCTCATCATGCGCGATGGTCAAACCTGGGTGTTTGTTGAAGTCCGCTACCGCCGCAGCGACGCCTTTGGCGGTGCGGCCGCCAGCGTGACTTACCGTAAACAGCAGCGGTTGCTGCATGCCGCCGCCGTTTGGTTGGCGGGGCGCGGAGCCAGTTTTGACACATCGTCTTGCCGTTTTGATGTTTTGGCCATCACCGGTAGCCAGTTAGAATGGATACCCAACGCCTTCAATGCGGATTAATCATGGTTTACCGGTGCAGACCGGCCCTTTGACTTAGTGGATTAATACAACGTGCTGGATAGAATTAAAGCCTGTTTTACCGAAAGCATCCAAACCCAGATTGCGGCGGCGGAAGCCTTGCCCGACGCCATCTCGCGTGCGGCAATGACGCTGGTTCAATCCTTACTTAACGGTAATAAAATTCTGTGCTGCGGCAACGGTACCTCGGCGGCCAACGCGCAGCATTTCGCCGCCAGCATGATCAACCGCTTTGAAACCGAGCGCCCAAGCCTGCCGGCCATTGCGCTGAATGCCGATAACGTGGTGCTGACGGCGATCACCAACGACCGTCTGCACGATGAGGTTTATGCCAAGCAGGTGCGCGCTCTCGGCCATGCCGGCGACGTCTTGCTGGCAATTTCCACCCGCGGCAACAGCCGTGATATTGTGAAAGCGGTCGAAGCCGCAGTGACGCGTGACATGACGATTGTCGCACTCACCGGTTACGACGGCGGGGAGTTGGCCGGTTTGCTCGGTCAACAGGATGTCGAGATCCGTATCCCATCGCATCGCAGTGCTCGTATTCAGGAAATGCATATGCTCACAGTAAATTGCCTATGCGACCTGATAGATAGTACGTTGTTTCCCCACCAGGACGAATAAGGAACTGAGATGAAGCTGAAAGCCACATTTGCAGTGCTGTCCAGCGCCCTGCTGTTACAAGGCTGTATCGCCGGCGTTGTCGTCGGCAGTGCGGCTGTCGCCACCAAGAGCGCCACCGACCCACGCAGCGTAGGCACTCAGGTAGACGACGGCACGCTGGAAGCCCGGGTTGAAAACGCCCTGAGTAAAGATCAACAGTTGAAGAAAGACGCCCGGGTGGTTGCTACCGCCTATCAGGGTAAAGTATTGCTGACCGGCCAGTCGCCGAGCACCGACCTCGCCGCCCGCGCCAAGCAAATAGCGATGGGCGTCGAAGGCACGGCCGAAGTGTATAACGAGATCCGCCAAGGGACGCCAATCAGCCTCGGCACTGCGTCCTCCGATACCTGGATCACCACCAAGGTCCGCTCGCAGTTGCTCACCAGCGACACGGTGAAATCATCCAATGTGAAGGTCACTACCGAAAACGGTGAGGTATTCCTGCTGGGCCTGGTCACACAACAAGAAGCGCAGTCGGCCGCGCAGATCGCCAGCCAGGTGAGCGGCGTGAAACACGTCACCACCGCCTTTACCTTCGTGAAATAACCCGCTGCGCCGGGGTAGGCCTGATGCCTTTATCCCGGCGCGCTAATCCAGATTATTTTCTTTCAGAAAGCCTTCCCCACCCAACTGCCGCATCTGGCGCATAATCCACTGCTGCCGTTGAATCACATAGCCGGAAGGCGCACTGGCTTTAAAACGATGCGGGTTTGGCAACACCGCCGCCAGCAGCGCCGCTTCAGAAGCGGTCAGGCGTTTAGCCGGTTTATTGAAAAAGCGCTGCGACGCCTCTTCCACGCCGAATACCCCATCGCCAAATTCAACGATATTCAGGTAAACCGTCAGGATCCGCCGCTTGGTCCACACCAGTTCGATCCCCGAGGTCAGCCCGGCCTCCAGCCCCTTGCGCAGCCAACTGCGGCCATCCCACAAAAACAGGTTCTTCGCCGTTTGCTGCGACAGCGTGGAGGCGCCGCGGATGCGTGTGGGGCGACGTTCGTTGTGGCTGAGCGCCTTTTCGATCGCCGCCACGTCGAATCCCCAGTGTTCAGGGAACTTCTGGTCCTCCGCCGCCATGACCGCCAGCGCCATCTGCGGAGAAATATCGTCCATCGATACCCAGTCGGAGTGCGCCACATAGCCAAAATCACCGCTCAGCCAGGCACCGAACTGCCGCTCCACCATCACCGCAGAAAAAGGCACCGGCAAGAAAGCAAAAACGGCTATCCCAAGCCCCCACAGGCCGACCAGGGCAATTATTCCGCGTTTCAGCCAAAACCAGGGCCGGGAAAAAATCGATTTGCCCGCGGACTTTCTCATTCAACCAAATCCAGCACCCGTGAAACCAGCTTATCAATCCCGTCGGCCGCCTCGCCGATAGATTTCGCCAACATGTAGGCTGGCGTGGTCACCACTTTGTTTTCAATATCCACCACGATGTCATCAACCGGGCAAATAACCGGCTCGCCGCCCATGGCATCAATCACTTCACCCAGGTCCGGATCGTTGCCAATGGTCAGCCGCACTTGTTGATCCAGCAGCTTCGGCAGCAGTGCGGGGGCAATGCACATAAAACCAATTGGTTTATTTGCCTTATACATTTGTTGCGTTAACTTAGCTAAATCTTTATCAATCCAGCATTCTGCCCCTTCACTGGCGAAGCTGCTGAGGTTCTTCGCCGCACCAAATCCACCGGGTACAATCAGCGCATCCAACTGGCCGGCATCGGCCTGTGAAAGCGGCCGAATGTTCCCTCTGGCGATACGCGCAGACTCGACCAAAACATTGCGTTCTTCCGGCATCTCATCGCCAGTTAAGTGATTAATAACATGAAGTTGAGATTTATCCGGTGCAAAGCACACCGCCTGTGCCCCCGCCCGGTCCAACGCAAGCAGCGTCAGGACGGCTTCATGGATCTCCGCACCGTCATAAACTCCGCAGCCGCTCAGCACAACGCCAACGTTTTTCATCACCCTTACTCCTTATGAGACTGTCAACTGGTTAGTGCTCGGAGTTAACAAACACTAATCTACATCACACATTTTAATGAATCTTCTAACAAGAGCGCTTACATTTGCTATGTTGTTGGCTGTATGATGTTTAGGAATTCTCTACAACCTGCTCGACCAGAACACTGAATACCAATACGCAGGTTCACAATTTCCCTGGTGTTGGCGCAATATTCGCGCACCCCGGCCTAGGTCGGGGTCATTTTTTTTCAGCGTTCGCAACCCACTCGCGCAGTACCTGTACGTCGTTGCGCCATTCCTGCTTGAGCTCATCAACCCAGTCCTGCACGTTATCCCACCACGCCGGCAACGTCGGGGTCTGAATCTGTTGCGCCAGTAACTGCAAATGACGCAGGCCAACCGACCCGCAAGCGCCCTTGATTTTATGCCCTTCTTCGGTGATGCCTTTCTGGTCACGCGCCGTCATATTGGACTCCAGCACCGCCAGATAGCCCGGCATCATCTGCTCAAACATCTCCAGGCTCTGATGAATCAGTTGCGGCCCCACCAGGTCCATGTACTGTTCCAGCATTGTGGTATCCAGTAACGACTCATTAATCTGCATCGCCTTTTGCTCCGTTTTCTTTGTGGTGTGAGAGGGTTGATGATCCCAGTAATGTTTAATGACCTTGGTCAACGCCGGTACAGAAAGCGGCTTGCTCAGCACATCGTCCATACCCGCGTCGAGATACTCTTTTTTGTCTTTCAGCACGTTGGCGGTCAAGGCAACCAGCGGCGGCAGCGTTTGCCCGGCATAACGCTCGCGCAGCACCCGGGCGATATCCAGCCCGGTCATGTCCGGCAGTTGGATATCCAGCAGCACCAGATCAAACTCGTCCGGATCGAACATCGCCAGCGCGTCGGTGCCGTTCATCGCCACTTCCACGCTATTGCCGAGCTTCTCCAACACCGAGCGCGCCACAATCACGTTCAGTTCGATATCCTCCACCAGCAGGATATGCAGCGCCGGCAACGGCAGATCCTCCTCGGCACGCGTCTCACTTTCCGCCTCCTGCACCGCCGGCGCATTGATGGTCAAGGTGAAGCAAGAACCGTGCCCCTGTACGCTGCTGACGGTGATATCGCCGCCCATGCTCTGCGCCAGGCGCTTGGAAACAGCCAACCCGATGCCGGTGCCGGTCGCCGGGCGGCCGCCGTGCTGATCTTTCACCTGATAATACATGGCGAAGATCTTGTCCTGTTCGTCCTGCGGAATACCCATTCCGGAATCTTCCACCTCAAACACCAGTCGATCCTGCTCTTCACGCCGCACACGCACCACAATCTGCCCGTGCGGAGTAAACTTCACCGCATTGCCGATCAGGTTCCACAGGATCTGCCGCAGGCGGGTGCCGTCGGTGATGATTTGCTGCGGCAGCGGCGATTGCGGCTCCATCACGAACTGCAGGCCTTTTGGCTGCGCCAGCAGGCCGGAGAGGTTTTCCAGATCCGCCAGGAAGCCGGTAAAATCCACCGGCTGGTTGTCGAGTTGCACTTTCCGCCGCTCGAGCTTATCCATCTCAATGATGTCATTGAAGATATTGCCCAGCGTGATGGCGCTGACATGGATGGTCTTCAGGTATTTCAGTTGCTCATCGTTCAAATCGGTATCGAGCAGAATGCGGCTCAGCCCGACGATGCCGTTAAGCGGCGTACGAAGCTCGTGGCTGATCGTTGAGATGAAGGTGGTCTTGTCCCTGCTGGCGTTCTCCAGCGCGTCCTGGTAGCGCTTACGCTCGGTTATATCGCGGCCAAAGCCCATCAGCCCGTGACGTTTGCCCACGCGATCGTAAAACGGCACCTTGCGCAGCTCAAAACAGGCCTTGCGCCCGTCCGGGTAAACCAGCCACTGTTCGTAGGTCAGGGAGACGTTATGGCGAAAGACCTTCTCGTCGGTTTCTATCACCTTTTCGGCGATTTCCTGGCTGTAGACGTCAAACGGCGTCAGGCCGATCAGCTGCTTTTCGCTTTTGCCGGTCAGCAGTTCCATCGCCCGGTTACAGCCGGAGAATTCTTTGTCTTCGTTGCGGTAATACACCAGATCGGGGGAAGCATCGAGGAACGAACGCAACAGCGCCGATTGCTGGCCCAGCTCAATCTGCGCCAATTCGCGCTGCTCCATCTCTTCCGTCAGCTTGTCCATCACCTGCTGGCGATCTTGCTCCGCCTTGATACGGTCGGCGATTTCCTGATTCAACTGGCTGATGTTGTCTTTAAGCTGCTGGTTCAGCTCCAGATCGCGGTGGCGCATTTCTTCCAGTTTATCAACCAGCCGCGCCAGGCGCTGGCGAGATTCTTCCAGTTGCTCGACCACCACCGACAGAAAATACACCGCCCAGGGCGTGATCAGCAGGCCGAAGAAGATCGAACGCACCACGTCGATGCTTTCCACCTCGCCGCGCAGCAGCATGGTCACCGCCATCTGCACCACCATCGCCAGTACCACCAGCGCCGAAGCCAGCAGCAGCGAAAAGCGCACCAGCCCCAGTTTCACCATTAAATCAACGTAGTACTGGGCTAATACCCGGATTTGCTTCATAGCGGCTCCCATAAGACAGAATCGGTTAAATCATACCGTAAAACCTCGGTGAGATAAGGAAGCAAACACCGAAGTGTGGGAAAGTTTGCAAATCAAAACAGCGATCAAGGGCGATATTGCCGCTTTTCATCCAATCCGCTGCCCTGTCCGCCATAACGCTGCAGGTAGCCGCCGACCGCCTGCATGCCGTTCCAGCGGTTTTCGCACCATAATGGTGCCAACAGCGTCGGCCGACGGGCGCTGGCGGAGATGCGATGATAGACAATCTCTTTCGGCGTATGGCGGATCATCTCCCCGGCACTGGCGGCGTACTCCTCCAGCGCCAATTCAGGCATGCGCCCTGCCTGCCAGGCCCGCGCCAAGGTGCTGCCGGTAACGATATGCAGCGGGTGCAGCTTGATGCCGTCCACGCCGCTGTCCACCACCTGCCGCAGCGTAGCCAGATGATCGGCCGAGCTTTCCCCCGGCAGCCCGACGATCAGGTGGCTGCATACCTTCAGCCCACGTTCGCGTGCCAATCGGGCGGTATGCTGGTAACAGGAGAAATTGTGGCCGCGATTAATGCGCTTCAGCGTTTTATCGTGCGCAGTCTGCAAGCCCAGCTCGAGCCAAACCTCATAACCTTGTTCAAGGTAGCCCGCCAGCAAATCAAGCGCGGCGGGCGGCACGCAGTCCGGCCGCGTGCCAACGCAGATCCCGACCATATCGGCCTGCGCCAGCGCCTGCCGATACATGTCCGCCAGCAGGCTCACTTCTGCATAAGTACTGGTATAGGCCTGAAAGTAGGCCAGGTAACGTTTTGCGCGGTTGACCCTGCCGGCCTGCACCCTCAGCTGTTCGGCAATGCTCTGGCGCTGCATCTGTTCGTCGGCAAAAGAGGCTACGTTGCAGAAGGTACAACCGCCACGGCCAAGGGTACCGTCGCGATTTGGGCAGCTAAAACCGCCGTGCAGCGTGAGTTTATGAATCTTTTCGCCGTGCCGACGCTGGAGATCGGCGCCAAACATATTGACTAATTGCGGCAACTGCATAATCTTGGCTTTCTCTGTACTCAAAGCCCGTGATGCTAATAAGAAACGGCTTTTCCCGCGATGACAGAGATCAACGCTTTCCCTTCAAGGCTTCACCAGGCATAACTATTCATTATAAATGCAAATAAAATCACCCGAGCCAAGATGAATTTTTCTTATTCTCCCCTAACCGTTAACGCCTGTATGACAAAGCGATTAAAAATAGTTACAAATAACAAGAAAGCATAACTTAATAGAATAAAATTCTGACATTCCCGCCCGCACTAGCATGGTGCAGAGATTCAGAGGTTGCACTATAGTGAGACAGCTCACATTTCCTCGAGCCCTGACGCTCCTCATCACCACCGTAAATTCATGTAAAAATATTTATTTTTCAAAAAGATAACCCACAATAATTCAATAAAAAACGCTCTTAAGCCTATATTTGACCTGCGTATTCTTTCTCGCTAAGTTGGAAGTCCGCTGGAAGCTTTCTGGACGGGCAAACGTCTCGTCATATTTATGCAGTTATTTAAGACTCCCTCTTAAAACAAGTCATTCACCACTTGTGAGAACCGTCACGAGAGGCCATTGATGGAGGGCGGAAAAGCAGATCGGCGATATGAACCTTGCTGATTGGACTTCCGCCTGACGTTGGGAAGCCCCCTCGCAGTTGGTTGTAAGAGTCACGCAGAGCCTGGGGAGGTTCACTGATATGTTGTACGATAAATCCCTTGAGAGGGACAACTGTGGTTTCGGCCTAATCGCCCACATAGAAGGCGAACCTAGCCACAAGGTGGTGCGAACTGCTATTCACGCGCTGGCCCGAATGCAGCACCGTGGCGCAATCCTTGCTGACGGCAAGACTGGCGACGGTTGCGGCCTGTTATTGCAAAAGCCCGATCGCTTTTTCCGCATGGTTGGAGAAGAGCGCGGCTGGCGTTTAGCCAAGAACTACGCCGTTGGCATGATGTTCCTCAGCCAGAACGAAGAGGAAGCCCGTGCCAGCCGCCGCATTGTGGAAGAAGAGCTGCAAAATGAAACGCTGTCGGTCGTCGGCTGGCGTGAAGTGCCGACCAACCCGGACGTTTTGGGTGAGATCGCCCTCTCTTCCCTGCCGCGCATTGAACAGATCTTCGTTAACGCCCCGGCGGGTTGGCGCCCGCGCGATATGGAACGCCGCCTGTTTGTGGCGCGTCGCCGTATCGAAAAGCGCGTTCAGGACGACAGCTTCTATGTCTGCAGCTTCTCGAATCTGGTCACGATCTATAAAGGCTTGTGCATGCCTGCGGATCTGCCGCGTTTCTATCTCGATCTGGCGGACCTGCGCCTGGAATCGGCCATCTGCCTGTTCCACCAGCGTTTCTCCACCAACACCGTGCCGCGCTGGCCGCTGGCGCAGCCGTTCCGTTATCTGGCGCACAACGGTGAGATCAACACCATCACCGGCAACCGCCAATGGGCACGCGCCCGTACTTATAAATTCCAGACGCCGCTGATCCCGGATTTGCAAACCGCCGCCCCCTTCGTCAACGAAACCGGCTCCGACTCCAGCTCGCTGGACAACATGTTGGAGCTGCTGCTGGCGGGGGGCATGGACCTGATCCGCGCCATGCGTTTGCTGGTGCCGCCGGCCTGGCAGAACAACCCGGACATGGACACCGATCTGCGTGCCTTCTTCGACTTCAACTCGATGCACATGGAGCCGTGGGACGGCCCGGCAGGCATCGTGATGTCCGATGGTCGCTACGCCGCCTGTAACCTGGACCGTAACGGTCTGCGCCCGGCGCGTTATGTAATAACCAAAGACAAACTGATCACCTGCGCCTCCGAAGTCGGCATCTGGGATTACCAGCCGGATGAAGTGGTGGAAAAAGGCCGCGTTGGCCCTGGCGAGCTGATGGTGATCGACACCCGCAGCGGCAAGATCCTGCACTCCGCCGAAACCGACGACGACCTGAAAAGCCGCCACCCGTATAAAGAGTGGATGGAAAAGAACGTCAAGCGCCTGGTGCCGTTCGAGGATCTGCCTGAAGATCAGGTCGGCAGTCGTGAGCTCGACGACTCGCAGCTCGAGACTTACCAGAAACAGTTCGGCTACAGCAGCGAAGAGCTGGATCAGGTGATCCGCGTGCTGGGCGAGATCGGCCAGGAAGCTACCGGCTCGATGGGTGACGATACCCCGTTCGCCGTGCTCTCCAGCCGCCCACGCATCGTTTATGACTATTTCCGCCAGCAGTTCGCGCAGGTGACCAACCCGCCTATCGACCCGCTGCGCGAAGCGCATGTGATGTCGCTGGCGACCAGCATCGGCCGCGAAATGAACGTGTTCTGCGAGGCCGAAGGCCAGGCGCACCGCCTGAGCTTCAAATCGCCGATCCTGCTGTACTCCGACTTCAAGCAGCTCACCACGCTGGAAGGCGAATATTATCGCGCTGACACGCTCGATCTGACCTTCGATCCTGCGGTGCAGGATCTGGAGCAAACCATCCGCGCCCTGTGCGACGAAGCGGAACGTAAAGTTCGCGACGGCGCCGTGCTGCTGGTGCTGTCCGATCGCGCCATCGCCGCCAACCGTCTGCCGGTGCCTGCACCGATGGCTGTAGGCGCGATCCAGACCCGTTTGGTAGAGAAAAGCCTGCGCTGCGACGCCAACATTATCGTTGAAACCGCCAGCGCCCGCGATCCGCACCACTTCGCCGTGCTGTTGGGCTTCGGCGCTACCGCAATCTACCCGTACCTGGCCTACGAAACGCTGGCCAAACTGGTGGATACTCAGGCGATCGACAAGAAATACCGCGACGTGATGCTGAACTACCGTAACGGCATCAATAAAGGCCTGTACAAGATCATGTCCAAAATGGGCATCTCGACTATCGCCTCTTACCGCTGCGCCAAACTGTTTGAAGCGGTCGGCCTGCATCGCGACCTGTCCGATCTCTGTTTCCAGGGCGCAGTCAGCCGCATCGGCGGTGCCAGCTTCAGCGACTTCCAACAGGATTTGCAGAATCTGTCCAAGCGCGCCTGGCTGAAACGCAAACCGCTGGAACAAGGCGGCCTGCTGAAGTTCGTTCACGGCGGCGAGTACCACGCGTACAACCCTGACGTGGTGAGCACCTTGCAAACTGCGGTACACAGCGGCAAATACAGCGACTATCAGGCTTACGCCAAACTGGTGAATGAACGCCCGGTCGCCATGCTGCGTGACCTGCTGGCCATTACGCCGCAGGGCACGCCGATCCCGGTCGACCAGGTTGAACCGGCAGAATCGCTGTTCAAACGCTTCGATACCGCAGCAATGTCTATCGGCGCATTGAGCCCGGAGGCCCACGAGTCGCTGGCCATCGCCATGAACAGCCTCGGCGGTTTCTCCAACTCCGGGGAAGGCGGCGAAGACCCTGCACGTTACGGCACCAACAAGGTTTCACGCATCAAGCAGGTGGCATCCGGCCGTTTCGGCGTGACGCCGGCCTACCTGGTGAATGCCGACGTGATCCAAATCAAAGTGGCGCAAGGGGCAAAACCGGGCGAAGGCGGCCAGTTGCCTGGCGACAAAGTGACGCCTTATATCGCCAAACTGCGTTATTCGGTGCCGGGCGTAACCCTGATTTCTCCACCGCCGCACCATGACATCTACTCGATCGAAGATCTGGCACAGCTGATTTTCGACCTGAAACAGGTCAACCCGAAGGCGATGATCTCGGTGAAACTGGTTTCCGAACCGGGCGTCGGCACCATCGCTACCGGCGTGGCGAAAGCCTATGCCGATCTGATCACCATCGCCGGCTACGACGGCGGTACCGGTGCCAGCCCACTGTCGTCGGTGAAATACGCCGGCTGCCCGTGGGAACTGGGCCTGGTGGAAACTCAGCAGGCGCTGGTGGCTAACGGCCTGCGCCACAAAATCCGCCTGCAGGTGGATGGCGGCCTGAAAACCGGCGTGGATATCGTCAAAGCGGCGATCCTCGGCGCAGAAAGCTTCGGCTTCGGCACCGGCCCGATGGTGGCGCTGGGTTGTAAATACCTGCGTATCTGTCACCTGAACAACTGCGCAACCGGCGTGGCGACTCAGGATGAAAAACTGCGCCGCGATCACTATCACGGCCTGCCGGAACGCGTCACCAACTACTTCCAGTTCATCGCGCGTGAAACCCGCGAGATCATGGCGCAGCTGGGTGTCAGCCAATTGGTTGATCTGATTGGCCGCACTGAGTTCCTGACCGAGCTGGACGGCATCTCCGCCAAGCAGAACAAACTGGATCTGTCGCCGCTGCTGAAAACCGCAACGCCGCATCCAGGCAAGGCGCTGTACTGCACCGAAAGCAGCAACCCGCCGTTCGACAAAGGGTCGATGAACAAAGATCTGCTGGCGCAGGCGGAACCGCATATCGAAGCGAAGCAGAGCAAGACCTTCTACTTCGATATCCGTAACACCGACCGTTCAGTGGGTGCCACCCTGTCCGGCGCTATTGCTACCGTACATGGCGATCAGGGCATGGCAGCAGACCCGATCAAGGCCTATTTCTCCGGCACCGCTGGCCAGAGCTTCGGCGTATGGAATGCGGGCGGCGTTGAGCTGACCCTGACCGGCGACGCCAACGACTATGTCGGCAAAGGCATGGCCGGCGGCCGTATCGCCGTACGCCCACCGATTGGTTCTGCCTTCCGCAGCCATGAAGCGAGCATTATCGGCAACACCTGTCTGTACGGTGCCACCGGCGGCAAGCTGTTCGCTGCAGGCCGTGCGGGCGAGCGCTTCGCGGTGCGTAACTCCGGCGCTATCACCGTAGTTGAAGGCATTGGTGATAACGGCTGTGAATACATGACCGGCGGCATCGTCTGCGTGCTGGGTAAAACCGGCATCAACTTTGGCGCAGGTATGACCGGCGGCTTCGCTTACGTGCTGGATGAAGATGGCGTGTTCCGCAAACGCGTTAACCCGGAGCTGGTGGAAGTCTTGGATGTCGAGCAACTGGCCATTCATGAGGAGCACCTGCGCGGTTTGATTACCGAACACGTGCAAGCGACCGGTTCTGCGCGCGGGGAAGAGATTCTGGCTAACTGGCCGGAATGGGCGCCGAAGTTCGCTCTGGTCAAGCCGAAGTCCAGTGATGTCAAAGCATTGTTGGGTCACCGTAGTCGTTCCGCAGCCGAGCTGCGGGTTCAGGCGCAGTAAGAGGTCATTAATGAGTCAGAATGTTTATCAATTTATCGACCTGCAGCGCGTTGATCCGCCAAAAAAACCGCTGAAGATCCGTAAAATTGAGTTTGTAGAGATTTACGAGCCGTTTTCGGAAACTCAGGCGAAAGCGCAGGCGGACCGTTGTCTTTCCTGCGGCAACCCTTATTGCGAATGGAAATGCCCGGTTCACAACTACATCCCGAACTGGCTGAAGCTGGCGAACGAAGGCCGCATCATGGAGGCGGCGGATCTGGCGCACCAGACCAACAGCCTGCCGGAAGTGTGCGGACGCGTCTGCCCGCAGGATCGCCTGTGCGAAGGTTCCTGTACCCTGAACGATGAGTTTGGTGCAGTGACCATCGGTAACATCGAACGCTATATCAGCGATAAAGCGATCGAAATGGGCTGGAAGCCGGACATGTCCCACGTGCAGCCTACCGGCAAGCGTGTGGCGGTGATTGGCGCCGGTCCAGCCGGCCTGGCCTGTGCCGATGTGCTGACCCGCAACGGCGTGAAAGCGGTGGTTTACGATCGTCATCCGGAGATCGGCGGGCTGCTGACCTTCGGCATTCCGGCCTTCAAGCTGGAAAAAGAAGTGATGGTGAAACGCCGTGGCATCTTCAGCGAGATGGGCATTGAGTTCCAGCTGAATACCGAAGTGGGCAAAGACATCACCATGGATGCACTGCTGAACGAGTTCGACGCAGTGTTCCTTGGCGTCGGCACCTATCAGTCGATGCGCGGCGGGCTGGAGAACGAGGAAGCGCCGGGCGTCTACGACGCACTGCCGTTCCTGATCGCCAACACCAAGCAGCTGATGGGCTATGAAGCCGAGCCACACGAGCCGTATGTCAGCATGGAAGGCAAGCGCGTGGTGGTTCTGGGCGGTGGTGATACCGCAATGGACTGCGTGCGTACTTCCATCCGTCAGGGCGCAACTCAGGTTATCTGCGCCTACCGTCGTGATGAGGCCAACATGCCGGGTTCCAAACGCGAAGTGAAAAATGCGCGTGAGGAAGGGGTTGAATTCAAATTCAATCTGCAGCCGCTGAGCATCGAACTGAACAGCGCCGGCCGCGTCGCCGGTGTGAAAATGGTTCGCACTCAGTTGGGTGAGCCGGATGCCAATGGCCGTCAGGTTGCTGAGCAAGTGCCGGGTTCCGAGCACGTGATCGATGCCGATGCCGTAGTGATGGCATTTGGTTTCCGTCCGCACAAGATGGATTGGCTGGCGGCACATGACGTTGAACTCGACAAGCAGGGCCGCATTGTGGCGCCGGAAGGCACCGATAACGCCTTCCAGACCAGCAACCCGAAAATCTTCGCCGGTGGCGATGCGGTGCGCGGTTCAGACCTGGTAGTTACGGCGATTGCCGAAGGCCGTAAAGCTGCCGATGGCATCATGAGCTACCTGGAAGTGTAATATCCCTTCTGCTTCACGCTTCAGGGGCCCGGTTCACGATACCGGGCCCTTTGTTTTTCCGCACACGCGACAACCGCCACCTTCTGCCCCGATACAACGATTGCATGACTTGATTATTCGGCAGGATCAAGGCAATAAAAAAGGTCGCCTGAGCGACCTTTTGCTATTCGTAGTTGCGGGATTATTTCACCACGCGCAGCGATGGGCGGCCACCGCGCGGCGGCTGTGGCGGTTCATCGTCCGGCTCGTGGTCATCACTCATGTCCGGGCGATCGCCATCAATCACCGACATCAGGCTTTCCGATGGGATCGTCTCATTGTCCATGCCTTCAAAAGTGCCTTCCGCTTCATAGGCGGCTTCCGGTTCAAACATGGTGCCTGCGCCATTTTCACGCGCATAAATCGCCAGTACCGCTGCCATTGGCACCGAAACCTGACGTGGCACACCACCGAAACGCGCGTTGAAATGCACTTCGTCGTTGCCTAATTCCAGGCTGCCTACCGCACGTGGCGCAATGTTCAGTACGATCTGGCCATCGCGGGCAAACTCCATCGGCACCTGCACGTCAGGGCGCGTCACGTCCACCACCAGATGCGGCGTCAGCTGATTATCAAGCAACCAGTCATAGAACGCCCGCAGCAGGTACGGACGGCGCGGGGTCATTTGAGACATATCCATGACGCTTAGCCCCGAGTCTGCAGGCGCATTTCGCGCTCGGCTTCGGTCAGGGAGGCCAGGAAGGCATCACGCTCGAACACGCGGGTCATGTAGCCTTTCAGCTCTTTGGAGCCTGTACCGCTCAGTTCAATGCCCAACTGCGGCAAACGCCACAACAGCGGTGCCAGGTAGCAATCCACCAGGCTGAACTCTTCGCTCATGAAATAAGGCGTCTGGCCAAAGATCGGAGCAATCGCCAGCAGTTCTTCACGCAGCTGACGACGGGCTGATTCTGCTTCCTGGCCGTTGCTCTTCTCGATTTTGTACATCAGCGAGTACCAGTTTTTCTCGATACGCAGCATCATCAGGCGGCTTTCACCACGGGCTACCGGGTAAACCGGCATCAGTGGCGGGTGCGGGAAGCGCTCATCCAGGTATTCCATGATGATACGGGATTCATACAGGGTCAGCTCGCGATCAACCAGCGTAGGCACCGTTTGGTACGGGTTGAGGTCAATCAAATCCTGCGGCAGGTTATCCAACTCGACCTGCTCAATCTCGACGCTGACACCTTTCTCCGCCAGTACGATACGTACTTGATGGCTAAAAATGTCGGTCGGGCCAGAAAACAGCGTCATTACCGAACGTTTGTTGGCAGCGACAGCCATGAAAACCTCCAAGTTTATCTAGAAAATACTGCGAATAGCCAACTAACAGGCTGCTATCCTGAATGATCTTGACCGCTGGCCAGCAGCACACAGATAAACCCTGGGTCTAAAACAGGACGCGGAGGTAGACTGACGACAGCTGCATGGCGAACAGGCGCAAAAGTGGATGATAGTTTACCAGATTTTGCTTGTTTTGTGGGGACTCTGCGGTGATTTCGTGTTGAATTGTCTGATATACCACAGATTTTAGTCGTGAGAAGGTAATTTTCAGGCATAAAAAAACCCGGTGAAGCACCGGGTTTTTGGCGTAAACTCCACTGCCGAAGCAGTAAAAATTAACGCTTGGAGAACTGCGGACGACGACGTGCTTTACGCAGGCCGACTTTCTTACGTTCAACTTTACGAGCATCACGAGTGACGAAGCCAGCTTTACGCAGCTCACCACGCAGAGTCTCGTCATATTCCATCAGTGCACGGGTGATACCGTGACGGATAGCACCAGCTTGACCAGAAATACCACCACCTTTAACAGTGATGTACAGGTCAAATTTGCCAACCATGTCGACCAGTTCCAGCGGCTGACGAACTACCATGCGGGCAGTTTCGCGACCGAAGTACTGTTCCAGGCTGCGCTGGTTAATTACGATGTTACCGTTGCCCGGCTTGATGAAGACGCGAGCGGCGGAGCTTTTGCGGCGACCAGTGCCGTAGTATTGATTTTCAGCCATTGCCTATAATCCCGATTAGATGTCAAGAACTTGCGGTTGCTGTGCCGCGTGAGTGTGCTCGTTGCCCGCGTAAACTTTCAGTTTACGGAACATTGCACGACCCAACGGACCCTTTGGCAGCATGCCTTTAACCGCGATTTCAATCACGCGCTCAGGATTGCGGGCAATCATCTCTTCAAAGGTCGCTTGCTTGATACCACCGATGTGGCCGGTGTGGCGGTAATACACCTTGTCTGTACGCTTGTTGCCGGTTACAGCAACTTTTTCTGCGTTCAGAACGATGATGTAGTCACCGGTATCAACGTGCGGGGTGTATTCCGCTTTATGCTTGCCGCGCAAACGACGAGCGAGTTCAGTAGCGAGACGGCCTAAAGTTTTACCATCCGCATCAACAACGAACCAGTCGCGTTTTACGGTTTCTGGTTTAGCTGTAAAAGTTTTCATTAGAAAGCTTACCCAATAATTAGTTACACGTTGGTGAACACCCAAACGCTCGAAAACAGTTGAGGCTCACACGACCATACAAGTCCAGCAAACCTACCCCTTCGAATAGCCATTGCCGGCACTATAAAGTTTTTGGGAAAAAAACTTTGTTGTAACGTGGGGTCGCAAGATTATAGAGAAGTCGCTCACAAAGATCGAACGCTTTTTGAATGGAAAAGCAATTTATCGCCGGCGAGAGGAAAGCGGGGATCCTGGCGGCCAGACCCCCGGGGGCGATCAAGGCAGATGAGGCAGCTTCAGATACTCTTCACTTTGCATCTCCTGCAGGCGCGACAGGCAGCGTTGATATTCAAACTTCAACCGCTCCCCCTGGTAGATGTCGAACATCGACGCTTCGGCGGCAATCACCAACTTGACGTGGCGTTCGTAGAATTCGTCCACCAGCGCCAGGAAGCGGCGGGCGGTGTTCTCCTTCAACGGCCCCATCACCTGGACATTGTACAGTATTACGCTGTGATACAACCGCGACAGCGCAATATAGTCCAGTTGGCTGCGCGGCTCTTCGCACAGGGTATGGAAATCCACCGCCAATACCCCATCCACCGCGCGGATCGCTTGCAGCGGCCGGTGATTGACCTGCAGCACCGGCGCCTCCTCTCCTGCCTTCCCCGCCAGCTTGAGGAACATCCGGTCCAGGGTCTCTCGGGTCTGACTGTCGAGCGGCGTCAGGTACAAATGCGCCTGAGTCAGAGTGCGCAAACGGTAATCAATGCCGGCATCGACATTCATCACATCGCAGTAGTCGTTAATCAGGGCAATCGCCGGCAAAAAGCGCGCACGTTGCAAGCCGTTGCGGTACAGCTCGTCCGGCGGAATATTGGACGTCGCCACCAGCGTGATGCCGCGAGCAAACAGCGCCTGCAACAGCGTGGCCAGCAGCATGGCGTCGGTGATGTCGGAGACGAAGAATTCGTCAAAACACACTACGTCGGTCTGCGCCTTGAACCCGTCGGCAATCATCTCCAACGGGTTCTCCTGCCCTTGCAGCTCGGTCAGTTCTTCGTGCACGCGCAGCATAAAACGGTGGAAATGCAGCCGCAGCTTGCGCTCCCCCGGCAGGCTGTGGAAGAACATGTCCATCAGCCAGGTTTTACCGCGTCCGACACCGCCCCACATGTACAGCCCCTGCACCGGACGAAGGCTGGTCGTTTCAGCGCCCTTGCCCAGCCAGCGGCTTAACTTGCCGCGCAGGCCGTTGGCCGACACGCTTGCTGCAGGTGCCTGCTGCAATGCCTGATAAATGCCCTCCAGCCGGGTAACCGCCTGGCGTTGAACCTCGTCGGCCTGATATTCCCCCGCATCCAGCGCCTGCTGGTAGCGTGATAACGGTGATAATGCCTGCATCTGTTCGATGTTCCCTTAGAACCCGTAGAAATTATTTAGCAAATTTTCGCGGCATGTTGATGCTGCTTCGCACCGTTATCGCCACAAATGTCCGCGTCGCGGCGTACTGAAAAACCCTGTAAACGCCAGGTTATGGCTTATCAGGATTCCACTCGGACAAGGTTAACGGTTATAGTGGATATTATTAAGTGAAAAATCCCTGCGGAACAACGAAGTCAAAAAGGAGTCATCATGACCTGGGAGTATACGCTGATTGGTTTAGTCGTCGGCATCGCCATTGGTGCGGTAGCGATGCGTTTTGGTAATCGTAAATTACGTCAACAACAAGTTTTGCAGAACGAGTTGGACAAGAGCAAAACCGAGCTGGAAGAGTATCGTCAGGAACTGGTCGGCCACTTTGCCCGCAGCGCCGAGCTGTTGGATAACATGGCGCGAGACTATCGCCAGCTGTATCAACACATGGCGAAAAGCTCCAACAACCTGCTGCCGGATCTGCCGATGCAGGAAAATCCGTTCCGCTATCGCCTGACCGAAGCCGAAGCCGATAACGATCAGGCGCCGGTAGAAATGCCGCGCGACTATTCTGAAGGCGCCTCTGGCCTGCTGCGTGGCGAGCGTCCGCGCCGCGACTGATCCTCACCCTGCCCGTGGGCCTGCCCCACGGGTTTTGATCTTGCCCGCTTTATCTCCCCCGCGCCTGAACTATCCTTAACGCTGGTGCTTGAGTGAACTTTTCACGCAAATTCACGGTCTTACCCTTCACTATGGTATTGCTGCTGCTTTATCATCACTATTTCATCGTCAGGTATTGAGAGAGTTATTATCAATGAAGAAAAAGTCGTTAATTCTTAGTGCATTGGCAATGAGTATTGGCCTCACGATCACCTCCGTACCGGCAGCCAGCGCCGCATTGCCCGTCGCTGTTCAGGGGCAATCGCTGCCGAGCCTGGCACCGATGCTGGAAAAAGTTTTGCCCGCCGTGGTGAGCGTGCATGTTGAAGGGACCCAGGTGCAGCGCCAGCAAGTTCCGGAGGAATTCAAACGCTTCTTCGGCCCCGGCGGCCCAGGGCAGCAACAGAGCTCGCGCCCGTTTGAAGGGCTGGGATCCGGCGTAATCATCGACGCCGCCAAAGGCTATGTGCTGACCAACAACCACGTCATCAACAACGCCGACAAAATCAGCGTACAGCTGAATGACGGCCGCGAAGTGGACGCCAAGCTGGTTGGCCGCGACGAGCAATCCGATATTGCCCTGCTGCAGCTCAGTGACGTGAAAAACCTGACCGCGATAAAAATGGCGGATTCCGATGCGTTGAGGGTCGGCGATTTCGCCGTTGCCGTCGGCAACCCGTTTGGCCTCGGCCAGACCGCCACCTCCGGCATTATCTCAGCCCTGGGTCGTAGCGGCCTGAACCTGGAGGGGCTGGAAAACTTTATCCAGACGGACGCCTCCATCAACCGCGGCAATTCCGGCGGTGCGCTGGTTAATCTCAACGGAGAGCTAATAGGCATCAACACGGCCATTCTGGCACCGGGCGGCGGCAACGTCGGCATCGGCTTTGCCATTCCGAGCAACATGGCGCAGAACCTCAGCCAGCAGTTGATCGAATTCGGCGAGGTGAAACGCGGCCTGCTAGGCATCAAAGGCAGCGAAATGACCGCCGATATGGCCAAAGCGTTTAATTCCGAAGCCCAGCGCGGCGCTTTCGTCAGCGAAGTGCTGCCGAAATCCGCCGCCGCCAAGGCGGGCATCAAGGCCGGCGACATTTTGGTCTCCGTCGACGGCAAGCCGGTCAGCAGCTTCGCCGAACTGCGTGCCAAAGTGGGCACTACCGCTCCGGGCAAAACCATTAAGGTCGGGCTGCTGCGCGATGGCAAACCGCAGGAAGTTGCCGTTACGCTGGATAACAGCGAGGGCACCTCCACCAATGCCGAAACGCTTTCACCGGCCCTGCTGGGTGTTTCCCTCAGCAACGGCACCATTGCCAGCGGTGACAAAGGCGTGAAGATCGATAAGGTGGATAAAGGCTCTACGGCAGCGCAGATTGGGCTGCAGAAAGACGATGTGATCATTGGCGTCAACCGCCAGCGCGTTGAGGACATCACGACATTGCGCAAAGTATTGGCAGCCAAACCTCCAGTCATGGCGCTGAACATCGTGCGCGGCACTGAAACCCTTTATCTGCTGCTGCGTTAATTTGTTTAAAAACCGGGCTCAGTGACATACTGCGCCCGGTATTCTCATGTTATCCTCCCTGCATCCTTCATCTCACGTACTAAAACTCCATGTTTGCTAAGCTCTTGCGTTCTGTCGTTATTGGTTTAATCGTTGCCGGCCTGCTGCTGGCTGCGCTGCCTGTGCTGCGCTCTTCCAATACTCTGTTCGCAGAAAAACATGACAATACCCGTGACGAAACGCCGGTCAGCTACAACAAGGCCGTGCGGCGCGCGGCGCCCGCCGTGGTGAATATCTACAACCGTAATATGAGCGGCGCCGCCAACGTGCTGTCGCTGGGTTCCGGCGTGATCATGAACGAACGCGGTTATATTCTGACCAATCGCCACGTTATCAAGGATGCCCAGCAAATTACCGTCGTGCTGCAGGACGGCCGCCGCTACGAAGCGCTGCTGGTCGGCTCCGACAGCCTGACCGATCTGGCGGTGCTGAAGATAGATCCGGGCAATCTGCCGGTAATCCCTATCAATAACGCCCGTGCCGCGCACGTGGGCGATGTGGTACTGGCGATCGGCAATCCCTATAATCTCGGCCAGACCGTCACTCAGGGGATCCTAAGCGCTACGGGTCGCATCAGTATGAGCACCACCGGTCGTCAGACCTTCCTGCAAACCGATGCCTCGATTAACCGCGGCAACTCCGGCGGCGCTCTGGTTAACTCACTGGGTGAGTTAATCGGCATCAACACCCTGACCTACGATAAAATCACCGACGGCGAAACACCGGAAGGCTTGGGGTTCGCCATTCCCATCGAGTTGGCCACCAAGATCATGGACAAATTGATCCGTGATGGCCGCGTTATCCGCGGTTACTTCGGTATTCAGGGCAAAGAGATTATTCCTTTGCGTTCGTCCAATTCCGGTATCGACCGCCTGCAAGGCATTATCGTAACCGAAATTACGCCGAACGGACCGGCGGGTAACGCCGGCTTCCATATCAACGACGTAATCACCAACGTAGACAGCAAACCGGCAATATCGGTACTGGAAACCATGGACCAGGTGGCTGAGATCCGCCCGGGCACGGAAATTCCGGTCATCGTGCTGCGCGACGGCAAACGCATTACGCTGAAGATGACGGTGGGAGAGTTCCCGGAAGACAGCAATTAAAAAGGGCCCGGCCAAAGTGAGCCGGACCCTCAACGCAGTGTTTCCGCCGGGGCGTCGCCCCGGCATCTGACAAATTACTCGCCTTTCACACGCTCAATATTCGCACCCAGCGCGCGCAGCTTATCTTCAATACGCTCATAACCACGGTCGATGTGGTAGATACGATCGACAACGGTCACACCGTCGGCGATACAGCCGGCCAGTACCAGGCTGGCGGAAGCGCGCAGATCGGTTGCCATCACCTGGGCGCCGGACAGTTGCTCAACACCGTGACAAATCAAGGTATTGCTCTCAATCTCGGCGTGTGCACCCATACGGATCAGTTCAGGCACATGCATGAAGCGGTTTTCAAAAATGGTCTCGGTGATCACGCCGGTGCCTTCCGCGACCAGGTTCAGCAAGCTGAATTGGGCCTGCATATCGGTCGGGAAACCAGGGTGCGGCGCGGTACGTACGGTAACCGCTTTAGGACGCTTGCCGTGCATGTCCAGGCTGATCCAGTCTTCACCCACTTCGATATCCGCGCCGGCTTCGCGCAGCTTGGCCAACACGGCGTCCAGCGTATTCGGACGGGTGTCGCGGCACATCACTTTGCCGCCGGAAACCGCTGCGGCAATCAGGAAGGTGCCGGTCTCGATACGGTCAGGCAGAACGCGATACACACCGCCACCCAGGCGCTCAACGCCTTCGATGGTGATGCGGTCACTGCCGGCGCCGCTGATTTTCGCCCCCAGCGTGTTGAGGAAGTTGGCGGTATCGACAATTTCCGGCTCGCGTGCGGCGTTTTCAATCACGGTGGTACCGGTCGCCAGGGTCGCTGCGCTCATGATGGTTACGGTGGCGCCAACGCTCACCTTGTCCATCACGATGTGCGCGCCTTTCAGGCGGCCTTCAACGGAAGCTTTAACGTAACCTTCTTCCAGTTTGATCTCCGCACCAAGCTGCTCCAGGCCGCTGATATGCAGATCGACCGGACGTGCGCCTATCGCACAACCGCCCGGCAGAGAAACCTGACCGCGGCCGAAGCGCGCGACCAACGGCCCCAATGCCCAGATAGAAGCGCGCATGGTTTTCACCAGGTCATAAGGTGCGCAAAACTCGTTCACGCCGCTGGCGTCTACATACACCGAACCGTTGCGCTCGATCTTGGTGCCTAACTGGCTGAGTAGCTTAATGGTGGTATCGATGTCCTTCAGCTTAGGGACATTCTGCAGCTCGACCGGCTCTTCCGCTAATAATGCGGCGAACAGGATCGGCAGGGCAGCGTTTTTCGCCCCGGAAATAGAAACTTCACCGCTGAGGCGGGTCCGGCCCTGCACACGAAATTTATCCATCTGACTACTCTCTGTTATCTAATCTGAAGCTGCCCGCCTGGAGGGCAAACAGCCTTAAAATCCGTTGAGTTTGCGGTCTCGCTGCCACTCTTCAGGGGTGTACGCCTTGATCGATAAGGCATGAATTCGGTTGTCCGCAATGTATTCCATCAGCGGTGCGTAGACCGTCTGTTGTTTCTTGACGCGGCTCATGGCGGCAAACAGCTCGCCGACCACGATCACCTGAAAGTGGCTGCCATCGCCCGTGACATGTGCTTCATCCAGCGCCAATGCTTGCATCAGCACGTCTTTAATCTCGTTATTTTCCATAGTATCCAGTTCTGCAGCAAAAGGATCATAATCAGCCTGACATCTTAGTGGAATACGACGTTTTCTTAAACTAAAGAAAAAGCCCCTGTGCAACAGGGGCTTTCTGGGGAATGACCGTATTCAGCCAGCTGAAAATATCGCTAACCAGCGGTATCGACAGGCATTATTGCTTGCAGGTTGTACAACGCGATCAACGTTTTCAAGCGATCGGTGGCGCCGGAAATTTTTAATTCAACGCCGCGCTGGCGCTGCTGCTCACGCAAATGCACCAACAGCGCCAACCCGGAAGAGTCCACGCGCTGCAGTTGCGAGACGTCGAGAGCGGTTTTATCCGCCAGCAACGTTTCCCGCTGCTCCCACAGCGGCAGCAGCGTTTCCCGGTCCAGCTCGCCGCGCAGGATCAGGGTCTGCTGCTGCGATTCAAAGCTGAGTGCGGCCGACATCAGTTTTTCTGATCCAGCGTGATAGGCCGCTGCGCAGCCGCTTGCAGCTGTTTGGTCAGACCGTCAATGCCCTGAGTTCGCAGGGTAGACGCCCACTCGTTCTGCTTGGTGGTGATCATGCTGACGCCTTCGGCGATCATGTCATACGCCTGCCAGTAGCCGGTTTTGCTGTTTTTACGCCATTGGAAATCCAGACGTACCGGTGGACGGCCATCTTTATCGATGATGGTCACGCGGATGGCGACGATGTCGGCGTTACCCAGCGGCTGCTCAGGGGCGATCTGGTAGGTCTGACCGTGATACATCGCCAGCGCCTGGCCATAAGCCTGCTCCAGATAGGCCTGGAATGCGGTGAAATAGGCCTCACGCTGTGCCGGCGTCGCTTCTTTGTAATAACGGCCCAGCACCAGCGCACCGGCATACTTGACCTGGACAAACGGCATCAGCTCCTGATGCACCACTGAACGCAAGTAGTTAGGGTCCTGCTTGATTTTTGGCTGCTCGGTTTTCAGCCGGGTGAAGGTCTTCTCAGCCGCATCTTGCATCAGGCTGTACGGGTTGGTTTGATCGGCCGCATTCGCCAGCGGCGCAACCACCAGCAGGGCAACCATAAGTAAACGTTTAAACATGCAGGTTTCCTCTCTTAATGACTTGGGGCGACAGATTGCGGCGCAGTACCGGCAGCCGGCTCAGCGGCCGCGTCTCCCGGCTTGGCTGCATTGTCCTGGCCGCCGCTTTTATACAGGAACTGGCCGATCAGATCTTCCAGAACCATGGCTGATTTGGTGTCCTGAATGGTACCGCCGTCCTTCAGAATGGTGGTGCCCATATCAGGATCTTCAAAACCGACGTTCAGCGCCAGATACTGCTCCCCCAGCAAGCCGGAGGTGCGGATCGCCAGCGAGCTGGTGTCCGGGATCTGGTTAAATTTGTCCTGAATATCCAGGGCTACGCGCGGCGTATAGGTTTTAGGATCGAGCGAGATATCGGCCACACGGCCAATCACCACCCCACCGATTTTCACCGGCGAGCGCGCTTTCAGGCCGCCGATATTATCGAAGGTCGCATAGATGCGGTACGTCGGCTCATTACCGATAGACTTAATGTTTGCTACCTGCAGGCAGAGAAAGACGATGGCGCACAGCGCAATCAGCATAAACGCCCCAACCCAAATTTCACTCTTCTTCGTTTGCATCGAATCAATTCCCAAACATCAGTGCTGTCAGCACGAAATCCAATCCCAACACCGCCAGCGACGAATGTACCACGGTACGCGTCGTTGCCCGGCTAATCCCTTCAGAGGTCGGTACCGCATCATACCCGTTGAAAATGGCAATCCAGGTCACGGTGATGGCGAATACCACGCTCTTGAGCAGGCAGTTGAGCAAGTCTTTTCTCCACTCCACTGCGCCCTGCATCGCCGACCAGAAGAAGCCGCTGTCGATGCCCTTCCAATCCACGCCGACTATCGAACCGCCCCAGATGCCCACCGCGACGAAGATAATCGTCAGCAGAGGCATGCTGATCAAACCGGCCCAAAAGCGCGGCGCGACAATCCGTCGCAGCGGATCGACGGCCATCATTTCCAGGCTGGAAATTTGTTCGGTCGCCTTCATCAAGCCGATTTCCGCCGTCAACGCGGAACCGGCGCGGCCGGCAAACAGCAAAGCGGTAACCACCGGCCCCAGTTCACGCAGCAGCGACAACGCCACCATCATGCCCAGGCTGGCCTCGGCGCTGTAAGTCGTCAGTACCAGATAGCCTTGCAGCCCCAGCACCATGCCGATAAACAGCCCGGAAACCATGATGATCAGCAACGATTGCACACCCACGCTGTGCATTTGCTTTAGCAACAACGGCCACTGTTTACGCGGCTCCGGCCGCCCGACCAGTGCGTTGAACAGCATCAACCCCGCGCGCCCAAAGCTGGCGCTGGTATTGATGCCACGGCGCCCTAACGACGCTAACGCCTGTAATAACATAAGCTTATTTACTCCCTAAGCCTAACAGCTCGGCCTGGTAATCCCCGGCCGGATAACGGAAGGGTACCGGCCCATCGGCAATACCATCCAGGAACTGGCGCACGCGCGCATCAGGATTGTTCTGTAATTGTGGCGTCGTCCCTTCGGCAATCACCCGGTGATCGGCCACGATATACGCGTAGTCGGCGATGCTCAGCACTTCCGGCACATCGTGCGAAACCACGATGCAGGTGATGCCCAGCGCATGATTCAGCTCATCGATCAGCTTCACCAGCACGCCCATGGTGATCGGATCCTGACCGACGAAAGGCTCGTCGAACATGATCAGTTCCGGGTCGAGCGCGATCGCCCTCGCCAACGCGGCACGCCGCGCCATGCCGCCGGACAGTTCATTGGGCATCAGTTCAGCCGCGCCGCGCAAGCCGACCGCTTCCAGCTTCATCATCACCGTGCTGCGCAATATCGGTTCCGGCAAACGGCTGTGCTCACGCAGCGGGTAGGCCACGTTTTCAAACACCGTAAGATCGGTGAACAGCGCGCCGGACTGGAACAGCATGCTCATTTTCTTGCGTGCTTCATACAACTGATGGCGGGATAACGCGGGAATGTTATCGCCGTCGAACCAGATCTCGCCGCGGTCCGGTGCCAGTTGGCCGCCAATCAGGCGCAGCAGCGTGGTTTTACCAATACCGGACGGCCCCATGATCGCCGTGACCTTGCCACGGGGAACCGTCAGGTTGATGTCTTCGAATATCAGTCGATCGCCGCGCGAGAAACTCATGTCGCGCACTTCGACCAGATTCTCTGCATTTTGGTGCATGTTAATGGATCCTTTACGGCTCATTTTTGCCAAATCTACCCACGATGTTAAAGCAACGGACGCAACGCGTCTCATCTTTACAAAAACTTACCGGTATTTCGCTACCAATGGTGCGCTAAGGCTGCACCTGATTTTACTTTTACGCGCCACCCGGTCAAAATTGCCCATATAACGAAAAAAACGAATCTGTTCATATATTAGCCGGGAAAACCCGTTGCTGCGGCTTTAGCCTGCGCAACGGAGGGCAAAGCAAGATAGCCGAATTTCGGCTTTTAACCAACGAACCGGGTTGATACCCAACAAAGGACCCTGCATGTTTCTCGCGATAGCTTTACTCATCGTTGGTTTATTTTTACTGGTGTATGGCGCAGACCGCTTAGTTTACGGTGCTGCGGTGATTTCCCGTTCGCTTGGCGTGCCGCCGTTAATCATCGGCATGACCGTCGTCGGCATCGGCACATCGCTGCCGGAGCTGTTCGTGTCGACCACCGCCGCGCTGAATGGGCAGATAGATATGGCCGTGGGGAACGTATTAGGTTCCAACATTGCCAATATATTGTTGATCCTTGGCGTGGCGGCGCTGATTCACCCGCTGGCGGCGCGCTCCGAGGTACTGCGCCGCGAACTGCCGCTGATGTTGGCGGTCACAGTATTGTGCGGTTTCGTGCTGATGGACGGCACCCTGAGTCGGCTGGATGGCGTGGTGCTGTTGGCCGCCGCCGCCGCCTTCATTTTATTGATGCTGAAAATTGCCCGGCTGGCGCAGCGCGAAGGCAGCGACAGCCTGACCGTGGAACAACTCGCCGAGCTGCCGCAAGACAGCAGCAACACCGTGGCGGTGCTGTGGCTGGTGCTGGCGTTCATTATTCTGCCGCTGTCGTCCAAAATGGTGGTCGATAACGCCACGGTAATTGCGCATTATTTTGGCATGAGCGAACTGGTGGTCGGCTTGACCCTCATCGCCATCGGCACCAGCCTGCCGGAGTTGGCCACGTCCATCGCCGGGGCACTAAAGGGTGAGGATGATATGGCGATTGGTAATATCATCGGCTCCAACATTTTCAACACAGTGATCGTGCTGGGCGTTCCCGCCCTGCTGTCCCCGGGCAGCGTCGATTCTGCCGCCTTCCACCGCGATTATTGGGTCATGCTGGCGGTCAGCATTGTGCTCAGCGCCCTGTGCATCGGGCGAAAACATCGTATCGGTCATCTGGCGGGCGCTCTGTTATTATGTGGCTTTATTGCGTATCTTGCGGTGCTGTTTTTTAATCCTTTCAGTACTTTCGGCTAAACCGACGGGAATGAACATGTCGAACATTCAGTTGCAACCGGGCTTTGATTTTCAACAGGCAGGCAAAGAAGTGCTGCAGATTGAGCGTGACGGGCTGGCCCAGCTCGATCGGTACATCAATGCAGACTTTACCCGCGCCTGCGAATTGATCGCCGGCTGCTGCGGTAAAGTGGTCGTGATGGGCATGGGCAAATCCGGGCATATTGGCTGCAAGATCGCCGCGACCTTCGCCAGCACCGGCACGCCCTCATTCTTCGTTCATCCGGCGGAGGCCAGCCACGGCGACCTCGGCATGGTGACGGCACAAGATATCGTGCTCGCCATTTCCAACTCCGGCGAGTCCAACGAGATCCAGGCGCTCATCCCGGTCTTGAAGCGCCAGCAAATCCCGCTGATCTGCATGACCAACAATCCGGAAAGCTCGATGGGCAAAGCGGCGGATATTCACCTGTGCATCAAGGTGCCGCAGGAGGCCTGCCCGCTTGGCCTGGCGCCAACCACCAGCACCACCGCGACCCTGGTGATGGGTGATGCGCTGGCGGTGGCATTGCTGAAAGCCCGCGGTTTCACGCCGGAAGATTTTGCGCTGTCGCACCCCGGTGGCGCCCTGGGCCGCAGGTTGCTGCTGCGCGTTTGCGACATCATGCACAGCGGCGACGAAATCCCGCACGTCAGCGCCGATGCATCGCTGCGCGACGCGTTGCTGGAAATCACGCGCAAAAACCTGGGCATGACGGTCATCTGCGACGATCTGATGAAAATCGCCGGTATCTTTACCGATGGTGACCTGCGGCGGATATTTGATATGGGCATCAACCTCAATGAAGCCCGGATCGTCGATGTCATGACGCTCGGCGGCGTACGGGTGCGCCCGAACCTGCTGGCGGTCGATGCGTTGAACCTGATGCAGCAGCGCCATATCACCGCGCTGCTGGTTGCCGATGGCGACCAATTGCTGGGTGTGGTACATATGCATGACATGCTGCGCGCCGGCGTCGTTTAATTAAAGGAATAGAACTCAATGAGTCTGGTTGAAACCTGCTACGGGCCTGTAGAACAAGACGTCATGGCGCGTGCCGGCAAAATCCGCCTGCTGATTTGCGATGTCGACGGCGTGCTGTCGGACGGCCTGATTTTCATGGGCAACAACGGCGAAGAATTGAAAGCGTTCAACGTGCGCGACGGTTACGGCATTCGCTGCCTGAAGACTTCGGATATCGACGTGGCAATTATCACCGGCCGTTCAGCCAAGCTGCTGGAAGATCGGGCGAAAACCCTCGGCATCACCCATCTGTATCAAGGGCAGTCCGATAAGCTTTTGGCCTTCCGCGAACTGTTGGATACACTGTCGTTAAACGCGGATCAGGTGGCCTATATCGGTGACGACCTGATCGACTGGCCGGTGATGGCTCAGGTTGGCCTGGCGGTCGCCGTAGCGGATGCACATCCGTTGCTGACGCCAAGAGCCCACTATGTTACCCGTATTGCCGGCGGCCGTGGCGCGGTGCGCGAACTGTGCGACATTATACTGTTGGCGCAGAATAAGCTGGAGGACGCCAAAGGGCTGTCGATATGAGCAAAACCAAACTTTGGATCACCCTCCTTTTGGCGGTGATCGCCCTGGCGTTGATTGGCTGGAACATGACTGATTTCAGTGATGATGCGGTTCCAGGCCCCGTTAATGATCAGGACCCGACTTATCAGAGCCAGCACACGGTCACCATAGTGTACAATCCGGCCGGTAAGCTGAGTTACAAGCTGGTGGCGGAAGACGTGAAGTATTATACCGCCGATGAATTAAGCTGGTTTACCCAGCCGGTGATGACGCTGTTTGATGAAAACGCGGTGGCCACCTGGTCAGTTCGCGCCGATCGCGCCAAACTGACTAAAGACAGAATGCTGTATCTTTACGGCCACGTTGAGGTGAACAGCCTGACCACCACCTCACAGCTGGAAAAAATTAAAACGGACAATGCTCAGGTGAATCTGGTGACCCAGGATGTCGCTTCGGATGATGAAGTGACCCTCTACGGGACAAACTTTACCTCGAACGGCATGAAAATGCGTGGGAACCTGCGGGCCAAAACCGCTGAGCTGATTGATAAGGTTAAGACCAACTATGAAATTCAAAACCAAAAAACAACGCCGTAATCTGTTGATCGGAAGCCTCATTTTGGCCGCCAGCGCCCCCGCATGGGCGCTGAAATCTGACTCCAACCAACCGGTGAGCATCGACTCGCTGAAACAGTCTCTGGATATGCAGAGCAACGTCAGCACCTTTACCGATAACGTGGTGATCAAGCAAGGCACCATCGACATCAAAGCGGATAAAGTGGTCGTTACCCGTCCAGGCGGCGATCAGAGCAAAACCTATATCGAAGCCTTTGGCAATCCGGTCACCTTCTACCAGATGCAAGACAGCGGCAAGCCGGTAAAAGGCCATGCGCAGAAGGTCCGTTACGACGTGGCGTCGCAGTTGGTGACCCTGACCGGGAACGCCTATCTGGAACAGCTCGACAGCAACGTGAAGGGCGATCGCATCACCTACCTGGTGCAACAGCAGCAAATGCAGGCGTTCAGCGATAAAGGCAAACGCGTGACTACGGTTCTGGTACCGTCGCAGTTGCAAGACAAAAACGGGCAAAAGAAGAGTAACTAATCACTTATGGCTACACTCATCGCAGAAAACCTGGCGAAAGCCTACAAAGGCCGTAAAGTTGTTGAAGACGTCAGCCTGAAAGTGAAATCCGGCGAAATCGTCGGCCTGCTGGGGCCAAACGGCGCCGGCAAGACCACCACCTTCTACATGGTGGTCGGCATCGTTCAACGTGACGCCGGCCGTATCGTGATTGACGAAGAAGACATCAGCCTGCTGCCGCTGCACGCCCGTGCGCGTCGCGGCATTGGCTATTTGCCGCAGGAAGCGTCGATCTTCCGTCGCCTGAGCGTGTATGACAACCTGATGGCCGTCCTGGAGATCCGCGAAGATCTCAGCAGCGAGCAGCGTGCGGACCGCGCGGTTGAGCTGATGGAAGAGTTTCATATCTCCCATCTGCGCGATAACCTGGGCCAGGCGTTGTCCGGTGGCGAACGCCGCCGTGTGGAGATCGCCCGTGCGTTGGCGGCTAACCCGAAATTCATCCTGCTGGATGAACCGTTCGCCGGGGTTGATCCCATTTCCGTTATCGACATTAAAAAAATTATCGAGCACTTGCGTGACAGCGGCCTGGGCGTGCTGATCACCGACCACAACGTGCGCGAAACGCTGGACGTGTGTGAACGTGCCTATATCGTCAGCCAGGGCAAACTGATTGCTCACGGCACGCCGGATGCCATTTTGGCTGACGAGCAGGTGAAACGCGTTTATCTGGGCGAAGAATTCCGCCTCTGAGTGCCGGCGCGTCCTGATGGACGACTGTTAACGGAAGTAGACTGAAGATTATGAAGCAAGGTTTGCAACTCAGGCTCAGCCAACAACTGGCCATGACCCCCCAGCTCCAGCAGGCTATCCGCCTGCTGCAGTTGTCCACGCTTGAGCTCCAGCAGGAGATACAGCTGGCGTTAGAGAGCAATCCCCTGCTTGAGCAGACCGATCTGCACGAAGAAATCGACGCCAAAGAGACTACCGAAACCGAAGGGCTGGATACCCGCGAGGCGCTGGAACAAAAGGACATGCCCGAAGAGCTGCCGCTGGACGCCACCTGGGACGAAATCTACACCGCAGGTACACCGTCCGGCACCGGCACCGATTACAGCGATGATGAGTTGCCGGTCTATCAGGGCGAAACCACCCAGACGCTGCAGGATTACCTGATGTGGCAGGTGGATCTCACGCCATTCTCTGATACCGATATCGCCATTGCCACCTCGATAGTCGACGCCGTCGACGACACCGGCTACCTCACCGTGCCGCTGGAAGATATTCTGGAGAGCATGGGTGACGAGAGTGTGACAATGGACGAAGTCGAAGCGGTTTTGAAGCGCGTACAGCGTTTTGATCCGGTTGGCGTCGCCGCGCGCGATCTGCGCGACTGTCTGCTGATCCAGCTTTCCCAGTACGCAAAAGATACGCCCTATCTGGCTGAAGCGCGCCTGATCATCAGCGAACATCTGGCTCTGTTGGCCAATCACGACTTTCGCAGCCTGATGCGAACAACCCGGCTAAAAGAAGATACACTGAAAGAAGCGATGCTGCTGATTCAGTCTCTTGATCCGCGCCCGGGCCAGTCGATCAATACTGGCGAGTCGGAATACGTGATCCCGGACGTGCTGGTACGCAAAGTGCAGAACAGTTGGACGGTAGAGCTCAACGCCGACAGCATTCCGCGGCTGAAGATCAACCAGCAGTACGCCGCAATGGGCAGCAGCGCTCGTAACGACAGTGACGGCCAGTATATCCGCAGCAATCTGCAGGAAGCGAAATGGCTGATCAAGAGCCTGGAAAGCCGTAACGACACCTTGCTGAAAGTCACGCGCTGCATCGTCGAGCAGCAACAGGCATTCTTTGAACAGGGTGCTGAATTTATGAAGCCCATGGTGCTGGCGGATATCGCCCAGGCCGTGGAGATGCATGAATCGACAATCTCACGCGTCACCACGCAGAAGTTTCTGCACAGTCCGCGCGGCATTTTCGAGTTGAAATATTTCTTCTCCAGCCACGTGAATACCGACAGCGGGGGCGAAGCTTCCTCTACGGCGATCCGAGCGTTAGTGAAGAAATTGATTGCGGCGGAAAACCCCGCTAAACCGCTCAGCGACAGCAAGCTGGTCACCCTGCTCTCCGATCAGGGGATCATCGTGGCGCGGCGTACTGTCGCCAAGTACCGAGAGTCTTTGTCCATCCCGCCGTCCAACCAGCGTAAACAGTTGGTTTGACCTCAATAGAGAAGGAAGACACTATGCAGCTCAACATTACCGGACACCACATCGAAATCACCGAACCTTTACGCGAGTTCGTGAATACCAAGTTCGCCAAGCTCGAACAGTATTTTGACCGCATAAATCAGGTGTATGTCGTGCTTAGCGTGGAAAAAGTGCAGCAGATTGCGGAAGCGACGGTGCACGTGAATGGAGGCGAGTTGCACGCCACCTCGGAAGACGAGAACATGTATGCCGCAATTGACACCCTGATCGACAAACTGGCGCGTCAATTGAACAAACATAAAGACAAACTGAAACAACACTGACATTCTGGGCCGTTTCCGTCAGCGGGCACGGCTCAAACATAGCCCAGGTCGTCGGCGCGTTACCTGTATGACCCTGAATAATTGGCGTTGCATCGAGGTGGCATGAGCGATTATCCCGCGAGCTTACACAGGTAAGTGATTCGGGTAAGTCAGCGCAGCCAACACAGAGACAGCTTCAAGTATGACGGGTATGGGTACCGCGCCGATAAGCCATCAGGGTTAAACAAGGCGAAAAATCACCTCACAAGGCAGCTTGATGGTGTGGTTTTAAGTGAAGATGAGATGAACAACGAAACAATGCAATTAAGCTCGGTGTTAAACATCGAGTGCACCAAAAGCTCGGTACACTGCACCAGCAAGAAACGGGCTTTGGAGATTATCAGCGAACTGGCTGCAAAACAGCTCAACCTGCCATCGCAGGTGGTGTTTGACGCGGTTCTCACCCGGGAGCGCATGGGCAGTACCGGTATCGGCAACGGTATCGCCATTCCCCATGGCAAACTGGAAGAGGACACACTGCGGGCCGTTGGCGTGTTTATCCGTCTCGACCAACCCATTGCCTTTGACGCCATTGATAACCAGCCGGTCGATCTGCTGTTCGCCTTGCTGGTGCCGGCCGACCAATGTAAAACCCATTTGCATACCCTGTCGCTGGTCGCCAAGCGCCTGGCCGACAAAACCGTATGCCGCCGCCTGCGCTCGGCGCAAAGCGACGAAGAGCTTTACCAGATCATTACCGAGTAACGCCCGGCTGGCGTGACTTCCAGCCAGGATAACGATACTGTTTAGCTATGATGGGTTTCGGCTCAGGCCGGAATAATAAAGTTTCTAACGGTGGCGATAAACGCCACTGAGATGCCAGGGGGAGTTGCCACATGGTGCTGATGATTGTCAGCGGCCGTTCCGGTTCAGGGAAATCCGTCGCCTTGCGGGCGCTGGAAGACATGGGTTTTTACTGCGTTGATAACCTGCCCGTGGTACTGCTGCCGCAGCTTGCCAATACGCTGGCGGAACGCAACATATCCGCAGCGGTAAGCATCGACGTGCGTAACATGCCGGAATCGCCGGAAGTGTTTGAATATGCGATGACCCAATTGCCGGACTGCTTTTCTCCGCAATTGCTGTTCCTCGACGCCGACCGTAATACCCTGATTCGCCGCTACAGTGATACCCGCCGCCTGCATCCGCTCTCCACCAAGAACCTGTCGCTGGAAAGCGCGATCGATGAAGAAAGCGATCTGCTTGAGCCGTTGCGCTCAAGGGCCGATCTGCTCATCGACACGTCGGAAATGTCGGTGCATGAGCTGGCCGAAATGCTGCGTACTCGTCTGTTGGGTAAACGCGAGCGCGAACTGACCATGGTATTTGAATCCTTCGGCTTTAAGCACGGCATCCCGATCGACGCCGATTACGTCTTCGACGTACGCTTCCTGCCGAACCCGCACTGGGATCCGAAACTGCGCCCGATGACCGGCCTGGATAAACCGGTCGCCTCGTTCCTCGATCGTCACACTGAAGTGCATAACTTTATCTACCAGACGCGCAGCTATCTGGAACAGTGGCTGCCGATGCTGGAAACCAACAACCGCAGCTACCTGACGGTGGCGATTGGCTGTACCGGCGGTAAACACCGTTCCGTCTACGTAGCCGAACAGCTGGCCGACTACTTCCGCTCACGCGGCAAGAATGTGCAATCGCGCCACCGGACGCTGGAAAAACGCAAACAATGACGGTCAAGCAAACGGTTGAAATCAAAAACAAACTCGGTATGCACGCTCGCCCGGCGATGAAGCTGTTCGAGCTGGTGCAGAGTTTTGACGCCGAAGTGATGCTGCGTAACGACAGCGGCACCGAGGCCGAAGCCAGCAGCGTGATTGCGCTGCTGATGCTGGACTCCGCACAGGGGCGGCATATCGAAGTGGAAGCCACCGGCCCGGATGAGGTGAAAGCGCTGAATGCGGTGATTGAACTGATTAATTCCGGGTTTGATGAAGACTAACTTCCCCGCAACAAAGAAGTAAACCCCAGGAACGCGCCCTTTATGGCGCGTTTAACATTTATGAAGCTTCAGCAGTATACTCAGATTAAATCTAGCGTTTATCGGCAATTGAAGAGACTTCATCCCCTGCCCGTTTTTAGCACTCTTAAAGGTGCCTAGAAATATTCCCTTTAAGACGACCTCTATTTTTGGCTCATCGCTTAAATCCGGCTTAAACAGTCCAGCGCCACCGCCTTGAAACTGTCGAAATTATCGCTGCCCAACAGGCGGCTCATCGAACGTTCGCGCACAAAAGTGACGAACAGATCGTAAATCGCCATCGCCTCTTCGTAGTCGCTTTTGCTGATCGCCAGCAGGAAAATCACATGGGCTATCTCACCGTCGCCCCACACCACACCCTGCGGCGCCAGCAGCGTCATCACCACGGTTTTTTTCGCCAGCAATCCCAACGAGTGCGGCAGTGCAATACCTTCACCCAGCATGGTCGACACTATCGCTTCGCGCTCCACTACCGACGGGTAAAAATCGTCGCCGACATACCCTTCCTGCTCCAGTTGAACGCACACTTTTCGGAACAGCTCCGCCTGCGTCAGCGGCTCATTTACCACCCAGAAATGCGCGGCGTCGAAGAACTTCTCCAGCATGTAGGGTTTGGTACGATCCACCAGCACCAGCTTACCCAACTGTTCCAACTGGTAGTCGGTAGGAAACGGCGACATCACCACCACCGGTTTGTTCTTTTCGCTGACCCGCGCGTTGGAAATGACAAAATCTTCGTCGATATGAGTGAGTACCTCGTAATCGCGCAGCGAAACGATGCGCGTCATCACCAGCTGCGGGTACTTGCGCGCAATCTGCGCCTGGATCATGCGCACCGTTGAGTTACCGGTATCGCATACCAGCATCACCTGCGGATGGCGCTCGTAGCCGATGTTGTAGTGCCGTTCCAACCCAACGCCGATATGCAGCACCAGATAGCCGATTTCGTTTTCGCTCAGGGTGTAAGGCGTGTATTTTCCCCAGCTCGATACCGCCGCCAGCGTCACGTCATAGGCCATCGGATAGTGTTGTTTGATGTTGGCCAATAGCGGGTTGGGAATATTGATCTGGTATTTCACCCGGGTAATCATGGTCTTGATATGGGTGAGCAAGTCCGCCCGCAGTTGGCGGTCGCCCTGCAGGTTGTAGTTATAGTGCGCGTTGATGTACGACAAAATGTAGTCCACCAGCGCTTCTTCGTCGTCGGCGTTAATCTCGGTCGGCTGCACGTCCTGCACCCTGCGCGCGGCAATATTCACCCTGAGGTAGGCCTCTTCCGCCATCGACACCTCTTTGCCGCTGGCCTTGCGCAGTTCCCCCGCCAGCCAGGTGGAGACCTTGCGCACCGCGTCATCGCCGTCTTCAACGTCAAAGTCCGACAGCGGGTAGCCATCGCTGATGCGCCGCAGCGCCACCGCGCAGTAAAAAATCAAATACTGCTCACCTTCATCCGTCAGGCGGATGGCGTATTGCGACAACAGCGGATGCAGCAGCCCGGCGAAGGTCGCCACCTGCGGTTGCAGCAGGATTTCATTGTTGAGCAACGGGTTTTCGGCATCGGCCAGATGCAGTTGGAATAACAGATCGGTCAGGCAAGCGCGGATCGCCATCTCCGAGCCGAACAGCTTCATGCCATAGCGTGGTTTGGTTTCAATGGTTAATTGATAGTTCGCCAGGCGCTCTCTCACCTCAGCCATGTCGTTTTGCAGCGTTCCACGGCTGACAAACCATTCATCGGCCAAATCTTCCAGCTTCAGGGAAAAGGCTGAGGTCAAAAAACGAATCAGCAGATAGTGCACCCGCTCTTGCGCACTGCGTGGCGTGGCGTGCTTTTTGCGCTCTCTATGCTGCAAGGCGCTGAACAGCGCGGCATCATCCACCTGCAGGCGATAGCCCGCCCCACGGCTATGCACAAAGCGAGCGCCGTATTTTTCCAGGATATCGTTCAACGCGGTGATATCGGCACGCACGGTACGGGTGGATACCGCAAAGCGCTTCGCCAACTCATCCTGCGGCAAGGTCTCGGACTGCAAAGCGTCGAACAGATAGGCCAAACGCGGGTAGGGAAATCGTACCATGCTCTTTCCGTCAATTAAGGTGCCCACCTGGGGAAACCAGGCGGGCAACGAGTTACTTCGTCACCGGCAGGAACACCATTTGCGAGGGGCTGCCTACCGGCGTATAGCCCTCAACAAAGCTGAGTTTGCCGCTGGCCTTGTCCAGGCTGAAACGGGTGACGTTATCGCTGCGCTGATTCATCGCATAGAGATAATGCCCGTCCGGGCTCAACGTCAACGATCGCGGATAGTCACCGCGCGTCCAGATTTCCGCCACCGGCTTCAATTCGCCATCGGCACCAACGCTGAACTGCGCGATGCTGTTATGCAGCCGGTTGGCGACATACAGATTCTTGCCGTCCTCACTCAAGACCAACCCCGAGGCAAAGCTGGTGCCCTTATAATCGGCAGGCAGCGAAGAAAGGGTATGTAATTGTTTCAGAGTACCTTTTTGGCTGTCAAAACGGTAGCTGGTCAGCGTCGAAGCCTCTTCGTTCACCAACAGCACCGTCTTGCCGTCCGGATGGAACACAAAGTGACGCGGGCCGGCACCGGCGGAAGAAGCGGCGATCCACGGCGGATCGTTTGGCGTCAGTAGGCCGCTTGCGCCGTCAAAGCGCCACTGGTAGAGGCGATCCAGCCCCAGATCGGTGGAAAACACAAACTTGCCGCTCGGATCGCAGGCGATCATATGCGCGTGCGGGCCATTATGGTCGCTGGCGGCAAAACTGCCCTCCACCGCCGCCGCAGGTTTGCTCGCGCCTGCCGGCCCCTGATCCTGTTGCACTGAACTGGCATTGCCCAATTTGCCGTCATTCTCAACCGGGAACGCCGCCACGGTGCCGCTGACGTAGTTCGCCACCAGCAGATGGCGGCCGTCCGGCGTCAGGGAAAGGTAAACCGGCCCCGCGCCCTGCGAATCAACCTGATTCAGCTGCGTCAGCCCGCCATCTACCGGGTTGATGCGATAAGCGATGATGCCGCCGTGCTTGCTGCCGTTAAAATCGGCCACTTCGCTGGCGACATACAGCGTCCGGCCTTGGGCATCCAGGGTAAGCTGCGCCGGATTAGGCTGGTTGCTGACCAGCGTTTTCGCGCTCAGCGCGCCGCTGGCCGGATCGACCTGCACCCGGTAAACGCCTCCGCCGTTAGGGTTGTAAGTACCGATATAAGCAAAATGAGATGACGTGGAGTTCATTGCATCCTCAGCATGCAGCGCCGGGCTGGCGATAGCCAGCAGCGCCAGGGTTAACGCAGTACGTAAGGGGGAAGCCTGCCAGTTTCGCATGATTGTCCTTATTGTAGCTAACGGCGCGGCATACCGCGCCTGTTGAGAGAGAAGGGTAGCCTCCCTGCCTTACGTCATCCGATATACCTTTCTTACGTGAAGCTGCAGCGTTGTTGGCTGCGCTTAACCCACCAGCTTTTTGCTCATCGCCAACAGGGTTTTCACATCCTGCGGGCGGGTATCACCGGTGGCAGAATCAATAATGGAACTGTAGATATGCGGAATAATTCGCTTCACGCCGGCGGCCAAGGCAATCTCAACGATCGGTTCGAAGTTTTCCAGATCGATGCCGCCAGTCGGCTCCAGCATAAAATCATGCTCGGCGCAGGCTTGAGCCACATACCGGTATTCTTCTTTACACGCCAACCCGCCCATCGGGAAATACTTGATGGAGCTGCCGCCCATATCTTTCAACATGGCGATGGCCGTCTCGACCGGTACGATGCCGTCTGGCGCGGCAGCGCTCAGCGGGCCGGTCGAGATCTTCACAAAGCCGACGCGACCGGTCGGAGAAACCAGCCCGTTCACCACGCTGTCGCTCTGGCCCAGCAGCGCACGGCTGGCGCCCACGCCGGTAAACACCTGATTGACGTGCTGCGGCTGAACGCGCTGGGCAATCAGGCTGACCATCGCGGATTGTTTGGGATCGCCCGCCCCCAGGCCCACCGACAGCGCATTCTCGATCAGTTGCGCATAGTGCTGCATATCCGCCACCGCGCTGTCGACGTCCGGATAGTTCTTGGAGAGAACCCCGACCAGCACATGCCCTTCCGCCGCCGCATAAATCGCCTGCGCATTGTCTTTTGAGCCGGCCAGTACGTTGAGGCACAGACGGTCGCGGTAATAGTTTGGCTGCAGCTTCATGCTTGTTTCTCCGTAAACAGATTTTTAATACAGGTAAAGACGGTCATCAGTTGCTGCTCGTCGACGCTACGCACATCCACTTCGATTTTGCCTTCATTGGCCTTATAGCCACGGAAGTAGATGGCGATCTCGCCGGTTTTCAGCGCCTGGACGATGTCGGTGGTAGAGCGCCCCAGCACCGCTTCGTCAAAGGTGATTTCAGCACGGGCGATATCGCGGCCGGCGCTGTCCCAGACGGTTTTGGCGCTGATGCCGGTCAGCGAGTTCAGGCTGGTGATAAACGGCGTCATTCGTGCCACCATCTGCTCACCGGTGGTTTTTTCCAGCTTCAGGTAGCTTTCAATCGCCTGCGTCAGGCCGAGGATGCCCTCTTTGCCGACCTTCATCGCCCGGCCAATGCCGCCGGATTGCAGCTTCACCCACTCCACGTATTGCCGCTTACCCACCACCAGGCCACTGGTTGGGCCTTCGATGGCCTTGGCGCCGCTGTAGATCACCAGATCGGCCCCCATCTGGTAGTAGCACATCAGATCTTCTTCTGCGGCGGCATCGACGATCAGCGGCAGATCATGCTTGCGCGCCACCACCACCGCCTGCTCGACGGAAAGAATGCTTTTCTGCACGCAGTGGTGCGATTTGATGTACAGGATCGCCGCCGTTTGCGGCGTGATGCAGGCCTCAAGCTGTTCTGCTGAGCATTCGTTGGCATAACCCGCCTCAACCACCTTGCCGCCGCCGAGGGCAACCATGGTGTCGACCGGGGCACCGAAGTTCACGTTGTGACCACGCGGTAACACTATCTCGCGCGGCACGGTGATTGGCGCCGAGTGCAGGTTCACCAGCAGGTTGGCGTTGTCTTTGACGATCACTGCCGCCACCGACTGAGCGATACCCGCCGAGGCGCAAGACACGATCACGGCATCTTCCACATTCAGCAGATCGGCGATGTAAGCACCGGTCTTGTTAACCAGATCCTTGATTTCAAAATAGTGATTCAGGCCGTAGTCGACGGCGTCAATCACCTCCTGACGCGGGGTAGATACGCCAAGAATAGTCATACGGCCGGAAGTGTTAATCACTTGTTTTAAATTATATTTTTCATAAATCGAAGACATGATGGGCTTTCCCTTCGTCGGTTAATAGAATTTCCCCGGCTACCACCGCAGCCAACGGAACCAACAACTGTTCGCCACCGACCGATTGCCCTTCTGAGTCGGCAAATGCCTGCGGCCCCTGGCGGAGATCGAACAGGGTAAAATCGGCGTCATAACCCGGCTCCAGCCGGCCTTTATGGGTCAGGCTCAGCGCCGAAGCGGCATTTTCCGTCACGCAGGCAATCACCTGCGGCAGCGACAGGCCGATGCTGAAGAATTTGGACATCACCGTCGCCAGGCTGTGTACTGGCCCGGCCATGCGGTTGCGGCAATAGATATCGGAACTGATGGTGTGCGGGAGAATGCCAAGCCCAATCGCCTGGCGTGCCACGTCAAAGCTGAAACTGGCGGTGCCGTGGCCCACGTCGAGCAGCACGCCGCGTTTCAGCGCCCGCTGGATCGACTCGCGCAACGTACCCGCCGGGGTCAGAATGCGGTTCGGCTTGCCGTTATAGCAGTGGGTAATGATGTCGCCGCGGGTCAGCAGATCGGCGATGTCATCCAGATTCGGCGGGTTATTGCCGATATGCACCATCAGCGGCAACCGGTTGTTTTCCTGCTGGATTTGCTTGGCGCGCACCAACGGCACAATGCCGTTTTGCCCCACCACGCTGCTGCTCATGCGCGCCTTGATGCCGATGATGAAACCGGGGTAGGCATCGATGGATTTTTTCACCGTCGGCGGGTCGATATCCGCCAGATCGGCCAGCTCATTTTGGCGTAACAACCCGATGCGCGAGATATTCAGGAAAGCGAACACGTTGGTTTTGGCCCGGCGCGTCAGAGCATAGAACTCGTCAACGTCGTCGGTGCCGGTGCTGCCGGCGTCAACCACCGAAGTCACGCCACTGGCTACGCCCACTAAGTCCGGTTCGTCATAGTAAATCGGCGAAGAAGGATAGCAGTGCACGTGGGAGTCGATCCAGCCGGCGCTGAGGCGGCAGTTGCCCGCCAGATCCAGCTGCCTGCCGGCGTTGACGTCATCGGCCAACTGCCCAACGACGACAATCTTACCGTCCTGAACCGCCAGATCGACCAGTCGGTCGTCCGCCAGCCTGGCGCGTCGGATTACTAAGTCATACATACTGCGCTACTCCTTTTCCAGCAGGGGGCGGCGCACCGCCCCACTATCACACGGCTCTGGAACAGTGATTAAGCAATGGCGACAGGGAAAATGGCCCCTAACAGCATTGCGCCAAGGATCGCTCCGCCAGTGATTGGCTTGCCCCAGATATAGAACAGCAGCGCGCCAAGCAGCGAACCTACGCCAATCGGAATGGATGCGGTCATCGCCGACAGGATGATCAACGGCCCCAGGAAGCGACCTGAGGAGTTACCTGCCCCCATCATTACGTCTGCGCCGTAGGTGGAGTTGCTCTGGTTGATGGTGAATTTGCGTGCCAGAATGATCAGGTAGCCAATCGCCAGACCAATCACCAGGCCGGTCACCAGCGAGGCGGCAAAGTTGGCGACCGGGAAGATGATCCCCGCGCCCAGCAACAGCGCCGGAACGCCCAACCCCACGCCGGTCTGGATCGCGCCGCCGATGTCCAGAATGCCCACCAGCGAGCCTTCAATGATGCGCGCAAACAGGAAGCTGGCGCCGAATGCCGCCACCGCGCCATAAACGCCGGTGTCCATCCCGGCACGCAGCATGGAAACGAAGGCCACTTCGTTAAACGCGCCGATGCCATACAGGTAGTACATGTGCGTCCCGGCGAACACACCGGACGAGAGCAGGCCAACAAAAATCGGGAATGACCAGTCGGCGTACCAGAAGCCTTTTTGGGTTTGTTCTTCCATCATCCCGCTCCTTATTTACCGCTCAGGGTGTTGTGAATGGTGTCCAGCCAACCCGGCACGCCGAGGCTGAAGGACTCGAGGACTTTCATGTCGAAGCCGCGGAAGAAACCGCTCAGCACGAACAGCAGCACGATCACCGCCATCATGATCTTGGTGATTTTGTTCCAGCCGCTCTCTTCCACGCCCTTACCGATCAGAATGCCCAGCACCAGACCCGGCACGGCGTTGCCCATGATCAGCTGCGCCAGGCCGCCGAAAATGGTGCCCCAGAAACCGGAGCGACGCCCGGCGTCGATCGCCGCCAGCCAGAAGATCACCGGCATCACGGTGTTCACCAGCAGGTTAGCCGCCGGCACCAGCACTTTGATTGCCGTAACCTGCAGCGCAGCGGGCACTGCGGAAGCGGTGGTATTGAGGAACGCCACCACCAGCATGCCGATAACGCCGCAGGCGATAGCCATTTTTTTCGGGTCATGCAGCGTTTGCGCCAGGTTGCGGTTCTTGACCATCAAGGCTGCCGCGCCCCAGTGAGGGATGATGCGGTGGTCAACGTCCTGCGTGAAGGCGCCCGCCGCCACGGAAGACGCCCAGGCGTTGAAGAAGAAACCCAGGCCGAATGAGAAGTGGGAAGCCGGATCGCCTTCGCAAGAATTCAGCTCGCCCAAGGTGCGGAAGGCGCCCATGCCCTGCGTCGTCGGAGCATGGAACATGCGTGCGGCGCCAGCCCCTACGCCAACCCCCACCAGTCCGCCAATAATAAGCGACTTAAATAAGATGATTAAAAACATCAGTATACCCTTAGATTTATGCTAACGTTTTTATTTCGTGACGAAGACAACCTTTTCTGTATTAATCATTGTCACGTTCACGGTTATTTCCAGAGTCACGGTGTAGGTTTTTCTTTCTCGCGGTAAAAAGAAAAAGAGAAATTTCTCTTTTGTTATTTTCTCTTCCGCTTTTAATACGCTGACATCCTGCGGTTCAATGCGCAGCAGAATATTGCTGGTGGATTTTAATACCGTGCCCTGCACATTAGCCAAGGCGGAAGCAAAAGCTTTCGCTTTGCTGTCACCCTTGCCCTCCACCTTTACCGATGTGGTATAGTGTTCTTTCATTACGGGTTGCCGTGTTTTTTGATGTAGGCTTCCACCAGTCTTTGGCCCAATTCTTCTTTATCCATAAAGCCAAAACCCAGCACGATATAACCTTCATTGATTGCCGTCACGCCTTCATCAATGGAGCGCATGCCGTATTTCGCTTTGTAGCCGTATTTGGTCTGCGCGGTAATTGCTCCGGCACCGCCGCTGCCGCAGAAGGAAATTCCCAACTGCGCACCTTCCGATTTCATTACGTCGCCCAGCTTCATATCCGCCGCTACTCCAGGGATAACGATGGCTTTTCCGCCAGCCGTTTCAATGCCCTGGCCGACTTTCTGGCCTTTGCCCAAACGATCGCCAATCACTACGGTAATCTGACCCATGGTATTTTCTCCTGATGATATGAATGCGTTAATCGCTATTGGTTATTGTCTTTTGCCACTTCAAAATGCACAGAAAGCAAATAAGCTTCTTCGATCGGCAGAGCCGGAAAATTATCGACAACTCGCTCAGCCATTTGCATCGATTCCGCTGAAATCTCATCAAAAAGCGATTTATCGACTTCCGGCAAGGGTTCACCGGTCATTGAACGCAGTACCATGGCACGAATATGCGATTCCAGCATCTGTTGCTGTACTGCATTGGTATAAATGTTTTCTGCATTCAGCATGGCGGTAATATCGGCCAGCACCTTATCGGTGATCGCCCCGGCCTCGCCGAGGTCAGACCGCTCATTTTTTTCTATCGCAACAGATCCTTCATTCACTTTTCAATACCCCTGGTTCCAACATTATTCGTAAGTCGCAGAATGCATCACCTGAATATACCCTATGAATTTCAAGTTACAGCCAGGCGCTCAGCTCGTGGGTCTTGTAAAGCAGCCAACAACGCTGCAGCTTGAAAGGCGGTGGGTATTTCCCGCTTTCTTTGATGTCTTACCCTAACCCCGGGGAGAATTTCTGTGTAGCCGCTTTTTTTCCAGTTTAAAGTGGAAATTCAATGATTGTCAGGGATCCATTTCGCAAAATAAGCGCTTTTAAGATAATTTAATGACATTACAGAAAGTTAATGCCACAAAGGGTTTCCGGTTCTCCCCGCCGCAGTGAAAAGCTTCGTGATCGGGATCTCTTTCTTTTCACCGCTTAACCGCCTACTATCGGTAAGACAATTCGACATCAGCAACGCCCCCGCTCCTCTGGCGCGGGGGCGTTGCTTTTGTGCTGTTTTTCCGAATTTATGGGCGCGAAAACGGGCGCCCTTTGATTTGACTGGAGAGTGGAATGACCAAACCAACCATTACTATTAATGAGCTGGATGCGGAACGCCTGGATGCGCTATTGGAACAACCGGCCTTTGCCAACACCGACGTCGCCATCGCGCTGAACGACGAGCTGGATCGCGCCGAAATCCTGCCGCCGGCCCAGATCCCGGCCAACGTGGTGACCATGAACAGCCGCGTGCGTTTCCGCGATCTGCATACCGCAGAAGAGCACGTGCGCACGCTGGTATACCCGGCCTCGCTGAAGGACAGCCACGAGCAGTTGTCAGTGATGGCGCCGCTGGGCGCAGCGCTGCTGGGCATGCATGTAGGCAACCAGATTACCTGGCAGTTGCCGAACGGCGAAGAAGCGCGGATCGAAGTGCTGGAACTGCTGTACCAGCCGGAAGCGGCAGGTGAATACCACCGCTAAGCGGTAATTCAGGGCGGTGAACATGCCGCCCTTTCTGAGCCTTACAGGCTGATGGCGATCAGTACCACCACCAGCAGCAACACGTAAACTCTGGCGTGCAGCTTGTCATTGACCTTCGGCAACACCCTTTTGGCAAAGACGATCCCCGCAATGCCGGCCGCCACCAGCAGCCCAAGAATGGTCAGGTTGACGTAGCCAAGATAGTGCGGCTCGCTCATTTCCTGCCAGCCCAAACCGATATACATCAGTGCGCCGATGACAGCGACCGGAATCGACAAGGGATTGGCCGCGCTGACGCAGTGCTTCATTTCATAGCCATGCCGACGCAACAAAGGCACCGTCATCACGCTGCCCCCCACGCCGAGCATAGTGGCGATCACCCCAATCAGCGGGCCACCGACCCACAACGTCATCTTTGACAGCGCCGCGCGCGCCGGTTTGACCAAAAAACCCTGCCTGAACAGACAATCCGCAATCGTCACCAGCATATAAATCACGAACAGCAGCCTGACCACATTGTCCGCCAGAAGCGTAGAGGCAAAAGCGCCCAGTGCGGCGCCAATGCAGATGAAAAAGATCAGCGGGATGATGGTTTCACGCAGCAGGTTGCCGCTGCGCCAGTTGGTTAGGGTGGCGTAACCCGAATTGAGGATCATCACCGCCGTTGAGGTCGCTACGGCGATATGCATCGCCTGGCCCGGCTGTTCGCCGGAGGAAGACACCAGATGATAGACAAAGGGCACCACCACAAAGCCGCCGCCAAAGCCGAACAAGATGGTGGTGATGCCGGTAATGAAACCGGCACCGAGAATAATCAACGTTTCAATCATGGCCATGCGCCCGGATGAAATCGTCGAAACCGGCAGAGAACTGACCGGCAAGTGGATGGAACTCGTCGCCGACAAACAGCGCCAGATAATGCCGGCGAATGGCATCATGATCGATAAGCTCAATCCCGGCTTCCGCCGCCTGCGCCAGAGTCAGCGCATCCGGAAATCCCCAATAGCGATAATTACCCTGCCGCTCGACAATAAGGGACTTGCGTTCGCCCGCGCGCATTAGCTGCCCCGCTAAAAATGCACCGGACCGCATGCCCGCCAGCATCATGTTTTCCAAAAACGACAGCTCATAACGCAATTCGATCGGCAAGCGGGCAAGCACCGGCCCGGCATCCCAGTGTTCATCCATCTCGTGCAACGTTAACGCGCCGTTTTTCTCGCCGTTCACCATGGCGCGGAACAGCGTCATCACGCCACGGTAATGCGGCAAGTCGCCCGGATGCAGATTCCACAGCAGCTTGCCGCGCTGGCTGAAGGCCCGGACGTAATCCGCGGAAAACTTCTGGTAGCAGCGCAAAGAAACCACCGCGTCCATATTACCCAGGCTGCTGATAAACGTGGCGTCATTGATGTCTGCAATGCGGTGCGCCGTGATGCCTGCGCCAGCCAGGAAAACCTGCGGCGGCTGGTAAGCGCCCTCGCAGGCATCGGCATTTCTGCTGACAAAGGGGAAAACGAAGTCATTCAGCACTTCACGTTCATACAAGGCAAGCTGGCGAATTTCAGGCTCTTGCAGCCGGCCGGCGGCTTTCGCCAGTGGAAAATAAACCGTAAAGGTGCATTCCTTGTGTAAGGCGCTAATAACATCCTGACAGGCCAGCCAGGAAAAAATATCGTTGCCAACAAATAGCGCTACGTTTTTCATGCTTCCGCCTTATTTCCATTAAATATGCTGTTATTGAAAACTATTTTGCTGATATCCCGGGTGATGGATTCCATTGCGGAAGTATAAAAAAGGTCGCCTTTGGCGGGGGCTCCAAGGGAATAGAGATCCTGCTCATTGCCTTTTTCATCCGACACTTTTAACGTAAACGGGTTGCATTTTACGCCACCGAAGATATTTTCCTGTACCAGGCCGCCCTGAAGCATCTTTTTATTTAATCGACTTAACTTCAGTTGGTATGAGGGCGTAGTGCAATTAAGCAAATATTGGCTGTGCACCTCCGCATTGTGGCAGAGGGTTTTAAATCCCCGGCCCTCTTTTTCTATATTTACCACCCCACCAAAGGCGCGCAAACGTTGGCTCTCTAGCGCCGCAATAATTTTATAGGCATTTTTTAGTGGCATGGCGTGCCGATGGCGCATCCAGGAAGAGTTATAGAAGCGCATGAAGATCTGTCGGTTATTTTCATCCATTTTTACCCAGGCTTCACATACGGCCGGATGAATCGCTGCCAGATAGCTACAGATATGCTCACGGGCAAAGCGCGCCCGATCCAGGCTTTCGGCCAGATCGCGATAGCAATCCCTGGCAGCGCCCATGGCAGACAGCACCGTTAACCGTTCCTGCCCTGGGTAATATTCTTCGAGCGCCGCGTTAATCACCTGAACCCACTGGTGCGCATCAATATAGCTGTTGTCGGCGACAAAACGGTTCAGTCGCTGCCTGAATTCTGGCGGTGGCGCGCGCATCAACGCCGGCTGCACGCTGGGGAAAAGCCCGGAACGCGACAGGGCGGTAATATTGCTCGCCCCCACCCGCTCAATCAGCTCAATAATGGCGTCGATCGCCGTCAGGCTACAGCCAATCACACCAACTGCCGATGCAGGATTGATGGCGGGCAGATCCCGATTGGCCTGATAGGCAATCACCCCGTCAATCGGGTAGAGGCTCGCCGGCTCATTATGCCCCGAGCACAGCACTACCGCATTCATCTGCTCCGCGGCCCCGCAGGCCGTTGTCAGCAAATATCCTCCTGGATGCGAACCTATCTCCTCAACTTCGGCGGTCACGAAATTCAGCGTGACGTTGCTGGCAGCCGCCATAAACACCGCCCTGTCGCGAATAAAATCGAGATATTCTTTATAAAGCCAGCGGGGTGGGTAGCGATCTTTACTGTATCGCCGAAAATGCGTCGTGATCCAATCGGAAAAATGTGCGCTGTCAAAAATATCCGCCGACATATTCTCTGGCGTCATATTTAAAATATGGCTGTCAAAATCGCTGCTGTAAGCCATACCGCCATTGAACCCCTGTTTGTCAAACACTTTCAGGGAAAGATGCTTATTGCAATTATTAACAGACTTATTCTTGATAAAGTTGTAAGCGAAAGAAATACCTGCCGCCCCACCACCAATCACACCGATCTTATACATGAAATATCACCTTATAGTTACAGCATTAAAAGAAGAACTATTGCTTCAGGTGTTGGAATAAAATAATTCCTTATTAACTTCTTGTATGATGCAGACGAGATAACCCGCCCGGCCCCGGCGTTTAAATTAAAAAGGGGTTAATCAACAATAAAAATACCTCGCCACCAAGGCAGCGTTATTTTTCTGCCCTGATAGTAGAGCTATGACCAGTGGCTTGCTTTACATGAAAGGCCAACTATCATTGCATTTCGGCCAAACTGCTCTGATAAGGATTATGCGCAACGTACGCATTGATGACATCGACCATGTGCCAAGGTCGGTGATTGCCATCGGCACCGACTACCCGTCGGGCCATTTACTGCCCATGCACAGCCACCGCCGCGCTCAGTTGCTCTATGGCGCTACCGGCGTAATGCACGTATTTACCCACCAGGGGAACTGGATTGTGCCGCCGCAGCGGGCGGTGTGGCTGCCGCCGCAGATGCCGCATGAAGTGAGAATGGTCGGCGTCACCACCCGCAGCCTGTACATTGAACCGACCGCGCTGCTGGCCTCTCAGCCGCAGGTTTGTCAGGTGGTCAGCGTTACGCCGCTGATGCGCCAACTCTTGATGGCGGCGGTGGATATGCCGCTGGAGTACGATCCGGACGGCCGCGACGGCGCGCTGGTTTTCCTGCTGCTGCATGAGCTTGCCCAACTGCAATCCCTGCCGCTGCACATCCCCCTTCCCGCCGATCGGCGGCTGGGCGAGCTGTGCCAGCTGTTCCTGCTTCAGCCCAACGCGCACGATTCGCCGCAGGAATGGGCCACGCGCCTGTATATGAGCATCCGCACCTTCAGCCGATTCTTTCGCGCACAAACGGGGATGTCATTTTCACAATGGCGGCAACGGGCCTGCGTGGTGCTGGCGCTGGCTCAGTTGACGGAGGGCAACAGCGTAACGCAGGTCGCTCTGGAGTTGGGGTATGAGAGCAGCGCGGCTTTTGCCACCATGTTTCGCCGCGTGTTGGGACAGGCGCCGTCCTGCTATCTGGGATCGGAACGGCGCGAAAAGGCTTAGCGGAATTTCTTGTGGTTAACGTCGCGGGTTTGCTTGAATCCCTGGGCGATCTGCTTGGCTTCAGCCAGCTTGCCTTGATTGGCCAGCGCCAGCGATTGGTCTATCTGGCCGATAAGCTGGTCCAGCCCATGTTGAAAATCTTTTATCTCCGGGCTGCCGGCCGCTTTATCCTCCAGCTTCGGCGGCGTGGATTGCTTCGCATCCAGCGCGGCGGCGCGCATGTTCTGCAGACTCTGCTTCAGAGTGTCCGTTGAGTCAGTGCTCAGCACCGTTTTGTAATTGCCGGCGATGGTGTCCATATCGTCGGCCAAATCTGCCGCGACCGCCAGTGAACTGGCTCCCAGCAGCGCCAACGCCATCAATGCTTTCAGTTTGTTCGACATGCTTGCTCACCTTCCAGTTATTATTTTATCTACCCGTCGCCTTTCGAGCTGCGGCGTCGTTGGCTGCAACTCGACATTCATAGGGCATAAGTTTTTGTTCAACCTAAACATAGGCAAGGGCGCTGAAAACCGGAACAAGAGATTTGTAAGCAAGGTTATAACGGGGGGAAAGGAGAGAGGCTGGCAACCGGAGCGGCCAGCCCTGGCAGGTATTATTGGCCGGCGATTTTCATGTCCGGCAGCAGCACCGAACCGCACTGAATATTGCTGCGGGTTTCGATATCGCTGCCCACGCTGACGATGTTGCGCAGCATGTCTTTCAGGTTGCCGGCGATAGTGATCTCGCTGACCGGGTACTGGATCTCGCCATTTTCCACCCAGAAACCGGCGGCGCCGCGCGAATAGTCGCCGGTAATGCCGCTAACGCCCTGCCCCATCAACTCGGTGACCACCAGACCGGTGCCCAGTTGCTTCAACATACCGGCAAAGTCATGGCCCTGCCCGGCAATGCGCCAGTTGTGGATGCCGCCGGCATGGCCGGTGCTGTGCATGCCGAGCTTACGCGCCGCGTAGCTGGTCAGCAGCCAGGTTTGCAGCACGCCGTCTTTGACAATGTCACGCCGCTGGGTACGCACGCCTTCGCTGTCGAACGGCGTGGAAGCCAGCCCTTTCAGCAGGTGCGGGTGCTCTTCGATGGTCAGCCAGTCCGGCAGGATCTGCTTGCCCAGCGAGTCCAGCAGGAAGGTGGATTTACGGTAAACGCTGCTGCCGCTGATGGCGCCAACCAGGTGCCCGAACAGACCGGTCGCCACTTCAGAAGCGAACAGCACCGGGGCGGTCATGGTTGACAACTTGCGCGGCGCCAGGCGCGACAAGGTACGACGGGCGCACTCCTCGCCCACCCATTCAGGGCTTGCCAAATCGCCCATAGCGCGGCCAATGGTATAGGCGTAGTCACGCTCCATATCGCCATCGTGCTCGGCGATCACGCAGCTCGACAGCGAATGACGGCTTGAACAGTAGCTTTGCAACATGCCGTGGCTGTTGCCGAATACCTTGATGCCGTAGTGGCTGTTAAAACTGCCGCCTTCGGTATTGGTGATGCGTTTGTCCGCCGCCAGCGACGCCTGCTCGGCGCGGGCAGCCAGTTCGATGCCCCGCTCCGCGTCCAGCTCCGCCGGGTGGAACAGATCCAGATCCGGCGCCTCAAACGCCAGCAGGTCTTTTTCCGCCGGGCCGGCGTTCGGATCCGCAGAAGTATAACGGGCGATATCCAGCGCAGCCTGTACGGTGCGGGCAATGGCGTCCGGGCTGAGATCGGTTGAAGACGCGCTGCCTTTACGCTGCTGGTGATACACGGTAATGCCCAACGCGCCATCGCTGTTGAACTCGACGTTTTCCACCTCGCCAAAGCGGGTGCTGACGCTGATACCGGTAGATTTGGTTACGGCAACTTCTGCCGCATCGGAACCGGCGCGCGCCAGCTCCAGAGCCTGTGAAACGGCCTGTTCCAGCGCCTTGCGCTGTTCTGCAACTTGAGTGACTACTTTCATCAATCTGCCATAATTAATCAGAAAATCGTTGAGAAAAGTGCCGTGGCGGCGTGGTTGCGCGCGGAGTCACGCGCAAAAATCATGTGATTTATGCTTTTGAGTCTAACAGGAACCGCGTGGAATTTCGCATAAAGCCGGCAACCTGTTAGGATTAGCCTCTTTTTAACGGAGCCTACCATGAACAAACAGCCTGAAGACTGGCTCGACGATGTCCCGGAGAACAAAGACGAGGACGATGACGAGATTATCTGGGTCAGTAAAAGTGAAATTAAACGTGATGCCGAAGCACTAAAAGACCTGGGGACCGAGCTGGTCGAACTGGGTAAGAACGCGCTGGAACGCATCCCGCTGGACGAAGATTTGCGCGCCGCCATTGAACTGGCGCAGAAGATCAAGAAAGAAGGCCGCCGCCGTCAGTTGCAACTGATTGGCAAGATGCTGCGCGCCCGCGACGTAGAGCCGATCCAAACCGCGCTCGACAAGCTGAAGAACCGCCACAACCAGCAGGTTTCGCTGTTCCACAAGCTGGAAGCGCTGCGTGACCGTTTGGTGGAAGAAGGCGATGACGCGATCCCGTCTATCCTGGCCCTGTACCCGGAAGCCGATCGCCAGCAATTGCGCGCACTGGTGCGTAACGCGCAGAAAGAGAAGGCCGCTAACAAGCCGCCGAAAGCCTACCGTCAAATCTTCCAGTACCTGCGCGATCTGGCCGAGACCGCCGAATGATCGCCGCCGTCACCATGGGATGAACCCGTTTCATCCCCGGTGATGTGCAGGTTCACCGCTGCTTTCGCGAATATTGAAACGCAGGCTGCCTTCCAGCTCTTCCTCCGCCTCTTCAAACAGCAGGATAATCGCGCCGAAGCGGCGTTTGCTACGGGCATCGAGATGGGTAAACTCAATCTCGACCGGCAACCCGATATCGACGGTCACCACGTCCCACAACGCGTCCAGATTGGCGCCGAAGGCTTCATCGAGCGCAAACTTATGCGCAAAATCGCGATAGAACGCCGGCAAATCGTGGATCTGATTAAAATCGAACTCTACTTTTGCCATCAAGCTCACTCCACCCGAATGAAGTTTTTATAATGGTCACGCGTGACAAAAATCAGGCCGTCGCTGGAATACAACAGGCGATCGGCCCCGCGCCGGCCGCATTGATAATTGATGTCCGCCTCGCGCCATACCCGGCTGCGGGCGGTAGGCAGTTGCCCTTCACGGTTTGAGAAACGATCGCCGCCAATCGCTTTGCCCGGCAGAACCGAACACAGGTTGCCGTTGCGCGCATCCCACCCCTGCTCACGCGCCTGCTTTTTGGTAATGTAATAGTCCGGCAGCCGCTGATGCTGCTGCAGGTAGCTCACCACCCTTTTTTGCTGCGTCAGTTGGTCGATGCTCTGGCCTTCGGCCACCGCAGGCACGTTGGCAATCACCCGATCGTTACCGCGCAAAGCGCTAAAACCGGCTATCACAACGGCGATGACGATCGCCACGAGGATCCGCTTGTTCATTACTGTCCCTGACTGAGTGCCGACAGAGGTGCATCAGCACCCATGCCCGTTGGATTTATAGATGAAAAGAATGAATCAGAGATGACCGGCAGGTAACATTTTCACTTCAGGGAACCCATGCCTTAATAATCTGCATCACCCATTCATGCTTATCATGCCATTTTCCCGTATGCCTGGCACTCAGTGCAACTCCGAAACAAGGCTCTATCAGGCAAGTATAGCCCCGGATGAGCGCATCAGGGGCCTCAGCGCATCAGTCGATCAACGCGTGGCGATAGCGGTGCAGCATGTCGGCCAGGCGTTTTACCGGGCCGGTGACGCTGAGCGGTGCCTGATAGTCCACCAACTTCTGCTGATAGTCGTTCATCTCGCTCAACAGCCGATCGTAATAATAGGCGCGTTTCACGTCATTCTTGGCTGAAACCACGTGATCGGCAGTATTGCGGATCTGCTTATGGAAGGCCGAAAGCTCCTCGCTGGCCGGGATTTCCGCCCGCTGCATGCGCTGGTGAGCGATGATCAGGTTCAGCGCCAGCCGGTACTTGGCGATATCGTTCGGGAACATCATCAACAGCTGATTAAGCTGCTGATAAAGCGCCGGCAGGTGGTTCTGCCGACGGCGCGACGCCTTGGTGGTCAGCGCCGAGACCGCGCTGCCGACAAACTGGTTCAGCAACGTGCGGCCGGTGCGTTCACGCGAGTTGTCACGGATCAACAGCAGCACCATCAACCCCACGCAACTGCCGAGGAACTGGCCGAGCGCGCCATCGAGAAACTGGGTGACGTTAAAGGTCATCGGGTTGCTCAACACCAAAATATTGATGGTCCCCGCCAGCAGGCCGAGCGAACCCAACCGCCGTTTTTGCACCTCGATGCCGATGAAAAAGGCCAGCAGGCCAAGGCTGAGGCACAACAATAAAATGCTCTGCTGGGTCGCCGGCAGGATCACCATAAAGAACAGCGAACCGACCGGGATCGCCGCCAGCATGCCCAGCACAAAATCCATAGCCACCATGCGCGGTGCCGGGGTGCGCATCGCCAGCGACGTAATCACCGCAATGATCACCATAAAACCGCTGCCGGAAGTCCAGCCGGTCCACAGCCACAACAGGCTGCCAAACGTCGTCGCCACAAAGGTGCGCAGGCCGTTAATCATGGCGTGATGCCCTTCCGCCGAGGTCGGTCTGACCACCACTTCACTGCTCAGCACATCTTCTTCCACTGCGTTGATGCTGCTGTTGGTATGCACGCCTTTGGCCAACAGCAGGTAACGCGTGGCCGCGCCGACCCAACTGGTGATGGTCAGCAGCGTCTCGTCGGTGCGGTTGGTGGTCAGCACCTGGCGCAGCAACTTCATGCGCTTGTGGATCTCCTGCGGCGTTTGCGCCGGCACCATCAGCAGTTCGCGGATATTGTCCTTCACCGCATCCGGGTGATTGAGCAGGATAAGATAGGTCTCGCAAGCCTGAGTAATCAGCGTCAGCGACAGAGTATGCAGCGCCCGCACGCGCCGGTTGACCTTCTGCCAGCGTGATGACTCCATCATCAGGTTGCTGCGCATGCCGTTCAGCGCGGTCGTGCTTTTGACCAGATTGCTCCAGGCGCGGTCAATGTCTTCTTTCTCGGCGTTACTGACGCACATCTGCATCAGCAAATACTGATCCACCAGCAGCTTGTCTACCGCCCGGTCGATATCCAGTTTGATCGAACGCGGCGAGAACAGCAGGTCCGCCAGCACCGCGCTGACGATCCCCAGCACAATCTCGCTGCAACGCTCCACGGCGAACTGCGGCGCTTCCAGCAGGTTGGTTTCACTGGTGGAGGTCGTCACGATGATGATCAGCGCGGTATACCCGGCAAGCCCCCAGGCGTAGGAGTTTTCAACCTTGATCAGCGAAGAGATCCAGGTACAAAACCCGGCCCAGATGCAGCACAACAACAGCATCACCACCGGTGCGCGTGCGGTGGAGACAATAATCACCAGGCCGACGAAACAGCCGATAAAGGTACCGATAATACGCAACCAGCCGCGGTGGCGAATAGCGCCGGAGAACGGCTCGCCGCCCGCCGCAAAGGCCGGGCCGGCGGCTACGATGGCGGCGGTCATCGCCGACCAGCGCGGGGTTTCCAAATTGAGGTGGAAACCGACAAACAGGGCAAACACAATCGCGAAGCTGAGCTTGAAAGCGAATCTCAGCCGAATAAACGTTGGGCTATTCATTAGCCAAACTCACGTAGCCGATGCATCAGGCGAACAAAAGGCGAGCCGCTGTCGGCCTTGCGATCGTTCTTGCCGGTGATCACCACGGTCGCGGTGGTGCCGGCCGGGTACGGATGCAACTGGTCTTTGTCGTCCAGCAGGATTTTAACCGGTACGCGCTGCGCCAGGCGCACCCACTCCAGGTTGCTGTCGATAGACGCCAACCCTTTGCTGTTCACGGTGCTGCTGCTGTTGTTCACGGCGGCGGCCACGCTATCGACGGTGCCGTGCATGATGCGGTTGCTGCCCAGCGGGGTGATTTCCACACGGTCGCCCTTGTTCAGGCCATTCAGCTTGGTTTCTTCCAGATAGGCCAGAATGTAGAAGGTGTTTTTCTTCACCAGCGCCACGGCGACCGAGCCGCGGGTGATGTATTCGCCGCTGTGGACGTTCAGGTTGGTGACCCAGCCGTCGGCCGGCGCACGCACCGTGGTACGTTCCAGATCCAGCTGCGCCAGCTCGCGGGTCGCCACGGCTTTCGCCAACTGATGCTGCACGGTTTGCAGCACGTTGTTGGCCTGATCGATCTCTTCTTGCGACATCGCCTGCACGCCCAAACGCACCCGGCGGCCGGCTTCACGTTTTTTCTCCGCCGCCAGCGTCTGGTAATAGGCAACGTCGGCGCTGGCTTCCGCCAAGGCCTGCTCATAGCGCGGCCGGTCGATAACAAATAGCACCTGTCCTTTTTTCACCAGTTGGTTATCCACCACCGGTACATCGGTCAGCAGGCCGGTGACGTCCGGCGCTATCGCCACTACGTCGGCGGTAAACTTGGCGTCACGCGTCCAGGGGGATTCGGTGTAGAACACCCAGGCTTTGAATATGGCGACGATCGCTAACAGGACCAGAAACAAAGTGATCGCGATTCGAACTATTTTTATTGAGAAATTTTTCACAGCGACCTCAAACGAAAAGACGTGAAATCAGATAGAACAGACAGCAATACAGCGCGGTATTAAACAGCGCCGGATGCCAGACAAAATCGTAAATCCCGGTGGGTTGCAGCAGGCGGCGCAGCAAGAAAAACAGCGCCAGCGATACCAGCAACTCAAAAAATACCGGGGGAAACGACAGTCCGAAGATGACCATAACCGGAAGCAAACTCATCCATTTTTCCTTATTGTTCACTGCACCGGGCGTTACCCTTTCTTCTCATTCACATTCTCTTTACATGTTAGCTGACGCGCACCACAAATTTCGGCCCAGACAGGTCAGGAACCTGAAAAAAGGATAAACTCAGGGGCATACATCCGCGATAGGGATTGCGAGGATATCGGAGGGATCGGCCAAAGCTGCTCTGCCGACCGCACTCACGCGTTGGTAAGGTCTTTCCACCCGACCGGTTTATATTAGCGTGCTTACTATCAACCTATCAACAATCTGTGATCTAAATCACTTTTAAGCCAGAGTGAATAATGGAAAGACTAAAACGGATGTCGGTGTTCGCAAAAGTCGTTGAATGCGGGTCGTTTACGGCGGCTGCGCGCCAGCTTGATATGAGCGTTTCATCTATCAGCCAGACCGTCTCCAAACTGGAGAATGAGCTGCAGGTCAAGCTGCTCAACCGCAGCACGCGCCGCATTGGCCTGACGGAAGCCGGGAAAATTTACTATCAGGGCTGCCGCCGCATGCTGCAGGAAGTGAGCGAGGTGCACGAGCAGCTGTACGCGTTTAACAATACGCCGACCGGCACGCTGCGCATCGGCAGTTCGTCCACCATGGCGCAAAACGTGCTGGCGACCATGACTGCCGATATGCTGAAGGAATATCCCGGTCTGACGGTGAACCTGGTGACCGGTATTCCGGCGCCGGACCTGATTGCCGACGGGCTGGACGTGGTGATCCGCACCGGCGCGCTGCAAGATTCCAGCCTGTTCTCCAAACGCCTCGGTTCAATGCCGATGGTGATATGCGCCGCTAAAAGTTACCTCAGCCAGCACGGCACGCCGCAGAAACCCAGCGACATGGTCAACTTTTCCTGGCTGGAATACAGCGTGCGGCCGGACAGCGAATTCGAACTGATAGCCCCCGAAGGCATCACCACGCGCATCTCGCCGCAAGGGCGCTTTGTCACCAACGATTCGCAAACCATGATCCGCTGGCTGAAAGCCGGGGCCGGCATCGCCTACGCACCGCTGATGTGGGTGATCGAAGAGATCAAACGCGGCGAGATCGAGATCCTGTTCAAAAGCTATCACTCGGATCCTCGCCCGGTATACGCCCTGTACACCGAGAAAGACAAGCTGCCGCTTAAGGTGCAGGTGTGCATCGATTACCTGACGGAGTACTTCAAGCGCGTGGCGGAAGTCTATCAGGGCTACCGCTGAGCAGAAAACGGCGCGCCAGAGCGCCAAGCAGCAACAGCGCCAGCATGCCCAGCCCCCAGATTAACCAAACGGCGTAGCCCGCCCAGGTGAGCAACAACGGGAAAGAGCCGGCCAGCCAGCGCCCCAGTTCTTGCAGCATCGGCAACCAGCCCTCCAGCAGCGCCTGCGGCACCAGGCTGAGCAAGCCGGTAAACTGGGGTGCCAACTGCGCCGAGCCGTTCTCCGCCAAGCCCACCAGTGCAGGTAACCAGGCCAGCACGCCGGAGACGCCCCAGGCCAGCAGCGTCCATAATCCCATTGCCGCCAGCACGGCAGCCAGCGCCCATCCGTTCTTTGTCATGATTTCCCCCCTTTTCTGTGTTGCACTAAGCAGCAATGTAAACCATGGACTCCACTCCAGGGTAAAGCGCCGGCGAGGGGATTTACGTTTAATTACACCGCAACATTGGCAATGCTTTGATGCGATTAACAAAAGCACCATCGGCATTACTCCGCTCTGCAACGCTGCGCTATGCTGCGGGCACCTCTCCTCTGCATCGGGAATAAAAATGAAAAAAATCATACTGGATTGCGACCCTGGGCATGACGACGCCATCGCCTTACTGCTGGCCTGGGGCAACCCGCAGATCGAACTGCTGGCGGTGACCACCGTGGTCGGCAACCAGACGCTGGATAAGGTCACCCGCAACGCGCTGGCCGTCGCGCGTATCGCCAATATCACCGGCGTCCCCTTTGCCGCCGGCTGCCCGCGCCCGCTGGTGCGGCAGATTGAGGTAGCGCCCGATATTCACGGTGAGTCCGGCCTTGACGGCCCGGCGCTGCCGGAACCGACCCTGACGCTGGAGCCACGCCATGCGGTGGACTTGATCATCGATACGCTGATGGCGCATCCGCCGGGTAGCGTGACGCTGGTGCCGACCGGCGGCCTGACCAACATTGCCATGGCGGTGCGCAAAGAACCGCGCATCGCCGAGCGGGTAAAGGAAGTGGTGCTGATGGGCGGCGGCTATCACGTGGGCAACTGGAGCGCGGTGGCGGAATTCAATATCAAGATAGACCCTGAAGCGGCGCACATCGTGTTTAATGAAAAGTGGCCGCTGACCATGGTCGGGCTGGACCTGACCCATCAGGCGCTCGCCACGCCGGAGGTGTGCGAACGCATTGCCGCCATAGGTACCGGGCCGGCGAAATTCGTCGGCGAGCTGCTCGCGTTCTTCGGCAAGATGTACCAACAGGCGCAGGGATTTAGCGCACCGCCGGTACATGACCCTTGCGCGGTCGCCTACGTGATCGACCCTGAAGTGATGACGGTGCGTAAGGTGCCGGTGGATATCGAACTGACCGGTACCCTGACGCTGGGCATGACCGTGGCCGATTTTCGCGCCCCGCCGCCGCCGGACTGCCACACGCAGGTCGCGGTAACGCTGGATCAAGACAGGTTCTGGGATTTGGTGGTGGATGCGCTGGAGAGGATTGGGGAAGCAGATTAAGGATCTGGGCCTTATTTTCTTGCTGCATTACAGCTCGGGGTGATAGGAGTGCATCTCGGGCTACGGATAACGGGCAAAATCGCCACATCAGAAAAGTCACTCTTTCACCTACTACTGGCATGAATAATGTCTTTTATATTTTAAATAGATAAGCATGATTAAAACAATTTAATTACTCATAAAATATTTTATATATCCATATAAATCATTCAGTTTAATTATTAATAATTAAAAACCAATCCACCATAATTATATTAATTACTTTAACCATAAATCATATCCCCTTGCTCAAAGAAAAATGTAGCGATAGAGTAATAAGTGCAATTCTGCAATTACAACCTCTATTTGAAAAAGGATTTCCCATGCAAAAAACCGCTATGATTTTAGCCAGTACGCTACTCTTATTCTCCAGCCTGTCACTGGCTGGCGTCTCTGTTAACGGGCAAACTCTGGCGCCTGGTGGCTATACCGTTGATGCTTCAGGCAATCTCGTTCGCACCAACGATGTTGACGCAAAAGGCAATGGCGTCGGCGTTAACGTCGCCAAAGGCAATAATAATGTACAACAGGGTGACAACCAATCTCAGGTCAATGCAAAACTGTGCGCCAACGTTTTTTTGAAGAAAATTCTGCCACAGTGTCGCTAATTTAATTCTTTATCAAAAAATACGCCATGACGGGTAATGCCGACCGGTGGCTGGTGTAAAAGGGCCCATGTTCATCATGCATGGCCCCTTTTAAAATGGAACGTTCACAGGCTCTTGGCTTTATCCATTTCACTTCGCCGAGCCTGCCCGCTCCCTCTCCGACCTTATTCCCGCAGAGTTTATTCAGCAGACACTGACTCTCACCGATACCGTCACGCTGCGTAAACGAAAACTTCCTCTTGAATCGATGATTTGGCTCGTTGTCCGCATGTCCGTTTTCTGCAACCACCCTATAACCGAAACCGTTGGCCTGACGAACATCCTAGATCCTCGTTTTACGGCCCGTAGTTCAGTTATCCAGAGCCAGATACGGCGCGGCACCGGCCGCCAACGCCCCCGCCAGATTGTTGCCCGCCAGCCCCTGCAGCGCCCCGGTTACCGCTTGCGCTGCCTTCTGCAGGTCGCTGCCGGTACCGTATTTCTGCATCTCCGCTTTGTATTCCGGCGTTTCGCGCAACGCTTT
>NZ_JBQZFU010000010.1:0-157010 GCF_052692135.1 Serratia sp. TSA_7
AAAGTCGAAAGCCTCATGCGAAAGCATGGGGCTTTTTGCTTTGGGGCCAGGAAACTCCGGGCGCAGCTACGCTGCGCCTTTCAGCCACTCGACGATGAACTCAGCTATTGCCTCTGGCTGGTTAATATCCAGGGATTTAACCCCTGTAACAGGCCGATCGCTGGCTACGGCAATGACAAACTTATCCAGCATATCCTCCAGCGGCCTGCCTATATCTTCACGATACAGAATGATCTTACTCACCGGCTCGTGTTTAAACCCTTCCACTAAAATTACATCTACCTTGTCACGATCAAATCGGCTGGCCAGATAGTGCAGATCAAGCGGTAATTGCTCCGGTGTTTCTGTCATTAGTGCCCAGCGACGATCGCTGGCGACCAATGTTTGATCGGCGCCTGCTTTACGTAATTCATAACTGTCTTTGCCTGGCGTATCTACATCCATATCATGATGCGTATGTTTAATCAGTCCTACGCGGATTTCCCATTGTCTCAATAACGGTATTAGCTGCTTAAGCAGGGTAGTTTTACCTGTACCGCTATAGGCAGCAATGCCCAGCAAAGGAGGGTAGGGGTTATTCATGGGGGAATCCTTTTTCCTGCTGCCAGCGCAGGCAGTCTTCTCGCGTATTAAGGTTGTGGAATGCGGCTTGCTGACCAATGAACGTTACCTGGCGCGCGCCTGCTGCGTCCAGAAACAGCATTAGCTTGCGATCCCCTCTAGCCAGATAGCCTGCTAACTGGGGCACCAAGCTGGTGTGCAACAGTGCCAGCGTTGGATGTGCCCGCTCCCCATCGCTGGCATAGGCGGCCAGAGCCGGGCCTTTTTGCTGCCAGAGTTGTTCGACCAACGTGGTGGGAAAATCGGGCACATCGCAGGGAACAAATACCACCCATTCAGTGGCGGCGTATTTCAGCCCGGCCAATATACCGGCCAGAGGACCGGAAAAGTCGGTGGTCAGATCGCCGATCGTCGGCAGGCCGCTTTCCTGATAACGGGCCTGATTGCGGTTGGCGCTGATGGCAATCGAGCCTACCTGCGGTTGTAATCGGGCAAGCACGTGCTGATACAACGGTATTCCGGCAACCTGAACCAAGCCTTTATCTTCCCCACCCATTCGCGTGGCGCGTCCCCCGGCCAGAATAATGCCAGTAATGTCCTCGTGCATATTTCTCATCCTGCATTGTGGCTAACGTCCTGATTGTAGCGCTAAAGCCGGTGCGGCATCAGGATTTACCTTTATTGACAAGCTGCTTCTTTCACTGCGTTGGTAAGCCTGTTACTTTGTGTGCTTATTCATTCTATTGGACGGTATTGCGATGAAAACGCACCGCGTAAACGAGCTGATTGAGCTGTTACACCCGGCCTGGCAGGAAGATCCTGATCTCAACCTGATTCAGTTTTTGCAAAAGCTGGCGCAAGAAGCCGGTTTTCAGGGGGATTTGGCTGAACTGAGTGATGATATTCTTATCTACCATCTGAAAATGCGCGGCAGCGCCGGCACGGAACAGATCCCAGGGCTGAAAAAGGATTACGAAGAAGACTTTAAAACGGCCTTGCTGCGCGCCCGTGGCGTTATAAAGGATTAGCATTTGTGCGGTACGGTGAACCAGTGCTCGTGAAATTTGTCATTAATGCTACTATTTCTCATTCCCGGCACTGTGCTGTCACCCAATGAAACTGAATGTTGTTATGAACAACTCCGCTTTTAATTTTCAAACCCTGTCGCCCGACCTGATTATGGACGCGCTGGAAGGGGTTGGCCTGCGTGTAGATTCCGGGCTAACGGCGCTGAACAGCTATGAAAACCGTGTCTATCAGTTTATGGACGAAGATCGTAAGCGCTACGTGGTGAAGTTTTACCGGCCCGAACGTTGGAGTGCGGCGCAAATTATTGAAGAACACCAGTTCGCCGGGGATCTTGCTCAGGCGGAGATCCCTGCAGTTGCGCCACTGGCCTTGCAGGGCAATACGCTACATACGCACAGCAGTTTCTTTTTTACCGTATTTCCCAGCGTTGGCGGGCGGCAGTATGAGATAGACAACCTCGATCAACTGGAGTGGGTTGGCCGTTTCCTGGGGCGTATTCATCAGGTGGGCAGTGAAAGCCTGTTTGTGGAGCGTCCTACAATGGGGATTGAAGAATATCTCACCGCGCCGCGTGAAGTGCTGGCTGGCTGCAAACTGTTGCCCAAGGCACAGCGCGACAGCTTCCTGACTGCGACGGACGCTCTGATTGAGGCGATAAAACACCATTGGCATCTGGACTGGCAGCCGCGGCGTTTGCACGGTGACTGCCACCCGGGCAATATCCTGTGGCGTGATGGCCCACTGTTTGTTGATCTTGACGATGCGCGCAATGGGCCGGCGGTACAGGATCTGTGGATGCTGTTGCACGGTGAGCGCCGTGATCGCCTGATGCAGCTGGATGTTTTGCTGGAGGCTTACTCAGAGTTTGCCGAGTTTGATCAGAGTGAGTTGGCGTTGATCGAACCTTTGCGTGCCATGCGAATGGTGTACTACCTGGCATGGGTAGCTCGCCGTTGGCAGGATCCCGCATTTCCTAAAAGTTTTCCGTGGATGGCGGAGTCTGATTTCTGGTTATCTCAGACCGCGGCATTCACTGAACAGGTTAAGCTGTTGCAGGAACCTCCTCTGCAGCTGATGCCAATGTATTGAAGCTTTAACACAATGGAGAGTTTAGTCTTATGAAGAAAATATGGTTGGCGCTCGTTGGCATGGTAATGGCATTCAGTGCCTCGGCTGCGCAGTTTAGCGATGGTTCTCAGTATGTAACCCTGGACAAACCGGTGACCGGTGAACCTCAGGTGCTGGAGTTCTTTTCCTTCTATTGCCCGCACTGCTATCAGTTCGAGCAGGTTTACCACGTTTCCGAGAACGTGAAAAAAGCGCTGCCTGCAGGCACCAAAATGACCAAATACCACGTTGAGTTTCTGGGGCCGCTGGGTAAACAGCTGACTCAGGCCTGGGCGGTTGCGATGGCGCTGGGTGTGGAAGATAAAGTGAGCCCGCTGATGTTTGAAGCCGTACAAAAAACTCAGACCGTGCAAACCCCTGATGATATCCGTAACGTGTTTGTCAAAGCCGGCGTGAGTGCGGAAGACTACGATGCGGCCTGGAACAGCTTTGTGGTGAAATCCCTGGTGGTTCAACAGGAGAAAGCTGCGGAAGATCTGCAGCTGCGCGGTGTTCCGGCAGTATTTGTGAACGGTAAGTTTATGGTTAAAAATGATGGCCTGGACACCAGCTCGATGGATGCTTACGTGAAGCAATTCGCCGACGTGGTTAAATTCCTCAGCCAGCAGAAATAACTGAGATTGAAAGTGAAGAACGCCGGCTGAGCCGGCGTTTTTTTTAACTGTATTGCCGCTTTAACTTATCCAACAGCCTGTCTTTTTCCTGCCATAGCGTATTCAGCCACAGTTGGAAACGCCGTTTAAAGAGCTTGTCGTTAAAGTAATCGCCATGCAGGGTTTCATCGATCGGCAGCAGCTCGATTCTCACCACAATGCGCTTTAATCGGCCGCACAGCATATCCCTAAAAGGCCGTTCGCTATTCTCCGGATAAAGCAGGGTGACATTTAACACTTTATCGAACTGCCTGCCTAATGCACTGAGCGTAAAAGCAATACCGGCGGCCTTTGGGGCCAGTAAATTGCGATAGGGGGAGCGGGTTTTAATTTTCTTGGCTTCAGTAAAGCGGGAACCCTCCACAAAATTGACGATAGTGGTCGGACGTTTTCGGAATTTCTCGCAGGAGCGGCGTGTGGCTTCGATATCCCTGCCGCGTTTTTCCGGGTGCTTGAGCAAATAGGCGCGCGAATAGCGTTTCATAAATGGCATATCCAGTGCCCAACAGGCGAGGCCGACAAAAGGCACCCAGGCTAACTGTTGCTTGAGAAAGTATTTATTCATGGGAATATGGTTACGGAGCAGCACGCACAGCACGACAATATCCGACCAGCTTTCGTGATTGCTGATAAGCAGATACCAGTTTTTACGGTCCAGCCCTTCCAGCCCCTCAATATCCCAACGTAGCTGCCAGTTAATGCGCAATAACAGCGACAATCCCTGACACCAGCACCACATCATAAAATCGGCAAAGGCGGAGGTCTGTCGCCAGATGACAGGATAGGGGATCAATAGCTTAACGATACCGGCCAATGTGATGGGGATCGAACACAGCATGGTCACCAAAATGGCGAGCAGTGCCGAAAATATAAAAATAACAGGGGATAGCAGTCTAAGCATGATTATGGGCTGATGGTCGGTGGGAGCAGCGTTACATGCCGATACGCATGAACAAAAAAATATTTTAACAGAAATTATGGGGGGAAAGCGCTCACTAACAGCAACAGTTTTTATAGATGAATAAATAATCATTTGCTGCGTTTTCGTGCAACTTGCTCATCTTGTGCTAGGGTAATTGAGTTGCCAAATTTGATTAATAGTGCGATTAAAATCGAGCGCAAGTTATATCCACAAATTGTGTAAAAGTCGATAAATACCCTTCTTCAAAATAACACCATTTAACACGGTGATTTCAATAGGAATTTTATTTTCAATTATAACGATAAATGCATAGTTATAATCTGTTGTCTTTTCTATGCACAAAGTTATCCACAGATAGGATCTTGCGGATCGCTTCGCATAATCACATCATTTTCATCCGTAATGCACGCTAAGGTTCGTCTCAGGCGGCCAGCTATGGCATGCTTACCGCTATGTCCGATCACGATAAAGAAACGCTATGGCCCAGATTGCAGAAAACCCATTAATCCTGGTTGACGGTTCCTCTTACCTCTACCGTGCTTATCACGCTTTCCCTCCGCTGACCAATTCCGCGGGCGAACCGACCGGAGCAATGTACGGCGTACTGAATATGCTGCGCAGCCTGCTGTTGCAGTACCAGCCAAGCCATGTTGCGGTGGTGTTTGATGCCAAAGGAAAAACCTTCCGCGATGAGCTGTTCGCAGAGTACAAATCACATCGGCCACCGATGCCGGACGATCTGCGCGCTCAAATCGAGCCACTGCACAAAATGGTCAAGGCCATGGGCCTTCCGCTTTTGGTCACGCCTGGCGTAGAAGCGGATGACGTTATCGGCACGCTGGCTCTGGAAGCCGAAAAGGCCGGCCATGCGGTGTTGATCAGCACGGGCGATAAAGATATGGCGCAGTTGGTCACACCGAACGTGACGCTGATCAACACCATGAATAACACCATTCTTGGTCCGCAAGAAGTGTGCGATAAGTACGGCATTCCGCCGGCGCTGATTATCGACTTCCTGGCGCTGATGGGCGACTCCTCGGATAACATCCCAGGAGTGCCAGGCGTGGGTGAGAAAACCGCGCAGGCGCTGTTACAGGGGCTTGGTGGGCTGGATGCACTCTATGCCAACCTGGACAACATCGCCACGCTCAACTTCCGTGGCGCCAAGACCATGGCAGCCAAGCTGGAACAGAACAAAGAGGTGGCGTATCTCTCCTATAAGCTGGCGACGATTAAAACCGATGTCGAGCTGGATCTTTCCTGCGCAGAACTCGAAGTCTCTCCGCTGGACGTTGACGCGCTGCAACAGTTGTTCAAACAGTACGAATTCAAACGTTGGCTGGCGGATGTTGAAGCCGGCATCTGGCTGGAAGGCAAAAAAGGCACCGGCGCGAAAGCGACCAGTGCGTCGAAACCTGCCGGCGTAGTGGCAGACACCCCAAAAGTGGCTGCGGAAGCGACGCTGTCGCAAGAAGGTTACGTCACCATATTGGATGAGAAGACTTTCGCTGATTGGCTCAAAAAGCTGAAAAACGCCGAAGTATTTGCCTTCGATACCGAAACCGACGGTCTGGATACCCTGACCGCCAACCTGATCGGCCTGTCCTTTGCCGTTGCGCCGGGCGAAGCCGCTTATTTGCCGGTGGCGCATGACTATCTCGATGCGCCGGCGCAGTTGGATCGCGCTTATGTGCTGGCAACGCTGAAACCGTTGCTGGAAGACGAGAAAGCGCTGAAGGTCGGTCAGAACCTGAAGTTTGATATGGGTTTGTTGGCGCGTTACGACATCACCCTGCGCGGCATTGCCTTCGACACCATGCTGGAATCCTATGTGTTGGACAGCGTGGGCGGTCGCCACGACATGGACAGTTTGTCCGATCGCTATCTCGGCCATAAAACCGTTACCTTTGAAGAGATCGCCGGTAAGGGCAAAAAGCAGCTCACCTTCAACCAGATTGCGCTGGAGCAGGCGGCGCCTTACGCGGCCGAAGATGCCGATGTCACGCTGCAGTTGCATTTGGCGATGTGGCCGCAGTTGAAAGAAAGCGCCGAGCTGTTGACGGTGTTCAATGAGATTGAAATGCCGCTGGTGCCGGTTCTGTCGCATATCGAGCGCACCGGGGTGCTGATTGACCAAAGTATTTTGGCCACCCACTCGATCGAGTTGACCAAGCGGCTGGCCGAGCTGGAAATTCAGGCGCACGAACTGGCGGAAGAGCCGTTCAATCTGGCGTCGACCAAACAACTGCAGGCGATCCTGTACGAAAAGCAAAAGCTGCCGGTCCTGAAGAAAACCCCTGGTGGCGCACCCTCGACCAACGAAGAAGTGTTGGCCGAGCTGGCGCTGGATTATCCATTGCCGAAGGTGATTCTGGAATACCGTGGGTTGGCGAAGCTGAAAACCACCTACACCGATAAGCTGCCGTTGATGATTAACCCGTTTAGCGGGCGGGTGCACACCTCCTACCATCAGGCGGTGACGGCCACCGGACGCCTCTCCTCCAGCGATCCTAACCTGCAGAATATTCCGGTGCGTAACGACGAAGGACGCCGCATCCGGCAGGCATTTATTGCCCCTGAAGGCTACCGCATCGTCGCGGCCGACTATTCGCAGATTGAACTGCGCATCATGGCCCACCTGTCGCAGGATGAGGGGCTGCTGAAGGCATTTGCCGAGGGTAAAGACATCCACCGCGCTACGGCAGCCGAAGTGTTTGGCGTGCCGTTGGACAAGGTGACCGGCGAACAGCGCCGCAGCGCCAAAGCGATCAACTTTGGCCTGATTTACGGCATGAGCGCATTCGGCCTGGCGCGTCAGTTGGGGATTCCGCGCGGCGAAGCGCAGCGCTATATGGATCTTTATTTCGAGCGTTATCCGGGCGTGCTGGAGTATATGGAGCGCACACGTCAACAGGCTGCCGAACAGGGTTATGTCAGCACATTGGATGGTCGTCGCCTGTATCTGCCGGACGTCAGTTCCAGTAATGGCATGCGTCGCAAGGCCGCCGAACGTGCGGCGATCAACGCCCCGATGCAGGGGACGGCAGCCGATATCATCAAGCGCGCGATGATTGAGGTGGACGCCTGGTTGCAAGGTCAGGATGAGCCATTGGTGCGCATGATCATGCAGGTGCACGATGAACTGGTGTTCGAGATACATGAGTCAGTGATTGAAGCGTCCAGCCAGCGCATCCGCGAGTTGATGGAAAACAGCATGACGTTGGCGGTACCGCTGAAAGTGGACGTCGGCGTGGGTGCCAACTGGGATGAAGCCCATTGATAATGCGGCCGCTTACCCGTTAATCATCATCGCTGATGAGCTAACTGGTGATAACCTAAGCACTTTTCGTAATTTAGCTACAAGATACGGCGATTGTTTCCCCAACCTCGCCGTTATTACGCGCTAAGTTGTGTAAGTAAACTACAAAAAATTCTTTTGCACTGCGAAAAAATCATGTAGAGTTACAGGTGTAGGGTACAGAGGTAAGATGTTCTATCTTTCAGACCTTTTACTTCACGTAATCGGATTTGGCTGAATATTTAGCCGCCCCAGTCAGTATTGACTGGGGCGTTTTTTATTGTAAAAACAACGCCAAACCATAGTTTTTTCTTATTCCTCCCCGCGTTTTTCTGCCTGACGATCTTCTGTTATTGCCCGCTAACTCTGCCGTTGCCAATAAGTCATCATAAGAATTTATGATGGTTTTTTGTCAAAACTGTAATTAGATAACGAAAACGCCAAAGGCGTTGAAAGTTGGGCATAAAAAAACCGATGTGTTTCCACATCGGTTATCTCGGCACCTGCGGCAGATTACTCGCCGGCGGCGTCGTCTTCCGGCAGAACTTCCGGCGGGATCTCGTTAAACCAGGTATTCAGCTTCTGGCTCAGCTTGTCGACACCGATTTTTTTCGGTGAGGAGAAGGCTTCTACCTGGATATCGCCCATAAACGGCACTACCGCTTCACGCACCATATTGAGCTGCGCTTTACGCGCGCCGGAGGCCAGTTTGTCCGCTTTGGTCAGCAGAACCAGCACCGGCGTGCCGACATCCACCGCCCATTGAATCATCTGCTGGTCGAGATCTTTCAGCGGGTGGCGGATATCCATCAGCACCACCAGGCCTTTCAGGCAGTTGCGCATCTGCAGGTATTCACCCAGCGCCCGCTGCCACTTGCGTTTCATCTCTTCGGGAACTTCGGCGTAGCCATAACCCGGAAGGTCGACCAGGCGAATGCCTTCTTCCACTTCAAACAGGTTGATGAGCTGGGTACGGCCCGGCGTTTTACTGGTACGTGCCAGGCTTTTCTGATTGGTCAGGGTATTTAACGCGCTGGATTTACCGGCATTGGAGCGACCGGCGAACGCAACTTCAATACCTTCATCCCCCGGCAGATGGCGAATATCGGGCGCACTGGTGACGAAATGGGTCACATGATAATTGTAATTCTTGCTGGTCAAAATTTTTCGTCTCCGCGAGGATGGCTAACTGGTTGGCGATTATAACTGCATCAGCGGCAAAAATGGTGTGTTTCTCTGTTTTTAAGCGCCGGGCCAGCAGGGCGTGGCAGTCACGCCGCATTGAGCGTGTGAGACATTTGCCATTCGAATAGTGGGCAATGTCGCTTTATTCGAAAGTGATTTTTGTTCTTTTTATTAAAAAACAAAAAGTTAACATTTTTCTGTGTTATTGAGGGTTGGCATTCCACGGCAGATACCTTGAGCGTCACCTTTGATCGCGTAAAGTAGATCGCAGCACAAGGCTGTGCAGGAGTAAGGAACATCCGGGAAGGGTGACAAATCTCAGGGAGCGCACGGGAAGTGCAATGAGTGACAGGATGACCCCAGCAGGAACGCCTTGTTTGCACCTGAATGTGTGAACAGCATAAGGATGGTGAAGTTATTGCAATCTGGATGCCCGCAGGAAGCGCGCTCAGGGAGAGCGGATGCGAACGGATTGCGCCATGGACGATTTCCCTTTCAGGATGAAGGACGTAGTAGCAGGGAATGCGTTTATAGCAGAGGGAAAAACCAGGATGTTGAGTGTGCGCACGGAGCGCGTGGCAGGAATATCCTTCGAAAGAGGGTGAGAAATAGGCGGCAGGTTTAACCTGCCGCCTTTTTTCTTTGTCCGCTTTCTGCTAGATTCCGCCGCAATCGTATAGCATCTCTATACTGAATCTACATACCTAAGAGCGTACGCTATGAACCAACCATCAAAAGCACCTCGCGCCCCACGCAGCAGCGCGGCGACGTCGAAATCGAAAAAGAAAAGCCGTGTGGAGCTCGATCAGGAAGCCCGTGAGCGCAAGCGCCTGAAAAAACGCCGTGGTCTCGCTTCCGGTTCTCGCACTCAGGTTGAGTCCGCTAATCAGAAAAACAAGGCCGAAGCGCAGGTCAAAGATCCGCGTATTGGCAGCAAGGTGCCGGTAGCGCTGGTGGCTGAAGCTAAGCCAAAAGCCAAACCGCAGCCTAAGCCGAAGGCCGCAGCCAAACCGCGCCTGTCGCCGGAAGAAGAGCTGGCGAAGCTGGAAAATGACGAGCGTTTGGATGCATTGCTGGATCGTATCGACGACGGTGCGACGCTGAACGCCGAAGACCAGGCTTACGTTGACCAGACGCTGGATCGCATCGATGCGCTGATGGAGCAATTGGGCATTGAGCTGGGCGACGACGAAGACGATGAAAAAGAAGAAAAGCAGGAAGACATCCTGAAACTGCTGAAAAGCGGTAACCCGAAAGACGTATTTTAACGTGCCATGTGGCCGATCCTGGCAATAGCCCTACTCTTGATGTGTTATCTGCTGTGGTTATTCGGTAAACTATGGCGGCTGTCTAAACGCAAAATGCGTTTTCGCAGCGCTTCCGCGGCCAGACAGCGTAGACAACTGCCCATTTCCCGGCCCGGTAGGAAAAAATATCGGAAGGAGTGAGCATGTCAGAGCAGGCAATCGTCTGGGATCTGGCCCTGATCCAGAAATATAACTATTCAGGGCCGCGTTACACCTCATACCCCACGGCGCTGGAGTTTAACCAGAGCTACGACGAAGCGGCGTTTCAAAGCGCCGCGGCGCGTTATCCTGAACGCCCGTTGTCACTGTACGTACATATTCCGTTCTGCCATAAACTCTGTTATTTCTGCGGCTGCAACAAGCTGGTGACGCGTCAGACCCACAAGGCTGATGAGTACCTGGCGGTACTGGCGCGTGAAATCGCCGAGCGCGCTCCGCTGTTTGCCGGGCGCAAGGTTGGCCAGATGCACTGGGGCGGCGGCACGCCCACCTACCTAAGTAAGTCGCAAATCAGCAGACTGACGGCGATGCTGCGGCAACACTTTGATTTCTTGCCCGATGCGGAAATGTCGATCGAGGTTGATCCGCGTGAAATTGAACTGGACGTACTCGATCATTTACGCAGCGAAGGTTTCAACCGCCTGAGCATGGGGGTGCAGGACTTCGATAAAGAGGTTCAGCGGCTGGTTAATCGTGAGCAGGATGAAGAATTTATCTTTGCCCTGATCGCCCGCGCCAAGGCGCTGGGGTTTAACTCCACCAATATCGATCTTATTTACGGGCTGCCAAAACAGACGCCGGAGAGTTTTGCTTTCACCCTGGAGCGGGTGGCGGAGCTAAGCCCGGATCGCCTCAGCGTGTTCAACTATGCGCATTTGCCGAGTCTGTTCGCCGCACAGCGCAAGATCAAGGACGCCGACTTGCCAAGCGCGCAGCAGAAACTGGATATCCTGCAACAGACCATCGCTTCCCTGACCGAGTCCGGTTATCAGTTTATCGGCATGGATCACTTTGCTCGCCCGGACGATGAGCTGGCGGTAGCCCAGCGCGAAGGCAAGCTGCACCGCAACTTCCAGGGCTACACCACCCAGGGCGACAGCGATCTGTTGGGGTTGGGCGTTTCCGCCATCAGCATGTTAGGCGACAGCTATGCGCAGAACCAGAAAGAGCTGAAGACCTATTACAGCAGCGTTGAGGCGCAGGGCAATGCGCTGTGGCGTGGCTTGACGATGACGGAAGACGATTGCCTGCGGCGTGAAGTGATTAAAACGCTGATCTGCAATTTCCAATTGGGTTATCGCGCGATAGAACAGCAGTTCGCCATTGACTTCGCCGCTTACTTTGCCGAAGACCTGCAGTTGTTGGCGCCGTTTGAACGCGATGGGCTGGTGGAGCGTGATGAACGGGGAATTCGCGTAACCCCGCGCGGCCGTTTGCTGATCCGCAATATTTGCATGTGCTTTGATCTCTATCTGCGTCAGCAGGCGCGCACTCAGCAGTTCTCGCGGGTGATTTGATGCATAAAAAAACGGCCGCTGATGCGGCCGCTTTTTCAACTGAAGAAATTAATCAGTGCTGCGCACAGCACCGCAGCAACGGCTGCCTGCGGCGTGTGGCTGGCGGAAGAGCCAAGCTCTGCGCCTTGGGAAATAAATACGATGAATGAGTCCAACATCCTGAGCCTCCAGAGTGTGCGACCCGATCATACTGCGACCATGCAGGCTGTAAAGCCTGAAATAGCCGTTTTTTTGTGCGCTTGATTGTATTTTTTATAATCAATTACGCAAGCTATTCCATTCCCAACTCTTTCAATTTCCGCGTTAAGGTATTGCGGCCCCAACCCAGAAGCCGGGCGGCTTCTTGCTTATGCCCCTGGGTGTGACGCAGCGCGGTCGTGAGCAGCGTACGCTCCATCTCCGGTTGTGCTTCCGACAACAGGTTTTGATGACCGGAACGCAGGGCGCGATCGGCCCACTGCGCCAGCAGCGTAGCCCAGCTGTCCGGCAGGCTGTGGCCGGCGGCTTCCGGTACGGAGGTTTCAAACAGCTCGCTCGGCAGATCCTGAATTAACACTTCCTGTCCGGCGGCCATCACGGTTAACCAGCGACAGGTATTTTCCAACTGACGCACATTCCCTGGCCATGGCAGGCGGGTCAGCGCGGTTTCGGTTTCCGGATGCAGATTCTTCGCTTCAACGCCCAGCTCTTTTGCCGCTACCTGCAGGAAGTAACGCGCCAGGCGTGGGATATCCTCACGGCGCTCGCGCAGTGGCGGCAGGTGTACACGGATCACGTTCAGGCGGTGGAACAAGTCCTCGCGAAATTTGCCTTCCTGTACCCGCAGCTCCAGGTTTTGGTGCGTGGCGGCGATGATACGCACGTCTACCTTCACCGGCGCATAACCGCCGACCCGGTAGAATTGACCGTCTGCCAGCACGCGCAGCAAGCGCGTCTGCACGTCCAGCGGCATATCGCCGATTTCGTCCAGGAACAGCGTACCGCCGTCGGCCTGTTCAAAACGCCCCTGACGGATCTGATTGGCGCCGGTGAACGCGCCTTTCTCGTGGCCGAACAGTTCGGATTCGATCAGGTCTTTGGGGATCGCTGCCATGTTCAGCGCGATAAAAGGCGATTTGGCGCGCGGGCTGTGGCGATGCAAGGCATGGGCCACCAACTCTTTGCCAGTCCCCGATTCGCCGTTGATCAGCACGCTGATCGACGAGCGCGAAAGGCGGCCGATGATGCGAAACACATCCTGCATCGCCGGCGCTTCGCCGATGATGTCCGCCGCCGGATCGTTGGCCGGCTGGCTACGCGCCGGCTGCTGTTGTTCCTGATAATGGCTGATGGCGCGTTCGACCAGCGCCACCGCTTCGTCGATATCAAACGGCTTGGGCAGGTAATCGAACGCCCCTTGCTGATAGGCGCTGACGGCGGCGTCCAGATCCGAGTGCGCGGTCATTATGATGACCGGCAGCATAGGATGGCGCTGTTTGATCTGCTTGAGTAACGCTAAACCATCCATACCCGGCATGCGGATGTCAGACAGCAACACGTCGGGAGTTTGCGTGGCCAATGCTTCCAGCACTGCATTGCCACTGTCGAAGGTGGCGCAGCTCACACCCGCTCCAGTGAGCGCGCGTTCAAGCACCCAGCGGATGGAGCTATCGTCATCGACGATCCAGACTATCCCTCGTTGCATAGAAAACCTCACTGGCGAATAGGCAGGTAAACCGAGAATTCGGTATGTCCTGGCCAACTGTTAAATTCAATTTTTCCGCAATGCTGATCGATAAGATTACGGGCGATGGATAAACCCAGGCCGGTGCCGCCTTCGCGGCCGCTGACCATCGGGTAGAACAGGGTGTCCTGCAACTGCGCTGGAACACCGGGGCCGTCATCTTCGATATCGATACGTGCCGCCAATCGGTAGCGAGTGCCGTGCAGAGTGATCTGGAACGCGGTGCGGGTGCGCAGTGTGATAGTGCCACCTTCAGCGCCCAGAGCCTGCAGGGCATTGCGGGTAATGTTCAGCAGCACCTGTTCTATCTGATCCGGATCGTGCGCCATTTCCGGCAGGCTGGGGTCATAGTCGCGCACCAGCGTCACGTTGTCCGGTTTCTCCAGCGACACCAGTTGGCATACCCGTTCCGCCACCTGATGAATGCTCTGGGTAATGTGCTGGCCGGGCCGCTGAGGCCCCAGCAGGCGATCAACCAGGTTGCGCAGGCGATCGGCCTGTTCAATGATCACTTTGGTGTATTCGGTCAGCGCCGGATCGGGGAGTGCCTTGGCCAGCAACTGTGCAGCGCCGCGCAGGCCGCCAAGCGGATTTTTGATTTCATGCGCCAGGCCGCGGACCAGATCGCGGGCCGCCACCTGCTGGGCGTGTTGCAATTGTTCCTGGCTCAGACGGCGTTGGTTATCCATTGGCGCCAGCTCGACCAGGATATAGCCTTCAGGCAGCGCCTGAGCGGTCAGGGAGAGGATATGCGCACGGCCGTCAACCACCAGGGTCACTTCACTATCGGTAAAGCCCTGGCCGGCTCGCAGGCTCTCGCGCATCAGATCGACATTCAGCGAGAAATAGCCGAGCAGCTCGGGTAACGGTGTACCGAAAAGTTTACGGGAACTTTGCGCCAGCAGTTGTTGTGCTGCCGGATTGGCGTAATGAACCGCCAGATCATCATCCAACAGCAGGATGCTGTTGATGAGAGAATTGAGGATCTGCCCAGCATCGGGCAGCTTGCCAGTTGCCATACAGCAGACTCCTGCACCTTTTTAGTGCATCTATGCTACTCCATCCGTGATGCGAGCGGTATGGAATAGTGTTGCAGAAAATACGGTGGAGAAAAAAACCCATCCGAAGATGGGCTGAAAGTTTCCACGGCAACAAAAAAACGACAAATAAAATTTGGTGCGCCATCCGCAGATGGCGCGGTAAAGGCTTAAACGCTGTAGTACAGTTCGAACTCAACCGGGTGCGGCGTCATGCGAACGCGGTCCATTTCTTCTTTACGCAGGTCGATGTAAGCGTCGATTGCGTCGTCGGTGAATACGCCGCCACGGGTCAGGAACTCGCGGTCTTCGCTCAGTGCAGCCAGCGCTTCGTCCAGAGAGCCTGCAACTTTTGGAATTTCAGCTTCTTCTTCCGGCGGCAGGTCATACAGGTTTTTGTCCATGGCATCGCCAGGGTGGATTTTGTTAATCACGCCATCCAGGCCTGCCATCAGCAGAGCCGCGAAGCACAGGTACGGGTTAGCCGCTGGATCCGGGAAACGGGCTTCGATACGGCGCGCTTTCGGGCTGGCAACCACTGGGATACGGATGGAAGCGGAGCGGTTACGTGCTGAGTAAGCCAGCATGACCGGCGCTTCGTAGCCTGGGACCAGACGCTTGTAAGAGTTGGTGGTCGGGTTGGCCAGGGCATTGATCGCTTTAGCGTGCTTGATGATACCGCCGATGTAGAACAGGGCAGTTTCAGACAGGCCGCCGTATTTGTCGCCAGCGAACAGGTTAGTGCCGTTCTTGGACAGCGACATGTGGCAGTGCATACCTGAGCCGTTATCACCGAACATAGGTTTCGGCATGAAGGTCGCGGTTTTGCCAAATGCGTGAGCCACGTTGTGAACCACGTATTTGTAGATTTGGATTTCGTCGGCTTTCTTGGTCATGGTGTTGAAGCGGGTTGCCACTTCGTTCTGACCCGCGGTTGCCACTTCGTGGTGGTGCGCTTCGACCACCAGACCCATTTCTTCCATGGTCAGACACATGGTAGAACGGATGTCCTGTGAAGAGTCGACCGGAGGAACCGGGAAGTAACCGCCTTTTACTGCCGGACGGTGGCCTTTGTTGCCGCCATCGTATTTGGTGCCGGAGTTCCATGCGCCTTCGACATCGTCGATAGCCACGTGGGAACCACGGATGCTGCTGCCGAAACGGATATCGTCGAACAGGAAGAACTCAGGCTCTGGCCCGAACAGCACGGTATCCGCGATGCCGGAAGAGCGCAGGAAGTCTTCTGCACGCTTGGAGATGGAACGCGGGTCACGGTCGTAGCCCTGCATGGTGCCTGGCTCGAGAATGTCGCAGCGAATAATCAGGGTGGATTCTTCGAAGAACGGATCCAGCACCGCAGTGCTGGCGTCTGGCATCAGCACCATGTCAGATTCGTTGATGCCTTTCCAGCCGCCGATCGAGGAGCCGTCAAACATCTTACCTTCTTCGAAGAAGTCGGCATTCACCTGATGAGCAGGGATGGTGACGTGTTGTTCTTTACCCTTGGTGTCAGTGAAACGCAGGTCTACGAATTTCACTTCATGCTCATTCAGCATCGTCAAAACGTGTTCAGCGGACATACTTAACTCTCCCGGATTTATTATTGTCGTCGTCGTGGAACGAATCTGTGGAACTGGCTGTTTTTGCCTTGAATAGACTAAAGCGAAAACTGTGCCAACTTTGCAAAAGCGCTTTAATCGCCTTCCTGCGCGGGTTTTGCACAGAATCAGTATGCACCATCAGTGACGCATTGCACCTATATGGTGCAAATAACGCAGTGTGGGGCACTGTAATGGTGCAAAAGTGCACCAACTGCTGCTTTTTGCACCGTGAAAGGGATCACAAACTGACCTGTACACAGTTGTTTATAAGAGACTGTTGTGATCTTGTTTAGTACCTCGCTTAATACGTGTACAATAGCGCGCTATTTCTAATGCCTGAGGCAAAGCTGTGATCGAAAATTTGCGTAACATCGCCATTATTGCCCACGTTGACCATGGTAAAACCACCCTGGTTGATAAGCTGCTGCAACAATCCGGTACTTTCGGAGAGCGTGTAGAAGCCACCGAACGCGTAATGGACTCCAACGATTTGGAGAAAGAGCGTGGGATTACCATCCTCGCAAAAAACACCGCCATTAATTGGAAAGACTACCGCATCAACATCGTGGATACCCCAGGACACGCCGACTTCGGCGGCGAGGTTGAGCGTGTGATGTCAATGGTTGACTCGGTGCTGCTGGTTGTGGATGCAATGGATGGCCCAATGCCGCAAACCCGCTTCGTGACCAAAAAAGCCTTCGCTAATGGTCTGAAGCCGATCGTGGTAATCAACAAGGTTGACCGTCCGGGCGCACGTCCTGACTGGGTTGTCGATCAGGTCTTCGACCTGTTCGTTAACCTCGACGCGACCGATGAGCAGCTCGACTTCCCAATCATCTATGCTTCTGCATTGATGGGTATCGCGGGCACCGACCACAACGAGATGGCGGAAGACATGACCCCGCTGTATCAGGCGATCGTAGACCACGTGTCTGCGCCGCAGGTTGAGCTCGAAGCGCCGTTCCAGATGCAGATCTCTCAGCTGGACTACAACAACTACGTTGGCGTTATCGGTATCGGCCGTATCAAGCGCGGTAAGGTTAAACCTAACCAGCAGATCACTATCATTGATAGCGAAGGCAAAACCCGTAACGGTAAAGTCGCTAAGGTTCTGACCCACATGGGTCTGGAACGTATCGAAGCTGCCGTGGCTGAAGCCGGCGACATCATCGCTATCACCGGTCTGGGCGAGTTGAACATCTCTGACACCATCTGCGACACCAACGCCGTTGAAGCGCTGCCGGCGCTGTCTGTTGATGAACCTACCGTCACCATGTACTTCAACGTCAACACCTCTCCGTTCTGCGGTAAAGAAGGCAAGTACGTGACTTCACGTCAGATCCTCGACCGTCTGAACAAAGAGCTGGTGCACAACGTGGCACTGCGCGTTGAAGAAACCGAAGATGCTGACGCATTCCGCGTATCGGGCCGTGGTGAACTTCACCTGTCGGTTCTGATCGAAAACATGCGTCGCGAAGGTTTCGAGCTGGCGGTTTCCCGTCCTAAAGTTATCAACCGTAAAATCGATGGCCGCATGCAAGAGCCGTTCGAGAACGTGACGCTGGATATCGAAGAACAGCACCAGGGTTCAGTCATGCAAGCCATGGGTGAGCGCAAAGGTGACGTTAAGGACATGATCCCAGACGGCAAAGGTCGTATTCGCCTGGATTACCTGATCCCTGCGCGTGGCCTGATCGGCTTCCGTACCGAGTTCATGACCATGACTTCCGGTACCGGTCTGCTGTACTCCACCTTCAGCCACTACGACGATGTACGCCAGGGCGAAATCGGCCAGCGTCAGAACGGCGTGCTGATCTCCAACGGCCAGGGTAAAGCGGTAGCGTTCGCCCTGTTCGGCCTGCAAGATCGCGGCAAGCTGTTCCTGGGTCACGGTGCGGAAGTGTATGAAGGCCAGATCATCGGTATTCACTCACGTTCCAACGACCTGACCGTAAACTGCCTGACCGGTAAGAAGCTGACCAACATGCGTGCTTCCGGTACTGACGAAGCCACTACTCTGGTTCCGGCTATCAAGATGTCTCTGGAGCAAGCTCTGGAATTCATCGATGATGACGAACTGGTAGAAGTAACGCCAACGTCCGTACGTATTCGTAAACGTCACCTGACGGAAAACGATCGTAAGCGTGCAAGCCGCGGTCCTAAAGACGCTTAATCGCTGATTGAGTGTTCTATGCTTAGGGCGCGCTCTGCGCCCTGAGTTTTTTCCTCTGCCTTTCCCCATTTCTGCCGTGCGCTATGCGCTTTTCTGTCGGCTCTCTGTTCAGCCCCCCCTTTTCCCGCTACAGTGAAATCTCACCGGCCCATCAGGAGAGGACTATGTTGTATATCTTTGATTTAGGTAATGTGATTGTCGATATCGATTTCAAACGTGTACTGGGTGTATGGAGCAATTTGAGTGGCACGCCGCTGGCGGTATTGTCCGAGCGTTTCACCCTGGGTGAGTTGTTCCAGCAGCATGAGCGCGGTGAAATCAGCGACGAAGATTTTGCCGAACGGCTAAGTGATGAAATGGGTATCGCCCTCAGTTTTGAGCAGTTCGCTACCGGCTGGCAGGCGGTGTTTGTCGCCCTGCGTCCGGAGGTGATCGATATCATGAAGCGCCTGCGCAGCGAAGGTCACCGGGTGGTGGTGTTGTCGAACACCAATCGTCTGCACTGCAACTATTGGCCGCAGCATTATCCGGAAGTGGCCGAGGCCGCCGATCATCTGTATCTGTCTCAGGACATCGGCATGCGCAAACCGGACGCCAACATCTATCTGCACGTACTCAGCGCCGAAAATACGCCGCCGGAAGCCGCAGTGTTCTTCGACGATCATCCGGATAACGTCGCCGCCGCACAGGCGCTGGGAATCAAAACGGTGCACGTGACCGATCGTAACGTGGTGCCGGCTTATTTTGCCCAATGACCGCGAAGGGTTAAGCTTAAGGCGTACAAACTGACATCAAGGAGTGACCATGTCGTTTTTCCGCCGTAAAAAGTTGTCTTCTGCGATCAAACCCAGCGTCACCTTCGGGCGGCTGCTGTTCCAACGCGTCGATAACGATGGTCTGACCATGCTGGCGGGCCATCTGGCTTATGTTTCCCTGCTGTCGCTGGTGCCGCTGATTACCGTGGTGTTCGCGCTGTTTGCCGCGTTCCCGATGTTTTCCGACATCAGCGTCCAGTTGAAAAGTTTTATCTTCTCTAATTTCATGCCTGCCGCCGGCAACGTGATCCAAAGTTATCTGGAGCAGTTTGTCGCCAACTCCAACAAAATGACCGCCGTCGGTACCTGCGGGCTGATTGTCACCGCGCTGCTGCTGATCTCCTCGGTGGACAGCGTGCTGAATACTATCTGGCGCAGCAAGAACAAACGGCCAATCGTATTTTCGTTTGCGGTGTATTGGATGGTGCTGACTCTGGGGCCGCTGTTGGTAGGTGCCAGCATGGCTATCAGCTCCTATCTGCTGTCGCTCAATTGGCTGGCGCAGACCGGTGTGAACAGCCTGGTGGATCAGGTACTGCGAATTTTCCCGTTAATTCTGTCGTGGGTATCGTTCTGGCTGCTGTATTGCATCGTGCCGACGGTGCGTGTGCCGCCCAAAGATGCGCTGATCGGCGCGCTGGTGGCCGGGGTATTGTTTGAGCTCGGCAAGAAGGGCTTTGCGCTGTATATCACCATGTTCCCGTCTTATCAGCTGATATACGGCGTGCTGGCGGTGATCCCGATTTTATTCCTGTGGGTCTACTGGAGCTGGTGTATCGTGTTACTCGGCGCGGAAATCACCGTTACCCTCGGGGAATACCGTGACTATCGCCGGCGAAAGACGGAGCAACAGGATCAGACACAAGAAGGGCAGTTATGATTGCGTTAATACAACGGGTGTTAAACGCCAGCGTCACGGTCAAGGGAGAGACGGTAGGCAAGATTGGCCCCGGTTTGTTAGTGTTATTGGGCGTGGAGCAGGACGATAACGAGCAAAAAGCCGTGCGCCTGTGTGAACGCGTGCTGGGGTATCGCATCTTTGGCGACGAGAATGACAAGATGAATCTCAATGTCCAGCAGGCGGGAGGCAGCCTGTTGGTGGTTTCGCAGTTCACGCTGGTGGCCGATACCCAAAAAGGCATGCGCCCGAGTTTCTCACGTGGTGCAGTACCGCAGGAGGCCGATCGGTTGTATCAATATTTTGTTGGCCAGTGCCGCGAACGCGGCGTAGAAACACAGACCGGGGAGTTCGCCGCCGACATGCAAGTGGCGCTGGTGAACGACGGGCCGGTGACGTTTTGGCTTCAAGTCTAAGTATTTTGAGAGAGAAGGCGTCTATGTATCACCTACGAGTACCCGTAACAGAACAAGAGCTGAAGGATTATTACCAGTTTCGTTGGGAAATGCTGCGCAAGCCATTGCACCAACCGGTGGGTTCGGAAAAGGATGCCTACGACGCCATGGCGCACCACCAGATGGTGGTGGATGAGAGCGGTAAAATTGTCGCTATCGGGCGGCTGTATATCAATGCCGACAACGAGGCGGCGATCCGCTTTATGGCGGTAGACCCTACGGTGCAGGACAAAGGCCTCGGCACGCTGGTGGCGATGACGCTGGAGTCCGTGGCACGTCAGGAAGGGGTAAAGCGGGTGGTGTGTAGCGCCCGTGAGGATGCGGTGGAGTTCTTTGCCAAGCTGGGTTTCGTCAATCAGGGCGAGATTACCGCGCCGCAAACCACCCCAATCCGACACTTCCTGATGATTAAGCCGGTGGCCACGCTGGACGATATTCTGCATCGCCCCGATTGGTGCGGCCAGCTGCAGCAGGCCTGGTACGATCATATCCCGCTCAGCGAGAAAATGGGGGTGCGCATCAGCCAGTATACCGGCCAGCGTTTCGTCACCACCATGCCGGAGATTGGCAATCAGAACCCGCATCATACGCTGTTTGCCGGCAGCCTGTTCTCTCTGGCCACGCTGACCGCCTGGGGGCTTATCTGGCTGCTGCTGCGTGAGCGCCATCTGGGCGGCACCATTATTCTGGCAGATGCGCATATCCGTTACAGCAAACCTATCACCGGCAGACCGCGCGCGGTGGCGGATCTCAGCTCGCTGAGCGGCGATCTGGCACGTCTGGCGCGGGGCCGCCGCGCACGGGTGCAGGCGGAGGTGCATCTGTTCGGTGACGACGATAAAGGCGCGATATTTGAAGGCACTTATATGGTGTTGCCGGCCGAGTCGGACGCGCCCCTGGATCAGGGCGGCTCTGAGGCGATAGAAAGCTGAGTTATCGGCCCTCTTCCCTGAGAAGAGGGCGTGAAAGCCTAGGGTAACTGTTGGTCGACCGTACGGCCATCGCCGGCGGTGGCCTGCAGTTCGCCCTTAAGTGAAGATTTAAACGGGCCATCGCTGTTCAGCAACCCTTTCAACTGCAACTGCAGATTTCCGTCACCTTCCAGCGGCACCGGCTGCCATCCCCATTGCTGCAAAGTATTCACCGGCACCGAGCGGCCGTTCAACGACAGCGTAAACGGTTTGCCCGGCAGCTGTTCGACCGTGGCTTTGGCTTCCAGTAATCCTTTTGGCATAAAGGCGCTTAGGTCGGTGACGTTGATCTGCCCGTCGTTAGCGTTTAGCGCCAGCGATGGGCGTCTAACGTCAATCTTGTTGAAGGTGGCTTCGCTGCCGTTCAGGTTCAGCGTGCCGGACCAAATGCCCCACTGGTGGTCACGTGCCAACAGCAGGTTACCGCCGTAGCCGTCCAGTGCGGTGATCTGGAACGGGAAGTCCGGATTAATATCGATGATCAGGTTGCGATTGGTGGTCAGCTTGTTGACGTAAACCTCCGCCAGCCAGTGCGGCAGCGGTTTCAGCCACAGTGCGCGCCAATCTGAAGGTAAAGTGTATTCCAGTGCGGCGACGGCCACTTCGTCCAGTTGCAGGCGATTGTTGGCGCGCAGCCAGTTGCCGGAGGTGCGCAACAATCCGCCTTCCCAGCGGCTGGTGAACTGCTGAATGGCGATACCGGCCGGTGAAAGCCGCATATTCATGATCGGGTCGATCAGGTGGAAACCCCCATTGATCAGATCGCTGGCGTTGAAGTTCAGCGAACCGTCCTCGCTGCGCCAGTCGCCCTGCTGGAAGGTGATGTTCTGCAGCGACAGATCGAGATCGTTGAACGCCCACTCTTTGCCTTCCAGTCGTGCGTCGATCAGATCAAAACGTTTGAGAGTGACCGGTGGCAGGGCGGTAAAGCGTTGCCAGAATTCGGCCAGCGTCAGCGGAGTTTGCATGCGCACACCGCTCAGCCGCAGGCGTTCCACCTGCCAACTGCCGTCGGCGGCGCGGCTGGCAACCCCGGTCAGGTCACCCTGAGCCAGATCGGCACCGAAGTTGTTGAGTTTCAGCTGGTTCTGCTTAAGTTCACCCTGTACCAGCACCTGCGAAGCCGGGATACCGTTCAGCGTCATCGAGCCGGCGCTGAACTGGAACTGATTGTTTTCTCCCAGAGGATGGCCGGCTTTGGGTTGCCAGGGCGTAATGCCGGCATTGACCTGCTGCGCATTGAGCTGCCAAGTTTCATCGCTGGACTGCAGCGCCATATTGCTCAACTGCAACACATCGGCCTGCACCGGCAGTATCGCGGCTTGCGGCTGAACGGTAAGCGTGCCGTCGCGCAGCGTTACGCTGTGAAAGTAGCGCGGTTCAGTGATTTGGCGCAGGCTCAGGCCGAGATCTACCCGTTTGGCGACCAACGCCTGCGGCTGGTTATTTTTGGCCAGTTGGACGTCTTCCAGGCTGATTTGGCCCGGCTGATTCCATGAGTGCGAGATTTTTGCCACCGACAGGCGATATTCGCTGTTGTCGCTGATCCAACGGCTAAGCCAGCCCGCCGCCCAGCCGGTTTGCCCCACGACGTACAACAGCACAATGGCAAGCACTACCAGCAGCAGCAACGTCAGCAACAGTTTTCCGATAAATTTCATCGTCTACATCCGCGTCGGTCAAAAAAGATACCCTGTTTATGCCGCAATTGGCCGGGCATCTCAAGTGCAATGGTCTGATAGGCAATAAAAAACGGCCGCAAGCGGCCGTTTGTGGCAGGCAGTGCGGCGGATTATGGCTTCTCGTGTTCGTGCGGGAACACCAGGTTGAGCACGATGGCGGTGATGCCGCCGGCGGCAATGCCTGAGGAGAGCAGGGTTTTCAGCCAGTCGGGCGCGAACTGCAGGATCAGCGGTTGCTGAGAAACGCCCATGCCGACGGCCAGCGACAGCGCCATGATCATGATCGCGCGGCGGTTCAGCCTTTCGCGTGACACGATACGCACGCCGGAGGCGGCGATGGTACCGAACATTACCAGGGTAGCACCGCCAAGCACCGGCTCAGGAATATGTTGCACGAAATTGGCCACTGCCGGGAACAAACCCAGCGCGATCAGCATCAGCGCCACCACAAAACCGACGTAACGGCTGGCAACCCCGGTCAATTGGATCACGCCGTTGTTCTGACCAAAACAGGAGTTGGGGAAGGTGTTGAACACCGCCGACAGCATCGAGTTCAGGCCGTTGGCCAGCACGCCGCCCTTCAGGCGCTTCATATACAGCGGGCCGCTGACCGGCTGTTCCGACACGTCTGAGGTGGCGGTGATGTCGCCGATGGTTTCCAGCGAGGTAACCATAAAGATCAGCATCAGTGGCAGCAGCAGGCTCCAGTCAAAGCCCAGGCCATAATACAGCGGGATCGGCAGGGTGACTGCCGCCGTTTGCGGAGCCGGTTGGCTTGCCGGCAGCATGTCCATCGCCCAGGCCAGCAGGTAGCCGACCGCCATGGCGATCACCAGCGAGGCGACGCGCAGGTACGGGTTGCGCTGGCGGTTAAGCAGAATAATCACCGCCAATACCGCGCCGGCCAGCAGCAGATTTTTCGGTGCGCCGAAGCTGCCTCCGCTCATCGCGGCATAGCCGCCGCCGATGGAGGTCAGCCCAACCTGAATCAGCGACAACCCGATAATCATCACCACAATGCCGGAGACCAGCGGGGTGATGATGCGTCGCGCCAGGTGCAGCACGCGGGAAAGCAAGATCTCGGTGCAGGAAGCGACCATCAGCGTGCCGAATAGCGCGGCCATCATGGTGGGGACGTCGGCACCGCCGTTCTTCAGCGCCAGCCCGCCCATAATCAGTGGCGAAACAAAGTTGAAACTGGTGCCCTGAATCGACAGCAGGCCGGAACCGACGGGTCCCCAGGTTTTAATTTGCAGAATGGAGGCCAGACCGGAGGCAAACAAAGACATGCTGATAATGTGCTGAGTATCCTGTGCCGGCAGACCGAGCGCCTGACAGATCAACAGAGCCGGGGTGATGACCGCCACGAACATCGCCAGCAGATGCTGACCGGCGGCAAACAGCGTTTGCGGCAGCGGCGGGCGGTCTTCCAGGCGATAAATCAGTTCACTGGTGTGGGGCGTTACGGCGGCTTTTTGCACGGCATCAAGCTCGGTGGATGGCATGGTCATGATGTGACATTTCCAGAAACGGCAAAGCAGGCATTTTAATGATCCACCCCGCAAAAGCAAACGGTTGCGCCCTAATATTACGTCGGGGTTATCAATGCTTATGTCGTATTTTTGTTCATTTTTTCTTGTCTTCTCAGCATTTTTTACTTCTAATCCCACCCTCATCAAGTTTTAAAAACTAAGCGGTTTTCTATAACTTATTATTTCTTATTGGATCTTTTCCGTTACAGGGAGTACCCGGATGTTTCATCTTGATACTTATGGCACGTTAGTCGCGGCAACGCTGGTTTTGCTCCTTGGGGGCAAATGCGTCACAAGCATTCCGCTGTTGCGAAAATACACTATTCCCGCACCTGTCGCCGGTGGGTTGCTGGTGGCGCTCTTGTTGTTAGCCCTGAAAAAGTTCGCTAACTGGGAAATCAGCTTCGATATGTCGCTGAAAGACCCGTTGATGCTGGCCTTCTTCGCCACCATCGGCCTGAATGCCAACCTGGCGCGGTTGCGCGCGGGTGGCAGAGCGCTAATGGTGTTCCTGTTTGTGGTGCTGGGCCTGCTGCTGGTGCAGAACGCCATTGGCATCGGCATGGCGAAAATACTGGGCTTGGATCCGCTGATGGGCCTGATCGCCGGTTCAATTACGCTATCCGGCGGTCATGGTACCGGCGCAGCCTGGAGCAAGCTGTTTATCGAACGCTATGGGTTTGAAAACGCGACCGAAGTGGCGATGGCCTGTGCGACTTTCGGCCTGGTGCTGGGCGGCCTGATCGGTGGTCCGGTGGCGCGTTACCTGGTGAAACACTCCTCTACGCCGGAGGGCACACCGGAAGATAGCGTGCAACCGAGCGGTTTTGAAAAGCCGGAAAGCGGTCGACTGATCACGTCCTTGGTGATGATCGAAACTATCGCGATGATCGCCATCTGCTTGAGCCTGGGCCAGTTTATTGCCGGTCTGTTGAATGGCACGGTGTTTGAATTGCCAAACTTTGTTTGCGTGTTGTTTGTCGGCGTGATCCTCAGCAATACGCTGGCGTTCAGCGGTTTTTACACCGTGTTCGAACGGGCGGTGTCGGTGCTGGGGAACGTCAGCCTGTCACTGTTTCTGGCCATGGCGCTGATGAGCCTGCGCCTGTGGGAGTTGGCGTCGCTGGCGCTGCCGATGCTGGCCATTCTGGCTGTGCAGACACTGGTGATGGCGCTCTACGCGATTTTCGTCACTTACCGGGTGATGGGTAAAAACTACGATGCGGCGGTACTGGCTGCGGGCCACTGTGGTTTTGGCATGGGCGCTACGCCAACGGCGATCGCCAATATGCAGGCGATTACCGATCGCTTCGGTCCCTCGCATCTGGCGTTTCTGGTGGTGCCGATGGTGGGGGCGTTCTTTATCGATATCGCCAACGCGATCGTGATTAAGCTGTATCTGCTGTTGCCGGTATTCCCGGCGGTGGGCTGAATAACGTTCGAGAGGTAAGCAAGGGCGCCATTGGCGCCCTTGTCTATGGCTGAGGGTCAGGCGTTGGAGTAGCGCGCTTTCTCCGGTAGCCAGCGTTCAATCAGGGCGCGGGCATGTTCCGGGTACTGCTGGTGAATATGACGGGCGACGCGTTGCACTTCCGGTATCATCGCCTGGTCGCGCAGCAAGTCGGCCACCTTGAACTCCGCACTGCCGGTCTGGCGCGTCCCAAGCAGCTCGCCTGGGCCACGAATTTCCAGATCGCGCTGGGCAATCACAAAGCCATCGTTACTGTCGCGCAGAACCTGCAGACGTTTCTGCGCAGTTTTACTCAGCGGGGTTTTGTACAACAGCACGCAATGCGATGCCACAGCGCCACGGCCAACGCGGCCGCGCAACTGATGCAGTTGCGCCAATCCAAGCCGCTCCGGGTTTTCGATGATCATCAGGCTGGCGTTCGGTACGTCGACGCCCACTTCGATCACGGTGGTTGCCACCAACAGCTGTAACTCACCCTGTTTAAAGGCCTGCATTACCGCCTGCTTTTCCTGCGCTTTCATGCGGCCGTGAACCAGAGCGACTTTCAGTTCGGGCAGTGCAGTCTTCAACTCTTCCCAGGTGGCTTCTGCCGCCTGCGCTTCCAGCAACTCCGACTCCTCGATCAACGTACAGACCCAGTACGCCTGCCGGCCTTCTTCCATACAGGCGCTTTTTACCCGCTGGATAATATCGGCGCGCCGGGTGTCAGGAATGGCGACGGTGGTGACCGGTGTCCTGCCTGGCGGCAGTTCGTCGATCACCGAGGTATCGAGATCGGCATAGGCGGTCATTGCCAGCGTGCGTGGGATTGGCGTGGCGGTCATGATCAACTGGTGGGCATGGAAGCCTTGCTCCTCGCCCTTTTCCCATAGAGCCAGCCGTTGGTGCACGCCAAACCGGTGCTGTTCGTCGATGATCACCAGCGCCAGGCCGGAAAACTGTACCTGTTCCTGGAAGATGGCGTGCGTACCGACCACCATCGACACTTTTCCGCTGGCGATCGCTTCCTGCTGAGCAATGCGTGCCTTGCCTTTTTGCTTGCCGGCCAGCCAGCCGACTTCAAGCCCCAGCGGTTCAAACCACTGGCGGAAGTTATTGGCGTGTTGTTCGGCCAGCAGCTCGGTGGGCGCCATCAATGCCACCTGTTTGCCGTGGGCGATGGCGCGCAGCGCCGCCAGCGCTGCTACCAGCGTTTTGCCTGAGCCGACATCACCTTGTACCAGCCGCATCATCGGGAAGCCTTTTTGCATATCGGCTTCGATATCGGCCACCACGCGCTCTTGCGCGCCGGTCGGCGAGAACGGCAATTCGGCGAGAAATTGTTGTTTCAGACGGTCATCCGGCATCAGCGGCAGCGCCTGATAACTCTGCGCGCCGGCGCGTACCGCCAGCATGCTGAGGTTATGCGCCAGCAGCTCTTCCAGGATCAGGCGTTTTTGCGCCGGATGCTTGCCCTGTTCCAAATCTTCCAGCTGGATATCCGGCGGCGGGCGGTGCAGGGTGTGCAGCGCCTGCGGCAGGCTCATCAGCCCGCCACTGAGTTCCGGTGGCAGCAGTTCGGCGATGGCGCAGGTGTCCAGCAGCTCCAGCGCCTGATCGGTCAGCTTGCGCAGTGTGGCCTGCCTGATGCCTTCGGTGGTCGGATAAACCGGCGTCAGTGATTCTTGCAGCTCAACCTCGCTGCTTTCCCCCTGAATGCGGTATTCCGGGTGGATGATTTCTGCGCCGTGGTTACCGCGTTTGATCTCACCGTAAGCGGTCACGCGCCGGCCTGCGGCCAGGCTGTTTTTCATCGCTGCGTTGAAGTTAAAGAAACGCATGGTGAGCAAGCCGGTACCGTCGCTGATTTGGCAGGTCAGCATACGCCGACGGCCAAAACTGATATCGCTGCGCAGCACTTCGCCTTCCACCGTGGCAAAAATGCCCGGCAGCAGATCGTTGATCGGATAGAGACGAGTACGGTCTTCATAACGCAGCGGGAGATGCAGCAGCAGGTCCTGAATGGTTTCCAGGCCAATTTTGGCCAGCTTGCCCGCCTGGCTGGCTCCAACCCCGGAAAGCGTGGTGAGAGGGACGGCGTCCAGCAGGCGGCCTTTCATCGGCGTACCGTTGCCTGCATGGTTGCCCACCATTCTGCATCGGCGACCACCTGGCCCTGTTGGTCAATCTGCGGGCGCGGCAGCCCTTTGCGCTTGGCGACGTTGGCCAGCACCGGGTAGCCGCCCTCGAACAGCAGGCGTTGTTGTTCTTCTTCGTCCAGCGCGCTGCGGGTGCGCAGGTACATGCCGGCGTTGTGGCGTTGGCGCTGCGCTTCGTACAAGATCAAGGCGGAGGCGACCGACACGTTGAGGGATTGCACCATGCCGATCATCGGAATGATGATGTCCTGGTCGGCCAGGGCCAGCGCTTCTTCGGTGATACCGGTTTTTTCCTGGCCCAGCAGCACGCAGGTTGGGCGGGTGTAATCCACCTCGCGGAAATCAACCGCGCGGGCGGAAAGGTGGGTCGCCAGAATTTGCATACCTTGATCTTTCAGGTGGGTCACTGCATCAGAGATGGTGCGGTGGGTTTTTACGTTGACCCAGCTGTTGCTGCCGGCAGCGGAGGAAACCAGGGTACGCATGCGTGAGGTCGGCCACACGGCATGCACCTGATGCACGCCGACGGCGTCGGCGGTGCGGATAATGGCGGAGACGTTATGCGGTTTGTGTACCTGTTCCAGGCAGACCGTCAGATCCGGCTGCCGGGTTGCCAGCATTTCACAAATCCGCGCATAGCGTTCAGGGCTCATAGGCGCTAATTTCGGTTACGGTTAACTTTAATCACATCCGGCATGATACGGATTTTACGCATAATATTTGCCAGATGGATGCGATCGCGGGTGGTCAGGCGGATAAAGGCGCTATAAACCCGGCCGTCTTTCTCTTCGGTATTCAGGCTCTGAATATTGGACTCGGCCGCGTTGATGGCCGCCGTCAGGTTGGCCAGCGCGCCCTGATGGTTAAACATGTCCACTTTGATCTCGGCGATGAACTCCTGCTCGATGTCCTTATCCCACTCTACCGCCATGAATTTCTCAGGCTCTTTCTGGTAGCCGCGGATGTTTCGGCAGGATTCATGGTGGATCACCAGCCCTTTGCCCGGGCTGACGTGGGCAATGATCGGGTCGCCCGGAATAGGTCGGCAGCATTTGGCGAAGGTGATCAGCACGCCGTCTGCGCCCTTGATCGCCAGGTTACGAACCCCGGAGGAGGTGCCCAGGTTGGATTGGTCACCCTGCAGGTTTTTCGCCACCACCACGCTCATGGCATTGCCGAGGCCGATTTCAGCCAGCAGATCGTCCAGGGTCGCCAGCTTCATGCGATCCAGCTCGTGCTGGATATTTTCCGGTGGAATTTCTGCCAGTTTGCGGCTGCCGCCCAACGCATGGTTCAGCAAGCGGCGGCCGAGGCCGACCGAGTCATCGCGCTTGAGGTTTTTCAGCATCTGGCGGATTTTGGCGCGCGCTTTCGAGCTGACGACAAAGTTCAGCCAGGCGGCGTTTGGCCGGGCACCCGGTGCGGTGATGATTTCCACCGTCTGACCGCTGCTCAGCGACTGCGACAGCGGATAGGGTTGGCGATCGACGCGGGCGCCAACGCAGGCATGACCGATATCGGTATGCACCGCGTAGGCGAAGTCGACCGGCGTTGCGCCCGCAGGCAGTTCAACGATGCGGCCTTCCGGGGTGAAAACGTAAATCTCATCCGGGAACAGATCGGATTTCACGCTCTCGATAAATTCAAATGAACTGCCGGCGCTTTGCTGCAACTCCAACAAGCTTTGCATCCATCGCTGGGCGCGGATTTGCGCGGTGGTGCCGGTTTCGCCCTGTTCTTTTTCTTTATAAGCCCAGTGCGCGGCCACCCCCATTTCTGCCATCTGATCCATATCTTCGGTACGGATCTGCACCTCAACCGGCACGCCGTGAGGGCCGATCAGGGATGTGTGCAACGATTGGTAGCCGTTGGCTTTGGGAATGGCGATATAGTCTTTGACCCTGCCCGGGCGCGGTTTATACAGGCTGTGGGCCTGGCCCAGCACGCGGTAACAGGTATCGACTTCCTTCACGATCACCCGGAACGCGTAGATGTCCATAATCGAATGGAACCGCTGTTCTTTCAGGTGCATCTTGAGGTAGATGGAATACAGATGCTTTTCTCGCCCGCTGACGCGGCAAGGAATGCCGGCTTCGTTCAATCGGCCTTCGATCTCGGAGAGAATCTTTTGGATCATCTCCTTACGGTTACCGCGAGCGGCTTTCACCACTTCTTTGATTACACGGTAGCGGTTCGGGTACAACGCCTCAAAACCCAGCTCTTCCAGCTCGGTCTTCAGGTGGTGAATACCCAGGCGATGGGCCAAGGGGCTGTAGATTTCCAGGGTTTCACGCGCGATACGCCGACGTTTGTCAGGACGCAGCGAACCCAGGGTACGCATATTGTGCGTGCGGTCGGCCAGCTTGATCAGCACGACGCGGATATCCTGCACCATCGCCATGATCATTTTGCGGAAGTTTTCCGCCTGGGCTTCTTTCTTATCCTGGAACTTCAGCTTGTCGAGCTTGGATACGCCTTCAACCAGTTCAGCGACGCTCTTGCCGAACAGTTGTTCCATATCCTGGTAGGTGGCCGGGGTGTCTTCGATGACGTCATGCAGCAGCGCTGCCATCAGCGTCTCATGGTCGAGACGCATTTCCGCCAGAATGCAGGCCACGGCGACCGGGTGAGTAATGTAGGGCTCACCGCTGGAGCGTGTCTGTCCCTCGTGAGCATCACGTGCAACGAGGTATGCCTGTTTGAGGCGCTTAATCTGCTCCTCAGGCAGGTAACGTTGAATCAGCAGATTCAGGCTTTCAAACAGGTACAAGGCAGACTCGCAGTCTAATTAACGACGACCTTCAGCAATTGCGGTAACCGCTTGAATTTCTGCGGCTTCCTGCTCTTGCTGCTCCTGACGATCACGAACATCGAGGATCTGGCTGGTGATCAGGCCTTCTTCGATTTCGCGCAGAGCGATAACGGTGTACTTGTCGTTTTCTTCCGGAACAAGTGCATCTTTACCGCCAGTCTGGATTTGACGTGCCCGACGAGCAGCGACCAACACCAGGTCAAAACGGTTACCAATTTTCTCTACAGCGTCTTGAACAGTTACGCGTGCCATATTTGTGCTACTCCACAGGTGACGAAAAGACTGGGCATAATACTGAAACTGTCTTCAGTCTGCCAATAGTTTGCTGATTAAAGCGTCATGCCGCAGTAATTGCCGGCCTAAACGCAGGCGCTCGGCGCGAATAATGGTTTTCAGATCGGACAGGGCCAGATCGAAATCATCGTTCACGATTAAATAATCATACTCCGCGTAGTGCGTCATTTCCGCTACGGCTTGCGCCATGCGTTTGGCGATCACGTCTTCGGAGTCTTGCCCGCGGCCACGCAAGCGGCGGCCAAGTTCATCCTTCGACGGCGGCAAAATAAAGATGCTGCGCGCCTGCGGCATTTTAGCGCGGATCTGCTGTGCGCCCTGCCAATCGATATCCAGGAAGACGTCTACGCCGGTCGACAGCACCTGCTCAATAGCGGCGCGTGAGGTCCCGTAATAGTTGCCGAACACTTCAGCATGCTCAAGAAACGCATCCTGCTCAATCATCCGGCGGAATTCATCTTTTGAGACGAAGAAATAATGTTCGCCGTGATGTTCACCCGGGCGGCTGTCGCGCGTGGTGTGCGAAACCGAAACCTGCGTGTCGTACAGCGGTTGCGTCTTTAACAAAGCCTGAATCAGACTTGATTTCCCTGCGCCACTGGGGGCAGAGACAATAAAAAGCGTGCCTTGAGCCATGATGATGTTCGTTGATAGCGGTTGATGTGCCAATAACAGCGGATGTGTATTTTCTCCGCACAGTATACACGGCTAACGCGCCGGGTGCAGCGTTAGCTCGCATTTTGCCCGCCGCTTTGTGCTGAAAAAACCGCTAAACGGCGGATTTGCGCAGCGGATCGGCAAATTTCCGCGATTTCATGTAACGCAGCCTTCCTTTCTCGAGCCGCTTGGCAGTTCGGACAACTGGCCGTTGCCGAGACGGCACTGCCCGGTTTTACTGCCGGTTATCAGGGAGGTGCACCATGCGAAAATGTGGAATACGGGTCGGGATGACGCTGTTGGGCGGGTTAATGTTCTGCGGTGCGCTGCGGGCGGAAAGTTGTCCGGTGTGGCGGCCGGAGCGGCTGCAACTGGAGATAACCGCGTTAAAAAACCAGCTTGAACGCTGGGATGTGGCTTATTACCAACAGGGCGACAGTTTCATTGAGGATGAGGTCTACGACAGCCTGCGGCAAAAGCTGCAGTTGTGGCACCGTTGCGCCGGGCTGGAAAGGGTCGAGGAGCCCAGTCCGCTTTTACCGGCGGGCAAGACGCCTCACCCGGTGGCGCACACCGGGCTGCATAAATTGGCGGATCCTGCCGCCGTGGGCCAATGGCTGCGAGGCCGCAGCGATGTCTGGGTTCAGCCAAAGGTGGACGGCGTAGCTATTACTTTGGTGTACCGCGATGGGGAACTGGCGGCGGCGGTCAGCCGGGGAAACGGGCTACAGGGGGAAAACTGGCTGGAAAAGGTGCGGGCTATTCCGGCGATACCGGCGGCGGTGAAGGGCGCTCCGGCGACGTTGATTCTGCAGGGCGAACTCTTTCTGATGGTGAACGGTCATCAGCAAAAGATTCATGGCGGCATCAATGCCCGATCCACGGTAGCCGGTGCGCTGATGAAAAACCGGCTTTCGCCGGTCTTGCAACAGATAGGTCTGTTTGTCTGGGCATGGCCGGATGGCCCAAAGGAAATGACTCAGCGTTTGCAGCAGCTTGCCGCAATGGGATTTCCTCTCGCGTTGGCTTATTCACAGCCCGTGAGTTCACTGGACGACGTGCGGCAATGGCGTGAGCGTTGGTATCGCGAAGCATTGCCCTTCGTCACGGATGGCGTGGTGATTCATCAGGCGCGCTCACCGCAAGGGCGCTATTGGCAGGCAAAGCCCGGCGATTGGGCGGTCGCCTGGAAGTATCCGCCGGTGCAGCAGGTCGCCAGGGTCAATGATATCGAGTTCAGCGTAGGCCGTACCGGAAAGATTGCCGTGGTGCTGAAACTTGCTCCTCTCAGGATGGATGATAAATGGGTCTCGCGGGTTAACCTGGGATCGCTGCCCCGCTGGCGGCAGTGGGCGGTTGTGCCCGGAGATCAGGTGGCTATTAGCCTGATGGGGCACGGGATCCCGCGTCTGGATAAAGTGGCCTGGCGGACCACAGAAAGAATCGTGCCCAGTGCGCCGGCTACCGATCGCTACCATGCTTTGAGTTGCTTTACCTGGCTGCCGGAGTGTCGCCAGCAGTTTCTGGCGCGGCTGGTGTGGTTGGGCGGCCCACAGGGACTCGGCCTGCACGGTGTCAGTGAATCTACCTGGCAGGTGCTGATTGATCAGGGGCTGGTGCGGCATTTGCTGGATTGGCTGGTGTTGACGCCGGAGCAACTGATGTCAGCGCCCGGCATCGGTGATAAACGCGGGCGAAGCATCCACCGGCAATTTCAGCTGGCGCGACAACAGCCGTTTGCTCGCTGGCTGATAGCCTTAGGCGTGCCGCTGAGCCTGCAACAAACGTCGGCGCTGAAAAGCTGGCATCAGATACGGCAACTCCCCGTAGGAGAGTGGCGAAAAATGACCGGGATAGGCGCGAAAAAGGCCGAGCAAATCACCGGTTTTCTGCAGCATCCGCCATTTCTGACGCTGGTCAGCACGCTGGAGGCACAGGAAATAACAGGTTTTGTCGGAACCCAGTGATGTGCTGTTACTCCGTCGATCTCTCGACAAGTGGGGTTGCGTCCGTGGTCTGTGGATGCGTGATCGGCGAGGGTGAGGTATGACGCAGAAAAATAAAAACGATGCCTGCGGATATCGCCGTCATTAACGCCAGAATATACAGCAGGTTATGAAACGCGGCTTCGTAGCTCTGTTTCAAGGCCGCAGTATCGATATTCAGCAGTGCCGCCGCTTGTTGCAGGTCGCCCATTGCCAGCCGATGGGCGCCGGCGGCCGCATTCGCCAGCGGAGAGCCCGGTAGATGCTGCTCAACCAGGGTGGCCAGCAACGCGCCCACCACGGCGAGTGCGATACCTTCGCCCGCCACGCGGACGGTGCTAAAAATGCCGGTAGCCATGCCTGCGCGATCCTTCGGTACCACGCTGACCGCCAGGCCGTCCATTAATCCCCAGGGCAAGCTGATGCCGCAGCCAATGGTCAACAGCGGCAAAATCAATAGCACGAAGGGTTTCCCCGGCGCATATTGCGCCAGCCATAACAGGCCGAAGGCGCAGATCAGTAAACCCAGGCTGGAAATGATACCGGCGGAAAACCGGTGCGCCAACATGCCTGCCAGCACAGGCAATACCAGCATTGGCGCCGAGAGTGTGAACATAACGATACCCGCCTCCAGGGTGCCGTAACCTTCGATGCCAATAAAGCGCAGCGGGAGTAAAACCAGCAGCACCACGTAGGAATAGGCCGGGGCGGCCGCCAGAAACTGTACGCCGACAAAGCGCGGATAGCGGAATAAAGACAGATCAAGCATCGGCCTGCGCACGCGATTCTCGATCGCGACAAAGGCAATCATGAAAAGCAGCGCGCCGCTGAACAGGGCGATGACTCCACGGTTGCCCCAACCGCTGTCGGGGGCTTGCAGTACGGCATAAGTCAATAGTGTCAGAGCCAGCGTAAAGGTGGCCGCGCCGGGCCAGTCGAGTTTGGCCGCTGCGGGATCGCGCGACTCATGCATATAGCGTATACCGGCGAACAGGGCGATGGCGCTGAACAGCGACACGCTGATAAAAATCGCGCGCCAGTCAAAATGCTGTACTAAAAAACCGGCCAGCAGCGGGCCAAATGCCAGGCCGATGCCAAAGGTGGTTCCCAACAGGCTGAAGGCTTTGGCGCGTTCTGCGCCATCGAATACCTGAGCCAGGCCTGCGGTTCCTCCGGCAAACGCCGCTGCGGCGGCAATACCCTGAAGCGCACGAATCACATCGAAGGCGATGATATCTTGCACCGTCAGCATAACCATTGAGCTTAGGGTAAGCACCGCCAGGCCGCTGATGAACACGCGTTTGCGGCCAAAGCGATCGGCGAGCGCGCCGGCAATCATCAGGCTGCAGCCAAAGGTCAGCATAAAGGCGTTGGTGACCCAACTGAGGGCGACTACGCTGCCGCCCAGGCTGGCGGCGATAGCGGGTAAAGAGACTGCCGGGCCGGTAAAGTTAATCGGCATAATCAACCCCGCCAGGCAGACGGAGAACAGGATAATCCAGCGTTGCGGATCGGGAGCGGGGTCTGGAAGACGGTGAGGATGGTTCATGATGAGCTCCAGCGGCAGTATTGTCGGTTGAGATGGATGATAAAGTGGATTTAATTGGCTAAAAATGGGGCTATATTCCACTCTTTAAGGACAATAACGCTCTAATTGGAGATCCTATGGACAGCCTCAGTGGCCTATTGGCCTTTGTGCGCGCTGCCGAGCTACGCAGTTTTGTCGCCGCAGGTGAACGGCTGGGCGTGTCCGCCTCTGCCGTCGGGAAAAGCGTGGCCAGGCTCGAGGAATCGTTGGGCGTCAGGCTGTTTAACCGCAGCACCCGGCGTATCAATCTCACCGATGAGGGGGCGTTGTTTTTTGAACGCTGCCAACGCATCGTCAGCGAAATTGAAAATGCCGAAGCCGAAATGGCGAGGATCTCCGATGCGCCGCGCGGCAAGCTGCGCGTGAGTATGCCGGCTATCGGCTATCGAATGTTGGTACCTCTGCTTGCTGATTTCAGCGCGCTTTATCCCGAGGTTGAGCTGGACGTGGACTTCAATGACCGGATGGTGGATCTGATCGCCGAGGGAATCGACGTGGCGGTTCGCAGCGGTGAGTTGGCGGATTCCCGGCTGATGGCCCGGCGGCTGGGGCCGTTCCGGTTGATACTGGCGGGCGCGCCTGAGTATTTACAGCGTCGGGGCGTGCCGCAGCGGCCGGAAGATTTGCTCGAGCATGCCTGCCTGCGCTACCGCTACCCGGGGGGCCAGCAATTGCAGGAGTGGAGGTTGTTTTCTGATGGAGAGCCGGTTTCCCAACGAATCCCGGTGACGCTGAGCTGCAACAGCATTGAAGCGCTGATCCACGCCACCCAGGAAGGATTGGGCATCGCTTACCTGCCGGATTTTACGCTGTGTTCGGCCATTAACGCCGGGCAACTGGTGGCGGTGTTGGATCAACATACGCAGGAGCAGGGATTTTTCTCAGCTCTATGGCCGTCAAGCCGGCATATGCTGCCCAAGGTGAGGGTCTTTGTAGACTACCTGGCGCAGCATATGTTGCCTCTGAGATGAGCCGTATTAATGGTCTGGATGCTGGTAGTTGAATACCGGCAGCCCCAGGCGAAAGCGCAGGGCGATCAAGCGGGCGCTCAGGCCGGCGACCAGCGTGATGATGACGACCAGGTTATGCGGCAGGCTGAAGTGTTGCAGGCCGATGTACAGCCAGGCGGCGGCGAAGGAAATACCGGCATAGATTTCCTTCTGGAAAACCAGAGGGATGCGGTTGCAAAGCATATCGCGCAGCACGCCACCGAACACGCCGGTGATGACAGCCGCAATGGCGGCGATGATAGGGCCGTGGCCCATATCCAGAGCGACCTGCGCCCCGATGATTGAAAATACAATCAGACCAACGGCGTCCAGCACCAGGAACAGGCGACGCAAGTGGCGCATCAGCGGCGCTACCCAGGTAGTGACAATCGCGGCAATGGCGACAATCACGATATATTCAGGATGCTTGACCCACCCCAACGGAAAGTGCCCGAGCAGCATATCGCGCACCGAGCCACCGCCAATAGCTGTGGCCGAAGCGATAATAATCACGCCAAACATATCCATCTGGCGGCGGCCGGCAGCCAGCGCGCCGGTCATGGCTTCGGCGGTGATGCCGATGATATAAAGAATGCTCAGTAACATAAGGTATTCACAGGGTGGGCGGGAGTGAGTGTAAGGCCGAAAGGGTAATCGCCGACGGGGCATATCGCTACTGAGTTTTTCTAACCAATGCCTATTCGGATTACTTTAATTAATCTGGAAGTGGTTTATCTGACTTGTTATTGGCCTTTTTTAACCTTTCAATGACCATACAGGTATTAGATATTTCGTGTTAGTTTCTAGAGCTGACTATGCTTTTTGCATTCTATCTTTACGCTGCGCATCGGCGGTGTATTTCAGGCTGATGACGGGTGTGCTCACCGAGGAATATGAATATAAAATGAAAAATACTCCCATGCTGGCGGCGGCCTTGGTTACCGCCCTGTTGTTGAGCGGCTGTGTTGCAACGGCCCAAAATGCCACGCAGCAAAAACCGAAGGTTTGCGGCACCGGCGATCCGATGGTCCAAACCACGCTCTATTTCGGTTTGAACCGCCCAACCGGACCGGTGATTACCGCAGCAGAGTGGCAGAGTTTTGTCGATCGGCAGGTAACGCCGCGCTTTAAAGACGGTCTGTCGGTGTTTGATGCCAAAGGACAGTGGCTGGGCAATGATGGCAAACTGGCACGCGAAAACAGCAAGGCGTTAATGCTGATACATGCGCCGGGCAAGGAGAGTGAAACCAACATCGAGGCGCTGCGCAGCAGCTATAAGCAGCAGTTTGCGCAGGATTCGGTGATGCGCGTTGATGCGCCGGTGTGCGTCGCGTTCTGAGGTGATCCCGGCCGGAGCCGGGATATTGACTTACAGCACCAACCCTGCGATGGCTGCCGAGAGCAGGCTGACCAGCGTTGAACCATAGACCAGCTTCAGGCCAAAGCGGGATACCACGTTGCCTTGTCGTTCATTCAGCCCTTTGATCGCCCCGGCGACGATGCCGATAGAGGCAAAGTTGGCAAAGGAGACGAGGAACACGGACAGAATACCCAGGCCGCGCGGCGACAGTTCCGCCGCAATTTTCTTCAACTCGATCATCGCCACGAATTCATTGGCCACCAACTTGGTCGCCATGATGCTGCCGGCCCGCAACGCATCCTGTGCCGGGATACCGATCAACCAGGCCAGCGGATAAAACACGTAGCCCAGAATTTGCTGGAAGCTGATGCCGAACACGGCCGAGAACAGAGCATTTACCGCAGAGATCAGCGCAATAAAACCAATCAGCATCGCGGCGATAATCATCGCAATCTTGAAGCCCGCCAGAATGTATTCGCCCAGCATTTCAAAGAAGCTCTGATCTTCATGCAGTTTGTTCAGTTTCAGTTCAGGCTCATCGTCCAGTTGATAAGGGTTGATGATCGACAGAATGATAAAGGTGCTGAACATATTGAGGATCAGTGCCGCAACCACGTATTGCGCATCGATCATCGACATGTAGGCGCCAACGATGGACATGGAGACCGTCGACATGGCGGTTGCGGCCATGGTGTACATGCGGCGCGGCGAAATATCGCCGATGATCCCCTTATAGGCGATGAAGTTTTCCGACTGACCGAGTACCAGCGTGCTGACGGCGTTGAAAGACTCCAGCTTGCCCATGCCGTTAACCTTGGACAGCAGGGTGCCGACCAGGCGGATAATCAGCGGCAGAATACGAAAGTGCTGCAAAATACCGATTAGCGCGGAAATAAAGATAATCGGGCACAAAACACCCAGGAAAATGAACGCCAGCCCGTCCTTGCTCATGCCACCGAAAACAAAGTCGGAGCCTTGCGCTGCGTAGGTCAGCAGCGTTTCAAAGAAGCCGGCGACGTGTCTGATTACGCTGAGGCCACTTTCTGAATGCAGGAAGAAATAGGCGAGTGCACCTTCAATGACCAACAGCTGAATAATATAGCGCAGGCGAATTTTCTTGCGATCGTTGCTGACCAGCAACGCCAGGGCGATGATCACCACCAGGGCGAAAATAAATTGCAGAATTTGCGGCATAAAGGGTCCGTACGGCTTGCGGGCATGAAAAAAACACATTTAGCCACAGCTTCGCCTGCCTTTCATTACCTTACGTGATAATTAGAACAAAATACTTCGGGCGGCTAGTATGGGTTATGGATTGTCATTCTCTGGGTGATCGTCGCAGTTTTTCGTAAAAGCCTCGCTTTTACGGCGAAGATGCCTGTAAACCCATCGCCGATGGAGCGGGCCGGCTGGAATCTGTCCCGCATAATCTGAACGTCATCCCGCTTAACTATTGATTTTTTCCTCGCTGAGAGAGAAAAAGAGTTCACTATTTCGCCGCAAAAGACGGCCTACTTTCTCAGGATGAGGATGCGGATATGAAGACACAGGCAATGTTGCGGGCGCTGGCAAATGGCATTAACCCCGAGACGGGGGAATTGCTGGGTACGGCGTCAATGACCGGTTCGCCGGAGGCGATTCGGCTACTGTTTGCATTGGCCGAGGAGTTTCAGGCTGAGCCGGAGCGCCAGAAGAAAGTAAAGCTGTCACCGGAAGAGCGGCAGCAGAAAAACATTGCCGAGGGACGGCCGGCGAAATCGCATTTCCCTTGGGCAGAGGAGGAAAAACAGCGGCTGCAGGAGAGCTATGCAGAGGGCGGAACGCTTGAGGCATTGAGCAGCGAATTTGAACGCACCACTTGGGCCATCGCCGTTCAACTGCAAAAAATGGGGCTAATTACCGAACAGCAGGCGGCCAGGTATATATAGGGTTGGTTCATAAAAAAACCCGCATAGCGCGGGTTTTGGTTAGTGAAGAAAATATCACTCGATGTTCTGGATCTGCTCGCGCATTTGCTCGATCAGCACTTTCAGTTCGATAGCGGAAGTGGTGACTTCGGCATTAATCGACTTGGACGCCAGCGTGTTCGATTCGCGGTTAAACTCCTGCATCATAAAGTCGAGGCGGCGGCCCACGGCTTCTTTCTTCTTCAGGATGTTATGCGTTTCTTTTACGTGGGCTTCCAGACGGTCCAGCTCTTCGGCAACGTCAATACGTTGCGCCATCAACACCAACTCCTGTTCCAGGCGAGTGTTTTCCAACTGCACCTGAGCCTCTTCCAGCTTGCTGACCAGGCGCTCACGCTGCCATTGCAGGATGTTTGGCATCTGGGCGCGCACTTTGATCACTTCGGCGCTGACGCCGTCGAGGCGCTGTTCGATCAGGGCTTTCAGCGCGGTGCCTTCGCTTTCGCGAGCGGTGATGAAATCATCCAATGCGCTGTCCAGAGCCTGCATCAGCTGTGCGCTGATGGCGTCCAGATCCTGCTCCTGAGCAGACATCACACCCGGCCAACGCAAGACGTCGATAGGATCGATTTCCCCTTCGTCGCTCTGCATTTTTACCCAGTTGGCGGCTTCAACCAGCTGTTTAGCCAGTTTTTCGTTCAGGATCAGCGAGCTTTGCGCGCTCGGGTCCAGCTCGAAGCGCAGGTTGCATTCCACTTTGCCACGGGTCAGACGGCCACGGATACGTTCGCGGATCACCGGCTCCAGGCTGCGGAATTGCTCCGGTAAACGGATGTAGGTTTCTAGATAGCGTTGGTTAACGGAACGCAGCTCCCAAGCTGCGCTGCCCCATTCACCCTTGATTTCACTCCGTGCGTAGGCGGTCATGCTGCGGATCATTGATGCGTACCCGTAATAGGAAAAGATGGAACGATTATAACGTTGGACCTCCGGGCAGGATAGGCATTACGTCACGAAGCCCGTATAATGCGCAGCCAATCGTAGATTAGAAGCCGGAGAGAACCCATGCGTCCTGCAGGCAGAGCACCACAACAAGTTCGCCCACTGACACTGACCCGTCACTATACCAAACACGCTGAAGGTTCAGTGCTGGTTGAGTTTGGCGATACCAAAGTTTTGTGCACCGCCACGGTAGAAGAGGGCGTTCCGCGCTTCCTGAAAGGTCAGGGCCAGGGTTGGATCACCGCCGAATACGGCATGCTGCCGCGCTCCACCCACAGCCGTAACGCTCGCGAGGCCGCAAAAGGCAAGCAGGGCGGCCGTACGCTGGAAATTCAGCGCCTGATCGCCCGTTCGCTGCGTGCGGCGGTCGATCTGAAAAAACTGGGTGAGTTCACCATTACCCTGGATTGCGACGTACTGCAGGCTGATGGCGGCACCCGCACCGCCTCCATTTCCGGTGCCTGCGTTGCGCTGGCTGATGCGCTTAATGCATTGGTTGCTGCGGGCAAACTGAAGGCCAACCCAATGAAAGGGCTGGTGGCTGCAGTGTCTGTCGGTATCGTCAAGGGCGAAGCGCTGTGCGATCTGGAGTACGTCGAAGACTCTGCGGCAGAAACCGATATGAACGTGGTGATGATGGAAGACGGCCGCATGATCGAGGTGCAGGGCACCGCCGAGGGCGAACCTTTCAGCCACGATGAGCTGTTGGCGCTGTTGGCGCTGGCTCGAGGGGGCATCGAAACCATCTTCCAGGCGCAGAAAGCGGCGCTGGCAGAGTAATTTTTAAGGCGACTGAAGAGTCGCCTTTTTTACGCCCGACTATCGGGTGGCAGTAATAACAGATCTAACAGACCCAGACGAGGAGAAGCAGTAATGAAAGCCTATCAGCGCCAGTTTATCGAGTTCGCGCTTAACAAGCAGGTATTGAAATTCGGTGAGTTCACTCTGAAATCCGGCCGTACCAGCCCGTATTTCTTTAATGCCGGCCTGTTTAATACCGGGCGTGATCTCGCGTTGTTAGGACGCTTCTACGCCGAAGCGCTGATGGACTCCGGCATCGATTTTGATCTGCTGTTTGGCCCGGCATACAAAGGTATCCCGATCGCCACCACCACGGCGGTAGCGCTGGCGGAACACCATGAACGCGACGTACCTTACTGCTTTAACCGTAAAGAAGCCAAAACCCACGGCGAAGGCGGCACTTTGGTGGGCAGCCCGCTGCAGGGCCGAGTGATGCTGGTGGACGATGTGATCACCGCCGGCACCGCAATCCGTGAGTCGATGGAAATCATCGGTGCCAGCGGTGCGACGTTGGCCGGGGTGTTGATCTCCCTGGACCGTCAGGAACGCGGGCGTGCGGAGATTTCAGCTATTCAGGAAGTCGAGCGCGACTATCACTGTAAGGTGATTTCCATCGTGACGCTGAAAGATCTGATTGCTTATCTGGAAGAGAAACCGGAAATGGCGGCGAGTCTGGCGGCGGTGCGTGCTTATCGTGAACAGTACGGGGTTTAACGCGCTATTCACGTTGTCAGGCGCGCCAAAACGCGCCTGACAACGGTTTATTGCAGCTGTGCCGCCAGCAGCGGCCAGCGGCCGTCGAAGTCTTGCGTAGGACGGTAACGGAACTCGGAGCGCACGTAGCGTGACAGCATACCTTCGCAGAAGGCCAGCAGTTGGCTGGCCAGCAGCGTTTCATCCACGACAAAGCCTTTGCCTTCCCGCAGTTTGCGCTCTTTCAGTACCTGCCGCAGCTGCGCCTCTATACGTTCAAACAACTGGCTGATCCTTCCCTGCAAACGGTCCTGCTCAAACATCAGCGCATGGCCGGTCATGATGCGCGTCAGGCCAGGGTTACGTTCGGCAAACCCCAAGATCAGCAACAGGATCAGGCGCAGGCGGTTAAAGGTTTCTTTTTCGTCCTGCAGGATCAGGTTGATGCGCGTTATCAGGCTGTCTTCAATAAATTCGATCAGACTGTCGAACATCCGTGTTTTGCTGGGAAAATGCCGATACAACGCAGCTTCGGAGACACCGACGTTAGCGGCCAGTTTCGCAGTGGTGATACGCTGGCTGCCGTCGCTGGATTCCAGCATCTGGGCTAACGCCTGCAGTATTTCCTCGCGCCTGTTCCTTTTGGTATTTTCTTTTTCTGCCATGTCTGATTAGACCCTTGCTAAAACTGCTTAGACTTTCGGAAACCCGCGCACCGGCCATTGCAGAGAGATCTCTGTGCGGCTTATGTGATAGCTTTTTTACGATGCTGGGGTCAGCGGCCTTAACGACCTGTGTTCTCCACGCGACCTGGTGTGCGCTGTAATCGTTGCCGGACAAACCTTGCCATATACCCGCCATACTTGAAGCTGCATCTGTGTTGGCTGCACACACTCACCCCGTAGGGGCCAGCGCAAGCGCTGTTCAACAAAGCCACGGCTTTGTTGTGATGCAACTCCAATTATCTTGGGTATAGAAATGTCCTTCTCTCTGGGCGGCAAGGTTTCGGACGACATTTCCCTGCCGACCATCAAGTCTTGGGCTGCGCTTAGTGGCGACCCGAGTGGCCAAAGCCACCTGCGCCACGTTCGCTGCTGTCGAACTCTTCTACCAGATTGAACTCAGCTTGCACAACAGGCACAAAGACCATTTGCGCGATACGTTCGCCAGGTTCAATGGTGAAGGATTTTTGGCCGCGGTTCCAGACGGAAACCATCAGTTGGCCCTGGTAGTCGGAGTCGATCAGGCCAACCAGGTTGCCCAGCACCACGCCGTGCTTGTGGCCCAAACCTGAGCGCGGCAAGATCACCGCCGCCAGATCGATGTCGGCAATGTGAATAGCCAGACCGGTAGGCAGCAACGTGGTTTCACCCGGCGCCAGTTCAACCGCGGTGTCCAAGCAGGCGCGCAGATCGAGACCGGCTGAACCTGGGGTAGCGTAGGTCGGTAAAGGGAAATCCTGTCCGATACGCGGGTCGAGGATTTTAACGTCGATTTTTTTCATCATAACGGCTGACTATCTCGTCTATTAAACGTTGGCCAAGGAGTGCCTTATCGCTCAGCGCCAGGCGCTTTTCTCCATTCTGCCAAAAAAGGTGCAAGGCATTGGTGTCACTGTTAAACCCATGCTCTGCAAGCGATACATCATTAGCGCAAATTAAATCCAGTTTCTTACGCGCCAGTTTTTGTCGCGCGTATTCTTCCACATTCTGGGTTTCGGCGGCAAACCCCACGACAAAGGGGCGATTTTTAGTCATTGCGGCGACGCCGGCAACGATATCGGGGTTTTTTACCATTTTGAGGATGATTTCATCACCCTGTTTTTTTATTTTTTCACCGGCGATCTGCCCGGCACGGTAATCGGCTACGGCGGCACAGGAAATGAAAATGTCCTGCTGGGCGGCGCGCTGCTGTACTGCGTGTTCCATTTCCAGCGCACTGATGACGTCTACCCGGGTTACCGACGGCGGCGTCGGCTGGTTGACCGGACCGGCAATCAAGGTGACCTGCGCACCGCGTGCTGCGGCGGCTTGGGCGATAGAGAAGCCCATTTTACCGGAACTGTGATTGCTGATGAAACGCACCGGGTCCAGCGCTTCACGCGTTGGGCCGGCGGTGATCATAATCTTTAAATGTTGCAAATCTTGTGAAGCGGAGAAATAACCGTTCGCCAGATCGACGATGTTCAAGGGATCGAGCATGCGGCCCGGCCCAATATCGCCACAAGCCTGGCTGCCGCTGTCCGGGCCCCACAGCAACATGCCGCGTGCCTGCAGCGTTTGCAGATTGGCTTGGGTGGCGGTGGCGCGATACATCTGTTGGTTCATGGCAGGCGCTGCGGCTATCGGTGCGTCGGTCGCCAGGCAAAGGGTCGTCAGCAGATCGTTGGCCATGCCGGCAGCAACGCGTGCCAGCAGATCGGCGGTAGCTGGGGCAAGAATCACTAAATCCGCCCATTTTCCGAGCTCTATGTGACCCATCGCGGCTTCGGCTGCGGGATCCAGCAGATCGTCGGAGACCGGATAGCCGGAAACCGCCTGCAGCGTCAGCGGCGTGATGAACGCTTTCGCCGCGCCGGTCATTACCACACGCACTTCCGCGCCTCTGTCACGCAGGCGGCGCACCAGTTCTGGGCATTTGTACGCAGCGATACCGCCACTGATGCCAAGCACAATATGTTTGCCGGAAAGTCCCGTCATCATGATTGTCCGATTGAAAACCGAAAGATGCGCCATTTTAGCATAACCGCCAGACAGGTGAGCGATTCCGCTGTCTCTGCAGCTCGTTACATTGCGCTTTGCGCAGCACTTCGCAATGTTATCAAACACCTGTCGTTACCCTTTGTTCCGCATGGCATGCTTGGACGCTTTCGGGGGGTGATGATGAGCAGTCAGGTAATGACCTTATGGCCGGGAGCGTTAGCGCCCCGGGAAAAGTTACTGCGGTACGGCGCGGCGGCGCTGTCCGATGCGGAGTTGCTGGCGATTTTTCTGCGTACCGGGTTTCCCGGCCTGCATGTCATGCAACTGGCGGAGCAGCTGTTGGGGCAGTTTGGCTCGCTGTATCATCTGATGTCGGCAGACCATCAGGTTTTCTGCAGCCACAAAGGATTGGGCAATTCGAGCTATGCGCAACTTCAGGCGATTTCAGAATTGGCGTTTCGCTTCTTTTCCAGCCATCTGGCGCAGGAAAACGCCATGCTCAATCCCAAAATAACGCAGCATTATCTGCAAAGCTTACTGGCGCACCGTGAGCGGGAGGTGTTTTTGGTATTGTTTTTAGACAATCAGCACCGCGTTATTCGCCATCAGGAGATGTTTGCTGGTACCATCAGCAGCGTCGTCGTGCACCCGAGAGAAATTGTGCGTGAAGCGTTGAAGGCTAATGCGGCCGCCATTATTCTGGCGCATAATCATCCTTCGGGTAAGGCTGAACCCAGTCACGCTGACCGTTTGATAACAGAGCATGTGGTTAATGCCTGCCTGTTATTGGAGATCCGAGTGCTCGATCATTTGGTGATAGGTCGGGGTGAATGCGTCTCTTTTGCCGAGCGCGGATGGCTTTAAGCGATTTTTTCGCGATCCTTCGGGGATCTTTAGCTGTTCGGGACTTGAGCACTTACGCCTCAGAGCGTATACTACGCCACCTTTGAGAATCTTGGGTTTGGCGTAAGAGCCTATCTCAGCAGGTTTCTAACCTGATGTGTGGTTTCTGACCTGATGACGGGAGTCTCCTCAGTATGGAGTTTGCTGAGATGGGCTCTAAAAGCCTGACGAGGCGGCCATACCCTATACGAAGCTCGAGCTGATTTGATTTTTGGAGAATAGACATGTCCCGAGTCTGCCAAGTTACTGGCAAGCGCCCGGTGAGCGGTAACAACCGTTCCCACGCAATGAACGCGACCAAACGCCGTTTTCTGCCGAACCTGCACTCACACCGTTTTTGGGTTGAGGCTGAGAAGCGCTTTGTAACGCTGCGTGTATCTGCTAAAGGTATGCGTGTTATCGATAAGAAGGGTATTGAGACGGTCTTGGCCGATCTGCGTACCCGTGGTGAGAAGTATTAAGGAACTGCATCATGGCTAAAGGTGTTCGCGAGAAGATCAAGCTGGTTTCTTCTGCTGGTACTGGTCACTTCTATACCACCACGAAGAACAAGCGTACTAAGCCGGAAAAATTGGAACTGAAGAAATTCGATCCAGTTGTCCGTCAACACGTACTGTACAAAGAAGCTAAAATTAAATAATTTTAGTGGATTAATAAAAACCCAGCTTAGGCTGGGTTTTTTGTTTTATAAGGGTAGAAAACCGACGGGAGAGCGCCAGATGCCTGAATTACCAGAAGTTGAGACCAGCCGACGTGGTATTGAACCTTATCTTGTCGGCCATAGCATTCAGTATGCGGTGGTGCGCAACGCGCGGCTGCGTTGGCCTGTTTCCGAGCAAATTCTGGCGCTGAGCGACCGACCGGTACGCAGCGTACAACGCCGCGCCAAGTATCTGCTGATTGAACTGGACCACGGCTGGATTATCGTCCATTTGGGGATGTCCGGCAGCCTGCGTATGCTGGCTGAGGAAACCGAAGCCGGTAAGCACGACCATGTTGATCTGGTGATCAGCAACGGCATGACGCTGCGTTATACCGATCCCCGCCGTTTTGGCGCCTGGCTGTGGTGCGAAGACCTGGCGAACAGCAATGTGCTGGCCCACCTTGGGCCGGAACCGCTAAGTGAAGCCTTTACTGGCGCCTACCTGTACGAAAAATCGCGCAATAAGCGCACGCTGATCAAACCCTGGCTGATGGATAACAAGCTGGTCGTAGGGGTTGGCAATATCTACGCCAGCGAATCACTGTTCACCGCCGGGATCCTGCCCGATCGCCCGGCCGCTTCGCTGAGCAAAATGGAAGCTGAGTTGCTGGTGGAGACTATCAAGGCGGTATTGCTACGCTCGATTGAGCAAGGGGGGACCACGCTGCGCGATTTCCTGCAGTCGGACGGTAAACCAGGCTATTTCGCGCAAGAATTGCAGGTGTATGGTCGTGCGGGTGAGCCTTGCCGCGCGTGCGGCACGCCGATTGAATCCGCTAAACACGGGCAGCGCAGTACCTTCTTCTGCCGTCGCTGCCAACGCTGATTATTGTGCGGCGAGCCTTTCCATCAGTGCCTGGGTGACCACGTCCGGCAGGAAAGGTGCGATATCGCCGCCGTGGCGCGCCACTTCCTTCACCAGAGAGGAAGAGATAAACGACCACTCTTCGGAAGGCATCAGGAACACGCTTTCCAGCGTTGGCATCAGGTGGCGGTTCATGTTCGCCAACTGCAATTCATATTCAAAGTCAGACACCGCACGCAGGCCGCGCACCAGAATATTGGCATTTTGGTGGGCGGCAAAATGCGCCATCAGCTCACTGAATCCCAACACTTCGACATTATCCAGATGCGATGTCACCTGAGTGGCTAACGCCACGCGCTCTTCCAGCGTGAACAGCGGTTTTTTGCTTGGGCTGGAGGCAATGGCCAGAATGACGTGATCGAACATCAATGACGCGCGCGTCACCAAATCCAGGTGGCCGTTAGTCAGGGGATCGAAAGTACCGGGATAAATGGCTTTACTTGTCATGATTCACTTCTCTGAAGAGTTGCGGCCCAATGCCCACAATGCGGCATATTTATTGAAGGTATATTGCGCGTTGACCACGGCTAACAGCAACCCCTGTTTACCGTCGAGGAAGCCGGCGCGCAGCAGCCAGGTTTTGCAGAAGGCACCGAGAGTATGAGTCAGTATGGAGGAGTAACCGCAGCGCTTGCCGGCCTGATGACGCTGATTGGCCCATTCTTCGGCATAACGCAACTGCTTGCGCTGGAAAGCGAAAAAGTCGCGACAGGTCAGGTGTAGCAGATCGCCGCTGAGGGGTACCACTTTCGCGGCGCCGATATTGAGCGATTCATGCACCAGATCGTCGTTATAGCGATAGCGTCGGTTGGCGTACAGCCGGTTGACGCGATCCGGATACCACCCGCTGTGACGCATAAAACGTCCGAGGAACAGGTTGCGGCGCGCACAACTGTAGACCTGATTGTCGTCAGGCGCGGCCAAGGTCTGTTCAATCGACTGGCGCAGTTCGGGGGTGACGCGCTCGTCAGCGTCGATCATCAGAATATAGTCGTGGCTGGCGTAGCTTTGAGCCAATTGGCGTTGTTTGCCGAAGCCCTGCCAGTCGGTATGGACGAACACTTTGGCGCCGAGGTTTTCGGCAATGGCGATGCTGTCATCCTGGCTGCCCGAATCGAGAATGACCACTTCGTCCGCCCAGGCCACAGAGTTCAGGCAATCCGGCAGCAGCCCGGCTTCGTTCTTGGCGATGATCACCACCGACAGGCTTTTGCGGTCGCTCATTTAATGGCTCCGTGGCGGCAGGTGCGGTTCCAACAGTTGCAGCAGGCGCTGCAGCGCTCCCTGATTCTGATACAGCACTTCCACGGCGTGGCGGCCGTAATAGCGGCGATAGTCTTCGTCGGTGAGCAGAGTGGCGACTTCCTTGACCAGCGAGTCCTCGTCGGCCACGGTGATCAGCCCTTCGGCCTGCGATAACTTGGCGCAGATATCTTTAAAGTTGAAGATATGCGGCCCCATCAGCACCGGAATGGCGTGTGCGGCGGCTTCCAGCGGATTATGCCCGCCGCGTTCCACCAGGCTGCCGCCGACAAAGGCCAGGTCGGCAATGCCGTACAGCAGCATCAGTTCGCCCATGGTATCGCCAATCACCACCTGGGTGCTGCCGGAGGGGATTTCACCGCTGCTGCGCAGGGTGTAGCTGAAACCGGCTTTCTGCACCAGTTCTTTGGCGGTAGAGAAACGTTCAGGGTGACGCGGCACCAGGATCAGCAGCAGGTCGGGATGTTTTTCCAGCAGCTTGCGGTGTGCCGCCAGCAGAATGGTTTCTTCACCTTCATGAGTGCTGGTCGCGATCCACACCGGGCGACGCGGTGCCCATTGGCGGCGTAACGTGATCGCGCGCGCAGCCAGCTCGGGAGTGACGGAAATGTCGAATTTCAGGCTGCCGGTCACGGTCAGCTGCGAGCGTTTCAGGCCTAGTTCGATAAAGCGTTCGCCATCTTCCTGATTTTGCGCGGCGATTAGCGTAATGCGGCGCAGCATGTCGCGGACAAAACCGCCGATTTTTTTATAGCCGGCGGCAGAGCGAGCGGAAAGGCGTGCGTTGGCGATCACCAGCGGGATCTGACGCTGATGCAGCGCGTTAATCAGATTTGGCCACAGCTCGGTCTCCATGATGATAACCAGCTTGGGGTTCACCTGATCGAGGAAACGGCGCATGGAGCCGGGCAGGTCGTAAGGCAGATAAACATGATGAACGTCTTTACCGAAAGCGGACTGAACGCGCTCTGAACCAGTTGGCGTCATCGTGGTCACAGTAATCGGTAAATAGGGATAGCGGTGGCGCAGCGCGCGGACCAACGGGATGGCTGCCAGCGTTTCCCCCACGGAGACGGAATGCAGCATGATGCCGCCCGGCACCACTTTTCCGGCGCAGAAGCCATAGCGTTCTGCCCAGCGTTTACGGTAGGCTGGAGCTTTGCGGCTGCGCAGCAGTAAGCGGAGCCAGATCAGGGGTTGGATGAGGTAGAGTAGTACCTGATATAAACGCAGCAACATTCTATCAATTTCATTTATATGGGTTAGTCAGAATAGTACCATAACTGGAAGGGAAAGGCGCTAATTTGGTAACCTTTGGTGTCAGTTTTAGACAACAGGCGAGAGATTTCGCTGATAGGCTTGGAATGAAGAATATTTTAATTATTCGCCGTGACAATATTGGCGATCTTGTTTGTACGACTCCTTTGATTGAAGGGGTGAAAATTGCCTATCCGGATGCCAAACTTTATCTGTTAATCAATAAAGTCAGCCAGGATGTCGTTAAAAACAACCCGCACCTTGAAAAGGTTTTCGTCTATAAAAAGGCAAAGCACAAGGCGAAAAATGAAACGACATTAGGGGTTTATTTTGAGCGTCTGATGATTTTTCTTAAGCTGCGTAAAATAAAATTCGACGCGGCGATCCTGGCCAACCCGGTTCCTTGCAAGTACAGCCTGCGGTTGGCGAAAATGGCGGGGGTAAGCAATATTATCGGCGCAGATTTAGGTACGCCTGATATTCATCATCCTTTCCGTAAGGAAAATTTCAGCGGCAAGCATCAGGTAGAGCATACTTACAGCTACCTATCGGCGATTACCGAACAGCGCATCCCGATCCCGCCGGTCCGCGTGTTTTTGGCCCCGGAAGAGCGCCAGCAGGCGGCGCAACGTTTGCAGAAACTCTTGCCGCCTGTCGGGCGAGTTTGCGCGGTCCATATCAGCAGTCGCAGCCCTAAACGTCGCTGGCCGATAGAACGCTATGCCGAAATTATCAATCGCTTAGTCGCCGATCAGAACACCGCAGTGCTGATTTTCTGGTCCCCGCAAGGCACGTTGACGCCTGACGATATCGGTGACCAAAAACGTGCAGAGCAGTTGTTGGCGCTGTGTCAGAATGAACGCGTGGCGCTTTACCCGACGGCCTCGGTGCGGGAATTACTGGCCGGTTTTGATTTATGCGACAGGGTATTGTGCAGCGATGGCGGGCAGATGCATCTGGCTGCGGCGTTGAATAAAGATATGGTGGTCTTTTTTGGCGATACGGATAAAGAATCCTGGCATCCCTGGACGGGGCGTTATCACATTCTGCAGACCGAATCGGGTGATTGTATTGATGTGTCCGTTGACGATGTCTGGGAAAAAATACAAACGTTCGATTAATTAAATTAAGGGCAGGGAATTCCCTGCCCTTATTTATTTCTTGAGCGCCAAATAGCGCTGACAAATAGATTTCAGTCCATAGCTCAGCAACTGCTGGTGATTAATCTCCGGAGGTTGGGCATAAATTTTTGCCATTTTTTCCGCCAGCGATTTTTCATTGAGGTCTGCCAGTGCGTTATCCATTCCGGCTTTTTCCAGAATTTCCGCAGGCCCCCCTGGACAACGGGTGCTGACCACCGGCGTACCGCATAACAACGCTTCCACCAGCACATTGCCAAAGCCTTCGCTGTCGGAGCTGAGTACCAGCAGCGATGCGTGCCGAATAAAGGGATAAGGGTTGGCCTGGAAGCCGAGGAACAGTACGCGATCGGCGATGCCCAACTGATTGGCCAGCTGTTTCACTTCCCCTACGTTGGCTTCGCTGCCGGTGCCAATCAGTGCCAACGGCGCCTGTATGCCCGATTGCGCATAGGCTTTCAACAGGCGATCGTGCCGCTTGTGCGGATGAAAGCGCCCGACGTGCACCAGATATTCCTGACCCGCCAGTTCACAGGGTTCCGCCGCCTGTTGTTCGATGGCGGCAATATCAAACGGATTGTTGATGACTGCCAACCGGTTCGGGTGGATAGGCAGGTTTTGTTGCAGATCGTCACCGACGGCCTGTGAGACGGCGACGATATTCTGGCCCTGATAAACGTCGGCGATTTTCCGCTGTTTCAGCCAGCGATCCATGCCCTTGCGATGGCCGAGATAAGAAGTCGATAGCATGCCGTGGATGCAAAACCACAGGCGATCCGAGGAGAGCAGCTTGCTGCGGCTGACGATGCGATCGGTTTTATGCAGGTTCGAGAACACCAAATCATAGGCACCCTGCCGGCGTTCGTTATCGGCAATCACCCGATCCAGCGCGGTGGCGCGGCGTGACAGCTCGGTCAGTTTTCGCCAGGGGGTGCGGCTGTGATCCGCAACCACCTGATAATGAACGCCGGCCGGGATAGGGTAGTTACAGACGTCGCGAAGCGAAATCAGGCTGACGTCATTGCCCAGTTCCTGCATGCCCTGACACAGCGTCAGCACCACTTTTTCTGCGCCGCCGCCGGGCAGGCCATCGATAATCATCAAAATACGCATAGTTAATCCAGCAGCCGGTTATAAAGGGAGATCAACTGTTCCGACAGGTGCGCCGGGGTGGCAGACATGATACGCGCTCTCGCGGCTTCGCCCATGGCGGAGCCCAGTGCCTGGCGTGGCAATGCCTTGATCGCCGTGACGAGGGCGGGGACATCCAGAGCATCGGTAACGAAGCCGTTTTGCCCTTGAGCGATAAATTCCGCGCCGCCGCAGGTGGTGCTGGTGATGACCGGCAGACCGCAGGACATTGCCTCCAGAATCACGTTAGGGAACGGGTCGTACAGCGTTGGCAACAGCAGTGCATCGGCGGCCTGATAGAACGGCAGCGTCTGTTTTTGCACGCCCATAAACCGCACCCGATCGCTGCATCCTAGTGACTGTGCCAGCGCCTGATAGCGCTTTTCAGCCTTATCTTTACCGACGACCAGCAGATAACTGTCCGTGGCCGCGACGGCGCGGATGGCGGCGGCCAACCCTTTGCGCTCAAAGCCGGAGCCGACAAAAATCAGGCAGTGCGCCTGTTGAGGGATCTGGTGTTGCCGACGCAATTGCTGCCGCTGCTCGGCCGTGGCTGGCAGAAATTTTTGATTATCAATGGCGTTGTAGATCACCGTGATTTTATCGGCCGGGACCCCAAAGTCGTCGATGATTTCCTGTTTAATCATTTCCGCATTGCAGATGACCGCTTTCAGTTCCGGAGCGGCATACATCGCACGTTCCGCACACATTACGTAACGGTGATAGCGGTTGGAGAACAGCCATTTGCGGCGCCAGTCGGGCAGCAAACGCGCTCTTTGCAGCAACCAGCGGCGGTGAACACCATCGCCGGCGCGGTAAATATCGCAGCCGGGGATACGTTCGTGGCTCTGCACCAAATCAAATTTCTCTTTCTGCCACAGCGCTCTGGCGGCCTCGGCAAAACCGCGCTCACGGCTGATGCGCCCAAGCTTTATCGGATTGCACAAATGAATATGCCAGTCCGGATGGGTTTCACCCTGCCATTCGCGGGTGATAACGTTCAGATCGAGGTTCTGTTGCTCCAGTGCTTCCAGAGCGCGTGAGACGAAACGCTCGGCACCACCGTCCGGGCGGTATTTTTGACGAACGATCGCCAAACGAAATGCTTTCATGCTAGCCGGCTCCGCGCGGCTGCAATCACCGCGTCTGTAGGGATAAGGTCCAGGTAACGTTCATCGGTGCCGGTGTTGATGGCGTCCGGATCGGGTAAGGTGCCGAAGTCCCCGGCCCATATCACGCAGCCATTAACCTGCCATGGGCGCCAAAACACCAGCTTGGAAGGACCAAACAGCGCAATGCAGGGTGTTTGCAGCGCAGCGGCCATGTGCATGGGCACCGAGTCTACACCGATAAACAGTTTAGCGTGGTCGATCAGGGCGGCAAGCTGACGCAGCGTTAACTGGCCGGCCAGCGAAACGACTCCTTGCGGCGGGCAGAGCGCCAGAATGCGCTCCACCATTTCCCGCTCTTTTGTGTCCGGCCCGGAGGTGATCACCAACCGGTGACCGTCGGCCTGCAACGCGCTGACAGTGGCGGCCATTTTTTCTTCGCTCCAGCATTTGAAGAACCAGCGGGACGTAGGTTGTACCACGATATAATCGCCGGTAATGCCCTGCTGCCGTAACAACTGCTCGCAGGTCTGCCAGTCCTGCGGCGGATAGCTCATGATCACCTGCTGGCTGAGGGTCGGCAGACCGAGCGGCCGCAACAGGGACAGGTTCTGTTCAACGGTATGCAACCGCGCGTGATCGCTTACCGGCACCAAATGCGTGTGGCAATGACGCCATAAGAAGCCTCGCCGTTTGGGAAAATCGAAACCCAGCCGAATGCGCGCGCCGGTCAGGCGGGCGATAATGGCGCTGCGCCATTGATCGGCCAGATTGACTACCAGATCGTAACCTTGGCCTTTGAGCTGCCGGATCAGGTTAAGCTCGTGGCGCAGATGAGCTTTCGTACCCTGTTTTTTCCACTGGCGATCGATAACGAACACATTCGACAGCGCCGGGTGGCTGGCCAGCATATCCTGGGTTTCTTTATACAGCAGCACGTCGATCTGCGCCTGCGGATAGTTTTGCTGCAGGCTATTGATGACCGGTGTGACCAGCAACATGTCGCCATGGTGGCGAAGTTTAACGATCAGAATACGCTGTATCGAGGTATCAGGAGCTAGGGCTGGCGCGTCGTTCATCATGAGTCGCTTTCAGGGAAACCAATATTTGATTCTAAATGACCCGATCGCATGTGGCTACTGTTGCACGGTTTTCTTGCCGCGAAGTGAAAAAATAGCGCGAAGGAGAGACAAAAGGCCTTCAACGTTGTCCAAACCAGGCAGTAAAGTCGTTTGCCCTGGCGAAACGCCCTGCGTAACATATATGCATTCTGTTGATATCAGGCCCGATATTTATGACTAAACCGGCGTTTCTCATCACCATTGATACCGAAGGCGACAATCTGTGGCAAAACCACGATCGTATTTCGACCGAAAACACGCGCTTTTTGCCGCGCTTTCAGGCGTTGTGTGAGAAATATGGCTTCAAGCCGGTGTATCTTACCAACTATGAAATGGCGGTAGATGCCGAATACGTCGAGTTTGCCCGCGATGTGATTGCGCGCGGTACCGGGGAAGTAGGAATGCACCTGCACGCCTGGAACAGCCCGCCTCTGACGCCGTTGACCGACGATGACTGGCGGCACAAACCTTATCTGATCGAATACCCGGCCGAACAAATTCGCGCCAAGGTCGATCATATGACCAAGCTGCTGGAAGATGCCTTCCAGACCAAAATGCTCAGCCACCGCGCCGGGCGCTGGGCGTTTAACGAGTACTATGCGGCGTTGTTGCTGGAATATGGCTATCAGGTAGATTGCTCGGTCACGCCACGCGTCAACTGGCAATATTCGCCGGGCAACCCGCAAGGGAACGGCGGTACCGACTACCGGCACTTCCCGTCGCAAGCCTATTTTATCGATCCGGAAAATATCGCCGCAGCGGGAGCCTCAACGTTGTTGGAAGTGCCGATGAGCATCCAGTATAAGCATTCTGCGCTGATGAATACGCTCAAGCAGGGTTATGATCGGTTGCGTGGCAAGCAGCGTTCGCCGTCGGTAAACTGGTTGCGGCCAAGCGGCGGTAATCTGGAAAAAATGCAGCAGGTGGCCGAGCGTTGCCTGTTGCAGGGACATGACTACGTCGAGTTTATGCTGCACTCTTCCGAGTTTATGCCCGGCGGCAGCCCGACGTTTAAAACCGAGCAGGACATTGAAGTGTTGTATCGCGATTTAGAGCAGCTGTTCGCCTGGCTACAGCAGCGTACGGTGGGCATGACGCTGGCCGAATATTATCAACTTAAAGTGAACTGACATGTCGAAAAAATGGAAAATTAAGGTCGCGGATTGGTTTTTGCGACGTTATACCGCAAAGTCCGGCCGTTTCCAAGATAAGGCGACTTTCGACAGTCGGCTTCAGTTTGACAATATCGTCATCTATTCGACCACGGCGTTGGGTGATTTTATGTTCAACACCCCCGCGCTGCGGGCGATGCGGGAACGCTATCCCGATGCGCACATTACGCTGGTGGTGCACAAGAAGAATCAGGAACTGGTGGAGAACGGCCGCTACTACGATCGCGTGGTGTATTGGGACAGTAAAATCAAGAGTATGCGGCCGCTGCTGAAGTCACTGCGCGAGCATCAGCCGGATTTGGCGCTGATCCTGCATTCGCATCTGCCGTACGACATCATCAGCGCGGTATTATCCGGTGCGAAATATATTATCCGCGATAACTACAGCTCCGGGATTTGCGGGCTTGAACCTTGGCTAACCAATTATATCTTCCATTATTACGGTCATTTTATTCGCCGCAAGCTGGAGCTGATTTCAATTTTGGGTTGTCGCAGTGACGATCCCACCATGGAAATCCCTGCGCCTTATCAGCCGGGTATCAAAAGTAGCGAGCACTGTACTATTGGTTTTCAACTGGGCGCTTCTACCGAATCACGCTGCTGGCCGGTCTCGCATTTCGTCCGGCTGGCGGACGAACTGGTGGCCAAACACGGCAAGGTGCGTATTGTGCTGATTGGCGGCCCTTTTGATGAGGGGAAAGCGCAGCAGTTCCTGAGCCAGGTGAACCCTGAAACCCGGGCTTGCGTGGACAACCGGATTGGTAAAACGGGATTGCAGGCGCTGCTGACGCTGATCGACAGCTTCCATGTGCTGATCACCGGCGATACCGGGCCGCTGCATCTGGCGGTCGCGCTGAAAGTAAAAACCATCAGCCTGTTCGTCACGGCTGATTCACGTTCTACCGGGCCCATTCAGGATCCGGAGCTTCATCGGATTATTCAGGTTTCCCGCACCGGTTACACTATGCCGCTGGAAGCCGAAAGCCCGATGGGCGTGATCCAGCCGCAGCGTATTTATGCTGAGGTGGTGGAGCATCTGTCATTGAATTAAGCGTGTTTTTAGCGCGTTTTCAGTCGCCAGCGGATTTTTGACAACCAGGTATCGACCCGGGCGTAGCGCATTTGCCGGATTTTTTTTCGCGGTACGCCGCTGTTGCGGCATACCTCAGCCACGCGGTTGAAGGTGCGCAGCGCTTCCGGCTCATAATGGTAGTAGCCGTACAGCGCTTTCGACATGCTTTTCACTTCCGAGAAACAGTTGGCGAGCATTAAGGCCGCCAATTGTCGCAAGGGCTCATCATGCGGGTGCTGATCGATAAAACGCAGCGTTTTGCCGATGGCAAACAGCATATCTTCAATATCTTTGGCTTTGACGTTGCGGGTGATGCCCTGGCTGTTATCCCGATAGAAATAAAGCTCATGGTCGAGATGGGCGATTTTCCGGGTTTTGAAATACTGGAACGGCGTGAAGATAACGTCTTCATAGCGCCGGCCGTCTTCGAATGATTCCCCTTCCAACAGCGTACGCCGGTAGACCCGGCTCCAGAGATGCCACATCGAGCGGGCAAACAGCGGAGTGAGGCAGGACAGGCCCTGGTTGTCAAAATCATAAACGCTGCGGCGGGCGGTTGTCTGATGAGGCAGCACTGGCGGGGTATCGATAAACTTTTGATAATTAAAGTCGATCAGGTCATCTTCATCGGCCAGTAGCAACGGCCGCAGAATGGTCAGGTAGTCACCGCTCAGCAAATCGTCCCCGTCAAGGAAGGTAATGTAGCGCCCACGCGCGTGTTGCAGCCCGATATTCCGGGCACAGGCGATGCCGCCATTTTTCTGCGAGATAAAGGTCACATGCGGGTGCGGGAGCTCTGCCAACAACTGGCGTACCCGATCGGCGGAAGCGTCGGTTGAACCGTCGTCAATGATGACCACTTCAATATCATCGCCGATTTGGTCGAACAGTGAACTCAGGCTGGGGACAACGAAATCCTCATTATTGTAAAACGGCACAATAAAACTGAGCAGCGGCGGTGATGAGTTCATATCGTTCAATCCTGGGAAACCGGCATTTTCTTCATCGACAGCACGCTGGCTATTATCGCCAGGCAGAATATTGCCGTGCCTTCGGTGCTGAAGAAGATAACGTCGCTGAGTCCATAAACAAACAGGCTGAATGTCACCCCTAACAATAACGCATTACGGTGCGGCTTAAGAGAACTGACGAATAAACCAACGTAGAGCGCGAGTAAAAACAGCACACCCCAAACACCTTTGAGCGAGTAGGTTTCCAGCAGCTCGTTATGCAGATGCACATTGATATAAGGCATAACGCCGTACAGTTCAGGCTGCTTGGCAACTATAGCTTTGATTTCCTCTCCGCGCTGTTCCGCAGATTGTCCCAGCGGGGCCAGGTTTCCGGTACGCACGCCGATTATTTGCATTGTAAGGCGTGACATAATGGAATTGTCGATTTCTGGATTATTCGCTTGCTGCATGTTGGTTTTAAAATCGGCAATACGCTGTTCAATTTGCGGTTTAAAGATGAACCCGCAGGCAACCAACAATAAAGGTACCGAGGCTATCAACAGGATTTTGTGCTTATGGGAAATCAGGTTTTTCGTCGTCAGTATCGACAAGCCTACCGCGACCGGATAGACCAGCATCGCCGCCCGAGTACCTGTCAGCACCAGCGTAGAGAAGGTGACCAGAAAGCCGATGATATACAGTGGAATGCGGTATTTCGTTCGCAGCATCAGAATCGCCTGTAGCATGACCAGATTGATGGCGGTAATCAAATAGGCGGCAACGGTAGCGCGATCGAAGTTAATCTCTACGCGGCCAATATTCAGCCACAATCCCTGATAGAGGGAATAACCGTTAACCGCAATACCTGCCACCAACGCAATAACAATAAATACGCGTTGCATGCAAAGGCGTTCATTTAACGCAATCAGCAGAATAAAGGCGGTGGCGATCTGTAACTTGCCCGTCGACATGTATGAGCGGTAAATATTGATGTACTCGCCCGGTTGTTTGAAGTGCTGCAACCAGAAAATGCTCCCCATGCCTACGCAGAAAAACAGAACGGGCACGATAAGGTTTCTTTTATTTTTAAAGTAATACTTCAGGTTTAAGCAAACGGCGATAAATGAGATATAACTGGAAATATAAAACAGATTGCGCCCGGTGGCGGAGCCAAAGGGGATAGTGCAAAAAGCGATAGCGCATCCCAAATAAATAAGATAGCTGAAGGCGGGATGTGGAGTTGTTTCTTTTAGCAGCATGGGCTGGGTTTCCTGCTCATATTACGTTTGGGTAATAAATGATTTCAGCGAATCATCAAACTCGGTCTTGAACATAGCGTAGCTAAAATGTTCGACGGGGTAACGCTGCGCATTTCGGCTCATGGTTTGGTAGGTTTCGGGCACCATCAGCCTTTCGACCGCATCCGCGCATTCCAGATGCGACAGCAGCTTTGGCACCACCAGGGCATCGGTAGCCGGATCGTAAACATCGTGAGGGAAATCCACCTTGATGCCGGTCAGCCGGCGATGTTCTTCGATTGTCACTGCAGGCGTCAGCCCAATACCGCACTGCCCGTCCTTGATCACTTCAGGCTGGCCGTCCACCTGCGGGAAGATCACCGGTACGCCAAAATAAAGCGATTCCATGCAGGATAAGCCGAAGGGTTCGGTAATCGGCGTGCTCATATAGATATGGGTACGGTTGAAAAAGTCGGCCACGTTATCCTGAAAGCCGCTGAAAGTGACCCGATCGCCCAGTTCGAGTTTTTCTGCCAGTGCTTCAAACGCCGCCCGATCCGGCCCCTTGCCGGCGATTTCCAGGGTGACATCATGCCCGCGGCGCAGCAACTCCTGCAGCGTCAGCAATGAAACGCTGATGCCTTTCAGGCTCACCAGGCGAGACGCCGTACCTATCCTCACCGGCCGGCTAAGTGGTTTCAAACTATCATGGATACCGATAGGGGTTTTAAGCCGGTTAATCACCACGTGATTGGGACAGGGCAGGTTAAACCGTAGCGCCATCACCCGCTTTGAGGCGTAAGACGCAGAGATGCAGCCGTCCAGCATGGCGAGAAATCGTAATGTCTTCGGGTTTTTCGGATAGCGCCAAGAGCAGCCATGATCGTAATAAACCAGTTTGCCGCGTTTAGGCTTCGCTGCCAGGCCGGGCACAAGATCCCAGACAATCACTATGTCGGCGTTGGCTTTCTCGATTTTTCTTTTCAGCAGGTATTTGCGCAAGAATTGCGGGCAACGCAGCGGGAACGCGTTAATCAACCTGTTGGCAAAGGTGATCTTCTGGTCAGGCATTTGCCGACGGATTTCTTCACCGACCTCACCGCTGATGCAAATGACTTCGTTGCTGCCATCGGTCGTGTCGTTGATATACTGCAGGAACAGACGTTCGACACCACCCATTTTCCCTAAATTGATAATGTGCAGTTTTTTCATCAAATAACCTTTTGCAATTCTGCCCAGACTGCGTCAGCGCTGAGCGTCGCCATGCTTTTTTCCGGAGAAATCAGGGAATGCTGATTTTGCCCATAGCCGCCGATCAATCCCGGATCGGTCGGGCCGAACAGCGTGATATTAGGCCTGTCGAGCGCAGCGGTCAGATGGCTGAGACCGGTATCGACCGAGACCACGCCTTTCGCGCCAGCCAGCACCTCGGCGACCTGCTGCAGGCTGAGTTTTGGCAGCACCTCGACGTGCGGGAAGCCTTCCGCCAAACGCAGCGCGCGCAGGCGTTCGTGTTCCGCACCCCATGGCAATTTGATCTTCAGCCCGCTTGGCGCCATCAGCCCAATCAATTCCCGCCAGTGCGACTCAGGCCAATGTTTCTCATCGCGGGTCGTGGCGTGCAAAAACACCAGGTATTGTCCGGCGTCGGCCGGCAGGTGGCTGAGAAAGCGCGCCGCAATGGCGTAATCGCCGTAGCTTTCCGGCTTAGCATAGCCCAGGCTTTTGGCGAACAGTTCGCGGGTACGCTCCACGGCGTGCTGCTGCTTGTCGATGTCATGACGGTGGTTATAGAACCAGCTGGCGAAGGGTTCGCGGGCACTCTTGGCATCCTGGCCGTGTTTGTTGCCTTTGGCGATGCGGGTGATCAGTGCGGCGCTTTTGATTAGCCCCTGGGCGTCGATCACCGCGTCGTAGGTGCGCTCCTGCACCAGGCGTTTAAAATCGCAGCGTTCCTGGCGCGTCTCGCTGCCAAACCAGTTTTTGCGCCAGCGGCGGATCGCCACCGGGATCACGCGGTCTACCGCAGGATGCCAGGTGGGGATCTGGCTGAAACCTTCCTCCACCACCCAGTCGAAGCGAATGCCGGGAATGGCCTGCATGGCGTCGGTCAACGCCGGTAGCGTATGGAGTACGTCTCCCATCGAGGAGGTTTTTACAATCAACACCTGCATGCTTACTTATTCCTCGCTGGCGGCAAGTAACGGCGTCAGCGCGTCCAACACCTGCTGTGGCTGAATATCGATCAGGCTCTGATGGTAACCCTGATCGGCATCGCCTTTGCGTATCTTATGGTAACCACTGATTAAGCGGATCACTTTGGCTTTATCGGACAGCGGCGGCGTGAAATCCGGGCTGCTTGGGCCGTACAATGCTATCAGCGGTTTGTTCAATGCCGCTGCAACGTGCATCAGGCCTGAGTCGTTGCTGACCACGGCCTGGCAGGACGCCAGCAGGATCACGGCCTGCTCCAACTGAGTTTCCCCGGCCAGATTCATGCAAAATCCTCGGGCGTCGTCATCCAGCGTCGCGCGGATTTGTTCGCCCGCTTCGTGATCCTTGGCCGAGCCGAACAGCGCGATTTGATAACCTTGATCGATCAGCATCTGCGCCAACTGGGCGTAGTGGTAGTGCGGCCAGCGTTTGGCCGGGCCAAATTCGGCCCCTGGGCAGAAACCGATAATCGGCCGGTGATCTGTCAGGTTGAAGGCCGCGGTGGTTTCGGCAATTTCTTCGTCGCTTACCTGCAACTGCGGCCACAGCAGCGGTTGCGGCAGATCTTCGGCGCGCTGAATGCGTTGCTTGTCGTAAGCCAGCGCCACATAGCGCTGTACCATCAATGGAAAGGCGGCTTTGTCCAGGACGCGGATATCATTGAGCAGACCGTAGCGCATTTCGCCACGCCAACCGGTCCGCTGCGGCACCTGGGCGAAGAACGGCACCAACGCGGATTTGAACGAGTTGGGCAGCACGTAAGCGCGATCGTAGCCGTTGGCGCGCAGGGCGCGCCCCAAGCGCCGGCGTTCACCGAGCGCCAGCGCGCCGTGGCCTAACGGCATCGACAGAGCCTGATTGACCTCCGGCATACGCGCCAGCAACGGACGGCACCAGGCAGGCGCCATCACGTCAATTTCCGCTGTCGGGTGCTCGGCCTTCAGGGTGCGGTAGAGACTTTGCGACATCATCATATCGCCAACCCACGAAGGGCCGATAACCAGTATTTTCATACCCTGAATGATTTCCTTCAGCTTAAGCGGTGCGGTTCAACCAGGCCATGTACTCTTTCACGCCTTCGGCGACCGTTTTGAACGGCGCGTCATAGCCGGCAGCGCGCAACTTGGTCAGGTCGGCCTGGGTAAACGCCTGGTAGCGACCTTTGAGTTTTTCCGGGAACGGGATGTTTTCCACCGCGCCTTTCTGGTGGAAATCGACCACCGCGTCGGCCACCGCCTGGAAGGTTTCCGCACGGCCGGTGCCGCAGTTGAAAATGCCGGACACGCCGCTTTTCCAGAACCACAGGTTTACCGCGGCGACGTCGCCGACGTAGATAAAGTCACGCTTGAAGTCCTGGCTGCCGTCGAACAGTTTCGGGTTCTCGCCGCGGTTGATCTGGCTGTTCAGGTGGAATGCAACGCTGGCCATGCTGCCTTTGTGGCCTTCGCGCGGGCCATAAACGTTGAAGTAACGGAAGCCGCAGATCTGTGAATCCGCCTCAGGCAGAATTTCACGTACGTACTGATCGAACAGGAATTTGGAGTAACCGTACACGTTCAGCGGCTCTTCAAACTGGCGCTCTTCGATAAATTCTTCACGGCCGCCGTAGGTGGCTGCCGATGAGGCGTACAGGAACGGGATTTCGCGATCCAGGCAATAATGCAGCAGGTCTTTGGAGTACTGATAGTTGTTGTCCATCATGTACTTGCCATCCCACTCGGTGGTGGATGAACAGGCACCTTCATGGAATACCGCGTCGATTTCACCCAGATCGTCACCGGCCACGATGTTGGCGATAAAATCTTCTTTATCGATATAGTCGGCGATATCCAGATCGACCAGGTTGGCGAATTTGGTGCCGTCTTTCAGGTTATCTACCACCAGGATATCGCGATACCCTGTGTCATTCAGCGCCTTAATGATATTGCTGCCGATCATGCCGGCGCCACCAGTAACGATAATCATTGGGTTACCCCTATTATTCTGCCCGGTGGGACAGGGTGCCCCACGCTCAATGCCGCTTATAATAGCATTTCATGCCGCCGCAAACATCGGACGGGCTCCGAATATCCCGCGATGTCGAGCATCAAAGCACTTTGCCGTGATATCTGCTGCAATTTTCATATTCTCTCCTGTGTATTGTCGTCAGTTTGGTTACAAATCAGTAAAATATGTGGAAAACAGACCCATCCTGGAGATAACCGAATGTCCGCGTCTTTTTATCAGCAGTTGGAACAACAGCTTGCAACCGCCCGTAGCGAAGGGTTGTTCAAGGAAGAGCGCATTATCACCACCGCTCAGCAGGCTGATATCGCCGTTGCCGACGGCCGCCATGTCATCAACTTCTGCGCCAACAACTACCTTGGCCTGGCCAACCATCCGGCGATGATCGCGGCGGCCAAGGCCGGTATGGACAGCCACGGTTTCGGCATGGCGTCGGTGCGCTTTATTTGCGGCACCCAGGACAGCCATAAGCAGCTGGAGCGGAAATTGGCCGATTTTCTCGGTATGGAAGACGCCATCTTGTATTCCTCTTGCTTCGATGCCAACGGCGGGCTGTTCGAAACGCTGCTTGGGCCGGAAGACGCGATTATCTCCGACACGCTGAACCACGCGTCGATCATCGACGGCGTGCGTTTGTGCAAGGCGAAGCGTTACCGCTATGCCAATAACGACATGAACGAGTTGGCTGCGCAGCTGAAACAGGCCAAGGCCGATGGCGCGCGCCACATCATGATCGCAACCGACGGCGTGTTCTCCATGGACGGCGTGATCGCTAACCTGAAAGGGGTATGCGACCTGGCGGACCAGTATCAGGCGCTGGTGATGGTGGATGATTCCCATGCGGTAGGTTTCGTTGGCGCCAATGGGCGCGGCACCCATGAGTATTGCGACGTGATGGGCCGCGTCGACATCATTACCGGTACGCTGGGCAAAGCGCTGGGCGGCGCGTCCGGCGGCTATACTGCGGCGAAAAAAGAGGTGGTGGAGTGGTTGCGCCAGCGTTCGCGGCCTTATCTGTTCTCCAACTCGCTGGCGCCGGCGATTGTCGCCGCTTCGATCAAAGTGCTGGAACTGCTGGAGCAGGGCGATGCGCTGCGCGATCGTCTGTGGGCCAATGCGAGCCTGTTCCGCGAAAAAATGACCGCGGCGGGCTTTGAGTTGGCCGGGGCCGATCACGCCATCATCCCGGTGATGTTGGGTGAAGCAAAGCTGGCGCAGGAGTTCGCCAACGCGCTGCTCAAGGAAGGCATTTATGTGACCGGTTTCTTCTATCCGGTGGTGCCGAAAGGCCAGGCGCGCATCCGTACCCAGATGTCTGCTGACCACACCCCGGAGCAAATTGAGCGTGCAGTTGCGGCGTTCATTCGTATCGGTAAGGATCTTGGCGTTATTGCATAAGGTAAAACCATGAAAGCATTGTCAAAACTGAAAGCGGAAGAAGGGATTTGGATGACGGATGTGCCTCAGCCTGAGCTGGGCCATAACGACATCATGATTAAAATCCGTAAAACCGCGATCTGCGGTACCGATGTTCATATTTATAACTGGGATGAATGGTCGCAGAAAACCATCCCGGTACCTATGGTGGTCGGCCACGAGTACGTGGGTGAAGTGGTTGCCATGGGTCAGGAAGTTAAAGGGTTTAACGTCGGGGACCGCGTTTCCGGCGAAGGCCATATCACCTGTGGCCACTGCCGTAACTGCCGTGGCGGCCGCACCCATCTGTGCCGCAACACCATTGGCGTGGGCGTGAACCGTCCGGGTTCCTTTGCCGAATACCTGGTGATCCCGGCGTTTAACGCTTTCAAGATCCCGGACAATATTTCCGATGAGCTGGCGTCAATCTTCGACCCGTTCGGCAACGCGGTTCATACGGCGCTGTCGTTTGATCTGGTTGGCGAAGACGTGTTGGTTTCCGGTGCCGGCCCGATAGGCATTATGGCCGCTGCGGTGTGCAAGCACGTTGGTGCCCGCCACGTAGTGATCACCGACGTTAACGAATACCGGCTGGAACTGGCGCGTAAAATGGGCGTGACCCGTGCGGTGAACGTCAGCAAAGAAAACCTGAACGACGTGATGGCCGAACTGGGCATGACCGAAGGGTTCGACGTGGGGCTGGAAATGTCCGGCGCACCACCGGCGTTCCGTACGCTGCTGAATGCGATGAACCACGGTGGCCGCATCGCCATGCTGGGTATTCCACCGTCGGATATGTCGATCGACTGGAATCAGGTGATCTTCAAAGGGCTGTTTATCAAAGGGATTTATGGCCGTGAGATGTTTGAGACCTGGTATAAGATGGCGGCGCTGATTCAGTCTGGCCTGGATCTGACACCTATCATCACCCACCGTTTCTCGATCGATGAGTTCCAGCAGGGCTTTGATGCCATGCGCTCCGGGCAGTCCGGAAAAGTGGTTTTGAGCTGGGATTGACAGTAAAAAGGGCCGGAAGATTCCGGCCCTGATTTTATGCTTTCGGTTTGTCTGGCGCTGAGTCGACCCAGCGATGCCACTGGCGCTTGATAAACTCTGCCGCCGGCGACTGTGTCACGCTTTCGCCGATCACGCTTATCGCCTTGCCTGCGTTGACTTTTTCCTTCGGCAACTTGACCTTGCACTGCTTTATACCGCCGGTGAACGGGTTCTTCGGCTGCGGTTTCTGCGGCTTGACCGGCGCTGGAACGTAACTGCCGCCGCCGCTGTTACTCTGCGGTTCATTCAGCAGCGAACTGGGTTTCACCAGCACGATATCGGCCGGCAACGTCGGCAGCATTTGCTGCAGCACCTTTACCGTCGCCGGACGTGGATGACCAATCGCGATGGCGGAACCGTTGCGCCGTGCCAGATCGACCGCACGGTTAAACTGGCGGCGAATATCGGCCTCGTTGGCGGTATCGTCCAGAAACACTTTACGCTTGATGACCTTCACCCCGGTGCCTGCAGCGGCACGGGTGGCCTGGCTATTGCCAATGGTCATGCTATCGAGAAAGTACAGGCGGTAACTTTCGAGCGCCTGCATGACTTTCTGCATGCCCGGCAGGCTGGAGGTCATGGCGCTGCCCATGTGGTTGTTCATTCCCACCGCGTAAGGCACGTTATTCACCGCATTGCGGATGATGCGCTGGATCTCTTCACTGCTCATGGAAGGCTGCAGCGTATCGCGCTCCAACGGCTGTTTGCTGAGCGGGGCCATTGGCATGTGAATCAACACTTCACGGCCCTGGCTGTGGGCGCGGGTGGCCATTAGACGGGCGTGAGGGGCATTGGGCAGCACGGCAACGGAGATCGCCGTCGGCATTTGCAGCACGGCGCCTTCCTCGTGCGGCCGATAACCCACGTCATCGATAACGATGGACAACTTCCCCGCCTGCGCGGCGCAAACCTGCAACAGACAGCCAATCAATACGACAGTACGGGTTTTGATATAGCGCAAATCTATCTTCCCAACCACGGTAGTGGGTTAACCGCCTGACCTTGACGACGGATTTCGAAATAAAGCGACGGCGTTCCCTGGCCTCCGCTGGTGCCTACCAAGGCTATCGGCTGCCCGGCGCGGACCTGCGCCCCGACGTTGACCAACGCGCTCTGATTGTAGCCATACAGGCTCATGTCGCCCTTACCGTGCTCGACTACGACGACCAGACCATAGCCTTGCAGCCAGTCGGCCAGCAATACGCGGCCGTCGGCAATGGCTTTCACTTCGCTGCCTTCGGCGGCCGAGATCACCATGCCTTTCCAGCGTAACTCGCCCTGCAATTGTTCACCAAAACTGTGCAAGGTGCGGCCACGAACCGGCCACATCGCTTGTCCGCTCGGTCTGCCAAGGCCGCCGGTACGGGCAATCAGCGAGCGGTCGGCTTCGCTAGGTTTGTAACTGGTGCCGGTTTTCTTCGCCTGCTGTTCTTTGGCGCGCATTTGCTCGCGCACCTTGGCGGCTTCACGCGCTTCACGTTCGGCACGGGCGCGGGCTTCGCGTTCAGCTCGGGCAATTTTATCGCGCATGCGGGTTTCGTTTTGACGCAGTTCCACCAGCCGCTGCTGATCTTTTTCCAGCGAGGCTTCCAGTGCGGTCAGCGTTTGCTTACGTGCGCCACGTGCCTGTTCCAGCTTCTGTTGTTGCGTTTGCTGTTCGCCCAACAGCGATTTTTGCTGGCCCTGTTTGGCCACCAGCGTGGTTTTTTGCTTTGCCAGCTCGACACGGGTTTGCTTCAGTTCTTCGATAGTTTGCTGACGCGCCTCGTTCAGATAGCTGAAGTAAGCCAGAATACGCTCGCTGCGCTGGCTCTCCTCACCGCTGAGGATCAGTTGTACTGCACTGTGTTGCCCCTGCCGGAAAGCGGCGTCGAGCTGTTTGGCGAGGATCTCTTGCTGAGTAGACTGCTGCTTTTGCAGCTTGGCGATGGAGGCGTTCAGGCCGGAAATGTCTTTCCCCAGTTGGCTTAGCGTGCCCTGGGTGTCACGCAGCAGGCGGCTGGCCTGCGCGATGGTTTTTTCCTGCTGTTTAAGCTGATCCTGCAATGAGCTGCGTTGCTGCTGCTGCTGTTTAACCGCCTTCTCTTTTTCGGCGATGCTTTGCTGGATGTCTTTGAGCTGGGATTTGTTGTCTTCCGCCGCCTGTCCGGCTAACGGCAACAGCAAGACGCCAGCGCAAAATACGCTGGCGCACATGGCGGTCAACTTCCTTGGCGCTGTGCGTTCAGGCAGCGGCCGGCTGCCTGCGTTTGCGCTTCGGGTTACCCTTGATAGTGCAAAAAACGCCTTCTCCCTCATGGAGAAGGATTATTCCACGATGAACAGCGGCTTACCAGTCATCTCTTTCGGGATTTCCATTCCCATCAGCGTCAACATGGTCGGCGCGATATCGGAAAGCTTGCCGCCGTTGACCGCGTGAGCAGGCTTACCGACGTAAATCAGCGGCACCGGCAGGCTGGTGTGGGCGGTATGCGCCTGACCGGTGGCCGGATCGCGCATTTGTTCGGCGTTGCCGTGATCGGCGGTGATCAACAGCTGTCCGTCAACGGCCTTAACGGCCTCCACGACCTGCGCGATGCAGCTATCGAGGGTTTCCACCGCTTTCACCGCCGCGTCATAGACGCCGGTATGGCCCACCATGTCGCCGTTCGGGTAGTTGCAGATAATGGCGTCGTATTTGCCGCTGCTGATGGCACTCAGCAGTTTGTCGGTCAGCTCCGCCGAACTCATTTCCGGTTGCAGATCGTAGGTGGCGACCTTCGGCGAGTTGACCAGCACGCGTTCTTCGCCTTTGAACGGTTCTTCCACACCGCCGTTATAGAAGAACGTGACGTGTGCGTATTTTTCGGTTTCCGAGATGCGCAACTGCGTTTTGTCGTGCTTCATCAGCCATTCGCCGAAGGTGTTGTTTAGCGACGCCGGCGGGTAGGCGCAAGGGGTTTTGATGTCGGCGGCATATTCGGTCAACATCACGAAATCACCGAAGTTCACCACCTTGGCGCGGGGGAATCCGTCGAAATCGGCATTCACGAAGGCGCGAACGATCTGGCGCGCGCGATCGGCGCGGAAGTTCATGAAAATCAGCGCGTCGCCATCCTGCAGAGCGGCGGAGGCTTCACCGGCGGCCTGAAGCACGGTCGGTTTCACGAATTCGTCGTTTTCGCCGCGCTCATAAGCGGCTTGCAGTGCGGCAACGGCGTTATCGGCCACGTAATCGCCCTGAGCCTCGGTCATCAGCGCATAAGCCAGTTGAACACGGTCCCAGCGATTGTCGCGGTCCATGGCGTAATAGCGGCCAATCAGCGAGGCGATGCGCCCGGCGCCCAGTTTGGCAAAGGCGTCGCTAAAGCGTTGCAGCGAGTTTTCTGCGCTGCGTGGCGGAGTGTCGCGGCCGTCGAGGAAGGCGTGCAGGTACACGGCTTTCGCGCCGCGTTGAGCGGCCAGTTCAATCATGGCCAAAATGTGGTCTTCATGACTGTGCACGCCGCCCGGCGACAGCAGGCCCATGATATGCACCGCTTTGCCCGCCTGTACGGCCTTGTCGACCGCTGCCGTCAGCGTCGGGTTGGCGAAGAAGTCGCCGTCTTTGATTTCTTTATCCAGTCGGGTCAGATCCTGATAAACGATGCGTCCGGCGCCCAGGTTGACGTGGCCGACCTCCGAGTTGCCCATCTGGCCATCAGGCAAGCCCACGTCCAGGCCGGAAGCGGCGATCAGGGTATGCGGCTGCTGTTGCCACAAGCGATCCATCACCGGCGTTTTGGCGTTCAGAATGGCATTGTCCTGTTGCTCCTCCCGATGGCCGTAGCCGTCCAGGATCACCAGCACCATCGGCTTTTTGTTACTCGACATTGCATTAACCTCGTTATGAACTTTTAAGTTGTGAATAGCCATCTGCCCGCAATCGGAATGATGGCTATTCACCTTAAAACCGCCCGATTTTACAACGCGCACGATTAAAAAGAGCCCCGAGAGATCAAAGTTGCGGCGAACAAGACCGGCTTTTATGCCCTGACGTCAGGAATTTCTCAGCGTACTCCGCAGTTTCTGCAATAGCGCTTGCTTATTGGCTGTATTTGCCGCACTCGGCAGGTATACTCTGGAGCCTTGACTTATTTTATCCCTTAACTGACGGGAGTTGTTACACCCCATGCTGCAAGAAATTATGCAATTCGTTAGCAAGCATCCGATACTGAGCCTGGCTTGGATTGGCTTGCTGGTTGCCGTGATCGTCATGACGTTCAAAAGCCGTTTCTCCAAGGTGAAAGAGATCGCTCGTGGTGAAGCCACTCGCCTGATTAATAAAGAAGATGCCGTTGTGGTTGATACCCGCAGCCGTGATGATTTCCGTAAAGGCCACCTGGCCAACGCCATCAACCTGACGGCGAGCGAAATCAAAAACGGCAGCCTGGGCGAGCTGGAAAAACACAAGGCTCAGCCGATCATCGTGGTTTGCGCCAACGGCACTGCCTCTCGCGAGCCGGCGGAAAACCTGAGCAAGGCCGGTTTTGAAAACGTGGCCATGCTGAAAGACGGTATTGCCGGCTGGAGCGGGGAAAACCTGCCGTTAGTGCGCGGTAAGTAATTCTTTAATGTATTTGAGGTGGTAATCCATGGCTAACATTGATATCTACACCAAAGCGACCTGTCCGTTCTGCCATCGCGCCAAAGCGCTGCTGAACAGTAAGGGCGCGGCGTTTAACGAAATCGCCATTGATGGCGATAATGAAAAACGCGAAGCGATGATTGCGCGCAGTGGGCGCACCACCGTGCCTCAGATTTTCATCGACGACCGGCATATCGGCGGCTGCGATGATTTATATGAACTCGATGCTCGTGGTGGTCTGGATCCGTTGCTATAAGCGGACCACTGCCGGTTACTGAGTGTCAATAAGGACGTTTAACCAAGGGTATTACACACATGTCAGAACAAAACAGCACAGAGATGGCTTTCCAGATTCAGCGCATTTACACCAAGGATATCTCCTTCGAAGCGCCAAACGCTCCGCAGGTTTTCCAGCAGGAATGGCAGCCAGAAGTTAAACTGGATCTAGATACCGCTTCCAGCCAGTTGGCTGACGAAGTGTATGAAGTTGTACTGCGCGTAACCGTGACTGCGTCTCTGGGCGAAGAAACTGCGTTCCTGTGTGAAGTGCAGCAGGCGGGCATCTTCTCCGTTGCAGGCATCGACGGCACGCAGCTGGCGCATTGCCTGGGTGCATACTGCCCGAACATTCTGTTCCCGTATGCGCGTGAGTGCATCACCAGCCTGGTTTCTCGCGGCACATTCCCGCAACTGAACCTGGCACCGGTTAACTTCGACGCGCTGTTCATGAACTATCTGCAACAGCAGGCGGAAGGCGAAGGTGCCGCACCACATCAGGATGCCTGATGAACACCGTCAATGCTTCAATGACCGTTATCGGTGCCGGCTCGTACGGCACCGCATTAGCCATTACGCTGGCGCGTAACGGCCACCATGTGGCGCTGTGGGGGCATAACCCAGAGCAAATTCAAAAATTGCAGCGTGACCGCTGCAATCAGGCGTTTCTCCCCGACGTTGCCTTCCCCGACACGCTGCTGTTAGAAGCCGATCTGGCACGTGCGCTGGCTGCCAGTCGCGATGTGCTGGTGGTGGTGCCAAGCCATGTGTTCGGTGACGTATTGCGCCAGCTAAAGCCGCATCTGCGCCCGGATGCCCGCATTGTGTGGGCGACCAAAGGGCTGGAAGCGGAGACCGGCCGGTTGTTGCAGGACGTAGCACGCGAAGCGCTGGGCGATGATATCCCGCTGGCGGTGGTCTCAGGGCCAACGTTCGCCAAAGAGCTGGCCGCCGGGCTGCCGACCGCGATTGCGCTGGCTTCCACCGATACTCAGTTTGCCGAAGATCTGCAACAGCTGCTGCATTGCGGTAAAAGCTTCCGCGTTTACAGCAACCCCGATTTTATCGGCGTGCAGTTGGGTGGTGCGGTGAAGAACGTGATTGCCATCGGCGCCGGGATGTCAGACGGCATCGGCTTTGGCGCCAATGCGCGTACTGCATTGATTACCCGTGGCCTGGCGGAAATGAGCCGCCTCGGCTCGGCGTTGGGCGCCGATCCCTCGACCTTCATGGGCATGGCCGGTTTGGGTGATCTGGTGCTGACCTGCACCGATAATCAATCGCGCAACCGCCGTTTCGGTATTATGCTGGGGCAGGGAAAAGGCGTGCAAGAAGCGCAAGACAGTATCGGTCAGGTGGTTGAAGGCTATCGCAATACCAAAGAGGTGTTGGCGCTGGCGCAGCGACACGGTGTGGAAATGCCGATTACCGAACAGATTTACCAGGTGTTGTACTGCCATAAAAATGCCCGGGAAGCCGCGTTGAGCCTGTTAGGGCGCACCAGAAAAGACGAAAAGCACAGCCTCTGATCCCCATACCCTGGGGATTTCAGGTTGCAGCCAACGGTGGGTGCTACGGCTTGAAGGGCGACAAGTATAAAACCGATAGGCGGGGCAGCGAGCTGACCCCGGCAATTGATTTGGGCTGCCTGACCGTGATGCGGTGAGGCAGCCTGTTTTGCAAGGTGGAGAGGAACCTGATGTCGTCAGAAGAGTTAGAGCAGGTCTGGAAGAGCATCAAATCAGAAGCGAGAGAGCTGGCTGAGTGTGAACCGATGCTGGCTAGCTTTTTCCATGCGACGTTGCTCAAGCATGAAAACCTGGGCAGTGCGCTCAGCTATATTCTGGCAAACAAGCTGGCAAATCCGATTATGCCGGCTATTGCGGTGCGTGAAGTGGTGGAAGACGCCTACCTTGCCGATAAGCAGATGATCGTCTCGGCAGCGCGCGATATCCTGGCGGTGCGTTTGCGCGACCCGGCGGTAGATAAATACTCGACGCCGTTGCTGTATCTGAAAGGTTTCCATGCGCTGCAGGCTTACCGTATCGGCCACTGGCTGTGGTTGCAGGGGCGCCAGGCGTTGGCGATTTACCTGCAAAATCAAATTTCGGTCGCCTTTGGCGTGGATATTCACCCTGCGGCCACTATTGGCTGCGGTATTATGCTCGACCATGCCACCGGCATCGTTATTGGTGAAACCGCAGTAGTGGAAAACGACGTGTCCATCCTGCAGTCGGTCACCCTTGGCGGTACCGGCAAAACCAGCGGCGATCGTCATCCGAAGATCCGAGAGGGCGTAATGATTGGCGCCGGGGCTAAAATTCTCGGCAATATCGAGGTGGGCAAAGGCGCAAAAATCGGTGCCGGCTCGGTAGTATTGCAATCCATACCGCCGCATACCACCGCCGCCGGGGTGCCGGCGCGCATCGTCGGCCGACCGGAAAGCGATACGCCTTCGATGGATATGGATCAGTACTTCAACGGCACCAATCAGGGTTTTGAGTTCGGCGACGGCATTTAAGCCGGTTTGTTGATGGATAAAATCGGGGGGAGCTTTAGGCTCCCCCCGATGTTTTCCGGCAGAGAATTAACCCTGTTTCGGGAATTTCACGATATCGGTAACCATGCTATCGATCGCCGCTTTGACCTCGTTCGCCGTCACCGGCGCGGAGTCATTGCTGACGGTTTTGCCATAGCCCTTACGCACCACTTCCATCACCGTTTTGCCGGTATCCTGATCGATCAGTTGCGCTTCGAGGAACAGCGTGGTGTTTTGCGTGCGGTGCCCGCTGGCGGCCATGGTGCTGGCGATCACTGCGGTAACCGGGGTCACTTCATAGAACTTCAGATCTTCATTTTCAGCCGACACGGCGGTGATCGCCACTTTGGCGAGCAGCACGCGCGATCCTGACGGGCTTTGCAGCACGGTCATTCGCTCGCTCAGTGCGGCGTTGATTCGCTGATTGGCGTAGTCTTTGATTTTGTTCAGCGTATCCTGGTTGACGCGTGCCGTCGGTTTGGCCGCCGGGTAATAGGTCACAGGAGAAAAATAGACGCCCCGGTAATTGGATTCTTTAAAGGTAGGATCGATCCAACGCAGCGTTTTATGGCCGGTGGCCGATTCAGTTTCCTGCAGCTTGCTGTAATCGCTCAGAAAACCTGAATACTGCTGCTTATTTGCTACTTTAGACGAACAGCCCGCCAACAACAGGCCTGTTGCCAGCACCGCGATGGCAACGCTCAAGCGTTTTTTTTTCATACGATTTCCTATGATGAATGTCTATTACCCTTACAAAACATAGCTCATTATCCTCAATTGCAGCGAATGTTTTGGGGCCAGACGTGCACTGTCTTTGCATACTTTGTCAGGATCGTGATGCGTCGCGGGTTTTAGAGGTGAGCGCCCGCGAAAGCGCAAACAATGCAGCTTCAGCCCTCTCCAGCGCTGTTTCCTGAGCGTCTTGCCATTCTGGCAGCAGCGGCCAGAGATCTTGCTGATTTTCGGCTTGCCGGCACCAGACAAAACGATCGTGCCAGTCTCCCAGTGCATTTTGCGCCTCTTTCAGGCTGGCGGCGGCTTCCGGTGTGATAAGCGAGAACTGTGGGTAGGCGTCGGTAACATAGCGCAGCCGCTTGATTAGCAGGCGCAGCCGGTGGCGATCGTAGTGCCCGTCGGCCAGCGCCAGACGCAGCTGTTTCACCTGCCGGGACAGGCGATGGGCAACGCGGCGTTTTGCGTGCCGGCGTTTGGCTTTATGGAAGCTTTTTGGCCAGTCGTGCAGCAAGTTGGGAAAGCGGAACAGCAAGGGATGTGACGCAAGGGCGAGGTTGCGGCTTTGCAATTCGGTTTTGCGGACGTTGGTCTGCCACTCTAGCGGATGTCGCGCCAACTCGGCGATCAACACTTCCAAATCGCGTATCGGCGTGGTGAGTTTCCCCAGGCTGGCTGCGGCGTTGTCGAGTTGTGCGACGCCGGGTGTGCCGCGCAATGGTCTCAGCAGGCTCCTGATTCGCCGCAGGTTGATGCGTACGTCGTGCAGAGCCTCAGTGTCCGTCGTGTCCTGCAAGCGCGCCAGCGCCTGATTCAGCGCATTCTCGAGCCTGCGGAAGTGGGCGATAATACTCTCTGTGAAAGCCATACGATGTCCCCGGAGAGGTGATCTGTTCAGATTATCCTCCCCGCAGGACGGGTTGTCACCGCTTAAGGTTTAATCAGTGCACCGGCATAGTCCAACTGCCGCCAGGCTTCGTACACCACCACCGCGACGGCGTTCGACAGATTCATGCTGCGGCTTTGCGCCTGCATGGGGATGCGGATTTTCTGCTGTGCAGGCAAGGCCTCGAGGATCTCGGCGGGCAAGCCGCGAGTTTCCGGCCCAAACAGCAGGTAGTCGCCGGCCTGATAGCTGACCGCGCTGTGTGCTGGGGTACCTTTGGTGGTCAGGGCAAACAGTCGCTGCGGGTTTTCGCTGGCGATAAAGGCGGCGTAATCGGCGTGACGTCGGATATTGGCGAATTCATGATAATCCAGCCCGGCGCGGCGCAGCCGTTTGTCGTCCCATGGAAAACCCATCGGTTCTATCAGGTGTAACTGGAAGCCTGTATTGGCGCACAGACGGATAATATTGCCGGTATTGGGTGGAATTTCAGGTTCAAATAAAACGATGTTCAGCATGTAAAAGGCCCCTCATGAAGAGAGGCGCAGAATAACAAAATCTTGCCGATCTGTCTTAGGCGATCAACGCTGGTGCAGAGGTAGCCACAGTACCAACCGCAGGCCGCCGAGCGGGCTGTCTTCCGCCTTCACCCAGCCGCGGTGTTGATTGACCGCAGCCTCGACAATCGCCAGGCCCAGACCGGTGCCGCCCGATGCGCGATCGCGTGCTTCGTCGGTACGGTAGAACGGCCGGAAAATCTGCTCGCGATCTTCCTCGCTGACGCCAGGACCGTCGTCGTCGACCACAATAGTGATGCCCTGGTTGTCGGCGCTAAACGCCACGGCAATGCGCGTATTCGAATAGCGCAGGGCGTTACGCACGATGTTTTCCAGTGCGCTGTCCAATGCGCTGGCGTTGCCAAATAGCGCCCAGGGGCCTGGAGGGGAGCTGACTTCCAGGTGTTTGCCCATTTGCTCGGCTTCGAATCCGGCGTCATCCAGCACGTCGGCCCACAGTTCGTTGGCCAGCAGCCGCTCGCGCGCCAACTCGCTTTTCTGCTGCCCGCGCGACAGCACCAGCAGATCGTTGATCATCGAGTCCAGACGTTGCGCCTCGGTTTCGATGCGCGCCAGTTCATGTCCTTCGCCGTGACGACGGCGCATTAGTGCGGTAGCCAACTGCAAGCGGGTGAGCGGTGTGCGCAGCTCATGCGAGATGTCGGAGATTAGCCGCTGTTGGGCGGTCATCATGCGCTCCAGCGCACTAACCATCTGGTTGAAGCTGGCGCCGGTGGCCAGAAACTCTTGCGGCCCAGATTCCAGCTCCGGATGCTGTTTCAGGTTGCCGCGGGCGACGTCATCGGCGGCGTTTTTCAATTTGCGCGCCGGTTTGGCCAGGCTCCAGGCCAGCCACAACAGTAGGGGGGCGCTGATCAGCATGGTGACGATCAGCAGCAACAGCGGCCGGTCGAACATCAGGTTGATAAAATCGGATTGCGGGCTGTTGGCGGGACGAATGAGATACAGCTGGTAGTTGTCCTCGCCATCGCGCACGGAGAACGGGCCGACCAGCTCGACGCGGCCGTATTTTTTCTTCTTCGGATGATCAGAGTTATCAGACTGGCCGATAAAGTTACGCACCAGCTGCATTTCGTTGCGCTGCATGTTACCAATCACGCGGCCTTCGCTGGTGACCAAAAGCAGGCGCTGCCCTGGCGGGGCCCATTTTTCGATGGCGCGAAATAAGCGCCGCCACCACATCAGGTCGTTGGCCGGATCGTTTTGCAACTCGGCCTCGACGTGTTGTTCCAGCATTAACCCCTGCCGCTGCTCGCTGTCCAGCAGCGAGGTCATTTGGCGGGAGTCGAGCTTGGGCACCATCAACACCAGCATCAGCACCAGGGCTAATGTGAACCAAAAAATGGCGAAGATACGTGCCGTCAAACTGTTGATCATGTTGCAGATACCATTAAATAACCCCGGCCGCGCAGGGTCTTGAACCACGGATGGCCATCTTTGCGGTTCGGCAGTTTACGTCGCAGGTTGGAGATATGCATGTCGATGGCGCGATCGAATGGCGTCAGACGCTTACCCAATACTTCCTGGCTCAGCAGCTCACGCGACACGACCTGGCCAAGGTGCTGCGCCAGCAGGTACAACAGGGTAAATTCGGTACCGGTGAGATCCAGCGTTTGGCCGTCAAAGCTGGCTTCCTGGCGGCCCGGATTGAGCTGCAGGCCGTCAACATCCAGCGTCGGTGCGCCGGTATCGACATTTTGCTGCTGTTCGCTCCAGTTGGAACGGCGCAGGATGGCGCGGATACGCGCCACCAATTCACGATCGTTAAAGGGTTTCGGCAGGTAGTCATCGGCACCCAGTTCCAGCCCCAGCACGCGATCCAGTTCGCTGCCGCGGGCAGTCAACATAATGACCGGCGTCTGGTGATGCTGGCGCAGCTCTTTCAAGGTATCGATACCGTTTTTCTTCGGCATCATGATATCGAGCAGCAGCAGATCGATGGAGCTGTCGAGCAGCGACAACGCCTGTTCGCCATCGTAAGCAACGACGATAGTAAAACCTTCCATTTCAAGCAGTTCTTTTAACAGCGAGGTCAGCTCGCGGTCGTCGTCAACTAACAGAATTTTATTCATTATGTTTTACCTCCTGACGCAAAATACGTCATCAACTGTTGGCATTCCATGACTTTACGTAGTTTTACATGCACTGACGCATGTTTGCAGGTGCAGCAGTACACTGCTCCTCGTTGATTCGCAAAGTGAGAAAGAACGAGGAGTTAAAATGCGTAAGGTAACCGCATTAGTTATGGCATCAATGCTGGCAATAGGTTCTACCGCTGCGTTTGCTGCTGACACTACTTCGGAAACTGCACCGACTCCCGGAAACGATGCGATAACCAGAGTCCCTGGCCAGCACCACATGTTTGACGGTGTCAGCCTGACTGAGCAGCAGCGCCAGCAAATGCGCGATTTAATGCGCCAGGCGCGCCACGATCTGCCTGGTGTCAATGTAGCTGAAATGGAAGCCATGCATAAACTGGTGACCGCAGACAAATTTGATGAAGCCGCCGTGTATGCTCAGGCGGAAACAATGGCTCAGCAACAGGTTAAGCGCCAGGTCGAAATGGCCCGGGTGCGTAATCAAATGTATAACCTGCTGACGCCACAGCAAAAAAGCGTTTTAGACCAGAAACATCAGCAGCGAATGCAGCAGATGGAGCAACAAATTTCTGGTTTGCAGCAAACTTCTGCCCAGAAGTTGAGTATGACTGAGTAGTCCCCTGTTTTTCCTTGCCATAGACACCATCCCTGTCTTCCCCGCCATGATGGCGGGGTTTTTTTTATCAGTCACTTATGTGCAAGTTTTTCTAAAACAACAACTTACTCAGGTGCACAAAGGGGCTAGGGTGTGCTCTAAATTGCTTGGGTGTGGACGCGATGTGGACAGCAATCGCGCCCATCGTTTATCAACGGCTAATATCTATTTCCTTAATCTTGTTGATAGCTTCAACAAGCTCATCAGGCTTATAGTTGGATGAGTCCAATTCTTTTACTTTCCCATCCTCGAAGACTAAACGTAGTTTTTTATCGCGCTTGAGGTAAGCGCCGATAATGGCTGCGACTGCCCCAATACCAGCTGCGGCAACCGGCACCAGAATATTTAGATATTCAGTTGTGCCAGCACCAAAACACATAGGGCCGCGTTGATAAGGTACGGTGACGGTGTCAAGCTGCTTAGCTAAATCGTCAATATCTCTGCCACTGGCCCGACAATGGATTTTGTTTATGGAACTATTCATTTTTTCTAAAAAACTCCCTTTTATTCAAAAAGTAAGATTTGCGGAATCTATGCTACATGGTGCTATAACGATTCTCATGGGGCGTAACTGGTCGCTAAAATTTAGCCCAACATCTGATGAGCGGTTCAATGGTTACACCGCCGACGTTCGTCAGGTAGTGCTGCCAGAACAAGAGGCTTCGGTTGTGATAGTGGACAAGCATCGCTCGATTCTAAATGACGAGTAATCACAGTGTTAAGCCTCCTTTCAGAGGGTTGAGAGTTATGGCATTTTGCAAATAGTCCGGCGCTAGATGCGCATAGGCCATTGTTTGCTGAATGCTGGCGTGTCCAAGTATCTGTTGCAACGCGATAATGTTCCCCCCGTTCATCATGAAATGGCTCGCGAATGTGTGGCGCAAAACGTGTGTTGCCTGCCCGCGTGGAAGGTCAGGTTTAACTCGTCGCAGTATTCCGCAGAACTTTTCATAATCAACGTTGAAAAGAGTTCCGTCCTCATTCCCCACAGCATTTTCTTTCACCTCTCTCTCAAGTTCATCAGAAATTGGCACCACGCGTTTTTTGCCGTTCTTCGTCTTAAGAAACGTCACACGGCCTCGTGTCATGAGTGTTCGCTTCAGGGAGTAAACTTCACTCCACCGGCCGCCGGTACTCAGACTTATCAGCGCAAACAGCCTGTCATCGCCTTCCGTGCTGCTCAGCAAATCATTTATTTCGTCCATATCAAGAAATGTCATTTCTGGGTTCTTTTCGGCCAGCGGGGCTAAACCTCGCACCGGATTAAGGCCTGAAAACTCGTTCAGTTCTATCAGGGCCGTGAACATGCCGGAAAGTCGGTACATATCTCGATTAATGGTTGCCGCACTTATGCCATCTGTTAGCCGCTGGCTTCGATGCAATGTCAGAACACGCTTATTCAGCTTGTTGACGGTTATATCGCCGAGCGCCTTTATCGTCTTCTTAAGGTGCCGCTTTTCAATCGTGCCGTTCTCTTGGCTTTGGCCGTAAAAGAGCCACCACACATTGAGCAACTCGGTCAGCGTGCGCCGGTCAGCACGTTTCTCCGCCCATTCCTTGTTATTGGCATTGGTCAGCACATAGCGTTGAAAAGCTTCTGCCTCTGCCTTCCTGTCAAACTTCCGACGGATGCGACGTCCTTCACGTCCGTTCGGCCTAATGTCCACTTGGTATTGACCATCATCGAGCTTCTTAATCGACATATTGAAGCCCTCCGATGAATTCTTCATCTTGGTAACAAATAGTGAAAATGTAGAGCTTGTAGATTGTTAGCCAGCATTCCTTTCGGAGTGGTCTGATTCTTTGCTGTCTTGCCCAGAGTGTGCGCATGCCGGTGCGATTTGCCCGGATTCTGGTGCTGTTTTATCGGTCATAAGCCAGAGCGTATATTTTTCGAATCGTTTGGCATTGGTCACTTGTAAGACGACATGAAGCCCGGGTTCTTGGTGTCCTCCTTCGTAGTTCTTGAGGGTGCCTAATGCTATTCCACTGATTTCACAAAATTTCGCCTGTGTTAGTCCTTCCGCTTTCCTGATGGCTCTTAGCTTCTGAGCGATACTCATTGACATGGTCCTTAGTTAATGACTATATTCTCCCCGAAAGGTCATTGAGTCAGGACTTTTTGGGGCATGAAAAACCAACCCGGCATAAACGGTCTGGGACGGTTTGCAAGGGGTTGGATCTGGAGAGGTTAGCACATGAACATTGAAGATTATGCGATTCGTTATCCGATTGACGGCGTAACAGTCGAGAAATTTGCTGAGCTGCTGGGAAAGCCAAGCTCGGCAGTTTCTGAGATGGTGAAGAAAAACAAGCTGCCTGTTATCGAACTACGTGACCCGGAAAAGGTTGGTGCGCGTGCTGGTGACAAATTTGTCTACATTCCTGCTTTCAATCAGGGACTGCGTGAAGCATTCATGAACCGGCCAACAGAGCAGCGCGATGCGTGGCTGCTCTGGATGGGCCTATAAGCAGGGGCGAAAGCATGCAGCAGCCTATTTCAATCGCCCCACTGCTCTGGAACCACCAGACCGGGCGCAAGCTTGATATCACCATCACCCACGGTAAAGGCCGGAGAGGTATCGTTATTCGTACTCGCCCGGCCAGCCGCTGGATCTCCTCCATCAAATCAGCAATGCGGGGTTTTTCAAAATGACAGCTATCACCGCCGGTATTGTTCGCAACCAGCCCGCCGGGCTGCGTGCTTTGGTTGGGGAGCGCCTCGCTGCCCCTCGCTGGAAAAGCACCTGCGATTTTTATAATCAGATGATGGAACGCGAACGCCTGACCATCTGTTTCCATGCGCAGTTAAAACAGCGCCATGCTGTCATGCGTTTAGAGGAAATGAATGACAGTGAGCGCGAGTGTCTTGTGTGCGCCATTGATGAACTTCGCAGCGCTTTCGCTACTTATCGTAAGCACGGTATCAGTAAAACTGGATTCATTGGCCGGTTAACCATAAGCCAGCGCCGCACTTTATTCCTACATGCCGGGTTAACTGAGGTCGAGTTTAATCAGCCGTACTGGCGTATTGATGATGAGTCCTGTAAATGGCGCGAGGAGTTATTCAGGGCGCTGCGTGAGCTGTTTAATTTATTCGAATATGCACCGACCATATTAACGTCGGTTAAACCTGAAGCGTATTTTCATTAATTAACTCGCTTTAAATTTAAAGGCGCTTGATTGCGTCGGGCATCCTTTTATCTGGAGTTCTCTATGCACATGTATAAAACCGTTGGCCAAGAAATGCGAAATAAGGCTGATGCGGATTTGCGTAACTTCATGCTGAACAACGCTCGTGCGGAAGCAAAGGCAGATGCGGCCGTTAGTTTCTCCTCCCATCTTGACCGTTTGGCGACTCATGCGGCGGTTAATCATCTCTCATGCGTGGAAATCATCGAGCTGTTGCGTCAGGAGTCGGAGAAGTTTGACCACGAAGGCCGGGCGCACAAGCAGGGGGTGAACCATGGTTGAGCGGGAGTATGTGGAAATTAATAACGTATTCGCCATCGTGAAAATGGATGAGGGCGATTTTATTCTGGCCGAAGTAAAAATAGATAAAGAGACAAAAGAAAAATATTACCCGACCAGAGCTATTTACTCGAATGAGTTAAAGCTGGTTGCTGACCTTATTAATTTGTCGGTAAAGCGCGGCGTTTTTCTTAAAACCATTACCAGTATTAGCGAGCTGATGAAGGAGTCGCATCGCAGAATTAGCTCAGCAGGTACTCAATCAACTGAACAGTGAATCGGAGCAATAACGATGCCGGATTTAATGGACTTGGTGCAGCAGCGCCAGCAGGAGACTCTCGCCGCACAAGTTAATGCTGCGCGCATCAAGGGCGGGGTGTCAGCGTCAATTTGTGAAGAGTGTGACCAAGCTATCCCCGCTGCACGCCGTGCAGCCTTTGCCGGTGTGACCCGTTGCGTGTCATGCCAGACCATCCACGAACAACAAACCAAGCATTTCAGGGGGTAATCATGCTGCGTATTCCTGTCGGTAAGGATTGGGTTATCACCAGTGATGTCCATCAGTTCATTTTGAACAAAAAGAAGCTGGTTAAAACCGGTGGTAAGGCGGGCGAGGAGTGGCTCGACGCCGTCGGTTATTACCCGACGGTCACGCAGTTGGTTTCCGGGTTGGTGCATCACCACGTCCGTGACTCAACCGTTACCAGTATCGCAGGTTTGGCCGCAGAGATTGGCCGCATTGGCGAGCTGTGCCAAGAGGCGTTTTCCACGATAAGCAAAGAGGATAAATGACTGTATCAGCCCGGGGGCGCATAGCCCCTTCACCACCACCGCCATTTGCAGCAACTTCCGGCGAGCCCTTCGTCGGCGTTCATTCATGGAACGCACCAAAATCCGCTATTGGGAAAGAAAGACCGCTTACCCGTGAGCAATACGCTCAGGGGCAAGCTGTTTTGCGTAAAATTCACGCCTTACCGCATTTCCTCAGCAGTATCTTTCTTGGGCGTCATTCTTTCTTGTTGAAAGAGCAGGGGCTGCACGCTGCTAATAAGTGGCTTGTGCTCCAGTTTGAGCGCCGCATCTGGCCGCGCATTGAAATTGTTAATGAGAAAAATGCGATGAACATTAACGCCTCGCCATGCTTTATGGCTGAGGTGGATAATTATGCGCGTCTGCCGGGCATGGAGGATAAGGAGTTGCGGCGTTTTGCTGACCGTATCGCTGGGCAGTTGCTGCAAAATTATGACCGCTATTGTGAGGAGTTTCTCACCGCCAATGACGGGGATAATTCTTTACTGCTGAGTAACGGCGTACAGGCTGTGTTTTATGGGCGCATCGCCCGCATGGCGCGAGCCTTTAATATCACGCCAATGCACTGGAGAAAATACTGCAAAGGTAAGCTGGACGCATCTTCGGCTGTTGCCAGTTTGTCACGGCTGGCTAACGCGGAGTGGTGGGAACGCCAGTTGAAAGCGCAGCGCACACGCTGGCGTGAGGCGCTACTGATTGCCGCCGGTGAAGTAAACCTAAAGAAATACCCATACGCGAGCAAGCAGGCGATTAGGGATGTGCAGGCCCGGCGGTTAGCCAATATGGATTATCTGAAAGGGTGCGATCTGGAGAATGTCGCCACGGGTGAACGTGTCGACCTGATTGATAAGGTCATGGCGAGCATTTCTAATCCGGAAATCCGCCGCATGGAGCTGATGAGCACCATCGCAGGGATAGAAAAGTATGCTGCCAGCGAGAGGCATGTCGGCATGTTTATCACTATCACCACCCCGTCTAAATATCACCCGACGCGCGTTGTTGGCAAAGAAGGGGCTGAAAAAATCCAGTTTAACCACAATTGGGATGCAGAGGCTTTTTCACCGAAAGACGGCCAACGTTATCTGGTGCGCATCTGGAGCAAAATGCGCACCGCGTTTAAAGACAACGGCCTGAGCGTTTACGGTATGCGTGTCGTTGAACCTCACCATGACGGTACGCCGCACTGGCATATGATGCTGTTCTGCGAGCGTAAACAACGTCAGGACGTCATCGACATCATGCGTCGCTATGCATTGAAAGAAGACGGCGATGAGCGCGGTGCAGCAAAGAACCGATTTGAAGCCAAGCACATGAATAAGGGCGGCGCGGCGGGGTATATCGCTAAATACATCGCTAAAAATATCGATGGTTATGCGCTTGACGGCCAGATTGACCACGACACCGGTAAACCGTTACGCGATATGGCTGCTGCGGTGACCTCATGGGCGTCAACATGGCGCATCCCTCAGTTTAAGGCTATCGGAATCCCTACTATGGGCGCTTATCGTGAATGCCGGGCCGCCTGCCTCCGGCACATCAGCCTTGCTGAATCTTTTGACGAGCGTGTCGAGGCTGTACGCGCGGCTGCCAGTGCTGGAAATTTTGCCGCCTATATGGCTGGACAGGGGGGCGCAAATGTCCTGCGCGACGTGCAGACCGTTCGAGTTGCGCGCAAGGTGGCCGATGAGCTGAACGCTTATGACGAAGAGGTGCAAAAGGTTGTCGGCATTTTTGCGCCGCACCTTGGCGCGGGTCATATCCACGAAACCCGGACAACAGAATGGCGTATTGTCCGCAAGGCCGTTGACCTTGACGTTGATCCTTTGACTTTAAAAAGCGCCTCTGGCGCGCCTCGGAGTCCTGTCAATAACTGTGGAAACTTTATCGGCGATGATATTCCAATTATGACTCCCACACCATCTGAACATGCCTCAGCGGTGCTAAATCTCGTTGATGACGGGTCTATCACATGGGATGACCCCGAAGTCGTGACGGCACTCAGGGGCGCATTAAAACACTACGCGCCGCAGCAGTATCGCCAACAAAGAAGCGGTGAGCCATTAAAGCCACATGACGTTGCCCCATCAGGCAGGCTGACAAAATCCGAATGCGCGCAAATACCGCGCATTCGCTTTGACCTTACACAGCATGGCATCACCCCGAAACGATGGGAACTTGAGGCGCTCGCGCGCGGTGCGTCTGTAGCATACGATGGGCAAAAATTCATGTACCCGGTGCCTGGTGAGTGGCCAGGATTTACGAGCAGCCTATGAATAAAGCGGGTGTGAAGTGACTGAGTGTTGATGATTCGCTCAAAGAGGGCTGTTCAATGCACGTAATGTGCGGTGATATTCCGCAATCCGAAAATTATGGTATCCATGCTGCGAGAGGTCCGAGTGTCCCATCACCACGTCGATCATAGCAAACGCTGTCGGTGCTGAAACTTGCTTTCAATGCTGGCGGGGTTGAATAACTCGCTCCGTGAGGCGTCAGTGGTTTTCAGTCTGTGCGTTGTATGTGATAGGCTGTGGCCTAACTAATCCATGTTTTTATGGAAAAAGTCCAAAAAACATGGTAAAGAGGCAAAAAACGCATAGAATGACGTTAAATTTATTTAGATTATGGTGTATGAAATGCCGCTAACTATCTTAGAACCATTCAAAACACAGATGATATCCCCAGAAGAATTAATCTTGGACGCTAAAAACCCAAGGCTTTATAACGGGAAAAGTTTTAATGACAATGCCGACCCGCATGAGCTGGTTAAAGCCCTTTCTGATACGGCTGATTTAGAAGAGCTGATTAAATCCATATCTGAAAATGGATACATGTCAATTGAACCTTTGATTGTCATGAAAAAGGGTGACAAATACATTGTTTTAGAAGGAAATCGTCGTTTAGCGGCTATCAAATTGCTTACTGAGCCGGGTCTGGCGCAAAAGTGTCGTGTTGTTGTTCCTAAAAGCTTGGAACCCCGTGTTATAGATAGTTTGAAAGAAGTGGCGGTATATCTCGTAAATGATGAGTCAGAGGCTCGTTCATTTATTGGGTTTAAGCATGTAAATGGTCCACATAAGTGGGATTCATTTGCGAAAGCACAGTTTGCATATAAATGGTTTGTAAGTGAAAGAGCAAACGGGCTCACAATAGATGATATAACAAAAAAACTTGGTGATAGTAACAATACTGTACGCTCTATTGTTAGTGCTATGTTTGTACTTGAACAAGCTAAAAATCAGGAAGTGTATGACATTCATGCTGATCGCATGTCGCCTAAATTTTCATTCTCTCACTTATATACAGCTTTAAATAGGTCTGAATATAAAGATTTCTTGGGTTTGGAAAGAGATTGGAATGTTACTCTCAACGATAATCCTGTCCCATTACAGAATGTTGATAAACTCAAGGATGTTCTTATAGGTCTTTATGGTTATAAAAAGGATAAAAGAGCTTCCTTGATTTCCTCCCAGAATCCAGATTTAAAATATTTTGGCGAGGTTCTGGCTAATGAGGCCTCATACGAGGCCTTTAAGTCCGGGGTTGAAAGTCTGTCTGAGTTATATAAGCAGGCTGGGGATCCGTTGCAACATATTAAAGATGCTTTTCTGGAAATAAACAAGCAGCTTGATACTATATCCTCTGTTTTAGATAGAACTGATTCGTTGGATGATACAACGAAAAACTACATTGAACAATTTAAGAAAAAAGTATCTAAAGTTCAATTTCAATTGCAGAGTATTGAGGGATAATAAATGCAGTTGCTGCCTTATCCAGAGAGTCATCATATTCAAGTTAAATTGGATTGGCTTGAATTGTCATGTTTATCGAATGTTTACTTTACGATACGCATTTCAGAGTTAAGGAATATTCTGGAAAATTTAGATTCATTTACATCTTCAGATATAGGTGAGGAAGATGCTGAAGTGGAAAATGAAATACAAAGATTACTGGAGCAATACCAACAAAGAAAAGATATTCTTGGTGATAGCTATCCATTTGTTTTTAATGAGGAAACGCTTTGTCTTGAATTGAGCGAAGATACATTGGAGCAACTGACAGTAGATCAGCATATCTATCTGTATTGCTTGTATTTTTCTCATATGTCAGCATCACGATTATTTAGTGGTTTAGACAGTCCAACGGGCCAACAACGAGACTTATTACAGATTGCTGCAACTATTGCTTTAGCCGGTTACGTCCAAGGACATAGTATTTCCTTCGGTTGGCCAAGGCCAGATAGTTCAAGATTTTATGATGCGCTAACTAGGGCTGTTGATTTAATTGGCGAAGGTAGAGTCAAATCTTTTGATGATGTAAATCGATATTTGCAGTCTCGCCCCCTTAAAGATGCTGGTATTGATGTTATTGCATGGAAGGATATTAACCCTCGTGACATATACCCCGGTAATAAACTGATTTATTTTGCACAGGTTGCTAGTGGAAATGACTGGCGCTCAAAAGCAGTAAAAGAAGACATTGCTGTTATACAAAATCAATGGTTATCGCAAAGAATATATAGAATAATTGACGCGATTGTTATTCCATTTGATTTTGAAAGTGATGACGAATCTATAAAGAGAGATCATATTTCTCTGATAGCTGAGGAATTTGGAGCTGTGTTACATAGGCTACGATTGCCAACTTGTTTTAAGAAAGGTTTAGAGCTTTTAGTTTCAAGCCCTGAGTTATTAATAGAGCGAGGGAATGAAATAAATAATATTTCTCAATATGTTATATCGACAACTGCAACCTTACAACAAGAGGCGGCCTAATATTAGGCCGTTTTTATTGCTTTTTGTTCAGTCGATGCTTTGCTTTCAGATTCTAATATATCGACGGTAAATAGTGACTCTGGCATTCTTAACCGAGAGTCTGCTATCATCAGTTCCTTTCCAACCTTTGCTTGATTCATGACATAGCTTATCTCTATCGCTCTTGTGCCATGCTTTGAATATAGGTCATGTACCAATGGATGGTCATCATAAGAAATCAGCCAACGGTTTGCATAACCGGCTATATAATCCTTAAGCTCTCGATGCTGCATGTCATCGAAACAAAAGTTCTTAGAGTAAATATTGCGTCCCTCTTTAACATAGGGGGGGTCTAGATAAACAAAGTCATTTTCATAATTATCTTTGTTATCGAATCTTTTTAAAAAATCAATGCAGTGTTCATTGTAAACGAATATAGAATCTCGCATGCTCGCAATTTTTTCGAGTTTTTTAATGAGGGTGCTTACAGTGTATCTACAATCAATTTTATATTTTCCAGATTGGTCTAAACCACCAATTGGCCCAGCACTTAGCACCCCAGACCTATTTGCTCTGTTTAAATAAAAAACACTGAACCCGTACTCGAGTTTAGTATACTTATTTGGATCGCTAATGCTTGACTGATAAATTTTCTTTTGTGTATGCCAATCCTCAATGCATGGGATATTCTGATATACCATGTCTAAAAGATTGTCGGTATTGTTAAGTAATTGATCCCAAAAGCAAAACAAAGCATAGTTCTTGTCATTTAAGTGGATCTCTTTGACATACCCACCCAATAGCAGAGAAAGTGATGCACCTGCACCGCCACAAAACGGCTCAATAAATCGTGCGCCATTTAACTTATTATGCATGAGAAAAATAGCGAGAAACGAAGCAAGCTTGTCCTTGCCCCCTGGATAGCGGAATGGTGAGCTAGCTCTAGGGATATCGTGAACCCCAAACAACTTACGAACTGATTTTTTGCTAAGTTGTTTTATCGCTTCATGTTCAAGGATTCTCTGATCCATGTGCCACCGTTGATCTTATGAAAAATATTTCTATTGTCGCATGCGTAATTCGTTCCTGCAATCAGGATAGCGCATGCATCTATAGAGTGCATGAATTTGCATTTATGTTCTTTGGTCTCGAATGCTTTCACTTAGTGCTCCCCAAGCGGATCAGATTGTCTAATGCAACTGCATGAAAACCGACCCATGAAGCGGGCAGGCGTGGCGGGGATAGCATTGCGCGCAGGCATGTATTTAATTATCAGAATTGACGGCGTCAGCGCGTCGTGGTGGCGTTCTGTTGCGCTGGTTTGATTCGCGGGTATGTATGAGCAAGCGGGCTGTGGTGGGCGTGAGGGGCGTTTGGTGGCGGGTATAAAAAGGCCGCCAATCTGGCGGCCGGTTTATCATTCGTCGTCGTTGTCGAGGTTGTACTTTTTAAACCGGATGACCTCGATGCCGACCCAGTCATTCACTTCTTTGATGCGCTGCTGGAGCGGTGTCAGCTCATTACGGACAAACACCCGCGCGGCCTTCTCCACGTCACCCACTGAACCAACGTTCTCCGGCTTGCCGCCCATCAGTTGATAGGGGATGCGGTGAGCGTCTAGCAGGTCGGCGGCGCTGACCTTTTTGATGTTGAAGAAATCATCCTTCGTTGCCACTTCGCTGAGTGGCACAATCTTGATACCGTCGGGCTTCCCGTTCGGCGCGTAGAAGAACAGGTTTTTAAAGTTCCCCATGCCTTTAGAGTCGCTCATCGCTTCGCGCAACGCCTCAACATCGGTATTGTTCTGCGCGGCGTCGGTCACATACATGATGTAGCCCGCGTGCGCGCCGTTCTGGTAATACTTGCGGCGGAACAGCGTGGCGGACTCGTTCAGCCACGCGGAGTTGAGCGCCGACAGATATTCCGGCATCCCATACAGCTCTTGATTGATATCCGGCTCCAGCAGGTGAAAAACGCTGTCGGGCGCGAACGGATGCGGCTCAGCGAACGATTGCACGAACCAGTAAACGCTCGGGTCAACGCCGCGCCGGGTGTACTTGGCCGGGGAGGTCTCCAGCTTCAACAGCTTGCCGGTCACGCTGAAGCGCTTTTCTAAAAAGGCGTTGCCGAACACCAGATAATCCAGCACAAACCGGCTGAAATCCTGCTGTGACAGCAGTGGGTGCGGGATGTAGGTGCTCGCCAAAATATTGCGCTTCACGTAAATGGGTGAGCTGTGATGCACGGCGGCGCGCAGGCTTTTTGCCAGCCCGGAAAAGCTGACGGGCGGCTCAATCCATTTACCGTTACCGACGCATTCCGTGTAGTCCAGAATGTCGCGGCGATCCAAAACGGCCGACGGCTCACCAAAGGTGAACGCCTGCATTTTCTGGTCCGGCTCGGTGGCGGCCAGATTTCCTTTTGCCTTGCGGCGATTGCGTTTGCTCATCGGTTGAAGTCCAGAATGGATTTAGACGGTTGGCCGTTGGCGGCGGTCAGCGGTTCATTCAGCAGGGCGTGCATGGTGGCCCACGCGACATCGGCGTGACTGGCTTCTTCGCTGCGGCTCGCTTCGTAGGTCATGCCCCTGCCGCTGGCGGTCATGGTTTTGCGGATGGCCATAAACGATTTGGTGATGTCGGTATACGCGGTGTCGTATTCGAGCCTGCCGCTGCCGATGGTATCTTTCGCCTTCAGTACCATGGCGGTCTTCACCTCGGCGCTGTAGCGGATTTCGCGGGCGGCCGGGTAGAACGCGCGCACCAGTTGGAAAACGCCTTGCCCGATGCCGGTGGCGTCGATACCGATGTATTCCACATTGTATTTTTCGGTCAGCCTGCGGATGGATTCGGCCTGAGTGGCGAAATCCATGCCTTTCCACTGGTGGCGCTCCAGTATGCGGAATTTGCCGCCGGTGACCATCGGCGGGGCCAGCACCACGCAACCGGCGCTGTCGCCGGAGTGCGCCGGGTCATAGCCGACCCACACCGGCCGGTCACCGAAAGGTTGGCTTGCATAGGGGTTAACGTCCGTCCATTCGACCAGACTGTCGACCATGCAGCCCTGCAACTCCTCAAAGGGGAATACTGACGCGCTGTCGTCGACAAATTCGCACATGAACAGGTTGCGGAAGTCCTCGGCGCTGTTCTCCCGCTTCAGCACGTTGAGGTCGAACAGGTTACAGCCGCCGCGCAGGGCGTCCTCAATGGTGACGATTTGCCGCCATTGGCCGTCATCGCACAGCTTCCCGGCCGCTAACGCGCTGTGGCTGATGTCGATCTCGACGTGTTCGCTGGCGTGTTTGCGGCCCTTGTTAAACAGCTCGCCGGACCAGAAAGGAAACGCGCCATGCCCCAGTGTTGACGGGGTGGAAAAGTAGGTCGACCGGAGGTGTTTTTGCGAGGCCATGCCGGAGGCGACTTTGCGCAGCTTCTGGAAGTTGGGGATCCAGAAAATCTCATCGACCAGCAGGTCGCCGTTATGGCTTTGCGCGGTGTTGGAATTGGTGCCGAGAAAAATCAGTTTCGCGCCGTTGTTGCCGAGCACAATCGGGTCGCCGGTCAGCTCAACGTCAACCCGCCGGGCAAATTGAATGATGTACTCGCGGAAGACATACGCCTGCGTTTTGCTCGCGGAAAGAAAAATCTGGTTGTGGCCGGTTTTCAGCGCGTGCAGCAGTGACTCGCGGGAGAAATAAAACGTGGCTCCAATCTGGCGCGATTTCAGGATGTCGCGAATACGGTGCTCAAGCCCGGCTTTGTGCCAGCCGAGTTGATATTCGAAAGACTCGTCATAAAAAATCTCCTCCAGCTTCGCAATCGCTTCCTCGCTGAAATAGTTCTTTGTCGGCTTTTTACGTTCGCCTTTGTTGCGGTTGGCGACGTTGGGATTGAGGTCGGCTTCGTTGCCTGAGTTCATGTAACGGCTGACGCGCGCGAGGCGCTCAATCTGGCGGCCCAGCAGGTCAATTTCTTTGTAGTCGCTGCCCTCTTTTTTTGTCTTGAGAACGAGCTGCACCATTCGCGCTTCAATGCTGGATTCAACGCGGGAAATCGGCGCGATATCGTCCCATTTTTCCCGCTGCTTCCAGCTCTGCACCGTGGGGGCTTTCTGCTTCAGCATTTCGGCGATTTGCTTCACGGAGAAGCCTTGCCAGTACAGCAAGGCGGCCTGCCTGCGTGGGTCGCTGAGTAAGGATGTGTCTGTCTGGATTTGCATGGTATGCCCTCATTTGCATGATGAGGGCAAGGCTACGCAAGCCACGCCGGACGTGCGCTAAGGTGCTGTTGTCTGAGGGATAGTCCGTCGGCAGTCGCTGGCCGCGAGGGTGGTCAGTCGGGAAACTAGCCCCGACCTTAACCACTCAGGACAATGGCACATGGCAAAGAAAGTATCGAAATGGTTCCGCATCGGCGTCGAGGGTGACACCTGCGACGGCCGTGTGATTGACGGCAACGACATTCAGGAGATGTCGGAAATCTTCGACCCGCGCGTCTACGGCTGCCGCATCAATCTGGAGCACATCAAGGGACTGTTTCCCAACGGCGATTTTAAGCGTCTCGGCGACGTGGTCGAGCTGAAAGCCGAGAAGATTAATGACGACTCCATCCTTAACGGCAAATGGGCGCTGTTCGCCAAAATGACCCCGACCGACGAGCTGGTCTCCATGGTCAAGGCGAGCCAGAAAGTTTACACCTCCATGGAAATCCGTCCGAACTTTGCCAACACCGGCAAATGCTACCTCATCGGTCTGGCGGTTACTGACGACCCGGCCAGCCTCGGCACCGAATACCTCGAATTCTGTTCCCGCGCCAAAACTAACCCGCTGGCCGGTAAAAAAGCCGAGCCGGGCGATCTGTTCTCGGTGGCGACTGAGGTGCTGCTCGAGTTTGAGGAACAGCCTGACAGCCTGCTGACCAATCTGACCGAGCGCGTGAAAAGCATGTTCAGCCGCAAACAGGCCAGCGACGACGCGCGCTTCAGCGATGTGCATGACGCAGTCACCGCCGTCGCCGAGCAGGTGCAAACCAACGGCGACAGCGCCGAGCAGCGTTTTGCGCAGCTTGAGCAGGAAATCGCGGGGCTGAAAGGTGAGGTGACGACCGGTCAGGAAGCGCTTTCCGAGCTTCAGGCCGCGCTCGATACCACCGAAAACCTGAACCAGCAGCGCCGCCCGAAAGCGCCCGGCGGCAATGGTGAAGACAGCCTGTTGACCAACTGCTGAGAACAGTCAGGGCGGGGCGTATGGCGCGCCGCTGTGAGATGACCCGAATTTATCAAATCAGGACAATTCAATGAAAAAAACGACCCGCTTTAAATTTAACGCCTATCTGCAACAGGTTGCCAAGCTGAACGGCATCACGGACGTCGGCGACGTCGGCAAAAAATTCAGCGTAGAGCCGTCGGTGACACAGTCGTTGATGAACGTCGTGCAGGAGTCTTCCGAGTTTCTGACCCGCATCAACATGACGCCGGTTGCCGAGCTGAAAGGCGAGAAGGTCGGCGTGGGCGTCAATGGCTCGATTGCCAGCACCACCGACACCGACGGCGGCAAAGAGCGCCAGACCGCTGATTTCACCTCGCTGGAGTCCAATAAGTACGAGTGCCAGCAGGTGAACTTTGATTTCCATATGCGCTATAACCAGCTCGATTTATGGGCGCGTTATCAGGACTTCCAGTTGCGCATCCGCAACGCCATCGCCAAACGTCAGGCGCTGGATTTCATCATGGCCGGGTTCAACGGCATCAGCCGCGCCGCCACGTCTGACCGGGCCAAAAACCCGATGTTGCAGGATGTGGCGGTGGGCTGGTTGCAGAAATACCGCAACGAAGCCCCGGCGCGCGTGATGAGCAACATCACCGGCGAGGATGGTGCGGTGATTTCCCCGGTCATCCGCATCGGTAAAGGGGGCGATTATGCCAACCTTGACGCCGTGGTCATGGACGCGACCAACAACCTGATTGCGCCATGGCATCAGGAATCCCCTGACCTCGTGGTGATTTGTGGCCGTAAACTGCTTGCCGACAAATACTTCCCGCTGGTTAACCAAGCGCAGCCGAACACCGAGGCGATGGCTGCCGACGTGATTGTCAGCCAGAAGCGCATCGGCAACCTTCCCGCCGTCCGCGTGCCGTTCTTCCCGGCCAACGCGATTATGGTCACCACGCTCGAGAATCTGTCGATTTACATCATGGATGAGAGTCACCGCCGCCATATCGAAGAGAACGCCAAGCGTGACCGCGTCGAAAACTACGAGTCGATGAAAATTGACTACGTCATTGAGGACTACGCCGCCGGTTGCCTGATTGAAAATATCGAGCTGCTGCCTGCGTCGACAGAAAAGTCGGGCGTACGGGTATCCAAAGAAGACCCGCAGCCATCGGGGGCCGATATCAGCGCCTTGGCTGACGCTATCGTGCTGGCAGTGAAAGGGGCGGCTGCGCAACCTGCGCCAGCCGGTGAGGAAACGCCAAAAACTGAAGGCGAAGCGTAACCATGACGAGTCCCGCACAGCGTCACATGATGCGGGTCTCGGCCGTGGAGGCTGCGCAGCGGGTGGATGACCCGCTGCGCCATGCCACCGCCTACGAGCAAATGCTCGTCAAGCTGGCCGCAGACCGCACCAAGCTGAAACAGATCCATTCCGTCGAGAAAAAGGCTGAGCACAAACGCGCCATGTTGCCGTTCTACGCGCCTTGGGTGGCCGGGGTATTGGCCGAAGGGCGGGGGGCGCAGGACGACATCCTGATGACCGTCATGCAGTGGATGCTCGACGCCGATGACATTCCCGGCGCGCTGGAAATTGCGCCTTATGCGCTGAAATACCGTCTCAAAGTGCCGAACAACAAGCGCCCGGTGGCGTACTTGCTGGCCGAAGAGGTGGCGCTGTCGGCGGAGCGCAGCCGCAAGGCGGGCAACCCGGCCAAGATGGATGACCTTCGCGCCGCCATCGAGATGACGGCCGCCGAGGATATGCCCGACATGGTCAAGGCCAAACTGTTCAAGGTGACCGGCCTGATGTTGAGCGACTGCGGTGACTATGCGCAGGCGCTGGAGCACCTCGCGCGCGCGATGCAGCTCGACGGTCACGCCGGGGTGAGAAAAGAGATCCAAAAATGTGAAAGCGCCCTCAAGCCGAAGCCGGCGGCCGCCGCCAAAAGAACAACCACGCGCCCGCGTAAGGCCGCCACGCCGGCCAAGCGCGGACGCCCACGCAAGGCGGTAAAAACCGCCGGTTAACAGAACGCGCCCCGCGCCGGGCGGCACGGTGGCCGCGAGCGTCTTTTGACGTATCAAGGCCGCCGTCCACCGCCCCCTATTTTTGAGGTCGTCATGACGACAGTGATTATGCGTAACCCGATTAAGCCGCCGGACGAGCCGACGGCCATTATCCCGCAACCGGCTGTACCGGAGCCGGTGATTAAAAACACGTTCTTTTTCCCGGATGTTGACCCGAAGCGCATCCGCGAGCTGATGCGTCTTGAGTACACGGTCTCGCCGGAGCGTCTGCGCTTTGCCATTCGCAGCGGTATCTCGGAGACGAATGCCGAGCTGTATCTCTATCGCGAGCAGCAACTCGCCGCCGGTTTCAAAACGCTGGCCGACGTACCGGCCGACGAAGTCGACGGCGAAAGTGAGAAGTGCTTTCACTACCTGAGTGCGGTCTGCGCCATGACAACCGCCACGCTGTACGAGCGCTACCGGGGTGCGGATGCCAGCGCCAAGGGGGATAAAAAGGCCGACAGCGTCGAGGTGTCCATTGATGAGCACTGGCGGGATATGCGCTGGTCAATCGCCCGGTTGCAGGGTAAGCCGCGCTGCATTGTCGGGCAAATCTGATGAACGTCATCGCGCTTCAGGGGGACACGCTCGATGCACTGTGCTATCGCGTCTACGGCCGCACCGCAGGCGTGGTCGAGGCGGTGCTGCTGGTGAATCCGGGGCTGGCTGAGCGGGGTGTCATCCTGCCACATGGCACGGTGGTCACGCTGCCGGTTATTGATACCGCCCCGGCATCCGAAACCGTTCAGCTATGGGATTAACCATGGAGAAAGTCACATCGTTCATTGCTTATGCCGTCGCGGTGCTGCTGGCATGGGTCGGAAAGTATTCCGCGCAGGACATCGCACTGATTGTCGGTGCGGTGGTCGGCGTCGGCACCTTTGTCACCAACTGGTACTACCGCCGCAAAAGCTATTTGCTGCTGAAAAATGTCGGCATTCGACGGGAGGTTTTCGATGAAATCAATCGTTAAACGTTGCAGCGTCGCCGTCGTGCTGGCGCTGGCGGCGTTGTTGCCGGATTTTACCCGGTTGCATACGTCAATGGTGGGCCTTGAGCTGATTGCCAATCTGGAGGGGTGCCGCCTGAGTCCGTATCAGTGCAGCGCGGGCGTCTGGACGAGCGGTATCGGCCATACCGCCGGGGTGAAACCCGGCGGGGTTATCACTGAACGCGAAGCGGCGGTCAATCTGGTGGCCGATGTGATGCAGGTCGAGCAACGCCTTGCGCAGTGTATGCCGGTGACCATGCCGCAGCCGGTCTATGACGCCGTGGTCAGCTTTGCGTTCAACGTCGGCACGGGCGCTGCGTGCGCGTCAACGCTGGCGCATTTCATCAATAAAAAGCAGTGGCCCGCCGCGTGCAATCAGCTTCCCCGCTGGGTATTCGTCAACGGCGTCAGGTCTGCCGGGCTGGAGAATCGCCGGGCGCGCGAGCTGGCGCTGTGTATGACGGGGGCATTATGAGTCGCGGTAATAAGCTTTTTCTGGCGCTGGTGTTGCTGGCGGTCATTGCTTTGTTGAAATGGCAGGTCATTACGCTCGGCGACAGTCTGGATGCCGCGAAGCTGGAAAACGTCAGGGTGGCGGCAGCGCTAACCGAAAGTCGCGCGGCTATCGCTGCGCTACAGGATAGCGCTCTGCGCAACGAGCGCGAACAGGTTATGTTGCGCCAGCGCATCGCCGCCGCTGAACAGTTGGCCACCCGCCGCAATCACACCATTACGAGGCTGCTCAATGAAAATGAAGCGCTGCGCCGCTGGTATCAGTCTGCTTTGCCTGATGATGTTATCCGGCTGCATTCCCGCCCCGACTTCGCCACCCCCGACGATTATTTACGCTGGCTGTCCGAAGGTCAGCAGTTGCCCGCTGCCCGGCAGCAACCCGAAGACCAACGGTGATTTAAGCGCCGATATCTTCAATCTTGAGCGCGCGCTGGCAAGTTGTGCGCTTCAGGTTGAGACCGTGAAAAAGTGTCAGGAGGAACTCGATGTTAAAGCCGAAAAGTCTGCGCCAAGCGCTTTATGACGCGGTGCCGAAGCTCAGGGCGAATCCGGATATGCTGCGCATATTTATCGACAGCGGTGTCATCGGGGCAACGCTGGCCGCCTCCCTGTCATTTGAGAATCGCTATACGCTCAATGTGATAGTTGAAGATTACCCGGATGATGTGGATTTGCTGCTGGTGCCGATTGGGGCGTGGTTGCGGGAGAATCAGCCCGATATCATGACCACGGACGAGGGCAAGAAAAAAGGGTTCACCTACTTCGCCGACATCAACAGCGACGACAGTTATGACATCAGTATCAGCCTGCAACTGACGGAGCGCACGCTGGTGAAGGAAGTTGACCGGGCGTTGCACGTGTCCCATGTGCCGGAGCCGCCGTTGCCTGAGCCGGTAGCGCGTCCGATGGAGCTTTACATTAACGGTGAGCTGGTGAGCGCGTGGGATGAGTGAGCTTAAGCCTTTTGATGACCAACTCGCCGGGCTGATTGCCGGGCTATCGGCTTCCAGCCGTCGCCAGATGGCGGCCGAGATTGCGAAGCGTCTGCGCACCAGTCAGCAGCAGCGCATTAAGCGCCAGCAGGCACCGGACGGCACGCCGTATGCCGCCCGTAAGCGGCAGCCGGTTCGGAGCAAAAAGGGGCGAGTTAAGCGCGAGATGTTCGCCAAACTGCGCACCCATCGCTATATGAAAGCCAAAGGCACCGCTGATGAGGCGCTGGTCGAGTTTGCCGGACGCGTGCAGCGTATCGCGCGGGTGCACCAAGAGGGCTTGCGTGACCGCCCGAACCGCCATAGCCGGGACGTGCAATATGAGGCGCGGCCACTATTGGGCTTCAGTGAAGCTGACCGGCAGATTGTGGAGGATGTGATTATTTCTCATCTGAGCGAGTAGGCCGTTGTCTGACGGGCTATCCTACGCCCGCAAATTGCCGCTGGATCTCTTCAGCGGCATCCTTCCCCCCATGAATACACTCGAATCGCTTTCAGAACTCGCGCGCGCCGTGCGCGACCTCATTCGCACCGGCGTCATCGTAGACGTTCAATACAAGCCGCCGCGCTGCCGCGTTCAATTGGGTGGTAATACGACGGACTGGTTGCAGTGGCTGGCCTGCCGTGCCGGAGGTGCGCGCACATGGTGGGCACCCTCCATCGGTGAGCAAGTGGTGGTGTTGGCGCTGGGTGGCGAGCTGGATACCGCCTTTGTGCTGCCAGCTATCAACTCCGATGATTTTCCGGCTCCGTCGGTGTCGCCGGAGGCATATCACACCCGCTTTTCCGATGGCGCGGTCATCGAATACGAGCCCAAAACCGGCGCGCTGAGCGTTACCGGCATTAAAACGGCCAATATCAGTGCGCAAGTGGCCGTCGACGTTTCTGCGCCGAAGGTGACGATTATCGCCAGCCAAAAAATCACGCTTGATACGCCGGAGGTGGTCTGTACCAACAAGCTGACCGCCGACACGCTGGAGCTGAAAAAGGGCGGGAAAATGTCGGGGAATATCGATCACGGCGGCGGTACTTTTAAATCCAACGGTGTGCAGGTGGATAAACACGGTCACGGTGGTGTGCAACACGGCGGAGACTGGACGGAGGGAACCCGATGACCGTGCGATATATCGGCATGAACCGGGACACCGGCCAGACCCTGACGGACAGCGAGCATATCAGCCAGAGCGTTCGCGACATCCTCATTACCCCTGTTGGCTCCCGAGTGATGCGGCGGGAATATGGCTCGCTGTTGTCTGCCCTGATTGACCAGCCGCAAAGCCCGGCGGTGAACGGGCAGGTGATGGCCGCCTGCTACATGGCAATCCTCAAATGGGAGCCGCGCATCAGGCTGACGTCCATCACCTTCGAGAAGACCTTCAGCGGTCAGATGTTCGTTGACATTACCGGCGTGCGCCAAGACAACACCGGCGGCACATTTTCGTTAACCGTCCCACTGAGCTGACACCATGGCAACTATCGATTTAAGCCAACTGCCTGCGCCGAACGTCGTTGAGCCGCTGGACTATGAAACCCTGTTTGCCGAGCGCAAAGCGACGTTGATTTCCCTGTACCCGGCCGACCAACAGGAAGCTGTTGCCCGAACTTTGGCGCTTGAATCGGAGCCTATCGTCAAGTTGCTTCAGGAAAATGCGTATCGGGAGGTATTGCTACGCCAGCGCGTTAACGATGCCGCCAAAGCGGTGATGCTGGCGCACGCCACCGGCGAAGACCTTGACCAGCTCGGCGCAAACTTCAATACGCCGCGACTTGTGATTGCCCCGGCGGATGACAGCACCATCCCGCCGACACCGGCAGTTATGGAAGCGGATGAAGATTACCGCCTGCGCCTGCAGGATGCTTTCGAAGGGATGAGCACAGCAGGTTCGGCCGGTTCCTACCGTTTTCACGCTCGCTCGGCCGATGGCCGGGTGGCTGATGTGACGGCAATCAGCCCATCACCGGCTAACGTGACCGTCACCGTGTTGTCACGGGACGGCGACGGCAGCGCCAGCGCTGAGCTGTTGCAGGTTGTTAGCGCTGCGTTGAATGACGAGGACGTGCGTCCGGTGGCCGACCGCGTCATAGTGCAATCGGCCAAAATTGCCCCGTATGTTATCGAGGCCGTTTTATACCTGTACCCCGGCCCGGAGGTTGCGCCGATCCTCACTGCGGCAAAACAACGTTTACACAATTATGTGCTGACCATGCGCCGCTTAGGTCGCAGTATCCGGCGTTCCGGCATCATCGCGGCGCTGACCGTGGAAGGCGTTGAACGTGTTGAAGTTGCCAAACCGGCCACCGACATCGTGCTTGATAAAACGCAGGCGGGCTACTGCACCGGCGTGAACATCACACCGGGGCGCGCCGATGACTAACCGCTTATTGCCTGTTGGCTCCTCAGTGCTGGAAGTCGCCGCCGCCGCCGCGTGCGCCGAGCTGGAGCGCGTGCCGGTTCCCCTGCGTGACCTGTGGAACCCGAAAACCTGCCCGGTGCACCTGCTGCCTTATCTGGCGTGGGCGTTCTCCGTCGATAGATGGGATGAGGCTTGGCCGGAGGACGTCAAGCGGGGCGTGGTATCCGCTGCATTTTACATTCACCGCCACAAGGGCACCATCGGTGCCGTGCGCCGCGTGGTGGAGCCGCTCGGCTACCTGATTAACGTCATTGAATGGTTTCACACCGAAGGTGCCGATCCGCCCGGTACGTTCCGGCTCGATATTGGCGTGCTGGAAACCGGCATCACCGAGGAAATGTATCAGGAAATGGAGCGCCTTATCGCCGACGCCAAGCCCCTGAGCCGCCACCTGATCGGCCTCAACATTTTGCAAGACATCCCCGGCCGGATTTACACCGGCGCGGCCGCCATTGATGGCGATGTCATTACCGTTTACCCCGGATAAGAGAAAATCATGAACAAATACAAAGCGATTATTACCACCGCCGGGGCGGCCAAGATTGCCGCCGCCAGCGCGGGCGGCACGCAGTTGAAAATCGTCTCTATGGCCGTCGGCGACGGGAACGGCACGCTGCCGACGCCCAATCCGGCGCAAACAAAACTCGTCAACGAGAAATACCGCGCGGCGCTCAACGGGTTGACTATCGATAAGGCGCTGAAAAATCACATTCTCGCCGAGATGATTATTCCGGCGAACGTTGGCGGATTCTGGCTGCGTGAAATGGGCCTCTATGATGAGGCCGGGACGCTGATTGCCGTCAGTAATATGGCGGAGAGCTACAAGCCGAAGCTCGAAGAGGGCAGCGGCCGCACGCAGACGCTGCGCATGATTTTGATTGTCAGCAGCACTGAGGCGATTCAGGTAATTGCCGGTGGCGATACCGTGCTGGCGACAAAAGACTATGTTACCGACGCGATTACCGCGCATGAGAAAACCCGCAATCACCCCGACGCCAGCACCACGGCGAAAGGGCTGGTACAGCTGAGCAGCGCGACAACCAGCACCGACGAAACGAAAGCCAGCACGCCCAAAGCGTTAAAAGCGGTCAACGATGCCAGCATGAAGAAGGCCGCGAACCTTTCAGACCTGACCGACAAGGCCGCCGCGCGCGGCAATTTGGCGTTAGGCACGGCCGCGACGAAAAACGTCGGGCTGGAAGGTGGGCAACTGATGGAGGTCGGCGCATTTGGATTGGGAAGCGGCTCACGTCACCGTGAAGATGCGTATTGCAATCAGGCTGAAATCTACCGGGTTAATAGTTCGTCAAAGAATACGCCGGGCGGTGATGTTTATGGCGTGCTGAGTTTGCCCTGCGACGGTGGGCCGTCGGGGGCGTATATGGCGGTACAAAACAACGGCAACGCATTTTTTGGCCGTTCGAATATCCCCAGTAATGGGGTGGTGTGGTTTCAGGCTTACACGACGAAGTTTAAACCGACGGCGGCAGACGTTGGCGCATGGAGTAAAACAGAGTCCGATGGTCGATTTGTAAAACAGACCGGCGACACGATGAAAGGGGCGTTGACTCTGCCGCGTATCGTATTCCCGAACGAAAATACCGCCAATGCTGACGATGACTTAAATCGCGAAAATGGCTTTACCGTAGAATCTCTGGTTGCCACTGCCAATAAGGGCTATCCCGTGCCGGGCGGCATGGGGGTGTTGTTTACCGGGAAAGTGAACGAGTTTCGCAATGTACAATTTGCCGTAGGCTCCGGCGATATGGCGTTTTATTTGCGCTCGATGCGAAAAGACAGCGCGGCTTCGCTCCGCTGGGCGCGAGTTTATACGACGGACTACAAACCCACTGCGGCAGATGTCGGCGCGCTGACCGACGCGCAGGCCGCCCAGAAATACGCGCTCCGTTCCATCAAGGTGAACGGTAAGCCGCTGTCCGCTGATGTGAATCTGTTGGCCGGTGACGTCAACGCATGGAATAAAACCGAAGCAGATGGCCGCTATCTGGCGAAGACCGGCGGGCAGTTAAGCGGGACGCTAAAGACCAGCGCGGAGATCCAATCTACCCACATTGATAATTATCGCATGGTCGGCGGCGGGTTCGGCTCCTTCTGGCGTAATGACGGCAACCGGCTTTACCTGCTGCTGACAAAAGAAAACGACCAGTACGGCACATTCAACAACCTGCGTCCGTTTTCTGTGGATGTCAGAACCGGTGCCGCCGCCTTTGAGTCGGGTATTCATATCGGCGGTAACTGGCCCGCGATCACCACGTCAAGCGGGACGACGTGGCACCCTGACGGCAACGTTCAGGGCAGCTGCTGGGGCGGCTACCTCAGCAACTGGCTTAATCAAAATATCTCGGCTGCGCAGAACAATGCGCAGAACTGGGCCTATCAGAATTTGGTTCAGGGTGTGCGCATGGCCGGGCGCACGGTTATCGCGGATACCGGCGGGCGCATCGATTTACCGTCGGGCTGTGTTTATACCGGCATGTCCGGCTCAAACTACAATCCCTCAATCTGGGGCGCTTACTCAGCGGTTCAGGTGCTGATTAACGGCACATGGGCAACAATTGGAACGGTGTAAAATGCAACACATTAAGAATTTGAAGCGATACACGCCGGAAGAATTATTCCTCGGCGAGAACGTGATTTATCTTCAGGATGATAACGGTATTGACTGGTACGCTGCGCAAAAATTGTTTTCGCCGGACACCGTAAAACTGGCTTATGACGAAAGCGGCATTATCTGCGCGATTAACAGCGATGTGTCGATGCTGTGGCCGATTGGCTTATCGGTTATTGAGCTGAACCGGACGAAGCTGCCAAAGCGCTGTCTGGCTAATGGTGAGTGGGTGTTTGACGGGAAGAAGGTTAGCCCGCGCGCCTATTCCGCAGAAGAAATTATGGCGAGGGCTGAAGCCAGAAAAAATGAATTGCTGGCGATCGCGGGTAAGGCTGTTGCCCCGCTTCAGGATGCTGTTGATTTGGATATGGCGACCAAGGCAGAAAAAGCACTGTTGGCGGACTGGAAAAAATACCGCGTGACGCTGAATCGCCTTGATATATCAGCCCCGGAGATTAACTGGCCAGTGGTTCCCGGCCTCTAAGGAAAAAAGCCCGCAGCGATGCGGGCTTTTGTATTTGCGGCTTTCCCTGATGTTGCCGCGTCTACTCTTCGACCTTACCCCGCCCGGCTAAAATCCGTCCAATTGATTGCATAGATCAATGCGGCGTTATTGATCGGCGCAAACGATCGTCATTCCCGCCAAGCTCCCCAATCCGGCCCGGTTTGTTGTCTGGTCGGCCTTCCAGCGCCCACCGCGTGCGGCCCGGTGCGCTGGGCGTCATCATGCCTGCACCTACTCACCATGGAGCAAGTTAATGGGCGATTATCATCACGGTGTGCGCGTCGTCGAAATTAATGATGGCACGCGCGTCATCTCTACCGTATCGACGGCCGTCGTCGGCATGGTCTGCACCGGCAAAGATGCCGACCCGAAGCTTTTCCCGCTCAACACCCCGGTACTGATTACCGATGTGATTGCCGCTGCCGGTAAGGCCGGGAAATCCGGCACGCTGGCGAAAGCGTTGTCAGCCATTGGCGACCAGTGCAAACCGGTGACGGTTGTTGTGCGCGTCGAAGAGGGCAAAGATGCGGCGGAAACCACGTCAAACATCATCGGCGGCGCGGACGAAAACGGCCGCTATACCGGCATGAAAGCCTTGCTCACTGCGCAGGCCGTCACCGGTGTGAAACCTCGCATTCTGGGCGTGCCGGGGCTGGATTCGGTGGAAGTGGCGACGGCGCTGGCCGGGATTTGCCAGCAATTGCGCGCGTTCGGTTATATCAGCGCGTACGGCTGCAAAAGCATTTCCGAGGCCATCGCCTACCGCGACAATTTCAGTCAGCGCGAGCTGATGCTCATTTGGCCGGATTTCCTCGCGTGGGATACCACCAACAACGTCAGCACCACAGCTCATGCCACCGCTCGCGCGTTGGGGCTGCGCGCCAAAATCGACACGGAAACCGGTTGGCATAAAACGCTTTCTAACGTCGGCGTCAATGGCGTGACCGGCATTTCCGCCAGTGTGTTCTGGGATTTGCAGGCACCCGGCACCGATGCTGACCTGCTCAATGAGGCAGGGGTCACCACGCTGGTGCGTAAAGACGGTTTTCGCTTCTGGGGCAACCGCTCTTGCTCTGATGACCCGCTGTTCCTGTTCGAGAACTACACCCGCACCGCGCAGGTATTGGCTGACACCATGGCCGAGGCGCACATGTGGGCGGTGGATAAGCCGGTCACCGCCACGCTTATCCGCGACATTGTCGAGGGCATCAAAGCCAAATTCCGCGAGCTGAAATCCAACGGCTACATCATCGACGCGGATTGCTGGTACGACGAATCGGCCAACGATAAAGAGACCCTGAAAGCCGGGAAACTGTATATCGATTATGACTATACCCCGGTTCCCCCACTGGAAGACCTGACCCTGCGCCAGCGTATCACCGATAAATATCTGGTGAATTTGGCCGCTGGCGTCAACAGCTAAGAGGACGCGTTAAACCATGGCACTCCCGCGCAAACTGAAGTACCTCAACCTGTTTAACGACGGCCTGAGCTATATGGGCGTGGTCAGCTCTGTGACCCTGCCGAAACTGACGCGCAAGCTGGAGAACTATCGCGGCGGCGGTATGAACGGCGCGGCCCCGGTTGATATGGGGTTAGACGACGATGCCCTCAGCGTTGAGTGGACTATCGGCGGTTTCCCCGATGACCAGCTCTGGTCGCAGTACGCCGCCGCCAGTGCTGCATCTGTGCCGCTTCGCTTTTGCGGTTCTTACCAGCGCGATGATACCGGCGATGTGGTCGCCGTTGAGATTGTGCTGCGTGGCCGTCACAAAGAGTTTGATTTTGGCGACCAGAAACAGGGTGAGGACACCGAGACAAAAATCTCGACGCAATGCACCTATTTCAAGCTGACCGTCGACGGCAAAGAGCGCATCGAGGTGGACACCGTCAACATGGTTGAACGCGTGAACGGCGTCGACATGTTGGCGCAGCACCGTCGCAATATCGGGCTGTAATCACCGGACGGTCGGCAGGTCCGGCCGCCATTCCCCTGACTGAACTGGAATCACATCATGAAAGACGAAAACATCATCGCCACAACCGAAAACCCGAACGTTGTGAAATTGGATACTTCCGTCAAGCGCGGCGAAACCTTTATCGATACGGTGACGCTGACCAAGCCCAATGCAGGTACTCTGCGCGGCGTCGGGCTGGCCGCGCTGGCTAACTCTGAAGTCGATGCGCTGATTAAGGTGCTGCCGCGCATGACGTATCCGCCCCTGACCGAAAGTGAAGTCGCGGCGCTGGAGCTGCCTGACCTTGTGGCGCTGGCCGGGAAGGTTATCGGTTTTTTGGCACCGAGTTCGGCACGCTAGATTTTCCTGCCGGTTTGTCGGTTGATGACCTGATGGCGGATATCGCGACGATTTTTCACTGGCCGCCGTCAGAGCTTTACCCGATGACACCGCAAGAACTCCTCAACTGGCGCGACAAAGCGCTCCACCGAAGCGGACAAACGAATGAGTAACAACGTCAGGTTGCAGGTGCTACTCAAAGCCGTTGACCAAGCGAGCCGCCCGTTTAAAAGCATCCAGACAGCGAGTAAATCGCTGTCTGCGGAAATCCGCGACATCCGGCAAAACCTTAAAGAGCTGAACGCACAGGCCGGGCGCGTCGAAGGATTCCGCAAATCGAGCGCGCAGCTTGCCGTCACCGGTCAGGCGCTGGCAAAGGCCAAGCAGGAAGCCGCCGCGCTTGCGGTGCAGTTCAAAAACACCGAGAAGCCGAGCCGCGCACAGGCGCAGCTGATGGAGGCGGCCAAGCGTTCGGCCGCCGAGTTGCAGCTCAAATATAACGGGCTGCGCCAGTCGGTGCAGCGTCAGCGCCAAGAGCTGGCGCAGGTCGGGATTAACACCCGCACCCTCGCCGCCGACGAGCGCCGCCTGAAATCCTCCATCAGTGAGACCACCGCCCAGCTCAACCGCCAGCGGGAGGCGTTGTCGCGCGTCAGCCAGCAGCAGGCAAAACTCAGCGCAGTGAGCCAGCGCTATCAGGCCGGAAAGCAACTGGCGGGCAATGTGGCGGGCGCGGGCGCTGCGGGTGTCGGGGCGGCAACCGTGGGCGGTTTTGCGGCCAAAAAGCTCCTGACGCCGGGGTATGATTTTGCGCAAAAAAACTCCGAGCTACAGGCCGTGCTCGGCGTGGCAAAAGACTCGGCTGACATGGTGGCGCTTCGCACGCAAGCGCGGCAGCTTGGTGATAACACGGCAGCGTCGGCGGATGACGCTGCCGGGGCCCAAATCATCATTGCCAAAGCGGGCGGCGACAAAGATGCGATCACCGCCGCGACGCCGGTCACGCTCAATATGGCGCTGGCCAACCGTAAAACCATGGAGGAAAACGCCACCCTGCTGATGGGGGTGAAATCCGCATTTGGGCTGGCAAACGACCAAGTCGCGCACATTGGTGATGTGATTTCACAGACCATGAATAAAAGCGCTGCCAACTTCGAAGGGCTCAGCGACACCCTGACCTATGCCGCGCCGGTGGCGAAAAATGCCGGTATCAGCGTCGAGGAAACGGCGGCCATTGCCGGGGCGCTGGCGGATGCCAAAATCACCGGCTCTATGGCCGGTACGGGGAGCCGCGCAGTGATTACCCGGTTGCAGGCTCCCATGGGTAAGGCGAATGATGCATTGGGCGAGCTGGGCGTCAAAACCGCCGACCGCAAAGGCAATATGCGGCCGCTATTCACCATCCTGAAGGAAATGCAAAGGAGCTTCGATAAAAACAAGCTCGGCACCGCCCAGCGCGCGGAGTACATGAAAGTCATCTTCGGCGAAGAAGCGTCGTCGGCCGCTGCGGTGCTGATGGGGGATGCGGCTTCCGGCAAGCTTGACCGTCTGACCAAGTTGCTCCGGGAGTCTGACGGCAAGACGGAGGAGCTGGTCAAAGTCATGCAGGACAACCTCGGCGGGGATTTGAAAGAGCTTCAGTCCGCCTATGAGGCCATCGGCATCGACATGTATGACCAACTGGAAACGCCTTTCCGTGAGCTGACAACCCGCGCGACAAAGTTCCTGCTGAAAATTGACCTTTGGATCAAAAACAACAAAGAGCTTGCCGGGACGCTGGCCAAAGTCGCGCTCGGTGGCCTTGCGATTGTCGGCACTCTGGGGGCGATTGGCTTGGCATCGTGGCCGGTCATCATGGGGATTAACGGCATCATTGCGGTTGCTGGCGCGCTGGGGACGGCCTTTAGCGTGGCGGGCGGGGCCATCATGGCGGTGCTCGGCGCGCTGACGTGGCCGATTGTGGCGGTGGGTGCGGCCATCGTGGCCGGTGCGCTGCTGATCCGCAAATACTGGCAGCCTATCAGCGCCTTTTTCAGCGGCGTTATTGAGGGGCTTATCAGTGCATTTGCGCCGGTTGGCGAGTTGTTCAGGCCGCTGAAGCCGGTTTTTGACTGGCTCGGCGAGAAGCTAAAGGCGGTCTGGCAATGGTTCAAAGATTTAATCGAGCCGGTGAAATCAACGAAGGAGACCCTCGACAACTGTAAAAACTCCGGGCTGGCGTTTGGCCGCGGATTGGCCGACGTGCTGATGCTGCCGCTCAGGGCATTCAACAAGCTGCGTCAGGGCATTGATTGGGTGCTGGAAAAGCTTGGCGTCATCAATGCTGAATCCAGCGACCTCGACAAGAAAGCGCAGAAGGCCAATGACTACGCCAACGGGGCGAACGGGCGCGGGTATTCCCCGTCGGGTGGCTTGCTGACGGGCGGCTATGTACCGGTTACGGCCGGGGGCGGGAAATCTTATGTGGATAACAGCGTCAATAATTTCCACGTCGGCAGTCAGCACCCCGGCGGAGCCAGCGCGGCGGAAACCAAGCGGATGTTGCTGGACGTGGTGGAAGAACGGGAGCGCAAGCGCCGCGCGGCGCAACGCTCAAATATGGCGATGGATTAAGGGGATGTGCTGATGATGCTGATTCTTGGGCTGTTTGTGTTCCAGTTGCAGACGGTGCCGTATCAAACGCTGGCGCGTTCGGTAGATTATCGCTGGCCGTCAAACAGCCGTGTCGGCCAGCGGCCTGCGCTGCAATTTCTTGGCGTGAACGAGGAAAAAATCACGCTCTCCGGCGTACTGCTGCCTGAAATCACCGGCGGCAAAATCTCAATGCAACTGCTCGATGCGATGGCGGCCGAGGGCAAGGCGTGGCCGCTGCTGGAAGGGACTGGCACCATTTACGGCATGTTTGTCGTGAACAGCGTCAGCGAAACCCGCACGGAGTTTTTCTCCACCGGCAGCGCGCGCCGCATCGAGTTTACACTCACGCTCACGCGCGTGGATGAATCCTTTACGGCCATGTATGGCGATTTGCAGGCGCAGGCCGAGGGGATGCTCGGTCAGGTGAGCGAGCTGGCGGCCAAGGCGGGGAACATGGCGGGAGGGCTGCTCCAATGATTACCGGGATGACGCTGGATGCCGGAGCAACCATCGCCCCGGCGTTTATGCTCAAAATGGGCGACAAGGATATCACGCACGATATCAGCGCCCGCCTGCTCTCCCTGACGCTTTCGGACAACCGCGGATTTGAAGCTGACCAACTGGATATTGCGCTGGACGACGCCGACGGTCAGGTCATGATGCCCGGCCGAGGCGCAGTGCTGTCGCTTCATCTTGGCTGGCAGGGGGCGCCATTGTTCAACAAAGGCAACTTTACCGTCGACGAGATAGAGCATCGGGGAACGCCTGACACGCTGACTATTCGAGCCCGCTCCGCTGATTTTCGCGGTTCGCTCAATGCCCGCCGGGAAGAGTCTTATCACGACACGACACTCGGTGCGGTGATTGGCAAAATTGCCGAGAGGAACAAGCTGACCGCCCGCGTTGCGAAAGAGCTGGCCGGGGTTAAAGTTCCGCATATCGACCAGTCGCAGGAGTCCGACGCCAAGTTTTTGACGCGACTTGCCAGCCGCAACGGGGCGGAGGTGTCGATAAAAGCCGGGAGGTTGCTATTTATCCGGGCTGGTAATGGCGTTACCGCCAGCGGTAAGCCGATACCGCAGATGACCATTGAGCGCCGTGACGGTGACCGACATCAATTTGCGATTGCTGACCGGGCCGCATATACCGGCGTGACGGCGAAATGGTTGCACACCAAAGACCCGAAGCCGCAAAAGCAGCGGGTCAAGCTCAAACGCAAACCGAAGCCGCAGCACCTGCGCGCGCTGCAACACCCCAAGGCAAAGCCGGTTACTGCCAAGAAGACGGCGACCAAGCCGAAAGAGGCGAGGGAAGGGGAGTACATGACCGGCGAGGCCGATAATGTGTTTGCCATCACTACCGTCTATGCCAGCAAGGCGCAGGCGATGCGCGCCGCACTGGCGAAGTGGGACAAGTTGCAACGTGGTGTTGCGGAGTTTTCTATCAGTCTCGCCATGGGGCGCGCAGATTTATATCCGGAAACGCCGGTAGCGGTGAAGGGGTTTAAGCGCGTCATAGATGAGCAGGCGTGGACAATCACTAAGGTGACCCATTCACTCAGCGATAACGGCTACACGACGGCGTTAGAGCTTGAGGTGAAGCTTTCTGATGTGGAGTACGAGGAGGAAATCCAACAAGATTAAATCGATAATAATCCATTGATATTAAAGATAAAAAGTCTAAAATCACTTTATCAATGTTGAATGGTGGAGGTGATAAATTATGTTTCATTGCAATATCTGCGGAACTGCTGCACACGCTCGTTCAAGTCGTTATCTCAGTGAGAACACCAAAGAGCGCTATCACCAGTGTCAGAACATCAATTGCAGCCATACATTTGTCACCATGGAAACCATCGAGCGCACCATTATGAAGCCCGGCCATGTGGTGCCGGTACTGCCGCACCCAAACAATTACGGTCAGCAAAGCATGCTGATGTAGCAGAACGAAGAAGCCCCGGAAATCCGGGGCTTTTTTTCGATGTGGTCAACGTGTGGACGTTGGTAGAGATAAATCCTTTTATCTCAGTTGGATAGTTAAGAAATTAGGGCACCATCCCTGTCTTCCCCGCCATGATGGCGGGGCTTTTTTTGCCCGTCATTCCGTTATACTGACCCTCTCATGTTTTACCCAAGGTGGGTTATGGAACCGCAATATGCGCGTTTGGTGAAGTCCACCGCGTTAGCTGCCACCGTGTTGGCCTCCACGCTGTTACTGATAAAAATTGTTGCCTGGTATCGCACCGGTTCGGTGAGCCTGCTGGCTGCGCTGGTGGATTCCCTGGTGGATGTTGCCGCGTCGCTGACTAACCTGCTGGTGGTGCGTTACTCGCTGCAACCGGCCGATGAGGAGCACACCTTCGGGCATGGTAAGGCGGAGTCGCTGGCGGCGCTGGCGCAAAGCATGTTTATTTCCGGCTCGGCGCTTTTTCTGTTTCTGACCGGTTTTCAGCATCTGTATTCGCCGGGAACCTTGCGTGACCCCGGCATAGGTATTGCCGTGACAATCGTTGCGTTGGTCAGCACCCTGATCCTGGTCACATATCAGCGTTGGGTGGTAAGAAAAACTCGCAGCCAGGCCGTGCGAGCAGATATGCTGCATTATCAGTCAGATGTCATGATGAATGGTGCTATTCTTATTGCGCTTGGGCTAAGCTGGTACGGTTTCCAGCGGGCAGATGCGCTGTTTGCATTGGGAATTGGCGTCTACATTCTCTATAGCGCGCTGCGGATGGGCTATGAAGCGGTACAATCGCTGCTGGACAGAGCATTGCCGGATGAGGAGCGCCAGGCGATTATCGATGTAATCTCTTCCTGGCCGGGGGTGAAAGGCGCGCACGATCTGCGCACACGCCAGTCCGGCCCGACGCGTTTTATCCAGTTGCATCTGGAAATGGACGATGATCTGCCGCTGATGCAGGCGCACATTCTGGCCGAACAGGTGGAGCAGGCGCTGTTGCACCGTTTTCCGGGGGCGGATGTCCTCATCCACCAGGACCCTTGTTCCGTGGTGCCATCGGGCCGGCAGGGGCATTGGGAGCTATAATTCATGCAGGGCGGTCAGGATAAGTACGGCAGGCGAATAACGAGTTAGCTCAGCGTGCCATGTCGATTTTTTACCGTAATATTGCGTGACTTGAATCAATTCAGCTGGGTGTTTTTGTTATAATATCCAGCAATAAAGCCGTAACGCTGGTTTTCTGCAGCCGGAGAGGTTCCAAGGCAATCGGCGAATACAGAATTCTTAAGAAATTGCATCTACAGTTCAGAGGTAGTCATGATCAAGAAAATCGGTGTACTGACGAGTGGCGGTGATTCGCCGGGTATGAATGCTGCGATCCGTGGCGTTGTGCGTGCCGCGCTTTCGGAAGGTCTGGAAGTTTTTGGTATTTACGATGGCTACCTTGGTTTGTACGAAGATCGCATGGAACGGTTGGACCGCTATAGCGTGTCCGATATGATCAACCGCGGTGGCACCTTCCTCGGTTCAGCGCGTTTCCCTGAGTTCAGAGACGACAGCGTGCGTGCCAAGGCGATTGAAAACCTGAAGAACCGTGGTATCGATGCGTTGGTGGTGATCGGCGGCGACGGTTCCTATATGGGGGCCAAGCGCCTGACGGAAGAAGGTTTCCCTTGTATCGGCCTGCCGGGCACCATTGATAACGACGTGGCCGGTACCGACTACACCATCGGCTTCTTCACCGCGCTTGAAACCGTGGTCGAAGCGATTGACCGTCTGCGCGATACCTCATCTTCGCATCAGCGTATTTCCATCGTTGAAGTGATGGGGCGCTATTGCGGCGATCTGACGCTGGCGGCGGCCATCGCCGGCGGCTGTGAATTTATCGTGTTGCCTGAAACCGAATTCAACCGCGAAGACCTGGTTTGTGAAATCAAGGCCGGCATCGCCAAAGGCAAAAAACACGCGATCGTGGCGATCACCGAGCACATCTGCGATATCGATGAACTGGCGCGCCATATCGAACAAGAAACCAAGCGCGAAACCCGTGCTACCGTGCTGGGGCATATTCAGCGCGGCGGTTCGCCGGTGGCTTACGATCGTATTCTGGCTTCCCGCATGGGCGCTTACGCCATCGAACTGCTGTTGCAAGGCTACGGTGGCCGTTGCGTCGGTATCCAGAACGAGAAGATGGTGCATCACGACATCATCGATGCGATCGAAAACATGAAGCGCCCGTTTAAGGGCGACTGGTTGGATACGGCGAAAAAACTGTATTGATCCCCGTCCAGCCCAGCAGTCACAGCCTCCGCATGCGGGGGCTTTTTTTTGTCCGGCGCGTTTATATTCCATAATCGTCTAGCCCAAAATTTTTAATTCTTTAATTGGTGGGAGAGTTTCTGGCAGGCTCTGATGCTAAATCAACCGATTGAGGTTGCGATTATTTTCCTGGGAGAGCGAGTCGATGCGTAAATGGGGTGTAGGTCTGACAATAATGCTGCTGGCGTCCGGTGCCATGGCGAAAGATATCCAACTGCTGAACGTTTCGTACGACCCGACGCGTGAGTTCTATCAGGAATACAACACCGCATTCGGTAAGTACTGGCAGCAGCAAACCGGCGATAAAGTGACGGTGCGTCAGTCGCATGGCGGTTCCGGCAAGCAGGCCACCTCGGTGATTAACGGTATTGAGGCCGACGTGGTCACACTGGCGCTGGCCTATGATGTGGATGCCATCGCCGAGCGTGGGCGCATCGATAAAGACTGGATTAAACGTCTGCCGGACAACTCCGCGCCTTATACCTCGACCATCGTGTTCCTGGTGCGCAAAGGCAACCCAAAACAAATTCACGACTGGGCCGATTTGATTAAACCGGGCGTGTCGGTGATTACACCGAATCCGAAAACCTCCGGCGGTGCTCGTTGGAACTATCTGGCTGCCTGGGGTTACGCGCTGCACCACAACAATAACGATAAAGCCAAGGCGCAGGAGTTCGTGAAAAATCTGTATAAAAACGTTGAAGTGCTGGATTCCGGTGCGCGTGGCTCAACCAATACCTTCGTCGAACGCGGTATCGGTGATGTGCTGATTGCCTGGGAAAATGAAGCGTTGTTGGCGGAAAAAGAGCTGGGCAAAGACAAGTTTGAAATTATCACCCCGAGCGAATCGATTCTGGCAGAGCCGACCGTCTCAGTGGTAGATAAAGTGGTCGATAAGCGCGGCACTCGCGATGTGGCTACGGCTTACCTGAAGTATCTGTATACGCCGGAAGGGCAGACCATCGCGGCGAAAAACTACTATCGCCCGCGTGATGCGGCGGTGGCGGCCAAATTTGCCGACCAGTTCCCGAAACTGAAGCTGTTCACCGTGGATGATACCTTCGGCGGCTGGACTGAAGCGCAGAAGGTGCACTTTGCCACCGGCGGCGTATTCGACGAGATCAGCAAGCGCTGATGCTTTTGTGACTGCAATAAAAAACCCCGGCATGCCGGGGTTTTGTTATTTATGAGCCGAATGAAATCAGGCTTTTTTAGCGGCTGCAGCGGCTTTGACGATCACGGCGAAAGCGTCAGCTTTCAGTGATGCGCCGCCAACCAGCGCGCCGTCGATGTCCGGCTGGGTGAACAGCTCGGCAGCATTCTTATCGTTTACAGAACCGCCGTACTGGATGATCACTTCTGCAGCTACGGCTGCGTCCTGCTTGGCGATGTGATCGCGGATAAATTTGTGTACTGCCTGTGCTTGCGCAGGCGTAGCTGACTTGCCGGTACCGATGGCCCAAACTGGCTCATAAGCGATAACGGTACCTTTGAACGCTTCAGCGCCCTGGGTTTTCAGCACGGCGTCGATCTGGCGTGCGCAAACTTCTTCGGTTTTACCCGCTTCGTTTTCTGCATCGGTTTCACCGATGCACAGCACCGGGATCAGACCGGCCGCTTTCAGCACGGCAAATTTTTCGGCGATCGCAGCGTCGGTTTCTTTGTGGTAAGTGCGACGTTCGGAGTGGCCGATGATGATGTATTGCGCGCCTACATCTTTCAGCATGTCAGCGGAAACTTCGCCGGTGAATGCACCGGACAGGTTCACGTCTACATTTTGAGCGCCCAGAGCAATGCGGCTGCCGGCCAGAGCGTGCTTGGCCTGATCCAGGTACATCACCGGCGGTGCGATAGCCACGCCACAACCGTCAACGCTGCTCAGTTCATTGCGCAGAGCGGCAATGAGTTCGTTAACCATGTGAGTGCTGCCGTTAAGCTTCCAGTTACCCATAACTAATGGATGACGCATGTTTTTTCCTCCAACAAGGGAACGCGAGAGTCGAAATAACCACTGCCGGACCGGCAGTTTACCTGGCCAACAGTATAGAGATGATTAAGCGCGAAGGCTTTGCTTTTCGTCATTAAATACCCAGCTGTTAAGGCTCGGATAACGCCAGCTTAACCGGTTCAACAGCGAAAGTTACCCCTTTATCGCCGTTGTCCGATACCACGTAGCGGATCGCGCCGACCTGCTGTTGGTAGAAGCGTGAGCCTTTGCCCTTTTCCAACAGGCTGGTCACTTTCGCCAGACTTTGCTCCACCGTCAACGCAGGTTCAAATTGGCGCATCAGCGCGGCCATGTAGCTGACGGCAACGCTGCGAGCGGCTTTCTCTTCGCTGCTTTGTTGCAGCGGCAGGTGAGTGATCTGCAGCGTTTTGATTTTACCGGTGCCTTTTTCCAGCGCGGTGGAGGCATAGAGGTTTTCATTCAGCTTGCTGGCGGCACGCGTCAGCAATGGCGAGTCGTCTTCTGCGGTTGCAATGGCGCGAAATTCGCCGATCGGCAGCGTTGGATTATCGCGATTGTATTTTTCGCGGAATATTACCACCGTCAGATCAAACGTCGGCGCGCCGGCCAGCAGGTAAGGTGCGGTGGGCGACGCACTGGCGGCGGCATCCGGTGGATCGGCCCAGGCACTGCTGATACCCAGCAACAGGCAGGCGATGGCGATGGATTTTCTCAGCATGGCATACACGGCATCAAGAACAAAGATGGCTCCGATTAAAGCGATAACCGAGGGGGATTGTCAAAGATCCCGCGCCATTATCGCTCGCTGACAGGAAAGCTGTGCGTTACTCCGCGTAATGCAGGGCGTAAATCTCCGCCCGGCGGAGCCTATGTTACACTGCGCGACAGAATATGGGCAGGCTAAGAGCGCAGGAATCGATGACGTTACAGCAGTGGTGTTTTTCTTTTAAGGGCCGTATCGGGCGGCGTGACTTCTGGATTTGGATGGGTGCCTGGCTGGTATTGATGGCCGTCGCCTTTACGCTGGCGAATTACCAACTGGTGGCTATCCAGTCGATAGCGTTCTTTATCGTTGCGTTGCTGTGGCCAACTGCGGCGGTGCTGATCAAGCGCTTGCACGATCGCAACAAGGCCGGCTGGTGGGCGCTGCTGTTGATTCTGGCGTGGATGCTGGCGGCGGGCAATTGGCAGATGCTGGCGCCAATCTGGCAGTGGGGCATCGGGCGTTTTATCCCGACGCTGATTCTCGTGATGATGATGATTGATCTGGGCGCCTTTGTCGGCACCCCAAGGAACAACCGTTTCGGCCCGGAAGCCGAGCCGGTCAGGTTCCGCAGGAAATAAGCCTGCGGTTACCAGTAATGCTCGCTGGTCATATGGCCCGGCTTGCGGCGCAGATGTTTACGCATCTGCCGCTGATCCTTCAGCGTCTGCTGGGTGTCTCGCACCATCTGCGGGTTACCGCACAGCATGACGTGGCAGGTTTCGGCATCTAGGGGCAGCCCCACCGCCGCTTCCAGCCGGCCGTCTTCGATCAGCGCCGGCACGCGCCCGGTCAGTGAACCTGCGGCGTCTTCGCGGCTGACGACGGTCTGAATGCGCAGCTTACCGTTGTAGCGCTGCTGCAATTGCTGCATCAGCGGCAGGTAGCTGAGATCGCGCGCAAAGCGGGTGGCATGCACCAGCACCAAATTTTTGAAGCGTTCCAGGTCTTTGCCTTCCTGCAGGATGGACAGGTAAGGGCCGATGGCGGTACCGGTCGCCAACATCCACAGGGTGTCGCACTCCGGCACTTCTTCCAGCACGAAGAAACCGGCGGCCTCTTTGGTCACCATCACTTCCGATCCCGGTCGCAGTTGATTGAGCCGCGGGCTCAGTTTGCCTTCCGGCACGGTGACCAGGTAAAACTCCAGATTCGGATCGCTGGGCGCATTGACGTAGGAATAGGCGCGCTGCACGCGCTCACCGTCAACTTCCAGCGCCAGTTTGGCAAATTGCCCGGCGGTAAAGGTATCAATAGGGGCATGGACGGTAATGCTGAACAGCCCGTCGGTCCATTGCTCTACCTGCGTAACCTTGCCATTAACCCAGTCAGCCATACTCTAAAGCTCCAATGGTCGAATCAAATAAGCGCAATGTCGTGAGCCGGAAATGGCATGCGCAGCGCGTTCTATTCGGTAGCCGTGGCCAAACAGGCGGTGAAACAACCGCAGTTCCGAGTTGCACAGGTTGCTGCAGACGGTGGCCGCCACGCCGATCGGGCAGTGGTTTTCCACCAGCAGCATGCCCTGCGGATGTTCGAACAGTTCGGCCATGTAGCCATCGTGCTGCCGCAGGCGCACCAACCGGGCGAGTTTGCCTTGATGGCTGCGTTCTTCCGACAGCTCTTTGGCATAGCGCTGATAGAGCTTTTCTTCCCGTTCGCTAATCAGCTGTTCCACACCTTCGGCGCCAAACAACTGATGGGCAGACTCCAGTAACGCCGTGGCAAGCGTATCGTGGCAATCGGCGAACTCAGCGTGGCCTTGCTGGGTCAGCGACCAGTAACGCGTTGGGCGGCCTACTTTGGTACGCGCTTCTTCGTAACAAACCAGCTCACGTCTTTCCAGGGATTGCAGATGCTGACGGATACCCATTGGGGTGATGTCCAGACGCTCAGCCAGCATTTTGGCGGAATGCGGCCCCAAGGTTTTCAACTGCAATAAAATCAGCTCTGGTGTTTTCATGAACCAAATCCCTATGGTGTTATTTTATTTCAAGATGATGAAAATAATTATCGATTAAATGCTAAAGCCAAATTACGACGATCTCGCCATTTTTACCCCTTAAGCGTTAGACGTACAGTTTAATTTACGAGGTTGGTTGCCTTTGCTGCCAGTGTGACCGGGATCAATATCTGTCTGAAACTCGCTAAAAAAATCAGATTTGTTAGCTTATGCCGCCATAGAGGGCTGCTCGCCGTTCTGACTCAATCCGGAGTCATGCCGGGACGCTGTGACGAGTTAATACGCTAACGAAGACAATGAGAAAAATAGACAATTTTCACCTGCTGGTGATGCTCACCCTGTTGGTGGCCGTCGGTCAGATGGCGCAAACCATTTATGTTCCTGTCATTGCCGACATTGCCCGAGATCTGTCGGTGCGCACCGGTGCGGTGCAGCGCGTGATGGCGGCGTATCTGATGACCTATGGCTTTTCACAGCTGATTTACGGCCCGCTGTCGGACCGCATTGGCCGCCGCCCGGTGATCCTCGCCGGGATGATGATTTTCCTGATTGGTGCCCTGGGCGCGTTCTTGTCCAATAGCCTGACGATGCTGGTTGCCGCCAGCGCCATTCAGGGAATGGGCACCGGCGTGGCGGGGGTGATGGCGCGTACCATGCCGCGTGACCTGTATGCCGGGACCTCACTGCGCTATGCCAACAGCCTGCTCAATATGGGCATTCTGGTGAGCCCGCTGCTGGCGCCGATTATCGGTGGGGCATTGGCGATGATATTCGGCTGGCGCGCTTGCTACGCTTTCCTGTTGGCGCTTTGCGCCGGCGTTGCCTTCGCCATGTTCCGCTGGCTGCCGGAAACCCGGCCGCAACAGACAGAAAAACGGCGCATGCTGGCGAGTTTCGGCAAGCTGCTGGCCGACGGCACTTTCAGCTGTTATCTGGTGATGCTGATCGGTGCACTAGCGGGGATCGCGGTGTTCGAGGCCAGCTGCGGCGTGCTGATGGGCGGCGTGTTGGGCTTGAGCGGGCTGACCGTCAGTATCCTGTTTATCCTGCCGATCCCTGCCGCGTTTTTCGGTGCCTGGTACGCCGGCCGTGACGGCAAAACCTTCCACAGCCTGATGTGGCATTCGGTCATCAGCTGTCTGCTGGCAGGTCTGATGATGTGGATCCCGGGTTGGTTTGGCGTGATGAACATCTGGACGCTGATCGTGCCGGCGGCGCTGTTCTTTTTCGGCGCAGGGATGTTGTTCCCGCTGGCTACCACCGGCGCGATGGAGCCATTCCCCTATCTGGCGGGTGCGGCGGGCGCCTTGGTGGGCGGTATGCAGAATATGGGCTCGGGTTTGGCGACCTGGCTCTCCGCCATGCTGCCGCAGACCGGGCAGTTCAGCCTCGGCCTGCTGATGTTTGCGATGGCGCTGCTGATTTTGCTGTGCTGGTGGCCGTTGTCAAATCGTCTCCAGCATCAGGGGCATACCGCATAAAACCAACAGGGCGCCAATGGCGCCCTGTTGAATTACAGCAAGAACTCGTGCAGCGCCGGATCTTTACGGTCCAGATAATGGGTTGAGCGAATGCGGCGGATAGTGCGGGACTTACCACGGATCAGCAAGGTTTCCGTGGTGGCCATATTGCCCTGGCGGCTAATGCCTTCCAGCAGATCGCCCTTGGTGATGCCGGTGGCGGAGAAAATGACGTTGTCGTTGCGCGCCATTTGGTCCAATACCAACACCTTGCCGGCCTCAATCCCCATCTCGTTGCACCGCGCCAGTTCTTCTTCGCCGATGCGGCGGTTCTCGGCGCTGTCGCCTTTCACCTGATGACGCGGCAGCAGTCGCGCCTGCATATCCCCGTCCAGCGCACGGATCACCGCAGCGGAAATCACCCCTTCAGGTGCGCCGCCGATACCGTACATCACGTCGACTTCGCTTTCCGGCAAGCAGGTCAGGATGGAGGCCGCTACGTCGCCGTCGGGGATAGCGAAGACCCGCACCCCGAGCTGTTGCATCTGCGCGATAACGCCGTCGTGGCGCGGTTTGGCCAGAATGACCACCGTCAACTGCGCCAGCGGCTTGTTCAGTCGGGCTGCGACCTGGTTCAGGTTTTCTGCCAGCGGCAGATTGAGATCGATAGCGCCGCGCGCCGCCGGGCCTACCACCAGCTTTTCCATATACATGTCCGGCGCGTGCAGGAAGGTGCCGCGATCGCCCACCGCCAGCACGGCCAGCGCGTTGGGTTGGCCCATGGCGGTCATGCGGGTGCCTTCGATGGGGTCGACCGCGATATCTACCGCATCGCCCTGCCCGCTGCCGACGTGCTCGCCGATATACAGCATGGGCGCTTCATCAATTTCGCCTTCGCCGATCACGATGCGGCCATCGATATCCACTTTATTGAGCATAATGCGCATTGCGTTGACCGCAGCGCCGTCGGCGGCATTCTTGTCGCCGCGTCCCAGCCATTTGTAGCCCGCCAGCGCGGCGGCTTCGGTAACGCGGGAAAATTCGATGGCTAATTCACGTTTCATGGCAAAACCCGTTGTGAGAAAGGAAGAAAATATCGGCAAAGTTTATCACAGCAGGGCGGCAGCGGGCGGGGCAAAAAAACGCGCCGCCCGGGGGCAGCGCGTGATTCGGTCAACAAAGCAAAGGGGGGGTTAGTCGTGATCTTCCCATGCCTGGGCGCGGGCAACCGCTTTTTTCCAGCCGCTGTAGCGGAAGTTACGCTCGGTGGTTTCAATGCTTGGGCGGAACTCACGCTCGATAACGGCTTTGCTCTTCACCTCATCCAGATCGTTCCAGTAACCAATGGCCAGGCCCGCCAGGAAGGCCGCACCCAGAGCCGTCGATTCTCGCACTTCAGGGCGCTCAACACGGGTACCGAGGATGTCGGACTGGAACTGCATCAGGAAGTTGTTGGCCACTGCGCCACCGTCCACACGCAGCGACTGCAGGCGGGTGTTGGAGTCGGCCTGCATGGCGTCGAGCACGTCGCGCGTCTGGTAGGCGATGGACTCCAGCGTGGCGCGGATGATGTGGTTGCTGTTCGCACCGCGGGTCAGGCCGAAGATGGCGCCACGGGCATACGGGTCCCAGTAAGGGGCGCCCAGGCCGGTGAAGGCCGGTACGACGTAGACGCCGTTGCTGTCTTTCACCTTGGTGGCGAAGTATTCGGAGTCGGCCGCATCGCTGATCAGTTTCAGCTCATCGCGCAGCCACTGGATAGAGGCGCCGCCGATAAATACCGCGCCTTCCAGCGCATAGTTCACTTCACCGCGTGGGCCGCAGGCGATGGTGGTCAGCAGGCCGTGGCTGGATCGCACCGCTTCTTTGCCGGTGTTCATCAGCAGGAAGCAACCGGTGCCGTAGGTGTTTTTCGCCATGCCCGGTTGAACGCACAGTTGGCCGTACAGCGCCGCCTGCTGGTCGCCGGCGATACCGGCGATAGGAATACGCGTGCCGCCTTTACCGCCGATATTGGTCTGGCCGTACACCTCGGAGGATGGACGGACTTTCGGCAGCATGACGCGCGGAATGTCCAGCGCTTCCAGCATGCGATCGTCCCAGTCCAGCTCATGGATATTGAACATCATGGTGCGCGAGGCGTTGGTGTAATCGGTCACGTGCACCCGCCCCTGGGTCATTTTCCACACCAGCCAGGTGTCGACGGTGCCGAACAGCAGCTCGCCGCGTTTGGCGCGTTCACGGGCACCTTCAACGTTATCGAGGATCCACTTCACCTTGGTGCCGGAGAAGTACGGGTCGACCACCAGGCCGGTGTTGTGACGAATGTACTCTTCCAGGCCATCGCGCTTGAGCTTTTCGCAGATGTCGGCGGTGCGGCGACATTGCCAGACGATGGCGTTGTAAATCGGCTTGCCGGTCTCTTTTTCCCACACGATGGTGGTTTCACGCTGGTTGGTGATGCCGATGCCGGCAATCTGATCGGAGTTGATGTCGGCTTTTGCCAGCACTTCCACCAGCGTGGAGCTTTGTGATGACCAGATCTCCATCGGATCGTGTTCAACCCAGCCGGCTTTCGGGTAAATCTGCGTGAACTCGCGCTGAGATACCGCAACAATATTGGCATCGTGATCGAGCACTACGGCACGTGAACTGGTGGTTCCCTGGTCGAGAGCGACAATGTATTTTTTTTCTACTGTCATGATCTTAATCCTGCTGTTGTTAACCGTTTTAAAACTGTGTCAATCACGCTTTGCGCTGTTGGGCCTTGGTAGCGGGTTCTTCTTCCTCTACGCAAACATCGCACGGCAGATGGCGGCCAATCAGGGCGCGGTAGCCGAAGGCACCCAGACCGGCACCGAGGATAGGGCCAAAGATTGGCACCAGGAAGTACGGGATATCACGTGCCCCGGTGAAGGCCACTTTGCCCCAACCTGCCAGATAAGCGAACAGTTTCGGGCCGAAATCACGCGCCGGGTTCAAAGCAAAGCCGGTCAATGGTCCCATGGAGGCGCCGATAACGGCAATCAGAATACCGATCAGCAGCGGTGCCAGCGGGCCACGTGGAATACCGTTGCCGTCGTCGGTCAGCGCCAGAATCAGGCACATCAGAATCGCGGTAATCACCGTTTCCACCAGGAAGGCCTGGCCGACGGAGATGTGCGCGTTAGGATAAGTGGAGAAGATACCGGCCAGAGCAAGACTCTCGTCGCTGCCGCGGACCATATGGTTGGCCGCTTCGAAATCGAAGAACAGGTTGTAATACAACCCGTAGACCAGGGCTGCTGCGCAGAAGGCTCCGGCGATCTGCGCGACAATGTAAGGGAGTACTTTGCGTCCGTCAAAGCAGGCGAACAACCACAGCGCGATAGTGACGGCCGGGTTAAGGTGCGCACCGGAGATGGCAGCAGTCAGATAGATGGCCATGGCAACGCCCAGGCCCCAAATGATGCTGATTTCCCACTGGCCGAAGCTGGCGCCCGCCAGTTTCAGTGCGGCAACGCAGCCTACGCCAAAAAAGATCAACAAACCTGTGCCGAGGAACTCGGCGATACACTGGCCTTTTAGGGTCGGACTGGTGGTTTGGCTCATAATGTTGTTGTCCTGCAAAACGGCGGTTATAGGTTTATAGGCTCACTGTGCTAATCCACTTGGCCTATGGGTACAGTTTTTTTCATCTCGTCCAATTATTAATTGAGGACGTGATGTAAATTTATCGTTAACGAACATAAACGAGAAATAGCGAAATCAAAATGTGTGTGCTTCGTCATAAAATTGAGCGAATTCGCGTCGTCTGGTGTTCTTTCTGCGCCATGAAAGTGTGATCTGACCAGTGGTTTTCCCACCAATTGTTAACAAACCCTTTTTTGTTCGACGGGCATTTTCAGTTTTTGCTGATAGTGAGGGCAGGAAAATTGCAACAGACTGCGCGATGAGCCGGTATGTTGCTAGACAGTCGGGGACAGGCTACTTACAATCGTTTTTATCGAAAGAACCGTTTTATCGAGACAGGCGCGTTTTTTCAATAAAAGCGCGTGTCACTTGGCGCGATGCATATTCGCAGCGGTTGCAACCTGAGTTGCGGCCGTTAGCTATAGATGTACGCCTTGCTATCATGAGGGGACTGAAGAATGTCATTTGAAGTATTTGAGAAATTGGAAGCAAAAGTTCAGCAGGCGATCGATACCATCACCCTGCTGCAGATGGAAATTGAAGAACTGAAAGACAAAAACAATACTCTGTCTCACGAAGTTCAGGCTGCTTCAGGCAACCACGAATCTCTGGTGCGTGAAAATCAGCAACTGAAAGAAGAGCAGCACGTATGGCAAGATCGCCTGCGCGCGCTGCTGGGCAAAATGGAAGAAGTTTGATTCCCTGATGCCAGAATCGAAAAGGGCGCCTTAGGCGCCCTTTTTCATCTCTGCGGGTTACTCGATATCGAGCGGGTCCTCAGACAGAATGATCCCGGTATTGTCGGCATAGAGATGATCGCCGGAGAAGAAGGTGACGCCGCCAAAGTTAACGCGAATATCGCTTTCGCCGACGCCTTCACTGATGGCGCCCGCCGGAATGGCCGCCATCGCCTGAATGCCGATGTCCAACTCTTCCAGATCCTCTACCTGGCGCACTGCACCGTAAACCACGATGCCTTCCCATTCGTTCTGGGTTGCCAGACGCGCCAGCTCAGCGTTGATCAGTGCGCGACGCACCGAGCCGCCACCGTCGATCAGCAGGACGCGGCCACGGCCGTTCTCCTCGAGCAGATCGAATAACAGGCCGTTATCCTCAAAGCATTTCACCGTAGTGATTTGCCCGCCAAATGAAGTACGCCCGCCAAAATTGGAGAATAGAGGTTCAACAACGTTCACCTCTTCATGATAGATGTCGCAAAGTTCGGAAGTATCGTATTTCATAGGATTTTACGTCTGTTTGCCGCTGGAATAATCAGTATATCCCTTTATTCGCCCTGTTGGCAAAATCATCAGTTTTTAACTGAGCGCCACGCCGATGGCGAACAATACGTTGGCCAGCAGCGCCGCCTTGACCATATGTTCCAGCATCGGCCGCATGCCGGCCGGGGTCGGATCGCGCAGTACGCGCAGGCCATGACGCACCAGCAGCGGGATAGCCAGCACAAACAGCCAACCCCACAGGCTATGCAGATTAAGCAGCGTAAACAGCGCAAAACACGCAACCGCGCCAATCAGCAGCAGGGCGTGGTAGTAGCGCGCCTTCTGCGGGCCGAGCCGCACCGCCAGGGTATTTTTGCCGTTGGCGCGATCGCTTTCGATATCGCGCAGGTTATTGATATTGAGTACCGCGGTTGCCAGCAGACCGCAGGCGGTGGCCGGCAACATCACTATGCTGTCAAAAGCGTGGGTTTGCAGGTAGTAGGTGCCCGCTACGCTCAGCCAACCAAAGAACACCAGCACCGAAATATCGCCCAATCCCAGATAACCGTAAGGCTTGTTACCTACGGTGTAGGTAATGGCGGCGACGATAGAAAGCCCGCCCAGCACCAGAAAGCCTATGACGTCGCTGGGCTGCTCACAGGCCACGGCGATCAGCGAACAACCGGCGATGGCAATCAATACCACCGTCACGACCAGCGCGCGTTTCATCTGTGCCTGGGTGATCATGCCTTTCTGCATGCCGCGTAGCGGTCCGATACGATCTTCCTTGTCGCTGCCTTTTACCGCATCGCCATAGTCGTTCGCCAGATTGGAGAGAATTTGCAGCAGACCGGCGGTCAGCAGTGCCAGCAGCGCCACGCCGGGTTTCAGGCTGTCATGCAAGGCGGCAATGGCGGAGCCGACCACGATCGAGGCAAAGGCCAGCGGCAGGGTGCGCGGTCGTAAACTTTCAAGCCAGGCTCTGGCCGGGGAGGTGGAAGTTGATGAGCTCATTTTTCGCTTCAGAGTAAGTGGCTGTGTCCGTTAGAAATAATTGTGGGAGGCAATGCCTCCCACACAGATGACCGACAGGACATGATTGAGCGATTATAGGATAAAACGACTCAAATCTTCATCCGCTACCAGTTCATCCAGATGATTACGCACGTAATCCGCATCAATTGTAATGGATTGGCCGTTAATTTCACTCGCATCGTAGGAAATATCTTCCATCAGACGCTCAAGCACGGTGTGCAGACGGCGCGCGCCGATGTTTTCGGTGCTTTCGTTAACCTGCCACGCGGCTTCGGCGATGCGGCGGATACCTTCGGCGGTGAACTCGATATTGACGCCTTCGGTGCCCATCAACGCTTTGTACTGCTCGGTCAGCGAGGCGCTTGGCTCGGTCAGGATACGCTCGAAATCTTCGGTGGTCAGCGCCTGCAATTCAACGCGGATCGGCAGGCGACCCTGCAGTTCCGGGATCAAATCCGACGGGCTGGCGGTCTGGAATGCGCCGGAGGCGATAAACAGAATGTGATCGGTTTTCACCATGCCGTGCTTGGTGGAAACGGTACAGCCTTCCACCAGCGGCAGAAGATCGCGCTGCACGCCTTCGCGTGACACGTCCGGGCCGGAGCTTTGACCACCGCGCTTACAGATTTTGTCGATCTCGTCGATAAACACGATGCCGTGTTGCTCAACCGCTTCGATCGCCTGCTCTTTCAGCTCTTCCGGGTTCACCAGCTTGGCGGCTTCTTCTTCGATCAACAGCTTGAAGGCTTCTTTGATCTTCAGCTTGCGCGGTTTGTGCTTCTGGCCGCCCAGATTCTGGAACATCGACTGCAGCTGATTGGTCATCTCTTCCATGCCCGGAGGCGCCATGATTTCCACGCCCATTGGCGCAGAAGCCAGATCGATTTCAATCTCTTTGTCGTCCAGCTGGCCTTCACGCAGTTTCTTGCGGAATGCCTGACGCGCGGCCGACGGCTCTTGATGTTCTTCCGGCTGACCCCAGTTGTTTTTGGCCGGTGGGATCAGGACGTCGAGAATGCGTTCTTCCGCCATCTCTTCGGCGCGGGTGCGGTTTTTCTCGATCGACTGCAGACGCACCATTTTGATCGCGGCGTCGGTCAGATCGCGGATGATGGAATCCACTTCTTTACCGACATAACCTACTTCGGTGAACTTGGTGGCTTCTACCTTGATGAAGGGGGCATTGGCCAGCTTCGCCAGACGACGGGCGATTTCAGTTTTACCGACGCCGGTCGGGCCGATCATCAGAATATTTTTTGGCGTAACTTCATGACGCAGCATCTCATCGAGCTGCATCCGGCGCCAGCGGTTACGCAGGGCGATGGCAACGGCACGTTTGGCCTTGTTCTGGCCGATAATGTAGCTGTCCAGCTCGCTGACGATCTCGCGCGGGGTCATTTCAGACATGGTATTCGATCCTTACGCTTTGGAAGGCAATTCTTCGATGGTGTGGAAATGGTTGGTGTAAATACAGATGTCACCGGCGATGTTGAGGGATTTATCAACGATTTCGCGGGCGCTCAGCTCGGTATTTTCCAACATCGCACGAGCGGCAGCCTGGGCGTATGGGCCGCCGGAACCGATCGCAATCAAATCATTTTCAGGCTGGATCACGTCACCGTTGCCGGTGATGATCAGCGAAGAGTGTTCATCCGCCACGGCCAGCAGCGCTTCAAGCTTGCGCAGCATGCGGTCGGTACGCCAGTCTTTAGCCAACTCAACGGCCGCTTTAACCAAATGGCCCTGGTGCATTTCCAGCTTGCGCTCGAACAGCTCAAACAGCGTGAAGGCATCCGCAGTGCCACCGGCGAAACCGGCAATCACTTTGTCGTTATACAGGCGACGCACTTTCTTGACGTTGCCCTTCATTACCGTATTGCCCAAGGTGGCCTGGCCATCGCCACCGATCACTACCTGGCCGTTGCGGCGTACGCTTACAATTGTTGTCACGAGCAGACCCTCGTTGAAGACGGAAAGAAGCCCTCGCAGCGTCTGCTTGCGCAGACACTACGAGGCATATTGAGAGTATAGATGGGGGGGGATTGACGCTTTTCAACCCCCAACGGCGAGGGGAATGCAACTTGACATGCCAGCGCCCTTCAGACGCGATAGGGTTTTGTCCGCTGTTGCGCGGCTGCTGTAGGGGCCGAGCACCACGCGATTCCAACCGCCGCCGGCGGTGATGCGGCTTTCGATACCTTCAAACGCCAGGCGCGCACGGACGGATTCCGCCTGATCGGTGGCACGGAACGAACCGCATTGCACCATCCACTTCTGTTTCTGCTCAGGCTTGGTTTCCTGCTTGGCCGTTTCCTGTTTCACTTCCGGCTTGGTTTCCGGTTTTGCCTCAGGTTTTGGCTGCGGTTTAGGCTCAGGCTGCTTAACCTGGACCGGCGGCGGCGTTACCGGCTGCGGCTTGGGTTTGGGTTGAGCCTGCTGCTGGTGCTGTTGCACCGGCGCCGTGGTTGCGCCGTTGTTAAACGGATTACGCGGCTGGGTAACCTGTGGTTGCTGCACCTGTTGCTGAACTTGCTGCTGCATTTGTTGTTGCTGCACCTGCTGCTGGCGGCTGTTGCCGCGCGCCGCGGCTTGAGAAGGATCGTTATACGGCACTTCATTCAACTGCGTTGGGCGCTGTTGCATATCCGCCTGCATTTGTTCCAGCAGTTGGCGTTGTTCAGTGGTCAACTGAGTCTTGGAGTTGACTTCGCCGCCGGCCGTTGGCTCGGTCGGGGTCTGCACGCCAATCTGGCGGTTCTCCAGCTCTTTGATATAGCGCCAGCGCTCTTCCGGCTTCGGCGGCAGGCCATTGCCAGGGCGGTTGCTGTGTGCAGGTAACAACGGTACATCGTCCGGTTTATTGTGCGTAATGAAATAGAGGCCACCGATAAAGATCACCAGAAGTGCTACGGCTAGCGCCAGCACGGTTTTGGATACTTTCGGAGAACTGCTCTTTTTACGGCTGGGGGTTTTGCGCCGCGCTCCTGTGCGCCCACGGCCTACATAGTCTTTTTGTGCCACTATTATTCCGCTGTGTCCTGATGAGGAGATAAGTCCTGCATGTTACTGAACCCTAAAATATTTGACTAGCGTTTAGGGGCAGCGGTGCTGCCTCTGATAATTAATTCACTGTCCAATAGCCGGGAGCCACTTGGTACTGTCTGTCCGTGCAGTTGTTCCAACAACAGCAGCATCGCTTGCCGGCCGATCTCATAGCGCGGTTGAGCCACCGTGGTTAACGGCGGATCGCAATACTGCGTCAGCTTGATGTCGTCAAAGCCGACGATGGAAAGGTCCTGCGGTACTCGCAGCCCCATTTTTTTCGCCTGTGACAGCACGCCGATTGCCATGACGTCACTGTGGCAGAATATTGCCGTCGGGGGTTTTGGTTGCGCCATCAGCGCTGTCAGCGCCTGCGCACCGGCTTCGTACGTGAAATCACCCCGGGTAATATAGCTGCTTTCGACGTTAATGCCATTACGACGTAGCGCCTGAATGTAACCTTGCAGCCGATAATGGCTGAGAGGCATCTGTTCCGGTCCGGCGACACAGGCGATTTGCTTGTGTCCGAGCTGGTGCAAATAATGTACAGCCTCAAAGGCGGCGGTCAGGTTATCGATGTGTACCGTCGGCAGTTCCAGCTCCGGGGCAAACTCGTTGGCCATCACCATCGGCGGCAGATTGCGCTGCTCTTCCTTGCTGGCGTCGAAGGGCAGGTTGGAGCCGAGCAGCAGCATACCGTCGATTTGCTTGGTGATAATCAGATTGACGAAGGTTCGTTCCTGCTGGTTTTGCTGAGCGCAATCGCCAATCAGCACCAGATAGCCTTGTTGCGCCGCAGTCTGCTCGATCCCCTGGATCACGTCGGCGAAGAACGGATCGCAAATGTCGGGGACGATCACCAGAATGGTACGGGATTCATTGCGCTTGATATTGCGCGAGAGGGCATGAGGAGAGTAGCCCACGGCCAAGACGGCCTGCTCCACTTTCTGACGCGTCGGCGTTGACACCTTCTCCGGGTTCATCAGCGCGCGCGACACGGTTGCCGTTGAAACGCCCGCCATCTCGGCAACGTCTTTCATGGTTGCCATGGGTAATTCTTTCTTGTGTTCCAACGCCTTTCTCCTTGCGTTAGCCCCATGCCAACGCGACTACTGCAGTTTGCTCACAAATTTTGGCGTACGGTGGTGTTGTTATCATTTAGCGCCATCCGCATTCGAACATTCTGTCACGGTGCTACTTTAGGTGCCAAAATTGCCTTGGCAGACATTCTAAACAGAATATGTCCCGCCTTTGTTACCTAATTTGCATAAAAAGTGTGACCCAGGAAGGTTTTTTAGCGTTCGCTCGCAATTTCAAGGGTAAACGTTTGCCTTGCCTGAACTGAATCAGACTTTTCCGGGTTCAGCTATCTATCGGATCGACGTCCAGCGTCCATTTCACCTTACGTGCCTGTGGCAGTGTACCGATCAACGGCAACGAGCTTTTCATCAACTGTTGCAGCACGCGTCGCGAAGGGTGCTGCAACAGCAGTTGCCAACGGAAGCGGCCGCCGCGTTTTGACTGCAATGCCGGGACGGGCCCCATGACCCACAACGAGTCGTCTTTCAGCGGGCTGGCTTCCAGCAGGTTGCGCAACTGCTGCAGGAACAGCGGCGCCTGTTGGTTATCGTGATCTTCCGAACGCACGATGATATGGCTGGTGTAGGGTGGCAGGAAGACGCTGTTGCGTTCCGCCAGCGTCTGTTTGGAAAAGGCCTCGTAGCCCTGCTGCAACAGAATTTGCAGCAGCGGGTGCTCCGGGTGGTGAGTCTGCAAAAGGACTTCACCCTGTTTGCCGGCGCGGCCTGCACGGCCGGAGACCTGGGTATACAGTTGGGCAAAGCGTTCAGCGGAACGGAAATCAGCCGAAAACAGCGCGCCGTCGACGTCCAGCAGGGCGACCAGCGTCACGTCCGGGAAATGGTGACCTTTTGCCAACATCTGGGTGCCGATCAAAATGCGTGAGCCACCACGGTGAATATCCGCCAGATGCTGCTCGAGCGAGCCCTTGCGGCTGGTGGTGTCTCGGTCAATACGGGTGATCGGCGTTTCCGGGAACAGCGGCGCCAGTTCGTTTTCCAATTGCTCGGTACCGACGCCGACCGAGACCAGGTGCGTTGAACCGCATTGCGGACACTGGTGCGGTACCGGCCGCTGGCTGTCGCAGTGGTGGCAGCGCAGTTGGCGATGGTTCTGATGGAAGGTGTAGTAATGATCGCAGCGTTGGCATTCGGCAATCCAGCCGCACTCGTGGCACAACAACGCCGGCGCATAGCCGCGACGGTTAAGGAATAACATCACCTGATTGCCGGCTTTCAGGTGGTGCTGCATGCTTTTCAGCAAAGGCTGCGACAGACCCACCTTCAGCGGCAGGCCTTTCAGGTCGATCAGATGCTGCGCCGCCGGTTTGGCGTTGCCCGCGCGCTGGGTGAGCTTGAGTTGACGGTATTTACCCAGTTGCACGTTGTGCAGCGTTTCCAGCGCCGGCGTGGCGGAACCCATGACCATCGGGATGTTCTCTTCCCGGGCGCGGAACACCGCCAGATCGCGTGCGTGGTAGCGCCAGCCTTCCTGCTGTTTATAGGAGCTGTCGTGCTCTTCGTCGATAATGATCACGCCCAGGCGTGAGAACGGAGTAAATAGCGCAGAGCGGGTGCCTATGACAATCGCCGCTTCACCGCTGCGGGCGCGCAGCCATACCGCCAGCCGTTCGCTGTCGTTGAGGCCGGAGTGCAGTACGTCTACCGGCGCATTGAAGCGCTCGCGAAAGCGGGCGATGGTTTGCGGCGTCAGGCCGATTTCCGGCACCAGCACCAGCGCCTGCTTGCCCATGGCCAGAATGTTTTCCAGCACGCTGAGATAGACTTCTGTCTTGCCGGAGCCGGTGACCCCAGCCAGCAGCCAGGCGGCAAACTGATCGTCTTCGCTGCGGATCGCACCCACGGCGGTGGCCTGCTCGGTATTCAGCCGCAGCCGTTCGCCGAGCACTGCAAAACCCGGTCGCCAGTCCTGCGTCGCCAAAGTCTGAGCCCGTAAGTCGATCAGCCCTTTGGCGCGCAATGCCTGTAGTGCGCTCTCGGTCAGTTCAAGTTCGCTGACCTGGTGGCGATACACCGGGCGTTGCAGCAGCGCGGCTAGTGCCTGTTGTTGTTTGGGGGCGCGTTTCAGGCTTTCCGGCGGCGTGGCGCGGCCCTGTTCAGTGGCGAACCATTGCCACAGCGGCGCGGCTTCAGCCGGTTTGCCTTGCCTCAGCAGGATCGGCAGCGCGTGGAACAGCACTTCGCCGATAGGATAATGATAATAGTCGCTGGCCCAGCGAAGAATGCGCCACAGGCTGGGGGAGAACAGGGAGGCGTTGTCGATGATGCTGTCGATGGGCTTGAGCTTATCCAGCGGCAGTTCGCTGGTGTCGCTGCTGCCGGTGACGATGCCGATTGCCCGTTGCTTACCCCAGGGTACGCAAACGCGCGCGCCGGCTACCGGCTGCAGGCCTTGCGGCAGCAGATAGTCGAAGGTGCGGGCGAGGGGAACCGGTAAAGCAACGTGTACAACGGGCATGTGGCGGCCATCCAGATGGAAAAAGTGTCGGGTAGTTTACACTGCGGGCCGCAAAATGTACGGTTCCAATTGCGCGCTACATTGAATTTCTGTATAGTTTGCCGCCTTTGGTATAATCCGATACCAAAATATATTATCAACCACGTGTGGTGTCTGGCGAAACAGGGCTGGATAGCGACACGGCCTTAACTGAGGTTTCCCATGAAACAAGGTATCCACCCAAAATACGAAGAAGTTACTGCTAACTGCTCTTGCGGTAACGTGATCAAAATCCGCTCTACCGTGGGTCACGATCTGAACCTGGACGTTTGTGGTCAATGCCACCCGTTCTACACTGGCAAGCAGCGTGACGTTGCTACCGGTGGCCGCGTTGACCGCTTCAACAAGCGTTTCAGCGTACCAGGCGCTAAGAAATAATATTTCTTACCGTCAGATGAAAAAGGCGCCTTCGGCGCCTTTTTTCGTTTCTGCCTCCTGCTTTCGCAGGCCGACCTGTTAGTATTCCCAGGTATCGGGATCCACACCCAATTCACGCATCAGCACTTTTGCGGCTTCCGGGATTTCATCGCTGCGTTCTTTGCGCAGGTCTTCATCGTTCGGCAGCGGCTGGCCGGTAAAAGCATGCAGGAATGCTTCGCACAGCAATTCGCTGTTGGTGGCGTGGCGCAGGTTATTGACCTGGCGACGAGTCCGCTCATCGGTGAGGATTTTCAGGACCTTCAGCGGAATGGATACCGTGATTTTTTTTACTTGCTCGCTTTTTTTACCGTGTTCAGCGTAAGGGCTGACATACTCGCCGTTCCACTCAGCCATGGGACACCTTAAATTTGTCAGAAAAATTACAAAATTCTAAAAACCGGCCAATTATGCCCGATCTTCACTGTTCTCACTAAATAAATGTCAATTTTACGCGACCAGGGTCACTGTATGCTCAAGATCAATAGGTGTCGCCTATGCATTTCGCGTTAACATCGTATCGTCATATCAAACCGGCATAATTTTAGCGGGTATTACCGCTTTGCTCAATCTATACGCAAAGAAGTTTAGATGTCCAGATGTATTGACGTCCATCTCCGCTGCGATTAATCTTTAGCCCTCATTCATCCGAATCCTGAGAGCCGAGCGACCCTATGACGCGTAAACCAGCCACGATTGCCGTACGTAGCGGCCTGAACGATGACGAACAGTACGGCTGCGTTGTCCCGCCGATCCATCTTTCCAGCACCTATAATTTCACCGATTTCAACCAGCCTCGCGCTCATGACTACTCGCGCCGCGGCAATCCGACGCGCGATGTGGTGCAACGTGCGCTGGCGGAGCTGGAAGGCGGCGCCGGTGCGGTAATGACCAGTAGCGGAATGTCGGCGATCCATCTGGTGACCACCGTGTTCCTGAAACCCGGCGATCTGCTGGTGGCGCCGCACGATTGCTACGGTGGCAGCTACCGTCTTTTCGACAGCCTGAGCAAGCGAGGCGCTTACCGCGTGCTGTTTGTCGATCAGAGTAATGAAGAGGCGTTGGCGCAGGCGTTGGCGCAAAAGCCAAAACTGGTGCTGATAGAAAGCCCGAGCAACCCGCTTTTGCGCGTGGTGGACATTGCGGCGATTTGCGAGGCGGCGCATGCGGCAGGCGCGCTGACGGTAGTGGATAACACCTTCCTCAGCCCGGCGCTGCAGCAGCCGATTGGACTGGGAGCCGATCTGGTGGTTCACTCCTGCACCAAATACCTCAACGGCCATTCCGATGTGGTGGCCGGCGCGGTGATCGCCAAAGATAAAGATCTGGCGGTGGAGCTGGCTTGGTGGGCCAATAATATCGGCGTTACCGGCGGCGCGTTCGACAGCTATTTGCTGTTGCGCGGCATGCGTACCCTGTCGCCACGCATCAAGGCGGCGCAACAAAACGCCGAAGCGATTGTCAGTTATTTACAGCAGCAACCGCTGGTGAAAAAGCTGTATCATCCTTCTCTGCCACAGAACCCAGGGCACGAGATTGCGCGCCGCCAGCAACGCGGCTTTGGCGCGATGCTCAGTTTTGAACTGGATGGTGATGAGGCGCTTCTTCGCCGTTTCCTCTCTGCCCTTGAGCTGTTTACTCTGGCAGAATCCTTAGGGGGCGTAGAAAGCCTGATTTCGCATGCAGCGACCATGACCCATGCCGGTATGGCAGCGGAAGCACGTGCGGCGGCCGGTATCTCCGAGAGCCTGCTGCGTATTTCCGTGGGTATTGAAGACAGCGAAGATTTGATTGCCGATCTGGAACGTGCTTTCCAGGCGGCGGCAACGAGGTAAGCATGAATGCAATTGCGGTAGCAGGGCCGGTGAGCGGGCGTCAACTGCACAAGTTTGGCGGCAGCAGCCTGGCGGACGTGAAGTGTTATCTGCGTGTGGCCGGGATCATGGCCGAATACAGCCAGCCGGGCGATATGATGGTGGTGTCGGCTGCCGGCAGCACCACCAACCAACTGATTAACTGGCTGAAGCTCAGCCAGAGCGATCGCCTTTCTGCGCATCAGGTTCAGCAGACGCTGCGTCGTTATCACAGCGAATTGATCGGCGGTTTATTGCCGCCGGAAACCGCCGAACCGCTGATCGCCGAATTTATTCAGGATCTGGAGCGTCTGGCAGTTTTGCTGGATGACAAGATTGACGACGTGACTTATGCCGAGGTCGTCGGCCACGGCGAAATCTGGTCGGCGCGGCTGATGGCTGCGGTACTGAACAAGTTGGATATGCAGGCGGCCTGGCTGGATGCGCGCGATTTCCTGCGTACGGAACGTTCTGCTCAGCCGCAGGTTGATGAAGGCCGTTCTTACCCGCTGCTGCAACAATTGCTGGCTCAGCACCCAGGCAAACGCCTGGTGGTGACCGGCTTTATTTCACGCAACGACGCCGGTGAAACCGTGCTGTTGGGGCGTAACGGCAGTGACTATTCCGCGACCCAGGTCGGCGCTTTGGCCGGCGTGGAGCGCGTGACTATCTGGAGCGACGTGGCCGGGGTGTACAGCGCCGACCCACGTAAAGTGAAAGATGCCTGCCTGCTGCCGCTGCTGCGGTTGGATGAAGCCAGCGAACTGGCGCGTCTGGCGGCACCGGTGCTGCATACCCGCACCTTGCAGCCGGTTTCCGGCAGCGATATCGATCTCCAGCTGCGATGCAGTTACCAGCCGGAACAGGGTTCAACGCGCATCGAACGCGTGCTGGCTTCCGGCACGGGCGCGAAGATTGTCACCAGCCATGATGACGTGTGCCTGATTGAGCTGCGCGTCGCCAGCCAGCATGATTTCAAGCTGGCGCAGAAAGAGCTGGATCTGGTGCTGAAGCGCGCGCAGATCAAACCCTTGGCCGTCGGCATTCATCCGGACCGCAACCTGGTTCAGCTGTGCTACACCTCGGAAGTGGTGAACAGCGTGCTGCGTACCTTGCAGGATGCCGGGTTGCCGGGGGAACTGAAGCTGCGCGAAGGGCTGGCGCTGGTGGCGCTGGTGGGGGCGGGGGTTTGCAAAAACCCGCTGCACAGCCATCGTTTCTACCAACAGTTGAAAGACCAGCCGGTTGAGTTTATCTGGCAGGCGGAAGACGGCATCAGCCTGGTGGCGGTACTGCGTCAGGGGCCGACTGCCTTGCTGATTCAGGGCTTGCACCAGTCATTGTTCCGCGCTGAGAAACGCATCGGTCTGGTGCTGTTCGGCAAAGGTAACATTGGCGCACGCTGGCTGGAACTGTTTGCCCGCGAGCAGAAAAATATTTCCGCCCGCAGCGGTTTTGAATTCACTCTGGCCGGGGTGGTGGACAGCCGCCGCAGCCTGCTGGATTACGACGGGCTGGACGCCAGCCGCGCGCTGGCATTCTTCGAGGACGAAGCGCAGGAACTGGACGAAGAGTCTCTGTTCCTGTGGATGCGTGCGCACCCGTTCGACGATCTGGTGGTGCTTGACGTTACCGCCAGTGAAAATCTGGCCGAGCAGTATCTGGACTTCGCCAGCTACGGTTTTCACGTGATTAGCGCCAACAAGCTGGCGGGCGCGTCGTGCGGTGATAACTACCGCCAAATCCGCGATGCCTTCGCCAAAACCGGCCGCCATTGGTTGTATAACGCTACCGTCGGCGCGGGCCTGCCGGTCAATCATACGGTGCGCGATCTGCGCGACAGCGGCGACAGCATTTTGGCGATCAGCGGTATCTTCTCCGGTACGCTTTCCTGGTTGTTCCTGCAGTTCGACGGCACGGTGCCGTTCACCGAACTGGTGGATCAGGCCTGGCAGCAGGGGCTGACGGAACCGGATCCGCGCGTCGATCTCTCCGGCCAGGACGTAATGCGCAAGCTGGTCATTCTGGCGCGCGAGGCGGGCTATGACATCGAACCGAATCAGGTGCGGGTAGAGTCGCTGGTGCCTGCCGGTGCCGAGCAGGGCTCTGTCGATCAGTTCTTCGAGAACGGCGATGCGCTGAACCAACAGATGCTGCAGCGTTTTGAGGCTGCCAGCGAAATGGGGCTGGTGCTGCGGCACGTGGCGCGCTTCGATGCCAACGGCAAGGCGCGTGTCGGGGTAGAGGCGGTGCGTCCGGAGCACCCGCTGGCGGCTCTGTTGCCGTGCGACAATGTGTTTGCTATCGAAAGCCGCTGGTACCGCGATAATCCGTTGGTGATCCGCGGGCCGGGTGCCGGCCGCGACGTCACGGCCGGGGCGATCCAGTCAGACCTTAACCGTTTGGCGCAACTGCTTTAATTTTCTTGCGGGCGCGGGTTCACCGCGCCCCTCGTTTTTCCTGCCATAATTCATCTTGTTTCGAACATGAAATTCTTTCTCTTTGCCGGTGAGGATTAATCATCTTATTCCCCCAGTTTCCTGTTGACTCTTTAGCCAACATACGGCATTTTCTATTTAGACGTCTAAACGTATAGACGCTTATTAAAATAAAGCAAAATGCAAAACAGTGATCGATAAGAGGCGGACAGGGTATGAGTTTTTTTCACGCAAACCAGCGGGAAGCGCTGAATCAGAGTCTGGCGGAATTAAACGGCCAGATTAACGTATCGTTTGAGTTTTTCCCGCCGCGCACCAGCGAGATGGAAGATACCCTGTGGCAGTCCATTGATCGTCTGAGCAGCCTGAAACCTAAATTTGTCTCTGTGACCTATGGTGCAAACTCGGGCGAGCGCGATCGCACCCACAGCATCATCAAAGGGATCAAGGACCGCACCGGTCTGGATGCGGCTCCACACCTGACCTGCATCGACGCCAGCCCGGCTCAGCTGCGTGAAATCGCCACCGATTATTGGAACAACGGCATTCGTCATATCGTGGCGCTGCGCGGCGATCTGCCTCCGGGTGGCGGCAAGCCGGACATGTACGCGACCGATTTGGTTCGGTTGCTGAAAGAAGTCGGCGATTTCGATATCTCCGTTGCCGCCTACCCTGAAGTGCATCCGGAGGCGAAAAGCCCGCAGGCGGATCTGATTAACCTGAAGCGTAAAATCGATGCCGGCGCCAACCGCGCGATCACCCAGTTTTTCTTCGACGTGGAAAGCTATCTGCGTTTCCGCGATCGCTGTGTCGCCACCGGTATTGACGTGGAAATCGTGCCGGGCATTCTGCCGGTATCCAACTTCAAGCAGCTGCAGCGTTTCGCCACCATGACCAACGTACGCGTACCGAGCTGGATGACCAGCATGTTTGAAGGGCTGGACGACGACGCCGAAACCCGCAAAATGGTCGGCGCCAATATCGCGATGGACATGGTGAAGATCCTCAGCCGCGAAGGGGTGAAAGATTTCCACTTCTATACGCTGAACCGCGCCGAGATGAGCTATGCCATCTGCCATACGCTGGGTGTGCGCCCGGCCGCTGCATAATCCATTCGCTATCGGGAGGGGCGCTGCGTAAAAACAGCGCCCTTTTTGTTGGGCGCAATTTCTTCCAATACCCCTCTTTAGCGGCATGGTGAGATGACGCATCATCCCCATGAAAAGAGCTCGTCACCATGATGCCGTTTTCCAATGGTTTTTTACTCAGTTTGTCGCTTTGTCTGGATATTGGCATCGCCAATATCGCCATGATCACGCTGGCGATGCAACGCGGCTATTTTCACGGCTTCTGGCTGGGGATCGGTACCTGCGTGGGTGACCTGATTTATGCGGTGCTGGCGCTGGCGGGCATGGCGGTGCTGTTGCAATACCAAGGTGTCCGCTGGGTACTGTGGATCGGCGGCTCAATGATGCTGCTGTGGTTCGCTTACAAAATGCTGCGGGCGGCCTTCGCCAGGGCGACTGAGCTGGCGGTGGCTGAGCCGGAGACGCCACGCTCGGTGCCGCGCAACTTTCTGCGCGGCGTGGTGCTGGCTATGTCATCTCCTACGGCGATCCTGTGGTTTGCGGCGGTGGGCGGCGCGCTGATTTCACGTATGGGTCAGGGGGGGCCGGCGGCAACGTCGTGGTTCCTCTCCGGCTTTTTTATTGCCGGCGTGGTGTGGACGGCGGTGCTTTGTTCCGTTGGCAGCCTGGGCGGCAAAATGCTGGGGGCACGCCTGCTGAAATATTCTTACTTTGCTTCGGCGGTGATTTTTGGCTACTTCGCGCTGTACGTGGTGGTGTCGGGCTACCGTGAGTTTATTTAGCGGGTGAAGGATTGCAGATAGTGATGCGGCGTGATGCCCATCGTTTTGCGAAAAGCGTTAATAAAATGGCTTTGATCGTAAAAACCCAGGGCCAGCGCCACGTCCAGCGTGTGTTGATTCTGCCGCAACAGGTTACGCGCCTCCAGCAGCCGCAACTGCATGTGATATTGCAGCGGCGGCATGCCGACGCGTTGCCGGAACAGCCGGACAAAATGATATTTACTCATACCGCTGACCTGGGCCAACGTGTCCAGGCTGATTTTCAGCGTCAGGTTGTCGCGCATGAATTCCAGTGCCCGGCCGACGGTTTCCGTCGGTTGCGGGTGATCCGCGGTGCGATCGTCCAGCAGGGTACCCAGCAGCCACAGCAGATTTTGCTCTTGTTCAACGGCGTCGTGCGGAGTGCAGGCATAGCGGCAAATGGCGTCGAACAGCGCCGGGTTGCGCAGCACGCCTTCGGTCAGCGCCGGCGCCTGGCGATCGGAACTCAGGTTATGGTTGTTGGCCAGACTGCGCAGCAGTGATTGCGGTAAATGCACGCTGCAGAATTCGACTTGCTCGCTGCCAAATTGCGAGGACTGAATGCTGGCCGGGTTGTAAACGGTGATTTCGCCACCGCGTACCAGCGAGGTTTTGCCGTCCAGCCAAATCTGTTCGGTACCGCTCAAATTGGCGCTGATCACGTATTCATCGTGGGTGTGACGGGGGAAGGAGGCATTGATCGCCGTCAGGCGCGAGCATTCGATATCGTTGGCAACAAACCAGTCCGAGAGGGATAACGCCATCGCGCACCTCCGCGCCCGTCAGCGACACATAGAAAAACGGCTCCTGTGAACAGGAGCCGTGCTTTGACGCGCAACCTAGCCGGTGTTGCGCATGCCGGCGGCGACGCCGGCAATGGTGACCATCAATGCCTGTTCAACGCGGGTATCAGGATGTTCCTGCTGGCGCGAGCGGTGCAGCAGTTCTGCCTGCAGCACGTTCAGCGGATCGGTATACACGTTGCGCAGCGCGATGGATTCGGCGATCCACGGCAGATCCTCCATCAGGTGAGCGTCATTGGCGATGGTCAACACGACCTTGATGTCGCTTTCGAGCTGATCGCGCAGCTGCTGGCCCAGCGGCCACAGCGATTTGTCGACCAGGCGCTGATCGTAGTATTCCGCCAGCCACAGGTCGGCCTTGGCGAAGACCATTTCCAGCATGGCGATACGGGTAGAGAAGAACGGCCAGTCGCGGCACATGGCCTCCAACTGATTCTGTTTGCCGGCTTTCACCGCTTCCTGCAAACCTGCACCGGCACCCAGCCAGGCCGGCAGCATCAGGCGGTTCTGCGTCCAGGCGAAGATCCACGGAATGGCGCGCAGGCTTTCTACGCCGCCGTTTGGCTTGCGCTTGGCCGGGCGTGAACCCAGCGGCAGTTTACCCAGTTCCAGCTCCGGCGTTGCGGCGCGGAAGTAAGGCACGAAGTCCGGATTCTCGCGCACGTAGCCGCGGTACATTTTGCACGATGTCTCCGACAGGTCGTCCATCAGCGAACGCCACTCTTTCTTCGGCTCCGGCGGCGGCAACAGGTTGGCTTCCAGAACCGCGCCGGCATACAGCGCGAGGCTGCTGATGGCCACTTCCGGCAGGCCAAATTTGAAGCGAATCATCTCACCCTGCTCGGTCACGCGCAGGCCACCTTTCAGGCTGCCCGGAGGCTGCGACAGCAGCGCCGCATGCGCAGGCGCGCCGCCGCGACCAATCGAACCGCCACGGCCGTGGAACAGCGTTAACGCCACTCCGGCCTTTTCACAGGTTTTGATCAAGGCATCTTGCGCGCGGTACTGCGCCCAGGACGCGGCCATCACCCCGGCGTCTTTCGCCGAGTCGGAATAGCCGATCATCACCATCTGCTTGCCCTGGATAAAGCCGCGATACCAGTCGATATTCAGCAACTGGGTCATCACGTCGTCGGCGTTGTTCAGGTCGTCGAGGGTTTCGAACAGCGGCGCGACCGGCAGCGCAAACGGGCAACCGGCTTCTTTCAGCAGCAGATGGACCGCCAGCACGTCAGAAGGGGTGCGTGCCATGGAGATGACGTAGGCGGCGATGGAGCCTTGCGGCGCTTCGGCGATCACGCGGCAGGTTTCCAGCACTTCCTGGGTATCGGCACTCGGTTCCCACTTCAGCGGCACCAGCGGGCGTTTGGAATTCAGTTCGCGGATCAGGAATGCTTGTTTGTCGGCTTCTGACCAGCTTTCGTAGTCGCCGAGGCCCAGATAACGGGTCAGTTCGGCGATGGCTTCGGTATGGCGGTTGCTTTCCTGACGGACGTCGATACGCACCAGCGGCACGCCAAAGCAGCGAACGCGGCGCAGGGTATCCAGCAACTGACCGTTGGCAATGATGCTCATGCCGCAGGCCTGCAGCGACTGATAACAGGCGAACAACGGTTCCCACAGCTGATCGTTGCTTACCAGCAGGTCGTTCGGTTTCAGCACGCGTTCGCCTTTCAGGCGGCCTTCCAGATAGGCCTGAGAGCGCATCAACTGGCCGCGCAGCTGTTTCATGATTTCGCGGTACGGTTCCTGCACTTCGTCGCCACCGGCGAGGGCGCGCAATTCCGGAGTACATTCGGTCATCGACAGCTCGGACACCAACACCTGGATATCGCGGGTGAACAGGTCGCAGGCTTTCCAGCGGCTGAGCAGCAGCACGTGACGGGTGATTTCGGCGGTCACGTTCGGGTTACCGTCGCGGTCACCGCCCATCCAGGAGGTGAAACGCACCGGCACGGCTTCCGCCGGCAGGCTGTAATCGATGGAGTTTTCCAACTGCTCGTTGAATTCGCGCAGGAAGGCAGGCACCCCTTCCCACAGGCTGTTTTCCACCACCGCAAAGCCCCACTTGGCTTCGTCGATAGGCGAAGGGCGGTTTTTACGGATCTCGTCGGTGTGCCATGACTGGGCAACCAGCTGGCGCAGGCGGCGCATGATCTTGTTGCGCTCGTAATCGGCCAGATCGTTATGATCGAGTTGGCTCAGACAGGTGTTGACCTCAACCAGCTTGTGGATCAGGGTGCGGCGGGTTATTTCCGTCGGGTGCGCCGTCAGCACCAGCTCGATGGAGAGCTGAGAGACCGCATTTTGCAGCTCTTTGGTGCTGAGCTTTTTGTCTTTCAGCCGGGTGAACAGCTGGGCCAGCGCTTCGGGATTGCTGGCGGCTTCGCCATTGGGCGAAATGCTGTGGTACTGCTCGGCGACGTTGGTCAGATTAAGGAACTGGCTGAAGGCGCGCGCGACCGGCAGCAACTCGTCGTTGGACAGGTTCTGCAAGGTGGAAAGCAGCTCCTGACGATGCGCCTCGTTACCGGCACGTGAAGATTTGGAAAGCTTACGGATAGTTTCAACGCGATCGAGAATATGCTCGCCCAGCGCATCTTTGATGGTATCGCCGAGCAATTTGCCGAGCATACTGACATTACTTCGCATTGCCGAATATTGTTCGTTCATATAACCCCTGGCCCAGTTCTGTATGATTTTTTATCTTGTAAGTAAATTTCACGTGTCAGGCGAAGAGCGCCTGTTTCATCTCGCCACGTTCCTGTCCAATCGTCAATTGACACTATTTTTAGCAAAAAAACATCAAAATCGGCGCATTTTCTGAAATTTAATTACGGCACGCCGGTTATCAGTCTGGCTTATTATATTGTTTTGATACTTCTTAATAGGTAGGGGCGATGATAAATCATTACCCCTACCTTGTGTCAGGTTTATTGATGGCAAAAGTGCTCGACCAACTGGCCCAGCAGCTTGCGCGTCGGCTCGATAAACGCCGTATCGATGTATTCATCCGGCTGGTGCGCCTGGTTGATTGACCCCGGGCCGAGCACCAGCGTCGGGCACACCTGCTGGACGAACGGCGCCTCGGTGCAGTAGTTGACCACCTGAGTGCGGGTGCCCAGCAGTTTCTCAATCACCGCCACCATATGATGATCGGTCGGACACTCGTAGCCCGGGACCGAGGCATGCAGTTCTTCAATGTTCAGGCGGCCCGGCCAGCGCTGGCTGACCGGCTCCAGCGTCTGGTGCATCAGCTCGTTGATATTGTCGAGCGTCATGCCCGGCAGCGGACGAATGTCCAGGTGCAGTTCACAGCAGGCGCAGATGCGGTTGGCCGCGTCGCCGCCGCTGATATGGCCGAAGTTCATCGTCGGATAAGGCACGGCGAATGCCGGATTGTTGTAGCGCTCCTGCAGCGTTTTGCGCAGTTCCATCAGGCGGCCAATGGTTTCGTGCATCAAATCGATGGCGTTGACGCCGCGCGCCGGATCGCTCGAGTGGCCGGACTGGCCGACAATGCGGATGGCGTTGGCCATATGCCCCTTGTGCGCGCGCACCGGTTGCAGTGAGGTGGGCTCGCCGATAATCGCGAAATCCGGGCGGATGGCGGTCGAGGCGGCGAAATAACGCGCGCCGGCCATCGTCGTTTCTTCATCTGCGGTGGCCAGAATATACAGCGGCTTGGTCAGTTTGCCGGCATCGATGTCGCGCACGGCATCCAGAATAAAGGCAAAGAAGCCTTTCATGTCCGCAGTGCCCAGACCGTACAGCTTATTGTCGTGTTCGGTCAGGGTGAAGGGATCGCGCGTCCAGCGGCCTTCGTCATAAGGTACGGTGTCGGTGTGGCCCGCCAAAAGCAGGCCGCCGCTGCCTTCGCCGATGCTGGCGAGCAGGTTGAATTTGTTGCGGGTATCGGGCACCGGCTGTACGTCGACGCGAAAGCCCAAATCGGCAAACCATCCGGCCAGCAAGTTGATTAACGCTTCATTACTCTGATCGAGGGCGCCATCGGTGGCACTGATCGACGGAGTGGCGATCAACGCCCGGTACAGCTCAATAAATGGAGGTAATTTCATCTTCACTGTTGACAGCCTTTGGTTAGGGTAGTATCAATATTCATGCATTTATTTTGAATAAAAATACAGTAAGCTAGAGCGTAAGGGAACCCGATTCCCGGATGATTATAAAAACATCAACGCTCGACCACGTGGGTGAACGGCGAAACAACGCTGGTGAGCCCGGTTACCTGAGTCGAATACGACCACTCGTAAGCCAAGAAGGTGAAAGGCCACATGTTGAATACGCTGATCGTTGGTGCCAGCGGTTACGCCGGAGCGGAGCTCACGGCTTACCTGAATCGTCACCCACATATGAACATAACCGCATTAGCGGTTTCAGCGCAAAGTGCAGATGCAGGAAAATTGCTTTCTGATTTGCATCCCCAGTTAAAAGGCATCGTCGATCTGCCGTTACAACCGCTGGTTGACGTGGCTGCCGCCGCCGATGGCATCGACGTGGTGTTCCTGGCCACGGCGCACGAGGTCAGCCACGATATCGCGCCTTTGTTCCTGGCTGCGGGCTGTGTGGTGTTCGATCTGTCCGGTGCGTTCCGCGTAAAAGACGCCGGTTTCTATACCCAGTACTACGGTTTCGAGCATCAGCATCCTGAGCTGCTGGATCAGGCGGTATATGGCCTGGCGGAGTGGCAGAGCGAAAAAATCAAACAGGCGCAACTGATCGCCGTACCGGGCTGCTACCCGACGGCGGCGCAGTTGGCGCTGAAACCCTTGATCGATCAACAGCTGTTGAATCTTGACCAATGGCCGGTCATCAACGCCACCAGCGGCGTCAGCGGCGCGGGCCGCAAAGCCAGCGTGACCACCAGCTTCTGTGAAGTAAGTTTGCAGCCGTACGGTATCTTCAACCACCGTCATCACCCGGAAATCGTTGCGCATCTGGGTGTGCCGGTCATCTTCACGCCACATTTGGGTAACTTCCCGCGTGGTATTCTCGAAACCATCACCTGCCGTTTGAAAGCCGGCGTTACCGCGCAGGACGTGGCCGCAGCCTATCACGCCGCCTATGACGACAAACCGCTGGTGCGGCTGTACGACAAAGGCGTGCCGGCATTGAAAGCGGTGGTGGGCCTGCCGTTCTGCGATATCGGCTTTGCCGTTCAGGGCGAACACCTGATCGCGGTAGCGGCGGAAGACAACCTGTTGAAAGGCGCGGCTGCTCAGGCGGTGCAATGCCTGAATATCCGTTTTGGGTTCCCGGAAACCCAGTCATTACTTTAATGAATAACCAGCGTGGGATGTAAACAGCGATGAATCCGTTAATTATCAAGTTAGGTGGCGTGTTATTAGACAGTGAAGAGGCGCTGGAGCGTTTATTCACCGCCCTGGACAGCTACCGTCAGCAGCATCAGCGCCCGCTGGTTATCGTTCACGGCGGCGGTTGCCTGGTGGATGAGCTGATGAAACAACTTTCTCTGCCGGTGGTGAAGAAAAACGGCCTGCGGGTGACCCCTGCTGGCCAGATCGACATCATTACCGGCGCGCTGGCCGGTACTGCCAACAAGACCCTGCTGGCGTGGGCCATCAAGCACCGGATCAATGCGGTGGGCCTGAGCCTGGCGGACGGCGGCAGCGTTTCCGTGACCCAACTCGATCCGGCGCTGGGCCACGTAGGCAACGCGCAACCGGGTTCACCGGTGCTGCTCAATACCCTGCTGGGCGCTGGCTACCTGCCGGTGATCAGTTCTATCGGCATCACCGCCGAAGGGGAATTAATGAATGTGAACGCCGATCAGGCGGCGACGGCCCTGGCCGCCACGCTGGGTGCGGATTTGATCCTGCTGTCGGATGTCAGTGGCATTCTCGATGGGAAAGGGCAACGCATTGCAGAAATGACGGCACAAAAAGCGGAACAACTGATTGCCCAAGGCATCATCACCGATGGTATGGTGGTGAAGGTGAATGCGGCGCTCGACGCGGCCCGCACCCTTGGCCGGCCGGTGGATATCGCCAGCTGGCGCCATGCCGATCAGCTTCCAGCTCTGTTTAACGGCGTGTCGATTGGCACCCGGATCCTCGCTTAAATTTAGAATTAAAAAGGAAAAGACCATGCAAAACCAAGGCATCAAAAAAATCGTTCTGGCGTACTCTGGCGGCCTGGATACTTCGGCCATCATTCCTTGGCTGAAAGAAAACTACGGCGGCTGCGAAGTGGTGGCGTTCGTGGCGGATATCGGCCAGGAGCGCAGCGATCTGGAAGGCGTGGAGCAAAAAGCCCTGCAATCCGGTGCCTCTGAGTGTCACGTGGTTGATCTGCGTGAAGAATTCATCCGCGATTACGTTTATCCGGTTCTGCAGACCGGTGCGCTGTATGAAGGCAGCTACCTGTTGGGCACGTCAATGGCGCGCCCGATTATCGCTAAAGCGCAGGTTGAGCTGGCGTTGAAGGTCGGCGCTGATGCGCTGTGCCACGGTGCAACCGGCAAAGGTAATGACCAGGTGCGTTTCGAAACCACCTACACCGCGCTGGCACCACACCTGAAAGTGGTTGCGCCTTGGCGTGAGTGGAACCTGCGTTCCCGTGAAGCGCTGCTGGATTACCTGAAAGAGCGCAATATCCCAACGACTGCGTCGCTGGAAAAAATCTACAGCCGTGACGAGAACGCCTGGCATATCTCTACCGAAGGCGGCGTGCTGGAAAGCCCGTGGAATGCCCCGAACAAAGACTGCTGGGTTTGGACCGTAGATCCGCAGGAAGCGCCGGACCAGCCTGAGCAAGTGACCATCACCGTAGAAAAAGGCCGCGTCGTGGCGGTTAACGGTGAAGCCTTGAGCCCATACAAATGTCTGGAAACCCTGAACGTGCTGGGCGCCAAACATGGCGTGGGCCGGATCGACATCGTGGAAAACCGTCTGGTAGGCATCAAATCTCGCGGTTGCTACGAAACTCCGGGCGGCACCATCATGGTGGCGGCACTGCGCGGCGTTGAGCAACTGGTTCTGGATCGCGACAGCTTCAAATGGCGTGAGCAGTTGGGCCTGGAAATGTCCTACGTGGTGTACGACGGCCGCTGGTTTGCTCCGCTGCGTCGTTCTCTGCAGGCCTCTGCAGAAGCGCTGGCCGAAGAAGTGAACGGCGAAGTGGTGCTGCAGCTGTACAAAGGCCAGGTGACGGCGATTCAGAAGAAATCCGCCAACAGCCTGTACTCTGAAGAGTTTGCTACCTTTGGCGAAGATGAGGTTTACGATCACAGCCACGCGGGCGGCTTTATCCGCCTGTTCTCGCTCTCTTCACGCATTCGCGCGCTGAACGAGAAAAAGAACAAGTAATTTCATTATTCGGCGTGACTTGTTAAGGGCGCAGCGTGCTGCGCCCTTTCGTATAAAATTTATACCCTAAATAATTCGGGTTGCAGGAAGGCGGCAAGAGCGAGAGTCCCGATGAGCTTACATCGGTAAGTGATTCGGGTGAGCGCTCGCAGCCAACACACCTGCGGCTCGAAGTATGACGGGTACAGGAGTAAAGGTATGGCACTTTGGGGCGGACGGTTCAGTCAGGCGGCAGATCAGCGGTTCAAACAGTTAAACGACTCTTTGCGCTTTGATTATCGCCTGGCGGAACAGGACATTGTTGGCTCTGTGGCCTGGTCGAAAGCGCTGGTCACCGTCAACGTGCTGACGGCAACCGAGCAGCAACAGCTTGAGCAGGCTTTGAGCGTGTTGTTGGAAGAGGTGCAGGCCGACCCGCAGGCGATTGTCAGCAGCGATGCGGAAGATATTCACAGCTGGGTGGAGCAGAAGCTGATCGATAAAGTCGGCGATCTGGGCAAGAAGCTGCATACCGGCCGTAGCCGTAACGATCAGGTCGCGACCGATCTGAAACTGTGGTGCAAACAGCAAATCGGCGAACTGCATCAGGCCATCGTGCAACTGCAGCAGGCGCTGGTGGAAACTGCCGAAGCCAATCAGGATGCGGTGATGCCGGGTTATACCCACCTGCAGCGCGCGCAACCGGTCACTTTCGCTCACTGGTGCCTGGCCTATGTGGAAATGCTGGCGCGCGATGAAAGCCGCCTGCAAGATACGCTCAAGCGCCTGGACGTCAGCCCGCTGGGCAGCGGCGCTCTAGCCGGCACCGCTTATCCGATCGATCGTGAACAGCTTGCCGGTTGGTTGGGCTTTGCCTCGGCCACCCGCAACAGCCTGGACAGCGTTTCCGACCGCGACCACGTGCTGGAGCTGCTGTCGAATGCCTCCATCAGCATGGTGCATCTGTCGCGTTTTGCCGAAGACCTGATCTTCTTCAACAGCGGCGAAGCGGCGTTTGTCGATCTGTCCGACCGCGTAACCTCCGGCTCTTCGTTGATGCCGCAGAAGAAAAACCCGGATGCGTTGGAACTGATCCGCGGCAAATGCGGCCGTGTACAGGGCGCATTGACCGGCATGATGATGACGCTGAAAGGCTTGCCGCTGGCGTATAACAAAGACATGCAGGAAGACAAGGAAGGGCTGTTCGACGCGTTGGATACCTGGATGGATTGCCTGCAGATGGCGGCGCTGGTGCTGGACGGCATTCAGGTGAAACGCCCACGCTGCAAAGAGGCGGCTGAGCAGGGTTACGCCAACTCGACCGAACTGGCGGACTATCTGGTCGCCAAAGGCGTGCCGTTCCGTGAGGCGCACCATATCGTCGGTGAAGCGGTGGTAGAAGCCATCCAACAGGGCAAGGCGCTTGAGGCGCTGACGCTGACCGAATTGCAGAAGTTCAGCGCGGTGATTGGCGACGACGTGTACCCGATTCTGGCGCTGCAATCTTGCCTGGACAAGCGTTCGGCCAAGGGCGGCGTTTCTCCTCAGCAGGTCGCCAGCGCGATCGCCGAAGCGAAACAGCGGTTGTTTTAAGTTAAGTTAGTCGGTTCATAAAGGCGCGGTTCACAGTGTGAGCCGCGCTTTTTTTATGGAGGTTTACTCGCCCGGGCAGCGCTGGCAGCGTTCCGCCTCGGTCTCACCCAGTTTGAGCTTGGTCTGCAGGTCGCGCAGTGCGGTGCGCAGGCCTTCTTCGATCACCGGGTGGTAGAACGGCATATCCAGCATCTGGTTGATGGTCATCTGCTGCTGATGCGCCCAGGCCAGCAGGTGAGCGATATGCTCCACGTCCGGCCCCATCATTTCCGCACCCAGGAAACGCCCGGTGCCTTGCTCGCCGTAGACGTGCAAGAGGCCTTTATTACGCAGCATCACGCGAGAGCGCCCCTGATTCTCGAACGAAACCTCGCCGACGTCGAAGCAGCCGCAAGCGCTGAATTTCTCGTTGAGTTCGCGGAAAGTCGAACCGACCATGGCTATCTGCGGATCGGAGAATACGACCGAAATCGCGCTGCGGCGCAGGCCTGGGGTGATTTCCGGGAAGCTGCCGGCGTTGGCCCCGGCAATGCGTGCCTGATCGCTGGCCTCATGCAGCAGCGGCAGCTGGTTGCTGGCGTCGCCGGCGATGAAAATATGCGGCACGTTGGTTTGCAGGGTCGAACGATCGGCCTGTGGCACGCCTCGAGCGTCGAGTTTGAGGCCGGTGTTTTCCAGACCCAGCTTATCGACGTTCGGCCTGCGGCCGGTGGCGGCCAGTACGTAATCCACCATGATTTCCTGCGGCTGACCCTGCAGATCCTGGTAGCGAATAAACACCTTGTCGCCTTCGCGCTGCATCATCTCGACCTTCACGTCGGCATCAAGATAAAACTCTTCGCCCAGGGCTTTGGCGGCATAGCTGCGCACCGCACCGTCGGTTAATGGGCCGACGGCGCCGCCGACGCCAAACACTTTGGTGTCGACGCCCAGACGGTGCAGTGCTTGACCCAGTTCCAGGCCAATGACACCCGGGCCAAACACCGCGACGGACTGCGGCAAATCGTCCCAGTTAAACACGTCGTCATTGACGATCAGCCGGTCACCCAGTGCATTCCATGCTGCCGGCCAGCTTGGGCGGGAACCGGTGGCGATAACGATCCGCTGCGCCACGATGCGCGTGTGTTCATCGACCTGCAGGGTATTGTCGTCGATAAAGCGGGCGTAGCCGTGAATCTTGTCGGCGGCCGGGATCTCGTCGACGCCTTCCAGTACAAAGCCGACAAAGCGGTCACGCTCGCGTTTGACGCGATCCATCACTTCACGGCCGTTAACGGTGGTTTTACCGGCGGGATACACGCCAAAGCCGGGTGCGCGCTCGATTTGATGCACTGCTTCGGCGGCGGCGATCAGCAATTTGGATGGCATGCAGCCAACGCGTGCGCAGGTGGTGCCATAAGGCCCGCCTTCGATCATCACCACGCTGGGGGTAGAAAGTTTGGCAGCGCGATAGGCGCCCAGACCGGCGGTGCCGCCGCCGATAACCGCGACGTCAACATTCAACTGTTTCATATCCGCTCCTGAAAGGTAAAAAAAAGGGCGGGCCGGAGCCCGCCAAAGTTCACGTTGGCTTCGTTATTATTGATTAATCAGGCTGACAGGAAATTTTCCAGGTCATCGCTGCCGCCGATGTGACGGCCGCCGATAAATACCTGAGGTACGGTGGCGCGGCCGCTGACGGCACGCAGGCTGACGGTGGTGGCGTCTTTGCCCAGCACGATTTCTTCATACTGGATACCGCGTTCTTGCAGCATCTGTTTGGCTTTGGCGCAGAACGGGCAGCCGGGCTTGGTGAACAGCGAAACCGATTCCTGCACTTTGAATTCCGGCGCCAGGTATTTCAGCATGGTGTCGGCGTCAGAGACTTCAAACGGGTCGCCCGGTTTGTTGGGCTCGACGAACATTTTTTCCACCACGCCGTTGCGCACCAGCATCGAGTAACGCCATGAACGTGGACCGAAGCCCAGATCGGCTTTCTCGACCAGCATGTTCATGCCTTTGGTGAACTCTCCGTTGCCGTCCGGTACGAAGGTGATGTTCTCGGCGTGCTGATCGGCTTTCCAGGCGTTCATCACGAAGGTGTCGTTCACCGAGACGCACAAGATGCTGTCAACGCCGTGCTGTTTGAATACGCTGGACAGCTCGTTGTAGCGTGGCAAATGGCTGGAAGAGCAGGTCGGGGTAAACGCGCCCGGCAGAGAAAATACGATGACGGTTTTATCTTTGAACAGGTCATTGGTGGTGACATCAATCCATTGGTCGCCCTGACGGGTGTGGAAAGTAACCTGAGGAACTTTTTTGCCTTCTTGGCTGGTAAACATGAATTAACCCCTTAATTAGGAAAATAATTTTTGACCGTTAGCGCTGTATCGCTTCGTTGGGACACATTATTGACGTCGGGGCTTGATAGATCTAATCGCTCATTGCTATCTTATCTATCGCCATGAGCTATCATGGTCTGGAGGGAAAAAATGAATATTCGTGATTTAGAGTACCTGGTCGCCTTGGCCGAGCACCGGCATTTCCGCCGTGCCGCCGATTCATGCCATGTTAGCCAACCCACGCTCAGTGGGCAGATCCGCAAGCTGGAAGACGAACTGGGCGTGATGCTGCTCGAACGTACCAGCCGCAAGGTGTTATTCACCCAGGCGGGCTTGTTGCTGGTGGAGCAGGCGCGTACCGTGCTGCGCGAAGTCAAAGTCCTGAAAGAGATGGCCAGCCAACAAGGGGAAGCTATGTCAGGGCCGCTGCATATCGGCTTGATCCCTACCGTCGGGCCTTATTTGCTGCCACAGATCATTCCTACCCTGCATAAAACCTTTCCCAAGCTGGAAATGTACCTGCATGAAGCGCAGACCCATCAACTGCTGGCGCAACTCGACAGCGGCAAGCTGGACTGCGCCATTCTGGCGCTGGTGAAGGAAACGGAAGCTTTTATCGAAGTGCCGCTATTTGATGAGCCGATGAAGCTGGCGGTGTATTCCGATCACCCATGGGCGCAGCGCGATCGCGTAGCGATGCCGGATTTGGCGGGCGAAAAACTGCTGATGCTGGAAGATGGCCACTGCCTGCGCGATCAGGCGATGGGTTTTTGCTTCCAGGCGGGGGCGGACGAGGATACCCACTTTCGCGCGACCAGTCTGGAAACGCTGCGCAATATGGTGGCGGCAGGCAGCGGCATTACCCTGTTGCCAACGCTTGCGGTACCGCCGCAGCGTGAGCGAGACGGCGTCTGCTACCTCGACTGTTATAAACCGGAACCGAAGCGCACCATTGCGCTGGTGTACCGCCCCGGCTCCCCATTGCGCAGTCGTTATGAGCAATTGGCCGAGGCGATCCGCGAGCACATGCAGAACTACTTCAGTACCACGTTAAAACAGGCGGTTTAAGCCGTTTAGCGCTGCTACCCGGTAGGCTTCGGCCATGGTCGGATAGTTGAAGGTCGTATTAACGAAATATTCGATAGTATTGCCTTCACCTTTCTGTTCCATGATCGCCTGGCCGATGTGGATGATCTCCGCCGCACGCTCGCCGAAGCAGTGGATCCCGAGGATCTGCAGGGTGTCGCGATGGAACAGGATCTTCAGGCTGCCGACGTTCATCCCGGCAATTTGCGCACGTGCCAGATGCTTGAACTGGGCGCGGCCCACTTCATACGGCACTTTCATTGCCGTCAGTTCCTGCTCGGTTTTACCGACGGAGCTGATTTCCGGAATGGTGTAGATACCGGTCGGAATGTCTTCGATCAGATGCCCGCTGGCTTCGCCGGAGGCGATCGCCTGTGCGGCGATGCGGCCCTGATCGTAAGCGGCGGATGCCAGGCTCGGATAACCAATCACGTCACCCACGGCGTAAATGTGCGACAGCGCGGTCTGGTACATGCTGTTCACTTTCAGCAGGCCGCGGCTGTCTGACTCCAGACCGACCTTCTCCAGCCCGAGTGAATCGGTGTTACCGGTACGCCCGTTGGCGTACAGCAGGCAATCCGCTTTCACTTTCTTGCCGGATTTCAGGTGAACAATCACGCCGTCTTCGGTGCCTTCGATCTTCTCGAACTCTTCGTTGTGACGGATCACCACGCCATTGTTCCAGAAGTGGTATGACAGCGAGTCCGACATTTCCTGATCGAGGAATGCCAGCAGGCGATCGCGGGTGTTGATCAGATCCACCTTCACGTTCAGGCCACGGAAGATCGACGCGTATTCACAACCGATCACCCCGGCGCCGTAAATGATAACGTGCCGCGGTTCGTGGCTCAGTTCGAGAATGGAATCGCTGTCATAGATGCGCGGATGATTGAAGTCGACGCTGGCCGGGTGGTAAGGGCGCGAGCCGCAGGCGATCACGATATGATCGGCGCGGATGGTGTCCTGGGTGCCATCCATGTAGCTGACGCTGACGGTGTTGGCGTCGATAAAGCGCGCGTCGCCGGCAAACAGTTTGCACTGGTTGCGTTCATAGAAACCCTGGCGCATTCGGGTTTGCTGATTAATGACGTTATCGGCGTGGCGTAAAATGTCAGGGAAGGTTGCACTGAGCGTGCGTGAATTATTGTAAAGCGGGTTCTGGTTGAATTCGATAATGCGGCTGACGGCGTGGCGGAGGGCTTTGGACGGGATGGTACCCCAATGAGTACATCCGCCGCCCACATTATTGTACCGTTCGATAACGGCCACGCGGGCGCCCTGTTTCACCAGCCCCATAGCGGCACCTTCACCACCAGGGCCCGAGCCAATTACAATGGCATCAAATTGATAGTGCTGTTGCATGTAGGAGAGACCTGTTCTTATACAAAATTACAACGGTATCTTAACATCATAGCGCTGAGCGCCCAATCACCATTAGGCTTTTTGAGGCAAAGCACAAATGGTACAGGCTGAAACTGTGACAGGACGCGTTTGTATAAATGCTGTTGCAATAAAATTTGCTATATTGCCGACTCCACGGCGTTAGACTCAATGAATGGATCTTATCTGGATATGCATATGGGCGTCAGAGCACAACAAAAAGAACGGACTCGTCGTTCCCTCATTGAGGCGGCATTCAGCCAGCTAAGCGCCGAACGCAGCTTTGCCAGCCTGAGTTTGCGCGAAGTCTCACGCGAGGCGGGCATCGCGCCAACGTCATTTTACCGCCACTTCCGTGACGTGGACGAGCTTGGGCTGACCATGGTCGATGAGAGTGGCCTGATGCTGCGCCAACTGATGCGGCAGGCGCGCCAGCGTATCGCCAAGGGCGGCAGTGTGATCCGCACCTCGGTCTCCACCTTTATGGAGTTTATCGGCAACAACCCCAACGCCTTCCGCCTGTTGTTGCGTGAACGTTCCGGTACCTCGGCCGCCTTCCGTGCGGCGGTGGCGCGCGAGATCCAACATTTTATCGCCGAACTGGCGGATTACCTCGAGCTGGAAAACCATATGCCGCGCAGCTTCACCGAAGCGCAGGCGGAAGCCATGGTGACTATCGTGTTCAGCGCCGGCGCCGAAGCGCTGGATATTGACATCGACCAACGTCGTCGGCTTGAGGAACGTTTAGTGTTGCAACTGCGGATGATTTCCAAGGGCGCTTATTACTGGTATCGCCGCGAGCAAGAAAAAGCTTCTGTGTCCCACGTATAAAGGTAGAAAATGATGGAAAAATCAGGCCGTGAGAATGGCACTTTACTGCTGGCGTTGATTGCCGGCCTTTCAATCAACGGTTCGTTTGCCGCGTTGTTCAGCTCGGTAGTGCCGTTTTCTATTTTCCCGATAATCGCTTTGGCTCTGGCGGTGTACTGCCTGCACCAACGTTATCAGCACCGCGCCATGCCGGATGGCATGCCGAAACTGGCCGCAGCCTGTTTCCTGTTGGGGGTGTTGTTATACAGTGCGATCGTGCGCGCGGAATACCCGCAGATTGGCTCTAACTTCTTGCCTGCGATTGTCGCAGTGGCGCTGGTGCTCTGGATTGGCGTGAAGCTGAAGGCGCGCAAGGCGCTGGAGGGGAATACGCAGGCGTAAAGGTTAGGCAGGGGCGCAGCAACGGCGCCCCTGTCAGGTTATACGCGTTTTTCCAACAGCACACCGCATTCCATATGATGGGTGTACGGGAACTGATCAAACAGCGCCAGACGACTGACGCGGTGAGTTTCCTGCAGTGTTTCCAGATTGGCGCACAGCGTTTCCGGGTTGCATGAGATATACAAAATACGCGGATAGGCTTGCACCATTTTTACCGTTTCATCGTCCAGCCCGCTGCGCGGCGGATCGACAAAAATGGTTTCGCAGTTATAGCTGCTCAGATCGATACCTTTAAGCCGGTTAAACTCCCGTACCCCGTTCATCGCCTGGGTAAAATCTTCCGCCGCCATGCGGATAATTTGCACGTTATCGATATGGTTGGCCGCAATGTTGTACTGCGCCGCCGCGACCGAAGGTTTGGCTATTTCGGTGGCCAACACCCGCTCGAAATTACGCGCCAGCGCCAGCGAGAAGTTACCGTTGCCGCAGTAGAGTTCCAGCAGGTCGCCTTTAGATCCGGTCGTCACGTCCAGCGCCCATTCCAGCATCTGTATGTTCATTGCCGCGTTCGGCTGGGTGAAGCTGTTTTCCACCTGGCGGTAGATCATATCGCGGCCGGCGACCGGCAGGACTTCGTCTACATAATCCTGATCCAGCATGATTTTCATTTTCGACGCGCGGCCAATCAGCTGCAAATCAAAGCCCTGTGCGCGCAGGTTATCACGCAGCTTTTCCGCCTGTTGTTGCCAGGCCTCATCCAGTTTGCGGTGATACAGCAGCGAAGCAATGATTTTTCCGCTGCGGGTCGACAGATAGTCAATCTGGAACAGCTTGTGGCGCAGGATGGGCTCTGGCTTGATAGCGGCGATCAGTGCGCTCATCAGGCGGTTAATCAATTCGCTGGCGGCCGGGAAACGATCGACGCGGATACGTTGCTTGGTCTGCTGGTCAAACATGATGTGATACATCTCGTCTTCATCATGCCAGATGCGGAATTCGGCGCGCATACGGTAATGTTCGACTTGCGAGCGGAACACTTCCGGCTCGGGTGCCGTGAACGGTGACATCAGCGTCTTCAGCCGGGCAGTTTTCTCCGCCAGTTGGTCATCGTAACGTTCAATAGGCAAATTCTCGGGCGTCATGTTTCTTCTCGTCAGGCAAATTTGATCAGCGGGGATTGTAGGGAATCAGCCCGTGAAGTCCAGTTTTGTCGTGTTTATTATTTGTAACATTAGTGGAAGTCTAGACATCTATTTACATTGATCGTAGCATTGCCGTCCGGCCTCAAGCAGCGAGTGAAAAGGGAATCCGGTGTGAATCCGGAGCTGACGCGCAGCGGTAAGGGGAAGTCACGGCGATAGCGTTTTTACGCAGACACTGTCCACTGCAGGATGGGAAGTCATCGCCTGGTGCAGGTTGCCTGTGCAACTTGTAACTCCCAAGCCCGAAGACCTGCCGGTATTACGTCGCAATGTCCGTGGCCGTCGCGAATTACCGGCCATGATCCTGCGGCATCCGCCAATTAAGTTTGGATGCTTTTTCATGACAATTACAAAAAATACGCTGCTGATGGTGGTTTCCTCCGTCACGGCTTTTTCTGGATGGGCGCAAGACAACACCACAGCCAATAACAGCGATAACCTGGTGGTTACCGCCAACCGCTTCCCGCAGCCGGTTTCTTCCGTGCTGGCGCCAACCTCTGTTGTTACCCGTGATGATATCGACCGCTGGCAGGCCAAAAGCCTGACCGACGTGATGCGTCGTTTGCCGGGCGTGGATGTCGGGCAAAATGGTGGCCTGGGGCAAAAAAGCTCGCTGTTTATCCGTGGTACCAACTCCAGCCATGTGTTGGTGCTGATTGACGGTATTCGCCTTAATCAGGCCGGCGTCAGCGGCTCTTCCGACCTCAGCCAGATCCCGATCTCGCTGGTGCAAAAAGTCGAATATATCCGCGGACCGCGTTCGGCAGCGTACGGATCTGATGCCATCGGCGGGGTGGTCAACATTATTACTACCCGCGAGAAGAATGGCACCACGCTTTCCGCCGGTGTAGGTTCCAATGGCTATCAGGCTTACGATGCGTCTACTCAGCAACAACTGGGCGAGAGTACGGTAGCGACGGTTGCAGGCAACTATACCTATACCAAAGGCTATGATGTGGTGGCCTATGGCAACACTGGCATGCAAAGCCAGCAGGATCGCGACGGTTTCATGAGCAAGTCGCTGTACGGCGCCGTTGATCATCAATTCAGCGAGGCTATCAGCGGTTTTGTTCGTGGCTACGGTTATGACAACCGTACGGCTTATGACGCTTACTACTCTTCGCCAACCAGTCCGCTGGTCGATACCCGCAAACTGTACAGTCAAACCTGGGATACTGGCCTGCGTTATAAGGAAGGTATCTACGCAACGCAGTTGATCGGCAGCTACAGCCACAGTAAGGATTATGATTACGATCCACGTCTGGGCATGCATGACAGCTCGGCAAGTTTGGTAGACGCCGAGCAATACAATCTGCAGTGGGGGAACACGCTTCAGGTGGGCCAAGGGACGGTCAGTTCAGGGATTGACTGGCAACACCAGCAAATCAAGCCAGACTCTACTACGGTTAACGGTGAAAAAACCCAACGCAATGCCGGTGTTTACCTTACCGCGCAGCAACTGGTTGGCCCGGTCACGTTGGAAGGTGCGGTACGTGGCGATGATCACTCTGAATTCGGCTGGCACGGCACCTGGCAAACTAGCGCTGCCTGGGAATTTGTCGACGGGTATCGTTTCATCGCTTCTTATGGCACGGCGTTTAAAGCACCCAATATGAGCCAACTGTATGGCAACTTCGGCAACAACACTAATTTGAAGCCAGAAGAAAGCAAACAGTGGGAAGGCGGCTTTGAAGGTTTGACTGGGCCGGTAACCTGGCGCGTGTCCGGCTACCGCAACGATATTGATAACCTGATTGATGCCACCGGCGAGACCAATTACGTTTATTACAATGTCGGCAAGGCCACTATTAAAGGTATTGAAGCTACTGCCTCATTCGACACCGGTCCGTTAACCCATCACATTGGTTACGACTATGTCGATCCACGCAATGCCAAAACTAATGAAGTTCTGCTGCGTCGTGCCAAACAGCAGGTGAAGTATGAGCTGGATTGGCAGGTTTATGATTTTGACTGGGCAGTCACCTATCAATATCTGGGTGAGCGTTATGACAAAGACTACAGCACCTACCCAGAGCAAAGCGTTAAACTCGGCGGCGTCAGCCTGTGGGATCTCGCAGTTTCGTATCCGGTCACATCTCATCTGACAGTTCGTGGTAGAATTGCCAACCTGTTTGATAAAGATTATGAGACGGCTTATGGCTACGCTACTCCAGGAAGAGAATACTACCTCACTGGAAGCTATACCTTCTAACACCACCGCGACGCCCCGCCCGACGGTGCTGGTATTTGATTCCGGCGTCGGCGGGCTGTCGGTGTATCAGGAGGTTCGGCAATTGCTGCCGGACCTCCACTATATCTATGCCTTCGATAACGTGGCATTCCCCTACGGCGAGAAATCCGAAGAGTTTATCGTTGAACGCGTGCTGGAGATTGTCAGCGCGGTGCAACAGCGGCATCCTCTGGCGATCGTCGTCATCGCCTGTAATACCGCCAGTACCGTATCGCTACCGGCGCTGCGCGAGCGCTTTACCTTCCCGGTAGTGGGCGTAGTGCCCGCGATTAAACCTGCTGCCCGCTTGACCGCCAATGGCGTTGTCGGGCTGTTGGCGACCCGGGGTACCGTACAGCGCACCTATACCCATGAGTTGATTGCCCGCTTCGCTACCGATTGCAAGATCGAGCTATTGGGATCTTCAGAACTGGTGGAACTGGCGGAAGCCAAGCTGCACGGTGAAGCCGTACCGCTGGCCACGCTGAAGAAAATTCTGCATCCATGGCTGAGCATGCGCGAGCCGCCGGATACCGTGGTACTCGGTTGCACCCACTTCCCTTTATTAGCCGAAGAGTTAATGCAGGTGTTGCCTGAGGGAACCCGACTGGTGGATTCCGGTGCGGCTATTGCTCGCCGCACCGCTTGGCTTATTTCTTCGCAGGAAAATCTGGTGTCGACTCAGGAAGATAATCTGGCGTATTGCATGGCGTTGAATGAAGACACTGACGCTTTATTGCCCGTTTTGCAGGGTTATGGCTTTAAATCGTTGAAAAAACTGCCTCTTTAACGGGGTTTTGGTTAAACATTCAACGGTTGGAAAAAATATTGAAATTAGGGGTTGCGGGCTTCTGAGAACTCCCTATAATGCGCCTCCACTGACCGGGAACAACGACTCCTCTAACGAGAACCAGTCGCCCAGCCAGGAAGAAGCAAGCCGGTGAAAACACCGTTTCTTAATAAGAAAAAAGCTTGACTCTTCAGCGGGAAGGCGTAATATGCACCTCCCGCGTTACCGAGAGTTATCTCAGTAACGAACGCTCTTTAACAATTTATCAGACAATCTGTGTGGGCACTCCACAAGACGATATCCAG
>NZ_JBQZFU010000011.1:0-125446 GCF_052692135.1 Serratia sp. TSA_7
TAGTGTGCTGATATGGCTCAGTTGGTAGAGCGCACCCTTGGTAAGGGTGAGGTCCCCAGTTCGACTCTGGGTATCAGCACCACTTTATTTAAAGTGGGTTTAGAAGTTCGGCAAAAAGAATTAAAAGAATTTGCTTGGCGGCAATAGCGCGGTGGTCCCACCTGACCCCATGCCGAACTCAGAAGTGAAACGCCGTAGCGCCGATGGTAGTGTGGGGTCTCCCTATGCGAGAGTAGGACACTGCCAAGCATCAATTAAAGCAACAAGCCCTATGCGAAAGCATAGGGCTTTTTGTTTTATCTATTTTTGGGTGTTCTACACGAGCATGGGCATGCGAAAAGCCCGTCGGGAACGGGCTTCAACGCCGCTTGCGGCGGCCCCGAAGGGGGGAGTCTCAGGATGAGACGAATATTGTAAGACACTGCCAGGCATCAATTAAGCCGAGAGGCCATCCGAAAGGATGGCCTTTTTGCTTTTCAGCATTTGCCCGATAACGGTGCTTCATCCCCCTAGGTTCTCAGCAATGAAACATTTTCACCTTACCGTTGAACACTCGACATTGAGCCAAAAAAACGCTATCTTCGGGCATCTAGAAGTCTAAACGTATAAACGGATGTGTGAGGATTAAGCAATGCCGATTCGTGTTCCTGATGAGTTACCTGCAGTCAGTTTCTTGCGCAATGAGAATGTCTTTGTGATGACATCCTCTCGGGCAAAAACACAGGAAATCAGGCCGTTGAAAGTACTGATCCTCAACCTGATGCCAAAGAAGATCGAGACGGAAAACCAGTTTTTGCGTCTACTTTCCAACTCTTCGCTGCAAATTGACATCCAGCTGCTGCGCATCGACAGCCGTGAGTCGAAGAACACGCCGGCGGAGCATCTGAACAATTTTTACTGTGATTTTGAAGACATTCAGGATCAGAACTTCGATGGCCTGATCGTAACCGGCGCCCCGTTGGGGTTGGTTGATTTCTGTGACGTTGCCTACTGGCCGCAGATAGAACGCGTTATCGACTGGGCGAAGAACCACGTCACCTCCACGCTGTTCGTGTGCTGGGCGGTCCAGGCCGCGCTGAATATCCTCTACGGCATCCCGAAGATGACGCGTGAGGAGAAGCTCTCGGGCGTTTATCAGCATCAGACATTGCAGCAGCATGCACTGCTGACTCGTGGCTTTGATGAGACCTTCCTGGCACCGCATTCACGCTATGCGGACTTCCCTACAGAGGTTATTCGTCAATACACGGATCTGGACATTCTGGCCGAGTCGGAGCAAACCGGGGCTTATTTATTCGCCAGCAAAGACAAGCGACTGGCATTTGTGACAGGCCACCCTGAATATGATGCGTTGACGTTAGCGGGGGAGTATTGTCGCGATAACGAGGCCGGCCTTAACCCTGTCGTTCCGCTAAACTACTTCCCCGATGATAACCCCGAACTCACTCCAAAAGCCTCCTGGCGCAGCCATGGCCATCTGCTGTTCGCCAACTGGCTGAACTACTATGTCTACCAGATCACGCCGTACGATCTGCGCCATATGAACCCCACTCTCGAGTAACGTTTTTTACCTTTACCGGCGGCTGAATCGAGGCCGCCGATGTCCTTCCCTCCTGGCCAGAACCCATTTTCCACTCCAAATTCTCAATAAAATCCATTCATTAACAAACACTTATTTTATATTCTGATATTTAATGGAACCGGTTTCCTTGTCGGTTAAATTCGTTATTCAAATTAACTTATTGATAATTATAGGTTAATAAAATATTTAATATTAAAATGGAAATCGTTTTTGATTTTTATTTTTAGTTGAGTATTCTTAGATCCAATGGGGTTGAGATCTGACCAGCCGAGATCGTTTTGCATGCCCTGATCCACATTGATTTCTGATGAAGAAGCGCCTGTCTTCTGGCGACGGCGGGTGCGCAACAATGGGAAGGAGTAAGACAATGACGCAACAGATAGTAGGCACGGAGTTAACGTTTACGCAGGGTTTTACCGCTGCTGAGCGACAGGTGTTAACGGATGACGCGGTCGAATTCCTGGCGGAACTGGTGAGTAAATTTACTCCACAGCGCAACAAGCTATTGGCTGCGCGCGCCTGCTGGCAGCAGAAGATCGATCAAGGCGATCTTCCTGGATTTATTTCGGAAACCACTTCCATTCGTGAAAGTGAGTGGAAGATCCTGGGTATTCCCGATGATCTGCGCGACCGCAGGGTAGAAATCACCGGGCCAGTTGAACGCAAGATGGTGATCAATGCCTTGAACGCCAATGTGAAGGTGTTTATGGCCGATTTCGAAGACTCGCTTGCACCTAGCTGGGACAAAGTGATCGAGGGGCAAATCAACCTGCATGATGCGGTGAACGGCACCATCTCCTATACCAACGAAGCCGGAAAGATTTATCAGTTGAAGCCGAACCCGGCGGTCTTGATCGCCCGTGTACGCGGCCTGCATCTGCCGGAGAAACACGTGCAGTGGCAAGGGGAAGCGATCCCCGGCGGCTTGTTTGATTTCGCACTGTATTTCTTTCACAACTACCGCCAACTGCTGGAAAAAGGCAGCGGCCCTTACTTCTATCTGCCGAAAACTCAGTCCTGGCAGGAAGCGGCCTGGTGGAGCGAGGTATTCAGCTTTACCGAGGATCGCTTTGATCTGCCGCGCGGCACCATCAAAGCCACGGTACTGATTGAAACGCTGCCGGCGGTCTTCCAGATGGATGAGATCCTGTATCACCTGCGCGACCATATCGTCGGGTTGAACTGCGGTCGTTGGGATTACATCTTCAGCTACATAAAAACGCTGAAAAACCATGCTGACCGAGTGTTGCCGGATCGTCAGTCGGTCACGATGGACAAATCGTTCCTCAGCGCCTATTCCCGCTTGCTGATCAAAACCTGCCATAAACGTGGCGCCTTCGCGATGGGCGGCATGGCGGCGTTTATCCCGAGCAAAGACGCCGAGAAAAACGCCTGGGTGCTGAACAAGGTGCGGGCGGATAAAGAGCTGGAGGCCAATAACGGTCACGACGGCACCTGGGTGGCGCACCCAGGGCTGGCGGACACCGTGATGGAAGTGTTCAGCCGGGTACTCGGCGAGCGCCGCAACCAGCTGGAAGTGCTGCGTGAAAGCGATGCGCCGATCAGTGCCGCGCAGCTGCTGGAGCCTTGCGACGGCGAGCGGACCGAAGCCGGTATGCGTGCCAACATTCGCGTGGCGGTGCAATACATTGAGGCCTGGATCTCAGGCAACGGCTGCGTACCGATTTACGGGCTGATGGAGGATGCGGCGACGGCAGAAATTTCCCGTACCTCGATCTGGCAGTGGATCCACCATGAAAAATCTCTCAGCGACGGCCAACTGGTCACCAAAGCGCTGTTTCGTAAGATGCTTGCCGAAGAAGTTCTCGTTATTCAAGAAGAACTCGGTGAGCAACGTTTCAGCCACGGGCGTTTTACCGAGGCCGCGCGCCTGATGGAGAAAATCACCGTTTCAGATGAGCTGATCGATTTCCTGACATTGCCCGGCTACGAATTACTGGCCTGAAAACATTCCTGAACATTAACCCTACATTATTGAAAAGGATAAAAATTATGTCTACCTCACGTACTCAACAGATTCAACAGCTGGAACAGGAATGGAAATCGGCCCGCTGGAAAGGCATCACTCGCCCATACAGCGCCGAAGACGTGATCAACCTGCGTGGCTCAGTCAACCCGGTTTGCACTCTGGCGCAGAACGGCGCTGCCAAACTTTGGGATCTGCTGAATGGCAAATCACGCAAAGGCTACGTTAACTGCCTGGGGGCGCTGACTGGCGGCCAGGCGTTGCAGCAGGCCAAAGCGGGCGTCGAGGCGATTTACCTGTCTGGCTGGCAGGTGGCGGCGGATGCCAACACCGCGACCGCGATGTACCCGGACCAGTCGCTGTACCCGGTGGACTCGGTGCCGACGGTGGTTGAGCGCATCAACAACACTTTCCGCCGCGCCGATCAGATCCAGTGGTCCAACAAGATTGAACCGGGCAGCAAAGGTTACACCGATTTCTTCCTGCCGATTGTCGCCGATGCGGAAGCCGGCTTTGGCGGCGTACTGAACGCCTACGAACTGATGAAAGCGATGATTGAAGCCGGTGCCGCCGGGGTGCATTTCGAAGACCAACTGGCGGCGGTAAAAAAATGCGGCCATATGGGCGGCAAAGTGCTGGTGCCAACCCAGGAAGCGATCCAAAAGCTGGTTGCCGCGCGTCTGGCAGCCGACGTACTCGGCGTGCCAACGCTGGTGATTGCGCGTACGGATGCCGATGCGGCTGATTTGCTGACGTCCGATTGCGATCCTTATGACAGCGAATTCGTTTCCGGTGAACGCACCGCCGAGGGCTTTTTCCGCACCCATGCCGGCATCGAACAGGCGATCAGCCGCGGGCTGGCCTACTCCCCTTATGCGGACATGGTGTGGTGTGAAACCTCAACCCCGGATCTGCAAGCGGCCAAGCGTTTCGCCGACGCGATCCATGCCAAGTTCCCGGGCAAGCTGCTGGCCTACAACTGCTCGCCGTCGTTCAACTGGAAAAAGAACCTGGACGATCAGACTATCGCTCGCTTCCAGGAAGAGCTGTCCGCGATGGGCTACAAATACCAGTTCATTACCCTGGCCGGCATCCACAGCATGTGGTTCAACATGTTCGATCTGGCACACGCTTATGCGCAGGGTGAAGGCATGAAACACTACGTCGAGAAGGTGCAAGAGCCGGAATTCGCCGCCGTTGCGCGTGGCTACACCTTTGCCTCACACCAGCAGGAAGTGGGCACCGGCTACTTCGATAAAGTCACCACCATCATTCAGGGTGGCGCATCCTCGGTGACCGCGCTGACCGGTTCGACGGAAGAGCAACAGTTCTGATGGAACTGCGCTGATAACGGGTATTCCGGAGCCTGCTTATGCAGGCTCTGTTTTCTGGCGGGAGGTAAGGATGGCGGCAAAACTGGAGTTGTTGATCGCACAAACGATCCTGCAGGGCTTTGATGCGCAATACGGCCGTTTCCTCGAGGTGACCGCCGGCGCGCAGCAGCGCTTTGAGCGGGCGGATTGGCCTGCCGTACAGCAGGCGATGAAAAAGCGTATCCATCTGTATGATCATCATGTCGGTCTGGTGGTGGAGCAACTCAAGTGCATCACCGGGCAAAAATATTTTGATGCGGATTTCCCTTGCCGGGTGAAAGCGGTCTATACCGATCTGTTGCCGGAGTACCCGCGTTTTGAGATTGCCGAGAGCTTCTTCAATTCGGTCTATTGCCGTCTGTTCCGGCACCGCGATCTGACGCCGGAAAAGCTGTTTGTTTTCAGTTCGCAGCCGGAAGGGCGTTTTCGCGACATCCCGCGCCCGCTATCGCGCAATTTTACCGCCGGCGGCGACGTCCCGGCGATGCTGCACACCCTGCTGACCGATTTACCCCTGCGCCTGCCGTGGGAGAACTTGCCGCGCGATATTCATTACATCACCCTGGCATTGCAGCAAAGCTTCAGCGCACAGCAACTGGCGGGGGCAACGTTCCAGATCGCCAATGAACTGTTTTATCGCAACAAGGCCGCCTGGCTGGTTGGCAAACTGCGGTTGCCAGACGGCGTTTATCCTTTCCTGCTGCCTATTCATCACAGCGATTCCGGCGCGCTGTTTATCGACACCTGCCTGACCAGCAAGGCCGAGGCCAGCATCGTGTTCGGCTTCGCCCGCTCGTACTTCATGGTTTATGCACCCTTGCCGGCGGCTATGGTCGAGTGGCTGCGCGAGATCCTGCCAGGTAAAACCACCGCCGAGTTGTATATGGCGATTGGCTGCCAGAAGCACGGTAAAACAGAGTGTTACCGCGAATACCTTAGGTTCATGGCCCGCTCGCAGGAGCAGTTCATCATCGCGCCAGGGGTTAAGGGCATGGTGATGCTGGTGTTTACTCTGCCGTCGTTCGATCGGGTGTTCAAAGTGATCAAAGATCAGTTCGCACCGCAAAAAGAGGTGACGCAGGCGCAGGTGATGGCCTGTTACCAACTGGTGAAAGAGCACGATCGCGTCGGGCGTATGGCGGATACCCAGGAATACGAGAATTTTGTCGTCGACAAGGCGCGTCTCAGCCCGGAACTGTTGGCGGAGTTGCAGCGCGAAGTGCCGGGCAAGCTGGAGGATCTGGGCGATCGCGTCGTGATCAAACATCTGTATATGGAAAGGCGCATGACGCCGCTGAACCTGTATCTGGAGCAGGCCAGTGAGCAGCAGATACGCGATGCGATTGAGGAGTACGGCAACGCCATCAAGCAACTGGCGGCGGCCAATATCTTCCCCGGCGATATGCTGTTCAAGAATTTCGGCGTGACCCGTCACGGGCGGGTGGTGTTCTACGATTACGATGAAATTTGTTACATGACCGAGGTGAATTTCCGCGATATTCCGCCGCCGCGCTATCCGGAGGACGAACTGGCCAGCGAGCCGTGGTACAGCGTGTCGCCGAACGACGTGTTTCCGGAGGAGTTCAGGCATTTCCTGTGCGGCGATCGACGCATTCGCCAGGTGTTTGAAGAGATGCACAGCGATCTGTTTACCGCGGAGTATTGGCGCGGGTTGCAACAGCGTATCCGCGATGGGCATGTGGAAGATGTGTTCGCTTACCGCAAGAAGCGGCGTTTCAGCCAGCGCAGCGGCACGGCGCTGCCCGCGACATCCGCCACCGCATAGGGGCGCGGCAAGCCGCGCCCGATACGATTAAGCCGCGGCGCCCGCAACGGCTGCGCGCGCCAATTCGGTGATGCGCGCGTAGTCGCCGTTTTCCAGCGCATCCGCCGGCACCAGCCAGGAGCCGCCGATGCACAGCACGCTTTTCAGCGCCAAATAGTCGCGGTAGTTACCCGGTGAAATGCCACCGGTAGGGCAAAAGCGCACCTGCGGGAACGGGCCGCCGATCGCCTGCAGCGCTTTCACGCCGCCGTTGGCTTCCGCCGGGAAGAACTTGAACTCGCGCAGGCCATAATCCATACCCAACATCAGTTCAGATACGGTACTGATACCGGGAATTAACGGGATCGAACCGGCGGTGGCCGCTTTCAGCAACGCGTCGGTCAGGCCCGGGCTGATGGCGAACTGTGCGCCGGCGTCGGTCACCTGCTGCAACTGCTGCGGGTTAATCACGGTGCCTGCACCGATAATCGCGTCCGGCACTTCCTGGGCAATGGCGCGGATCGCGTCCATCGCGCAGGCGGTGCGCAGCGTCACTTCCAGCACCCGCACGCCGCCGGCGACCAGGGCTTTTGCCAGCGGAACTGCATGTTCGAGCTTGTTGATGACGATCACCGGTACGACCGGCCCGGCCATCAGGATTTGCTCTGCGCTTGTCTTCCAATTGTTCATTAACGATGTTCTCCAGTTATGGCCGCCGCGGCCATGCTAACGATTAAAATTTGATGCAGCAGGCACCTTGTTCAGCGCCGGAAAGCTGGCTGCGCAAGGCGCCGAACAGTTCACGGCCGCAACCGACGTGTTCCGCGCTCAGGTCCGGCTGAGAGGGGGCGCGCTGCGCCAGCACATCGGCATCGACCAACAACTCCAGCTCGCCGGTGCGGCCGTTAACGCGGATCGGGTCGCCGTTTTGCACCTTCGCCAGCAGGCCACCGGTGTAGGCTTCCGGGGTAACGTGAATCGCGGAGGGCACTTTGCCGGAAGCGCCTGACAAGCGGCCGTCGGTCACCAGCGCCACTTTAAAACCGCGGTCCATCAACACGCCCAGCGGTGGCATCAGCTTGTGCAGCTCCGGCATGCCGTTGGCCTGTGGCCCCTGGAAGCGCACGACCACCACGCAGTCGCGGTCCAGTTTGCCGGCCTCGAACGCCGGTACGATGTCGTGCTGGCTTTCGAAGACTACCGCCGGCGCTTCGATAATCTGATTGTCGGTCGGCACCGCCGAGGTTTTCATCACCGCCCGGCCGAGGTTGCCGGAAAGCACCTTGGTGCCACCGTGATGTTCGAACGGTTGGGCAAGGCTGGCGATAACCTTGGCGTCGAGCGAACTTTCCACCCCTTCACGCCAGGCTAGTTGGCCGTTATCCAGCCACGGCTCCTGGGTGTAACGCGCCAGGCCAAAACCGGCCACGGTGTGCACGTCCTCGTGCAGCAGGCCATGCTTCAAAAGCTCGCGTACCACCAAGGCTACGCCGCCCGCAGCCTGGAACTGATTGATGTCTGCCGGGCCGTTCGGGTAGATGCGGCACAGCAGCGGCACCGCATCCGACAGTTCTGAGAAATCGTCCCAGTTGATGATGATGCCTGCGGCGCGCGCCATCGCCACCATGTGCATGGTCAGGTTGGTGGAGCCGCCGGTGGCCAGCAGCGAAACAATGCCGTTCACCACCACTTTCTCATCCACCAGTTGGCCGACGGGCAGATAATTGCCGGCGGTTTCGGTCAGGCGGGTGACCTGGCGTGCGGCGGCGTCGGTCAGCGCGTCGCGCAGCGGCGTGGCCGGGTGAACAAAGGACGCGCCCGGCAGGTGCAGACCCATCACTTCCATCACCATCTGGTTGGTGTTGGCGGTGCCGTAGAAGGTGCAGGTGCCGATGCCGTGATAAGAGGCGGCCTCCGCTTCCAGCAGCGCCAGGCGGTCAGCCTTGCCTTCGGCGTACAGCTGGCGCACGCGCACCTTTTCTTTGTTCGGCAAACCGCTGCTCATCGGGCCGGCGGGCACAAACAGCGCCGGCAAATGGCCGAAGGACAGGGCGGACATCACCAGCCCTGGTACGATTTTGTCGCAGATGCCGAGGAACAGCGCACCGTCGAACATGTTGTGCGACAGGCCAATAGCGGAAGACATGGCAATCACGTCTCGGCTCATCAGCGACAGCTCCATACCGTCCTGACCCTGAGTCACGCCATCGCACATCGCCGGCACGCCGCCGGCCACTTGCCCGACGGCCCCCACCGCGTGCAGTGCCTGCTTCAGCCGCTGCGGATAGTTTTCATAGGGCTGGTGGGCAGAAAGCATATCGTTATAGGCGGTGATGATGGCGATATCGCTGCGCACCATGTTTTTCAGCGCGGCTTTATCATCCGGCTGGCAGGCGGCGAAGCCATGCGCCAGGTTGCCGCAGGCCAGTTGCGAGCGGTGTACGGTTTGGGAGCGGGCGGCCTCGATGCGCGCCAGATAGGCGGTTCGGCTCTCTTTGGAGCGGTCGATGATGCGCTGTGTGACACGAGATAGGGTTGGATTAATCATACCTTCCTCACATTGCTGTTGTTATTGACGTCGCCAGTGGCGCTGCCCCCGGGGGGTGATTGCAGCCCTGATGTGCAATGACCGGGGGCGGGTTATGTCGTTATATTTTTTTAAAACAGGGTGAAGGCGACCATGCCGATGATCCCACCCACGCTGCCCAGAATGGTTTCCATCACCGTCCAGGTTTTCAGCGTTTGCAGTTCGTTGGCGCCGGTAAATTTACCGAACAGCCAAAAACCGGCGTCGTTCACGTGGCTGAGTACGATCGAGCCGCCGGCGATGCAGATAGCCAGCGCGGCCAGTTGTCCACCGCCCAGCCCCAGTTGGCTGGTGACCGGCAGCACCAGGCCGACGGTAGTCAGGCAGGCGACGGTCGCAGACCCCTGAATCACCCGCACTACGGCGGACAGCGCGAAACAGGCTACGGCGATCGGCAGGCCGGCGCCGATCATGGCATCACCCAGCGCCGGGCCAACGCCGGAATCCACCAGGATCTGTTTGAACACGCCGCCCGCGCCGGTCATCAGCAGAATAATCCCGGCGGGTTGCACCGCCGCAGAGCAGATGGCCAGCGTTTGTTCATTGGTCATGCCGCGCGGTTTCGCCAGGCCGTAAATCACGATCAGACAGGCGATCAGAATGGCGGTGAACGGGTGGCCGATAAACTCCAGCCACTGCTGCAATTGAGAGCCGGGCGTAACCAGTCGTGCGCCAATGGTTTTCATGCCGACCAGCACCAGCGGGCAGAGTACCAGCGCCAGGCTAAAGCCAAATGACGGCAGATTGCCTTTATTGAGCGTAGGTTCGTTTTCCTCCGCCGGCATTGGCCAGTTAACGAAGCGGCTGATAAAGCTGCCGTACAACGGACCTGCAATCAGCATGCCGAGAGTGGCGGCGACCAGCCCGATGGCGATCATCCAGCCGAAATCGGCCTTCATCTGCGAAGCCAGCAGCATCGGCACCGGCCCCGGCAGCAGGAACGAAGCGGCTGCCGCGACCCCGGCAAACAGCGGAATAGCCAGCTTGACGATGTTGCCGTCGGTGCGGCGCGCCACGGCAAATACGATGCCGATCAGCAGCACCACCGCCACGTCAAAGAACAGCGGCAGGGCGCAGATCAAACCGGCGATGCCGAGGGCATAATGCGCTTTGCTCTGACCGAAACGTTTCAGTAAATGCGCCGCAATTTGGTCCAGCGCGCCGACTTCATGCAGGATCTTGCCGAACATGGCTCCCAGCGCCACCACAATCGCCAGAAACCCCAGCGTATCGCCCATGCCTTTCTGCATGGTGTCGGCGATGCGGTCGAGCGGCATGCCGGAGAAGATACCGGCGGCGATAGACACCAGCATTAACGCGACGAAGGCGTGCATGCGCGCCTTCATCACCAGGAATAACAGCAGTAAAACCGAGCCGACTGCGGTACCGACCAGCGTTATCGTACTCACGCGCACACGTCCTGTGGCAGGAAGCTTTGGATATGGCGCACCGTATCGGCAATTACGCCTTCCAGCGGCTGGTTGATGTCGACGGCCATCACGTCGCTTTCATCGACGCCCGGCTGTTCCAGCGCGGCGAACTGGGTGACCAGCATTTGCGGTTTGAAGAAGTGGCCGTTGCGCGCCGCCAGGCGGGCTTCGATCACCGGGAAATCACCGTGCAGATAGATGAATGACAGGTTGCCGTTACCGGCGCGCAGGCGATCGCGGTAATGCTTTTTCAGCGCAGAGCAGACGATGATCGACACGCTATTGGTGCGCTGCATGGCGAAGGCGGCGTCGTTGAGCGCGGCCAGCCACGGGGCGCGGTCATCATCGTTGAGCGGCTCACCGGCGGCCATTTTCAGGATATTGCTGCGTGGGTGCAGGAAATCGCCGTCGAGGAACCCGGCGGACAGTTGGCGGGCGGTCGCCGCGGCCACGGCGGATTTGCCGCTGCCGGAAACGCCCATGATGACGTAGATTCGGTTTTGATTGTTGGTCATGGCTTAGCTCCAAAACGGCAAACAGGGTTAGTTGACAGGCGTTGTTACCGGTAACATGTTATCGGTAACATTGTCGAAGGAAGTTTGGCCGGTTGCAATGGGCTTTAGCGGTGAGGATCGTTAACTGTGATCGGCTTCAAGGTTTTTTCGGGGCTGGAAACACTCTACCTACAGAGTTTTACATGCTGACAACAGCATGGGATACGGGGCGCCGCTGGCGGCGCCACGGGGTCACTTCAGCGTACGCCGCCGTACTCCAGACTGATCTCTTTCGCGGCGTGGATCACCAGCGCGCCCAGCTCAATTACGCGGTTATCGGTGATGCGCGACACCGGGCCGGAGATGGAAATGGCGGCGAAGGCTTCCCGGTGCTCGTCGAAGATGCAGGCCGCCACGCAGCGCAGGCCGAGGGCATGCTCTTCGTCGTCGAAGGAAAAGCCCTGTTTGCGGATCTGCGCCAGCCCTTCCTTCAGATTATGCGGCGTCATCGTATGTTGGGTGTAGGTCTGCATGCCCTTTTTATGCAGTAGTTTGGTGACTTGCTCATCCGACAGGGTAGAGAGAAAAGCCTTCCCCGCGCCGGAGGCATGCATCGGCAGTTTACCGCCGATCGGCGCCGACATGCGCATCAGCGCGGTGCATTGCACCTGATCGATAATGATGGCCTGATACTCGCTGGTATCCAGCACGGCCAGATTGACCGTCTCGCCGGATTCTTCCATCAGACGGCGCAGCGTCGGGTGCACCATCGCCAGCAGATTACGGCTTTGCAGAAAGCTGCTGCCGACCACAAAGGCGTGTGAGCCAATGGTCCACAGGCCCAGATCGCCCACTTGCCGCACGAATCCCTGCTGTTGCATGGTGGTGAGCAGGCGGTGAGTGGTGGAATTCGGCAGCCCGGCCTGCTGGGCCAGATCGGTCAGCGCCACGTTTCCCTGGGCTTCGGCAATGTATTCCAGCAGTTTCAGGCCACGGGTCAGCGATTGAACCTGACCGGTCGCCGCGCTGGCGGCCGGCGAGGCGGCGCGGGGCTTTTTGCCGCGTTTGGCGGGAGCGGGGGTGACCATAATTCGCATTCCTCTTTCCGTATGATGGAATTCATTTTCGTTTTTTGCAGATGAATTGCAAGCCGTCTGTCATCTCATCGGATGTGTTGTCGGGCAACCTGAAAAACTCTCAATTGCCGCGCGCCACTTTGGCCTCACAAGCTGTGCTAGGATGACTCGTTGGTTTTTGCGGCAGTTAAGCGATGGGCTGGATGGCAATTGAAGGGGTTACAGTGACAAATCGAGTAGAACAGCTGCGCCGGCAGTTAGCACAGCGCATTTTAGTGTTGGACGGCGGCATGGGCACCATGATCCAGAGCTACCGGCTGGAAGAGAGCGATTTTCGCGGCGAACGTTTTGCCGACTGGCAGAGCGATCTGAAAGGCAATAACGACCTGCTGGTGCTGACCAAGCCGGAAGTGATTACCGCGATCCACTACGGTTATCTGGAAGCGGGCGCCGATATTCTCGAAACCAACACCTTCAACTCCACCACCATCGCCATGGCCGACTACCACATGGAGTCGCTGTCAGCCGAGATTAACTATCAGGCCGCTTGTCTGGCACGCGCCTGCGCCGACGAATGGACCGCGCGCACGCCGGATAAACCGCGCTACGTGGCCGGGGTGCTTGGCCCGACCAACCGCACCGCTTCCATTTCGCCGAACGTCAACGATCCGGCATTCCGCAATGTCTCCTTCGACGAACTGGTGGAAGCCTACCGCGAATCAACGCGCGCGCTGGTGGAAGGCGGCGTCGATCTGATCATGATCGAAACCATTTTCGATACCCTGAACGCCAAAGCGGCCGCCTTTGCGGTGGAAACCGAATTCGAAGCGTTGGGCGTGGAGTTGCCGATCATGATCTCCGGCACCATCACCGACGCCTCCGGCCGTACCCTGTCCGGCCAAACCACCGAAGCCTTCTATAACTCGATGCGCCACGTCAAGCCGCTAAGTTTTGGCCTGAACTGTGCGTTGGGGCCGGACGAGCTGCGTCAATACGTTGCCGAGCTGTCGCGCATCTCGGAAACCTACGTCACCGCACACCCTAACGCCGGTTTGCCCAACGCTTTCGGTGAGTACGATCTGGACGCGCAAGAGATGGCGAAACAGGTGGGCGAGTGGGCGCATGCCGGTTTCCTCAATATTATCGGCGGTTGTTGCGGCACCACGCCGGAGCATATCGCCGCAATGGTCGATGTGGTGGCGGGCGTACCGCCGCGCCCCTTGCCGGATATCCCGGTAGCCTGCCGTTTGGCCGGCCTTGAACCGCTGAATATCGACGCCAAAACGCTGTTCGTCAACGTCGGTGAACGGACCAACGTCACCGGCTCTGCGCGCTTCAAACGGCTGATTAAAGAAGAAAAATATAACGAAGCCTTGGCCGTGGCGCGCCAACAGGTGGAAAGCGGCGCGCAGATAATAGATATCAACATGGATGAAGGGATGCTGGACGCCGAAGCGGCGATGGTGCGTTTTCTCAGCCTGATTGCCGGCGAGCCGGACATCGCCCGGGTGCCGATCATGATCGACTCCTCCAAATGGTCGGTGATCGAAAAAGGCCTGAAGTGCATTCAGGGCAAAGGCATCGTTAACTCCATCTCGATGAAAGAAGGCGAAGAGGCCTTTATTCACCATGCCAAATTGGTGCGCCGCTACGGCGCGGCGGTGGTGGTCATGGCGTTTGACGAGGTTGGCCAGGCCGATACCCGCGAGCGCAAGTTCGAGATCTGTCGCCGCGCCTATAAAATTCTGACCGAACGCGTCGGCTTCCCGCCGGAAGACATTATTTTTGACCCGAACATCTTTGCCGTCGCCACCGGTATCGAAGAGCATAACAACTATGCCGTCGACTTTATCGAGGCCTGCGCCGACATCAAAACCCACCTGCCGCACGCGATGATCTCCGGCGGGGTGTCCAATGTGTCGTTCTCGTTCCGCGGCAACGATCCGGTGCGCGAAGCGATCCACGCGGTCTTCCTGTACCACGCGATCCGCAACGGCATGGACATGGGTATCGTCAACGCCGGGCAACTGGCGATCTACGACGATCTGAGTGACGAACTGCGTAACGCGGTGGAGGACGTGATCCTCAACCGCCGTGACGACGGTACCGAACGCCTGTTGGATCTGGCGGAAAAATATCGCGGCAGCAAAGACAACGAAGTGGCGGTGCAGCAGGCGGAATGGCGCGGCTGGCCGGTGGAAAAGCGGCTGGAATACTCGCTGGTGAAAGGCATTACCGAGTTTATCGAGCTGGATACCGAAGAGGCCCGCCAGCGTGCGGAACGCCCGATCGAAGTGATCGAAGGGCCGCTGATGGCGGGGATGAACGTGGTCGGCGACCTGTTCGGCGAAGGCAAGATGTTCCTGCCGCAGGTGGTGAAGTCTGCCCGCGTGATGAAGCAGGCGGTGGCCTATCTGGAACCCTACATCGAGGCCAGCAAGCAGAAAGGCACCACGGCGGGCAAAATCCTGCTGGCGACGGTGAAGGGCGACGTGCATGACATCGGCAAAAACATCGTCGGCGTGGTGTTGCAGTGCAACAATTACGAAATCGTCGATCTGGGCGTGATGGTGCCGACGGAGAAAATCCTGAAAACCGCCCGCGAACAGAACGTGGACATCATCGGCTTGTCGGGGCTGATCACCCCGTCGCTGGATGAAATGGTCAACGTGGCGAAAGAGATGGAGCGCCAGGGCTTTACCCTGCCGCTGCTGATCGGCGGCGCGACCACTTCCAAAGCGCATACCGCGGTGAAGATTGAACAGAACTACAGCGGCTCGACCACCTACGTGCAAAATGCCTCCCGCACCGTGGGCGTAGTGTCGGCGTTGCTGTCCGATACTCAGCGCGACGATTTTGTGGCGCGTACCCGCAAAGAATACGAAACCGTGCGTATCCAGCATGCGCGCAAAAAACCGCGCACCCCGCCGGTCAGCCTGCAGAAAGCGCGTGATAACGCCATGGCGCTGGATTGGGAAAACTACCGGCCGCCGGTGCCGAAGCAGCTTGGGGTACATGCGGTGGAGGCCGGTATCGAGACGCTGCGCCAGTACATCGACTGGACACCGTTCTTTATGACCTGGTCGCTGGCAGGTAAATACCCGCGGATTCTGGAAGACGAGGTGGTGGGTGAGGAAGCCAAGCGCCTGTTCGCCGATGCCAACCAGATGCTGGATATGCTGGCCGCCAACGGCAGCCTCAACCCGCGCGGCGTCTACGGCCTGTTCCCGGCCAACCGCGTCGGCGACGACATCGAGGTGTATCGCGACGAAAACCGCGACGAGGTGCTGGTGGTCAGCCGTCACCTGCGCCAGCAGACCGAGAAAACCGACTTCCCGAACTACTGCCTGGCGGACTTCGTCGCGCCGAAAAGCAGTGGCAAGGCCGACTATTTCGGTGCTTTCGCCGTGACCGGCGGTCTGGAAGAGGATGAGCTGGCTGCGGCCTATGATGCGCAGCATGATGATTACAATAAAATCATGATCAAGGCGTTGTCCGATCGCCTGGCGGAAGCTTTCGCCGAGTACCTGCATGAGCAGGTGCGTAAAGTGCACTGGGGCTTTGCCGCTGACGAGAACCTGAGCAACGAAGAGCTGATACGCGAGAATTACCAGGGCATCCGCCCGGCGCCGGGCTACCCGGCCTGCCCGGAGCATACCGAGAAAGCGGAGATCTGGCGCCTGCTGGACGTTAACCGCCACACCGGCATGGAGCTGACCGAATCCTTCGCCATGTGGCCGGGAGCGGCGGTATCGGGCTGGTACTTCAGCCATCCGGAGAGCAAGTACTTTGCGGTGGCGCAGATCCAGCGCGATCAGGTGGAAGACTATGCGGTGCGCAAAGGCATGAGCATCAGTGAAGTTGAACGCTGGCTGGCGCCTAACCTGGGCTACGACGCCGACTGATGACGCAGGGGCGCTGCATGCGGCGCCCCTGTCAGCCAGTTCCTCTCGCAGGGGCCCACATGTTGGCCCCGCCTTCTTATCCCTCGTCGTTCGCCACCGCCTCGACATCAATGTGCAGCGCGTCGTAGCGCCAATACTCCAAATCGCAATCAATCACCCGATCGTGTTGATCCCGGTTCACCCGGGTAATAAACAGCGACGGGCTGCCGTAGGTGACCTTCAGCATCGTGGCTGCCTCTTGCGGTAACAGGGTCGGCAGCATATCGAAGCGCACCCGGCCATAACGGATACCGTAGCGCTCTGCGTACAGCGCGGTCAGCGACTGCGTCAAATCGGCATCCAGGATACCGGCGAAGTAGGCCGGGTTGAGGTAGTGCTCGCAATACAGCACTGCACGCCCGTCGATAAAGCGTAGCCGGCGGATGCGGTAAACCTCTGCGCCCTCCGGCAGCTCCAGCCGCCGCGCCAGGGTGGCGTCGGCCTGCACGTGGCCACTGTCGATCACCTGGGTGTGGGCGTCGCGCCCCTGCTGCTGGGCCATGGCGTGGAAGTGGCTGCGCTGCAACGGGTTGTACACCAACCGCGGCGGTGAGATAAACCAGCCGCGCCTCACCTGACGGTAAATCACCCCTTGCGCCTCCAACTGGCCGAGCGCCTCCTGCAGCGTAATGCGGGTGGTGGAAAACTGCTCGCTCAGGGCGCGTTCGGAAGGCAGTTTGCCGCCAGTATTAAATTCCCCCGCGACAATACGGGCGTTCAACGCCTGACAGATGGTCGACACGGTAGTCGATACTTCACTCATGCCACAAATGCCCCATTTCAGTGCGTATTGCTCCCGTTAAGGTAGACCAGCGGGCGGCCCCTTGAGGCGTAAATGAGATAAAACTGCTGCTTTTTTGGGCTGACATATAATTATCACATTCGTCCGTTAGATTGGCTTGGTTCTTGCTGGACTAGTCCAGCCACTTCCCACACTACCACCTGGAGCATCTGTTATGAAACGTTTGTGCGCTTCTGTGTTAACCAGTGCCATTGTACTGACCAGCCAGATGAGCTGGGCCGCAGATCCCGATCTGGCTGCGCTGGAGCAGGCTGCCAAGAAGGAAGGTGAAGTCAACAGCGTCGGCATGCCGGACAGCTGGGCCAACTGGAAAGACACCTGGCAGGATCTGCAGAGCAAGTACGGCTTGAAGCATCTCGATACCGACATGAGCTCGGCGCAGGAAATCGCCAAGTTCGACGCGGAAAAAGGCAATGCCACGGCGGATATCGGTGACGTGGGCGCGGCATTCGGCCCCATCGCGGTGCAAAAAGGGGTAACCCAACCTTATAAGCCGTCCACCTGGGAGCAGGTGCCTGGCTGGGCGAAAGACAAGGATGGCCATTGGGCGCTGGCCTATACCGGCACCATCGCCTTCATTATCAACAAACAGCAGGTGAAAGAGATCCCGCACAGCTGGGCCGATCTGCTGAAAGGTACTTATCAGGTCACCATCGGTGACGTCGGTACCGCCTCGCAGGCGGCAAGCGGCGTGCTGGCGGCCACTTACGCCATGGGCGGCAACGAGAAAAACCTGAAGCCGGGTCTGGAGTTCTTCGGCAAGTTGGCCAAGGCAGGGCGCCTGAGCCTGAGCAACCCGGTGATCGCCTCGCTGGAAAAAGGCGAAGTGCAGGTCGGCGTGGTGTGGGACTTTAACGGCCTGAACTACCGCGACCAGATCGACAAAACCCGTTTTGAAGTGTTGATCCCGTCCGACGGCTCAATCACGTCAGGCTACACCACCATCATCAACAAATTCGCCAAACACCCGAACGCCGCCAAGCTGGCGCGTGAATACATCTTCTCCGACGCCGGTCAGATCAACCTGGCGCGCGGCTATGCTCGCCCGATCCGTGCGGAACACCTGACGCTGCCGGACGACGTAAAAGCCAAGCTGTTGCCGGCCGAACAGTATAAAAACGCCCACCCGATCGCCGATCCGGCGGCCTGGGAGCAAAGCGCCAAAACGCTGCCGCGCCAGTGGCAGGAAAACGTCATTATGTTTATGCAGCAGTGAGTTAAACCATCATGAAAACGATCCTCGTACTGCTGGACGGCCTGAACTATCAGGTGGCGCATGATGCCATGGGGTATCTGCAGGCCGAGTGTGCGGCAGGGCGCGGACGGTTGTATCAGCTGGAGAGCGAGCTGCCTTCGCTCTCTCGGCCGCTGTATGAATGCATCCTCACCGGCGTACCGCCGGTGGAGAGCGGCGTGGTGCATAACCAGGTATCGCGCCTCTCGCATCAACAAAGCGTGTTTCACTATGCGCGCGCCGCAGGGCTGACTACCGCTGCGGCCGCCTACCATTGGTTCAGTGAGCTGTATAACCGTACCCCGTTCGACGCCGCGCGCGATCGCCATACCGACGATGCCGAACTGCCCATTCAGCACGGCCATTTTTATTACGACGACCGCTACCCGGACTCCCATCTGTTTGACGACGCCGAAAGCCTGCGCCGCCGTCATCAGCCCGATTTCCTGCTGATCCACCCGATGAACATCGACGACGCCGGGCACCGCTTCGGCCTGTCTTCACCGCAGTACCGTAACGCGGCGCGCAATGCCGATGGCGTGCTGTCGCGCTATCTGGGCGACTGGTTAAGGGCCGGATATCAGGTGATGGTGACGGCCGATCACGGCATGAATGACGACCGCAGCCACGGTGGTGTATTGCCGGAGGAGCGACAGGTGCCGCTGTTCGTGTTCGGTGCGGCTTTCAGCCAGAACGACGCCAACCCGCAGCAAACCGACCTGTGCGGCACGCTGTGCGAGGTGCTGCAGGTAGCGCACGACAAGCCGCGTTGCCGTGCGCTGTTGGCATAAGGGTGAATAATGAAAGCTAAGTGGATTGCCGCGCTGTGCCTGCTGCCGTTTATCCTGCTGTTCGGCGCGTTTCAAATCGCGCCGCTGGTGTGGATTGCGGTCGGCAGTTTTTTCAGCCAGACCAGCGGTTGGGGGCTGGGCAATTACGTTGACGTCCTGACCTCGCCGTTCTATTTGCAGGCGTTTCAGTTCTCGCTGGAGATTTCCCTCTGGTCGAGCGTTTACGGGCTGCTGATTGCCCTGGTCGGCAGTTACTCGCTGCGTCAATTGGGCCAGACGCGGTTCCACGATTTTGTGATGTCGTTTACCAATATGACCAGCAACTTTGCCGGGGTGCCGCTGGCTTTCGCCTTTGTCATCCTGTTGGGGCTGAACGGCTGCCTGACGTTGCTGCTGCGCAAGTACGGCCTGATGGAGAGCTTTAACCTTTACTCCAAAACCGGACTGATCGTGCTTTACACCTATTTCCAGATCCCGCTGGGCGTATTGCTGTTGTACCCGGCGTTCGACGCGCTGCGTGAGGACTGGCGCGAGTCGGCCTCGCTGCTCGGCGCCAGCCCGTGGCGCTACTGGCGGCATATCGGCCTGCCGGTGCTGGCACCGGCGCTGATGGGCACCTTTGTCATCCTGCTGGCTAACGCGCTGGGCGCCTATGCCACGGTATATGCGTTGACCACCGGCAATTTCAACGTGATACCGATACGTATTTCGTCGCTGGTGGCGGGGGATATTTCCCTCGACCCGAACCTGGCCAGCGCGCTGGCGATGCTGTTGGTGGCGATGATGGCGTTCATTACCCTGATCCACCAATGGCTGTTGCGCAGGAGTTACCTGAATGCGCGCTCATAATGTTGCGGAGGGCGGCCATGTCCCGTTTTGAAACCGGCTACCACCGCGTGGTGACCAGTCTGCTGTTGCTGATCCTGCTGCTACCGCTGGCGGCGACGCTGATTTACGCGCTGGCCACTCAGTGGGGCGCCACCATCCTGCCGGACGGTTTTACCCTGAAGTGGGTGACGGCGTTGTGGAGCGATCCCCGTTTCCTGCTGGCGTTGTGGCACTCGTTGCTGATCTGTTTCGGCACCCTGGTGCTGGCGGTGGTGGTGATTTTGCCGATGATGTTCGTGATTGCGTACTATTTTCCCAAACTGGACGCGGTGATGAACGTGCTGATCCTGTTGCCGTTCGCCGTACCGCCGGTGGTGTCGGCGGTCGGGCTGATGCAGCTGTTCGCCGCCGATCCGCTGCCGCTGCTCGGTACGCCCTGGATCCTGATCGGCTGCTACTTCTCTATTGCTCTGCCGTTTATTTACCGCGCCATCAGCAACAACATGCAGGCGATCAACCTGCGCGATCTGATGGATGCGGCACACCTATTGGGCGCCAGCACCTGGCAGGCGGCGCTGCTGGTGGTGCTGCCGAACCTGCGCAAGGGCGGAATGATTGCGGTGCTGCTGTCGTTCTCGTTCCTGATTGGCGAATTCGTCTTCGCCAACCTGCTGGTGGGCAGCCAGTATGAAACGCTGCAGGTTTACCTCTATAACATGCGCAACGGCAGCGGCCACTTCACCAGCGCACTGGTCATTTCTTATTTCGCCGTGGTGCTGATTGTCACCTGGCTGGCGAATTTGCTGAATAAAAATAAGGGTTAACGCATGGCATATCTCACCGTCACCCGCCTCAACAAACACTACGGCCAGACCCAGGTGTTTCAGGATATCGATTTCACCGCCGAGGAGGGCGAGTTCGTCACGCTGCTCGGGCCGAGCGGCTGCGGTAAATCCACGCTGCTGCGTTGCCTGGCGGGGCTGACGTCGGTCGACAGCGGGCAAATCTTGCTGCAGGGCCAGGATCTGGTGCCGGTGCCGCCGCAAAAGCGCGGCATCGGTATGGTGTTCCAGAGCTATGCGCTGTTCCCGAACATGACCGTTGAAGGCAACGTGGCGTTTGGCCTGAAAATGCAGAAACTGGCGGCCGGGCAGATCCAGCAGCGGGTACAGGAAGTGCTGGCGCTGGTGGAGTTGACCGAACTGGCGAAGCGTTACCCGCATCAACTGTCCGGCGGGCAATGTCAGCGGGTAGCGCTGGCGCGATCGCTGGTGACCCGCCCGCGTCTGCTGCTGCTCGACGAGCCGCTGTCGGCGCTGGATGCACGTATCCGCAAGCACCTGCGCGAGCAGATTCGCCGTATCCAGCGCGAACTGAATCTGACGGCAATCTTCGTCACCCACGATCAGGAAGAGGCGTTGACGTTGTCGGATCGCATCGTGCTGATGAACAAGGGCCAAATCGTGCAGAGCGGCGATGCGGAAACCCTGTACACCCAGCCGGCTAACGTCTTCGCCGCCGGGTTTATCGGCAACTACAACCTGCTGAGTGCCGAACAGGCGAGCGCACTCACCGGCCGCAGCTACGCCGGCAAGGTGGCGATACGCCCTGAATCCATCGCGCTGCTGCCGGCCGGGCAGGGGATCGAGGGGATGATCCTCAGCCATAGCCTGCTGGGGAATGTGGTACGCTACCGTGTCCAGGTTCGTGGCGTCGAGCTGCTGGTTGACGCGCTCAACCGGTCGGTCGAGGATTTGCGGCCCGACGGCAGCGAAATTGGGCTACACTTGGAAACTGTTACATTACGGGAAGTTGCATGACTTCGCTGCGGCAATCAATGATAACTCCAGGGTAATGCCTGCCGTTGCGTTAACCCTCCAATATGCGGTCTGCAGCCTGTTACCGCTGTCCTGCCCGACTACCGCCCGGCAGGCAGGATAGCCTGCCATACCCGTCACCTTTCAAGCAGCAGGTGTGTTGGCCGTGCGGTCTAACCCCAGTCACTTACTTGGGTAAGCGCCTGGGGATTCACCCGCTTGCCGCCGTCCTGCAGCCCGAAATTCATAGGGTATGGATTTGATTTTTCCTGCCGGGCGTTAATGGAGCGTATTTTCCGTGTTGACCCTTCTTCACCTGCTTTCCTCCGTGGCGTTGCTAGTGTGGGGTACCCACATCGTGCGCACCGGGATTATGCGGGTTTACGGCGCTAACCTGCGCCGGGTATTGAGTGACAGCGTCGAGAAAAAACCGCTGGCGTTCGTCTCCGGTATCGGCGTAACCGCGCTGGTGCAAAGCAGCAACGCCACCGCGCTGCTGGTCACCTCTTTCGTCGCGCAAGGGCTGGTGGGGCTGGCGCCTGCGCTGGTGATCATGCTGGGCGCCGACGTCGGCACCGCCTTGATGGCACGGGTGCTGACCTTCGATCTTTCCTGGTTGTCGCCGCTGTTGATTTTGGTAGGCGTTTTCCTGTTCCTCAGCCGCAAGCAAACCCGGGTTGGCCAAATGGGGCGCGTGTGCATCGGCCTCGGGCTGATCGTACTGGCGCTGGAGCTGATCGTGGCCGCCGCGACGCCCATAACCCAGGCGGCGGGTGTGAAAGTGTTGTTCTCGTCGCTGACCGGCGACGTGATGCTGGATGCCCTTACCGGCGCGCTGTTCGCCATCGTCAGCTATTCCAGCCTGGCGGCAGTGTTGCTGACCGCCACCCTGACCGCATCCGGCGTGATCTCGCTGAAAGTGGCGCTGTGTCTGGTGATTGGCGCCAATCTCGGCAGTGGCCTGTTGGCGGTCATCAATACCAGCGGCCAGAACGCCGCCGGCCGTCGGGTGGCGCTCGGCAGCCTGCTGTTCAAGCTGATAGGCTGCGTGCTGGTGCTGCCGTTTGTCTCTTATCTGGCAGAGGTAATGACTCGATTGCCGGGCGAAAACGAAGAACTGGTGATCTACTTTCATGTCTTCTACAACCTGATCCGCTGCCTGATACTGATCCCGCTGGCCGGGCCGATGGCGCGTTTATGCGAAACCCTGATCGCCGATGTGGCGGCCGACGATCCCCGCTTGCGGCCGCGGCATCTGGACGCCAGCGCGCTGGATACGCCGACGCTGGCGCTGGCCAATGCGGCGCGTGAAACCCTGCGTATGGGCGACGTGGTGGAACACATGATGATCCTGCTCCGCGAAGTGCTGCACGGCAAGAATGGGCAGGATAAAGAGGTACGCCGGTTGGACGACGATGTCGACGTGCTGTATACCGCCATCAAGCTGTATCTGGCTCAGATCCAGAAAGAGGATTTGGGCGAAGAGGATTCGCGCCGTTGGGCGGAAATCATCGAAATGGCGCTGAACCTGGAGCAGGCCGGGGACATCATTGAGCGCATGACCGGCGATGTGGCGGCGAAATCGCACGCGGCGCGGCGGGCGTTCTCGGCGGAAGGGTTGGCGGAGCTGGATACGCTGCATGAGCGGCTGGTCGGCAACCTGCGCCTAAGCCTGTCGGTGTTCCTGTCCGGCGATCTTACCAGCGCCAAACGGCTGCGACGCTCCAAACACCGTTTTCGCATTCTGGATCGCCGTTACGCGCATGCGCACGTCGATCGTCTGCATCAGCAAAACGTGCAAAGCATCGAAACCAGTTCGCTGCATCTGGGGTTGTTGGGGGATATGAAACGCCTGAACTCGCTGTTTTGCGCCGTGGCGTATAACGTGCTGGATCAGGATGAACGCGATGATGAGCGTGAGTGGGACGATACGCCGAGCACCCTGTAAAAAACTGCCCCCGGTTAAGCCGGGGGCAGTGCCAGGTTTATTTACCGCGGGTTATTTACCCGAAAAGATCCCCGCCTTGGCATCGGCGGCCTGATTATTGATGTAGCCGCCAACCGGCGTTTCCAGTTTGACGACGCTTTTACCGGCGATACCGAGCAGCGCGCCGGCAGACGCCGCCGCATCAAGGTGCCCGCCGCCCTGATAGCGGTTGCCCGCCACGTCCTGCTGTTCCACCTTGCCGTTACCCAGCGCTACCTGGCCCTGCCGGCTGCGGATTTCACCGCCGGTCAGGTGGGTTTCGCCTTGCACGTTCAGCGCAACGCCATTTTTCCCGCTGATGGCGGACTGCACGCCAACCGCATCGTTATCGACCACATCGGCGTTCACCTTGAACTGCCCTTGCAGCCCGGCAGGGCCGGTCAGGGCTTCTTTGGACTTGTTGCCCAGGAAGCGAGCGCCGCGATCCCACAAGGGGCCTTTCTCTTTTGCGCCAGCCGGTGTTTCCGGCAGCGTCACCTTGCCATCGGCCTTGCTGAAACTGACCGCACCGGTGGTGTCCTGCTTAGGATCGAGGCGACGCGCTACGCTGTTGTACTTATCGGTGGTCGCTGTGGCCACTTTATTGATGCCGCCTTCCAGCTTCTCTTTCACGTTACCCGCATAGCGCGGGGTGCCCACTTTCGACAATTTGGAGGTGATGCTGCTGGCCGGATCGTTGGTGTGGCTCAGGCCGACATCCACATTAACCTTCACGCTGCTTTCGCTGTCTTTGCGGCTTTCGACGTGCAGATCGCCATCGATCTTGCCCTGCACCTGATCGGCGTCCACTCTGGCGCCGGCCAGTCGGGTATCTTTACCGCTGTTGAGCGTCACTTTCCCGGCGTTAATCAGGGTATTGCCCTGAGTGGTTTTCTCCAGTTTATCCACGCCGACCTTCACGCCGGCACCCAGGGTGTGAGTGTCGCTGCCGCTGGTGGCGTCAACCTGGCCGTTGGCATCCTTGTTGAAGGATTGACCGCCTTTGGCGTTGGCCTTCAGCCCCAGGTTCAGATTGTTTTTCTGCTCCTGGTTTTGCACCGACTCCAGCACGATACCGCCGTTTTTCGCTTCGAGCGTGGCGCTATTACCGGTGACTTCAGCCCCCTGTAAATGCAACGCGTTACTCCCCGTGCCGCCGGCGGTAATCTTCACGGCACCGCCGCTGGTGATCTTGCCGCCCTGATGGGTGGTGGAGGATTCATCCACCTTGGCGATATCAAATGCGCCGCCAAGGGAGATGCCGCCGCCGCTCTTTTTGGCGGAGTCGGTGCTGTTGCCACCGAGATCGACATTGCCCGACAGGCTGTCATCTTTACGCCTCTGGTGGGCGTCCGCTGCCGTCAGTGCAACCTGATTGCCCGCCTTGAGCGTAACGTCACCGTCGCTGGTCAGTACGCTGCCTTGCAGCGACAGATCGCGGCCTGCATCCAGCTCCACGCCCTGTTTGCCGCCGATGTTGCTGACGTGTGCGTAACTGCCGTCGCTTTCACCCTGACTGCGACCACCGCCTAACCCGACGCCAACGTTTTTGGTTTCTGGCGTGGAGCCGCCTTTGGCCGAGGCCTTGACCGTGAAGCCACTGTGGCTCTCATGGTGGGTATCGGTGGCCTGATCAAAACGGATGTTGCCCTCTTCGGCTTTCACCCGCACTTTGCCGTCACCGGCGTCCAGCGCGGTGCCCTGATAAACGGCGTCCTTTTTAACCCGGATGTCGATACCCTTGGCGGCGCCGATGCTGCCGGTGGCCGCCTGGCTGGCCGAACTTTCACTGCGTTTGCTGCCGCCTTCGCCTTTGGCGTCCACAGTCAAATCGCTGCCGGTGGTGGTATAGACGCGTAAGCCGGCGCTGCCGTGAGTTTCGCTGTGGTTTTCCTGTTGGCGGTTTTCCGCCGCCTCACTGCGATGGCTGTCCGCCGTCAGCGTGACTGCACCTTGAGTCGCCTGATATTGGGTACCGCGATCGTGGACCTCGCCGGTGGCGGTCACCTCTATCTCTCCGGCGGTAATTTTACTGACTACCGCCTTTGAATCGCCGGTGCGTGTTTCACTGCTGCCGCCCTTGGCACCGATATCCAGCCCGACATTCGGCGCGCCGATACCGCCGATTTCGTTAATTACGCCGTTGGCGTCCAACTGGGCAACTTTGCCCACCGCGCGTTCGACCGGGCGGGTGACCGCGCTGTAATCGACGTTAGCGCCGATATCCACGCCGACGTCTGTTTTGCGGGTAGTGCTGCTCTCGCTGTTAGTGGCCTCAAGATGGGAGACGTTGGCGACGTTTTCCTGATATTTCCCACCTACCTGATGCTGCGCGCCCTGCTGGGTGAGCCGATTTTTAGCGGTAATGGTCAGGTTGCCTGCGACATGGGTACCGGAGGTGACGGCCTTGCTGCTTTCTGCATGGGTTTTGCTGTTCTCATAGCCCCCCTCGATGCCGGAACCGAGTTTGTCGATGCCGCCCGTGTAATAGACGCCGCCGCCGATGTTGGTTTGTTCGGTGTCAGAGGCGGTTTTGTTATCGGCCGCCAGAAAAGCGACATTATCGCCGCTGATGCTGGCATCGCCCTGAGTGGCGACCAGTTTGGAACCGCTGAAGGTCACGTCTTTATCTGCGTTCAGCGCCACGCTGCCGCCGCTCAGCATGGCGGCCTGATGCTCGGTGCGGGTGGTTTTCTCGCTGTCGCGGGTATGTTCGATGCGCAGACCTGCACGGTATTGCTTATCGCCTTTTTCGTCGGCATAGCCGTTGATGGCGAGCGCTGTTTTCTGTTCGTCGATGTTTTGCTGCTGTTCGGCGGCCTTGACGTTGATATTGCCGCCGGAGCGGACGTCCAGTTTGCCGACGCTGCTCACCTGGCTGCCTACCACGTCGGTATCTTTATGGCTGACCAACTGCAGATTGGTATCGGAAACCAGCTCACTGCCGGTAGTCTGCTGGTGGCTGTTGTTGGATTTCTGCGAGCTGCTGGTGATGTTGAAAACGGTGCCCGTGCGGGCATCAATCTTGTCCACGGTGGTGCTGAGGGCGTTATCAATACGCAGGCCACCGGCGGTGGCTTCGACGAAGCCGCCCTGTTTGCCTCTCGCTTTGCTGCCGGTAATGGTCACGCCCTGTTTGCCGTTGAGCCTCAACACGCCATCGGCGGTCAGTTCGGAGGCGTTGCTGATCTCGCGGCGGTTGCTGTTGTCTTGATTATTGCCGCCGCCGATCCCGCCCCATGAGGTTGTATTGTCGCTAACCGTTTTCGTATTGACGGTCTTTTGTACGTCGATGTTGATCCGTTCTTTGGCGTTTATCGTGAGGTTGCCCTTCGTGTGGACCTTGGCTCCCTGAGTGACCAGGTTATTGCCGGCCGTCAGATCCAGTTCACCGCCGGCGCGCAAATCGCTGGCCTTCAGGCTCTCGGTTGCGTTGCTGTTGCTCCAATTGCCGGTGCGCAGGCTGGAAGTGTGGTTGCGCTGGTAACCGCGTTCGCTGGTTTTGTCCCGCTCGACCAACCCGGCGATCTGCACATCGCGCCTGGCTTCGATTTTTAGCGCGTCGCCTGCTGTAACCGTGGCGCCGAGCAACTTCACATCTTGCACCGTGGCGGTCAGCGTGGCGTTTTTGGTCGCGGTAATGGTGCTGCCAACCTGCTGGAGCTGCTCATTTTCCCGCGTAACGTCGTACTGCGAGGAATAGAACCATCGGTCGTTGGTCTGACCCTGGGTTTGCTTCAGTTGTTGGCCGTCTAACGTCAGGCTGGCGCCTTGCAGCTTTATCTCATCGCCGCGAATATCGGTGGCGCTCAGGTGGTTGCTGTTATCGGCCAGCAGGCTGATATTTTTGCCCGCCAGCTCGGTACGGGTCAGTTTCTGGTTGGTGCTGCGGTCGTTGATGTAGATGCCGCCGCGATAGTTTTGGTAGTTCTCATTGCTGTCATGCTGGGTGCTTGCGTTGCTGATCTGGCTCTCGGCGCGAATGTCATAGGCTTTCACGCTGATTTCGTCGCTGCCCCGCAGGTTGCCTGCCAGCTTCACGCCGCTGCCCGCCGCGGTGTTGATGATGTTGATGCGCCCGGCCTGCATGCTGCCGAGGTAGTAGCTATCCAGCGCGCTCAGCGGCTGCTCGCTGCTGAGCACTCGCGCATCGCGCGATAGGCGGTTATTGCCGCTGATGGCATTAATATCCGACACCATTTTTCCGGTTTTTTTATCGAATGCCGGTGCGATGATCACCTCGCCACGGCTGTCGATTTTCGGCGCGATCAGATCCAGCACGCCACCGGCGTTCAGCTTACCTTCAAGGCTCAAGACATTGTGGTTGCCCAGCGTACTGTAGCCTTGCAGCATGCCGTTTTCCACCAACGGGTTACCCACCACCAGCGATGAACGGCTGGTATTGATAAAGCCGCAGCCGTCGCAGCTGATACCATTCGGATTCGCCAGCACGTAGTCGGCCGCCATACCGAAGATTTCCTGTTGGCCGTGCAACAGTGACGGGTTGCGGCTGATCACTTCATTGAGGATCACGCTGGCTGCCTGGCCATTCAAATTTGGGTTGGCGCCCAGTTGGCCGGCCAGCTGCGACAGCCCGGCGTCGCGTGAGTTATTCAGCACGGCGCCGGGTTGATTGACGTTAAAGTCCTGATACTGGTTATGCGACAGTCCGTGATCGTTGGGCGTCACGATGTCGATTACCTGCGCGCCGGTGGCGGCGGTTGAAACGCCGGGGCCATTAGCCCCGTTGGCCGCCACGATCTCCCCCGCGTAGCCGGCGCCGTACGAGGCGAGAATAATCGCCAGTGACGCGGCCAGCTTGCCCGCTGCGGAAAGCCTGAAGTTATTATTTTTCATCCATGTATCTCCCTATATCGCTGTGGTAGTGCAAAAAAGCGCTGACTAAAAGGTGTATGAGAAGCGTGCCAGTAGCTGGATCGGATCATCGGGCATCGGGTGCCCGGAGAGGATCCAGCCACGGCTGGCTTCTATGTCGAGAATTGCCCGCCGGTAACGCAGAGTGGCACCGGTACTCAGACCGGCGCTGCTTTGCCAGCCTGATGGCCGGTTGTCGCGCGGCAGGACCCGGCCGACGTCGGCGCCGACGCGCGGGGTGAGGGTGCTCTGGCCCAGGTTGACGCTGCGCGAGAGGGTATTTTGCAGATACCAACCGTTGTCGCCGGACAGCGTGCTGCGGCTGAACCCGCGGATCGCACTGCGGTCGGTCAGGCTGAGCCATTCCACGCCAGGCAGGCTGTCGCGGCTGTATTGCCCATACAGCAGGTTGCTGAGCTGATAAGTTGAACCGGCAAGCTGCACACGTTGGCTGAGGTTGGCAAACAGTTTGCCCTTGGTGAATTGAGCGTCGGGTAGCCCGGCAGCGGCGTGGCGATCCGCGCCAAACCAGGGTAATCCCTGCTCCACGCTAAGGTTGGCGCTGATCAGGCCGGTGGGCAGGATCTGCAGGTGGTTGATCCCCAGCTCAAACAGGCTGAGCGTTGGGCTATTGAGGCCGATGCGCACGGTGTCGAAATAGTTATCGATGCGTTTATGGGTGAGCTGGCCGTTGAAGGTGTTGATCTGATCGCGATCGCGGTAAAACACATAGTCGCCGCGCAGGCCGTATTGCTGAGTCTGGCCGTGCAGCTTATAGCGGTTGAACGTCAGCTGTTGATGGTTCACGTATTCCGAATAGCTGGCGAATCCGCTGAAGGTGAAAGCGCCATAGGGCAGGGAATAGAGCAGGGTGTAGGCGCGGTTATAGCGCTGCGCCGGGTTTGTCAGCGTGCTGGTGGCGTTCAGGCTGACGAAATCCGACAGGCCGAATGGGCTGTCCAGCGTGGCGGTCGTGCGCGCCAGCCACTGACCGGTCGTTTTTTGGCCATAATTGTCCGCCGTGGCGGTCAGTTGCCAGGGCTTGGCGTGCTGGTTATTCAGGCGAATAATAGAACCGCCCGTTTGGGTGCCGGGCAATATATCCAGCCGGGTTTTGTTTGATTGCAAACGATTGGCCTGATCCAATCCCTGATCGAGCTGAGTTAATTTCAAGGGCTTGCCTTCGAGCCCGGGGAATAATAATTGGCTATTCACCCAGCGGTCGCCGCCCTCTATTTTTTCGATAAACCCTTCGGTGACCCGCAGCCCTAATTCGCCATCGGCATTAGGGCGAATAAATTGCACGCGCGCGGTGATGTAGCCTTTATCAACGTATAAGCGGGTTAATTCACGCGTCAGTCGGTTAATGTCATTGCTGCTGATACAGCGTTGCGGCAGTGCGCTCAGCGCCGCCAAATCCTTCGCAGACAGCAGGGTGATCCCCTGTAAATACACGCCTGCGATCGGCAGGCACTGCGCAGAATGCGGCAGCGTCGGGGCTGCAGGCGCAGGTTCCGCCAACAATTGTTGCTGCTTGAGCTGCTGATAACGGCGCTGTTCTATCTGCTGATTCACTTCACGCGTGCTGTCTTGCAGGGCGCGACGTGATTCGCTCATCGGTGAAAAATCGCCCATTTCGGGCAGGGTAGCGGCGGGGAGTGCGGTGCTGAACAGCAGCGCCAGGGCGGCAGTTTTTTTAATCATTGTAATCCATTATGAGAAGCCGCCGGGGGCAGCCTGCTCAATCCATGAGGTCAATAACGGACGGCCGGCGGCCGGCCCGAAACAGCGAGCGACAATCACATTGCGGGGTTCTTTTATTGCTCAGGGCAAATAAGAAGGTGGGTTTTTATTCTTTCCAATAATAATTAGGCTGCTTGTTTTTATTTTTCAATGCATGCCCGTCAATTACCCCAAAGGAGGTAATAAGATCCACTTGTTGGGTTTTTTCTTTTTCGCTCTTACTCCCGGTTATCGGCAGGATTAAGAAGAATCTGAATTTTATTTTGTCGGGGGATAATAAGGGATGGGGATAATTATGACAATCCAACCGGGAGGAAATACGAAATTTCGCAGAAGTGGAGCGGGGCGCAAATGGCTGCGCCCCGGAATGAGATTATTTTTTCTTGATTGGCCGCCCGGACCAGTAACCTGCCAGCAGAGAGCCGGAGAGATTATGCCACACGGAGAACAGGGCACCCGGCAGCGCGGCCAGCGGTGAGAAGTAAATCTTGCCCAGCGTCGCCGCCAGCCCGGAGTTCTGCATGCCGACTTCAATGGCCAGCGTGCGGCAGGTGGATTCGTCGAAGCCGAACAACTTGCCGCCCCAGTAGCCGCTCAGCAGCCCGATGCCGTTATGCAGGATCACCGCGATGATCACCACCAGCCCGACAGAGGCGATGTGGCTCTGGCTGCCTGCGACCACCGCGCTGATGATCGCCAGGATGCAGATCATCGACAGCGCCGGCAGGAACGGCTCGATACGTTTGACGGTTTTGGTAAAGGTGTGATGCACGATCAGGCCGAGGCCAATCGGGATCACGACGATCTGCAGGATGCTCAGCAGCATGCCCATGACATCGACGCTGATTTCGGTATCGACATACAGGCGGGTCAGCAGCGGCGTGGCGAATACGCCCACCAGCGTGGAGACCGCCGAAATGGTCACCGACAGCGCAACGTCTCCTTTTGCCAGATAGATCATCACGTTGGAAGCGGTACCGCTGGCGACGCTGCCGACCAGCACCATACCGGCGGAAAGATCCGGTGGCATATGGAACAGCATCGCCAGCAACCAGGCCGCCAGCGGCATGATCAGGTAATGCAGAAAGATGCCCGCAGCCACCGGCGCGGGGCGAGACAGCACGCGCTTGAAGTCATCCAGCCGCAGCGTGACGCCCATGGCGAACATGATCAGCATCAGCAGCGGGCTGACGTACGGGCCAATACCGGTGAAGGTGGTGGGCGTAGCGTAGGCGGCGGCGGCGAGCAGCACCGCCCACAGGGGGAATAATCGGGTTAGTAATGCCAGCATGAATGTGGTTTTCCTTAGCCAAAAAGGGAACTGCGGGATGGCGTTGTGTTTTTGCGGGTTCAGCGTGCAGGACCCCCTGCGAATGATGAACGGCCTTTTTTAGAAGTAGGGGCGCAGCCTGCTGCGCCCGCAATGGGATGAGATCCGGTTATTCGAACAGATTGTGGTGCAGAGTACGTACTACCTGTTCGGCGTCATCGCCCGGTACCAGGAAGCACAGGTTGTAGCTGCTGGCGCCGTAGCAGATCATGCGGATATTGAACGGGTCAAGCACGCCGAACACCTCTTTGCCCACGCCGCAGGCCTGGGAAAGCTTGTTGCCGATTATCGCCACCAGCGCCAGGTTCTCCTCCACTTCTACCCGACACAGCGACGACAACTCGGTCAGTAGCGAGGTGGTCAGCAGGCTGCCGCCGGTGGAGGTGGAGCCGGTGGTGTCCATGGTCAGCGCCACGCTGACTTCGGAGGTGGTGATCAAATCCACCGAAATGTTGTGGCGCGCCAGAATGCTGAACACTTCGGCCAGGAAACCGCGTGCGTGCAGCATATTGAGGCTGTGCAGCGTTAACAGGGTTTGCTTGCGGCGCAATGCCAATGCACGGAACAGCGGCGGGTTTTTGGTGGTATTGCACACCAGGGTGCCGCCGGCGGACGGATCTTTGCTGGAACCGACAAACACCGGAATATCGCTGCGTACTGCCGGCAGCAGGGTCGCCGGGTGCAGCACTTTCGCGCCGAAGGTGGCCATTTCAGCCGCTTCTTCAAAGGTGATTCTGTCGATGCGCTTCGCCGTAGGGACAACGCGAGGGTCGGTGGTGTAGATGCCCGGTACGTCGGTCCAGATATCTACCCGGCTGACGTTCAGCGCTTCGCCCAACAGGGCGGCCGTGTAATCGCTGCCGCCGCGGCCCAGCGTGGTGGTGCGGCCCTTCGGCTCGCTGCCGATAAAGCCTTGAGTGACCACCAGCGCTTCTTGCAGGCGCGGCTTGAGCAGGGTTTGGGTGAGTTCGTGCAATGCGGTGCTGTCCGGCGTGGCGCGGCCGAAATGATCGTCGGTGTGCATCACTTTGCGCACGTCAAACCACTCAGCCTGCACGTTGCGGCTCCGCAGGATCTCAACGAAAAGCAGGGTGGACATCAGTTCGCCGTGGCTGACCAGCTCGTCGGTCAGCGCCGTAGAGGTCGCCAGCGCTGCCGCTTCGGACAGCATGGCGATGTTTTCCAGCATGCGGTCGATTTCGTCGCGGATCACCGCCGGCTTGTCGAGGCTGTCGAGAATGGCGTACTGGATGCGGCGGATTTCATCGAGCCGGGCGCTGCGTTTGTCACCATCGCAGCCTTCAGCCAGCGCGACCAGCAGATTGGTGACGCCCGCCGAAGCGGACAGGACCACCAGGCGCACTTGAGGATTGGCGAGCACGACGTCGGCGCTGCGGTTCATGGCTGCATAGTCGGCAACGCTGGTGCCGCCGAATTTAGCCACAACGGTAGAATTTTGGGGTGCTGCTTGGTTCATGTAAAACCTCGTGTCAGGGTTGCCCTATTTTGAGAGCACTTTTTTCCATAGCCTTGGCACAAGGGGAGAGCGATAAACAGGGGGCAGACGTAGAGGTTGAAACTACGATACACCCAGAAGCGCCCCACCTTGCTGATTGCCCCCGCGGGGCAAACTTTGGTGACAACCCAGGGGATTCAGCCCCTGTAGCCGATACGATGAATGCCGTACATCACCCTACCTCGGCGTCGCTCCCCCTCAAGTGCCGTCATGGGAAAACGGCTCCTCTGACACTCTACCTGGGCGACGCGCCTCTTCTGGCTTGCGCACCGGGTGCGCAAGTAGGCTGATAGGAATAGCCGGTTATTGCGCTTGTGTCAACGGTCAGACGTTGAGGTATTTTCAATTTGCACTAGCGCTATCAGCGTGCAGGGTATGGCGGGGACAAAACCGGTGCCTATCGGTTGCAGCTTGCCGTCCTCGCGTTGGCACAACAGCGGAATAACGCCCTGATGTTTTTCCAGATATTCCAGCCAGCCAAAGTTTTCGTTCAGCTTGGTGGCTTTGATGGTGGCGCCTTTGGCGATCAGGCTGCTTAACCGGCCGTAGGTAGCCTCTTGATTGAACAGGATTTCGTGCCGGCGGAAGCGCGAGCTTTCCGCGCTGTTGCCACGCCCTTTCAGCGGTGCGCCGGAGCGGATGGCGAAGACCTGTTCGTCACCAAAGAGATGGCCGAAGTGGTACACCGCCAGCGCATTCTGATGGCGATTGGGCGAGAGCGCCAACACCTGCGCGGTATCGCTCAGATCGAGGTAGTTCTCGGCATGTTCGGAGTAAGCATGCCCATAATAGGCGGGAATGCCCTCCATCCGCGCCTGGCGGTAATATTCCCAACTGCTGTCGGTGACAAGCACCGGGATGTTCATTTTTATCAACGCCTGCGCCAGCATGCGCGCCACGCTGTTGGCGCCGACGATCAGCACGCCACGCGGTTTTTGCTGCTGTACTCGCAGCCAGCGCGCCATCATGCCGCTGGTCAGGCTCTGCAACACCACGGTGCCGATGATGACGGCGAACACCACGGTCACCAGCCGATCGGCGCCCTGATAACCGCTGCGTTGCAATGTCAGGGCAAACAGCGAACTGACTGCGGCGGCGACGATGCCGCGTGGGGCGATCCAGCACAGCAGCAGGCGATCGCGCCAATGCAGGGAAGAACGCCAGGTCGACACCGCAATGCACAGCGGCCGGGCGATAAACTGTACCGCCAGCAGCAGGCCCAACAGCGGCCAGCCCATGTTCCACAGCGCATGAATATCCAGCCGCGCCGCCAGAATGATAAACAGCGCAGAAATCAGGATAGCCGACAGCTCTTCCTTGAATGCCAGAATGTCGCTGGTATCCACATCGCGCATATTGGCCAGCCAAATGCCCATCACCGTCACGGTCAACAGGCCGGATTCGTCGGCAATGGCGTTGGACACGCCAAAGGCGGTCAACATGATCGCCAGTACCGCCAGGTTTTGCAGGTAGCGCGGCAGCCAGACGCGGCGCAGCGCCAGCCCCAGCAGATAACCGAACAGCGCGCCGATCGCCAGGCCGACGGCGACGGTGATGCCCAGCGTCCAGAACAGGTGGGTATAGGACTCCGAATGCTGCTTCAGCACGATAAATTCAAATACCAACAGGGTGAAGATAGCGCCAACCGGGTCGATCACTATCCCTTCCCAGCGCAGCACCTGGTTGATATTGGCATTGGGCCGCACCACGCGCATCAGCGGGGCTATCACCGTAGGCCCGGTCACCACCGTAACCGCGCCGATCAGCGCTGCCAGCTCGGGCGGAAAGTCCAGTAGCCACCAGCAGGCGACGCCGATCACCAGGAAGGTCATCAGCATGCCGATGGTCACCAGGTTACGCACCACGCCGCCCAGGCCGCGTATCTCCTCTACCCGCAGCGTCAGCGCGCCTTCAAATAAAATGATCGCCACCGACAGCGACACCAGCGGGAACAGCAGATCGCCGAACAGCACGTCCGGCTGGACCAGATGCACTGCCGGCCCCAGCACGATGCCAAACAGCAGCAGCGGCAAAATGGCCGGCAGTCTCAACAGCCAGGCCAGCCATTGCGCCAGCAGTGAACTTAACCCGATGACAACCAACATCAGTGGGGCAGATAATTCCATGGCGGAGGTCCTTCTCGAATTGGTTATCAGCAACAATGGCACATTTCAGTGACAGTTCGGCAACCCCGATAACAGGCTGTTATCCAAAAGTATAGGGGAATGGCTGAAACGATGCAGGGGACGTTTGACAGTTAGCGCCTATCGCAAGAAAAGAGATCATAATCACGGTCGAACAGGCTACAATCGGGCAACCACGTCACATTTATTCTCAAGCCTAAGAGTGTTGCTATGAAAAATATCAATCCTAGTCAAACCGCTGCTTGGCAAGCCCTGCAGCAACATTTTGAACAGATGAAAGACGTCCGGATCAGCGATCTGTTCGCTCAGGACAAAGAGCGCTTCTCCCGCTTCTCGGCCACCTTCAACGATCAGATGCTGGTGGACTACTCAAAAAACCGCATTACCGCAGAAACGCTGGAGAAGCTGCAGGCACTGGCGAAAGAGACCGATCTGCAAAGCGCGATCAAATCGATGTTTGCCGGCGAGAAAATCAACCGTACCGAAGACCGTGCGGTACTGCACGTTGCCCTGCGCAACCGCAGCAACAGCCCGATTATCGTTGACGGCAAAGACGTGATGCCGGAAGTGAACGCGGTGCTGGCCAAGATGAAACAGTTCTGCGACCGCGTGATTGGCGGCGACTGGAAAGGCTACACCGGCAAAGCGATTACCGACGTGGTGAATATCGGTATCGGCGGTTCGGATCTCGGCCCTTATATGGCGACCGAAGCGCTGCGCCCTTACAAAAATCACCTGAATATGCATTTTGTCTCCAACGTTGACGGCACCCATATCGCCGAAACGCTCAAACCGCTGAACCCGGAAACCACGCTGTTCCTGGTGGCGTCCAAAACCTTCACCACTCAGGAAACCATGACCAACGCTCACAGCGCGCGCGACTGGTTCCTGAACACCGCCGGCGATCAAAAGCACGTGGCGAAACACTTTGCGGCACTGTCCACCAACAGCAAGGCGGTAGGTGAGTTTGGTATTGATACAGCCAATATGTTCGAGTTCTGGGACTGGGTCGGCGGCCGTTACTCGCTGTGGTCGGCGATTGGCCTGTCTATCGCGCTGTCGCTGGGCTATGAGAATTTCGAACAGCTGCTGAGCGGCGCGCACGAGATGGACAAACACTTCGCGCAAACGCCGGCGGAGCAAAACCTGCCGGTACTGCTGGCGCTGATCGGCATCTGGTACAACAATTTCTTCGGCGCAGAGACTGAAGCGATTTTGCCGTACGACCAGTACATGCACCGTTTTGCCGCTTACTTCCAGCAAGGCAATATGGAATCGAACGGTAAATACGTAGACCGTAACGGCAATCCGGTGGATTACCAGACGGGCCCAATCATCTGGGGCGAGCCGGGCACCAATGGCCAGCACGCGTTCTACCAACTGATTCACCAGGGCACCAAGCTGATTCCTTGCGACTTTATCGCGCCGGCCATCAGCCACAACCCGCTGAGCGACCACCACGCTAAATTGCTGTCGAACTTCTTCGCGCAGACCGAGGCGCTGGCGTTCGGCAAGTCGTTGGAAGTGGTGGAAGAAGAGTTCGCCGCTCAGGGCAAGACTGCGGAAGAAGTCAAACACGTGGCGCCGTTCAAGGTGTTTGAAGGCAACCGCCCGACCAACTCCATCCTGCTGCGTGAGATCACGCCGTTCAGCCTGGGCAGCCTGATTGCGCTGTATGAACACAAAATCTTCACCCAGGGCGCGATCCTGAACATCTTCACTTTCGACCAGTGGGGCGTAGAGCTGGGCAAACAGCTGGCTAACCGCATCCTGCCGGAGTTGGCGGGTGACGAGAAAGTCAGCAGCCACGACAGCTCAACCAATGCGCTGATCAACCGCTTTAAAGAATGGCGTTAATAGCTGTATCCGATTGATGCCAACAAAAAACCCGCCGCGGCGGGTTTTTTTACATCTGGATGCTTACAGATTGATAGGCACTTCGAAGCTGATGCCTGCGCCCACGTCATCGGCTTTGCTGGCATTGTTATCGGTATACCACAGGCTGGTATCAAACTTGACCTGGGAATCCAGGGTGTAACCCCAGCCGAGCTGAATGCCTTTCAGCGTGTCGGATTTCGGGAACGCCTGGTTGATTGACTGGCTGTTCGGGTTCACTTTGGCGTACACCAAACGGGTGCTCCAGCGTTGGCTGTCATCCAGCACCAGCTCTACACGGCCGGACAACATTTGGCCATCGCCGCCCATCGCGTGGCCCAGCGGATAACCCTGCTGATAGTAGCCGCCTTTGTAGATGTAATGGTTATACACATAGTTTTTGCGGTTCATATCGGCGCGGGTATCAGCCCCTTCGATAGACCAGTTGATGGTGGTCGTGCCCCATTCAGGGTGCCCTTCCAGCCCCAGTAAATAGGTGTTTTGTGAAGGCAACATACCTGCTTCATCTTCACCCACCAACTGACCATACAAGCTTACCGGCAGGCCAATCAGCGGCTGCATTTTCAGCTTGAAATCGAAGCCGGCAAGCTGGTTGCCCGGATCGTTGCCTTTGCCAGAGTCATCGTTATCCTTGCCGGCAAACGCATTCCAGAAAGAACTCCAGGACTGAGGCCGGCCTTCACCACCCCATTGCATGATGCGCGAGGCGCCCAGCTCCACGAAGTCGGTCGGCATCATGGTGAAACGACCGCCAATCAACTTGGTATGGGGAACTGCAGCATATTGCGACAGCTGGCCTGCGGTCAGCTGGTACTGCCAGCGGCCAATCCAAGACAGCCAAGGCGTTTCAAACGGAGACTGGTCGGCGCGTTGCAGCATAAAGCCGGCCACCGGGCGAGCGGCGTCGGAGCGAATCAGGCTGCCGTCGTAACCCGGGCCCCACCATTGGGAGACTTCACCGAAGGACAGCCATTGGTTCCAGATTTTTACTGCACCGTAGGAGCCATTCAGGTTGAATTTTGAACCGTCGCTGACGCGTTGATCGCCCTCGACAGAACCCTGGACGCGCACGTCCCAGAACTCGCCGTTGGCACCTGCGCCGATAGTCAGGCGGTCATCAGCATATTCATTCTGGCCGAAGCCCTGTGGGGTGCCGGGTTTGTCGGTAGAGGCGTAGCCGCTGACGCGAATATTGGCTTTCAGGGCATCGACACGGCGCTGAACACGGTCAATGACGCTTTTCTCGGTACTGGTTACCGGCTTGGCTTGTGAAATAACCGAGCTGATTTCTTCCTGGCTCAACGGCCAGGTGGACAAGCTGACGTTAATCACGCCGCGATCGGACAACCAGGCAAGATCGTTACGCAGATCGTTATCAGGAGTGACCAGGCCGGCGGCGTGGCCGGTTAATGCACAGGTAAACAGGCCCGCCGCGACCAGTCCGTTAAGTTTAGCGCGCATAAAGAATTCCCTTGTTAATTCGAGGTTATTAGTTTTATGTAAAGATCTATGTCCCATCATAGTTGACATTTCAATTTGCTACAAATATATCAACCAGAAATGTCCTAATGTAACCTTTTGAATTAAATTGAGTTTAATGAGATTTCATTGAGGATATAAATTTTAAGATAATGCCTATGTTAGGATGCGCGGATAATTTTAGCGGTATTTAAGGGGGGTTCTTATGGCGAAAACATCGCGCTCGATAATGATTGCGAAGGGGTTACAGCGGGTGCTGAACGTCGGGCTGCTGCTGCTGGCGGCGATCCTGATCGTTTTTTTGGTGAAAGAAACTATTCACTTGGCGAAAGTCTTGTTTGTAAACAGCGAGGAATCATCGTCTTATCTGTTGATCGAAGGCATCGTGATTTACTTTCTGTATTTTGAGTTCATCGCCTTGATCGTCAAGTATTTTGAGTCGGGATATCATTTTCCGCTGCGCTATTTCATCTATATCGGCATTACCGCGATTATTCGTTTGATCATAGTGGATCATAAAAACCCATTCGATACCTTGATTTATGCCGGAGCGATATTGCTGCTGGTCGTGACTCTCTATTTGGCCAATACCGACCGCTTGAAACGCGAATAACCGACATAAAAATGGCGGCCCCTAGGGCCGCCGAAGACACAGGTATTGATCGGAAAGAACTGAAGTACATCAAGCGCATTGCAGTGGCAAAAACCTTAACCTTTCACCCCGCCGGCCGTCAGGCCACCCACCAACCAGCGTTGAGCCAGCAGGAATACGGCGGTAATTGGAATGGCCGACAACACCGCCGCAGCGGCAAAGTCGCCCCATAAATAGTTTTGCGGGTTCAGATATTGCTGCATCCCTACCGCCAGCGTGTAGCTGTTGACGTCGCGCAGCAGCAAAGACGCTACCGGCACCTCGGTAATCGCGGCGATAAACGACAGAATAAACACCACCGCCAAAATCGGCACCGACAGCGGCAGCAGCACCAGGCGGAAGGCCTGCCACGGGCTGGCGCCATCCAGCGCTGCCGCTTCCTCCAGCGAATTGTCGATGGTTTCGAAGTAGCCCTTGATGGTCCAGACGTGCAGCGCAATGCCGCCCATATAGGCGAAGATCACCCCGCCGTGGGTGTTCAGGCCGATAAACGGAATGTACTGGCCCAGGCGATCGAACAACGCATACAGCGCCACCAGCGACAGCACCGCCGGGAACATCTGGAAAATCAGCATGCTTTTCAATAACGTACTTTTACCGCGAAAGCGCATGCGGGCAAAGGCATAGGCGCAGGTGGTGGACAGCGTGACGATGCCGATAGCGGTGATCACCGCGATCTTAATCGAGTTCCACAACCACAGCAGCACCGGGAACGGCGGCGGGGTGACGCTGCCATCGGCGTGCGTCACGCTCATGCCGAGCGCCAAACGCCAGTGATCCCACGAAATCTGCTCCGGTATCAGGCTGCCGGTAGCAAAGTTGCCGGAGCGCAGTGAAATCGTCACCACCATCAGCAGCGGGAACATGATCAGGGCAATAAAGCACAGCATCAGAGTATGAGTCATCCACAGGCGCAGGCGCTGGGATTTGGGTTGGACCATAGCCATTATTTTTCTCCCTAGTCGAAGTTCATCTTGCTGGCTTTAAGGTTCAGGATCGCCAGGGCACCTACCAGCAGGAAGATCAGCGTGGCAATCGCGGCCGCCAGACCAAAGTCCTGCCCGCCGCCGCCTTCAAAGGCGATGCGGTAGGTGTAGCTGACCAGCAGGTCGGTATAACCGGCCGGCGTGGTAGTACCGATCATGTCCGGCCCGCCGTTGGTCAACAGCTGAATCAAGACGAAGTTGTTAAAGTTAAAGGCGAAACTGGCAATCATCAGCGGCGTCAGCGGCTTGATCAACAGCGGGAGAGTGATGCGGAAAAAGTTCTGCATCGGGGTGGCGCCGTCCATTGCCGAGGCTTCGTACAGATCGTCGGGGATCGCTTTCAACAGCCCCATGCACAGGATCATCATGTACGGATAACCCAGCCAGGTGTTGACGATCAGGATCATGCTTTTGGCGGTAATAGGATCGCTGAACCAGGCCGGCTTGATGCCGAACAGGTGGCTGAGCATCATGTTGATTTCACCGAAGCTTTGGTTAAACAACCCCTTGAAAATCAGAATCGAAATAAACGACGGCACCGCGTAGGGCAGTATCAGCATGACGCGGTACACCGCTTTGCCTTTCAGCGCTTCCCACTGCACCACGCAGGCCAGCACCATGCCCACGGCTACGGTGAGGATCACGGTCATTACCGAGAACACGATGGTCCAGATAAAGATCGACACAAAGGGTTTTTTGATGCCTTCATCCTGCAAAACGCGCAGGAAGTTTTTCCAGCCGATGGTGACGGTATATCCTGGGCTAAGGGTTTCTTTGGCCCAGTTGCCGTCGGCAGTCAGTGCCTGATAGAAACCAATGTCCGGGTTCGGCCGGTATTGAATATGGGTCTGTTGGTCGGTCAGCACCTTGCTGTCTTTATCCAGCAGGTACAGCGGAGAGGTGCCGGAAAACTGGCGCAGTGAACTCATGCGCAGCTCGCCGCCTTCCGGTAACTGCGCTACCAGTTGGCTCAGGGCCTGGCGGTTCTGAGTAATCACCCGCAGCGTGGCGCGTTCGCCTGTCGGCTCGGCGTTTTCCGCCGTCAGTTTCAGCGTTTGCGGCGCGTTGGCGTCAAAGCTGAACGGCCCGGAAATCAGCTGTTGGCCGCTGTCAGGGTGGGTTAACTGCAGACGCCACTGTTGGTTTTCCGCCGGATACAGGCCGAAGGTAAAGGTCTTGCCGGTCTGGAACTGACGTTGCATCAGCACCGACTGGGCGCGCTCAAAGGTGAGCTGGTTGGTGCTGCTGTAGTTGGTAAAGGCGATGGCGATGGTGCAAATCAGCGGAAACAGGACAAACAGCCCCATGCCGGCGATGCCCGGATAGACGTAACGCCAGGCGTAAGCGCGGCGGTTGGCGAAGACGTAAAGCCCGGCGCTGACCAGAATCAGCGTCAGAATGGCAAACAGGTATTCACCCTGTGCATACATCAACACAATCAGGTAGCAGGTAACCAGACTGAACAGGCCGATCACCAGCCATTTCAGTACGTCACTCTGCCACCACTTCGACTTCTTGCGCGCAGGCGACCCGGCGTGAGCTAATTGCATAGGGCGTTCCTTTCTGTAGATCAACAGCGAGGCGCTTTACCGCGCCCCGCACAGCGTCGTTTGTTACTTGGTAATACGGGTTTGCACGTCGTCCAGCGCGGCTTTCACCGTCTGGCGGCCGCTGACGGCGTTGATCACCGCACTGCGTTCGGCGTACCAGAAGGCGCTCATCTGCGGAATATTTGGCATGATTTCGCCGGTCTGCGAGTTTGCCATGGTGGCGGCAATCTTCGGATCTTTCGCCAGTTGTTCCTGATATGACTTCAGCGCCACGGCGCCCAGCGGTTTGTCTTTATTGACGTCCGCCAAGCCTTCGTTGGTCAGCAGGTAGTTTTCCAGGAATTCGGTCGCCAGCTCTTTGTTCGGGCTGGCGGCGTTGATCCCGGCGGTCAGCACGCCGACGAAGGGTTTGGACGCCTTGCCTTTGAAGGTCGGCAGCAGGGTTACGCCGTAATTGATTTTGCTTTGCTCGATGTTTGCCCACGCCCAAGGACCGTTAATGGTCATTGCGGTCTGGCCTTTGTTGAACGCCGCTTCGGCAATCGAGTAATCGGTGTCGGCATTGATGTGTTTGTTTTTCACCAGATCGACGATGAACTGCAGGCCGGCCTGCGAACCGGCGTTGGCGACGCCGACGTCCTTGATGTTGTACTTGCCGTTCTCATATTTGAAGGCATAACCGCCGTCGGCGGCAATAATCGGCCAGGTGAAATAGGGTTCTTGCAGGTTCCACATGATGGCGCTCTTGCCTTTGGCGCGCAGCTCTTTGTCCAGCACCGGGATCTCTTCCCAGGTTTTGGGCGCGTCTTTGATCAGGTCTTTGTTATAAATCAGCGACAGCGCTTCTACCGCGATCGGGTAGCCAATCAGCTTGCCGTCATAACGCACCGCGTCCCAGGTGAACGGGAACAGCTTGTCCTGGAAGGCTTTGGAAGGGTGGATCTCGGCCAACAGGCCGGACTGCGCGTAGCCGCCAAAGCGGTCATGAGCCCAGAAGATGATATCCGGGCCGTCGCCGGTGGCGGCTACCTGCGGATATTTTTCTTCCAGCTTGTCCGGGTGCTCAATGGTGACTTTGATGCCGGTGTCTTTCTCAAACTTTTTGCCGACTTCGGCCAGGCCGTTATAGCCTTTATCGCCGTTGATCCAGATAACCAGTTTCCCTTCCTCGATCTTGGCGAAGGCGGAAGAGGAAAGCACCAAGGTGGTCAGAGCGGAAAGCACCAGCGTACGGGCGGTGGTAAAGCTGCGAGTCATAATCCAATCCTTCTTTTTTGTGGGCACGTAAATCAAGGAGAGAGGTTTCGCAGTAATAGTGGGTCACAAAGCGACACATTCTCATCCTCCCCCCCTCTACGCCCCACGCCTGCGGAGTGTGATCCAGTTAACGTTGCGCCCTATTCTGTGGGGGAAGACACAAAATAGGGTGACGATTTTTGCCAAACGGATCACAGATTTGCTTTTAGCGTTGAACTTCTCGCCGCGACGGTCGTTCTCTCATCCTCCCATCTCCTCCCCCATGAAAAATCTTGTTACGGATGATTACCCCTTGTGGGGATTCCCGCACTATCGGCCACATTGATTTTTCATCGTCACGTGCAGCAGGGAACCGGATTTATGTCGCTAATGCCTACCGTCACTCAACCCACCTTGTACCGGATCCATCCGGTCAGTTTCCGTGATGGAAACGGGGACGGCGTGGGTGACGTACACGGCATGGTTTCGGCGCTGCCTTATCTGAATACGCTGTCGATCGATGGGTTGGTATTGCCGTATGAGCTGTCGGCGCAAGCCGCGGCTGCGGTCGCCGCTCAGGGGCTGGGGTTGTGGTACTGCGACGGGCAAAGCCCTGTCCGGCACTCTGTCGCCCGGCAACAGTACGTCCGCAGCCCGTTGGCGCTGGAGGTCATGCCCTTCAGCATCGAGCGGCTGGTTGAGGTATTGCATGCTCGCCGCGCCACGCTGGCGGACAGCCTGTGGAGCACCGGCGATGCCGACCAGCCACGGGTGGTCAGCCATTGGGGACAGGGGAATTTACGCTCCGCCGATGCGTTTTTGACGCTGCTGGCGATGTTGCCTGCGCCTGTCTGCTTGTATCAGGGCGAGGAACTTGGCCTGCCGCACGCCGCCGGCCTGCAGGATCCGCTGGGCGCGCAAACGCCGATGCCGTGGCACGAGGCGCCGGAACAGGTGACTGCCGGTGAGATCCATTGGTATCAGCAGGTGGCGATAGAGCACCGCGCACTGGCGATTAGTCGTCAACAGCATGACAGCCAATCCACTTTACGTTACTGCCAGTCGCTTTTGGCGCTGCGTCGCTTGCCGGTGATCCAGCGCGGTGAGCTGAGCGCAGTCAGCCAAAAGAACGGTGTGGTTCGTTTACTTATTACCCATCAGGATCAATGCCTTGAAGCGCTGATTAATCTGCAGCCTTATACTCAGGCGGCCGCGCCGTCTGAGGCGACCTTGCCACTGGCATGGCAGCACGGCGCGCAGCAAGAGGGTCATCAATGGGTTTTGGCGGGTTTTGCGTCCGCCATTTTTACACGAAATGTTAACTGCGAAAGCAGGGGAGTAACGCATGGCTAGCGTCACACTGCGCAGCGTTTATAAGGCCTTCGGCGAAGCTGTGATTTCCAAAGACGTCAATCTGACCATCGATGACGGTGAGTTTGTGGTGTTTGTCGGGCCATCGGGCTGCGGCAAATCGACGCTGCTGCGCATGATCGCCGGGCTGGAGGACATTACCTCCGGTGACCTGCTGATCGGCGATAAACGCATGAATGAAGTGCCGCCGTCTGAGCGCGGTATCGGCATGGTGTTCCAGTCTTATGCCCTGTACCCGCATCTGTCCGTCGCCGACAACATGTCGTTCGGTCTGAAGCTGGCGGGCGCCAAGAAAGCGGAGATCAGCCAGCGGGTGAATCAGGTGTCGGAAGTGTTGCAACTGGCTCACTTGCTCGACAGGCGCCCCAAAGCGCTGTCCGGCGGGCAGCGTCAGCGGGTAGCGATCGGCCGTACGCTGGTGGCGGAACCCGACGTGTTCCTGCTCGACGAGCCGCTGTCGAACCTCGACGCCGCGCTGCGGGTGCAGATGCGCATCGAGATTTCCCGCCTGCATAAACGCCTGCAGCGCACCATGATTTACGTCACTCACGATCAGGTGGAAGCGATGACGCTGGCCGACAAGATCGTGGTGCTGGACGCCGGGCGAGTTGCCCAGGTCGGCAAGCCGCTGGAGCTGTATCACTATCCGGCCAACCGCTTTGTCGCCGGTTTTATCGGCTCGCCAAAAATGAATTTCCTGCCGGTCAAAGTGACCGCCGCAGAGCCGCAACAGGTGCAGGTCGAACTGCCTAACCGCCAGCTGGTATGGCTGCCGGTGGAAGGCACGCAGGTTCAGGCCGGCGCGAACATGTCTCTGGGCATCCGCCCGGAACATCTGCTGCCCAGCAATGCCTCTGAAGTTCAGCTTTCAGGGGACGTACAGGTGGTGGAGCAACTCGGTAACGAGACGCAAATCCACATCCAAATCCCGGCAATTCGTCAGAACCTGGTTTACCGCCAGAACGACGTGGTGCTGGTAGAAGAAGGTGCAACATTCGCTATAGGCCTGCCGCCTCACCGCTGCCATCTGTTCCGCGAAGACGGTACGGCATGTAAACGGCTGCACCAGGAGCCGGGCGTTTAAAGCATCACAGTCTGTATAACAGGAGAATAATGATGACTACTCTGCGCAAACTTCCTCTGGCACTGGCAATCGCCGCAGGTGTGCTGACCACCCAGGCAATGGCCGTTGATTTTAAAGGCTATGCACGTTCCGGCATCGGCTGGACCGGCAGCGGCGGTGAACAACAATGTTTCAAGGCCACCGGCGCCGACAGCAAATACCGTCTCGGTAACGAATGTGAAACCTACGCTGAATTAAAGCTGGGTCAGGAAGTGTGGAAAGAAGGCGATAAAAGCTTCTACTTCGATACCAATCTGGCTTATTCCGTTTCACAACGCTCCGACTGGGAAGACGTGACGCCAGGCTTCCGTGAAGTAAACGTGCAGGGTAAAAACCTGATCGATTGGCTGCCGGGCGCCAACATGTGGGCAGGTAAGCGCTTCTATCAGCGTCATGACGTCCATATGATCGACTTCTACTACTGGGATATCTCCGGCCCGGGCGCAGGTCTGGAAAATATCGATCTGGGCTTCGGCAAGCTGTCTGCCGCCGTGACCCGTAACTCCGAATCCGGCGGCTCCTACGGCTACCTGGACAATGAGTGGAAAGAACGCCCAACCGTCAACGACACCTTCGACGTGCGCCTGGCCGGTCTGGAACTGAACCCGGGTGGTACGCTGGAGCTCGGCGTGGACTACGGTCGCGCCAACGCGCAGGATAATTTCCGCCTGGCCGACGGTGCCAGCAAAGACGGCTGGCTGTTAACGGCTGAGCATACCCAGAGCATCCTGAGCGGTTACAACAAGTTCGTGCTGCAGTACGCCACCGACTCTATGACCTCGCAAAACAACGGCCGCAGCCAGGGCGCGACCATTAACAACGACGGCAAGATGATTCGCGTGTTGGATCACGGCGCTATCGATTTCAACGATAAATGGGCGCTGATGTACGTCGGCATGTTCCAGGATATCGATCGCGACAACAACAACGGCACCACCTGGTACACCGTGGGCGTACGCCCGATGTACAAATGGACGCCAATCATGAGCACCTTGCTGGAAGCCGGTTACGACAACGTGAAATCCCAGCGCACCGGCGATCGCAACGGCCAATACAAAGTCACCCTGGCGCAACAGTGGCAGGCGGGCAACAGCATCTGGTCACGTCCGGCTATCCGCGTATTCGCCACCTACGCCAAGTGGGATGAGAAATGGGGCTACGCCAACAGCGATTCCGGCGCCGCTTACACCTCGGGTACCGCTTATAACGACACCAGCGTACACACCTTCAGCCGCGGCAATGACGATGAAGTCACCTTCGGCGCCCAGATGGAAATCTGGTGGTAATGACAGGACGGGGAGAGCCTTGAGCTCTCCCCAACATGTATTCGCCGACGCCGGCTCTCTTGCCTGACCTGCATCGGCGCTGATAGAGGGTATAACAATGAAAAAGAATCTGCTGTCACTCTGCTTGTCACTGGCGCTGAGCCTTGGTGCGCCATTGGCGGCCAATGCCGATACGCCTGCCCATGTTTCTGTTGCCCCGGCCATCAGCGCCGCCACGCTGCAAAGCCTGCCATGGCAACCGCTGGTGCCGCCGGTCAGCCAGGAAGTGAAACTGGATAACGTCAGCCCGCAACTCAATCAGGGCGATATTCAGGGCGCCATTGCCGCCTATACGCTGCCGGCCGATCGCGGTTCGCTGGAAGTTACGCTGAGCAGCATCAGCAAGAATAATTCGATTTACGCGCCAAGCGTGTTGGTGCTGGATGAGCATCTGCGCCCGGCGGCTTATTACCCGAGCAGCTACTTCCCGTATCAGCCGCCGGGGGCGATGTCCTCCGATCGCCTCGAGGGCACGCTGAAGCTGACCCCGGCGCTCGGTCAAAAACAGATTTACATGTTGGTGTACACCACCCGCCAGGATCTGGCCAAAACCACCCAGTTGACCAACCCGGCCAAGGCCTATGCCGCCGGCGTGGGTAACGCGGTGCCGGATATCCCTGACCCGATCGCCAGCCACAGCACCGGCGGGACGCTCAAGCTGAAAGTAACCGCTGAACAGGGTTCCGGCAACGTGATGATCGGCATGCTGCAACCGGCGCCGGCCGCTGCGCCGGTGGTGGTGGGGTCAACCGCGCCGGCCACGGTGGCACCTGCCGCAGTACCGGCCAAGCCTTCGGAGCCGATGCTGAACGACACCGAAAGCTACTTCAATAACAGCATCAGGCAGGCGGTGAAGGCGGGCGATATCGATAAAGCGCTGAAACTGATGAATGAGGCTGAAAGACTGGGTTCCACCACAGCGCGTGAAACGTTTATTGGCAGCGTGAAAGGCAAGGGGTAGTACCCGACGCTGCCGATGCTGGCTCGATGATTGGTGCGCCTCGGCGCACCTTTTTTCATGCGCGGGCCAGCGTTTCGCCAATCAGCGCCAGCAGACGGGCGTTATCTACCTGCTCCATCACCCGTATCGGTTTGCCCTGCGGCTCCGGCATGCCGACCGTCAACCGCAGGCCGTCCGGTCGCCAGCGGCGAGAGCTGCCGCGCGTCATGGCGCCTTCCAATGCTACATCCACATAATACTCCGCGGTGGTCACCAACTGCGGCTCAAGCAGCCAGGCAATCACCAACGCATCGTGGATCCAGCAACCCGGCAGGTGGCGGGTCTGGCGCGAGTAATGGATCCAGGGTTGGGTAGTGGCCCGCAGATAGCGGCACAGCGGCGTATCCGGCTGCGTCATGCGCGCCAGACTCGCCTGGGTGAGCATGGTTTGCGTAGTGACGTCCAGAGGCGCAAGCGTGATGTTGGCGCCGCTGGTCAGCACCTGTCGGGCGGCTTCAGGATCGAGACCGAAATTGGTGTCCTTGAGGTAACCCTCCACGTTGAACACCCCGCCCATAATCACGATTTCCTTCACCGCTTGCGCCATCTGCGGGTAGAGCTGCAGAGCATGGGCGACATTGGTCAGCGGGCCTATCGCCGCCAGCGTGATTTCACCCGGGTTATTGCAGATCAGTTCGCCGAGGGCCACGGCGGCGTTTGGCGTGACGGTCGCCGCCGTGTGCGGGTAAGGGACGTTATGCCACAGGGCGGCCAAATCCTGCCGGGTAATCGCCCGGTCAAGGTGGGCGCGCCAGGGTTCCGGCGGTTCGATCAATGCGCAGGCGGCTCCGGCCACGACCGGCACCTGGTAGCCGGTTTGCAGCAGCAGGTGGTTGGCCACGGCAAAGCCGACGTCGCGTGGCGTATTGCCCGCTACGATGCTGATCAACTCCAGCGAGATTTGCGGTCTGGCCGCCAGCGCCAATGCCAGCGCCAGCCCGTCGTCCACGTTGGCACCGGGAACGCCGTTGCCGGGATCGCAATCAATAATCAAACGCATAACGGTTACCTGAATAAAAAAACTAACAGCCGCATGAACGGCGGATATGCAACTGGAAAGCGAACTCGTGCAGCTCCGGCTGCGCGGCACCGGCGGCCAGCATGGCGATGGCCTGCCTGGCCATGGCGTCAATCGGCTGTTCGACTGCGCTGAGCGGCGGTACGCTGAACTCGGATTGCTGCGTGCCGTTAAAACAAATGATAGCCAGATCGTCCGGCACATGCAGGCGATGTTCCGCCAGCGCGGAGAGGCAGCCGAGCGCCTGCTGTTCGTTGGAGGTAAATATCGCCCGAGGGCGGGGACCTTGAACCATTTTCTGCGTGGCCTGGAACCCACCCTGGCGGGTATAGGGCGCTTCAAAAATCCACTCTTCGCGCGGGGTAATGCCCGCTTCGCGCAGAGCATCGCGCCAGCCGTTCAGGCGATCTTGTGCGTTAAGCATGGTCAGCGGGCCAACAAAAATGCCGATCTCCAGGTAGCCGTGCTGTAGCAGGTGGCGGGTTGCCTGGTGGGCGGCGTCACGTTCATCGACGCGAATGGCGCAGATGCCGGTCTGGCTGTCGATGGTGTCGATCATCACGCACGGCGTGCCGGAGGTGCGGATCAAATCGAACCACGGGTGGCGGTCGACGCTGGTGTACAGCAGGCCGTCGACCTGACGGTTTAGCAGATGGTTAATTAATTCGTACTCGCGCTGGCGGTCATCACCGGCGTCGCCCAGCAGCAACACGCGGCCGTGGCTGAATGCCTCACGCTGCAGCGCCCGCGCCAACATGGCAAAAAACGGGTTGGAGATGTCGGGCACGACCAAACCGTAGGTCTGCGTACTGCCCGAAGCCAGCGCCCGGGCGATGTCGTTTGGCCGATAACCGGTCTGCTCGATCGCCGCCAGCACTCGCAGGCGAGTGGCTTCTGCGACCGGGCGCGGGCCCTTGTTGATCACGTAGCTGACTACGGCGACCGACGTGCCCGCCACGCGGGCAACGTCGGCGCGGGTGATGCGCCGCGCGGGTTGATTATCCAAGTTGGGTTCCTGTGCCCCTGGTTACACCGCATCCTGCGGCAGGTTGAGATCGCGGCCGCGGGTTTCCGGTGCAAAGAAGGTAGTGATTAAGCCAATGGCCGCCATTACAACAAAATAGCAGGCGACAGGCCACCAGTGACCGAAGCCGGACAGCAGCGCGGTGGCGATCAGCGGCGCGGTGCCGCCGGAGAGGATCGAGCCAAGCTCCTTGGCGAACGCCATTTTTGAGTAGCGATTTTTGACGCCGAACAGCTCCACCCCGTAAGCGGCCTGCACGCCAAAAATCCCCAGCGACGCAATGCACATGCCGACGACAATCACCGAAATCACCGTCGCCGGATCGCGGCTGTCGAGCAGCCAGAAAGCCGGGAAGGCGTACAGCACCAGCAGCAGGCAGAAGCAGCGGTAGGTGATGCGGCGGCCGAAGCGATCGGAAAGCCAACCGGCCAGCGGGATCACCAGGAAGCCGCACAGTGAGGCGATCATCACCGCCAATGCCGGCACCGACTTATCCACCATCAGCACCTTGGCGACATAACCCACGATAAAGCCCTGGCACAGGTAAGAGGGGCCGTTTTCGCCGATGCGCAGGCCGAGCATGACCCAGAAGGCTTTGGTGCGCTGCAGATAGCTGCGGTCATCCGGCGCGGCGGTGGAAGCGTCCAGCATGCGTTGGTGGTTTTGCTGTAGCTCGCGTTCAAATACCGGCGTTTCGCGCACGTGTCGGCGCAGGTAGAGCGCGCCCCCGGCGATCAGAATGCTGGCAAGGAACGGAATGCGCCAGCCCCAGGCGATCAGATCGGCTTTATCCAACTGCAACACCAGCAACCAGACCAGCGAGGCCAGTAAGGTACCGCTGTTGGAGCCGATAGCGATGATCGAGGCGACCAGCCCGCGCCGTTTGGCCGGTGCGTATTCCGCCAGCATCACCGCTCCGCCGGAAAGTTCCGCCCCGGCGCCGAACCCTTGGGCAAAACGCAGGATCACCAGGCAGGTTGGCGCCCAGATGCCGATTTGCGCGTAGGAGGGGATCAGCCCGATCAGCGTGGTGGAGACGCCCATCAGCGCCACGGTGGTGATCAGCACTACGCGGCGGCCTTTGCGATCGCCAATCCAGCCGAAAACCAAAGCGCCGATAGGGCGGGCGATAAAACCGACCGAGTAGGTGGCGAAACTGGCCAGCAGCGCCACCATTGGGGTGGCTTCGGGGAAAAACACGTCGCCGAACACCATGCCGGCCGCCAGGCCATACAGGGCGAAATCGACATACTCCATGGCGGTCCCGAGCCAGCATGAGAAGGTGGCGCGCCAGAATTGACTGCGTCCTTCTTTGGTGGCCAGGCGTTCATCGGCTGCCAGCGTATTGCCGGTGGCCTGTGGGGGGGCAAGCGTTGTTTCGCTCATGGCATTGATGTCCTCTTTTCGTCATGCGCCATGAGTGGCGCCGTTAAAGATGGTTTCCAGAGGCTGCGTCCCGCAATAGTTCGTGAGCGCCGCTGGCGGTCATTTGAGCGCGCAGCAAGGCGCGGGCCGTGAGGTTTGGTGGGCCAAATAAGCGGCTCGTAACACAGGTGCGCGTTCAAATGGCCCCAGCCCTTCGGGTCGCGCCCCAAAAGCCCGTACTCTGCGTTGTCGGGCTTGAACGTAGCCCACTATGTTCTGCACCCTCCGCCTTGATTACGGGCTTTTGGAACTGCGACGGCACCACGACCTATTGCGGGGCACAGCCTTAGACAAAAGTGTCGAGCGGGTGGCGATTCAACGCTGCATGACAAAGGTATCTACGCGCGTAGACAAAACAATGCTGCAGAGGTGAAAGTTTGCAGGCGATCACAGAATCCCCACCGCTCCGGGGAGTGAAGGTAAAGAAAACAGATGGCAGAAAGATGACATTGCGGCGTTTTTACCGCGGCGATTTTGCTGCCCGCCGCGCCACGAATCAGCCTGCCGCTTTTGGATTTCTGCGTTACAATGAATTTCTGTTAACAGTTTGTATGGTCTGGTGCGGCCGCAGGGTGCGGTGTCAGGCCTGGAGTAGAACAATGTCTGGCAATAGGGATTCCATCCTGCCGCCGCTTGAGTGGTTATCTGCGCAACACCCCCCGGTACCCGCCGCCGTCAGCGACTGGCTGATGGAGCCAGGATCCATGACCCGCCGTTTTGAACGCCACTGTGGGCGCGTGCACGTTGAACCGCAGCGCGAATGTTTCGTCACCCGCGACCAGTTGGGTGAAGAAGCCGAACACCTGCCGGATAGCCCGCGTTACTGGCTGCGAGAGATAATACTGCTGGGCGATAACCAGCCTTGGCTGCTGGGGCGCACGGTGATCCCGCAAGAGACCTTGACCGGCCCGGATCAGGCGTTGGTGGATTTGGGCACGCTCCCGCTGGGGCGTTACCTGTTCAGCAGCGGTGAATTGACTCGCGATTACATTCATATGGGGCGGCAGGATGCGTTATGGGCGCGCCGCTCCCGTTTACGGCTGGCGGGCAAGCCCTTATTGCTGACCGAACTGTTTTTACCGGCTTCGCCGTTGTACGCGGCGGGCAGCGCGGAAATCGCATGATGAGGAGAGGAAATACCTTGGAGGGAAGCGTGACTCAAAGCAAATGGCGGGCATACGGCCATCTGATGCGCCTCGATAAACCGATCGGCAGCCTGCTGCTGCTGTGGCCAACGCTGTGGGCGCTGTGGATTGCGGGGCAGGGGGTGCCGCCACTGTCTATCCTGCTGGTGTTCGTGATTGGGGTGTTCCTGATGCGTGCTGCCGGCTGCGTGGTGAATGACTATGCCGACCGCGCCGTTGACGGCCACGTGAAGCGAACCGCGGGGCGCCCAATGCCGAGCGGCCGGGTGAGCGAGAAAGAGGCCAAGATCCTGTTCGTGGTGCTGGTGCTGGTCTCGTTTGGGCTGGTGCTGACGCTGAACGCCATGACCATCTGGCTGTCGCTGGCGGCGCTGGCGCTGGCGTGGATCTATCCGTTTATGAAGCGGGTCACCAATCTGCCGCAGTTCGTGCTGGGAGCGGCGTTCGGTTGGGGCATCCCAATGGGCTACGCCGCCGTCAGCGAGGCACTGCCGTTGAGCTGCTGGTTGCTGCTGCTGGCCAATATCTGCTGGACGGTGGCTTACGATACGCTGTATGCGATGGTGGACCGTGACGATGACCTGAAGATTGGCGTCAAATCCACCGCCATTCTGTTTGGCCGTTACGACAAACTGATCGTCGGTCTGCTGCAGTTCGCGACGCTGCTGCTGCTGCTGTGGGTGGGCTATCTGGCCAAACTGAGCGGGGCGTTTTATTGGTCGTTGCTATTGGCGGGTGCCTTGTTTATTCATCAGCAAAAGCAAATCGCTACCCGCGATCGCGACGCCTGCTTCAAGGCGTTTCTGGATAATAACTATGTCGGGCTGGTGTTGTTTATCGGTATCGCATTGAGTTATTGGCAGGGCTAGCGGTATTCCTGCAATAAAAAAGGCACCCTGCGGTGCCTTTTTGTTTTTGATTATCAATCAATTATTCAGCTTTTTCTTCCGTCGCCGCCGTTTCCGGCTGCACGCTGGTTTCCGCCGGCATGCTGACGCTCTCGATAGTCAGCTTGATTTCCGGGGTAATCAAATCGCTCAACATGCTGTACACCTCCAGGGTGTGCTCACGAACGGCATCGCCGACATCGTTGATGTAGCCTTCTTCACGCAGCGTCGCCACCAGGGTAGAGAACACCGCCTTGTCGAAGAACTCTGGCGCATTGATACCATGCAGCACCGAAAGACGCTGGGCCATGATGCGGCTCTCTTTCTCCAGCGCGCCGCGGTTGATGCTCGGGTTGGCGCTGAGGATAGACATGGTGATGGCATAGCGCTGCAACGTTTCGCGCACGCCGGCTGCCAGCAATTGCAGAGGGCGAATGCGCGCCGGGTTAAGCACCAGATCCTCGCCTTTGTCGCAGATGAGCTGCTGGCGGATCATTTCCGCGATCAGCGGCCGCAGCACTTCCGGCAGTTGTTCCTTGTCGTTGTGCAGGAACAGTTCGGCCTTCAGCATCGGGTAAATCAGGCCGATCTGCCGCAGCAGTTCAGCGCGGGACACCCGGCGGTGATGCATCACTATGGTGGCGATCAACGAAGGCAGCACCAGCAGATGGTGGATATTGTTGCGGTAATAGGTCATCAGCACCGCCTGCTCGCGCGGCAGGATGATGATATCGCCGATGTTATCCTTCTCCACCTCGAACTTGTTCATGTTCAGCGCGTGATCCAGCAGCTCGTCCGGCGTTTGGGTCGGCACTGTGACGTCGCCGGCGTAAGGCACGTTGCGCATCAGTTGCAGATAACACTCCAACTGCTCAAGCAGCTGCTCGCGGGTCAGCGAGCGCTGGCGTGAGGCCAGCAGCGCCGTGGAACACAGGTTCATGGCATTGGCGGCGGCGGCGTTGTTGATGCGGACCATGATCTTGGCCGCCAGGTCGTTGACCGTTGGCGTCAGCCAGCTTGGACGTTGGGCTTCGATCGGGTCAATCGATTCGCGCCACTGCGGCACGTTCTGGTTCAGGTAGGCGGTCAACGGCAGCGGATCGCCGAAGTTGACGTAACCCTGGCCGAGATTACGCAGCTTGCGCAGGCCGCGCAGCATCTGCAACAGGCTCTCTTTTTCCTTGGTCGCACCGCGCAGCTCTTTGGCGTAAGTACCTACTTCCATCACGTGTTCGTAACCGATGTAGATCGGGACCAGCGTGATAGGGCGAGTGCCACCGCGCAACATTGCCTGGATGGTCATCGACAGGGTGCCGGTCTTCGGTTCCAGCAGGCGCCCGGTACGGGAACGGCCGCCTTCGACGAAGTATTCCACCGAGTAACCGCGGGTAAACAGCTCGCCGAGGTATTCGCGGAACACCGTTGAATACAGCTTGTTGCCTTTGAAGGTGCGGCGGATAAAGAACGCGCCCAGGCGACGGAAGATCGGCCCGGCCGGCCAGAAGTTGAGGTTGATGCCGGCGGCGATGTGCGGCGGCACCAGGCCCTGGTGATACAGCACGTAGGACAGCAGCAGGTAGTCCATATGGCTGCGGTGGCACGGCACATAAACGATCTCGTGGCCGTCCTGCGCCAACTGGCGCACGCGCTCGGCATTGGTGACGTTGATGCCCTGATACAGCCGGTTCCAGGTCCAGCTCAGCACGCGATCGGAAAGGCGCACCGTCTCGTACGAGAAGTCGGCGGCGATCTCTTCCATCAGCGCAATGGCGTTCTGCTGGGCCTTTTCATGGGAAATTTTCTTGCTGCGCGCTTCGTCCTCGACCGCTTTTTCGATCGCTTTGGACGCCAGCAGCTTATTGAACAGATCCTGACGAGCCGGCAGGCTTGGGCCGACGGCGGCCAGACGTTGACGCGAGAAATGCATGCGCGCCACGCGCGCCAGTTTTTGTGCGATAGTTTTGTCCGTGCCGTGTTCGGTCGCCATTCGGCGCAGCGAAACGGTGTTGGAGAAACGCACGAAGCTGTCGCGGCCCAGCCACAGGACGGCGAAGAATTTCTGGACGCCGTTCAGCAAGCGCAGATGCGGCGTGCCGTGGCCTTCTCGGCCTGGGGAACGGCCAAACATCACCGACACCGGCAGCATCTGAATATCGAGATCCGGATTGCTGCGGTGCAGATCCAGATAGTCGTGAAACAGTTTTACCGACTCTTCTTTCGGTGTGTAGTAGCGGAACACGCGCGGGCCGTCGTGAATAAACACATGGCTTGGCAGTACGGTGCCGTCTATCTCCAGCGGATTGAGGGGGTCGGGCAAATCCTGCGCCAGGCACTGGGTGCGCAGCGTCAGTAAATCCGCCTTGGAATTATAAGGTAAAACATACAAAATCGGCCGTGAGGGATCCAACCCTAACTCCGTGACCGGATCTGAAGGGATAACCTTACTTCTTACCAACAATTTAAGTGGTAAATTCAATAATTTATAATAAATTTTACGCCAACCTGACATAACAACGTGAAGCCTCTTGTTAGCAATGCGCCGCAAGCATACCAGAAACCGGGTAGCAGATCTGTGGTGTTGGAAAACCGTGAGCCGGGAGAGTTTCCTGACCCAAGCTCTATAATTATGACTTACCTCTGTGAAAGGCACTAAAAAACATGGCAAACCAAGCAACCGGCCTGACCCGTATTATTAAAGCCGCCGGCTACTCATATAAAGGCTTTTCTGCTGCCTGGCAGCACGAAGCCGCATTCCGCCAGGAGCTGGTGGCGACCGTGCTGGCTATCATACTGGCGATCTGGCTGGATGTGGGTGCGATAGCGCGCATTTTACTGATCGGATCGGTGCTGTTGGTCGTGATCGTCGAGATGCTGAACAGCGCGATTGAAGCCATTGTCGATAGGGTGGGCACGGAACACCACGAGCTTTCCGGGCGGGCGAAAGATATGGGGTCGGCGGCGGTAACGCTGACGATCATACTGGCGCTGTTTGTCTGGGGTTCGGTACTCTGGCAACACTTTGCCTGAGTGGAACGCTCCGTTGCGGCGGGGCGCTAATCCCTGATTTTTATTCATTCTTCGGTTCCCAAGCCGCGCTTACCTGTATATACTCACAGCAAGACTGTATAAACAAACAGGGGGCGGAATGAAAGCATTAACTACCAGACAACAAGAAGTCTATGATCTGATTCGCGATCATATTTCGTCAACTGGCATGCCGCCAACGCGCGCCGAGATCGCCATGCGTCTGGGGTTCCGTTCGCCAAATGCTGCAGAAGAACATCTGAAAGCGCTGGCGCGCAAGGGCGTGATCGAGATCGTCTCCGGCGCTTCACGCGGCATTCGCCTGCTGATGGAAGATGAAGAAGGTTTACCGCTGATTGGCCGCGTGGCCGCCGGTGAACCGCTGCTGGCGCAGCAGCATATCGAAGGGCACTATAAGGTGGATCCTTCTTTGTTCAAACCGAGCGCGGATTTCCTGCTGCGGGTCAACGGCATGTCGATGCGTGATATCGGCATCCTCGACGGCGATCTGCTGGCGGTGCATAAAACCCAGGACGTGCGGAACGGCCAGGTAGTTGTGGCGCGTATTGAAGATGAAGTTACGGTCAAACGCCTGAAAAAACACGGCAATGTGGTTGAACTGCTGCCGGAAAACAGCGAGTTCCAGCCTATCGTGGTCGACCTGCGTCAGCAAAATTTCACCATTGAAGGTCTGGCGGTCGGCGTGATCCGCAACGGCGACTGGATTTAATCGCTGCGCCTGAACGTTGTCCTCTGATTTAAATCGCCCCAGCTCTGGGGCGATGTCATTTCTGATTCATTCAAACCCTACCGCCACGGGAACATTTCACTATGCGCCTGCTTTCTGCCTTCACCAGCGATACTGATAAAGCCCTATGGCGCCTTGCGTTACCCATGATCTTTTCCAATATTACCGTTCCGCTGCTCGGGCTGGTGGATACTGCGGTGATTGGCCACCTGGATAGCCCCGCCTATCTGGGTGGCGTTGCTATTGGTGCCATGGCTACCAGCTTCCTGTTTATGTTGCTGCTGTTCCTTCGTATGAGCACTACCGGGCTGGCGGCACAGGCGCTCGGTGCACAGGATCCTCAGGGGTTGGCGCGCGCTTTTATGCAGCCGTTGTGGCTGGCGGTGTTGGCCGGTGTGGCGATTGTGCTGCTGCGCCACCCGTTGATCGATATGGCGTTGCAGATCGTGGGCGGCGATGGCGCGGTGCTGGAACAAGCGCGGCTATTCCTCGAAATCCGCTGGCTAAGTGCGCCGGCGGCGTTGGCCAACATGGTGATCCTGGGCTGGCTGCTTGGCGTGCAATACGTGCGTGCACCGGTGATCTTGCTGATTATCGGTAACCTGCTGAATATCGTACTGGATATCTGGTTGGTGATGGGGCTGGGTTGGAACGTGCAAGGGGCGGCGACGGCGACCGTCATCTCTGAATATGCCACCCTGCTGCTGGGGCTATGGCTTGCCTGGCGGGTGATGCGCATACGAGGCATTTCCGCGCCGATGCTGCGCCAGGCCTGGCGCGGTAATCTGCGGCGCCTGCTGGCGCTGAATCGCGACATCATGTTGCGTTCACTGTTGCTGCAAGCGTGTTTTGCCTCACTGACCATTTTCGGTGCCCGGCTTGGCGGCGACGTGGTGGCGGTAAACGCGGTACTGATGAATTTGCTGACCTTCACGGCCTACGCGCTCGACGGCTTTGCCTACGCGGTAGAGGCGCATTCCGGCCATGCCTATGGCGCTCGCGACGACAGCCAACTGCGCAAGGTATGGCGCGCCGCCTGTCGCCAGGCTTGTTTGGTGGCACTGGCTTTTGGGGTGCTGTATGCCGTTGCCGGGCAGCAAATCATCTCGGCATTAACCTCTTTACCCGAGTTGCGTACGCTGGCGAGCCATTATCTGCCGTGGCAGGTGGTGCTGCCGTTGGTCGGTGTGTGGTGTTACCTGCTGGACGGCATGTTTATTGGCGCGACCCGCGGTGCCGAAATGCGCAACAGCATGGCGGTGGCGGCCGTCGGCTTCGGCCTGACGTTGTTTACCGTACCTGTATTGGGCAACCACGGATTATGGCTGGCGCTGGCGGTGTTTCTGTCGCTGAGGGGCATTGCGCTGGGCTGGTTCTGGCACCGTCACCGGCTGCGCGGTACCTGGTTTAGGGGGCAATAAGACAGAGAGCTTTATAGATAATTGAGTAATTTTTCTTATGTTTTTTATTTATATTTGCTTACATGTTCCCAAGAGCCATTCCAGTCGGGTAGCACCTTGTTTGTTAGTGTCTTTTTCTGGTTAATTGTTTTTTTATGGCTTTTTATTCTGGTTTTTGTTTGGTTGTCGTTATCTGCGTCTACAATTAATCATGTGGCTGGCGAAATGAATGGGGGAGTGGCAACCCTTTGGTTGGCGGTAATAGACCATAAAAATTGCTTGGTTAGACGCCCGGTCAGCACAGTATCAAACTGATTTACGACAGGTTAACGGAGAGACTATGAACAAAGATCAAGCCGACGGTAACTGGAAACAGTTTAAAGGGAAAGTGAAGGAACAATGGGGCAAGCTGACCGATGACGATTTGGCGGTCATTGAAGGGAAACGCGAACAGCTTGTCGGTAAAATCCAGGAACGCTATGGCTACCAGAAAGAGGCGGCCGAGAAAGAAGTGAAATCCTGGGAAGACCACAGCAAGTATCGCTGGTAGAGAGCAGGGCCACAGCATACGGTGGCCGTAATCGACTGTAGCCGGCCGGGTGTTTTGATCCCCTTAACGCCACGGCCACAGGTACAGGGAAGTGCCTGACCAATCCCGCTTAATTTATTTCTTCTTGATGGCAATGCTGTGATCGTGCTCACCGCAATCATGCTTGCTGTCGCAGGCTTCCACTTCAACACAGCCCGAACACAGGCCATGCGCTTCCACCACGCTGTGGCGCAGCACAAAACCCGACTCTTTCGCCAGTTTTTGCAGCGTTTCCTCCACCCCTTCGGTGGTGCGTTCAGTCACCTGAGCACAGCGATCGCAGATAAACAGCGCGGAGGTATGCATCGGTTGTTCGAAATGATGGCACAGCACGTAGCTGTTGGCCGACTCCACCCGATGAATAAACCCTTGTTCCAACAAGAAATCCAGCGCGCGATAGACCGTTGGCGGTTTCGCCTGCGGTTCAGCTACGCGCAGCAGATCCAGCAGGTCATAAGCGCTGATGGCACCGGGTTGTTGTGCCATCAGGCGTAACACTTCCAGCCGCTGCGGTGTCAGCCGCACATTGCGTTGCAGGCAGAGTTGTTCAGCCTGCGCCAGCAGTTTTTCCTGGGTGCTTGAGTTCATGGCAAATATCCCGGTACGTAAAAAAACCGATTTTATCATGATTAAGCGCAATCGCCGAGAGTCGCCCCCTTTTCCGCTGAGAAGGAGCAACCTGATGCGGAGATACGGCTGGTGCGATGAAAAATGAGTGACCCTTCACGCGCTACACCGGCATCTGAGCGGTGGGCAAGCGCCGTGATTCCTTCTCAGGTGGACAGTGAACGCTGCAAGCGCTCCGCCAGCCTGGTCATCTCCGCCGCAGGATTATGGCCAATCAGCATAAAGCTGTGGCTGCCATCGGCCCAATACACCACGTTCATCCCCTGGCGGCGTTCGCTTTGTGCGGACTCCGGCTTGCCCGGTTGCTGAATGATGCACAGCGCCAGCGGGCCAAACTGCGCGTCCAGCCAGGTCAACTGAGCAATGCGGCGATCGTCGTAAGCCAACACGCGGGCATTTTTCAGCTCAGCGCCGTTCAATGCCAGTTTGGGAGCGGGGAGGGCAATGCCGAGCCGTTCGCCGGTGTGCTGCAATTGACTGGCGAGTAACGCAGGGGCGCTATCGAAGCCCGCCAGCGTTTCCGGGGTGTAAAGCGCCATATATTGGGCCACCAGGCCGCGCCAGTTGTCTTCTGGCTGACTCGCTTGCAGCCAGGCGCGATCGCCTGCGACACCCAGCGCCAGAAAACCGACGGCAGCGGCAATCAGGGCACGGCGGCTGACGCCGCGTTGTGGGGCCGGCATGGCAAGTGGCCACCTGTCCTGCAGTTGTTGCACCGGTGCTTCATCCAGCAAAGGGGCGAACGCCTGTTTGAACGGCAGATTGCTGCGTTCCAGCAGCGACAAACGGTCGGCCAATGCCGGTTCGTCGACCAGGCGCTGTTCCAGGCTGCGGCGCTGCTGGGGATCCAGTTGATTGTCCAGATAGGCGACCAGCAGTTCATCCGCAGTATAGTATGAGCTCATGATCGTTCTCCTTTTGACTGCGGGATATGGGGTTGCAGCACACTGTCGTTCGCAAGTCGTAGACGTGCCGCTGCCAGGCGGCTCATGATGGTGCCGATAGGGACGCCCAGCACCTCGGCCGCTTCCCGGTAAGAAAGCTCCTCCACGTACACCAGGAACAGCGTATTGCGCTGTGCCTCCGGCAGGCGATTGACCCGCTGCATCACTTCATTGGCCCATATCGTATCTTCACCGTTTTCCTCGCCGGCCAGATCGTCGGCATCGACAAAACCCTGCCCCTGACGGATATGCCGGGCACGGACTTCGTTCAGCCAAATGGAATGCAGAATCGAAAACAGCCAGCGATCCATGCGCGAGCCCAATGTAAACTGTGCGGCGCGTTCCAGCGCCCGCACACAGGTGGCTTGTACCAGATCGTCGGCGATATCCCGCCGGTGAGAGAGCACTAAACCATAGCGCCACAGGCGGGAAAGATACTGGCCGATTTCGTTGCGGATTGCGTCGTTGCTGATGCTCGCCTCCGGGCCTGGCTACCTTATGATTCGGGATGGTGATCTATGGCTGCCGCCAGGTCGCGGTACTCTTCGCAACCGGTGCCGCACAGCGACTGGATCACCTTGAGCTGCTCTTTCGCCAGGTCCGGGCGGCCTTTCACCATATAGGCTTCACCCAAGTATTCGCGGACTTTTGGGTAGTTGGGATCGAGCGCTACTGATTTTAAATAGTAGCCGATGCCTTCATCCGTGCGTCCGAGCTTGCGGGTGGCGTAACCCCGGTAGTTCAATGCCACGGCGGTGTTGGGGTTTTTCAGAGTGTTCAGCACGTCGAGGGCATCCTGATAGCGGCCGCTTTTCGCCAGCGCATAGGCGTAGTTCGCCCGATCGTTGTCGCCGATCATGCTGCTTTTATCCACCATGCAGGTCTTGGTTTTTGTGTCGTATATCTGGCCTTTCGGGCAGGTTGGCGTGGTTTGGCCGCTGCCGTCACCCCCCATCGCCAGGGCCGCGCCGGAAAACAGCACAGAGCCAGCAATCACGGGCAGCAACAGGCGTTTAACGAAACTGTTCATGGTTTTTTCCTCATTGGAAGGGAGGCGAGTTGCCCCCTTGGTGAGAGAACACCTGAAGGCGCGTTTTTATTCGTTTTTTCTTTTTCTTTTTGGCCTGATGGCACGGCGGTTTTCCCAATGCCGTCGATTGTCGTTATAATAGCCGTTTGCGGCAGCATGCCGTTCGTTGAATCCCAGACAGATCAGGTAGCCAGTAACTCAGCATGACGACAGACAACCACGCCTCAAAATATGCCGCCAATCGTTTCTCCATTGCGCCGATGCTCGACTGGACCGATCGTCATTGCCGATACTTCCACCGCCTGCTGACCAAAGAAACGCTGCTGTACACCGAAATGGTGACCACCGGCGCGATTATTCACGGCAAGGGCGACTATCTGGCCTACAGCGAAGAAGAGCACCCGGTGGCGTTGCAACTGGGCGGCAGCGATCCGGCTGCGCTGGCGCACTGCGCCAAACTGGCCGAACAGCGCGGTTACGACGAGATTAACCTCAACGTCGGTTGCCCGTCCGATCGCGTACAAAACGGCATGTTCGGCGCCTGTCTGATGGGGCAGGCAACGCTGGTTGCCGACTGTATCAAGGCGATGCGCGACGTGGTGTCGATCCCGGTGACGGTCAAGACCCGCATCGGCATCGACGACCAGGACAGCTACGAGTTTCTGTGCGATTTTATCGCCACCGTCGCCGGGCGCGGCGAGTGCGATATGTTTACTATCCATGCGCGCAAGGCCTGGTTGTCCGGCCTCAGCCCGAAAGAAAACCGTGAAGTGCCGCCGCTGGACTATCCGCGCGTGTACCAACTGAAACGGGATTTCCCGCAGTTGACTCTCGCCATCAACGGCGGTGTGAAAACGCTGGGAGAAGCAAAGCAGCATCTGGAGCATCTGGATGGCGTGATGATGGGGCGCGAGGCTTATCAGAATCCGGGCATTTTGGCGCGGGTCGACAGCGAGCTGTTTGGTCGCCAGACCGAGGTCATGGACAGCGTGGCGATTATCGAATCGCTGTATCCCTATATCGAACGTGAGCTGTCGAACGGTACCTATTTGGGGCACATCACCCGCCATATCCTCGGCCTGTTCCAGGGCGTGCCGGGGGCGCGCCAGTGGCGTCGCCATCTGAGCGAGAACGCCCACAAACCGGGCGCCGATGCGCGCGTGGTGGAAGCTGCGCTGGATCTGGTTCGTCTGCCGCGTACCGAAGTGGCGTAATACGCAAAGAATTTGACTAACAGTTAGTCTTTTTCATCAGGCATTCAGCGCTCTGCTGTTTGCCTGTTTTTATATTTCAACTACTTATCTTTTCTGCCGTTCTGGCACGCATCTTGTAATACTCCTGCAGAGACTTTGTTTTGCGAAGGAGCAATCATGTTAGAACTCTTCTTTCTCATTGGCTTTGTAGTGATGCTGATGGTGACCGGAATTTCGCTGCTGGGCGTCTTCGCCGCGTTACTGGTCGCGGCGGCGTTTATGCTGCTGGGCGGCCTGCTGGCGATAGTGATCAAGCTGCTGCCCTGGTTGATTTTGGCGGTGGTGGGCGTTTGGATATACCGTTCGGTGCAGAAGCCGCAAATACGTCGTTACTGATTTTTTGTCGAGTAATCAGGCAGTCACGCTGAAATTTGCGTAACGAATGCATCGTGAATGCGGCGACGATCACACCTTGGTGTTTTAAATGCGAATGCGGCACATTAAGCGTGTTTTTTGCGTTTAGGGGCTGGTAGGATATTTGTCGATGCAGCGATGCGACCTATTTCATCACCGCAAGAGACAATAATACCCAATACGAGCGTTGCTGAAGCAACCCCCCTGTCTCTGGCGGACTCTGCTCTACCCCTACAAATGCAGTAAATAGAAAGGGCTCCTTACGGAGCCCTTTTCTTTTGCCTGGGGATCAAGGGATCAGCAGGCTTGAACCGCTGGTATTGCGGCTTTCCAGCACCTCATGCGCACGTTGTGCATCGGCCAGCGCAAATTTTTGCTCTTCTTTTACGTCGACCTTGATGGCGCCACTGCCGATCAACGAAAACAGTTCATTGCTGGCGAACTGCAACTCCGCGCGGTTAGTGACGTAACCGTTGAGCGAAGGGCGGGTGACGTACAGCGAACCTTTCTGGTTCAGCAATGCCAGATCGACGCCGGTTACCGGGCCAGAGGCGTTGCCGAAGCTGACCATCAGCCCACGGCGCTTCAGGCTATTGAGTGAGGCCTGCCAGGTGCTTTGGCCCACCGAATCGTACACCACGCCGACTTTTTCGCCCTGCGTCAGTTCAGACACGCGCTGGGCGATATCTTCTTGATGGTAATTGATGGTCGCCCAGGCGCCGGCGCGTTTAGCCAGTTCAGCTTTTTCGTCAGAACCGACGCTGCCGATAAGCTTTGCGCCGAGCGCCTTGGCCCACTGGCAGGCAATCAACCCGACGCCGCCTGCGGCGGCATGGAACAGGAACACTTCGCCCGGCTGCACTTCATGGGTTTGGCGCAGCAGATAGTGTACCGTCAGCCCTTTCAGAAACGAGGCGGCACCCTGCTCAAAGCTCAGGTTGTGCGGCAGGATCGCCACTTTCTCTACCGAAACATTGTGAACGTCGCTGTAGGCGCCGAGTGACGATTGGGCGTAAACCACGCGGTCGCCCGGTTTCACCGCGCTGACGCCGGCGCCTACCTTGATCACCACGCCGGCCGCTTCGGTGCCCAACCCGCTTGGCAGGCTGGCGGGTGCATAGAGGCCGCTGCGAATATAGGTATCGATGTAGTTGATGCCGATCGCCTTATTCTCAACCTGTACCTCACCGGCTGCCGGATCGATAGGTGTAAAATCAACGTATTGCAACACGTCCGGGCCGCCGGTGGCGGAGAATTGAATGCGCTTTGCCATTTCATTACCTCGTTGGGGTGTCTGATTTCACCCTACGCGTTTTAGTATCGACGATCCAGTTTAGCCGGGTGCGGATTGATACCTTTTTTGCATCGGTTATGCCGCGGGAATCACAGATAAAAATCACGTATACTCTCGCGTCAGGATTCTCCATTCGCAACCGGATAAAGAATACGCTTCATGGCAGGAAAAAAACCAACCAACAAAACTTACGCGGACGAAGCCAGAGATCGCCCTCGAGATCGCCAGATGGAAGGGCTGAAGATGCCGCCACATTCGCTGGAGGCGGAACAGTCCGTGTTGGGCGGTTTGATGCTGGATAACGAACGCTGGGATAACGTATCGGAACGCGTGGTCTCCAACGATTTCTTCAGCCGCCCGCACCGCCTGATCTTTACCGAGATGCAGCGGCTGTTGGAAATGAGCCGGCCTATCGATCTGATCACCCTGTCCGAATCGCTCGAGCAGCGCGGCGAACTGGATTCGGTGGGCGGTTTCGCCTATCTGGCCGAGCTGTCGAAAAACACCCCAAGCGCCGCCAACATCGGCGCTTATGCCGACATCGTGCGTGAACGTGCGGTCGTACGCGAAATGATCTCGGTAGCCAATGAGATCGCCGACGCCGGTTACGATCCGCAGGGCCGCAGCAGCGAAGATCTGCTCGATCTGGCCGAGTCGCGGGTATTCCAGATCGCGGAAAATCGCGCCAGTAAAGATGAAGGCCCGAAAGGCATCGAGCGTATTCTGGAAGACACCGTTTCGCGCATCGAGCAGCTGTATCAACAGCCGCACGACGGCGTTACCGGGGTAGACACCGGCTATCAGGATCTCAATAAGAAAACTGCCGGTTTGCAAAAATCGGACCTGATCATCGTCGCCGCCCGTCCTTCGATGGGTAAAACCACTTTCGCCATGAACCTGTGCGAACACGCCGCGATGACGCAGGAAAAGCCGGTGCTGATCTTCAGCCTGGAGATGCCCGGCAACCAGATCATGATGCGTATGCTGGCGTCGCTGTCGCGCGTCGACCAGACGCGTATCCGTACCGGCCAGCTCGACGACGAGGACTGGGCGCGCATTTCCAGCACCATGGGCATCCTGCTGGAGAAGCGCAATATGTACATTGACGACTCCTCCGGCCTGACGCCAACCGAAGTGCGCTCCCGCGCGCGCCGTATTTTCCGCGAACATGACGGCCTCAGCCTGATCATGATCGACTACCTGCAGCTGATGCGTGTGCCGGCCCTGTCCGACAACCGTACGCTGGAAATCGCCGAAATCTCCCGCTCGCTGAAGGCGCTGGCGAAAGAGCTGCAGGTGCCGGTGGTGGCACTGTCGCAGCTGAACCGAAGCCTGGAGCAGCGCGCCGACAAACGCCCGGTCAACTCAGACCTGCGTGAGTCCGGTTCCATCGAGCAGGATGCCGACCTGATCATGTTCATCTACCGTGATGAGGTTTATCATGAGAACAGCGACATGAAAGGGATTGCCGAAATTATTCTGGGTAAGCAGCGTAACGGCCCGATCGGTACCGTGCGCCTGACCTTTAACGGCCAGTGGTCGCGTTTCGATAACTACGCGGGGCCACAATATGATGATGAATAATCAGCTAAGGAACTGAAATGAAAGCGGCAACCGCTGTAATCGACCGCCGCGCTCTGCGACATAATCTGCAACAGGTGCGCCGCCAGGCGCCGCAAAGCCGCCTGATTGCCGTTGTGAAAGCAAACGCTTATGGACATGGCCTGCTGGAAACAGCTCACACTTTGCAAGACGCCGACTGCTACGGTGTGGCGCGCATTGGCGAGGCGCTGATGCTGCGCTCCGGCGGCATCGTGAAACCGATCCTGCTGCTGGAAGGTTTTTTCTGCGCTGAAGATCTGCCGGTGCTGGTGGCGAATAACATCGAAACCGCAGTGCACAGCATCGAACAGCTTGAAGCGCTGGAGCAGACCGAGCTGGCGCGCCCGGTGCCGGTATGGATGAAGCTCGATACCGGCATGCACCGCCTGGGCGTGCGTCCGGAACAGGCCGAGGCGTTTTATCAGCGTCTGAGCGCCTGCCGTAACGTGGCGCAGCCGGTCAATATCATGAGCCACTTCAGCCGCGCCGATGAACCGGACTCTGACGCTACGCTCAAGCAAATGCAGTGTTTCGAAAGTTTTGTCCGTGGCAAGCCGGGCCAGCGCTCGATCGCCGCTTCGGGCGGCACCTTGCTGTGGCCGGATGCGCACAATGACTGGGTGCGGCCGGGCATTATCCTGTACGGCGTTTCTCCGATGGAGGATGCCTGCGGCAGCCAATTTGATCTGCAGCCGGCGATGACGCTGAAGTCCAACCTGATTGCGGTGCGCGACCACAAGGCCGGCGAGGCGGTGGGTTACGGCGGCACCTGGGTGAGCGAAGGCGACACCCGGCTGGGCGTGGTGGCGATGGGTTATGGTGATGGTTACCCGCGCAGTGCGCCCTCCGGTACCCCGGTATGGCTTAATGGCCGCGAAGTGCCGGTGGTCGGCCGGGTATCTATGGACATGATTTCGGTCGATCTCGGGCCAAACGCGACCGATAAGGTCGGCGATGAAGTGGTGCTATGGGGCAAGGCGTTGCCGGTCGAGCGCATTGCCGCCTGTACCGGCATCAGCGCCTATGAGCTGATTACCAAGCTGACGCAGCGCGTGGCGATGGAATATATCGGCGAATAACCTGTCGTGGGCCGGCAAGGTGCCGGCCCTAATCTTCAACGCGTTACTTCTTTACCGCCAGCCACTGATCGATAATGCTTTGATACTCGCCGGTCGCTTTGGCCAGGTGCAGCCACTGATCCACATACAGCTTCCAGCTCAGATCATCACGCGGCAACATATAGGCCTTCTCGCCGTATTGCAGCGGTTTGTCCGGATTTACCGCGCACAGTTTCGGATAGTGTTTTTGCTGATACAGCGCCTCGGAAGCGTCGGTAATCATCACATCGGCTTTCTTGTCCACTAACTGCTGAAAAATACCCACGTTATCATGGGTCAACGTCAGCTTGGCGTCGGGCAGGTAAGCATGTACGAACGCTTCGTTGGTGCCGCCCGCCGGCTCCAGCAGGCGCACGGACGCTTTGTTGATCTGCTCGACCGTCCGGTATTTCTTCACGTCGGTGCAGCGCACCAGCGGGATTTTGCCGTCGGTATCCAGCTTATCGGCGAAGAACACCTGTTTTTGCCGCTGTAGCGTGACGGAAATGCCGCCCATGGCGATGTCGCACTTGCCGGCGACAAAGTCCGGCGTCAGGGTTTTCCAACTGGTTTTCACCCATTTCACTTTGGCGCCCAGGCTCTTGGCCAGCGATTCCGCCATGGCGATATCAATGCCTTCGTAGCTGCCGTCTTCCTTCAAAAAGGTGTAGGGCTTGTAATCGCCGGTGGTGCACACTTCCAGCGTGCCCTGTTGTGTCACCTTATCCAGATGGGATTGGGCGCTGGCGCTCCCGGCGGCGACCAGCAGTGCGAGAGGTAATAGCTTTTTCATCTGTTTCCCTTGCTTATACGTTATTGGATTCAGCAATGGCGCCCGGCGCGGCGGCGTTCTTTTTCTTCAGCAGATAGCTTGCCGCCAGCACCAACAGCCAAACCGGAATCAACCATACCGAAATCCGGATGCCTGGCGTCATAAACATAATGACCAAAATCCCGGCTAAAAACAGCAGACAAATCAGATTGGTGAACGGGTAACCCCAACTTTGGAAACGCGTTTGCTGCCCGGCCAGCCGCTTGGCGCGCCGAAACTTCAGGTGAGTAATGCAGATCATTGCCCAGTTGATCACCAATGCGGACACCACCAACGCCATCAGCAATTCAAACGCCTTGCCCGGCATCAGGTAATTGAGCAGCACGCACAGTGCGGTCACCAGCGCCGACACGCTCAGCGCCGCCAGCGGAATGCCGCGCCGGTTGGTCTTCAGCAGTGCGCGCGGTGCGTTGCCCTGTTTCGCCAGCCCAAACAGCATGCGGCTGTTGCAATACACGCAGCTGTTGTACACCGACAGGGCGGCGGACAGCACCACCATGTTCAGCAGCGTCGCCACCAGATTGCTGTCCAGCGCATGGAAGATCAGGACGAACGGGCTGCCGCCTTCCACCACCTTCTGCCACGGATACAGTGACAGCAGCACCGCCAGTGCGCCGACATAAAACAGCAGAATACGGTAAATCACCTGATTGGTGGCTCGCGGGATACTTTTCTCCGGGTTATCCGCTTCGGCGGCGGTAATGCCGACCAGCTCCAGACCGCCGAACGAGAACATGATCACCGCCATTGCCATCACCAGGCCGCTGATGCCGTTAGGGAAGAAACCGCCGTATTGCCACAGGTTGGCCACGCTGGCGTCCGGCCCGCCGTGCCCGCTGGCCAACAGCCAGGCGCCAAATGCGATCATGCTGATGATCGCCGCCACTTTGATGATGGAAAACCAGAATTCCATCTCGCCGTACACTTTGACGCTGGTCAGGTTGATGGCGTTGATCGCCACAAAGAATACCGCTGCGGAGACCCAGGTCGGAATTTCCGGCCACCAATACTGCACGTAAATGCCCACTGCGGTCAGTTCCGCCATGCTCACCAGCACGTACAGCACCCAATAGTTCCAGCCGGACATAAAGCCGGCAAAACCGCTCCAGTATTTATTGGCAAAGTGGCTGAAGGAGCCGGCCACCGGCTCTTCCACCACCATTTCACCCAGTTGGCGCATGATAAAGAAGGCGATAACCCCGGCGATGGCGTAACCGAGCAGCACCGAAGGGCCGGCCATTTTTATGGTCTGGGCAATGCCGAGAAACAGGCCGGTGCCGATGGCGCCGCCGAGGGCGATCAGTTGGATGTGACGGTTTTTTAACCCTCTTTTCAACTGGTTTTCTGACTGATGATTGTCCATCTGTGTTCCCCAAAAAGGTAAATGCGTGTCGCTGGGGATTTAGCAACTATCGGGCCAGCGAGTAAGGGCGATGGGGGCGCATCACTAATAACCTGCTGAAAACGTTATTTAATTATTTTTCACCTTGGCTCACAAACCGTGCATTAAACTGTATTTATTGCGGGATTCAAGGCGTTTTAACCTTATTTTTCGCACGCAATGCCCGTATTGGGTGCCTGTGATGACCGGAAATGGGCCAGGGTGGTGCAACGAAACTGTGAGGCGTCGCCGGGGAATCAAAACGGGGGGATTACAGGGGCAAAAAAACTGATAGTCTGTAACGTCAACATTTCTTAACGGGTTTACAGGTGGCTATGTACAACATTGACGATTTTGATATGAAAATCCTGACGCTGTTACAGGCCAATGGCCGTCTGACCAATCAGGAACTGAGCGAGTTGGTGGGGTTGTCTGCTTCCCAGTGCTCACGGCGGCGCATCAGCCTGGAACAGGCTCAGTTGATTCGTGGCTACCATGCGCGGCTGGCGCCGGAGGCCGTTGGGTTGGGGATGGTGGGGTTAATCGAAGTGAGCCTGACCAACCATGCCCAGGAGCATGTGGACAGCTTTCATCGCATGCTGGAAGAGGTTGACGCTATTCTCGACGCCTATAAAACCACCGGCGACGCTGACTATCTGTTAAAGGTGGCCGTGGCCGATCTGGCAGCGCTGAGCGACTTTATCAGCAAGACTCTGTCGATGCACAAGAGCGTAGCGCACGTGAAAACCGCGGTGGTACTGAATCGGCTGAAAGAAAACGGGCTGCTGCCGGTAGCGCGCTGATCGGACATTGTCGCCTCCATTTTAATGAACCATTTAGGGGCGACCTGCACCATTAATGGGCATTTAATGCTACGAGTGGCCGACAAGCTTGCTTTTTATGCATGATGTTCGCGGTTATTTTGTTTTTTATGCGTATTTTGTGCATTTTTTATTTTAAATAAAAACAGCGGCTTATTGTGGATAAACGCCGAACATTTTGCGAAATCGCATGATGACGGCTGTTTTGCTTATCTTATGGTGTGGCTTTTGCATTATTCAGCGTACAAACCCGGTTCACCGGGCGGTGATGGCAACCTACTTTGAGTAATAACACCATGGATAACTGCATCAGCCCTGAAGACAATATTTCCCATACTCTGCTGGAAGACGTGCTGGCGATCCTGATCGGCACGCTGATGGTGTCGTTCGGCGTGATCCTGCTGCGGCAGGCCGGTGCGCTGACCGGCGGCACCGCCGGATTGGCTTTCTTAATCAATTACCTGACACCGCTGTCGTTCGGCGTAGCGTTCTTTTTGCTTAACCTGCCGTTCTATTATCTGGCGATCCGCCGTATGGGGTGGGCGTTCACCGTCAAAACCTTCTGCTCGGTGGCGCTGGTGTCGATATTTTCCGATTTGCACCCCTATTTCATCCATTTCGACCGCCTGCAGCCTTTTTATGCAACGGTGTTCGGTAGCATGATCATGGGGTTAGGGTTTATTGTGTTATTTCGCCATAAGGCCAGCCTGGGCGGCGTCAATATTCTCGCGCTGTATCTGCAGGATAAATACGGTTTGCGCGCCGGCAAATTGCAAATGGCGGTCGATATTTCTATCGTGTTAGCCTCACTGTTTGTGGTGAATATTTCCCTGCTAATTGCGTCTATATTAGGTGCAATGGTGCTGAATCTGATTATCGCGATGAACCATCGCCCTGGTCGTTACAGCGTTTGAATTTGTACCCTCTGAATAACCCAATCTAGGAGAACGACCCCGTGTTCCAGAACGTTGATGCCTATGCAGGCGATCCTATCCTGTCGCTGATGGAAAAATTCAAAAAAGACACACGTGCGCACAAGGTTAACCTGAGTATCGGCCTTTACTACGACGAGCGGGGTATTATCCCGCAGATGAAGGCGGTTGCCGCAGCGGAAGCGCAGTTGAACAGCGTGGATCAGGGCGCGTCGGTGTACCTGCCGATGGAAGGCCTGCTGCCTTACCGTACCGCCATTCAGCATCTGCTGTTCGGTGCCGAGCACCCGATGCTGCAGCAGGGGCGCATCGCCACCATTCAGACCGTAGGCGGTTCCGGCGCGCTGAAAGTGGGTGCCGACTTCCTGAAAAGCTACTTCCCGGATTCGCAGGTATGGGTCAGCGATCCTACCTGGGAAAACCATATCGCCATCTTCGGCGGGGCCGGTTTCAAAGTGAACACCTATCCGTACTTTGATGGCGAAAGCCTGGGCGTGAAGTTCGACGCCATGTTGAGCGCGTTGAAACAGCTGCCGAAACACAGCATCGCGCTGCTGCATCCGTGCTGCCACAACCCGACCGGCTCTGACCTGACCAATGCCCAGTGGGACGAGGTGGTCAAGGTGATCGCCGAGCGTGAGCTGATCCCGTTCCTCGATATCGCCTATCAGGGTTTTGGCGGCGGTATCACCGAAGATGCCTACGCTATCCGCACTATCGCCGCCGCCGGCCTGCCGTGCCTGGTGAGTAACTCGTTCTCGAAAATCTTCTCGCTGTATGGCGAACGCGTCGGCGGCCTGTCGGTAGTGTGCGAAAGCGAAGAAGCCGCCGGGCGCGTGCTGGGGCAATTGAAGGCCACCGTACGCCGCAACTACTCCAGCCCGCCGAACTTCGGTGCGCAGGTGGTGGCGAAGGTGCTGAACGATACGCAGTTGAAGGCCCAGTGGTTGGCGGAAGTGGAAAGCATGCGCACCCGTATCCTTGAGATGCGCAAAACGCTGGTAGAGGCGCTGAAAATCGCGTTGCCGCAGCGTAACTTCGATTACCTGCTGCAGCAGCGCGGCATGTTCAGCTACACCGGTTTCAGCGCGGCGCAGGTTGATCGCCTGCGTGAAGAGTTCGGCGTCTACCTGATCCACAGCGGGCGCGTTTGCATGGCCGGCCTGAACCACAACAACGTGCATCAGGTGGCCGAGGCGTTTGCCGCGGTGCAGTAATGTTGTTAGGGTGAACTGACGTTCGCAAAGGAGCGATAGCGATATCGCTCCTTTTTTGTTGTCGGTTTGCCGCCAAAGTTGCCGCAAACCGGATAGAGAATATACTGATTGAGGGGCGCTCACTCATGTGGCATCAGCAAACGCTTATCCTCAGCGCAAAAGCGCGTGGTTTTCATCTGGTTACCGAAGAGATTACTGACCAGTTAACCCACTTACACCGCCTGCAAACCGGCCTGCTGCATCTGTTGTTGCAGCATACCTCGGCCTCGCTGACGCTCAACGAGAACTGCGATCCCACGGTGCGAGCCGACATGGAACAGCATTTCCTGCGTCAGGTACCCGAGAACGCACCCTATCAGCACGACTACGAAGGGCTGGACGACATGCCGGCACACATCAAATCCTCGCTGCTGGGCGCATCTTTGATGCTGCCCGTCGGCCATGGGCGGCTGATGTTGGGCACATGGCAGGGAATTTGGCTGGGGGAGCACCGCATCCACGGCGGTTCACGCCGTATTGTGGCCACTTTACAGGGGGAGTAACCCAATGAATAACACAGCACTGCTGGAATACTGCATGGCGAAGCCGGGCGCGGAGCAAAGCGACCAGAACCAGTGGCAGGCCAGCCAGATCAAGGTCGGCGACGTGATGTTCGCCATGGTGTGCGAGGTACAGGGCCGGCCGGCCCTGGCGGTGAAATCAAGCCCGGAGTTGGCGGAAAGTCTGCGCGAGCATCACCCGGAGATCGTCGCCTGCGCTGGCCTGAACAAGGCGCACTGGAATACGGTGTTTCTCGACGGCAACCTGCCGAACTCGCAATTTTACACCTTGATCGACAGTTCATATCAGCTGGTGCTGGAAGGGTTACCCGACCACGTGCGGCAGGAACTGCGCGCTTAACCGGCAGGGCAGGCGTGGCCGCCTGCCTTTTCCGTTCCGTTGTCTCCTTTTTTCTCTTTAAATTGTGATCGCGATTCGAGAATGGGAACGTTCCCGTTCCATTGCTCACCAGGAAGGACTAGGCTTTTTAATCGATGAGCCGCGAGACCAAAGGATGCCGTGAGATGGCCATGAGTGAAGAAAAACGCAAGATGATTGCCGGCGAACTGTACGATGCCGGTGACGAGCTGCTGCGCAGCGAACGCAAGCGCGCGCGCCAACTGGTGCACCATTACAACCATTCATCCCCGGACGAGGGCGATCTGCGCAAACAGTGGCTGACGGCGCTGTTGGGCCAGTATCAGGGGGGAACCATCGAACCGACGTTCCGCTGCGATTACGGTTATAACATCTATCTGGGGAAGAATTTTTACGCCAATTTTGACTGCGTAATCCTGGATGTGTGCGAAGTGCATATCGGCGATAACTGCCTGTTGGCGCCGGGTGTGCATATTTATACCGCTACCCATCCGCTGGATGCGCAAACCCGCGTCGGCGGTGCGGAGTTCGGCAAACCGGTAAACATTGGCAACAATGTTTGGATCGGCGGCAGGGCGGTCATTAACCCCGGCGTTACTCTGGGCGATAACGTGGTGGTGGCGTCCGGTGCGGTTGTCACCAAAGACGTACCGGCCAACTGTGTGGTCGGCGGCAATCCGGCGCGGGTGATTAAACAGCTATAACAAAAAACGGGCGCCACAGTGGGCGCCCGTAGCATTATGCTCGCAGAGAGTTGATATCCACCACGAAACGGTATTTCACGTCGCTTTTCAGCATGCGCTCATAGGCTTCGTTGATTTGCTGCATCGGGATCAGTTCGATATCCGAAGTGATGCCGTGCTGGCCGCAGAAATCCAGCATCTCCTGGGTTTCTGCAATACCGCCGATCAGCGAGCCGGCGAGGCGGCGGCGTTTCATGATCAGGTTAAACACCTGCGGCGACGGGTGGTCATGTTCCGGCGCGCCGACCAGCGTCAAGGTGCCATCACGCCGCAGCAGGTTGAGGAACGGGTTCAGATCGTGCTGAGCCGCCACCGTGTTGAGAATAAAATCGAAGCTGTTGACGTGCTGCGCCATTTCTTCCGGGTTGCGCGAGATCACTACCTCATGAGCGCCGAGGCGTTTGGCGTCTTCAACTTTGGAGGCCGACGTGGTGAACAGCACCACATGAGCGCCCATTGCCCGCGCCAGCTTGACCCCCATATGCCCCAGGCCGCCGAGGCCGACGATACCGACCTTCTTGCCCGGTCCTGCACCCCATTGGCGCAGCGGCGAATAGGTGGTGATACCGGCGCAAAGCAGCGGCGCGACACCGGCCGGATCGAGGTTTGCCGGCACCCGCAGCACAAAGTCCTGATCCACCACCATAGCGGTTGAGTAGCCGCCGTAGGTGATGGCGCCTGTTTGCCGATCCTGGCCGTTATAGGTGCCGGTAAAGCCGCTTTCACAGTATTGCTCCAGCCCTTCGTCACAGCTAGGACAGCTGCGACAGGAATCGACCATGCAGCCGACACCGACCAGATCGCCAACCTGATGGCGGGATACGTGGTTGCCGACGGCGGTCACGCGGCCAACAATTTCATGGCCGGGCACCACCGGGAAAATCGAGTTGTTCCATTCGTTGCGGGCCTGGTGCAGATCCGAATGGCAAACGCCACAGAACAGAACTTCGATTTGCACGTCGTGGTCGCGCAGGGCGCGCGGTGTGTAATCGAAAGGTACGAGCGCTGACTTCGCGTCATGCGCGGCATAGGCATGCGTAATGTTCATGGTAACTCCAGTCATCAGTGAATGGGGGGAGAATGCTTTCCGGCGGCAGAGTGCCGGTGAGACGCGGCCCAGGTCATACGGGCGGCGCAGAGGGAACATTGATGATAAAAGGGGCGAGCAGGGAGGGAAATGCCTGAAAATGTCTAAATCTTGCCTGTTTCTCTTTAATTTGGGCAGAACGGATAAAATGGCGGGCCGCAAACGGCCCGCCGGCAAGAAAGGTTATTTCTTCATTTTCAGTAACGGCTTGAGGAAGCGCGCGGTATGCGAAGCTTCGCAGTTGGCCACGGTTTCCGGCGTGCCGGAGACCAGGATTTCACCGCCGCCGCTGCCGCCTTCCGGCCCCAGGTCGACAATCCAGTCCGCCGTTTTAATCACGTCCAGGTTGTGCTCAATCACCACGATGGTATTGCCCTGATCGCGCAACTGATGCAGCACCGCCAGCAGTTGCTGGATATCGGCGAAGTGCAGACCGGTGGTCGGCTCATCAAGGATATACAGCGTCTGGCCGGTACCGCGTTTAGACAGCTCGCGCGCCAGCTTGACGCGTTGCGCCTCACCTCCGGACAGCGTGGTCGCCGACTGGCCGAGGCGAATGTAGGACAGGCCGACGTCCATCAGCGTTTGCAGCTTGCGTGCCAGCGCCGGCACCACGTCGAAGAAATCGCGCGCTTCTTCGATGGTCATCTCCAGCACTTCGTGGATGCTCTTGCCTTTGTACTTCACTTCCAGCGTCTCACGGTTATAGCGCTTGCCTTTGCACTGGTCGCAGGGCACGTAGATATCCGGCAGGAAGTGCATTTCTACCTTGATCACGCCATCGCCCTGACAGGCCTCGCAGCGCCCGCCCTTGACGTTGAAGCTGAAGCGGCCCGGGTTATAGCCGCGGCTGCGCGATTCCGGTACGCCGGCGAACAGCTCGCGCACCGGGGTGAAGATGCCGGTGTAGGTGGCCGGGTTGGAGCGCGGGGTGCGGCCGATCGGGCTTTGATCGATGTCGATCACTTTGTCGAAATGTTCGAGGCCGGTCACTTCGCGGAACGGCGCCGGTTCGGCAATGGTGGCGCCGTTGAGCTGGCGTTGGGCTATCGGGAACAGCGTGTCGTTGATCAGCGTGGATTTGCCTGAGCCGGAGACCCCGGTGATGCAGGTAAACAGCCCCACCGGCAGCGTCAGCGTCACGTCTTTCAGGTTGTTGCCGCGCGCGCCGCTCAGCTTCAGCACCTTGGTCGGATCGGCAGGTACGCGCTGCTCAGGGATGGCAATCTCGCGTTTGCCGCTGAGGAACTGGCCGGTCAGCGATTCGGGCTGCGCCATGATGTCTTCGACGGTGCCTTCCGCCACCACCTGGCCGCCATGCACGCCGGCGCCGGGGCCGATATCGATCACGTGATCGGCGGCGCGGATGGCGTCTTCGTCATGCTCCACCACGATCACCGTGTTGCCCAGGTTACGCAGGTGGATCAGGGTTTCCAGCAGGCGTTCGTTGTCACGCTGGTGCAGGCCGATCGACGGCTCATCAAGAACGTACATTACGCCCACCAGGCCGGCGCCGATCTGGCTGGCCAGACGAATACGCTGCGCCTCGCCGCCGGACAGGGTTTCCGCCGAGCGCGACAGCGACAGGTAGTTAAGCCCTACGTTCACCAGGAATTTCAGGCGGTCGCCAATCTCTTTCAGGACTTTTTCGGCGATCTGGGCGCGCTGGCCGCTGAGCTTCATGTTCTGGAAGAAGGTCATGGCGTGGCCGATGCTCAGATCGGAGATTTCCGGCAGCGTGGTGTCTTCGACAAACACGTTGCGTGCTTCTTCGCGCAGGCGGGTGCCGTGACAGGAGGCGCAAGGGCGGTTGCTGATAAACTTCGCCAGCTCTTCGCGCACCGCGCTGGATTCCGTCTCTTTATAGCGGCGTTCCATGTTGTGCAGCACGCCTTCGAACGGGTGGCGGCGCACGGTGGTGTCACCGCGATCGTTAATGTATTTGAACTCGATCGACTCTTTGCCGGAACCGCTGAGCACCGCTTTCTGCACGTTGGCGTCCAGAGAGTTGAACGGCGCTTCGACGTCGAAGGCATAATGTTCCGACAGCGAACGCAGCATCTGGAAATAATAAAAGTTGCGGCGATCCCAACCGCGGATTGCACCGCCGGCCAGAGAAAGCTCGGGGTTCTGCACCACGCGTTCCGGATCGAAGAACTGCTGCACACCCAGGCCGTCACAGGTCGGGCAGGCACCGGCCGGGTTATTGAACGAGAACAGGCGCGGTTCCAGCTCGCGCATGCTGTAGCCGCAGATCGGGCAGGCGAAGTTGGCGGAGAACAGCAGCTCGTCCGCTTTTTCGTCGTCCATGTCGGCCACTACCGCCGTGCCGCCGGACAGCTCCAGCGCGGTTTCGAACGATTCCGCCAGGCGCTGCGCCAGATCTTCACGCACCTTGAAGCGATCGACCACCACTTCAATGGTGTGCTTTTTCTGCAGCTCGAGCTTCGGCGGATCCGAGAGGTCACAGACTTCGCCGTCGATGCGTGCGCGGATATAGCCCTGGGTCGCCAGGTTTTCCAGCGTTTTGGTGTGCTCGCCCTTGCGGTCTTTCACCACCGGCGCCAGCAGCATCAGGCGTTTGCCTTCCGGCTGGCTGAGTACGTTGTCCACCATCTGGCTGACGGTTTGCGCCGCCAGTTCCACATGGTGATCCGGGCAGCGCGGTTCGCCGACGCGGGCGAACAGCAGGCGCAGGTAATCGTGGATCTCGGTGATGGTGCCGACCGTGGATCGCGGGTTATGCGAGGTGGATTTCTGCTCGATGGAAATCGCCGGCGACAGACCTTCAATATGGTCGACGTCCGGTTTTTCCATCAGCGAAAGAAACTGGCGTGCATAGGCGGAGAGCGACTCGACGTAGCGGCGCTGCCCTTCGGCATACAGCGTATCAAAAGCCAGCGAGGACTTGCCTGAACCGGACAAACCGGTGACGACGATCAGCTTGTCACGCGGGATAATCAGGTTGATGTTTTTGAGATTATGGGTTCGAGCACCACGAACTTCGATATTGTCCATTTACACTTCCCGTCTTGATGATACACCGCGCCTGTCTGGGTTTAGTGCGGGTGATTTTGTGATCAACCGCGCAAAAAACCGGCACAGCCAGTACGAAACGCATAATTATGACACAAAAAAACCTGAATGAATATCCAGTATACGAATGCAACAAGGTCGTTCGAAAGGACAATTCTGGAATACAATACGCAGTTATCAACACGGGTGTCGTTTCAGGCTGAGCGTGTTAAACTTACTCGTTTATACTGTGTAAAAATCAATCATCAGGAGAGTTCTCATGGCCAGCAGAGGCGTAAACAAAGTAATTCTGGTCGGGAATCTGGGCCAAGACCCGGAAGTCCGTTACATGCCGAATGGCGGCGCAGTGGCCAACATTACCCTGGCGACCTCCGAAAGCTGGCGTGACAAAGCGACTGGCGAGCAGAAAGAAAAAACCGAATGGCACCGCGTTGTGTTGTTCGGCAAGCTGGCTGAAGTTGCGGGCGAGTATCTGCGTAAAGGTTCCCAGGTGTATATCGAAGGTGCCCTGCAGACCCGTAAATGGACCGATCAGGCTGGCGTAGAAAAATACACCACCGAAGTTGTGGTGAACGTTGGCGGCACCATGCAGATGCTGGGCGGCCGTCAAGGCGGCGGCGCACCTGCAGGCGGTGGTCAGGCAGCAGGCGGCCAGGGCGGTTGGGGCCAGCCTCAGCAACCGCAGGGCGGCAACCAGTTCAGCGGCGGCCAGCAGGCGCGCCCAGCGCAGAACAACGCGCCGGCAGCCAGCAGCAACGAACCGCCAATGGACTTCGACGACGATATTCCTTTCTGATATCGGGCTGTCTGAAGCCAATAAAAAAGCCCCTTTTCGGGGCTTTTTGCATTTCAGAACCGTTAAGCCGAGAAGCCGCCGTCGATGCTCAGACTGGCGCCGGTGATGTAGCCCGCTTGCGGGCCGGCCAGGTAGGCGACAAAGCTGGCGATCTCTTCGTCTTTACCGTAGCGGCCGATGGCCATCAGCTGTTTCAACTGCTCGGCGAAATCGCCGTCGTCCGGGTTCATCTCGGTATCCACCGGGCCGGGCTGCACGTTGTTGACGGTGATGCCGCGCGGGCCGAGATCGCGCGCCATGCCCTTGGTCAGGCCGACCAGCGCGGATTTGCTCATCGCGTAAACTGCGGCGCCGCCAAAGGGCACGCGCTCGGCGTTGGTGCTGCCGATGTGAATGATGCGGCCACCGTCGTTCATATGGCGCGCAGCTTCCTGGCTGGCAACAAAGACGCTGCGTACGTTCACCGCGAGCATACGGTCCAGATCTTCCAGCGCCAGTTCTTCGGTGCTGCCCAACGTAAACACCCCGGCGTTGTTCACCAGAATGTCCAGATTGCCGAAGCTGTTTACCGCCTGGCGTACCGCCTGCTGTACTGCGGCGGCGTCGGCGCTGTCGGCTTTGATGGCGATAGCCTTGCCGCCGGCGGCGGTGATTTCGCTCACCACGGCATCGGCCCGGTCGGCGGAAGCTACGTAGGTGAATGCCACCGCGGCACCATCGCGCGCCAGCCGTTTGACGATGGCGGCGCCGATACCGCGTGAGCCGCCCTGAACGAATGCGACTTTGCCTTGCAGAGAGAGGGTTGCTGACATGATGTTTCTCCAGAGTGGGTAAGGTTAAAAAATCTACCGGACCAGTATCGGAGAAACGTAACGCGGCCACTAGCCACAAAGCGCTATAATCAGCTTAAACCATTGGTTTGAAATCAACGGAGGAAAGCCATGCTCGGCCATCTGGAATGTTTTGTCAGCAGCGCGGAAAACGGCAGTTTTTCCGCAGCCGGCCGCAAGCTGGGCATCAGCTCTGCGGCGGTGGGGAAAAATGTCACCAAGCTGGAGACGCTGGTGGGCGTACGGTTATTCCAGCGCAACACGCGCAAGCTGATCCTGACCGAAGAGGGGGAACGTTTTCTTCAGGAAGTGAGCGGCGGTTTGCAGTCGATCCAGTGTGCGCTGAAAAGGGTGAACAGCAGTGGCTCTGTCGCGGCAGGTACGCTAAAGGTCAGCATGGGCACCGCCTTCGGTCTGCATTTCGTGATGCCTCTGTTGCCGGCGTTTTTATCTCGTTACCCGTCGATAGTGCCGGACTGGCATTTTGACAATCGCAAAGTGGATATGATTGGCGAACACTTCGACGCCGCAATTGGCGGCGGTATTGAATTGGCGCAGGGAATGATTGCGCGTGAATTGGCGCCGGCCCACGGGGTATTGGTGGCTTCGGCGGATTATCTGCGGCGTCATCCGCTTTTGAGCCAACCGGAACAGCTGGCGAACCACGCGGGGATTTTTATCCGCTCGCCGCAAACCGGGCGGATTCGCAACCTGCCGCTGCGCAATGCGGATAACGAACAGCGGGCGCCCTTGATGACCGTTAACATGACGGTGAATGAGCCGGAGGCGGCGGCGCGAGCGGCGGAAATGGGGCTGGGCATTGCGTTGATCGCCATGCCAAGCGCCTTGCCTTATCTGGAAAGCGGTCGCTTATTGCGGGTGTTGCCAGCCTGGTATGTCGATCGCGGTAGCGTCTATCTTTACTTTCCCACGACCAAATTTCTGCCCAGCAAAACCCGGGTGTTTGTCGATTACATCACCGAGCAATTTCGCCTGCAGAAGCTGGCGACGCGTTTTGATGCGCGCTAGAAACGAGAAAAGCCCCTCGCGGGGCTTTTTTTCTTCCGTCAGTGGGCTGTCTGACGATCAGTTGAAGATTTCAGCGGTGCCGTGCAGTTTGTTCTGGCCACCGGCAGAGATGATGCGGTAAGAGCTGGCGCCTGATGCTGCGGCCTTGTTAGCCAGTTCGGTTTCCAGTGCGCTCAGGTTAGAAGCGCCGGCAACGGAGACGACACCGATTTTCTGAGCGTCGGCGGCAGGTTGGCTGGAAGGCTGGTCAGCGGCAACGGTGGCGAAAGAGGCGGTAGTCAGCAGTAGAGCCGTAGCAAAAATTTTGATGTTTTTCATGATTCAATCCTCAGAGTATTTGTCAGGTGAGAGGTTGTTTCCTCTCGATGTGTTGAATAATAGGCCGACATGCCCACAGAGAAAATCGGAGAGTTTTGAGTATTTTATTCAAATAAATTGACTTAATTTTGAGCGCTGGCGTGCTGGAACAATCGCCACTACCCTTTAAAGGTGATTCTTAAAGGGGAGCGCAATGGCATCAGATCCGCTTTTACCGCTTCACTGACGATCGACTGACGTTGCGCACCGTGCCGCTGCAAATCGGTAACGGCGTGCAGACTGGCGAACTGGGTTGGCAACGGATTGGAGAAACTTCATGGTTATCGTGCACCATCTGAATAATTCACGCTCGCAGCGTATCTTGTGGTTTCTGGAAGAATTGGGTGTGCCTTATCAGGTACAGCGTTACCAACGCGATCCGCAAACCCTGCTGGCGCCGCCGGAGCTGAAAAAGATCCACCCGTTGGGCAAATCCCCGGTGATTGTCGATGGCGATCTGACCCTGGCGGAGTCCGGCGCCATTATCGAATATTTGCAAGAAGCCTACGATGCCCAGGGGCTGTTTATCCCGACCGACCATCATGCTCGCCAACAATACCGTTACTGGCTGCATTATGCGGAAGGATCGCTGATGCCGCTGCAGGTCATGAAGCTGGTGTTCAGCCGCCTGGGTCAATCGCCGGTCCCCTGGTTGTTGCGGCCGCTAGCGGGGGCGATTGGCAAAGGGGTTCAGCGGGAATATCTGGACAAACAGATCGCCACGCATCGCGATTATCTTGAGCAGCACCTGAGCAAAAGCACCTGGTTTGTCGGCAACGAATTCAGCGCGGCGGATATCCAGATGAGCTTTCCGCTGGAAGCGATGGCGGCGCGCGGTTCGCTGGACAATTGCCCGAAGCTGCGCGGCTATCTGCAGCGTATCCATACCCGGCCGGCTTACCAGCGGGCGTTGGAGCAGGGCGGCCCTTACGAACTGCTGAGCTGAGGGCATGAACTATACTTGACGGGTTAACCTCTGTTTGGAGATAGCCTATGCCTACGCAAATTTTTGTTAACCTGCCGGTGGACAATTTGCCCGCATCCATCGAGTTTTTCACCCAGTTGGGTTTCAGCTTTAATCAGCAGTTTACCGATGATACCGCCGCTTGCATGGTGGTCAGCGAGAGCATTTATGTAATGTTGCTGACTCACGATAAATTCAAAATGTTCACCCCGAACCCGATTGGCGATGCCAGGAGGGCGACCGAAGTGCTGCTTTGTCTGTCGCAGCCCAGCCGGGCGGCGGTGGACAGCCTGGTGCGCAAGGCGATTGCCGCCGGCGGCAATACCTATAATCAGCCGCAGGATTACGGTTCTATGTACGGCCACGGTTTCCAGGATTTGGACGGCCATATCTGGGAACTGATGTACATGGATGAAAAAGCCGCACAGGCTCAGTAGCCGGTTTTTGCCCCCTGAGCCGGGGGCGCCCCATCGGATTTACCTATGTGACAAATCTTGCCTTTTCGATAATGATTGATCCCGGCGCTTTTCTGCATGAATTGCCGCGATCTTGGTTGATCAGAGGGTATGGAAGGCCGGATAATCGTTTGCCTTGAATAAACCACCATAAATCACCCGTATCACGCGATGAGAGTTAAACGTTTGCCTTTTAACGCCACGCCGATGGGCGGTGCGGCCGAAGGGCAGGGAAGCTGACGTGATGGAAACGATTCCGTAATGAACATGCGTGGGCGGAATAACAAGCAACAAGCCTTGTGAAACGGGCTGGCAATGAAATACAGGGGACAGCAACATGTCGAATTCTCAAGCGAACAACGCCGTTAAACCAAAAGGCGGGCTTGATGGCTATTTTAATATTTCCGCACGCGGCAGCTCCGTGCGTCAGGAAGTGGTGGCGGGATTAACCACTTTCCTGGCGATGGTTTACTCGGTGATCGTGGTGCCGAGCATGTTGGGCAAAGCGGGCTTCCCGCCAACGGCGGTATTTGTTGCCACCTGCCTGGTCGCCGGCCTCGGCTCATTGCTGATGGGGCTATGGGCTAACCTGCCGATGGCCATCGGTTGTGCGATTTCCCTGACCGCCTTTACCGCTTTCAGCCTGGTGCTGGGCCAGCACATCAGCATTCCGGTGGCGCTGGGCGCGGTCTTCCTGATGGGCGTGCTGTTCACCATCATCTCGATAACCGGCATCCGTTCCTGGATCTTGCGCAATTTGCCGATGGGCGTGGCGCACGGTACCGGTATCGGCATCGGTCTTTTCCTGCTGCTGATCGCCGCCAACGGCGTGGGTCTGGTAGTGAAGAATCCGCTGGATGGCCTGCCGGTGGCGCTGGGCGCGTTCACCTCTTTCCCGGTGGTGATGACGTTGCTCGGTCTGGCGGTGATTTTCGGGTTGGAAAAACTGCGTGTACCCGGCGGTATTCTGCTGGTGATCATCGCCATTTCGGTGATTGGCCTGCTGTTTGACCCCGCGGTGAAATATCAGGGGCTGTTCGCCATGCCAAGCCTGGCGGACGCCAATGGCAATTCGTTGATCTTCAGCCTGGATATCATGGGTGCGTTGCAACCGGTGGTGTTGCCGAGCGTGCTGGCACTGGTGATGACCGCAGTGTTTGACGCTACCGGCACCATTCGCGCGGTGGCCGGGCAGGCCAACCTGCTGGATAAGGACGGGCAGATCATCAACGGCGGCAAGGCGCTGACCTCGGATTCCCTGAGCAGCATTTTCTCCGGCCTGGTGGGCGCGGCCCCGGCGGCGGTCTATATCGAATCCGCAGCGGGCACCGCGGCGGGCGGTAAAACCGGCCTGACCGCAACCGTAGTCGGCCTGTTGTTCCTGCTGATCCTGTTCTTGTCGCCGCTGTCTTATCTGGTGCCGATTTACGCTACTGCGCCGGCGCTGATGTACGTCGGCCTGCTGATGTTGAGCAACGTCACCAAGCTGGACTTCAACGACTTTGTCGACGCCATGTCCGGCCTGCTGTGCGCGGTGTTTATCGTGCTGACCTGCAATATCGTCACCGGTATCATGCTGGGCTTCAGCTCGCTGGTGATTGGCCGCATTTGCTCCGGTGAATGGCGCAAGCTGAATATCGGCACCGTGCTGATCGCGGTGGCGCTGGTGGTGTTCTATGCCGGCGGTTGGGCGATTTAATCCGCTGTGTTTCCCCCACCCGTTGGGTGGGGGAAAATCTGACCTTCTTCCCCTTCAGAAAAGTCTTCTTCTTTCTGTGCTGCGTTTTGAAAAGCACAACAAGCTTTAATCGCTGTAAAAAAAGTGATCTACTATCGGGGTATACATCAGAGATGTAATCTGAACCCGAGAGTCTAAGGAAAGCATGGAAATATTTTTTACAATCCTCATTTTGATCCTGGTGGTTTCTCTGTCCGGGGTGGTGACACGTATGTTGCCGTTCCAGATACCGCTGCCGTTAATGCAAATTGCCATCGGGGCTCTGCTGGCCTGGCCGCATTTCGGGCTGCATGTCGACTTTGACCCCGAACTGTTCCTGGTGCTGTTTATCCCGCCGCTGCTGTTTGCCGACGGTTGGAAAACCCCAACGCGCGAATTTCTGCATCACGGCCGTGAAATCCTGGGGCTGGCGCTGGTGCTGGTGTTGCTTACCGTGGTCGGTGTCGGTTACCTGATTTACGCCATGGTGCCGGGTATCCCGCTGGTGGCGGCGTTTGCGCTGGCGGCAGTGCTGTCGCCAACGGACGCCGTGGCGCTGGGCGGCATCGTCGGTAAAGGGCGTATTCCGAAACCGATCATGGGCGTGCTGGAAGGCGAGGCGCTGATGAACGACGCGTCCGGCCTGGTTTCGCTCAAGTTCGCCATCGCGGTGGCGATGGGCACCATGGTGTTTACCGTGGGCGGCGCCACTCTGGAGTTCTTGAAGGTCGCTATCGGCGGCCTGCTGGCCGGCGTGGCTGTTACCTGGTGCTACAGCAAATCGCTGCGGATGATGAGCCGCTGGAGCGGCGATGATCCGGCCACGCAGATCGTGTTCCTGCTGCTGTTGCCGTTCGCTTCTTATCTGATTGCCGAACATATCGGCGTCTCCGGCATTCTGGCCGCGGTTGCCGCGGGGATGACCATCAGCCAGTCCGGCGTGATCCGCAATGCGCCACTGGCGATGCGCCTGCGCGCCAACAGCGTCTGGGCGATGCTGGAGTTCGTGTTTAACGGCATGGTGTTCATCATGTTGGGCCTGCAACTGCCGGGGATCCTGGAAACCTCAATCCTGCAGGCGGAGCTGGATCCGACCATTCAGACCTGGTACCTGTTCGCCGATGTGGCGATTATCTACGCAGCGTTGTTGTTGCTGCGCTTTACCTGGCTGTGGCTGATGAAAAACGCCAGCCGGCGTTTTATGAAAAAACGGCCACTGCAGTTTGGCGATTACAGTACGCGTGAGCTGTGGATAGCGTCGTTCGCTGGGGTGCGTGGGGCGATCACGTTGGCCGGTGTGCTGTCGATTCCGCTGCTGTTAAGTGACGGCACCGCCTTCCCGGCGCGCTATCAGTTGGTGTTTATCGCCGCCGGTGTGATCCTGCTTTCACTGATCGTCGGCGTGCTGGCATTGCCGTTGCTGCTGCGCGGCGTAGTGGTGGCGGACAAGAGCGCCAGCAAGAGCGAGGAGCGGATGGCGATTGCCATGGCGGCGGAAGTGGCGATCGAAAGCATCAACAAGATGGAAGAACGCCTGGCCGTCGACGTCGAGGAAAACATCGACCCGCAGGTGCTGAAAGAGATCAGTTCACGGGTCGTGGGCACGTTGCGGCGGCGCATCACCACCAAAGACGATATCGAAAATGCGCTGATGCTGGAGAACCTCGAGCGACGCTTCCGCCTGACCGCACTGCGCGCCGAGCGTGGGGAGCTGTATCACCTGCGCGCCACGCAGAAAATCAGCAACGAGACGCTGCAAAAGCTGTTGCACGATCTCGACCTGCTGGAAGCGCTGCTGATAGAGCGCGAAGGGTAATGCCAACAGGGCCGCAGATGCGGCCCTTGTTCTTGCGGCTATTTGACCGGTGGCCAGTAGTCGCGGCAGCAGGCGATCCAGGCCTGGGCGCCGTGCGACAGGTAGCTGCCCTGGCGCCAGATGAGCCCTACACGCCATTCCATCCGCGGCTCAAGCGGTAGCCAGATCAGGTTTTCTTTATCCAGCCACTGGCAAACCGGCTCCGGCAGGGTAGCGATACCGACCCCGGCCTGCACCATCGATGCCAGAAAATCCCACTGCCCGCTGCGTACGGCAATCTGCGGTTCAAAACCGGCCAGGCGGAACGCCTTCATCAGCATTTTGTACAGCGAGAAATCCTCGTTATAAATCAGGATCGGCCAGTTGGCCAATTCGGCGATATCGATGCTGGTGCGGTTAAGCCAGTGCGGCGTACGCGGCGCAACCACGCACATCGGATGGCTCAGCAGCGGCAAGAAAGTCAGCGGTTGATCCAGGTCGACGGGCAGTACCGTCATCGCCAGGTCCAGTTCGCCGGACATCACCGCCTGCTCGACCGACAACCCGCCCAGCTCGGAAATTTTCAGTTCAATGCCAGGATAGGTCTGGCGAAACCGGCGGATCAAATCGGCGATCTGCCGGCCGACCATTGGCGGGATACCCAGCCGCAACACGCCTTTTTTCACCGAACTGATGTCTTCCAGTTCAGCCTCCAGTTGGCGGAACTCATCCAGGATCGCCAGCCCACGCTGGTACACTGCCTGGCCGCTGTCGGTCAGGTGCAGCTTGCGTCCTTCGCGGATCAGCAGCGTACACTCCAACTCTTCTTCCAGATGCCGCAACATCTTGCTGATGGTCGGCTGGGTGACGAACAGTTTCTCCGCCGCGCGGGTGAAGCTTTGCTGGCGCACGACTTCCACGAAGTAACGCAGGGTGCGGACATCCACGTTGGGCTCTCCTCAGGGCAATACCGGCGGGAAACTATTCCCTGATGGCATGATATTGATGATTTTAATTCATTTCAGGCAAGGTTTCCTGGCCGCGTATACTGCAAACCTTGAATTTTTTTGAGGTTATCTTCCATGTCATTGGCGTTACGCCGTGCAGCCCCCTCTTTGTTGACCCGCCTGCAGGTGCCGGTTCAGGTTGTTTTGTATGCGGTGCTGTTTCTGATTGCCGACCGGTTGGTAAAGCAATTTCATCTGCCGTTGCCCGCCAACATTGTCGGCATGCTGATGCTGCTGGCGCTGATCTTGCTGAGGGTTTTACCGTTGAGCTGGGTCAGGGCCGGTTCACGCTGGCTGCTGGCAGAGATGCTGCTGTTTTTTGTCCCGGCGGTGGTGGCGGTGGTCAACTATGCCCAGTTGCTGATGGTGGAAGGCTGGAAGATTTTTCTGGTGATTGCGATCAGTACCATGTTGACGCTCGGCGTAACCGGGCTGGTGGTCGATCGGGTATACCGTCTAGAGGTTTGGCTGCAGCGGCGGAAACAGCGCGATGAATGATTTTATCCTTAGTCTGGCCTGCTTTCTGGCGACGCTGGCGTTGTACTTCGCCAATAAGAAGCTCTACCGCCGCCATCGCACTCTGCTGCTGATGCCGTTGGTGCTGACCCCCATGATCCTGGTGCTGTTGCTGGTGGTGACGCATATCTCGTATCAGGATTACATCGGTGAAACGCACTGGTTGCTGTGGCTGTTGGGGCCGGCGACTATCGCGTTTGCGGTGCCGGTTTATGAGAACCTGCATATTATCCGCCGCCACTGGCTGTCGCTCACCGCCGGGGTGTTGACGGCGGTGCTGGTGGCGGTCTACAGCTCGGTGTGGCTGGCGCGGCTGCTAACGCTGCCTGAAGAGGTACAGCGCAGCCTGGCGGTGCGGTCCATCACCACGCCGTTTGCGCTGGAGGCCGCCAAACAGATGGGCGGTCAGCCGGATTTAGTGGCGTTGTTCGTGGTGATTACCGGAGTATTCGGCATGGCGGTGGGGGACATTCTGTTCCTGCGGCTGGCGGTGCGCAGCAGCCTGGCCAAGGGTGCCGGGTTGGGGGCGTCGTCGCACGGTGCCGGCACGGCGAAAGCCTATGAAATGGGACAGGAAGAAGGCGTGGTTTCCAGCCTGGTGATGATGCTGTCGGGGGTTATCACGGTGATCGCCGCCCCGCTGATTGGCCAACTGATGTGGTAAAGATATTGAACAATACTACAAGCCCTCGTACGAGGGCTTTTTTTCAGCTGTTAGCCGCGGTTTTAATCAGTTCGACCAGCAGCGGCGACAGCTCATCGCGCAACGCGGCACGTTCGGACTGGAACAGCGTAGCGGCGTAAAAACGGTGCCCCGGCAGCTCTATCGAACGGACGTCACCTTCGTGGTCATGGCTACTGATAATCAGCGGGTGTTGCTGCAGATCGGCAACGAACTCCGGGTTAACGCCGAAATTGCAGTGGTAGCCTTCACGCGTTTCCAGCTTGCCGTAAGCGCGGGCGACCAGCGTGTCTGGCTGGAAAATAATGTCCCCGCTTTTTTCCACCAGCGAACAGCTCAACGGAGCGATAACCAGCCTGCCGCCGGTATCGGTTTCCGCATGTCCGGCATCGTGCCACCCCATGACGTTGCGAGCGTATTCCACAATCGCATACTGGAAGCCACCGCAGGAGCCGAGGAAGGGGATATTCTGTTCGCGAGCATGGCGAATGGTCATAAAAACGCCATCGTCATGGTTGTACGGGCTGCCGGGTACCACCCAGATAGCATCATAATCCTGCAATACCGAGGTGTCGGTGAGGGTTTCTGTGGGCAGCCAGTGGGATTGAATATCGACGTTAAGGTGTGCGGCGGTGAGCTGGAGAGCGACGGGGATGGCCTGGTGAGATACTGCCTGGGGTTTGTAGTCACCGACCAGAGCAATGCGGACGTGGGTTTTCATCGTTTCCTTTTCCTGTGCGGGTAAAAAAAGAGGTTACAGCAAAGCCGAAGGGCCGACAGCAGGTTTTTTAAACGCAACGCACAAAAAAGCCCGGCGTTTTGGCCGGGCTGGGAAACAGAATCTGGGCTCAGTACAGCGAGGGAGCGCCGATCGGGCGGGTTTTGAAACGGCGATGCAGCCACATGTACTGCTCCGGCGCCCGCATGATCTCTTTCTCGACCACTTTGTTCATATAGGCCGCCGCCGCGAGCTCATCGCCTATCGGGTAATCTTCCAGGGCAGGCTGGATCAACAGGTCATAGCCGCGGCCTTTCTCGCGGCGTATTAATACCACCGGAACCAGTGCCGGCTTGGCCATACGCGCCAGCATAAAGGTGCCGCTGGTGGTGGCGGCCTGATCGACGGCGAATAACGGCGCGAATACGCTGCCTCGTGGGCCGTAGTCTTGATCCGGAGCGAACCATACGGCTTCACCGCGCTTCAGTGCATGCACCATGCCGCGCAGGTCTTTGCGATCGAGCATGGCCTTGTTGGAGCGCATGCGACCTTTGGTCTGCGCCCATTCCATCGCTTTATTGTTGTGCGGGCGGTACATCGCCATCATGGGTTGGCACAGCCCCATAGCACGGCCGCCCAGCTCCAACGACATAAAGTGCACGCCAATCACCAGCACGCCGCGTTCATTCTGCTGCGCCATTTTCAGGTGATTGATGCCGGAGACGTTGAACCAGCGTTTGACGCGTTTATCTGACCAGAACCAGGCCATACCGGTTTCCAGCAGGCCCATGCCGAGGGATTCGAAATTGCCGATCACTTTGCGCTCGCGTTGCGCCTCGTCCATATCCGGGAAGCACAGCTCCAGGTTACGGCGGGTAATGGCGACGCGGCGTTTCAGGAAACGCATCGAGGTGCGGCCCATCCATACGCCGAGCTTGTGCAGCAGCGGGTAAGGCAGTTGAACCAGCAGGAACAAAATGGCCAGGCCGAACCAGGTAAACCAGTAGCGCGGGTGCAGCAGGGCCGAACGGAATTCTTGTGGACGCTTCATATCAACTCATTTATGCAGTAGGGGGCAGCAACCTGTAACGCATAAAGGATCCACTCGATTGCGATACGACTACTAAGACACCCAGACATCATTATGGTTTAGCCAGATTCCATAATTGACTAAATCTTTACACTCGAAGGGGCGATTCGCGCTGCTATCAGGCTTCGGAAGGATGGCTGTAGGCCAGCGAAGGCGGCTCTAGGAATGTTTATTGTATCACACAATACGGGTTACGAAGGAAGAGGAGTAGACGAATATTCTCATTCGCATTACGCCGGCGCTGATGCGGTGTAAAGACAAAGAAAAAGGCGCTTATCAAATGAGATAAAGCGCCTTTTTTCAACAACCTGACTGACTAGTATCAGTTCATGCCGTATTTTTTCAATTTCTTACGCAGCGTACCGCGGTTGATGCCCATCATCAGAGCAGCACGGGTTTGGTTGCCACGGGTGTATTGCATCACCATGTCCAACAGTGGCTGTTCAACTTCAGCCAAAACCAGCTCATACAAGTCATTAACGTCCTGACCATTCAGTTGAGCAAAATAGTTCTTCAGTGCTTGTTTAACCGAGTCACGCAGAGGCTTTTGAGTCACTTGATCCTGTGAGTTCACGGTAGAAACGGTCAGTACGTCAGAATTTACGCGTTGTTCGAACATAGTTCTGTCAGCTCTTTTTTGTTACGCAAGATTTTCGAAATATGCCTCCAACGCCTCCAGCTGTTCGCTGGCATCCTCTATGGCGTTGAATGTGCGCCGAAACTGGTCATTCGGGGCGTGTTCCTGTAGATACCAGGACACGTGCTTACGAGCAATCCGGAATCCCTTGCCTTGGCCATAAAAGCCGTGCAATTCCCGAATATGCCCTATCAACAAGCGCTTAACCTCGCCAAGCGGCAAAGGCGGCAGCAACTCCCCAGTGTCCAGATAATGCTGGATTTCCCGGAAGATCCAGGGTCTCCCCTGAGCAGCGCGGCCTATCATCAGGGCATCGGCCCCGGTGTAGTCGAGCACTGCTCTGGCTTTATGCGGGTCAGTAATGTCCCCATTCGCGATAATCGGAATGGAAACACTCTGCTTAACTGCCCGAATGCTGTCGTACTCCGCGTTGCCGTTGAACAGGCAGGCGCGGGTTCGGCCATGAATAGTCAGGGCCTGTATACCACAGTCTTCGGCCAGTTGGGCAATCTCTACACAGTTACGGTGTTCTGGCGCCCAGCCGGTGCGAATCTTAAGTGTTACCGGCACATCCACTGCGTTAACCACCGCGTGGAGGATCTGTTTAACCAGATCCGGGTACTGCAGCAACGCAGACCCTGCAAGCTTCCGGTTCACTTTTTTGGCCGGGCATCCCATATTGATGTCGATGATCTGTGCGCCGCCGGCCACGTTAATCCGCGCCGCGGCAGCCATATCATCGGGATCGCATCCGGCAATCTGCACGGAACGGATCCCAGGTTCATCGCTATGTACCATACGCAGACGCGACTTATCCGTCCGCCATACCTCCGGATTGGAGGAGAGCATTTCGGATACAGCCATCCCAGCACCCATTGCATGACATAGGGTTCTAAACGGGCGATCTGTAATGCCGGCCATAGGGGCCGCAATCAAGCAATTTGTAAGCTGGTGGTGTCCAATGCGCATAGACAAAGAGTAACCATACTGTGTCCGCAAGGGCGCGTATATTACGCATTTTTGCGTTGAGATGAAAGGCCAAACTTTGACCAATTTGCCGTTATCGGGCAGAGAAAAGGGGCTGCGTCAGGTTTCATAAAAATATTGTATATATTTTACAATGAGTTGACTTTGGTTGATTGTTTTTCGCACAATAAAATATTCCCGACACAACAGAATTTTATCTGTAATCAGCGCGGATTCCACTGGAGAACGGTATCAATATAGGGTGTTTATCAGGGTATTCCGTTGAGAATAGGCTGAATTACGCTTAACCGACTGAACAGGTGTTTATTCGCCGCCGGTGGTCAGAACCGGCGGTGAAGCCCTGCGGATGCCCTTAGTCGATGATGACCCGGCCATTCAGCGGCTGTATCGGGCGGTTGTTCGCATGCCGGACTACGTTCTTGAATTGAGCAATCTGTTCGGCCGACGCGCTGACCGGTTTATCCAGCACCATCCAGCTAACGCCTTCGGAGCAGGGTGGCGTGGTCAGCGAACCGCTGAAGCGATAGAAGTTGAACTGTTTCGGCAGCAGGGCCTGGATATCCAGCGGAGCGCTCAGCACCGCGGTTTGATTGACGGCAGTCGGTATCTGTTGCCAGGCCTTCGCCAATTGCGCGTTTGCCTTGCCTGGCTGGAACATCAACGCCAGCACCGCCAGTTCGCCGTCTTTGCCTTTGTAAACAAAGTGGGCTTCCAACGGGAACTGTTTGCCGTCAATTTCGTTTTCGCTTGGGGCGTGGAAGTGGAACTGCTGCAGCGTGAAGGTGCTGCTATCCAGCACCAATGTATTGCCGCCGCTGACGTTGACCTGCACGGTGTGACCGTTGTTGACGATCTGCTGCTTGCCTGGCTGGAATGCCAGCTGCAATTGGGCGTGATGGGTTTCCAGGGCGCCTTTGATATTGATCGGCGACTGATTCTTACCGGTTTCGCACAGCGAAAAGTCTGGGGAAAGTTTGCCCCAGTGCGCCGGATCTTCCTGGCCGTCATAGCCCCAATGCGCCTGTTCAGCCGCAGTGGCCGCAAAACTGCCGGCTAAAAGCGCGGCAATCAATAAGTGACCTTTCATGTTAACTCCCTTTAAAAACGACAGTGTGAGATTTGCCTGAATTGTCGCCGTCACCTCAGGGGGCGTTGGCGCCAGGGAGGAGAGAATACACCTACTAACTGTATGTATAAATCGGTCTGGCTTGAGGGAAATAAAAAATCCACCGGAAGGGAGTAACTTCCGATGGATTTTTGCATGAAAGGGCGGTGTGATTAGTTACGCTGGCCGGTGATGCGGCACCATTCTTCGCGTTCTGCGACCGGATCGAGCGTGAATTTATCTTCGTAGGCTTCCGCTACGCTTGCCGCCTGGGTGGCCAGCACGCCGGACAGGCCCAGATAGCCGCCGGACTTCGGCAGGCAGCCGATCAGCGGCGCCAGCTCGCGCAAGGGGCCGGCCAGGATGTTGGCGACCACGACGTCTGCCAGCAGGTCGGCCGGTTGGTCTTTCGGCAGATACAACTCCAGACGCTCTGAAACGCCGTTACGCTGCGCATTGTCGCGGCTGGCCTGAATGGCTTGGGGATCGATATCGATGCCGATAGCGCGCTCTGCACCGAGCTTAAGTGCGGCAATCGCCAGAATGCCGGAACCGCAACCGAAGTCGATAATGGTTTTTCCGGTCAGATCGAGGCCGTCCAGCCACTGCAGGCACAGCGCGGTAGTCGGATGGGTGCCGGTACCGAACGCCAGGCCCGGGTCGAGCATCACGTTGACCGCGTCCGGATCGGGCACGTCGCGCCAGCTCGGGCAGATCCACAGGCGCTCGCCAAAGCGCATCGGGTGGAAGTTATCCATCCACTCGCGTTCCCAGTCCTTGTCTTCCAGCTGTTCAATCTTGTGGCGGAAACCGGCGCCCAGCAGCGGATGCTGTTCCAGTATCGCCACCACTTCGGCCATGTCGGTTTCCGCGTCGTACAGCCCGATCACGTCGGTATCGCCCCACAGCAGGGTTTCACCCGGCAGCGGCTCGAACACCGGGTTGTCGTGGGTGTCCTGGAAGGTTACCGATACCGCGCCGCTTTCAACCAGCGCGTCGCTCAGGTCTTCCGCCTGGCTGCCGGTGGTGTTCAGTTTTAGTTGGATCCAAGGCATAGCAATTCTCTTTAAGAGGGTAATGATGACGTCACCCGGCGTTTTTCGCCGACGACGTTACCGATATAAAACGCCAGCAGGCTGAGTAACAACGAAGGCACGATAGGGTGCAACCCCGCCAACTGCAGTTTGAAGCTGGCCAATAGCGTATAGCATACCGCACCCGTCACCATTGAGCTAAGCGCTCCCTGCGCGTTGGCGCGTTCCCAGTAAAGGCCAAGCACCAGCGGCCACAGGAAGACCGCTTCCAGGCCACCAAACGCCAGCAGGTTCAGCCAGATGATCATTTCCGGTGGCCGCCAGGCCGCCAGTAGCACCAGCAGACCAAGGATCAACGTGGTCAGGCTGGAGAAACGCTTGATCAACCTTTCGTTCTGCATTTGCTGCGGGCGCACGCCAAGATAGAGATCTTTGACGATAGTGGCGGAAGATTGCAGCAGTTGGGCGTTAATCGTCGACATGATTGCCGCCATCGGTGCGGCCAGGAAAATGCCGGCGGCGTACGGCGGCAGCACGGTGATCATCAGCGTCGGGATCACCTGATCGGGGATCTTCAGATCCGGCAACACCGCGCGGCCCAGCGCGCCGGCCAGATGCATGCCGAACATCAGCACCGCCACCACCATGGTGCCGAGGATAATGCCGCGATGCACCGCTTTGCTGTCTTTGTATGAGATGCAGCGCACCGCAGTGTGCGGCAGGCCAATCACGCCAAAGCACACCAGGATCCAGAACGATGCCATAAAGGGCAGGCTGAGGATCTGCTCGCCGCCCTGCGGCGATACCAGCGCCGGGTCGATCTGCTGCAGTTTGTCCACCGCGCTGTGCAGACCGCCGGCAGCGTGGATCACCGCAACCAGCAGCAGCACGGTGCCAAGCAGCATCACCAGCCCTTGCATGGCGTCATTGAGCACGCTGGCGCGGAAGCCGCCAAAGGCGGTATACAGCGCGATGCTGATGCCGAAAATCAGCAAGCCGGTGTCGTAAGGGATACCGGCAGCGGTTTCCAGCAGGCGCGCACCACCGATAAATTGCACCGTCATGGCACCGAGGAAGGCCACCAGCAGGCTGAGGCTGGCCAACCATACCAACAGACGGCTTTGATAGCGGCCGTACAGCATGTCGTTCAGGGTGATGGCGTTATAGCGGCGTGCCAGAATGGCGAACTTTTTGCCCAGCACGCCGAGCGACAACCACACCGCAGGCAGTTGGATCATTGCTAGCAGCACCCAGCCCAGGCCGTATTTGTAGGCGGCACCGGGGCCACCGATAAACGAGCTGGCGCTGATATAGGTGGCGGTCAGCGTCATGGCCAGCACAAAGCCGCCCATTGACCGGTTACCGAGGAAATATTCGCTGAGGAAGTTACCGCTCTGACGCCGGCTGTAAGCATATACCGACAGGCCGAACACCAGCAGCAGATAAGCGATCAACGGCAGGATCACTTCAGTTTGCATCGCTATCCTCCAGCGAAATATCGCGGAACACGCCGCGTACCATCAGCCAGCACAGGCCGATAAACAGCAGAGGCACCAGCAGGCACGCCATTTCGAACCAGTGCGGCAGGCCGGTGATGCCGGCATCGCTGCCCGGCAGATAGGCCGCCAGCGACCAGGCCAGCAGATAGAGCAGCGTCAGCACCAGCGCCCAGCGCGCTTCGCGGTGTGCTTGAATAAAGCGTTTGTCCATCAGTGTCTCCCACAGGTTTAGGGTGAGGGATGTATCAAAGGTAGGGAATTTTACGGCATGTCGGCGTTTTGCCAAGCCGTTACTTGCCTGAAACGAAAAAGAAAAAGGCCGGTGATTAACCGGCCTTCTGTCAGGCAATGCGAGTAGCCTGCCTTAGGTTTCCTGCAGACCCAGCTTTTTCTCCAGGTAGTGGATGTTGGTGCCACCGTGCTGGAAGTTTTCGTCGCTCATGATCTTTTGCTGCAGTTCAACGTTGGTTTTGATGCCATCGATGATCAGCTCAGCCAGGGCGTTCTTCATGCGGGCAATGGCCACGTCACGGTTTTCACCGTAAGTGATCAGTTTGCCGATCATGGAATCATAGTACGGCGGTACGGTATAACCGGCGTAAATATGAGATTCCCAACGCACGCCGAAACCGCCTGGCGCATGGAAACGGGTGATCTTGCCCGGGCTTGGCAGGAAGGTGTTCGCGTCTTCGGCATTGATACGGCATTCCACCGCGTGGCCGTGAACCTTCACTTCGTCTTGTTTGATCGACAGCGGCTGACCGGCAGCGATGCGCAGCTGCTCTTTGATCAGATCCACGCCGGTGATCATTTCGGTCACAGGATGTTCAACCTGAATACGGGTGTTCATTTCGATGAAATAGAACTCGCCGTTTTCATACAGGAACTCGAAGGTGCCTGCACCGCGATAACCGATTTCCACACAGGCCTTCGAGCAGCGCTCGCCGATGTAACGGCGCATTTCGCTGGTGATGCCCGGTGCCGGAGCCTCTTCAACCACTTTCTGGTGGCGGCGCTGCATGGAGCAGTCGCGCTCGGCCAGATAGATGGCGTTGCCCTGGCCGTCCGCCAAAACCTGAATTTCGATATGACGTGGGTTTTCCAGGTATTTCTCCATGTAAACCATGTCATTGTTGAACGCCGCTTTGGCTTCAGCTTTGGTCATGGCAATGGATTGCTCGAGATCTTTGTCGCTGCGCACTACGCGCATGCCACGGCCGCCGCCGCCGCCGGACGCCTTGATGATCACCGGGTAGCCGATGCGCTTGGCGAAGGCACGGTTTTTATCCATGTCGTCGGTCAGCGGGCCATCGGAGCCTGGAACGCAAGGTACGCCGGCTTTCTTCATGGCGTTGATCGCAGAAACCTTGTCGCCCATCAGGCGGATGGTTTCGGCTTTCGGGCCGATGAAGATAAAGCCGGAGCGTTCGATCTGCTCGGCGAAATCGGCGTTTTCGGACAGGAAGCCGTAGCCCGGATGGATCGCCACTGCGCCGGTGATTTCCGCTGCAGAGATGATGGCCGGGATGTTCAAATAGCTTTTTACCGAGGGCGCAGGACCAATACAGACGGTCTCGTCAGCCAGCAGTACGTGTTTCAGATCGCGATCGGCTGTGGAGTGCACGGCAACGGTTTTGATGCCTAGCTCTTTACAAGCACGCAGGATACGAAGCGCGATCTCGCCGCGGTTGGCGATAACAATTTTATCAAGCATGTTCGCCTCGTTATTCGATGACGACCAGTGGCTCGTCAAATTCAACCGGTTGGCCGTTTTCTACCAGAATAGCTTTAACAACGCCGGATTTGTCCGCTTCGATCTGGTTCATCATTTTCATGGCTTCAACGATGCACAGAGTGTCGCCGGCGTTCACTTTCTGGCCGACTTCGATGAAGGCTTTCGCATCCGGGCTTGGCGTGCGGTAGAAAGTGCCGACCATTGGGGAACGAACGATGTGGCCACTCATGGCCGCCGGTGCTGCCGGGGTTTCTGCGGCAGGCGCGCTGGCAACGGCGCTAGCCAGAGCTGGCTGCTGCTGAGGCTGCATGGCATAGGCCTGTGGCATCATTGGGTAAGTCTGCACCGGAGCGGCACGGCTGATGCGAACCGACTCTTCGCCTTCAGAGATTTCCAGTTCAGAAATGCCTGATTCTTCAACCAGTTCGATCAGTTTCTTGATTTTACGAATATCCATGAGTGTGATTCCGTACTCTTTTTGCGTAGCAATTAGTGGGTTTTTGACAGACGGTTAACCGCTGCCTGTAAAGCAAATGTGTAGCCATCCGCGCCGAGGCCGCAAATCACGCCTACCGCAACATCGGAGAGGTAGGAATGATGGCGGAAAGGCTCGCGGGCGTGCACATTGGAGAGGTGGATCTCGATAAACGGGATCTGCACCGCCAGCAATGCATCGCGCAGCGCCACGCTGGTATGCGTGAACGCGGCAGGGTTAATCAGAATAAAATCCGTGTTGCCGCGTGCCTGATGTATGCGATCGATCAGCTGATACTCGGCGTTGGATTGCAGATGGCTCAGGGTGATATCCAGCGCGGATGCCTGGTTTTCCAATCCGTTAACGATCTCTGTCAGCGTCGTGCTGCCGTACTTCTCCGGCTCACGCGTCCCCAGCAGATTCAGATTGGGGCCGTTCAGAAGCAAAATGTGAGACTTGTCTGCCATTGTGCTGGTATCTCCGGCAATAAAACCATCATCGTAGAAAATAACCCGATGTCACCGATTTGTCACCTGTTAAGGGGGAAATTCACCCTGTGAACAGGAGCAAGGCCGGGCATTATAACGATATCGTAGCAATTCGCAGCTAAATACTGGTCTTATCAGCGAAGATATTCAACCCTAAATCAGCAAACTGACGATGGCGTTATCGCATTATGAGGGATAGAACACAGAAAAGTTCCGCCCTTTAACTCCACCAATTGCGGAATTTCTTGTATCGCAGCGCCAGCAGCAGTATAGCCAACAGGGCGTAAATGAAAGGCTGCGGCGAAAAAGTTTTTACCGACCACAGGTAGTGAATCGGTGCCAGTATCGCCGCCAGATAGACGAAGTTATGCAATGTCTGCCATTTGGCGCCCAGTTTGCGCATGGCCCACAGCGTAGAGGTGGCAGCCAGCGCCAGCAGAATCAGCCAACTGATAATGCCGAGTGTCAGATAAGGACGAGTCACCAGTTCGCGCCCCAGAAGACCGATATTGCTCAGCCCCAACTCAAGCGTCGAATAGCTTATCAGATGCAGCGTGCCCCAGGCAAAACACCACAACCCCACCAGGCGGCGGCAGCGGATCAGCAGCGGTTGGCGGGCATAGCGCGCCAGCGGGGCTATCATCAGGGTCGCCAACAGCAGTTTCAGCGTCATCCTGCCGGTAAAATGCTGAATATCCTTGGCCGGATCGGCGCTGAACCAGCCCTGATCCACCGCCAGCACCAGCCAGAGAAAAGGCAGGAATGCCGCCAGATAAATAGCGACCTTGATCCCTTTGATGTGAGTCGGAGTTAAACGCACTTAGAAATTCTCCCGCAGGTCCATTCCGCGATACAGCGACGCCACCTGATCGGCATAGCCGTTGAACAGCAGCGTCGGCTGACGTTTGACATCCAGAATGCCGCCGGAGCCGATAAAACGCTCGGTCGCTTGCGACCAGCGCGGATGATCGACGTGCGGATTCACGTTGGCGTAGAAACCGTATTCATTGGGTGCGGACTCATTCCAGGTCGTCGGCGGTTGATCGCGCACCAGGCGAATATGGACAATCGATTTAATGCCTTTAAACCCGTATTTCCATGGAGTGATCAGCCGCAGCGGCGCGCCATTTTGCGGCGGCAGCGTTTTGCCGTACACGCCAACGGTCAGCAGCGCCAGCGGGTTCATGGCCTCATCCAGACGCAGCCCTTCGACATACGGATACTTCAGGCCGCCGCCGATAAAACGATCCTTCTGGCCCGGCATCTGTTCCGGATCGTACAGCGTCTGGAAGGCGACATAGCGCGCATTGCTGTTCGGTTCCGCCAGTTTGATGAGTTTACCCAGCTCAAAGCCAATCCAGGGGACGACCATCGACCAGGCCTCCACGCAGCGCATGCGGTAGATGCGCTGTTCCAGTGGGAAGCGTTTGATTAAATCATCGATATCCAGCGTGATGGGTTTACCGACTTCACCGTCGATGCGCACCTTCCAGCCTTCGGTTTTCAATCCGCCGGCATTGGCGGCGGGATCGGCCTTATCGAGACCGAATTCGTAGAAATTGTTGTAACCGGAAACCTTGTCTTCGGGCGTCATGGCCAGTTGCGCCTGCCAGGCGGGCGGCTTGCTGAACGCCAGCGGCTTGCCCGCCGGGGCTTTGGGCCGATCGTTACCTTTGAACCATGACAACACATCGGCCTGCGCATTAAGCGGCAGCGCCAAGGACGCGGCGGTGATACCTAACGCCTGCAGCACTTTGCGCCGCTGATAAAACACGCTCTCGGGCGTGACGTCGGCCTCGGTCAATTTTGGGGATTTGCTCATGGTGTTTTTCTCCGCATTTTTACCCGTCGCCTTGCCAATGGGGCGTTCAAAGCTGCGCCGGTCAGACTGACTGTAGGGGCCGCGTATATTCGCCCCGATGAACGCGGGCGCAGTAGCCGCGCCCCTGCAATACGCTGGGGTATATAAAGGTAAGCATGGCGTGAAAGCAGGGCTTATGCGAGAGGTGGCAGGAAAATATGAAATTTCGCAGAGCGGTTGCCCCCCGTCGCCGGGGGGCGAGAAGATTTAGCGGATTTTCACCAGCGTGCGGCCGGTGACTTGGTTATCCAGCAACGCTGCGGCGGTGGCCGGCGCCTGTTCCAGCGTAATTTCCTGCGTGGCCTGCTGGTAGAAGCTGTCCGGCAGGATACCGGCCAGGCGTTCCCAGGCGGTTTGGCGGCGGTGCAGCGGGGCGTGTACCGAGTCCACACCCTGCAGGCGTACGTTGCGCAGAATAAACGGCATCACCGTGGTGGGCAGGTGGTAACCGCCGGCCAGCCCGCAAGCGGCGACGACGCCGTTGTAGTTCATCTGCGCCAGCACCCGTGCCAACAGGGTGTCGCCGACGGTATCTATCGCACCGGCCCACAACTGTTTCTCCAGCGGACGCGGCGCTTCCAGGTAGCCGCTACGCGACAGAACCTCTTTGGCGCCCAGCGCTTTCAGGTAGTCGACGTTGCTTTCGCGGCCGCTGATCGCGGTGACGTGATAGCCCAGGGCCGTCAGAATGGCGATTGCCGCGCTGCCAACGCCGCCGCTGGCGCCGGTCACCAGAATGTCGCCGTCATCCGGATGTACGCCGCCTTCCTCCAGCGCCATCACGCATAGCATGGCGGTAAAGCCGGCGGTGCCGAGGATCATCGCTTTACGCTCATCCAACCCGTGCGGCAGCGGCACCAGCCATTCGCCGGATACCCGCGCCTGTTCTGCCAGGCCGCCCCAGTGATTTTCGCCGACGCCCCAGCCGGTGAGCACCACGCTCTGGCCCTCTTTAAAGCGCGGGTCTCGGCTGTCACGCACCGTGCCGGCGAAGTCGATGCCCGGCACCATAGGAAATTGGCGGATGATCTTGCCTTTGCCGGTGATCGCCAGCGCATCTTTATAGTTAAGGCTGGACCAGTTGACGTCGATCGTCACATCGCCATCGGGCAGTTGATCGCTGTTGATGTCTTTGATGTGCGCCAAAGTTTGCCCGTCTTGTTGTTCCAATAACAGTGCACGCATGTCACTCTTCCTCTCGTTATCATTTTTTGCCATATATGGCTGAATCAGACTTATTTGACTATATGCTTACTAAGACGCTTATGTCTTGATAAAGGGCAAAAATGACGTTTTAAGGTTTCCTTCTCAGGCCTGGCTTGATAGGTTGAGCGGCACGATTTACTGCCTTACGTTGGCGGAACGAATGAAGTGCATAGTCAGTGATTAATTAAGAAATCAGGGTATTGAGTTGCATTCATTTGAGCGGATTCGGGGCCTTTATATCTCCAAAGGTGAAAATTCACGTAACCATAACGGACAAGGCACAGGGATGCGATTTACCACCAAACTGTCAGCGCTGATCACCCTGCTTGTTGCTCTGGCGATGTTTTTGATGCTGATGGGGTGCTCATACAGTTTCTTCTACGTGACTCAGGATCGTCTGGAGCGCCGCTTCGATTCGCTGGTGACGTCGCTCGATCAGTCAATGCTGCATGGTTCTCCCGATGAACAGCAACAATGGTTGCCGCTGGTGATGCGCCCGCTTGGTATCGTGGCCGTCAGCGTCGATAGCGACCGCACCAATCTCTTCACTTATAAACTGCCGGCTTTGAAGTTGCCCTGGGATTCGCTGAACGGCTACCGGCAGGTTTCCCGGTCGCTGCTGCAGCACCCAGGCAGTTCGCTCCACATTACCTATATCGATCCGTTCGTCAGCGATGTGCGCTCGCTGCAATCCACCGGGGCTGTGACCTTGTCGATTGTCGCGATGGTGGTGATTTTGTTGTTCAGCCTGCGCTGGCTGCGTGAGCAGGCCGAGGGGGAGGATCTGCTGGAGCGTCGTGCGCGCCGCATCCTTAACGGTGAACGAGAAAACGTGATGCAGGGCGATGTGCGCGAATGGCCGGCCAACGTCAGCGGTGCGCTTGATCGCCTGCTGGCGGATTTGGCGGAAGCGCGTGAAGCGCGCAGCCGGGTCGATACGCTGATCCGCGCTTTTGCCGCACAGGACGCAAAAACCGGGCTGAACAACCGATTGTTTTTCGATAACCAACTGGCCACTCAATTGGAGGAGCAAGGCTCGCACGGCATTGTCATGATGGTGCGGTTACCCGATTTCGATACGCTGCGGGAAACCCACGGCAACACGGCGGTGCAGGAACTGATGTACTCGCTGGTCAATTTGCTGTCGACCTTTGTGATGCGCTATCCGGCGGCGCTGTTGGCGCGCTATTTCCACAGTGATTTCACCGTGCTGTTGCCGCACCGCACGTTGAAAGAGGCGGACGGCATCGCCGCGCAGTTGGTGAATGCCATTGACTCATTGCCTTCAACGGCGCTTATCGATCGCGAAGCGTTCTTGCATATCGGCATAGTGGCGTATCGCAGTGGGCAAACCCCGGAACAGGTGATTGATTACGCGGAGCAGGCAACGCGTCACGCCACGTTACAAGGGGAAAACGGCTGGTACGTTTACGACAGCCAGGTGCCCGAAAAAGGGCGCGGCAGCGTTAAATGGCGCACCCTGTTGGAACAGGTATTGGTACGGGGCGGCCCACGCCTGTATCAGAAACCGGCGGTAACGGTGGAAGGGGACGTTCATCACCGCGAGATCATGAGCCGGATTTATGATGGAACCCAAGAGTTGCTACCCTCGGAATATATGCCGCTGGTGCAGCAGTTGGGGCTGGCCGAAAGTTACGATCGTCAGCATATCAGCCGCATTCTTCCCTTGCTGGCGTTGTGGCCGGAAGAGACGCTGGCATTTACGCTGTGCGTCGATTCATTATTGCAGCGCAGTTTCCAGCGCTGGCTGCGCGATACCCTGCTACAGTGCGAAAAAAACCACCGTCGACGAATTCTGATTGAACTTGCAGAGGCAGACGTGTGTCAACATATCGACCGTTTGCGACCGGTGCTGAGATTGCTTTCAGGATTGGGGTGTCGTCTTGCCGTTTCTCAGGCGGGGTTAACCGTGGTCAGTGCCTCTTATATCAAGTCCTTACCGGTGGAGATCGTCAAACTCCACCCGGGTTTAGTGCGGGGGATTGATAAACGTGATGAAAATCAGCTGTTCGTTCAGAGCCTGACCGGCGCCTGCGAAGGCACCCGTGCCAAGGTGTTTGCCGCCAGCGTGCGGACGAGCAACGAATGGCAGACGCTGAAAGAGCGCGGGATCCTTGGCGGGCAAGGTGACTTTTTTGCGCCGCCGGAGCCGATAGACGTGGGGCGTAAAAAATATTCGCGTCGTTATCGCGTTTAACCTGAATGCCGGGCAAAAATTGACGTAGAATGAGCGCCAATTCATCCGGGCTATCTTATCTGTCATTTTGGGATTATCCCCAAACTGCCTGCGACAAGAACGCCTATTTGATATAGGCTCTTGTCAGTCCTTTTCTGTTGTACGTTGGTAGGTGCTTACCACCCGCGTCAATCAGGGAATATGTTAGATTTTATGAGCTGTGTTACGCCGTTTCGTACGCTGACAGGGTGGTAAACTGAGCCTTTGTTCAGGGAATTCAGGCCTCATCCAATTTCCGTGCATTCGAGCAGAAACAATACAGACTATTTTTCACCGAAGTAGAACGTTTTTGCGCCTTGTCGCTGCTTCGTGTGGTTGGTAAAGTAGGCGGATTTTATTTTCCGCCCCCAGCTTGCAGGATTATCCTTTAGTTATGTTTAAGAAATTTCGTGGCATGTTTTCCAATGACTTGTCCATCGACTTGGGTACCGCCAATACCCTGATTTATGTTAAAGGGCAAGGCATTGTACTGAACGAACCGTCGGTGGTTGCCATTCGCCAGGATCGTGCCGGTTCACCCAAGAGCGTTGCGGCCGTGGGTCATGCGGCAAAACAGATGCTGGGCCGTACGCCCGGCAATATCGCGGCTATTCGCCCGATGAAAGACGGCGTAATCGCCGACTTCTTCGTGACCGAAAAAATGCTGCAGCACTTTATCAAACAGGTTCACAGCAACAGCTTCATGCGGCCAAGCCCGCGTGTGTTGGTGTGTGTACCGGTTGGCGCAACTCAGGTTGAACGCCGCGCCATTCGCGAATCCGCCCAAGGGGCCGGTGCGCGTGAGGTGTTTCTGATTGAAGAACCGATGGCTGCCGCGATCGGTGCCGGCTTGCCGGTGTCTGAAGCGACCGGTTCCATGGTGGTTGATATCGGTGGCGGTACCACTGAAGTCGCGGTGATCTCACTGAACGGTGTGGTGTACTCCTCTTCCGTACGTATCGGCGGCGATCGCTTCGACGAAGCCATCATTAATTATGTGCGCCGTAACTATGGCTCGCTGATTGGTGAAGCGACCGCCGAGCGTATCAAGCACGGCATCGGCTCAGCTTATCCGGGCGATGAAGTGCATGAAATTGAAGTTCGCGGCCGTAACCTGGCTGAGGGCGTGCCACGCGGCTTTACCCTGAACTCCAATGAAATCCTCGAAGCGCTGCAGGAGCCGTTGACCGGCATCGTCAGTGCGGTGATGGTGGCGCTGGAACAGTGTCCGCCGGAGCTGGCCTCCGACATTTCCGAACGCGGTATGGTGTTGACCGGCGGTGGCGCACTGCTGCGCAACCTGGATCGCCTGCTGATGGAAGAAACCGGTATCCCGGTTGTCGTGGCAGAAGATCCGCTGACCTGCGTAGCCCGCGGCGGCGGCAAGGCGTTGGAAATGATCGACATGCATGGCGGCGATTTGTTCAGCGAAGAATAGTCAGCCCCAGGAAAGAGGAACTGTATCGGATGACAGCGCAAAGCGGAAATCAGGTACGGTTCCTTTTTCTGTTGTCGAGGAACTCGCATAATTTATGAAGCCGATTTTTAGCAGGGGGCCTTCCCTGCAACTCCGACTTTTTTTGGCGGTGATTGCGGCCATTGGCCTGATCGTTGCCGATAGCCGTCTCGGTACGTTCGTGAAAATTCGCAACTACATGGACACGGCCGTCAGCCCTTTCTATTTTTTGGCCAATGGGCCACGTAAAGTTTTGGACGGCGTTTCAGAAACGCTGGCTACCCGCCAACAGCTGGAGCTGGAAAACCGAGCTCTGCGGCAGGAACTGCTGCTGAAAAACAGCGACACTCTTCTTCTTGGCCAATTCAAGCAGGAAAACGCCCGCTTGCGTGAGCTGCTAGGCTCGCCGCTGCGCCAGGATGAACACAAAATGGTCACCCAGGTGATCTCTACCGGTTCCGATCCTTATAGCGATCAGGTTGTGATCGACAAAGGTTCGGACAACGGCGTCTATGAAGGCCAGCCGGTGATCAGCGATAAAGGCGTAGTCGGTCAGGTGGTGGCGGTGGCGAAGTTCACCAGCCGCGTGCTGCTGATTTGCGACGCCTCGCACGCACTGCCGATTCAGGTGCTGCGCAACGATATCCGGGTGATTGCCGCAGGCAGCGGTTGCGCCGACGATTTGCAGCTAGAGCACCTGCCCAACAATACCGACATCCGTGTGGGGGACGTGCTGGTCACTTCCGGCCTGGGCGGCCGCTTCCCGGAAGGTTATCCGGTAGCGGTGGTCTCCTCGGTTAAAGTGGATAACCAGCGTGCTTATACCGTGATCCAGGCGCGGCCAACCGCAGGCCTGCAACGCTTGCGCTACCTGCTGCTGCTGTGGGGCGCCGATCGCAATGGCGATATGCCGCTGCCACCGGACGAAGTTCACCGCGTCGCCAATGAACGCCTGATGCAGATGATGCCGCAGGTGCTGCCGCCGGCCGATGCCATGGGCCCGCAACCCTCCCTGCCTGCCGCTGCAACCGGTGCCGCTGGGACGCAGACCGCCGCACCGGCTGCGGGAGCCACGCAATGAACCGCTACCGCAGCAACGGGCGCTGGGTAATCTGGCTGTCATTTTTGGTGGCGCTGGTGCTGCAAATCATGCCGTGGCCGGAGCAAATCTATATGTTCCGGCCGTCCTGGCTGGCTTTGATCCTGATTTACTGGGTGATGGCGCTGCCACACAGGGTGAATGTCGGCACCGGCTTTGTGCTGGGGCTGGTCATGGATCTGATCCTCGGCTCCACGCTGGGCGTGCGTGCGCTGGCGTTGGGCATCATCGCCTATCTGGTGGCGTTCAAATTCCAGCTGTTCCGCAACATGGCGCTATGGCAACAGGCGCTGATCGTCGTACTGTTATCCTTGGCGATGGATGTTGTGGTGTTCTGGGCTGAGTTTTTAGTGATCAACGTCTCTTTCCGCCCAGAGGTGTTCTGGAGTAGTGTGGTTAACGGCATTCTGTGGCCGTGGTTGTTCCTGCTGATGCGCAAAATCCGCCGTCAGTTCGCCGTACAATGAGGATATCAATGACTTCGCTTTATCTGGCCTCCGGCTCTCCGCGTCGACGTGAATTACTGACCCTGCTGGGCGTTCCGTTTGAAATTATCCTGACGGATACCGAAGAGCAGCGTCGGGAAGGGGAAGCCGCGGAAACTTACGTGCGCCGTCTGGCGCAGGACAAGGCCAAAGCGGGCGTGGCGCTGGCGCAGCAGAACTGGCCGGTGCTGGGCGCGGATACCATTGTGGTGCTCAACGGCCGGGTGTTGGAAAAACCGCGCGACGAAGCGCATGCGGCAGAAATGCTGGCGGTGCTCTCGGGCAAGCAGCATCAGGTGATGACCGCAGTGGCGATCGCCGATAGCCAGGACGTTTTGTGCCAACTGGTGGTCACGGACGTGACGTTCCGCAACCTGTCACAACAGGATATCTGCGATTATATTGCAACGGGCGAGCCGATGGATAAAGCGGGCGCCTACGGAATTCAAGGAAAGGGTGGTTGTTTCGTCAGAACGATAACCGGGAGTTATCACGCGGTGATGGGCCTGCCGCTGGTCGAAACACATGAGCTGCTCAGTCATTTTGTCGCATTACGTGATGTAAGAACCGGTTGATGGGCGCTGCCATATCGACCGGCTCTGAGGAGAAGGCATGACAGCTGAGCTACTGGTTAATATCACACCGTCTGAAACGCGGGTTGCCTATATTGATGGCGGCATCCTGCAAGAGATCCACATCGAGCGCGAATCCAAACGCGGCATCGTCGGCAATATTTATAAAGGGCGCGTAAGCCGCGTCTTGCCGGGTATGCAGGCGGCATTCGTCGATATCGGCCTGGACAAGGCCGCTTTCCTGCACGCCTCCGATATCATGCCGCACACCGAATGTGTCGCCGGTGATGAGCAGAAGAATTTCCACGTGCGCGATATCGCCGAACTGGTGCGCCAGGGGCAGGATCTGATGGTGCAGGTGGTGAAAGATCCCCTTGGTACCAAAGGCGCGCGCCTGACCACCGACATAACCCTGCCTTCGCGTTATCTGGTGTTCATGCCGGGTGCGGCGCACGTTGGCGTCTCGCAGCGCATTGAAAGCGAGGCCGAACGCGAGCGGTTGAAAAAGGCCGTATCCGCCTACTGCGACGAGCTGGGGGGGTTTATCATCCGCACGGCGGCAGAAGGCATCGGCGAAGAAGAATTGTCGCAGGACGCCGCATTCCTCAAGCGCCTGTGGACCAAGGTCATGGAGCGCAAAAAACGCAATCAGACCAAATACAAACTGTACGGCGAGCTGGCGTTGGCGCACCGTATTCTGCGCGATTTCGCCGGTGCGGCGTTGGACCGGATCCGCATTGATTCGCGCCAGACCCATGATCAACTGGTGGAATTTACCGGCGAATACATTCCGGACATCACCGACAAGCTGGAGTTGTACGTCGGCAAGCAGCCGATCTTCGACCTGTACGATGTCGAAAACGAAGTCCAGCGGGCGCTGGAGCGCAAGGTGGAGCTGAAGTCCGGCGGTTACCTGATCATCGACCAGACCGAGGCGATGACCACCGTGGATATCAACACCGGCGCCTTTGTCGGCCACCGCAACCTCGACGAAACCATCTTCAATACCAATATCGAAGCGACGCAGGCCATTGCCCGCCAGCTGCGGCTGCGCAACCTCGGCGGCATCATCATCATTGACTTCATCGACATGAACAATGACGAACATCGCCGCCGGGTGCTGCACTCGTTGGAGCAGGCGCTGAGTAAAGATCGGGTAAAAACCACGATCAACGGCTTCTCTCAGCTAGGCTTAGTGGAAATGACGCGAAAACGCACGCGAGAAAGCATTGAACATGTGCTGTGTCATGACTGTCCTACCTGTAATGGGCGCGGCACCGTGAAAACGGTGGAAACCGTCTGCTACGAAATTTTGCGTGAAATTGTTCGCGTACACCATGCTTACGATTCCGATCGTTTCCTGGTATATGCCTCTGCGGCGGTTGGCGAAGCGCTGAAAAGCGAAGAGTCACATGCGCTGGCGGAAGTGGAAATCTTTGTTGGCAAACAGGTTAAGGTGCAAATCGAACCCTTGTACAGCCAGGAACAGTTTGACGTTGTCATGATGTGATCGTTGGCCCTCGCCCCATACCTCTCCCCGAGGTAGGGTGAGGACGAACAGTCGAGATATTTCCGTTGCCAGGCAGCGGAAGCAAGGAGAACTGTGTGAGGCGACTGCCTGGGATTTTGTTAGCAACAGGCGCCACTCTGGTTGTTGTTGTGGCGTTACTGGTCAGCGGGCTGCGTCTGGCGCTGCCTGAACTGAACAAGTACCGCCCTCAGGTGCTGGAAAAAGTGGCAAGCCTCTCCGGCGTGCCTTTCCAGGTCGATTTCATGCAGGGGAGCTGGGAAACCTTCGGCCCACAGCTTGAAATGCGCAACGTGCGCGCCACGCTGCCCAAGAGCAATTTGCACATCGAACGCGTGACGCTGGCGCTGGATGTGTGGCAGTCGCTGCTGCACTGGCGCTGGCAGTTCCGCGATCTCACCTTTTATCAATTCCAGCTCGACATGAATACCACGCTGGGCGGTGATGACCGTAAGGGCAACACCATCGAGCCGGGTAAAATCAGCGATCTGATGCTGCATCAGCTCGATCATTTTGATCTGCGCGACAGCCGTATCTCTTTTCTCATGCCTTCCGGCGCACGCGCCGAATTCGAAATCCCGCAGCTCACCTGGCTCAATGGCCGCGATCGCCACCGCGCTGAAGGGCAGCTTAGCCTGTCGACGCTGAATGGCCAGCACGGCGTGGTGCAGCTGCGCATGGATCTGCGTGATAACCAGGGGTTATTAAACACCGGTACGGTCTATATGCAGGCCGATAACATTGACATGAAGCCGTGGTTTACCCGCTGGTTGCGCGCCAATACCGGCCTGGAGAGCGCGGATTTCAGCCTGGCGGCCTGGCTGCAGATCAAAAACGGCGAGATAGCCGGCGGCAATGTGCTGCTGAAACAAGGCGCGGCCAACTGGCGCGTGGGAACCGAACAGCACCGGCTGGATGTGGACAATCAGGCGCTGGCGCTCAGTCGCCAAGGCAACGGCTGGCAAGTTGACGTGCCGCAGCTCAGTTTGCAAACCGACGGCAAGACCTGGCCGCAGGGCCGGCTTTCAGCGCTGTGGCTGCCGGAAAATACCGAATTTATGGGGCCGGGGCAGAACGAAGAATTACGCGTCCGCGCTACCGATATTCAGCTTGAGCGACTGTCGGCGCTGTTGCCCACGTTCTCATTCCTCAGCCCGGACGTACTGGAGCGCTGGAACGACTTGCAGCCGAAGGGCAAACTCGATGCGCTGGCGCTGGACATTCCGCTGAAACAGCCGGAAAAAACCCGTTTCCAGGCCCGCTGGCAGGATGTCAGCTGGCAGCACTGGAAACTGCTGCCGGGGGTTAATCACTTCTCCGGCGCGCTGAGCGGCGGCGTGGAGAATGGCCGCCTGCAGCTTGATCTCGACAACAGCACCTTACCTTACGGCGACATGTTCCGCGCCCCGTTGGAAATCAGCAGCGCGCGCGGTGCGCTGACCTGGCTTAACAACGACCAGGGCTGGGAGTTGGCCAGCAAGAACCTGGATGTGAAGGCCAAATCGCTGTGGGTTAACGGCGATTTCCGCTATCAGCAGCCGGCGAAAGGCGATCCCTGGCTGAGCATTTTGGCCGGTATTCGTTTGTATGACGGCGCAGACGCCTGGCGTTACTTCCCCGAACCGCTGATGGGCAAGCACCTGGTGGATTATCTTGGCGGTGCGATTCAGGGTGGGCAGGTGGATAACGCCACGCTGATTTACGCCGGCGACCCGCAACATTTCCCTTATCGCAAGAACGAAGGGCAGTTTGAAGTGTTTGTGCCGCTGCGTCATTCTACCTTCCAGTTCCAGCCGGGCTGGCCGGCGCTGACCGATCTGGCGATTGATCTCGACTTTGCCAACGAGGGGTTGTGGATGAATGCCCCGCAAACCAAATTGGGCAAGGTGGACGGCAAGAATATTACGGCGGTGATTCCGGACTACCTGAAAGAACGCTTGCTGATTGACGCCGACGTGGCGGGCGAAGGCGCAGAGATCCATAACTATTTTAACCAGACCCCGCTGCATGATTCGCTCGGTTCCGCCTTGGATGAGCTGCAGATTGGCGGTAATGTCAGTGGGCGCTTACATCTCGATATCCCCTTGAACGGCGAGCAGGTGCGTGCTCAGGGTGAGGTTGCGCTGAACAACAATTCGCTGTTGGTGAAGCCGATTGAAAGCGAACTGAAAAAGGTCAGCGGCAAATTCCGCTTTGATAACGGCAATCTGACAAGCGACACGCTGTCGGCTAACTGGTTCGGGCAGCCGGTGGCGGTGAATTTCACCACCCAAGAGGGCAAAAGTGACTATAAGGTCAATGTTGGCCTGAAAGCTGACTGGTTGCCCGCCAAATTCCCCGGCATACCGCAGGAAGCGAGTGACGCGCTGAGCGGCAGCGCGCCGTGGCAGAGCCAGGTTGCGATCGTCCTGCCACATCAGGGCGCGGCCAGTTACGACATTGGCCTCGATGCCGACCTCAGAAAAGTAAGCAGTCACTTACCGTCACCGCTGGATAAACCGGCGGGTGAGCCCCTGCCATTGAGCGTTAAGGTGAAGGGTGGCCTGAATGGGTTCATGTTGACCGGCAGCGCAGGCAAGCAGAACCGGTTCAACAGCGAATGGATCTTTGCCAAAAAGCAGGTGACGCTGGCGCGTGCCGCATGGCAAACCGACGCCGGCGCTACGCCGCCGTTGCCGGGTAGCCCATCGCTGACGCTGAACCTGCCGCCGCTGGACGGTGAGAAATGGCTGGCGCTGTTGGCGCCTGCGATAAAACAAGGCGGTGGTTCAGGCCAGGTGGGCGGTTTTAATTTCCCGACCACAGTAGCGTTGAAAACACCGCAATTGATGCTGGGTGGCCAGGCATGGCACAAGCTGCAACTGACGGCGGAAAAACAGCTGGGTGGCACGCTGGTCAGCGCCAAGGGCGATGAAGTTGACGGCAATCTGCGGATCGCGGATCGCGGGCCATGGCGTGCGGACATCAACTACCTCTATTACAACCCGCAGTTCAGCGCGGACAAGAGCGCCCCTGCGGCGACCAACCCGTTGGCCGTGGCGGATAAAGTCTCCTTCAGTGACTGGCCTTCGCTGATGCTGCGCTGCAAGTCGTGCTGGGTGATGGGGCAGAACCTCGGTAAGGTCGAAGCCGATCTGGCCAATCAGGGGGATACTCTGACGTTGGAGCATGGGCTGATCGACACCGGCAAAGGGCGCATGACCGCCAGCGGCCTGTGGAAGCAAAACGCGCAGGAAGAGCGCAGCTCGCTGAAAGGCAAGTTGCTGGGCGGCAAGATCGACGAAACCGCCGCCTTCTTTGGTATCACCACCCCGCTGAAGGGCGCGCCTTACGATGTCGATTTCGACCTCTACTGGCGTGGCCAACCGTGGAAACCGCAGGTAGAAACGCTCAGCGGCGCGTTGACGATTAAAATGGGCAAGGGCGAGATCGACAGCATGGGCGGCGGCCGTGCCGGCCAGTTGCTGCGTTTGGTGAGTTTCGACGCCCTGTTACGCAAGCTGCAGTTTGATTTCAGCGATACCTTCGGGAAAGGCTTCTACTTTGATTCCATCCGCAGCACCGCGTGGATGAAAGATGGCATAATGCATACCGACAATCTGTTGGTTGACGGGCTGGCGGCGGATATCGCCATGAACGGCCAGATCGATCTGGCGCGTCGGCAGATTGATATGGAAGCGGTGGTGGCGCCGGAGATCTCAGCCACGGTCGGCGTGGCGACGGCGTTCGTGATCAACCCGATCGTCGGCGCGGCGGTGTTTGCCGCATCTAAGGTACTGGCACCGTTGTGGAACAAGATCTCCCTGATTCGATACCATATCAGCGGCGATCTGGACCAGCCGAAAATTAACGAGGTGTTGCGCAAGCCAAAGGAGAATAAGGCGTCATGAGAAATGCTAACGTTGCGTTGTTACAGTTGTGCAGTGGCGATCGGGTGCGCGATAACCTGGCCCAGATCGAACAGCAGATTAAGCAGCTCAATGCCGGGGTAAAGCTGGTCATGACACCGGAGAACGCGCTGCTGTTCGCCAATTCTGCCGCTTATCGCCAGCATGCGGAGCCGCAGGGTGATGGCCCGCTGCAGCAGGCGGTACGCGAGTTGGCGCGGCGCTATGGCGTATGGTTGCTGGTCGGTTCGATGCCGTTGATCAGCCGCGAAAATCCTGCGTTGATCACCACCAGCAGCCTGCTGTTTGACGACCAGGGTGAAATCCGGGCGCGCTACGACAAGCTGCATATGTTCGACGTGGACATTAACGACTCCCACGGCCATTATCGGGAATCGGACACGTACCAGCATGGCCAGCAGTTGACCGTGGTGGATACGCCGGTTGGCCGGCTTGGCATGACGATATGTTACGACCTGCGCTTCCCGGCCCTGTATCAGGCGCTGCGCGCTCAGGGCGCAGAGCTGATTTCCGTGCCTGCCGCCTTTACCCGCGTAACCGGCGAGGCGCATTGGGAAATCCTGCTGCGCGCCAGGGCGATTGAAAACCAGTGTGTGATACTGGCGCCTGCGCAGGTTGGCAGCCACGGCCCGACCCGCCGCACCTGGGGCCATTCGCTGGCGGTGGACGGCTGGGGCAAGGTGCTGGCCGAAAACCCGGATGCGGTTTCGGCGTTGAAAGTGCGGGTCGATACGGCCGGCCTCAACACCCTTCGCGCGCAAATGCCGGTATTGCAACACAACAGATTCCAGACGTCGCTGACGGCGCCGTTTGAAAAAACCTCCTCCAATAAAGAGTGAAAAAATTATGAGCCTGACGTTTGTCAGTGAGCAGTTACTTGCTGCGAATAAGTTGAGCCACCAGGACCTGTTTTCTGTCTTGGGGCAACTGGCCGAACGCCGCCTCGATTACGCCGATCTCTATTTTCAGTCCAGCTACCACGAAGCCTGGGTGATTGAAGACAGCATCATCAAGGATGGTTCTTATAATATCGACCAGGGCGTTGGGGTGCGCGCCGTCAGCGGCGAGAAAACCGGGTTCGCCTATGCCGATCAGATAACCCTGAACGCCCTGAATCAAAGCGCTCAGGCGGCGCGCAGCATCGTGCGCGACAGCGGTGACGGCCGGGTGCATACGCTCGGTGAAATCAGCCACAAGGCGCTGTATCCGCTGCTCGATCCGCTGCAAAGCCTGCCGCGCGAAGAGAAAATTGCCCTGCTGCACCGCGTCGACAAGGTTGCCCGTGCGGCCGACAAGCGGGTGCAGGAAGTGAGCGCCAGCATCACCGGCGTATATGAACAAATCCTGGTGGCCGCGACCGACGGCACCCTGGCGGCGGACGTTCGCCCGCTGGTGCGTCTTTCCGTCAGCGTGCTGGTGGAAGAAGACGGCAAGCGTGAACGCGGCTCCAGCGGTGGCGGCGGCCGTTTCGGTTATGACTATTTCCTGGAAGTCGTCGATGGCGACGTCCGCGCGGACGCCTACGCCAAAGAGGCGGTGCGCATGGCGTTGATTAACCTTTCCGCCGTAGCGGCCCCGGCCGGCAATATGCCGGTAGTGCTGGGCGCCGGCTGGCCTGGCGTGCTGTTGCATGAAGCGGTAGGCCACGGCCTGGAAGGCGATTTCAACCGTCGCGGCACTTCGGTATTCAGCGGCCAGATGGGCCAACTGGTGGCTTCCGAGCTTTGCACCGTGGTGGATGACGGCACCTTGCAGGGGCGCCGCGGTTCGCTGGCCATCGATGATGAAGGCGTGCCGGGCCAGTACAATGTGCTGATCGAAAACGGCATCCTGAAAGGCTACATGCAAGACAAGCTTAATGCGCGTCTGATGGGCGTTGCGCCGACCGGCAACGGCCGCCGCGAGTCCTATGCGCATCTGCCGATGCCGCGCATGACCAACACTTACATGCTGGCGGGCAAGTCCACGCCGGAAGAGATCATCGCCAGCGTGGAGTACGGCCTGTATGCGCCGAACTTTGGCGGCGGCCAGGTGGACATCACCTCCGGCAAATTCGTGTTCTCTACCACCGAAGCCTATCTGATCGAAAAAGGCCGCATCACCAAGCCGGTGAAGGGCGCGACGCTGATCGGCTCCGGCATTGAGGCGATGCAGCAGATTTCGATGGTCGGCAACGATCTGGCGCTGGATAAAGGCGTGGGCGTTTGCGGCAAAGAAGGGCAAAGCCTGCCGGTGGGCGTCGGCCAGCCGACCCTGAAGCTGGATATGCTGACCGTTGGCGGTACCGCCTAGTCCTTTTCCGGGGCCGGTTCACGGCCCCAATAAATTCGTTTTTTGCGGCGCTTATCGCATTAGCCATAATTAAGACGGATTCGCTGCTTTTTCCGATTAGAGAAAACCAATAAGCCATTTTTAAGTGTAAAAACTGATCTTATGGAGTTTTTGTTTAAGATATTTCTTGTTTGGTTAGGCCATCTAATGGTTTACCCATAATTTATGCCTTGTTCCCCGCCGCGCGTAGCCTTTAGAATGCCGAAAAATCATACGGATGGCCTTCTGAATGGATTCAGTAACTCGGCGGCTCTCAGCCGCTTTACTCTGCATTTTCTTTTCCCCCACTGCCGGCGCTAGCCTGCTTAGCCCGGCGGATCGCGACAGTATTCAACAGCAGCAGCGTGGTTTGCTTGAGCAAAATCAGCAGCAGCGGCAGGAACTGCAACGCAGCCTGACGCCGACGTTGCCCGCGCCTGCAGAATCAAACGCCAGTTCTGGAGGACCCTGCTTCACCATCACCACCCTTCGGCTGGAAGGCGCGGATCACCTGCCGGCCGGCGCGCGGCAGGAGCTAACCCAAGACTACCTGCAACGCTGCCTGAATCTGGGCCAAATCCAAACGCTGGTACAGAAGATCTCCGATTGGTATATCAGCCGCGGCTATATCACCAGCCGCGCATTCCTGACCGAGCAGGATTTGTCGCGTGGCGAGCTGCGGTTGCTGGTGCTGGAAGGCAAGCTGGAAAAGATCCTGCTGGAACAGCGCGACGATCGCATGTTGAAAATGGCTTTCCCCGGCCTGCAGGGCAATCTTCTCAATCTGCGGGATATCGAACAGGGCATGGAGCAGATCAATCGCCTGCGGCAGCAGCCGGTGCAGATTGAAATTCTGCCCGGCAGCAAACCGGGTTATTCGGTGGTCAATTTGAGCGCCAAACCCGAGTTCCCGCTGATGCTGGGGCTGGGGTTTGATAATAGCGGTCAGAAGAGCACCGGCACCGGTCAAATCAACGGCTCGCTGACCGGCAATAATCTGTTGGGCGTGGCGGACCAGTGGTTCGTTTCCGGCGCGCGCAGCAGCGATTTCGCCAAGGATCACGACGCACGCAGCGTGCAGGCCGGCGTCAGCCTGCCTTATGGCTATTGGCTGCTGGATTATAACTATGCCTACAGCGACTACCTGACCACCATCGACAATCAGGGCTTTGACTGGCGATCCAGCGGCGACAGCCAGACTCACCGATTGAGTTTGTCGCGGGTGCTGTTTCGTGACGGTGAAATGAAAACCGGCCTGTCTCTGGGGCTGACGCACCGCATTAACCGTAACGCTCTCAACGATACCCGGCTGGAAAGCAGCAGCCGCAAGCTGACCAGCGTTACGCTGGGGCTCAGCCATAGCCAGAAATTGCTGGGTGGCTTTGCCACGTTAAACCCGGCTTACAGCCGCGGCGTGCCCTGGCTGGGTGCCGAAGACGACAGCGGCAAAATCAAGGAAGCGCCACGCGCCGAGTTTCACAAGCTTTCGCTTTCCGGCAGTTACTACTTGCCGTTGACGCAGGACTGGACTTACCTCACCAGCCTGTACGGCCAGTGGACACCCCAACGTTTGTACGGCAGCGAGCGCCTGACTATCGGCGGCGAGAGCTCGGTGCGCGGCTTCAAAGAGCAGTATCTTTCCGGCGATCAGGGCGGCTACTGGCGCAATGAAGTTAACCGGACGCTGGTGACGCTGCCGTATCTGGGCAGTATCAATGCCCTGGCCGCGCTGGACGGCGGCTGGCTGCATCACGACGCGCTGGACGCCAACGCTTCCGGCACGCTGTGGGGCGGCGCCATCGGGCTGGGCAGCCGTAACCGCCATTTCGGCAGCCAACTGACCGTCGGCTGGCCGCTGGCTTACCCTGACTGGCTGAAGCCGGATAGGGTTTCGGTGTATTACCGGGTCAATATCGTACTTTAACCCTAACGTACAGGAAGGTTTCAGGGATGAAACACAAACATAATCAACCGCTCAATGCCTATCAGCGCCTGCTGAGCTACACCCTGTGCGGCCTGCTGGCCGGCCAGCCGCTGCTTCCGGCTTTTGCCGCAGGCGTTAACGTCGCCGAAGGCAATACCCGCGTCGATCAGGCCGCCAATGGCGTGCCGGTGATTAATATCGCCACACCGAACCAGGCCGGTATTTCTCATAATAAATACGACGATTTCAACGTCGGCAAAGAAGGTCTGATCCTCAATAACGCTACCGGTCAGCTCAACCAGAGCCAACTGGGCGGCCTGATCCAGAATAACCCCAACCTGCAGGCCGGCAAGGCAGCGCAGGGCATCATTAACGAAGTGGTGGCGCCCAATCCTTCGCAGCTGCAAGGCTACCTGGAAGTAGCGGGCAAGCAGGCCAGCGTGATGGTGGCCAACCCCTATGGCATCACCTGCGACGGCTGCGGTTTTATCAATACCCCCAACGTGACGCTGACCACCGGCAAACCGGTGCTGGGTGCCGACGGCAAGCTGCAGGCGCTGGAGGTGACCCAGGGGGCGATCACCGTTCAGGGCAAAGGGCTGGACGCCAGCCAGAGCGATAAATTCGCTTTGATCGCCCGCGCCACCGAGATCAACGCAAAACTGCATGCCAAAGACGCCCGCGTCACGCTCGGAGCCAACCGGGTAGACGCAGCAGGCAACGCCACGCCGATCGCCGGCCACGGCGCCGCACCCAGGGTGGCCATCGATACCGGCGCGCTCGGCGGCATGTATGCGAACCGCATCCATCTGGTGTCCAGCGAACAGGGCGTGGGGGTTAACCTTGGCAACCTTAACGCCCGCGAGGGGGATATCAACCTCGACGCCAGGGGCAAGCTGACGCTGCACAATTCGTTGGCGCAGGGCGCGTTGAGCGCGAATGCGGCCGACATGGCGCTGAGCGGCAGCCACCAGGCCGGGCAGGCGATGACCCTGAACGGCGGCGGCGATATCGCGCTGGATCAGGCCACGTTGAGCGCGGCAGGCGATATGACGCTTAACGCTGCCGGCAAACTGCAGGCCGACGGCAGCACACTGCTGGCCGGCGCCGAAAAGCAACAACGGGCCACCGCCGCGCAAACGCTGAAGGTGAACGCCGGGGAGCAGCAATGGAATAACAGCCGCCTCACGGCCGGGGCGATAACGGCGCAGGCGCAAGGTGGCCTGCAACTGGACGGTACATCGACGCTCACCGGGTTGAAGCGGTTGGATCTGCAGGCCGGCGCGTTGACGCTGGCGGGTAAGGTTGCCTCCGGCGGCGATCTGCAACTGAACGCCGCTAGCCTCAATGGTGGAACGACCAGCCGGGTGAGCGCCGAAGGCGATATCGGGCTGACGCTCAGCGGCGATGGCGACTGGCAGGGAACGCTGACTGCCGGGCGTGACCTGCAACTGCAGGCCAACAAGTTGAATAACCATGGCCAACTGGCCGCCAATCGCGACAGCCGGGTTCAGGCGCAACAACTGACCAACACCGGACTGATGCAGGCGCAGGGGGCGCAGAACCTGACCGGCAGCCAGTTGGATAACAGCGGCAAACTGCAGGCGGGCGGTACGCTGACGATCAACGCCGATGGCGTGAACAATCAGGGGTTGATCGGTTCTCAACAACGGCTTGATTTGACGGTGAAAAACGGCCTGAACCTGGACGGGGCGCTGTATGCCGACGGCCCGCTGAGGGTGCAGGCGGGCGAGTTTTTACTGGCCGGCAGCGCTACCGGCAAACAGGGCGTAGCATTTAATGGCGGCGCGCTGAAAACCGCGCAGGGTTCTTCGCTACTCAGTGATGGCGACATCGCGCTCCAGGCGAATGAGGTGCGGCTCGGCGGGTTGCTTTCTGCGGAGCGCGAGCTGACGATCGACAGCCAACGGCTGATTGCCGCTGCGAGCGGGCAAACCCAGGCCAAGCAGGGCATGTCTCTGACAGTCGCCGAGGGGGCGCAACTTGCCGGGGTGTTCAGCACGCTGGGGGATCTGAAGGTCAGCGGCGCTACCGTGGACAATACCGCAGAGATCGGCGCACGCAACCTCGACTGGCGCGGGAATTATTTGAGCCAGCGCGGGCAGTTGCACGCCAATGAGCAATTGACGCTGGCCGTAAATCGTCTTGATCAGCAGGGTGAACTGCTGGCCGGCAAGCAACTGACTCTGCGCGGCGAACGGCTGGCCAACAGTGGGTCAATAGGTGCTGCGGCGCTGGATTTGGCCTTCACGCAGTCGGTAGACAACCTGGGCGAGCTGGTGGCGAACAACGCGCTGACGCTGGCCACCCCGGTGCTGAATAACGCCGGAAGGCTTGCGGCGAACGACGTCGCAATCAATACGGGCGCTCTGGACAACGGCGGGTTGTTGCAGGCCAAAGGCAAGGCGGATGTCACCGCCAATGAGCTGAAGAACCGCCTGTCGGGCAGGATCCTGGCCGGCGGTGCGCTGGCGCTGCAAGCTGGGCAACTGAACAACGCCGGCAAGCTGCAGGGGCAGGCTATTGATATCACTGCGCAACGCTGGGACAACGCCGGCAGCGCGCTGGGCATTGACGGGCTGACCGCGCGGGGCGGCCAACTGGATAACCAGGGGCAGATATTGAGCCGCGGGGCGTTGGCGTTGAACGGCGACAGGCTGGACAACCGCGGTAAGGTCTTGACGGAAGGCGCGCTGCGGCTGAAGGCCGACAGCATCGATAACCGGGGGCAAGTGCAGGGCGACAGCGCGCAGATCGAAGCCGAGGCGTTGAACAACAGCGGCAACCTGATCGGCGTGAAAAAGCTGGCGCTGCAACTGCAACAGGATCTGCATAACCTTGCCGCTGGCCAGTTGCTGAGCGGCGGCGAACTCAACGTCGCGGCGGCAGCGGTCAATAACGCCGGGCTCTGGCAGGGCGATCGTATTCTGCTGTCGGCGCGGCAGCTGGATCATACCGGCACCTTGCAGGCGAAACAGTTGATCCGCGTGGATCTGAGCGGCGATCTCAACGCCGGCGCGGGCAGCAAAATCATCTCTAATGGCGAAGCGGCGCTGACGGCGCTGGGGTTGAACAATCAGGGCAGCTGGCAGGCCGCCGCATTGCGCCTGAAAGGCGATAACCTGAATAACGGCGGCGTGCTGGCCGGCGTTAACCGGCTCGATGCCGAGATCGCCGGTGCAGCAGTGCAGCAGGCCTCGGGACAGATGTTGAGCGACGGCGAACTGCGGCTGAAGGCGGAACGCATCGAGAATCCGGGCCTGATGCAGGCGGGGGATCTGCGGTTTACTGCCGCGCAATTGGACAACGGCGGCAGGTTGCTGGGGAAAAACAGCCTTAACGCTGAGCTGAGTGGGGTGTTCAATAACCTGGCCGGCGGCAACGTGCGCAGCCAAAATGCGCTGCAACTGACGGCGGCGGAGCTGAACAACGGCGGTGAGATGCAGGGCGATGGCCGCAGCGAACTGCGGCTGGATCGTCAGTTGATCAACCCGGGCAAACTGATCGTCGGCGGCGCGTTGGATCTGCGGGCACCAACGCTGAATAACGCCGGCTGGCTGCAGGCGGGTAGCCTGGTCGTCAACGGATCGCAGCTTGATAACAGCGGTACACTGCTCGCCGCCGGCGATAACCAACTGACGCTTAACAAGCTGAACAATCAGGGGACGCTGCAAGGCGGCAATCTGCAACTGAAGGCGGACAGCCTGGAGAATGCCGGTACGCTGCTGGCGACGCGCCAGATGGCGATCGAAGCGCGGCAGATGAATAACCGGCAGAGCGGCAAGCTGTTCAGCGCCGGTGATGCAGTGCTGGCTGGCAGCCTGTTGAATCAGTACGGGCAACTGGTGGCGCTGGGCAACATCACGCTGACGCTGAAAGAGGCCTTTACTCAGCAAGGTACTCTGGCGGCGGGCAATGCGCTGAGCCTTGAAGCCGACGGCGATATTCTGCTGCAAGGGACCACTCAAGGGCAAAGCCTGAACCTGCGCAGCCGCGGGCTGCTGACTAACGCCGGCACGGTACGCGGCGGTGGCGGCGAGGTGCGTCTCGAGGCTGAGAGCATCAAACAAAACGAGGGCGCCAGCCTGCAATCGGGCGGGCGAGTGCAACTGCTCAGCCGCAGCGACATCACCAACAAGGGGTTTATCGGTACCGCCGGCGATCTGCTGCTGGTTGCCGCCAATCAGCTGTTTAACAGCGGCATGCTGTACGGCGGCGGCAATATGCAACTGCTGGCGGATCGCATCGTCAACCAGCGCGGCGATATTCTGGCGGGCAACAGCCTGTGGATGCAGAAAGATGCCGACGGCAATGCCAACAGCGAGATCGTCAATACTTCCGGCACTGTCGAGACCGAAAACGGCGATATCCAGATCAAAACTGCGCACCTGCTTAACCAACGTGATGGCCTGAAAACCTCGGTTACGCAGGAGGATTTGACGCAGAAATACGATTGGCTGAACGGCGCTACCGCCAGCATTCCGTTGAGTTTCTTTAACGACGACGAGTACGGTTACTACACCGTCACCACCTGGCATCAATTGGCGGGGAATGACGCGCGGGAAATCACCAAGGTGTACACCTACGCCTCGCCGTATGCCACCACCCGTGAGGTGGCGCTGTCGGTCAGCAAAGTGACGGTCAACAGCGAGGGCGGTGCGGCGCGCATTGCCGCCGGCCGCAATATGGCTGTGAATGCCGCGACCCTGGATAACCTGGCCAGCGATATTATGGCCAACGGGGATATTGCGCTCTCCGGCGGCACACTGAATAACCAGTCCTGGGCGGCGGGTACGGAAACGCGTTATCAAACTTATACCTATCAAAAACCTGCGCTGCCGGGCTCGGATCGCCCACCTCGGGTATCAGAGGTTTCCCCCATCAACGACTATTCGAAAGGGAAAATCGACGATAAACATATTCACTACAAGGCCAGTGGTGAGGTGCGGACCGAACGCACCGACGACGGCGTCTACCGTTCGGTGATTCAGGCTGGCGGTGCGGTTAACGCCAGCTTTACCGACACGATCAGCAACACGGCGGTAACGCCGAATGCCGGCAGCCTGAGCCATACGCTCGTCCGGCCGACGCTCGACGGCCTGCAACAACCGGATGCCGTCGACGGCGTACAGCAGCAAGGGCTGGCGGGCGATCAGGGTGTCGCCGTAGGCGGCCCGGCGTGGCGCGACAGTTTGCAGAGTGCATTGGGTTCGCTCGGCAACAACGCCGCCGAACTGGCGGATTACCCGCTGCCGAATGGCGGCAATGGCCGCTTCGTCCCGACCGAGGATCCGAACAGCCCGTACCTGATCGCTACCAACCCCAAACTGGATGGTCTGGGGCAACTGGACAGCGGCCTGTTCAACGATTTGTACGCCATGCTGGGCCAGCAGCCCGGCGCTGCGCCGCGTGAAAATGACAGCCGCTTCACTAACGAGACGCAGTTTATCGGTTCGGCCTATTTCCTCGATCGCCTCAAACTGAATCCGGACTACGACTACCGCTTCCTTGGCGATGCGGCGTTCGATACCCGTTACATCAGCAACGCCCTGCTGACCCAGACCGGCAAGCGTTATATCAACGGCGTCGGCTCCGATCTGCAGCAGATGCAACAGCTTATCGACAATGCCGCCCAGGCGCAGAGCGGCCTGAATTTGCAGCTCGGGATCAGCCTGACGCCGCAGCAGGTGGCACAGCTGGACAGCAGCATCGTCTGGTGGGAGAAGGTGACGGTCAATGGCCAAAGGGTGCTGGCACCGAAGCTGTACCTGGCCAAAAAAGACCTGGCACCGCTCAGTGGCAGCGTGATTGCAGGCAACAGCGTTAATCTGAACGCCGGCAGCATCGGCAACGACGGCAGTACGTTACAGGGCGGCGAACGGCTGAGCGCGACCAGCCAGAGCGGCATCAGCAATATCAATCGCGGGCTGATCGACGCCGCGGGCGAACTGCAACTCACTGCCATCGGCGACATCAACAATATCGGTTCCACCCTCAGCGGCCGGCAGGTGGCGCTGGAAAGTCTCGACGGCAGCATCATCAACAAAACCCAGACCCGTCAATGGGATGCCAAAGGTTCTCTGGGCGGCGAGTCCCTGGCCCTGTCGCGCACTGAAATCGGCGATATCGCCGCCATCAGCGCCGAAGACGGGCTGAGCATGCAGGCCGGGCGGAACATCGACATCACCGGCGCGAAAGTGACCTCCGGCGGTGGGATGAGCCTGCAAGCGGGTGGCGACGTTAACCTGATTGCCAACAACACCTATACCGCCGACAGCACGGACGGTGGCCGCTGGGGGGGCGGGCGTAAAGAAAGCGAAGCGCGCGGCAGCCAGGCCAGTGAGATCAGCGCAGGCGGAGCGCTGGGCGTGAAAGCCGGGCAGGATCTTAACCTGGCAGCCAGCCAGATCGGCAGCAAGGGGGATGCCGCATTGAGCGCAGGCCGCGACATCAATCTGCACACCGCCGAACAAAGCCAACGCCAGAAAACCGACGGTGACGAGCGCATCGGCAGTGGCGCCACCCGCAGCGCCCTCACCAGCAGCGGCGATTTGCAATTGCAGGCCGGGCGTGACCTGAACTCGCAGGCGGCGGCGATAGTGGCGGATAACCATGTCGGGTTGAGCGCCGGGCGTGACCTTAACCTCAACGCGCAGCAAAGTCGGGAGTATCAGGCGAGCCAGGGTGGCGGCAAGCAGCAGGTGAACGACTCTTTCCGCCAGCAAGGCACTGACATCGCCAGCGGCGGCGATACGCACATGCAGGCCGGACGCGACGCGACCCTCAACGCCGCACAGGTGCAGGCAGGCGGCGATGTCTCGGTCAACGCCGGGCGCGATATCGCGCTCAACAGCGCCACCGAAAGTGACTACAGCTTCTTCGAGGAGACCAAAACCAAGAAAGGCTTGCTGTCCAAAACCACCACCCATACGGTGAAAGAGGACTATGCCACCCGCGAGAAGGGCAGCTTGCTGAGCGGCAACAATGTCTCGCTCAACGCCGGTAACGACCTGAAGGTGCAGGGCTCGACGGTGGTGGGCGACGGCAAGGTCAGCCTGCAGGCGGGCAATGACGTCGCGATCGTGGCGGCCACCGAAGAACAGTCGAGTTACCGGCTGAACGAGAAGAAAACCAGCGGCATGTTCAGCGGCGGCGGCATCGGCGTAACCTTCGGCAGCACCTCGTCGCGCCACCAGTTGAACGAAGACGGCACCACCCAAAGCCAGAGCGTCAGCACCATTGGCTCGACCGGCGGCGACGTGAATATCATCGCAGGCGGCAAGGCGCATATCGGCGGCGCGGATGTGATTGCGGATAAGAATCTGTCGGTGACGGGAGATAGCGTCCAAATCGATCCGGGTCAGGATATTCGCCGCCGTGATGAAACCTTCGAGCAAAAGCAGAGCGGTTTGAGCCTTGCCTTGTCCGGCACGGTAGGCAGTGCGGTTAACAGCGCGGTGACGACTGCCCAGCAGGCGAAGAAGGAAACCGATGGCCGACTGGCGGCGTTGCAGGGCACCAAAGCGGCCTTGTCCGGCGTACAGGCATTGCAGGCGGGGCAACTGGCCGAAGCCGGGAATACCGATACCCAAGAGGGCAGCATGGTGGGCGTCAGCGTTTCGCTTGGTGCGCAGAAATCGTCGTCAACACAGTATCAGGAGCAAACCAGCGTCACCGGCTCAACGCTCAGTGCGGGCAATAATTTGCAGGTGACCGCTACCGGGAAAGGGAGCAGCGCCAACAGCGGCGATATCGCGATAGTCGGCAGCCAACTGAAGGCCGGTGGAGACACAACGCTGAGCGCTGAGCGCGATTTGCTGCTGCTGGGCGCTGCCAACACGCAGAAAACGGAGGGCAGTAACAAGAGCAGCGGGGGTAATGTCGGTATCAGCATCGGAGTCGGCCGGCAAACCGGGCTGAGCGTATTCGCCAATGCCAATAAGAGCCAGGGCAGTGAGCACGGCGACGGCACCTTCTGGAGCGAAGCAACGGTCGACAGTGGCGGCACATTATCCATGCGCAGCGGCCGGGATACTGCATTGGCAGGGGCGCAGGCCAGCGGTGAAACGGTGAAGGTGGATGCCGGACGCAATCTGACCTTGCAGAGCCAACAAGACAGCGATAACTATGACGCGAAACAGACCAGCGTCAGCGGCGGTGTCAGCGTGGCGATCATTGGCGGCGGCGGTTCCGCCAACCTGAGCATGAGCCGTGACAAGCTGCACAGTAATTACGACAGCGTGCAGGAGCAGAGCGGGCTGTTTGCCGGCACGGGTGGCTATGATGTTAAGGTAGGCAAGCATACGCAATTGGACGGCGCGGTGATTGCCAGTACCGCTCCCGCGGATAAAAACCGCCTTGACACCGGCACGCTGGGGTTCAGCGACATCCATAACCAGGCGGACTTTAAGGCCGAACATCAGGGCGGCAGTCTCAGCAGCGGTGGCCCGGTGGGATCGGACTTGCTGACCAACCTTGCGGGCGCAGCGCTCTCCGGGGCGGGTAATAAGGGGCACGCAGAAGGCACCACGCAGGCGGCGGTGTCGGGCGGTAGCGTGGTCATTCGGGACACGGCGCATCAGCAGCAGGACGTC
>NZ_JBQZFU010000012.1:0-104837 GCF_052692135.1 Serratia sp. TSA_7
ATTCCTCTGTAGTTCAGTCGGTAGAACGGCGGACTGTTAATCCGTATGTCACTGGTTCGAGTCCAGTCAGAGGAGCCATATTAGAGAAGCCCGCTCAGGGAAACCTGAGCGGGCTTTTTGCTTTTTGGCGTTTTTGACCGACGGTTATGGGCGAGGGGTGGACCTCAAAAGATTGAAATACGCCAGGCAAAGTCGCTACTTTTAGACGCATCAATAATTCAGGATTTCCTTTTGCCCTATCCCTGACATCTGAACTTAGCCTTACACCAGAACCCAGTAATTAGCCCAGCACACTCATACTGGTCAAACGCGCCTCATGGCTTCATAACGATGCGGCCAAGCGGTTTCGCTGTCTCGGCGAATTCGTGGGCCGCAGCAGCGTTGGCCAGGGGGAAGATGCGGTCAATGACAACCCTGATGCGCCCTGCCGCCACAGCCTGCAACATGTCGTCCACACTTGCCCGAACTCCAGGCCTTTCAAAAAGGGGCCCCATAAATACCCCCATGAGTGTCTGGTTAGACTGCATTGGCGGCCACAAGTCGACAGTCAGGCTACCACCGCCGGCATTACCGACGAAGACGAGACGTCCTTCCGGAGCGAGTGCAGAAAGCGAAGCAGGCAACGTCGTCCCCACCGGATCGATGACGAGGTCAACACCGGTGCCATCGGTGTACTGTCGGACACTGTCCACGACGTTATTCTCTGCACGATCCACGACATGATCGGCACCCAGTTCAAGCAACCGGCCTCTTCGCTGCGTTCCGCTTGCCACGGCGATGACCGTCGCGCCTGCTTGTGAGGCAAGCTGAACGGCTGCGAGCCCCACACCACCCGCTGCTGCCTGAATAAGGACGGTTTCTCCCTGCCGGAGCATGCCTCGTGTGAAAAGACAATGATGCGCGGTTCCAAAAGAAATCGGCAACACAGCCGCTTCTGCCATATCCACCCCATCGGGTATAAGCCAGGTTCGTTCCGCGGGCACAGCCCAACGTTCCGCATGTGATCCCTGCATGTTAAAAGCGGCGACTCTGTCCCCAACCGCACGGCTACGGACTTTCGATCCGACCGCAATAACTGTGCCCGCAGCCGCATAGCCGACGATCCATGAAGGAAGAGGCGGCGGAGTTGAACGGCGGTTGATCAGATCTCCACCCTCAATCGAGATAGCCTCGACAGAAATCAGGATGTCGTCAGGCCCTGTGACCGGATCTGGGATATCGACATATTTCAGGACGCCGGGAGCGCCTTCCACGTCATAAACCGCTGCTTTCATAAATTTTCCTTTGTCTCATCAGTCAATCCAGACCCGTCCGGCAAACCATCCCGATCCGGCATATAGCACGTCAGAAATCTCTCTGATGCCTCTACAGGCAGCGCGGGCTGCCCTGTTGAATTTTCGACGGGCGGAAAGACCCGTAACGCTTAGGGCAGCCTGGCAATCACCTTAATCTCAAACTTGAACCCGTAAAGCCACGTCACGCCGATCCCGGTCAACGTAGGGTAAGGCGCTTCCCCCCAATATTCTGGCAGGATACTCCAGATAGCATCGAGGTTTGACTCGGGATCGACGACAAAGAGGGTAACGTCAACCACGTCACCGAACGTGCAGCCCGCAGCCGTGAGAACAGCATTAAGGTTATCGAATGCCAGCCTGACCTGCGCTTTTAGATCGTGCTCAGGCGAACCATCCTCGCGGCTACCCACCTGCCCCGAAACGAACAAGAAACCGTTGGATTTGATCGCCGGTGAATAGCGATTGCGCTCATAGAGCGCCTGCCGACCGATAGGAAAAACTGCTTCGCGTGCTGTCATGTTTGTACCTTTGCAATGGGGCGAAATCTACCCGGTGAACATCAAGACACTTTACAGGTGCCAGATCGGGTGGATAAACAAGCGACTTTGTTCATCATTGTTTGTAAAATCCAAACAATCGGTGAAAAGAGAGGATAAGGAATGGATCGTTTCGATGCGATGCGCGCCTTTGCTCGCGTGGTGGAGGCCGGTAGCTTCACAAAGGCTGCCCAAACGCTTCATATAAGCAAAACTACGGTGACGCAACTCATTCAGCAATTGGAAGCGCGCCTGCGTGTCAAGTTGCTCCATCGCACCACCCGCAAGCTCGGTGTGACTCCCGATGGCGCGGTCTACTACGAACGCGTCATCCGCCTGCTGGCGGACATGGAAGATGCTGAAAACAGCCTGTCCAGTGCGGCGATTACGCCCAGGGGACGGCTACGGGTGGATGTGCCCAGTCCGCTGGCCCGCCTCATCCTGGTGCCGGCGCTACCGGCTTTCCACGCACGCTACCCTGATATCCAGTTCGACATGGGCGTGAGTGACCGGGTGGTGGATCTGATCGGCGACAACGTGGATTGCGTCCTGCGCGGTGGCGAAATCAACGACCTGTCCCTAATCGCACGCCATGTCGGCGATTTGCAAATCGGTGTCTACGTCGCCCCCAGTTATGTGGAACGCCTTGGAGCCCCTGCGCACCCGCGCGAGCTGGAAAACACCGACCATCGCATCGTGGGTTTTTTGTCCTCACGTACCGGCAAGGTTGATCCTCTGGTGCTGCGTAGTGAAAGTGAACATATTGAAATCACGGGCAACTATGTACTTGCCGTGGATGATGGCAATGCTTACCTCGAAGCTGGGTTAGCCGGGTTAGGCGTGATTGCGCTGCCAGTCTATATGGCGACAGCACATCAGGCTTGTGGCTCCTTGATTCCGCTATTTGAACATTGGCGTATTAATCCAATGCCCCTGTACCTGGCATTTCCGCCGAACCGCCATGTCAACGCCAAACTGCGAGTTTTTATTGATTGGATCGTTGAATTGATGCAGCAGCATGTCCCCCATTCCAACAATAAGTAACGACGTCCCGGCCATTCGCTCATCAGCGTCGATTGGTGGTCATTCTGGTGGTCTTGACAGCAAGGGAATTCAGATTCAGCTTACTTATTCGCCAGTTACTGGCAAAGGCGATCCCAGTCAGAGAAGCCATATTAGAGAAGCCCGCTTAGGAAACTAAGCGGACTTTTTGCTTTTTGGCGTTTTTGACCGACGGTTATGAGCGAGGAGCGGACATTGGCGAAGAACAGAATGGGAGAAGGGTATCACCCAGCAGTATCGTCTAAGACTTCATAGAAAAGCCACTTACGTGGCTTTGAGTTGAGTTCCTGGTTCTGGCTCCTTTATCTTGGAGGGCGCAAGCCTATCATTCGCTACCAGCATGAGCCGATTAAGATACTTGTCTATACAGTCGGGATGGTGCCGCCATCTATCACATATTCAGTGCCGGTGATGGTGGCTGCATAAGATGACGCGAGGAAGGCAATGAGATTCGCCACCTCAATGGGCTTTGACGGACGCCCCAGTGGAATGCCACCGAGGGCATTCATGATGATCTGCTTACCGCCTTCGTAATCCGTTCCCGCCTGCTGCGCCAGCCGTTCCGCCAGTGCCACCGAAGCTTCGGTTTCGATCCAGCCGGGCGCAACGCGCACCACCCGAACCCCCTTCGGCGATACCTCTTTCGACAGGCTTTTGCTGTACGCTGACAGCGCCGCTTTAGCTGCCGCATAGCCGGTGGTCGATTCCGGTAGCGGCAGTTCACGCTGGATAGAGGTGACGTGAATGATCACCCCGCTCCCCTGCGCCAGCATCCCTGGCAACAGCGCACGATCCAGGCGTACCGCAGGCAACAGATTGAGATTGAGTTCCTGTTGCCACTCCTCTTCGCCCAACGCCGCAAAGCCACCGCCGGGTGCGGTAGAACCGCCCGCCACATGGACGATGACGTCGACTCCTCCCAGATGCGCCTGAACGGCTTCCGCTACTGAGGTACAGCCTTTGACCGTGGTCAGGTCCGCCGCCACGAAGACGTCCGCAATACATTCCGTGGGCGCGTGGCGCGCAGTGGTTAACACCCTGGCGCCCTGCTGTTTTAACAGCCCGACGACCGCCTTACCGACGCCTTTGGTGCCTGCGGTAACCAGCACGCGTTTACCCTGGAAATCAAGATCCAATGGCATCAGAGAATCTCCAGGGTGTTGATCTTGTCGCCGACCAGGCCGAAAGCATGCTTAAGCTCTACCGGGCTGCCGGGAAAGTTACCGACGACATTCGAGGCGACCGTCACCCGCTCGCCTTCGGCAAGAACCTGAATCGGCTCAACGCTGTAGTCAAACGTGGCCTGCGCGGCACGTTGCCATGCTTCGATCGCCGCATGCCCCTGATGGGTTTTACCTTCGTCGATCACGACGGCATTGGCGGTAAAACACTGCTTAACGTTGGCGATATCGGCACCATTGCTGATCGAGAAGTAGGTAGAGATAGCGTACGGTAGTGATAATGACATGGCTCTGTACTCCCGTTATTTACAGTACGGATATCTTCAACATAGACTTTGAAATTGACAAGTACGCACGAAAAAGTGAGTTACTGCATTATGAGTAAGTTATATAGCCCGGAATCGGCCGCAAGCGGCGTGGAGCAGGTCCTGCGGCTGCTGGAAGGCCGCTGGAAATTAATCATTCTTTTTCATCTTTTCGACGGGAAAGTACAGCGCTATTCCGATTTTGAAAAACTGATCCCCGGCATTTCGCAGAAGATGCTGGCGCAGCAACTGCGACAGCTGGAAGCCGACGGGATCGTGTCGCGGACGGTGTACCCCCAGGTGCCGCCGAAAGTGGAATATCGACTCACTGAATGGGGGCAAGCGCTGTGCCCTGCTCTCGATGCAATGCTGAAATGGGCGGAAAAACGCGAGGTTTAACCGGCCCAAAGCTTAGTCGATTGAGACGTTACCTGATTGCGTTGATTCTCGGGACACAGAAATTGCCGAAGTAGCAAGAGTGGCCGGTTCCGGTTTACTGCTGCACCATAGACCTTATCGACGTCCGCTCCCGGCACCAAGCCGTTGGCCGGACCTGTACCGGCCGGCTCTGAGTGAGGAGCCGACTGAGGGGGCCATAGGGTAAATAGCCCAGTGAACAGGCAAAAGGTGGAATAATAAATTTAATGCCAGAGGGTTCACCTAAAACGCTCGGCAAGACAGGCATAGCACCCCTGTTTTGCATTATGTATCTGGATATAACTGATCGCCGGGTCATTGAAAAAACGGCCTATCAGATTTTCTGCAGACTTTCCTTCACAGAGATCCGCTTGTCTTAGAAAATGGTTTTCGTCGTAAGCCCGCAATGAAAGGATCCGACTTGTCATAACTTCAGGTAACTCATTGATGTAGATACCCTGCTCAGTACATCCCTCCCAGATGTATATTGCATGAGAGCCGAAATAAGGGGTATCGGCCGGTTGGTATATATGGTTAATCAGAAGCGCGTTTTCTCCAGCAGGGATATCACGCAACGAAATTCTGTCAGGGTAGCCAGGATAGCTATCCACTGTATTTCTTACTGCACCCTGTCTTTTTAGATAGGACTCGCTCTGCCCGAAAAGATGGGTAAACTGCCCGGCTTGCAGGCCTGAAATTTTGTATCCCATAACTTTCTCCCGCTGTTGTCATAAATACAGTAGCTTTCATTCTCGGGAGGTGCTCGCTGTTTTAGGACATGTAAACAGCGGTGATGCAGCTGTATAAAAGCGGACTCTATACAATTGAAAGTGATGCTTTTAAGAGGCGCTCCCCTCCTACTTACCCTAATGAAAGATACTGTAAGCTGTGCAGGGCGTACGCGAATATAGTGCATGTTCGACTGCCCATTTTGATGAGCCCCAAAGCCAGCAGTTCAAAAAACTGAGTATCGAAGACCAGGTAAAAGAGAGTGCCGGACAGAAATACTGGATTTTTATCTGTTCAGAACACTGAATGAAGCTCGGGAAATCACAGAGCGCTGGCTGGCAGAATATAACAGCGAACGGCCTCATGAATCCCTGAATAACCTGACGCCGGAAAGTACCGACTGATAGCTGAAAGCCCGGAAATCTCAAAAAGTGCATGGAATTAAAGCTGGGATACTTACACAACCATTGGCGGTCCTTCTGGTGGTCTTGACCGGAAGAGAGTTCAGGTTCGGTTTGTTTATCAGCCAATTACTGGCAAAAGCGATCCCAGTCAGAGGAGCCAAATTAGAAAAGCCCGCTCAGGTTTGCCTGAGCGGGCTTTTTGCTTTTCCGTTTGGGGGAAAAGTGACATGTTTTTCAGCTTAGCGTTTCGGCTCGAAAGCCTGATGACAGGCGCCCCATCGTCACTTTCACGTTGTTCGTTCTGCGCGTGACAGGGCACGCTTGCCGTCTTGCTCATTGCTTACCGGCGGGAAACATGCACCCGCCATTGCGAACCAGCGCCTTCACCTCTTCGCTCACTTCCACGGGGTTTCGGCTTAGTCGATCAACCCACTCCTTGCGGTGCAGCACGTACGACTTCGAATCGTGCTTCGCGCTCCAAAGGACGATGTTAAGCATGACAGGAATGAGGTCGAGGCCTTTCTCGGTCAGAGTGTATAAATCCTTGCGCCCGTCGTCGGGGCTGGGTGCCCTTGCAAGAATCCCCTGCTGCTCAAGAAAGGCAAGCCGGGAAGCCAGGACATTGGTCGCAATGCCCTCTTCCGATTTCATAAACTCGCCATAGGTCTTCTTGCCGGTAAAAACGATGTCGCGAATGATCAAGAGCGACCACCGGTCGCCGAAGATCTCCACGCCGTAATTTACCGCGCAATGGGACCGAATTTCTTTATTCGTCGTTTTCATGGCGAGATCTTACATCGCTTGTCTATCGCAAGCAAACCCCTCTCTTTTTCTCACTTGTTTTTTACAAGTTATTTTACTTGTTTATTGCAAGTGACAAGACTAGCATGACCTGTACGTTGAGTCCGGTTGCGGGATCGCCCCTGCAATCCATGAATGATTAACCCCCTATCCGTAAGGAAATTGCACATGAGCACTATCAGCATCATCGGCTCCGGCGGCATGGCGGCGGCGATCGGCGGTCTTGCCGCCAGGGTCGGACACCTCGTCGAGGTAATGAGTCGCGATGCGGCCAAGGCGCGGGCACTGGCCGAAAAGATCGGAACCGGTGCAACGACAGGAACCTTCGGCGCCACCCCGGCCGGGGACATCGTCATCCTGGCGGTTCCCTACTCCGCCGTTCTCGACGTGCTGAAGCAGTACGGCGAAAAGCTGGCGGGCAAGCTTCTTATCGACATCACCAACCCCATCAAACCCGACTTCTCGGGCTTCCTGACACCTGAAGACAGTTTCGGCGCGCTGGAGATCGCCAAGGCCGCCCCTGCCGATGCGGATATCGTCAAGGCATTCAACACCCAGTTTTCCCACGTGCTGGCCGTGGGTTCAGTCAAAGGTCAGCTGCTGGACGTGTTCATCGCCGGGGATAACGCGCAGGCGAAGGCACACGTCTCGGCGTTCATCGAAAGCCTCGGGCTGCGCCCGCTGGATACCGGGCCACTGTTCATGGCGCGGACGCTGGAGCACGCCTGCATGCTGTGTCTGGGCCTCATGACCCACTCCGTCAGGCACACCAACTTCTCGATCGGCGTCAGCCTTCTCGGTTGAGCGCACGACACCACTCATATCGCACCTAAAAGGAAAATATCATGCACGTTTTAGTCACTGGCGGGACCGGCCATATCGGCTCGTACATCATCCCCGAGCTTATCGCCGCCGGCCACGAGGTCACCGGCCTGGCCAGGTCGGATAAGTCCGCCGCTGTGGTGTCCGCACTCGGCGCCAAAGTGCGTCGCGGGGATATTTCCGATCTGGATGGGCTCAAGGCGGCTGCGGCTGCGTCCGATGGCGTCATCCACGTCGCGCACAGGCAAGACCTGCTTCCCGTCGGCGGTATTGACGCCGTGGCCGCAGCGGAACTCCAGATCATGCTCGCGTACGGCGAGGCATTGGCCGGAACCGGAAAACCGCTGGTCGTTTCGGGGAGCATTGGCTCGCCCACGAACCTGGGCTGGACGGCGCCCGGGGCCAGCTTCCTCGACCGACCGGCGACCGAAGAAGACCCGGCCCTTCCCGGTGGCGATACGTACAAGGGCTCCCTGCGGGTTCGTAACGTCGTGGAACTCGCGGTAATCGGCCTTGCGGAGCGCGGCGTGCGATCCTCGATCGTGCGGATCCCGACTATCGCGCACAGCATGACCGACAATACCGGGTTCCTCCCGCTGCTGATTGGCCTCGCCAAGGAGAAGGGTGTCATCGGCTACCCTGGAGACGGCGCAAACCTGTGGCCGGCGGTGCATGCCCGCGACCTCGCCGCGCTGTTCCGCCTGGCGCTGGAGAAGGGGCCGGCCGGCAAAACCTGGCATGGGCTCGAGAGCGAGGGCATCCCATTCCGCGAGATCGCCGAGGCCATTGGCAGCCGTCTGGGCCTGCCTGCGGTGAGCATTCCCACCGACGAACTAATGCTACCGGGATACTTTGGGTTCCTCGCGAATCTGGTCACGCTGAACCTCCCGGCGTCCAACCTCATCACCCGCCAGACGCTCGGCTGGGAAACCGCCCAACCCGGGCTGCTCGCCGATTTGGATAACGGTCATTACTTCCCTGCCAATTGAGCTGGAACAGGGATTCGGGTCGCAACGAGCCTGGCAGACGGCAATACCCTGCCCCGGCCGGGCAAAGACTTTGTCGACCCGACGATGGCATCAGGGATGACGCGAGAGGCTCGACGCACACGACATATCAACCGGGAATGCCCGTTTAGCGATTACGGGCAATACCCCAACTCACGAGGAATCTGCATATGAGCACTATCAGCATCATAGGATCAGGCGGCATGGCCACGGCTATCGCCAAGCGTACCGCCAAGGCTGGACATACCACCCTTGAGGTGATCGGCCGCGACACTGCCAAGGCTCAGGCGCTGGCCGACCAGCTGGCAGCCGGCGTGACCCTAGGGACGTACGGCGCCACGCCGGCGGGCGACATCGTCATTCTCGCTGTGCCTTACAGCAGCGTTGCGGCGGTGGTAGCCGACTTTGGCGAAGCGCTCGACAACAAGGTGATCATCGACATCACGAACCCGGTTGCCCCCGACCTCTCGGGCCTCGTCACTCCCCACGGCAGTTCCGCGGCACAGGAGATCGCCAAGCTCCTCCCCGCCGACGCGCATGTCGTGAAGGCGTTCAATACCCTCTTCGGCCACGTACTGGCCAAGGGCGGACGCCTAGACGCATTCATCGCAGCCGACGATGCGCAGGCGAAGGCACGCGTCTCGACCTTTCTCGAAAGCCTCGGGTTGCGTCCGTTCGATGTCGGCGGCCTGCAAATGGCCCAGACGCTGGAGTCGCTCGGCCTGATGATGATCGGCCTGGCCAAGAATGGCGCCGGTAGCTGGGACATCGCCATGAAAGTCGATATCGGCTGAATCAGACACCACAGCTTCACCGGCACCGGCACCGGCGCGGGCCGCCGAGAAAGCCGCAAGCGCCAGTCCAGGCGGAGCCTAACGTCGCTGCAGGACCAATGGCGGCCATTTGGGTGATCTTGACAGGCGGGATGTTTTTATTAGTTATCAGACAATTAGTGGCAATGGCGTTCCCGGTCAGAGGAGCCCTATTAGATAAGCCCGCTTAGGGAAACTTAAGTGGGCTTTTCGGTTTTTGGCGTTTTTGACCGGCGGTTATGAGCGAGAAGCGGACCTATCATTATGGTGTGTTTATCAACGGGGAGTAGCTTTGCTTGAATACTTCAGTCGGCACCACGGGCAAGCTCATCTATTGTTTGACCAAAAACTCGATGGTAGTTAACGCTCTTGATAACCTGGGCACCGAGAGACTCATAAAACTTCTGTGCCAATGAATCTGCTGCCACCGATAACCAATCGAGTTGAAAGCACCCCCGCTCTTGAGCACGGCTTGCTATAAAACCCATCAGCTTTCTGCCAACTCCTGCCCTTCTGAAAGGTGCAGAAACAAAAAGCTCTTTGATAAACATTTGCCCACTGAAACGTGGTGAGGGGTACATCACTGAAACACATGAAAACGCAGCTATGACGCCATCACAAACCACTTTGTGAACTTCAGTACTCGAGTTGGCTGCAAAGACCTTATCCTTCAGATAAGCGGACATGTCACTCCTGGACAGGCAAAGTTTTTGGTTATAGTAGGTTTCCATTTCGATAAAAATATCAGCCAAATCATCATATTCGTATGGTTTGCAGATGGTGATATCCATGTATGCCCCCTAAGAAAAATGTAATGATTTATCATGGCTTAACGACAAGTCAAAGTGGTGGAGCTATCACCAAAGATCTCTACAGCGCATCTTTAAAACCGCCTAGAGCGCTAATGTTTGCTATTAGCATTTAGCTGCTGGCAGCAGCTTTGAGCGAAATGCAGACCTGCAATTACTGTCTGCGTTTCCACTCATCGACTACATCACCTAAAGTTTTTGGAATATCATTACGTATCCAGGCCATAAATTCTCGATTAAATCGAAAGTCATCCCCACACTCTTTAATCATGAAACGACGGAGATTTTGAGTGTTTTTGTAGTTTTTATCAACATTCGTAGCGCGTGTAAGCAATGAGTTATGCCAATCTATTTTCAATTTACAATCCCACTGTAATGATTCATTTTTTAGCGTTCGTTTCGTACCCGAAATTGTCTAAATGTTGAATTCATCGCCTGTTAAGAGCGATAAGCCGAAGTCACTGCATATGCGACGAGGAGCGCCATTCTATTTTCTTAAGCAATATTAGCCTCATATAAACGCTCCCTACCGTCATGGACGGTGAGTGAAGATATCATCTAAATATTACAGCACTCATCCTGTCCGTTTTTTTAGTAGATAATGGGCTTAAGGACATATTTAAGTGAAAGAATAAGCTTGTTTTGAAATTAATTGCTATCAACTCAGTATTTCTGCCACTCTTTGACCGAAGGTTGTGGGATCTTGCAACATCATGAGATGACCCGTTGAAGGCATGACAGTAACACTTTTCGCGTGCTGAGTTGCCCAGTCGGGAACATCCCAGCCACTCGCTGAATATTCACCTGCCAGTAAATGCACAGGGACCGAAGTAAACACGGTTTTGACCAGAGTTTGATAGCCAAGGTCCCCGGTGACCTCGACAACCGACCGGGCCATGGCATGCGGCATTGAAACTGGCTGATGTTTACGCGATATGTATTCTGTCAGCCCGCGGATCGATTCCGGAACCCTCCAACCAGATTTCTGGTGAATCTTGCATCTCCGCCAACATGGATTCGACTTGCGTTAACGTCATTTTCGCGATGGTGGATGTCCAGAACGCATCTTTAAGAGAGAAAGCAAGCGCAAAAAATTCCTCTCGTTGGGCAACGATAGAGCGCCAAATCATCAGTTGATTCCGTAGTGCTGACGACCGGCCTCATGCTTCAGACTGCTCTCTTACATGATTGATATAATCCATGTTAAATAATTTCCGAGATTTAATAACGCCGAAACACCAGTGGATCAGTTTCCTCATTAAGGCGCCTTAAGTTCAATAAAGCTAAAACGTACGTTAATGACGTAACTGAATGACCTATAAAAAATAATAGGCATAGGCGAGTACCCTAAAATGGTGTTTTTTAATCGAAAATGGTGTTTGACAGGCACCATTATCTACTAATCGACATTTAAAACGTCAATTTCCCTCATATCGTACACCTTCGTACGGTTGGCCATCAAACCCCAATAATTCATTGACTCTAACCAATTAGCTATCAAAAAAACCTTTCACCAAGAATTCCTTCTTCCTAACTGTAGGCTCAGATCGGTGAGTATGAATTTCAATGCTAATTATTTGCAGATTATGTTTTTCTTTTTTAACAGTTAAATTAATATTTTGTTAAAAATGTTTTTTTAGTTATTTATTCTGAAATCATACAATTAGTAAAAATTTAAAAAGTAATTTAACCGAAAAAATAAAAAAAAGTGGAATGGTTGAAAAAAAAAGCTAGATTTAAATTTATGTATGAACCTCACAAGCACATTCTTCGATAATTAATGAAGCACGAATATGGGTTATTATTTTATAAAAATTGCACAATAACACCTTAATGTATAAACATATATATTAAGTGGATGCGCTCAACAACTAAATGGTGTGTTGCGATAATTATTTGATAAATATAAGTTTAAACCAGTAAAAATCCTACTTCATAGAATGCGATATTGATTGCATCCTGAAATGGTGTGCCAAAATTCACAAAAATAAGTTTCGACCAGTTCGGTGTGATTTGAAGCCAAAGACAATAAGGCAGAATCAAAACCTGTTGATGATCACTCCTACAGGACGTGGCTTTCAATTAGTAATTTTGATTATTTATTTTATAAAAATCAAGGGGAGGGGGGGGGGGTAAAAATGAAAAGTATTTTATTTTGTATGTGCACATTATTTTTAACAGCGTGCTCTGATCTTTCAGTTGTACGTGACACATCAGCACGACTCACCAAGGCAAACAATACCTGGAGCGCTGTCGGTGCTGAATTACCATCATCTTGCCAACGTGAAGCTAGGCTCAATGTAAATGTTTTGAATTGTGACGATGCAACCTCTACCGCTGAAGGGATTGATGCGGCAAACAAGATATTGGGTGAATATTTTAGAGCACTAATGGATGTTGCCACCGAGTCAAACTTTACTATACAGCCAGGGCTTGATAAAGCAACAAAATCCGTTTCACAAATACCAGGAATTAAAAAAGAAAGAGTCATAGCAGTTTCTGGATTGGTTGGTTTAATTACACAACTGACTCTAAATGGAGTACGAGAGCATACCCTTTATCAACTTATACATGATGGGGCACCATATGCGAAAAGTGTCATAAGCGGGTTAAGTGAAGTGTTAGTTACACGACTTACTAACCGATTGGATAATGAAAAAATACAGGTTATTGGTTTTTATAGCGGAAAATTGGCTTATCAAAGAGATGAAATCATACTTAACTCATTTGAAACATGTAATGGTGCAAAACCTGCAAATTTAAGTGCCACTGGTTTTTTACTAGTACAAGATTATTGTACACGGATTGAAGTCATTGAAGCCCGTAAAAAAGCAATTTTAACTTATCAAGCCTCACTCCAAGATGCAAGTGAGGCTCTGACTGAGCTTCAGTCCGCAGGAACAAAGCTCGATACTCGTGAGCTTGCCAAAAAGCTCTACAAAATAGGTGTTGATTTAGACACTAAAATTGACACTCTTAATAAAGCTTTTAATTAAGCGAGGATAACATGTCAGTTTCAGATGATATTTATAAAGTGGCTTTGCTATGTACCAACAGTGCACAAAACGTTCTTTTCGCTCAACTAAATCTTGGGGTAAGACCATACGATGAAAATGAATCACTATTATGGGAACAGAAGTTTACACGCCTACAGGGGCAATTAAACAGCCTTACAGCACTTAACATCAAGTTAATATCAGCCTCAATTTCTGCTGCCCTTTCTTCTTATACTGAAGAACTCAAAAAAATTGGAAATATAGCAGAGGATGCTGAAATTAAAATAAATAGCATAAAGGATGTTGCGACTCTATTGACTAAAGTATCTGCAGTTCTAGATTTAGGTCTGGCAATACTAGCAGCAGCTGCTGCGCCATCGCCAGCAACAATTGGCTTAGTTTTGTCGGCCGGAGAGACAGTAGCTGGACTATGAAACAAGATCCTATATGTTGAAACTTTAAAGGCCGCTGAGGAAAGTACTCCTCATCGGCCTCTTCATTATGCTAACTATAGTAGCGTACAGATTTTGGCTATCTTAATATGAGGTGCGACATGTCCGCTCCTGTCACTTGCCTGACCTTGGTAGCTAGAAGCGGAAGTTAGAACTGAAAAATACATTCCTGGCATCAGCGAGTCGGGCATTTCAGAATCGCACCTGGAGACTTAGTCAATCCAGGCTGGGTGAAATTTTTATTTCAGTGATGGGCAACGTTGTCGCACAAGAGCAATACGGGCAGTATGGGAGGCGCGGGATGCTACCTGAAACAATAATAAATAAGGGATTTTAATGTTCCGAAAATCGACTCTGATAACTTTACCTCTGCTGATGACGTCGGTATTCCTGCTGACTGGATGCCCCCCAGCACCGGATCTAACTCAGTGGCAGCGTCCTGATACGGATATCGATGGCGTACGCCTCGCGATGGGTAAATGCGGCGTACAACTCCCCGGCTCCGATATCCCCAAAACGGATAATGAGTCCGTTCTGTATTACCAATGCATGGAAAACATGGGGTTTACCCGTAAAGACGGATTCAAAATTTGCAGCGTTCGCGTTTACCAAGATACACCAGCCTGCCTCCAGCAAGAACAAGGGCATCCCTTGAGTCAGAGTCAGCTAGAAGCGCTGCCTTTTGTCGCAGACCGAGGGTTTCATCCGATTAAGCCGTATTCCGGCGTGAGCGAGTTTTCCTTGATTACCTGGCGTAAAATGGGAGCTTCACTGCATTTTTCTCATGAAGTTGAAAACGACAAACAAGCACTGGCAGTGATGTATCAATGCGGTTATCCGCAACCTTTGGGCTCGACGCCTTACGTGCCTACGCTGCGCAAAGCCGCTGATGTTCAGCGATGCATGCTGGATAAAGGTTTCGAGCCGAAAAACAAACTCAATCTGGTATGTCGCAATTACCCGCAGGTCACTGGCTGCCCAAAAACATAACTCTCCCCCATAGATGATATCTGAGGAAATTTTTTGGCCGATGATGGGATTTTTTCCAAGGCGACATAGTCATAATCAAACCTCCTACGGTGTGGGAGATTTGATTATGGTTGCCTCTAATGAGCGGAAAGCGAACGTCATGCAGTTCATTCACGCCAGGTCTGATAAAGCGGGAGCAGAGTTAAAGGACATATCGCTTCACAAATGAGTTTTGGCGCGCAATGGGCGGGACAAGGTACAGCGCTTGTCCGTGAGATGCCGGCGGCTGAATTGGTGCAAACGCTTGTTCGAGAGTGGCAGGCTGCCTGAGCAATAATTCGCCTTTTCAAGGTGAACAGTGATGAATCCCTTATTTCATGTTCACAAATGCACTTGTCATTTGGCTCTTTTGCGTGCGAGAAATGACCTGACCAAAACCTTTCAACTTGAGGATGACCTGTATCTAGCCTTTGAAAAACTCAATATTTTCCTGAAGCCAATCTGACAATGAGCGCGGAGGCGATCCCGTTAATGCTTCGACCGTCAAAGTTCGCTCGATCAGAACCGAATGGTTGAAAACTCGATCAAGTCCAACAAGCAGTTCAACGACAAATGATGAAAGACCGCCCGCAAGTAATGCAGCGCGCTGTTCATCCGGTGAGCGGTCAATATAGGTGACCGTATGGCCTAAAAGAGGGGACAATTTTTCTGCAACCTCATGCATTGTCCAATTGCGCGGCCCCGTCAGGTGATAAGCGCGCTGAGAGTTATCTGCAACTTTTTCAAGCAGCGCAACACGCGCCGCATCGGCTACATCCCGGGTGTCAATCAGATTGACACGCCCATGGCCTGCCGCACCAGCCCAGGTTCCAGCAGCGATCTGGCTTCCGGCACGCTTGAGCACATCCATGAACGTAGTCGGTCTCAATAGGGTTGAAGCCACGGGCTGTTGGGCCAGATGAGCCTCTATTTTTGCATGCCATGCAAAAGGATTAATGGGTGTCGCCGGCCCCATCACCGAAAGTTTGACGATATGGCGCACGCCCGTTTTTACAGCAGCGTCAATGAGTGCTATCTCATTAGCAACCTGTTGGGGGGACGTCCCCTGGGCAATAAAAAGCTTATCGATACCTGCAAGCCCCATTTCTAACGTCGAGGGCTTATCAAAATCCACAACAACAGATGATACCTTGTCGGAAATATTTTCAACTGCCTTCTGCCGCGTGAGTGAAATCACCTCCACTGGGTCTGCCGCAAGCGTATTGACCAAGTGTGAGCCAACCCGGCCTGTCGCCCCCGCTACAGCGATGCGAAGTTTAGGCACTTGAGTATTCGATTGATTAAGCATGATGAACCCTTATTATATACTGGAACGATCAGTCCAACCATCCTGATACGATCGTTCCAGATTGTCAACGGAGGATTTATGAGCGGTAAACCGCAATACGACGAAAGCGCCGTGCTGAATGCAGCGATAGGTGTTTTCTGGGGGCATGGTTATGCAAACGCGTCCATCAGCGATCTCACTGAAGCAACAGGCCTGTCCCGGTCCAGCCTTTATCAGCGATTTGGGGATAAGGACAGGTTATTCAATGAGTGCCTCAAGCTGTATACGGACCGCGTCCTGACGCGTATGAATTCGATTCAATCGGAGTCCTCCAGAGCCGGCGTGGATGCATTGCTACGTGAATTTCTTCCGGATAGCGCCGTAACAGATCGCCCCAAGGGTTGCCTGCTGTCTCGCAGCCTCACCGAGCAAGCAGACCTTACAGCCGCAGGGAAAATGACGATGAACGCGGGGATTTGCCAACAGCGGCAGGTATTGTCAAACCTTCTGGCGAAGGGGCAACAGAGGGGTGAAATCGGGCCGAATGCCGATCTGGACCTGTTGGCCTGGCATTACTTCGGAATACTGCAGTCTGTGGTGAATCTCCCCTCTGCCGGAGCAAGCCGACAAACGCTTTCACAGCTCATTGATATTGCAATGTCGGCATGGCCAAAAAACGAGATTGCCCATCCAGGTTCTGATGGAACAACCTGAATAGGCAGCATCAATGATACCGGGGCTCTTACTTCCCGTCGTTCAGGCGCGGGAGTGGGTAGCGCCGGCGTTTCACTTAAACAAAAAATTCCGATTACCCGCCCTTTTTCACTTCATTCCGGCTACCTGATCAAACTGCAGTCTGGCGGCTTCGACTTCAGGCAATTTATCGAGCGTCCATTGATGCAGTTCACGAAAGGGTTTCTGCAAGGTTCGGCCCAGTTGCGTAATTTCGTATTGCACGGCCACCGGCGAGAAAGAGATAACCTGTCGCGAGATCAGCCCATTACGCTCCAGCCGCCGCAAGCATTGCGTCAGAGCCTTCTGTGAAACCCCCTCAAGACGGCGTCTGATGGCGTTGAAGCGCTGTGGTTCTTCATCAACTACAGCCAGAACCATCATCGACCATTTGTCTGCGATTTGATCGAACAATGCCCGGCTTGGGCAATCCGACGAGAAGCACTGTGGGTGTAAAGTCAGCATGCGGGGTTTCCTTTGGTATACCTAGGCTACTCAAGGTGCCTAATTGACATCAGGTATATAAAATATACCTAATAGAGCTCCCAACACAATGGAGTTAATTTGTATGTCTCAAAATACATCCAGTATTCTTTTCAGTCCTTTTTCCGTGCGTTCTCTTCAAGTGAAAAACCGGATCGTCATGGCGCCCATGACGCGACTTTTTGCCGCGGACGGTATACCGGGAGAAGCCAATGCGGCCTACTACCGGCGTCGCGCAGAGGGCGGCGTAGGTCTGATCCTTTCGGAGGGCACCGTCGTTGATCGCCCGGCGTCACGAAACGATTCCGGCATCCCTTTTTTCCACGGAGAAGCGGCACTGGCGGGCTGGAAAAACGTGATTGACGCCGTACATCATGCGGGTGGCCGCATGGCACCGCAAATCTGGCATACAGGCGCAGCGCGTTATATCAACGGCTGGGAACCGGATGCCCCGGTGGAAAGCCCGTCAGGTTTTGATGCGCCCGGAGACCCGCGCGGCGTGGCAATGAATGAAGAAGATATCGCGGATACCGTTTCGGCGTTCGTAAAGGCGGCGGCAGATGCCAAACGTCTGGGCTTCGACACGGTCGAAATCCATGGCGCTCATGGGTTTTTGATCGACCAGTTCTTCTGGGCCGGCACTAATCTGCGTACCGATCGCTACGGTGGCCCCACCATCAAAGAGCGTTCGCGCTTTGCCAGTGAGATTGTCTCTGCTGTACGTCATGCCGTTGGTCCTGATTTTCCGATTATCATGCGTGTTAGCCAATGGAAGCAACAGGACTACGGGGTACGAATTGCCGAAACCCCGGCGGCGATGGAAGCATGGTTATTGCCGCTGGTTGAGGCCGGCGTCGACATCCTGCACTGTTCGCAACGCCGCTTCTGGGAGCCGGAATTCCCTGAGATTGACGGTGAAAATGGCTTGAATTGCGCGGGTTGGGCGAAAAAGGTGACCGGAGCCGCGACGATTAGCGTAGGTTCGGTTGGCCTGGATAACGATGTTACCCATGCTTTCGCCGGGAAGGGATCGGCTCCTGCGAGCCTGGAGCGGCTCATCGAGCGTATGGAGCGTGAAGAGTTTGATCTCATCGCTGTGGGCCGCGCCCTGCTGAGCGATCCGGATTGGGTAACGAAAGTGGAAGATGACAATTACACGGCGTTGAACGGGTTTAATCCGGCATCGCTGGCTGCATTGGTTTAAGGCTGCACGGCGAGCGTTTCAAGCCTATGCATAAGGCGGCCCTGTACATCGGGGCCGCCTGGAGAATGGCAATATCCGTTTGTCAGCACAGCCGTTTTTCGTTCCGGGCACTGTTTTGAGGTTGCCGGGTTTTCAGCCACCAGCCGGCACTCTTCCGGCGGAAGGTTATTCAGGGATTATCCGCCGTAAGGCTGTTGGCGCGCTTTCTCAAGCTCAAGCTTTACTGCCTTCAATGTCCTTTTCCGAATCCAGCCGCTTCCCACTCGGATTGCCAGCCAGTATCCGGCCATTTTTAACTGTGTCGCTCTGTCCGGGCAATGTATGAAGGTTTCTGTACAGAGTGCATATTCGTCGACGGCGAGTTGCTGTACCTGATATCGCAGCAGCAGCTTTGCGTTGCCTGGCCGTAGCGCGGCGCAATAGGCACTGATATCGGGCACCTCCTCAAGGCCAAAATCGGATCGCCAGAATTGCCCTCTCAAACCATAGCAAAGTTCGGTTGGCGAGTTTTCTAACAACGTGAAACTCTGTAGCCCAAACTGATCAATGGCACTTTCAGATTGATGGCGTCGTAATTTTTGCGGCAGTTTCCGCACCGCCATTAACGTTTTAATCACGATATCCTGCTGGATATCATAACCCGCAATTGCCGGTAAGATTTTTTCGGGGTAAGCCGTGGTTATGGTAGTGCTGTGCCGCTCATGGAACTGAAAGTTCGGCAAATAGACAGGCACATTCTGCCAGTCAGCCAGCGCGTTCTTCGTAACAAATCCGAGTGCCATCCCGTTATTACTCCCTCAAGAACCCTAATCCTGCCGCGATTGTGAAGCAAGGCTAAGGTTCTATCAATTTTTGCCTCTGGAGCGCCACCTGTTTTATAAACACTTTCGGCAAAAAATGGCCCATACAGTCAGTAATGAGCGAAAAGCAGGCACCCCGCCGCATTTTGCAGGCGGACATTATCCAGCCATGTTACTGGGCGGGATATCTCGCTCAAACCTGCGGCGCTTCAGGGTGCCGTTGTCCTGCAAATACCCCGGCAGTTAACGGCCTCAACCCGGTCCCTCACTCCCTGCCGCCAGCAGCGGCACCAGCACGTCGCTGATCGGCGTCGGAATCCCCTGCAAGCGACCATAACGCTGTACCACGCCGTTGCGGATATCCCACTCCAGTGGGCGGTTGGCCTGGCGGTCGGCGAGAATGGAGGTCCCCAAATCCGCAGGGGCATGATGAAAACCCTCGACGATCTCCTGCGGAACCTTATCGCTCAGTACGGCACCTTGCGCACGCGCCACCGTCAAACACTCGCGCAAATACGCCAGTGCCAGTTCAGTGATATCCCCGCGTGAGAACATTCCGGCACGACGATTAGCGAGGACCATCAGACCCGCGGCCGCATTCTGCAGCAGTTTGCGCCAGGCGATGGAGAGAAAATCGGATGACAACTCAACCGCGCAGCCTGTGCCTTTGAGCACATCGGCGACCCGTTTCGCCTGCGGCACATCCGGCAGCGTAAGGCGCGGTTTGGCTCGCAGCCAGACGGAGGCATCCGGCTCGCGCTGGGCCGGGAACCACACGACCGAAGGCAGCACCTTTGCGCCGTTGACGTAGGGTTTCAACTGGGTTTCCTGCTCGACGCCATTTTGCAGGGCACATACCAGGGTGTTTTCATCGCACAATGCGGCCAGCCAGTTGGCGCTGTCAGCGATCTGAGTGGTTTTCACCGCGACAAACACCAGGTCGAACGGATGGCTGATAGCCGCCGGATTGATCAATACCGGCCCCGGCACCATAACTTCGCCGCCATCGTGCCGCAGAATTAACTGCGGATACGCGGTACGCCCGCACAGGACTGGCGTTCGGCCAACGTCATGCAGGACAGCGGCGATGGTGGTACCGATAGCACCCGGACCAATAAGAGCAATTGTGGGATAGTCAGACATCTTGCGTTCTCCTGATTCGATTAGCCCATCATCAGCGTGCCGGCGGCAATCGCCGCACACGACGGCATTTTATCAGTGTTAACCTCTCGCCAAGGAAAAGATAACCCAGTGCTGATGCTAACCAGCACATGCCCGAATGGAAAGTGAAGCCTCGTCATCCATGGATAAGCAAATGCCCATACATTGAAAGCCCCCCCCACACACACCTTTTAGCCTTGCCATAAAGCGGTTCAATCAGCCGCTTCTGGCCCGGGAAGCCCTGCTGTAAATCTGGTGTGCCAGGGTTTCTGCAACACCACCAGCCCCAGCCGTATTCCTGATCATGAAGATGACTCATGTTGTAATGAAATTAAGTCGCTTTCACTCATCCCATGGCTCTGGCATAAAAGATGCATTGTTAACTTATTGACAACATGAAGACTGGCGAAAGAACAAACCAGTGATTGCTGGGAAATCAAGAAATAAATTCAGTTTTCATGTCAGAACTTAGGATGCAGAACACTATGAATAAAAATTTTACATTTACTCTTAAGAGCAGCGTTTTCGATGAAAACTATAACCCTTCCGAAAATACGCGTATCACGACCAACTTTGCCAATTTGGCCAGAGGAAAGAACCGCCAGGAGAACCTGCACAACACGTTAGTGATGATTGACAATCGTTTCAATACACTTGCGCATTGGGACAACCCCAAAGGCGATCGTTATTCTGTCGAACTTGAAATCATTTCTGTTGAGATGAGTATTGAAGGCAATGGCAATACCTTCCCGGTGATTGAAATATTAAAAACGAACATTGTTGATAAAAAAACCAATGAACGTATCGAAGGTATTGTAGGGAACAACTTTTCTTCTTACGTGCGGGATTATGACTTTAGCGTATTGCTGTCGGCGCACAACAAGAATCAACCTCAATTCAGCATTCCGGCTAATTTTGGTGATTTACACGGCAACATATTTAAATATTTCATCAATTCAGAGGCGTACAGAGATAACTTTAATAAAAACCCGGTTATATGCCTAAGTGTTTCAAGCAAAAACACCTATTATCGCACGGGTAATGAGCACCCTGTATTGGGCGTGGAATATCAGCAAGACGAACCTTCATTGACCGATGCATATTTCAACAAAATGGGGTTACAGGCTCGCTACTTTATGCCTAAAAATAGCGTTGCACCTTTGGCTTTTTATTTTAGTGGCGACTTGCTCAGCGATTACACTGATCTTGAACTTATTAGCACCATCAGTACGATGGAGACTTTCCAAAAAATTTATCGGCCTGAGATTTACAACGCTAATTCTGCAGCAGGGCAATACTATCAGCCAAGCTTGAGCCAACAGGATTATTCTTTAACTCGAATCGTTTATGACCGAGAAGAACGTAGCCAGTTGGCTATTGAGCAGGGAAAGTTTACTGAAGAGAACTTTATTAAACCATACCAAACTATTCTTGAACAATGGTCTGCTAACTACGCTGCTTGATTAACCAAAAAACAGGGTCATCTATTATGAAAAAGTTATTACCGACGTCAACTGCCGGCAGTTTGCCTAAGCCCTCTTGGCTGGCACAACCTGAGACACTTTGGTCACCCTGGAAATTGCAAGACCAGGAATTAATCGACGGCAAACAAGATGCTCTGCGTTTGTGCCTGGAAGATCAACAGCAGGCCGGTATTGACATTGTCAGCGACGGCGAGCAAACGCGCCAACATTTCGTCACGACCTTTATTGAGCACCTCAACGGCGTTGATTTTGAGAAACGCGAGATCGTTAAAATCCGTAATCGCTATGAGGCGAGCGTACCGACAGTCGTGGGCCCGGTGAGTCGCCAAAAATCTGTTTTTGTCGAAGATGCCAAGTTTTTACGCCAGCAAACCGACCAACCCATTAAATGGGCCCTGCCAGGGCCCATGACCATGATAGATACGCTGTACGATAACCACTATAAAAGCCGCGAAAAGCTAGCCTGGGAATTCGCTAAAATTCTCAATGAAGAAGCCAAAGAATTAGAAGCTGCCGGTGTCGATATCATCCAATTTGATGAGCCCGCCTTTAATGTCTTCTTTGATGAGGTGAACGATTGGGGCATTGCCACGCTAGAAAGAGCCATTGAAGGGCTTAAGTGTGAAACGGCTGTACACATTTGCTACGGTTATGGCATCAAAGCCAATACCGATTGGAAAAAGACGCTGGGAACAGAGTGGCGGCAATATGAAGAGATTTTTCCAAAACTGCAAAAATCCAATATCGATATCATCTCACTGGAATGTCAGAACTCCCATGTTCCCATGGAGCTGATGGAGCTCATTCGAGGTAAAAAGGTAATGGTTGGGGCCATTGACGTGGCAAGCAATACCATTGAGACGCCAGAGGAAGTCGCCGCTACGCTTCGCAAAGCGCTTCAGTTTGTAGACGCCGACAAGCTCTATCCTTGCACCAACTGCGGCATGATCCCTTTACCTCGCGGAGTAGCAAGGGGCAAGCTGGATGCGTTAAGTGCAGGCGCAGAAATCGTCCGCAAAGAACTCTTGGCCAAATAACGCGCCAAATAGTAGATCATTTGTTTGAAGGAAACGCAGCCCGTGTTAGGCGATCTGATCAATCGCCAAATCCCCTAAACCACCAACCGGGCTGAGCTGCTCTTCATTGTTTAACACAATACGACCGCGCCTGGGCCAGACTGAAGGGTCGTCAGGTCTGTTATGAGCTGTGAGTTCAACCGCCCCAACACATCCAGTCAGAATGACAGCTTAAGGAAGTAATTTGACCGGATGAGTAAATCTCAGGATGTACAATGGTCGTATAATCGTGTTTTCCGCCATTGATAAGGCAATAACATGAAATTATACAGCCACAGTTTTAAAGACGGTGAGGCCATCCCAGGCAAGAACAGCTTTGCCGTTTATGATCCAGAAAACCGCATTCGTTTATCTGACAACCTCAACCCACATCTTGCCTGGGAAGATGTGCCGGCAGGCACACAGGCTCTGGTGCTTCTTTGCCACGATCCTGATGTTCCAACCAGCGCAGAAGATGTTAATCAACCGGGGAAAACCGTTCCGGCGTCTCTACCCCGTGCAGATTTCTATCACTGGTCGCTGTTGAACATTCCGGCGGATCAGGGCGAAATTATTGAAGGCACCCAGTCCAGCGGCATTTCTGCCAGAGGCAAGCAGGGTCCTGCCGCACCAGACGGTCTGATCCATGGCATCAATGATTACACCGCGTGGTTTGCCGGTGATGAGTCAATGGCCGGAACCTATTATGGCTATGATGGCCCCTGCCCGCCGTGGAATGATGAATTGGTTCATCATTACATATTCACGTTATATGCTATTCCGATGCCGACATTAAACGTAGAGGGAGAGTTGACTGGCGCTAACGTTCGTCGTGCACTGGAAAACAGCAACGTACTGGCAACGGCCACGCTGACAGGGATCTATACCCTGAATCCGGACGTGAAGGTTTAACTCACCACGAGCCATCAACAGGTAAATAATGACCAGAGAAAGTCGGTTAGTTGTCCCGGATGAACAAGACGCCATGAGCAATGAATCTCTTTCCTGGTCAGACTATGATGGCAGCAGTCTCAGCCGCGATAATCTGGTTTCGGTGGCTTATCCGCAGCTCAAAGTGAGACAAAGCACCCCCGCATTTTGCTTCTTCGAACCGACGGTGCTCATCGTACTGGCGGGGCGAATTGAATTTCTGACCTCGGGAGAAAGTCATACCCTGGCTGATACGGCCGCCGTGGGCTTTATAGATCAGGGCGTCATTGCTGATTATACCAAGTTTCCTCCGGATAACGGCTCCCCGTTCCGATCGCTGTTCCTGACTTTCAGCGCCGATGTGCTGGAATCTTTTTATCAGTTCTCGCAAAGCCATTTATCTCTCTCAGGTGACAGAAAGAAGCCGAAATTTACCGCGACGGCGCTTAACGGCGCGCTGCGAGAGTCGTTGCAAACGCTGCTGAAAAACCTGGCGCAACCGAATCTCAGTGATGCAAGAATACGTTTGAGAATATTCGACTTGCTGCTGGTCCTGGCAGAACAAAACATTCATTTTGCTCTGCCCCGGCGGCAGGGTGTTTTACCGCGCTTAAGCCATCTGCTGCGTGCTTCACCAGAAACCGACTGGACCGCGCGCTCTGCCGGCGAAGCGCTGGCGATGAGTGAATCCACCCTGCGCAGACGCTTACGCGAGGAAGGGGGCAGCTTTGAGAAGCTGCTCGTGGATATACGCATGCACCACGGCCTGATGCTGATACAAACTACCCGCTGGAACATGGCGCAGGTGGCTGATGCCTGCGGCTACAAATCGGTTTCGCGTTTTTCCGAGCGATTCACTCAGCGCTTTGGCCTGCCTCCTTCACGGCTGCGCTAGCCTTTTCATCAGGGCCCGGTTTGCGATCAGCGCAAGCTTTGTTGAGGCCGATTAAGGGGTTGCGGCGGATTCGTTGAGGTTGTCAGATCAAAAGCGAGCCAAACGCCACGTCACAAAAACCCCGCAGCGGACGATCATCTTTTTTTTGCGTAAGGAAGAAGCTCAATTCCGGGGAAATCGGCGAAAAACCCAAACACCCCCTTTTGCCCCCCGCTCGGCATTTTTCTGCCCTTTCGCCTTGTATGAACCTTGTCACAAAACGCGCATGAAGTTTTTAGCCTGTAATGAACAAGGCTGCACGGGGCAAACTTGTTAATGGCCCGTTGCAGCTTATCGCGGCCAATTGTTAACAATAATTCATGCACCAAACGCATCAGTCCATGAGTTTATTGCGCTTATTTACTTTATTTTCATGGTCCAGTCTGCAGAAACAGGCGCGGCAAAAGCGCTAAAGCAAACTGGAGATAAAGATGCATTCACCTAACGCACCAATGACAACTCGGGCAAGGATCAGCGCGATACTGCGCGTGACCTCTGGCAACTTTCTGGAGCAGTTTGATTTTTTCCTGTTCGGGTTTTATGCCACCTACATCGCCCATACCTTTTTCCCGGCCAGCAGTGAATTCGCCTCGTTGATGATGACCTTCGCGGTCTTTGGCGCGGGCTTCCTGATGCGCCCTATCGGCGCAATCGTGCTGGGCGCGTACATCGATAAAGTCGGCAGACGCAAGGGGCTGATCGTTACCCTGTCGATCATGGCCGCAGGGACCTTCCTGATCGTGCTTATCCCGTCCTATCAGACGATCGGGCTCTGGGCGCCGCTGCTGGTGCTGGTTGGCCGTTTATTGCAAGGTTTCTCTGCAGGTGCTGAGCTGGGCGGCGTATCCGTTTATTTGGCCGAGATTGCCACGCCAGGCCGCAAAGGCTTTTACACCAGTTGGCAGTCCGGCAGCCAGCAAGTGGCCATTATGGTGGCCGCGGCGATGGGCTTTGCACTGAATGCCTTCATGGAAGAAAGCGCCATTCGCGAGTGGGGCTGGCGTCTGCCGTTCCTGTTCGGCTGCCTGATTGTGCCTTTCATCTTCTTCCTGCGCCGCAAACTGGAAGAGACCCAGGAGTTCGCCGCCCGCCGCAACCACCTGGCGATGCGCGACGTGTTCAAAACCCTCCTGGCGAACTGGCAAGTGGTTATCGCCGGCATGCTGATGGTCGCCATGACCACCACCGCGTTTTATCTGATCACCGTCTATGCGCCGACCTTCGGTAAAAAAGTGCTGATGCTCAGCGCTTCCGACAGCCTGTTGGTGACCTTGCTGGTCGCGATCTCCAACTTCCTTTGGCTGCCGGTCGGCGGTGCCCTGTCGGACCGTTTTGGCCGCAAGCCGGTTTTGGTGACCATGGCGCTGCTGGCGCTGATCACTGCCTATCCGGCACTTAGCCTGCTTGCCGAAGCCCCCAGCTTTTCGATGATGCTGACGGTACTGTTGTGGTTGTCCTTCCTCTACGGCCTCTACAACGGCGCCATGATCCCGGCGTTAACGGAGATCATGCCGACGGAAGTCCGGGTTGCCGGTTTCTCGCTGGCCTACAGCCTGGCGACCGCGATCTTTGGCGGATTTACGCCGGTTATTTCTACCGCACTGATTGAGTACACCGGCGATAAGGCCTCACCCGGCTACTGGATGAGTTTTGCTGCCGTATGCGCATTGCTGGCGACGCTTTATCTGTACCGTCGTAGCGCGTTAACACTACACACCGCACGTTAAATCAGGGATTACGTCATGCAAAAAATTTATCGTTCACTCCTCGCCACGCTGGTGCTTTCCTCTGTCAGCACGGGTGTTCTGGCCAAAGACGTGACCGTCATGATCTCAGGCGGCTTTAAAGCCGCACTGGAAAAACTGGCCCCGCAATATGAAGCCAAGAGCGGCGACCACATCATTTTGGTGTCCGGCCCTTCTATGGGTAAAACGCCCCAGGCGATCCCCGCGCGCCTGGCTCGCGGAGAAAAGGCCGATGTGGTGATTATGGTGGGTGATGCGTTGAAAAATCTGGAAAAAGACAACTGGATCCAGCCGGGTTCGCGTGTGGAGCTGGCCGACTCGCCGATTGGCATGGTGGTCAAACAAGGCGACCCTAAACCCACTATCCAAAAGGATGCCGATCTGCGCACTACCCTGCTGCATGCCCAATCCATTGCCTATTCGGACAGTGCCAGCGGCCGCTATGTCAGCAGCCAGCTGTTCAAAAAACTGGGGATCGAAGACCAGGTGAAAGAGAAAGCGCACATGATTGAGCGCATTCCGGTGGCATCCGAGGTGGCGAAAGGGAAATATGCGATAGGTTTCCAGCAAGTGAGCGAACTGCTGCCGGTGCCGGGCGTCACCTTTATCGGCGAACTGCCTGAGGATGTGCAGTACATTACCCGCTTTGCCGGCGCGGTCACCGCCAAAGCGGAACACCGCCAGGAAGGCAAAGCGCTGCTGGATTTCCTGTCTTCCGCCGAGGCACAAAACACCATTCGCGCCACCGGGATGAGAACCGTGAAAGCTGAACAGCCGGTTAAACAGCCTGATACTGTTCAGTGATCAACTTTTCCAGCTCGGCGGCAACGTAGGACTGCATGCGCCCGCTGCGCCGGATCAGGCCAACCGTGCGCTTCACCACCGGGTCGGTCAGCGGCAGGTGAGTCAGCACCGAATGCTCTGACGCCGGCATCGACATCGCGGGTACGGCGGCAATGCCGACACCCGCTTCAACCATACCCAGCATGGTCGTCACATGGCGGGTTTCGCAGATGCTGGGGCGTTCAGGGATGATGTGCTCCAGCCTCTGATCGAGCAGATTGCGGTTACCGGACGTCTTATCCAGCCCCACATAATCCTGCTGATAAAACTCGCGCCAGGTCAGGCTTTTTTTACTGGCAATGGGATGATCGCGCCGGCAGGCAGCCACGTAGACATCCCCCACCAGCGGCAAAAATTCGATATTGGGTTGCAGGTTTGTCGCGAAACAGATGCCGAAATCCGCCTGGCCGCTGGCGACCGCTTCGATGACGTTACCTGCACTGCTATCGATAAGCTTGACGCGTACTCGTGGGTAGCGGGCCTGGAAACGGCGGATCACGTCGGGCATGAAATAGTAGGCCGCCGAAGGCACCGTGGCGACGGTGACCAGCCCCACGCGATCCTGGCTAACCTTATTGATATCCGCCAATACCGACTCGACATTCGCCAGTAGCAGGTCTGAACGCTCGGCAAAGGTCTGCCCATACAGCGTCAGCGTGACGCGCCGGGTGGTTCTGTCGAACAACTTGATGCCCAGCGCGGATTCCAGCTTCTCTATTCTGCGGCTCAATGCGGACTGCGAAAGGCAGATGGACTCTGCGGCAAGGCGAAAATTACCGTATTCAACCAGCGCTCGGAAGGCATAAAGATCGTTGAGATCAAAATTCACGGGCATAGCGGCAGACAATCCTTTCAGAGGCGGCAAGGGCGTAAAGAAGAGATGATAGCCGCTTATTGGGCAACGGCAACCTTTTAGACACGGATCGGCAGCCTCCTCTGACCTCATGCTCTGATTGCATTTGAAGGCTAAGACGCTGACAAACATGCCATTCAAAATGCCGTTCGTCGGCAATAAAGCCCCCACCGCTTGAATGCACGCGTTTAACGGGGGCCAATAGTGAAATCCGCTATTTAAAGCGGATTGAAATTCACTGCCATGCAGAAATAGCGAATGTCCCTTCGGGTTTAACCGGCAGATACTTCGCATAGTAATCCAGGTAATTTTTTACCGGATCCACATCTTTAAACTGCTCCGGGTAAAGTGATTTGGCGATAAACTGAATCATGGCGAAATCGGAAAGCGTTCTGGATGCACCTTGATAGACACCGAAGAGCTGTTTGTTTTTTATCGCCGGCAGCGAGGCCCAGCCATTACGCGCAGAGAAACCGATAAGCTGCTGAGTGGCCATGTTTTTATCAACGCCAACCCCCATGGACAGTGCCGACGAAACCTTGTTGTTTTCTCTTCCCGAGATAAAAATCGCATCTGGCATCGCAACCAGAACCTGCTCTGGATTAATGACACCCCACCACTCAAAAAGTGATGCAGCTATATTATCCGCGCCGGCGAGTTTCAGCATCGCACCCCACATGTTCTCGCCATAGGTAAATGAATATTCACCAGGCCCTTTGTTCCCAAACTCAATATAAACCTTGGGCTTTTTCAGACCTGAACTCTTCACTCTGCGCTGCACATCTGCAATGTTATTGGCGTAAAGATCCGAGAGTTCCTGCGCCCGTTTTTCTTGCCCCGTCAGTATTCCAAATATTTTGGTAGAGCTAACATGTTTTTCTACCGTTTGAGCATTGTAGTCGATCACAACCACCGGGATTTTCAACGCTTCAAGGCGAGACACTTCATATTTTAAAGCGACATATTGCCACTGAGCCAAAATAACCACGTCAGGTTTTAACGAGATGATATTTTCAAGCGAGATATTATGGAGATCGACCTCGCCAATATCGGCGATGCGGGCAAGGGACGGCATTTGTTTAACGTACATATTCCAATTGGCGGGTACTTTTCCTCGCCATGCTTCACGCGAAATGCCTATGACGTGATCGAATGCGGCTTCCCCGCCCACAGCCATGTAATCTTCGAAGTTAAATCCTAAGATAGCCCGCTTTACCGGCGTATCAACAGTAACCTGCCGCCCCATAACATCTGTTAAGGTCGTGGTGGCTGCATTAGCGATGCTGGCCCCAGTCAAAAAAACAATGAACATCAAAAAGGTGATTAAATTACGAACGCCCATAAAATGAAAATCCTCGGGATTTGGGTTCAATCTTAGAATAATTTATTCTATTTTCTTGAAATCAAGATGCAAATGATAATAATTTCTATTAAAATTAACGGCAACTCTAATCGTTTCACCCTTTGAATTTTGTATAAAAAAACCAGTCACAGCATAAAACCCAGCATCAACAACCATTCATAAAAACAAAGCCAGCATAGAAAACCGCAGTAAAACAAAAAACCGAGATACCCATTTAGCATCGGCAAGGGATCGCATTTACGCCGTTACATTGTTTTTAAATGGCCATGGCGAAAATATCACCATGACCAGATGCTGCCTCGCCTGGTTAACTGAGCGCTTTCTTTTCAGCCATTCGCGCAATGGCAGAATGCCCCTGATAACCTTTCAATCGACGCGGGCCTTAGGCCGGCACGGGGTCGAGAAACACGTAAAGTTTGGTGATCTTGCCGTCGAGGATCTCGACAATATCGAGCCCGGTTAACGCCGGTGGCCCTTCTTGCGGCCCGAAATGCCAGCGCAGGCGGCCGACGCCGTGATGCCCGACCGCCGGCCCGAAGGTGCCGAACACAAAGCCCGGGGGTGCCTGCGATAACACCTCGTTGACGACCTGTTCGATACCTTCATACCCGCTCGCTTCGACGCCTGGTTCGTAGATCTGGACGTTTTCGGCATAGATCTCTCGGATCGCCGCGCGGCGCTTCTGCGTATCTGGCTCGGCGAATACGCGATGGATAGGCGCCTGCATCACGGCGTCGTAATCGATATACGTTTCCCTGGATATGCTCATGATTTACCTTTTGGTTAAGTGAGTACTGCGCTTGAAAGTTCAGGGTTGGGGTCGATTCAGTTCGGATTGATGCGCGCCCCGGGCGGCATGCGCGTTGGGGTGGGTCTTCACGCTCATGAGGACCAGGGCCGGACGGGTTAAATGCTTTGGCTGCAATGACTGCCTCTTTGCGTTTAACGTTAAGGTTCTTCAGAACCGGCCCTGCATCTGCTCCGAATGGCCAGGGGCCAGCCCTTCTGGCTCCCGGAGAGGTGACTATGCGTCATTCTATTTTTGTCATAAAGTATGCCAATCTAAACCCATAGTTATCGCGAAACGACACAATGCAAGATCTCGACTCTTTGGCCATTTTTGTACGTATCGCGGAAATGGCGAGCTTCACCCATGCGGCGGAAAGCCTCGGCATTCAAAAAGGCCGGGCCTCGAACGTGGTGCGCCGCATCGAAGCGGCCATGGGCGTGCGGCTGCTGCACCGCTCGACGCGTACCGTGCAATTGACCGAAGATGGGCGCGCTTTTTACAACCGCGCACGCGCGTTGCTGGCGGATGCCGAAGAATTAAATAGCATGTTCGCAAGCAGCAAAACGCCGCTGCGCGGGCGGCTGCGCATCGATCTGCCCACCGAACTGGCCCGCACTCCCATAGTGCCCGCGCTCCCTTCGTTTATGGCCACATATCCTGAAATTCAGTTAGAGATATCCAGTACCGACCGGCGTGTGGACCTGATTCAGGAAGGCATAGATTGCGCGCTGCGCATCGGAGAGATTGTCGACGAAACCCTCGTAGCGCAGAAGATGGGCGCTTTAAGCATGGTGAACGTGGCAAGCCCCGCTTACCTGAAAAACCACGGCATGCCCCATACGCTTGAGGATTTATTGGCGCAGGAACACCGCATGATCCACTACGCGCCAATCTTGGGGAGCCGGCCGTTTGGATGGGAATACCCGAAGGGTGACGGCTACGCCACGCTGACGCTGGCAGGCTCTATCAGCGTCAATAGCGTGCAGACCTACCATGCCGCAGGGCTGGCCGGTTTGGGGCTGATCCAGGCGGGACGCTCAAGCCTGATCGAATACATTGAGAAAGGCGAGCTCGTAGAGATACTGCCGGATTTGCGCCCCGAGCCCTTGACCGTGTCATTCGTCGTCGCACATCGACAAAACTTATCGCGCCGCGTACGCAGTTTCATGGCGTGGTCGCAGCAGGTATTGGCGCCATATTTGGATAAGTAGCGGGTCGCGGGTAAGTATATCGTTCCGCGAATTCACTACATTGCATCCACATTACTGACTCAATTCACGCAGCAGCCTGGTGTTGATATACAGTTTTTCACGACCCACTGTCGTCTCTTCCAGCACTCCAATATCCACTAACTGTTTGAGATATGCTGATGCCGTTTGGCGTTTGGCCACACCCCGTTCAACAAGGTTATCGATCCGGCAATACGGCTGCGCAAAAATCGCTTGGATAAGTTCATGGGTGTAGATTTTCGGCAGTTTCTCGCGCACATAGGCTGTAGTTTCTTCCATCAATTTCCGGACAACCGATATCTTATCGATCGTCCAGCGGGACGTGTTCTCCACTGCCTCTAACATAAACAAAATCCACGATTCCCAATCCCCTTCTTCTGTTACCTTGCGCAGTAACAGGTAGTAATCATCACTCCTTTCCAGGATGAAACGGGACAAATACAGGATAGGCAGAGAAAGCAATCCCGTCTGAATCAGGTACAGGATATTCAGGATACGGCCAGTTCGCCCGTTCCCGTCATGAAACGGGTGGATGCACTCAAACTGATAGTGCGCAATAGCCATTTTCACCAGCGGATCTAAATCATCATCACCGTGTATAAACCGTTCCCAGTTCGCCAGTAAGTTACGAATGGCATCCTCACCCACCGGCGGTGTGTATATCACGTTATTATTCTGATCACGCAATACCGTACCCGGCGTTTTCCTGATATCGGTTTGCACTGCGCGTAATTTGGTGCAGATAGTGACTGCTGTGTTTGTGCAGAGTGGGTAGTCCGCAAGGTGGATATAACCGTCATAAAGCGCTGTACGATAGCGCAGTGCCTCTTTGGTGGCCGGATCTGCACCATCTGCGCGGTCAGCATACTGAAACAGCTGATCGCTGGTCGTTACGATATTCTCAATACGCGAAGAGTCTTTCGCTTCCAGCATCGGAAGGAGGTTTATCAGCAACGCCTGATCGGGAATCAACTCCCCGGCAGTTTTCAACACTGCGATTGCTGCGCGCGCACTTATGCATGCTTTGAGTATGAGGCGCGTTTCAACGCGCTCCAGATCAGGCGGCAATTTCGGCAACGCATTGTAGGGGATTTCTGGATTCCAATTCATATGGCTATAAAAACCGTTTTTATCGACATATAGCCAGAATATGTCGATGCTATGAACATGTCACGCCATCATATTTAAAAAATCGGGTTTTATCGACATAGGGTCGAAACGCGTTGATACCGTAAATATGTTCGGGGCATATGGGCTGCGTGGCAACACTAAAGAGCAAAGCCCGGCAGTGCTAGGAACACTAACCGGGCTTCTGACCACAACATTATGAGGACTAATGCTATGGCTGACACCGACAGTAACACGCTCTCGTCTTATCAATCACTGCCGGATTGCGCCAGCCTTTATTCCGCCATGAATGCCGCGCTGGCTCATTTGGACTTTTCAAACATCGACGAGAGCGAACGCTCGCAGGTAGCGGAGTATTGCGCCGAAACCCGTGCCGAACTTTGCCATTGTCTGAATTTCATTGGCGATGCACTGATTACCTTTGCCGATAATGACGTATGCGAATCTACGCCAGAAAGCCTGTGCCAACTGGGGCATGGGCTAACCGCGATAAGTTTGCTCATCCCCATGCTTACCGATATGCAAAAGCGCGCACTCGCACTAACCGCCAGATAACCCGCATGCCTGATTAAAGCCCTGCCGTTAGTGACTAACGGTCAGGGCTTTTTTGCTATCGAGGGCCCATGTGTCAGCTATCAGCGGGAGCGGAAGTTGGCAACGGTTTTGTAATGTTCGGACTAAATTTTTCTGACAATGAGTGGCTAGTCCATGAATGACCTTAAGGTCTCTGTTAAACCCATAGCGATTCAGATTCTAATATAATCACCGACTGTCCTGTCGGGTATTACAGTCCACTTAGAACGAACGACGGATTACCACCAAATGAATCGGTAAACCGGTACTGGAAAAACTCTAAAGTTGTGGCCAATTTTAATTGGCCACAACAGTCGGATAGTTACGCTAGTATGGGAAACTACTGGCGAGATATATCCATCCCATCAACTTCTACCACAAACTGAACTTTCGAACTGAAGGTTTGGACGTTACCAAGAGCCACATGTAGAACATTGTAAGCATAGGTTGTGAATGTCGCGATCAATTCGCTTTCTCTATGTCCTTGCTCTGTCATCTGTGGCTGCTCCAGCAACCAGTAGATTTGCTGGATGGTCTTCTTAACGTCTTCGTCATCAACTCCTTTGCGGGACAGAATGATGCTCATCCGATTAGCGAGACTATGCGCTCGTGGTTCCATGTCATGTTTGAGTAAAATAGATTCAAGAGCAGATAAACAACTCCTCAGACGATCCTTCGGTGCCAGTAAAGTTGCGCCTTTACTGTAGATCAAGATGCTTGTTCGTACCGCTAAGGCGAATTCGCTCAACCCCTCTGACACTACAAGTGATCCTGCGGCTTCCAGCAGATCGGAATTGAGTACTGAAATTTGCTGCGCGGATAGACGCCAGCGACCCACGTGCTTCGGCAAAATGCTTTCACTATGGCAAAAGCCACCTTCGTACAGCATGATTAGTTTCGATGTTGGAATGTACTCTGCACCTGCGAGTGCTACCGGGCTAAAAAGGTATGAACTAGGGGCCGCAGGAGAGAAGAAGGTCAGTAAACCCACAGCATCTTGAGCAATCTGAAACGCTCGTTCCACAGCAAATTCCGGCTCGGCTTCAATGGACACAATTGCGACAGCATATCCTTGAATCTCATCCCTCAATTTTTCGAAGAATTGACTTACCTCCTGCTCTTGCCCTATCCAAGGTGAGGGTACTCTGCTGCGCAGATTCTCCATTACGACAGCAGTGATCGATTCAATGCGAATCGGGCCAAAGTCGAATCCCTGTTCGACTTCCATGTTAGCGATTGGAGCCCAGACTTCAACATTCGTGACCTTTTCTCGAGCCACATCGCTCAGCCCATCTGAGAATGAGGTCTGGGCAGTTGGAAATTGTTGTCTTGCCCAATCAAAGAAAGCTGTTTCAACAAACTTACGGCTTAAGCTAATACGAGCCCAAGCTGCTTCCATAACAGCGTCTATTAAGCTATCGAGGCATTTGTAATCTTTCTCCAAAAAACCATATGGCTTGCCATCATGTTGAAGGAACATGAGAGCTGCGCCTCCGTTCATCTCCTGCCCCCAAAATGTAATGGGCCCAATCAGCTCTCTATCGGTAATTGGAGTCGCTGGTATTTCAGACGGAAATTCCTGGGTAGTCTGCTTGAAATGAAGCTCTTGAATCTTCTCCATAAACTCAAGGGAGATCTGATCAAGTTCAGCAGCATGAACCGACGTAAATTTAAACGGTTCGATGGTGAGGGAGTCAGGCGGCTTAGCTGGCACAATCGGCTCTTTTGTTAGGCTAATTTCCCGGAGTTGAACTTGAAACTGATTGAGTTCTTGGAGGTCTGAATGATGGTGCATTGCGAGGGTAGCGTCCAACCACTCATGGAATTGGTTGACGAGCGTCAGATACTCTTGTGTAAATTCGTGAACGTCTAGATGCTCTCCGGCCTGCTCGATGTAAGTGCGAGCCACAGGTTTCCAGTCTTTCCAATCCAAAAGCGAGGTAGTGCTATATCGCACACCAGTTTCCATCGTACCGGAACCATCCATTGCGCCGGGACTAGTCACGAATTTCATAAACATGCTGGAATTTGGCAGCCCTTTATGAAGCATGTAGTTCCGAAGACCTTGGACAAATTGAGCTACAGGTGATTTAGCGAAAGTCGCGATCACTTGCATTTCGTAGGTCTCGAAAAGTTTAGTACCCGCGTAATGCTTCCTCATGAATACCCGCGTATGCTCCACGAGGGTCAAGGAAGATGAAACGAAGTTGTGAACATGGCGGTTAAGTTCGCGATGGGCCTGGAGTCCAGCCTCGCGGTTCTTCTCCATCATCAAGAGCATGCCTTGATCAGGATCCTTGACCCTTTGAGCTGCCTCAATAAGTTCTACCGCATTCATTTGGAAGACATTGAGCGAGAAACTGCGTTGATGGGCACGATCGAGGTATCTCGTACCCTCTGATTCTCTAATCTGCCGGGAAAGATCAGCTGCATTAATGGGTCTATTCATCGTGATACCTTGGCATCGGCCAGTTTTCTTCAAAGAACTAAGATTATGTGATGATTCGCATAATCGAGGCACGATCGTTCGACACGATTCTTAATCAGATGACACATCGCTACAAATGTTGCTAACGGAAACTGCCTAATTCGCAAATGGTCGGAGTGGGCCAAAGTGCTTGCATATACCATCGGGCAGGTTACGAAGTAAAACATTAGATCTAATGACTGATCGGCCGAATTCCCGAAGATCGGCTCTTGGCACAGGGCTGCCCTTAACGGTTCAGGACTGCTATGAGTTGCCAATACATAGCCGGCCATGTGTGCCAACCGCGGAACTGACAAGTTGCTGATAGAACTTGCTTACCTAGTAATACATGTGGTGCCTTAACCCGATGCTTGTGCTCAGCAACAACCACGGCTGCTTCATAGCACGATAGAAAAGTTATGTGGAATTCAAGAAAAAGAAGCATTTTTTGATATGAATCCCATTTTCACCCAGACTTTAACCTTAAACTTTTTCAGTAAATGATTAATAGGATGTTCTCAGAAACTTATCTTTATACCAACACATGGAAATATAAATGAGACTACACACACTGAAAATTAATGGTTTTAAAAGAATTCACAATGCACAGGTTAAATTTGGTGATGCGACCTTTCTCATTGGTTCTAACAATGCAGGAAAAAGCTCAGTTTTGAAGGCCATCGAATGGCTACTATCTGATAAAAAAAGAATGGTATCAGACTGTTATTGCTCAGAAGTTGATGCAGAAACAGGTGAGAATAAAATATCATGTAAAGAAGTAATACTCGAAGCTGAGTTTAGAAATATCCCAGACGAAGCGAAAAACTGGAGGGGATTTAAAGGAAGAATATTTACATATGATCCAACTGATAGTGGAGAAACCGGGAATAGTATTTTTTATAAAAAGAGTTACTCGCTTGGTGAAGATGTTGTCATAGAATTAAAATCATTCAAGAGAGAGTTAAGAAAAGAATTTGAAGCTCTAAAAAAGCCATCTGAATTTATTGATCTTGGTATAGACGTTGGAATCATAACCGAACTGTTCCCTGCTTTAGAAAAAAACATAAGTGCCAGTGAAAAGTCAAAGCTTGAACTTATCGATGAGATTTGGGACATAACTAAGGAAGAAGTTTGGGACAAGAATCCCGGAGGGATTGGCGGGGTAGTCCTTTCAAAGCTACCAAGTTTCTTATTAATTCCTGCTGAATCGGGAGCAACTGAGATCGAAGACAAAACAGGAGTACTCCAAAAAACACTAAACGAATTATTTAAAGATGTTAGGGGAAGCTCCGCTAATTATCAACGTGCTCAGGAATGTCTAAATGAACTTGCTAAAGAATTAAACCCCTCTGACGAGAAGTCAGAATTTGGGATAATGATGGGGGAATTAAATAAAGTTCTTTGTGGTGTTTTTCCTGAATCCAAGATCTATGCTTCTGCTGACCTTTCAAATCCCGATACTGCATTATCTCCGAGTTTTGCTATTGAAATGTCAAGTAACATACGAACTACTGTATCTAATCAAGGAACAGGTATGGTAAGGGCTGCCGTTTTTGGCCTTCTGAGATTCAGGCAAGCATGGTTAAAGAAAAGAGGGACTGATGAGAGAAGTCTTATCATCGGTTTTGAGGAACCTGAAATTTATCTTCATCCAAGTGCTGCAAATCAAATGAGAGATATAATTTATGAGTTATCAGGAGTATCATCGCAGATTATTGCCACAACTCACTCCCCATATCTTATTGATTTATCCAGAAAACCAAGGCAGATTCTGAATAGATTTCATTATGAATCCACTCATACGTCCATCAATCCATTTTCTGTGACAGAAAAATATAAACAACTATCAGAAGATGATAAAGACTATGTAAAAATGATAATGAAACTAGATGATCACATGTCTCGTATTTTCTTTACTAAAAAAGTTATAGTTGTTGAGGGAGATACTGAGGAAATTGTTTTCAAAGAAGCACTCAGAAGGATTCCAGTAAGCGCTAGAAATAAAATATTAACTAACACTGAATTAGTTAAATCACGAGGTAAAGCAGCTATAATAGGATTAATAAAATATCTTTCAGCATTGGATGTTGATTTTATCGTTATTCATGATCGGGATAAAGGAGTTAAGGGTGCGGAGGTATTTAATCCACATATACTAGCAGCAGCAGGCAGCCAGGAAAAAGTAATAGTTGTCGAGGAATGCATAGAAGACATCCTTGGATACCCAGCCCCTACATCCGAGAAGCCATTTAACGCCTATCAGCAAACTTTAAAATGGGGAGGTGATTTTGAAGATATTCCTGAAAAATTAAAGTCCATCATGCAAAGAGTCTATCACCCTTGGTTATAACTGAACTAAAGCATGCTGCTTAGCAACTATAATCATGGGTTTGACTGTCAAACTCATGATTTATTATCAGACCTTGGTGCATATTTGGATATTCAATTAGTTTATATAGCATCTGACCTGTTTCCCATTGATTTGACCTTCTCCCCAGTAATCGCTTGGCCGCGATACTAGCAACATCCGCTTCTGGCACTAACCCGACTACCAACCCCCCGGTTAATCCCGCCGAGCTTGTTGCCCCACCCAGCAACATACCCCTGCAAGCCAACCATACCCCCATCAAAAACTCCCCCCTCATCCCCCAACTCATCCCAAAATCCCCCCAAAGCCCCCACCCCAACTCACCAAGCGCCCCCCTACTTCCCCGCCCCTTTAAGCCCGCGATTTAAATCCTGAATGCGTTTCATGGTTTTCATCGTGCGTGCAGAGGTGGCCGAGGCGACGGAAAGAATCAGCATTTCCAGGCACACCAATACGGTGCCGTGCAGCGGTAAGCGGCCATTCTCGCCGCCCCGGGGAACGTTGATCACGACATGCGCTTCCCCGGCAAAAAATGAGTCGCTGGCGTTGGTCAGCAAAATAATCGGGATGCCGAGGCGCTTCGCTTCGCGAAGGGTCGTCCTCCCTTCCCTGTGCGCCGATTTCTGCGCCATCATGATCAACACGTCGCCGCGCTGGAGGCTGATCAACTGTTCGGCGAGGGCAATCCCGGAGCGATTAAGCGATACCGCAGGAATGCCGATGCGATTAAACAGCCGGGCGCTGTAGTCGGCCAAAATCCCGGAGGCATTAATGCCGAATAGCGCCACCTGGCGTGCCTCAATCAGCAAGCTCACCGCTTGCGAGATGGCCTGGCGGTTGTGCGGTTCAGATAACACGTCGCAGGCGCGCTTATGCCCGCCCAACACGAAATCGATGCCGGAATTGATGTCGCAGGCCAGATCGCTCACGGTAGCGTTCATCTTTTCTTCGGAGTTGACCGCGGTGCCGAACCAGGCTTCCAGCGTGCTTTTCATGTCGCGCAAGCCGGCAAAGCCTAATGCCTGCACCGCCCGCACTACGGTGGCATCCGAGGTGCCCGTCGCTGCGGCAATCTCCATGGCGCTCGCTTCCATTACGGATTCGCGATGCTCATGGATGTAGCGCACCACCGCCTGTAATCGTGGAGAAAGGCCCGCCGCACGCGCGCGGTAACGTTCGCCAAAAACATCGACACGTTTTTTTATTTCATTTCCCGTCATCGCCATAGTCTTTACTCAATCCGTTTGTTTTTCATCGGTTTATTGACCAGGGCCATCCTGCAAATGCCGCCTCGTTCGCGCTAAATGTAGTAGCCGTCAGGCTGTGAAAATAATCACATCGCGGCCAAGCGACGGGAAGCCGTCGCCAACCCGCAACCAAAAATTCAACAAAATCACTTTAAATACATATCATTACATAAAAATAATCACCCACATAAAACGAGGCATTTTTTTGCGCATCGCTGTAGTGGCGGGTTGAATTTTCATATTTACTACTACATTGCCCTATGATTGAATGATTATCAATTACATTGAAACAAACGCATCCCTTACCCTGGCGGTTTCACTTAAAAGCAGCCGGGTTTTTATTGGCAAAAAGAAAATAACAACATCATTAACACCGGGTTTAATTAGATGAATAACAACACATTGTTTTATTTTAAACGCAGCTGCCATCCGGCCATTCTGGCCGCAATCTATGGCGCCGCGTTTTTCACCTCAGGCGCCAGCTATGCTGCATGGAACGACAATACCCTCACGGTTACCGGGCAAGCGGCAGACGAACAGGGTTACAGCGCCAGCAACAGCTCCGTTGCCGGCAAAACGCCAACCTCCAGGCTGAATGAAGCACAGTCCGTCAGCGTAGTCACCCAACAGCAGTTAGAAGATTATCAGGCCGAAAGCCTGGCCGATGCGATGCGTTTTGTCAGCGGTGTAGCCGAAGGCAACACGCTGGCAGGCACCGAAGATGGCTTTGTGCGCCGCGGTTTTGGTTCCAACTCGGACGGCTCCATTTACCGCGACGGCGTGCGCAGCAGCCAGGGGCTGAATTTCGATGCCACCACCGAGCGCGTTGAAGTGCTGAAAGGCTCGGCTTCGCTGTTGTACGGCATCCAAAACCCGGGCGGCGTGATCAACGTCGTCAGCAAAAAACCGCAGTACGACTGGCACACCCGCGTCAGCGGCCGTTACGCCAGCGAAGGCGGCGGTGCAGGCACGGTAGACGTCACCGGCCCGCTCGGCAACGGTTTTGCATTCCGGTTGATTGCCGAGAAGCAAAATCAGGATTATTGGCGCAATTTCGGCAGTGACGAACACACGCTGATCGCCCCGTCGCTGCAATGGTTCGGCGAAAAAGCCAGCTTCCTGATCAGCTACTCAGAATATCGCTACGACATTCCTTACGATCGCGGCACCGCTTTTATTGACGGCAAACCAGTCGACATCGGCTATAAAAACCGCCTGGACGACAAGGCCAACCATGCCTGGGGTCACAACAAAACGCTGAATGCCCAGTATGGCTGGCAGTTCAACGAAGACTGGAGCACCCGCCTGACGCTGGGCTGGAACCAGCGCCGCTACGACAATAACGAAGTTCGGGTGACCGGCGTCAACGCCACCACCGGCGCAGTCACGCGCCGCGCCGATGCCAACCGCGGCTTCAACCATAAAACCAAATACGTCTCCTGGGACCTGCTCGGCTCGCAGAACATCTTCGGCATGACGCACGATATCGTTCTGGGTACCGACTATGAGATGAACCAGACCTACCGTGCGCATCAATACCAGGGCAAAGCCAACAGCAGCTTTAACTTCAACGATCCGCAATACGACATCCTGTCGCCCGTGACGGACAGCAGCACGGAAAATGTCGCCAACAGCAATAACCTGAACCGCATTCACAGCCGTTCGGTGTACGCCAAAGACAGCATTTCGCTGACGCCGGACTGGATCGCCGTGTTGGGCGGGCGCTATCAGCATTACGAGCAGCGCGCCTCCAAAGGCTTCAACCCGGTGGTGGAAACGCTGGATGATGAAGGCAACAAGTTCCTGCCGCAGGCTGGGCTGATTTATAAACTGACGCCGGATGTCTCGCTTTACGGCAGCGTCAGCAAATCCTTTACGCCGTCCACCAACGTCGACGATGACGGTGACGTCGGCAAGCCGGAACAGGGCACCACCTGGGAGATGGGCAGCAAGTGGCAGGTTTCGCCGCGCCTGTTCGCCAGCGTGGCATTGTTCAATATTGACGAGCGCGACATGTCGCTCAGCATCAACGGCGCAACGCGCGCTATCAATAAAGCGCGTTCTCGCGGTGCGGAATTCGAGCTGAATGGCGAGATCTTGCCGGACTGGGAGCTGAGCGCCAATTACAGCTACACCAACGCCAAGATCATTGACGACGGCGTGAACGCCGCGAATAACGGCAATCGTCTGCAGAATGCGCCACGCCATTCAGGCGCGCTCTATCTGAGCCATAATCTGGTGATCGGCGGCATTCCGGGCGACTTCCGCGTCGGTGGCGGCGCGCGCTACGTCGGCACGCGGGCGGGCGATCCGGAGAACAGCTTCACCCTGCCGAATTATGTGGTGGCCGACAGTTTCATCGCGTGGAACAACCGCCTGTTCGGTGAGAAAACGCAGTTGAAGCTGAACCTGAACAACCTGTTTAATGAGCACTACTACACCTCCAGCGGCGGCAATCTGCGCGTGCGCGAAGGGGAAACCCGTAATCTGATGGTGCAGGCAAGCGTGGAGTTCTAAGCCGTTCCTCCCCCTTTAACCTGAAACCTGACCGAAGAAAAAGCCCGCTCGGGGCAAATCTGAGCGGGCTTTTTGTCGGGCCGTTGCCTGTGCTTGCGGCAATGCGTTACGGCGTGGCGGTGTTAGCCTCCGCCGGTGCACGCAGGCCGCGCCCCGTTAGCGTGAAATAGGAAATGACGGTAAAGGTGGTGGTGATCAGGCCGAGGATCAGATAGGCCTGATGGAACCCCACAGAGTCATACATTCTGCCCACCCAGGCGGAAAGCACCACGCCCGAAAGCTGTTTGGACAAATTAAAACCGATCAGGAACAAGGTTGCCGACACCCGGGGATCAAACACCGAAGAGATATATTTAAAGGTGCCCACCAGCAGGAACGGCAGCTCAAACATATGCAGCGTTTTCAGTAAAATCACTTCAATGCCGCTGCTGGCGAAGGACGAACCGATAATCCTCACCGACATGATGGCACCGGCCACCAGCAGCGCATTTTTGGCGCCGATGCGGTTAATGATAAACGGGGCGCAGAACATAATGCAGGCATTCAATAACTCCCCGCCGGTGGTGACGAAACCGAAGATCTCGGTGCCCCTTTGGGGCGATGAAAAGAAGCCTTTGAAAAAGTTGGCGAATTGCTGATCGAACACGTCGTAAATACTGGCGACGCCAATCACGTATAACAAGAAGGCCCAAAAGCGCGGCATTTTTAACAGTTCCAACGCCATAGCCAGCGAGAACTCGCGCTGGTTCGCCCCCAGCTTATCCATCACCTGCGCCGTCTGGTTCGGTTGCGGGCGGGATACAATCAACAAGACGGCCAGCACCACCCCGAACCCGGAGGCGATCCAGAACGTAATGTTAGGGTTAATGCTGAACAGCAGCCCGGTTATCGACGCGCAAATGGCCCAGCCCACGCAGCCGGAAACGCGAACCTTGCCGTATTCAAAACGGTTGGTGCGGCTGACGCGCTCAATATAGGCCTCCACAGCCCCCGCGCCGCCGGAGAACACAAACCCCAGGTAAAGGCCCCCCGCCAGCGCGCCGGCATAAATATTGTATTGCAGCAAAGGCGCCAGCACGTAAATAAAGAACGGCGCGAATAAAATCAAAAGAATGACAATCGCCCAGAGCAGGTGTTTGCGCAGGCCCAGCTTGTCGGAGATTAAACCGAAAGCCACCTGGAAAATAATGGCGAACAAGGCAATAAAAGAAAAAACCATCCCGGTTTCAGTTTTGGTGAGGTGATTGACATCCGAAAGCCATATCGGGAAAAAAGGGAAATACGCCGACATGATGAAATAGTAGAAAAAGAAGAAAAGCATAAAATAAATAAAGTTATGCCGTTCCTGTGCCGAGAGCTGAGTCAATTTCATAGTGTCACCTGGATTATTATTTTGTAATGGGGGAAATATACCCAAAATAATTGGAGTTGCGTCAAGGCGGCAAGGGAGCGCATCCCGATGAGCTTACTGTAGTAAGTGATTCGGGTAAGTGAGCGCAGCCAACACAGAGGCAGCTTCAAGTATGACGGGTATACCCCCCTCCACGCTTACTGATGCTTAACACTGACCTGATAACGCCACTGCGTTTCCTTTAACAACCACTCTTCATGCACGCTCGGCGTCCAGGAGTCATCGCCCCCCACGCCCATGTGCTGCGCGTCCAGGGTGATCCAGATACCGGGTTCGGCGCGCAACAGATGCCAATGGTCGACGTCCATCAACTGTTTGCTGCCGTAAGGCATGATGGAGAAATGGAATAATCCGTCGACGCGCCAGCCTCCCCAATTGAGCTTCTGGGTGTTGCAACGCAAGCCATTCTCCGTGGGGAAGACGTACGGGGTGACCATCTCGCTCAACGGCAAGCGCCAGCGTGAGAAACAAGCACTGGTTTGGCGGTCAGGGTAGTTCTCATACGGCCCCAACCCTAACCACTCCACGTCTGCCGCTGCCGGTGTGGCCTGGAAAACCATGCCGATGCGCGCCAGCGGCGGCAAGTGGCTTGCACGCTCCCCTTCGACGTTGATCTTCAGCGCGCCGTGGCCATCAATCATCATCTGCCAGTGGCTGACGATCAGCACCTCATCGCCATAGCGGTAATGGAAGGTGCTGCGGATCTCCACCCGGTCTTCGTAAGCCGCCGCCGTGCACTGGGTGCAGGCTCTCTGCATGGCATAAAGCCCGGCTTTTTTCCAGCGTTCCACCCAGGCGTTAGGGTCGATTCGTTCGACTTCACTGACCCCAATGTCGTTATCCAGCGGCGCACGAACAAACTGGTCGGTGAACGGGCTCACCAGTTTGTTTTCACCCGCCACCGTCCACTGCGTCAACAAACCGCTCTTGCGGTCGATAAACCATTGCTGTTCGCCATGCCGCACCCGATAACCCTCTTCATCAATCTGCAATTCAGGGCGAACGCCGGGTGTTGGCGCATCCGGCAACGCCAGCGCCGTCGTCAGCCGGAATTGTTGCCATGCGACGCGATGCCCGGCCGATGACCAGGCGGTGGCCTCCGGCTGGATAACTTCAAGGATCAGGGTGACATTGCGGGCATTCGCCGGCAAATCGATACGTTCCGCCAGGGTGACGACGGCATTGCCCTGTGGCGGGATGTCCAACGCCACCTCACCCGACCGCCATTCGCGCCCATCCTGTTCAATGCGCCAGTGCAGCCTTTCATTGTCGGTACGGCGGAACAGGTATTCACTGCCGACGGCCACCTCGAGCGGCGCATGGCCCACCAACGAAAACTGGAAGAACTGCTGCGCCTGTTTGGCTTCATGGAGCGAAGGGTGCGGCGTGCGGTCGGCAAACACCAGGCCGTTCAGGCAGAACTGCCGGTCATTGGGCGTGTCGTTGAAGTCGCCGCCATAGGCCGGTGCAAGCAAGCCATTCCCATCGTCTTTAAGCAGCGATTGGTCGGCCCAGTCCCAGACAAACCCGCCCTGTAGCCGCGGATACTGACGAAACGCCCGCCAGTACTTATCAAAATCCCCCAGGCTGTTGCCCATCGCGTGGGCGTATTCGCACAGTATCAGCGGGCGGTTTTCGCCCGGCATGCCGACCCATTTTTTTATCGACCATTTTGGCACCCCAGGGATGAGTTGATCTTCATCCACTCGGGCATACATCGGGCAAAGGATATCCGTGGCCGCGCTGTTGGCCCCGCCGCCTTCGTACTGAACCGGCCGTGTGGGATCGCTGCTTTTGATCCAGCGATAAAGCGCATCATGCAAACTGCCATGCCCGGACTCATTGCCCAACGACCAGATGATGATGGAAGGATGGTTGCGGTTGCACTGCACCATGCGGGTCACGCGGGCGCTGTAAGCCGGGAACCAGCTCGGATCGTCACTCAGCCGCGCCATCGGCACCATACCGTGAGTTTCGATATTGGCCTCATCCACCACGTAAAGACCGTAGCGGTCACAGAGCTCGTACCAACGGGGATTGTTGGGGTAATGCGAACAGCGCACGGCATTAAAGTTGTTCTGCTTCATCAGCAGAATATCCTGAATCATGTCCTCTTCATTGATCGCCTGGCCGCGTTGCGGGTGGTGCTCATGCCGGTTGACACCACGGATCAGCAGCGGCTTGCCGTTCACTTTCAGCAGCCCGTCCGTTATCTCTACGCGGCGAAAACCGGTGTCCGCCGCCTCGGCCTCAATCAGCTCCCCATCGGCGCCATAAAGCGCAATGACGGCGCGATAACAATGGGGTAACTCGGCACTCCATAAATCCGGAGCCTGCACCGGCAACGCAAAGGTCACCCGATCGGCATAAGCCCCCCGCTCGTCAATCGCCTCCGTGCCCAGCGGCTTGCGTTGGCCGGCGATTTTTTCGTCGCCTCGCCACAGGGATAACTCCACCTGCAGCCCCGCCGGCTGGGCTTTCCCCGCCGCGACATGCACCGAGGCCTGCAAGGTGCCGTGCCGATACTCCGTATCCAGCCCGGCGGCCAGTTGAAAATCGGTAAGATGGGTGTCCGGCTTGTGCAGCAATGACACCGAGCGGTAAATGCCGCTCATGCGCCACATGTCCTGATCCTCAAGCCAGGTCCCCGAACTCCAGCGCATCACCATCGCGCAGATACGGTTCCCACCGGCATGCAGCGCGTCGGTTAAATCGAACTCGGCCGGTAAACGGCTGTCCTGCGAATAGCCAATCCACACCCCATTGCAAAAAAGGTGGAACGCCGAGTTTACCCCGTTGAAGATGATTCGGGTTTTGCCAGCCTTCAGCCAGGCTTCAGGGATGTCAATTTCGCGCGAATAGCACCCCGTCGGGTTCTCCTGCGGCACAAAAGGCGGCTCGGTCGAGATCGGGTAGCGGACGTTGGTGTAGATAGGCGCATCATAGCCGTCCATCTGCCAGTTGGAAGGTACAGTTACCGGCCGGCTATCCGGGCCATCCGCCACTAACCAGTGCGGGTCCGCCGCCTCGGGGCGGTTCAGATAAACAAACTGCCATTCGCCATCCAGCGAAATGCGCCGATCGGAACGCCGGTTATCCCTGGCCTCTTCAAGCGCGCGCCAGCTGCGAAATTGCGGGTGGGCGGGCAATCTGTTGAGGTGGGTGACGGCCGGGTTCTGCCAGTCCTGCCGGGCCAGCACCTGAGGGAGAACGCTGTCCGGCGGGTTATCGTTTACCGAATAAAAAGGCTGCTTCATAACAATCCTTACCTGCTGTCATAGGGATGTATAGCGCTATACATTTTAAAGCGAGTAAATACGATACACGCCCTGGCGGGCAATAAATTTGGTGGGTATATTTGAGGTCAATCACGCTATTTGTCGATTGTTTCCTATAATGTATTGCGCATGACATAAAATGTTTTTTTAATACATTTTCAGACAAAAGGGCACATTGCGGGCTAAATAACTGCGTTTAATACCGCGACACCCAAACTTGAGACGGGTGGGAGCATGCAGGTTAGCCGACCGTTGGCGCATGGACGCGCGATACGAGCCTCGATGGGCGGATTCACGGCGTGTCGGCGCTCTGCATGTTCCTCACCGGTAGCACTATTTAACGCCGCGCGTTATTGCGAGATTGAATTGATGAATAAACGGCAGGCAACGTTGGAAGACGTGGCAAAAGAGGCGGGAGTTTCCCAGCAAACCGTGTCGCGGGTGTTGAACAACCCGGATGTCGTCTCCGAGCGCACGCGCAATAAGGTGCTGGGCGCGATGAATACGCTCAATTACGTGCCTAACCGCTCCGCACAGATCCTGGCCGGCAAAACCTTGCCGACGTTTGGCCTGATCACCACCTCCCTTGCGCTGCACGCCCCTTCGCAAATCGCCTCATCGTTCAAGCACCATGCGGAATTGGTGGGGTATCAGGTGGCGATATCGATGTTGAAAACCGGGCAGTTGAACGTCCTGCAGTCGGCGCTGAATGAATTTCGGGCGCAGAAGATCAACAGCGTGGTCATGAGCCTGCCGCTGGAAAAAGCGGATGCGGAAACCCTGGCGCGGGATAACCCGGACATACAGCAACTGTTTCTGGACGTGCCGCCCGCCGCAGAGGTCTGCCACCTTGGCTTTCTTCACAGCGACGGCACCGCCAGCAGCGTCGACCTGCTTCTGGAACTGGGGCACCGGAAATTCGGTTTGCTGGCCGGGCCGGAAAGCTCCATTTCGGCACGGCTGCGCCTGGCCTGTTGGCGCGACACCCTGTATCAGGCGGGCATTGCGGAGACGGATACCGAGTACGGCGACTGGAGCGCCAACAGCGGCTGGGTAAAAACCATGGAATTATTCGGCAGGCACCCGGATATCACGGCGATGCTGGTCGCCAGCGACCAGATGGCGTTAGGGGTCATCAGCGCGTTGCGGCAACTCAACAAGCGCATACCGCAAGACGTGTCCGTGATTGGCTATGACGATACCCCCGACAGCCAGTATTTCCACCCGGCTCTGACCACGGTGAGGCAGGACTTTGATCTGATAGGTAAACGTGCGGTCACCCATTTGTTGAGTATGGCGAATCAGCCGCAAGAGGCGTTTAACGATCTGTTGCCGACCACCCTGGTTATCCGGCAATCCACCGGCAAACCTGAGGCTGCGGGTTCGGAAAACGCGCTTATCAGGCAACTGAAAGCGCTGGTGCAACAACTTTAACAAAAGAACAAAAACCGGATGCAGGTTTTTTTGCATTGCATCACGGTCCCCCGTGCGGATACCTTTGTTTATAAATTGTGATATTATTATAAATATTTCGTTAGCTTTCAGGGGATATTATGACAACTAAAAAACAAATAATAATGAATGTCGCGGCGGAGTTATTTAATAAAGAAGGTTATCAAGCGGTGGGTATTGACAAGATAATTACCGAGGCGGGTATTTCCAAGCTGACGCTGTACCGCAACTTCGCTTCAAAAGATCAGTTAATCATTGAGGTATTAACCCAGCGCAAAGACGATTTCATAAAAAATATCACGGAGGTGATTGAAAACAATCTCACGCCGAAAGATAAACTCTTTTCATTATTCAATTTTTATCACACCTGGTTTAAAGACAAAAGCTTTCGCGGTTGTATGTTTACCAACTCATTGCTTGAGTTTGGCAACAAATCAAAAGAAATCTCCAGTATCAATAAAGAGATGAAAGACGCCCTGGTGGCGTTAATCACCGGCATTCTGTTTTCGCTGGTTAAAAAAGAACGAGCGCAACGCATCGCTTTCACCTTTGTCATACTGCTGGACGGCGCAATCATCTCGGAACTGACCTACGCCGACCACAGTGAATACTCGCCGGCACTGATCGCCTGGGCAACGGCCAAAACCATCCTCGAAGCCGAAAACATCGTACTTTAACCTCCGCAACCTCCGCGCCCCCAATTTCGCACCTATGCCGCAGCAATGCGGCATTTTTATTGCCAGCCAATCCTACCGCCCCATTAATAAATTAATAATAATTAATGTGTACCGATCTGTTTCATTTTACAGAAAATGTGATTTAAATCACACGAAAAAACAAAGAAAGAAAAATAAAATTACATATAAATCAATGCAGTAAACAAAAATGAAACATTTTTGAAATATTAAATTTGAAAAACCAACCTGTTTACATTAGCTTTTATATCAGCAAATTTTATGGGGGTAAATGATGGATAGTTTAGATTTGGTAACCACTGAATTGACGCAAAGCCAACTGCTGTCCACCAGCCTGGATGAGTTCGTGGCAAGTCTGTTGCGAATGGAGGATTTGGATGCATTTTTTTGCCGTCATCCCACCCTGCCGGCAATACTCCTGGCCACCACAGAGACTGAACTGATCTCGGCCTATCACAGCACGGACATTGAGCACAGCCGCAAAGCCGTGCAAAAAACCTTATTTTGGTTGTACCAGACATTTTTAGCCGACCCGTTAACCGCAGAAAGCAAAAACCAACACCACCCTGTGATGGTCACTATCAAACGAATGATAGAAAAGAAATGGTTGGCGCATGAGACGGAGCATTTCGCCGCATTGCCCAGTGCGACGAGCCCACAACTGTTTACGGAAAGCCTGCGGAAACTCTGGTCACACCATCGCTCAGCGACGCACCCGCTCTACGAATTTTTGCAGCATGACGCGTCAAAAGCGCAAATGAACGCATTCTTCAAAAGCGATAGCGCATTGAATTTGCTGTTTTTTGATTTAATCGCCATGGCGATGGTGGGCGCACGTCTCGAGGTCCGAGGTGAGCTCAGCCGCAATATGTGGGATGAGTGCGGCGAAGGCAGCGACCACCATACTCATGTCAATTTGTACAAAGATTTGCTGATGCGCAATCACCTTGAGTTGCCGGAAGACAATTTTGCCGACACCCTGGACTGGCAAGGATTGAGCGGTTACAACCTGTTTATGTTGGGGGGCACCAACCGAGAACATTATTTCAAGCTCATCGGTGCCCTGGCCATTACGGAATTGCTGGATCCCAGCCAATACGAAAAACTGGTTTTGGGCAGTAAACGACTTGGTTTTACCGAGCGGGATCTGCGCTACTACACCGAGCATATCGGGATTGATGTGATCCATGCGGAAGGCTGGTTGCAACAAGTGATCACGCCAATTGTAGAGAAATCGCCGGCGGCAATGGCGGAAATATGGATTGGCGCGAATATGCGTCTTAACACGGTGGATAATTATTATAATCACCTGTTAAACAGCCTCATTAATTTAAAGTAAATCATTACAAAACAATAAAACGGACTCGCCTTCCTCAGTACAAAGGCAAAAATGATTACTCAGCGATTGCAGGTGCCTTTAACTATTCTCGTCATCCTTCACTATGACAAGCGCAGTCATTGGGTCTTATGCTTGCTTTGATTATTCTGATTAGTACCTGACATTTTCACTATGAAGAGCCATTGAACCATCACTGTATATCAATGTTAATTGAGGTAATGCTATGAGAAAAACATCGGCTTTAAAGAATATACTGCAAAAGAAAGAACTCTCTTTCCTGATGGAGGCCCATAATGCCATGAGCGCTAAAATAGCCGAAGAAAGCGGCTTTGAGGCATTATGGGCTTCCGGGCTATCTATTTCCGCCTCTATGGGGCTTAGCGACAGAAATGAAGCGTCCTGGACTCAGGTGATGGACGTTGTCGATTTTATGGTGGATAACACCGCCATCCCTATTTTATTAGATGGGGACACTGGCTTTGGCAACTTTAATAATGTCCGCCGCTTGGTTAAAAAACTGTCTCAGCGAGGCGTCGCCGGCGTGTGTCTGGAAGACAAATTATTCCCTAAAATAAACTCTTTTATTGGCGCAGGGCAGGATCTGGCTTCCATCAGTGAATTTTGCGGCAAAATACAAGCGGCGAAAGACAGCCAGTTGGACAGCGATTTTTGCGTGGTTGCCCGTGTGGAAGCGCTTATCAGCGGCTGCCCCATGGAAGAAGCGTTGAAACGCGCCGACGCCTACGCCAGTGCGGGAGCCGATGCAGTATTAATTCACTCCAAACAATCTGACGGTGCGGAGATCATGGACTTTTGCCGCCAATGGCAAAATGATTGCCCGATCGTTATCGTACCGACGAAATACTATAACACCGCTACCGATGCGTTCCGTGAAGTCGGTGTATCCACGGTTATCTGGGCTAATCATAGCCTGCGTGCTTCCATCGCCGCCATGCGCGCTATTACCCGAAATATTCGCCAACATAATAGCGTTGCACAGATTGAACGTGAAATTGCCTCTTTGGACGATGTGTTCAAACTCACCAACGAATATGAAGTACAACTGGCCGAACAAAAATACTTAACCCTTTAACGCGACAGTCAGCCGGTTTTTCTATTCATTCGTGAGGAAATGGTTAGATGATTAACGTCCGCGATTTTGTTAATGCATTGATTGAGCAAGGTACACACTATTTTACCGGTGTCCCCTGCTCTTATTTAACCCCGCTGATCAATGAAGTTATTGCTCGCGATGAAACCCACTACGTACTGGCCTCAAACGAGGGTGAGGCGCTGTCTCTGGCCTCCGGACTTTGGCTTGCCAATAAAACGGCCGTTGTCCTGTGTCAGAATTCCGGGTTGGGTAATCTGATAAACCCACTGACATCGCTTAACGAGCCTTTCTCGATTCCGGTCTTGTTGTTGGTGACCTGGCGTGGCCAGCCCGGTACCAAAGATGAACCGCAACACAGGTTGATGGGCGAGATCACGCCCGAATTGCTGAGTCTGGCTGGGGTCGAGTGGGCCGTACTGCCCGACGACGAAACCGGAGCCTTGGCCAGCCTGCAGCACGCCTGCAATTATATTCAGGCAGAGCAGCGCCCTTATGCATTGGTTCTGACCGGCAATCAGTTTTGCGCCGCGCAATCTCCAATGCCTGAGCCGCAAACGGCGTATCCGCGCCGTGAAGAGGCGTTGGAGACGTTGCTGGCTCACGTTAATCCCGATGGCGTGATCATCGCTACGACCGGCAAAACCGGCCGAGAACTGTTTACGTTATCTGACCGCCCTGAACATTTTTATTGCGTCGGGTCGATGGGCTACGCCAGCGCAATCGCTCACGGCATTGCCTTGGGCTGCGCCAGCTTGCCGGTCTACGTGATCGACGGGGATGGCGCTGCGCTGATGCATCTGGGAAATTTTGCCGGCATCGGCGCCAGCAAGCCCGACAACCTGATACATATTATTTTGGATAACGGCAGCTATGACTCGACGGGAGCCCAACCCACCGCGTCCCCTGGCGTGGATTTTGTCGCCATGGCCTATGCGGCCGGCTATGCCCACGCACAGCATTGCAACGATTCGGACAGCTTCGCCAAAGCACTGCGTCAAACGGATATTGCCGGCCCCCGGCTGTTGCATGTTCCGATCGGCATCGGGTCGATGGCGCAGTTGGGCCGCCCGACGCTGTCGCCTTATAACGTCGCGCGCCGTCTGCAATCCCATCTGAAAACGATAGACCCCGCTTCACCGTTCGAAAAAACCATGGCAAATACCGTGCAGCTTCCCGAGGGGGGCCGCATTTCTCACTCAATCCCTACAACCGAGAACGGACTCATGAACATTCATGATACTACCCAACCGAACGCCCTCAATGCTGTTCTGACGGGCATGGATATTTATGCCTCAAAAGCCATTTCGCTGAAAGCGAAGGCCGATCCCTCCATTGCAAACCTGAGTTTTGGCGAGCCGGTTTTCGGTCCTCCAGAGCATCTGCTGAAGGCGATAGAACAGGAGGATTTGTCATTGTCGGCGTTTATGGACGCCTCAAAACGCTACGAGGATCCCCGAGGGAGCCTGGCTCTGCGTCAGGCAATTGCCGCCTGGTATCGCGATCGCTACGGCCTGCATTTCGATCCTGAGCGTGAAATCATGGTGACGCACGGTGGCGTGGAAGCCATCACGCTGGCTCTGCTTGTCACGACGTCGGCACAGGATAAAGTCGCCATCAGCGATCCCTCCTATATGCTCTATGCCCGCACGCTGAAGACGCTGGAACGCACTCCGCTGCGGATAACGCGCCCTGCCGGCAACCATGAGTATGCGGAAATGCTGGCGCAGGACGGCGCGCTGGAAGGGGTGAAGGCGATGATTGTCAACTCCCCGGAAAACCCGACCGGCTATGTCGCCAGCCCACAGGATTGGGCGGTGATTGGGGCACGCGCCGAGCGCAGCGGTTGCTGGATCATTCATGACGAAGTGTACGATGCCATGCACTTTGAACGCCCGCACCAGCCGGCGCGCGCCATCGCCTCCCTGGCCAACAACTCCATTATTATCAACAGTTTTTCAAAAAAATTCGGTCTACCTGGCCTGCGTATCGGCTGGATGATAGCCCCGCCGCAGGTTATCGAACAGGCTGCCAAAGCGCATGATTACCTCTATCTGGGCGTCAATATCCAATACGAGCGCATCGCACAGCGTTTGCTTAACGATGACGGCAAATTTGCCTGGCTGGAGGAAATGTCCTCCAACATCGCTCAGCGCTGTCATACCGCGCTGAATACTCTGACGGAAGAACGCGGGTATCGCTGGCCACGTAAACCGCTCGGTGCCATGTTCCTGTTCCCGGAAGTGAGCGGCGTCTACCAACGGATGCCTGAAAAATACCGACAACCGGGCCAGCATATCGGCGACGCCGTAGCGAATTACCTTTTGGAAGAACGCGGTGTTGCCGTTGTCCCCGGCTCGGTTTATGGCCCGCAGGGCAATAACCACATCCGGCTGGTGCTCTGCATGCCGGACGACGTTTTCAACCTGGCCATGAAACGCATGGTGTAACCCTGGATACACGGCGGCCGCCGCTGAGTGGCCGCCAAACGGATAAGGAGAAAGTGATGAACGCCTCACGTAACCATTTTCAACAGCAGGGTTTTGTCCATCTGGAAAAATCGCGGGCCAACCTCAATCTGAGCCGTATCGAATCCGCGCTGGCCGAAATCAGCCAACGCGCGCTATCGGCCTCAACCGACAACGTGCCGGGCCTGGTGGTGGTCACCGAAGCCGGCAATGCCGAACAACTGTGCCGTATCGAGTACCTTGCCGGCAGTTCGCCTTATTACGCGCAAGAACTGGTGCCCTGTCTGGCGCAATTGATAGAGCAGCACCTTGGCCAACCCGTCAACCTGTTCAAAGACAAATGCAATTTTAAACATCCCGGCGGTGGCGCGTTCACGCCCCATCAGGATATTACGGCCTATCGTCATTTCGCCTCAAATTACCAGGTGACCGCTGCCGTGCTGCTCGATGCCGCCGTGGAAGAAAACGGAGCGTTGGAAATCGCCACCCACTGGGACCTGACGCCAAAGGGCGCGCAACTGGTGAATACACCCCGAGGGATCCTGCCCCAGTTACCCAGCTATCAGGGGGGGCCGCGCAACGGGGATATCGACGACAGTCTCTGCGCAACCATGCGCTGGCAAAGGATCGATGCCGCCCCCGGCGACGTGATCTTGTTCGACTCCTATATTCCCCATCGCTCCAGCGAAAACCGCTCGTCCTCGACCCGGCGCATCCTGTTCTTTACTTTCAATCTGGCTAGCGAGGGGGATTTTTACCACCACTACTACCGGAGTAAATGGGCCACGCCGGACAATCCCATCTTTCACGTTTCCACCCCGACCTTGCATAGCGCCCGGCAAACCAACGCCGGCACAGTGCCTCAATCCCGTTGAACGGTGACAACGATGCAATCACAGGAATTTCGTTTATTCACTCCCGGCCCGCTGAATACCTCGGCGCAAGTGCGCCAGGCCGCCGGCAGAGATTTAGGGTCGCGCAGCCCGGTCGCCATCCACTTGAGCGCCCGGTTGCGTGAGGACATCGTGGATATCGCGGGATGCGACGCGAGTTGGAGCGCAGTACCCTTATCAGGCAGCGGCACTTTTGCCGTCGAAGCGATGCTTTGTTCTCTGCCGGCGGCAGATGACCACTTGCTGATTATCGAAAATGGCGTCTACAGCGCCCGTATGGTGGACATTTGCCGCATCCACGCGATCCCGCATTCGGTGCTGACGTTGCCGCCACATCAGGGTTTTGACCTGGCGCAGGTTGAACTGGCCCTGAAGCAAACGCCTTTGGTTACCCACATCGCCGCCGTTCATTTCGAAACGGCGCTCGGCGTGATCAATGATATTGATGGCCTGACGCAGTTGGCGAACAGGTACGGCTGCCAGTTGCTGATCGACGCCATCAGTACCTTTGGCGTACTGCCGTTGGACTACAGCGCGCCATCGCTTTCCGCCGTCGCGCTTTCGGCCAATAAGTGCCTGCATGGGCTACCCGGCATCGCCTTCGTTTTAGTGCGAAAGGCCGTGCTGGCAACCCACGTCGCCCCACGCACGCTGAGCCTGGATCTCAGGGCGCAGGCCAACGCGTTGGATGGCAATGGGCAGTGGCGTTTCACGCCGCCGCTGCAAATTATGCTGGCCCTGAAACAAGCTATTGACGAGTACCGTCAACAGGGCGGCAGGCGCGCGCGTCACCGTGCGTATTCTCAACGTATGGCGCATCTGCTCGACGGTATGGCGCGTTTGGGTTTCACCCCGATAATTCAACCGCAGTTCTGCGCCCCGTTGATTGTCACGCTGGCGCCGAACCCGGGAATCCAGTGCGAAATCGACAAGCTGAACGACTTTTTATTCCAGCGCGGATTGGTGATTTACCCCACCAAACACTGGGCAGTAAATTCATTCCGCATTGGGGTTATGGGGGAACTCGACATCCAGGATATCGATGATTTGCTGGCGGCGTTCGCTGAATTTACCGCACAGGCCGCCCCCGGAACCCTGCAACCAAATCCACTTTCGCTAAGGCCCGCACTATGAGTTATCACCTGTCTTGCCATCATCACTTCGCGGAAATCAACGCCCAGGCCTATGCCGACTTGTGGATGGACTGCAGGCAACCGGCCTTTTATCACCCTGATCTGCTGACGGCGGCAGAACGTCACCCCATGTTGCCGACGCTAGCCACGCATTACCTGGCGGCATGGCGAGGAGAGCGGCTTGACGCGTTGTTGGTGGTCTACCAGCAATCGCAACCCGATCCCTTCGGTACGTTGGCAAAAAGTACCGGTTTTCATTTTGCCGCCCCCGTCGGCGGGCTCTTGGGGCATATAGCCCATTGCTACGACACGCAAATCCTGCATCGGCCGGGTTCGGAAGACGCGGCGCAACGCTTGATGACCGAGCTCATTGCGCTAGCCGACCGGCAGGGCATTCCGGGCTGCGGCCTGCTCAATCTCAGCGCAGGGCCTTCATTGAGCGCCGCAGAGCGGGCGGGTTATCGCTGCAATTTCATGCATGACCGTTTCTTTATCGATCTGATGCCCTTTGGCCGATTCGACGATTATCTGGCAGCCCTCCCGCGCGATGGCCGACAGGAGATGAAGCGCCAGTTGCGGAAATTCGACAGCGATCGCGGCAGCTACCGCGTGCTTTCGGGCCGAGACGCCGATCTTGCCGCCGCGGTCAAACTTTGCCACGCCACCAGCTCCCGAAACGGTACGCCGCACTATTATCCGATAACGACGTTTCTCCATTTTCTGGAAACTTGCGGCGAGCTGATTACCGTGGTCCAGGTTGAACATGAAGGCCAGTTGGTGGCCGCCGTCATCTGCCTGAACGACCCGCAATGCCTGCACCTTTGGGCCGGGGGCGTCGACTATCGGCTTTCGAGCTTCAGCCCTTACACCGTCATGATCGCAGCCAGCGTGCAGTATGCGTTCTCGCAAGGTATCCGCCGGATTGAGGCAGGCAGGACCAATGCCCGGATTAAAGCGCGTTTGGGTTGCCAATCTCAGCCGCTGTATTCGGCCCTCTACCCATTGGAGGTGGCCTGACATGCCTGTGACCTCGGCCTCCCCGCCCCATCAGAAGCCCTCGGCGCAGCTGGCGCGCGGGCAATTGCTGACCTTGCTGTATATTGCCCTCACGTCCGCCTCACAGGTATTTTTAAGCCATGTCGGCGGCGGCATACCGATCGAGATCAGCCTGTTCTATATGGCTCTGGCGGCCTGCGTGGTGTTTAACCTGTGGGAGTTCCGTCGCCTGCGGCACAATCACCGCGCGCTGCGCCGCCATTGGCGCATGTGGCTCATGCTTTCCGTCGCCTTTGTGCTGAACTGGATATTCTCTTATTACAGCGTGACGCACGCCTCAGCCGATTTTTTCATCGGCGTATTTTTCCTTTCTTCGGCACTGTGCAGTTGCCTGCGAGAAAAGCGCTGGTTGAAGTCACTGTTCATCCTGATGGCAATCCTGTGCATTCATGCGCTCTCGGCCTTCCCGTTGCGGGTGCTTTGCACCTCAATGTTAGCGGGGGCCATGATGTATCTTTACTACGTCAGCTCGCTGCGTTTCAGCCGGCAGAGCGGGCTTGGCCCGGTCTCGGTCGTTTCTTTGCGCTGCTATATGCTGCTGGCCTGCAGCGCCGCTTACCTGTTCGCGCATCACGAGTTCGGCGCGTTGTGGGTAGCCCCGGAAACCTTGCGCAACCTGTTGATCCTTATCGTCGCCAATATGGTTTTACCTTCTTTTTTGTCGCAGACCTGCCTGCAGTGGGTCGGCGTCACCCTGTTTACCTTTATGAATTCGTTGATACCGGTGCTGGCCTTCGTGATGCAGTCGCTGGTCAGCGGCCAATGGCAAACCGGTATGTTGATCGCCGTAACCCTCACTACGCTGATGCTCAATTACGATCGCTTGATTTTGCTGGCGCGTAGCCTTATCGCAGTAAACCCTCAGTCAATGGATCAGGAATAAGAGGAATACCATGCCTGCCATCAATGCGTATTTGGAACACCTGAACCCGCTCTCATCAAAGACGGTCTCTCAACGGGCGAAAGCAAACCCTGCGATCCTCAATCTCAGTATGGGAGAACCCGATTTTGGTCCGCCCGCCGCGTTGGTTGACGTGATCTGCCGAGAGGACCTCAACAAAGAACGGTTTCTGGATGCGGTCAAGCGCTATGAACACTCACGCGGCTCGCTGTCGCTGCGCAGAGCGATAGCGGCGTGGTATCGGCGTCGTTACGCTATCGATATCGATCCCGAAAGCGAAATCATGGTGACTCATGGGGGGATTGAAGCACTCAATCTGGCGTTGCAGGCGTTGACCAATCCTGGCGACGGCATCCTGCTGGCGGCACCGGCCTACACCCTTTATCAACGTGCCATTCACTTGTTGAACCGTAAAAGCCATCCGCTGCCCCGCCCTGAAGGCGAAAACGAATATGCGGCGGCGCTGGCGGCAAATACCCACGCTTCGGCGCGTGCCGTGCTGATCAACTCCCCGGAGAACCCTACCGGCTACGTCATGAGTGACGCGGATTGGCAAGCGCTCGCCGATGACTCTCACAAAGGCGATCGCTGGATCATCCATGATGAAGTCTACGACACCCTGGCTTTCACCCGCCCTCACCTTAACGCCTGGTGCATTCCGGCCCTTCGCGAACGTAGCGTGCTGATTAACAGTTGCTCAAAAAAGTTTGGCATTCCCGGCTTGCGCACAGGTTGGCTGATTGGGCCGGCCAAGGTGATTGAAGCCGCCAGCAGGGTCCACGAAAGCCTGTGTCTGGGCGTGAGTATTCTTGGCGAACCTATCGCCGAACGGCTGCTGAGCACCCCCGAGGTAGACGACTGGATGCAACAACAGCAGGACATTCTGGCGGCCCGCAACCGTTACGCGCTTTCGGCGTTGGGCGAGACGCAGGGCTTCCGTTGGTCACGCCGCCCCATGGGGGGAATGTTCCTGTTCCCTGACGTTTCCGCACTCTATCCGGCCTTACCCACCCGCTGGCGCGATTTTTCGCCTGATGCCGGCAGCGCAGTCGCGGAATATCTTCTGGTGGAACGGCAAGTCGCCACGGTGCCGGGAATCGTTTACGGCGTTGAAAGCCGACAACACTTGCGATTGACCAATTGCGCCAGCGAGCAGGTTTTCAATCAGGCCATCGCGCGTCTTTCATCATTGGAACTGGGAGGTAAGGGTGATTAAAAATACGCTTGATCAACAGGTTATGGACTTCTACTCCTCGCAGGGCAGCGCCGAGTCCGCTGACGCCTTTTCCCAGGCATTGCTCAAGGTACACCCCGGCGACTGGCGCGCCACCTTTCCGCCTGCGGTGTTCCCGCCCGGCCATCTGACAAGCATCGGTGCCGACGCCGCGCGGCTGCTGGCCATCGTTTTCAGCCTGCCGGAGCGCCTGTTCGGCGGGGATTATTCGCGCTTTCTGGCCGCGCAGTGCCTCACGCCGCAACAGCATGAAGACATACTGGCCTTCTGCACGCCGCACGTATTAGCGCGCGCACGGCTGTTTGCCAGGCCGGACGCACTGCTGACCCACGAAGGCTTCAAACTGGTTGAAATGAACGTGACGCCTTCACTCGGCGGGCTGGGCATCTGCGATCGTTATGTCACGACCTTGCAGGACCATGCGCTCAGCCATCGGCTGCAGGCAGCGGGAATTACCCTCCATGCGCCGGACATGGGGCGCCTCTGGGCCGAAACATTGCACCGCCACCGCACGCCGCTGGCGGACGAACGCACCCCGGTTATGTTGGAATTGCTGGACGATCCGGACGAGATCCCGGAGGACAATTTTGGCTGGCCCGACTTTGGCCATATCGCCCGCCGCGGCGGTTTTCGACTCTTGACCGGCAAACCGGCGGACGTCCGTTTCACCCCAACGGGCGTCTATGCTTTCGGCGTAAAAATCGACATCGTTTTTACCGATTTGGTGTACGCCGAACAGCTGCAATACAACATCGACAACGCGTTTATTGCAGCGCTGGTCGCGGCGGAAAATCAGGGCCAGATAGACCTGTTCAGCGTACCGGCCAGCTGTGCGGTTTACGACAACAAAGCAAACCTGGCCCTTCTCACCGATCCCGATTATGCCCACCTGTTCACTGAGCAAGAGCGCGCACTGATCGATGCCCACATTCCCCCCACCTTTATTTTAACGCCGGGCAATTTGGCCAGAGCGATACGCGAACAGAGCAATCTGGTTTTAAAACCGGGGCTGGGCCTGTGCGGTTACCAGGTGATGTTTGGCAGACAGATGTCGGCTCCGCAATGGCGTGCGCAGTTGGAACGGCAACTGACGGAAGGCGGTTCTTTTGTCCTGCAGGACATTGTTGACGACATATGGACGTACACCCTGCCGCATCAACAGAACAATCCAAGAATGGTATGCATTGGCCCGATCGTCATCGATGGTCGTTACACCGGCACCTTCTCGCGCGATGAGGCTTATCACGGTAAAGCGATCGTTGTTAACCATGCGCAAGGCGCAAGCTGGTCAACCGGTCTGGAACGCGCCGAGTAACCCCCGGCCTGCCACCCGGCGGCTGTTTTACACAAGGAGATTGAAAATGCGTCTTGCATGTTTAATGGCAGGTTCCAGCAGCAGACTACTGCCACTGACCACATCCCGGCATAAAGCCAGCCTGATGCTTGGAAAACGACGAATGGTGGATTACCAACTCGAATCCTTCGACCGCGCCGGCATCGGGCATAAAACCTTTGTTCTGGGGCACGGTGCCACGGAGGTCGCGCAGATTCTGTTTGAATCATTGGGGGGCAGCCATTTTATTGTCTCGCACAATCCACAGTTCAAATCCCGCAATCTGGACTGGAGCGCCTGGCTGGCCCTCAGTCAACACCCTGGGCCGGTGATTTACTATGAAGGCGACCTGCTTATCCCGCCATCGTTGCTCAAGCAGGTAATAGACAACCCGGCCGAAATTTGCATTGCGGTGGATTCCGACAGCAAAAATCCCAGTATCGATACGCTGGTTATCGCCCCCAATGGCAAGGTTGAACATTTGTTGTTTATTGAGCATGGGACGGCAAAAAGCCAACCGGGTGATGGTGCCATCGGCGAATTTATCTGCTTCGTCAAATTGGGCGAAGCGGCACGGCAGTTTATCGTCGATGCGCTGAGTACCTTGCCGTTTGAAGGGGAAATGCAGCTTTACAAAATTTTCGAACAGGCATTCTCCCGTTTTCCGACGGCCTACGTCGACGCCGGCGGCCGCCCCTGGATTGAAGTGGACAATCACAACGACCTGCAACGGGCTACCCATCTGGCCGAGGAGATCTTAACCTCATGAAAGAGCCTAACGCATTGGATCAAGTGAAACCGGCGCTGCTGAACAGCACGTTGTCCGACATCGGGGTTTACGTATCAAAAGCCATCTCGCAGGCCGCTCGTGACAATCCGGATATCATGAACATGAGCATCGGTGAACCGGCATTTGGCCCACCCGCGCATTTGCTGGCAGAGATTGCCCAGACTGATCTGACCCAGGAGGCGTTTCTTTCCTCGGCGAAACGTTATGGGCACTCGTTGGGATCCCTGGCGCTGCGTCAGGCGATCGCTGACTGGTATCTGCGCCGTTATAACCTCAAGATTAATCCTGAAACCGAGGTTTTAATCACCCACGGAGGCGTTGAAGCCGTCGCACTGGCGATTCTGTGCTGCTCGAATCCTGGGGATACGCTGGCGATCACCGATCCTTCCTATATGCTGTATGAACGCGCCCTGCTGGCTCTCGGCCGCCAGCCTCGGCGCTTTTCGCGCCCGGTCGGCGATGCCGAATTCACCGATTTGATCGACAGCGACCCGTCATTCCGAAGCCAACTCGGCGGGGCAAAAGCGGTGATTGTCAATTCCCCGGAAAACCCATCGGGGTATGTGCTGTCGGCCGAGGAATGGCAACAGCTCATGCGCTGCGCAGAACGCAGCGGCGCCTGGATTATTCACGATGAAGTCTATGACAGCATGGCATTTAACCGCCCGCATTACCCTGCACGCAGCTTTGATCCCTTGGCGAGCAGGACGGTTCTGGCCAACAGTTTTTCCAAAAAATTCGGCATTCCCGGCCTGCGCATTGGCTGGTTGGTCGGAAGCGCCGAATTTATCGCCACGGCCAGCAAAACCCACGACTACCTGGTGCTTGGCGTTAACCGCCAATATGAACAGATTGCCCTGCGCATACTCCAGGACGCACAGACCGACGATTGGCTGGCGGACCAGCAAAAAATGCTTCACTCGCGAATACGCCTGGCAAAACAGCGGTTAACGCCAACGCTGGGGTTCAGTTGGCCACGTTCGCCGATGGGGGGAATGTTTTTGTTTCCCTGCGTCAGAGGGCTCTATCAACGTTTGCCACCGGCACAACGGCAACGCTTCGCCACCGTGGGCGAGAGCGTCGCGGATTACTTATTGCAGGTTGCACGCGTCGCCACGGTCCCCGGCATTATTTACGGGCAAAGCTGCGCCGACCATATCAGGATCGTCTTGTGCTGTGATGAACCGACGTTCCACACCGCGCTTGAGCGATTGGCTAATTGCCACCACGCCACGCTCGCTCAAAAACTGGAACTGCCATGATGTCAAAACGACGCTACTGGCTGATGCCCGGTAAATATATAGATGGCGCGAATCTGGTAACCGCGATCAATGTTCTTGCGGGGATCGTAGCGCTGATGCTGGTTTTAGCCCACCGCGCGGAGTGGGCGATCCTGTTGGTGTTTATCGCTATTTTGCTCGATCATCTTGATGGATATCTGGCCCGGCGTTTTTATGCTCATCAGCAAGAGAAGCGGGCATTTGGCAAACAGTTCGATACATTGGCCGATATGCTGAATTTCAATGTGGTTACCGCCGTATTGCTGTTCCAGCAGTTTGCCTATACCCCCCTTCTGACCGGCGTTATTTCGGCCTCTATCGTCCTGTTTGGCTGCGTGCGCCTGTCGCACTTCACCCTGCAGACAGGATCGGGGGATGAGAGCGCTTATGGCCTGCAAACGCCTTATGCCGCTTTTATTATCATCAATATGCTGTTGCTGAACACGGCCGGTTATTTGCCCGGCGGCCTGGTGCTGCTCATTACGGCCATCATTTCCATTTTGCAAATAACCTGCGTTCCCATTCGTATGCCCAACGCCACTTTCTGCGTCACGGCTCTCAGCGTGCTGTTCTTTATCAATCTGTTGCTCTGTGGTTTCCCAAATTAGTTGCTATTTTATTCCAAGGAGAAATGCTTATGGCTCACGTTATCTTTATCGACAGCACCCCGACCGGTCTGAACGCCTTTCGCAGCGCTCAGCGGCTCGGCCACCAGGTCACCTTTATTCATCCGACCAAGTCTTCGAGTTTCGTCAGCATCATGTCGAAAGACCCGGCGAAACTGGCTAACCAGTTAGGCCATGTCGATCGTTATATCGAGGTAGATACATTGGAAAACGAGCATCTTTTCCCCGTACTCGAGGCCTTGGTGAAAGAGAATCCGTTCGACACGGTAATCAGCTCGGCCGAGACCGGCATCATGGCGGCCGCCTGTGCGGCTGAAAAATGGGGAACGCGCTATCCCAGCCCGCAAGATCTGGGCAATGCGATATTTAAAAATCGCTTGCGCACCACCCTTAAGAGCAACGGTATCCGCTCACCGGATTTTGAGGTGTTAAATGAAGAGGAACTGCTGCAAGGGCCAAAAAAAATCAAGCTGCCGTTTGTGGTAAAACCCATTCGCGGCTTTGCCAAACAATTTTCCGCTATTTGCCACACGCAGAGCGATTTCGATAATTATATCGATAACCTGAAGATCGATCGGGCCAACAGCGCCTTGATTGACAGTGTGGTGTCGCATGAATATATCATCGAAGAATACGTCACCGGCACCCTGCACTCCGCTGAGGTGATCGTGCGTGAAGGCGAGGTCATGTTTTACGCCACCACCACCCGTTACCGCGCGCATTATTACGATCTGCTGGAACTGGCGGCGGTCATGCCCTCCGGTTTACCGAAACAAACGCGTGACGAGATGAAAACCTATCTGCAAGCGGTGTTTACCGCCCTGAACATTCAGATTGGCCTGTATCACGTAGAATTGCTGTTAACCGACAGCGGCCCGGTGCTGGTGGAAATCAATGCCCGAATGATGGGCAGCGTGTCTCCGATCATGTATCAGATTCAGACAGGCCACGATCCTTTCGAGTATTTGATCCGTCTGCATCTGGGGGAGCCGGTCACTGTCAGCGACGATGAGTTTACCAATGCGGGGATTACTCTCGCGGTGGCGGCCAGACATGGAGGCACCATCTCCTCATCCTTCCGACCGGAACAACTCGATGAACTGCTGGCTCGCTACGAGATCCCGCACAATACGCTGAATATCTTTGCCGGTAAGGAGATTGGGCGCTACGGGGGCAATTTCAGCATTATGGGGCACGTCATTATTCTGGCCGAAACCCCGCAGGAAGTGGCTGAAAAAGGGCATCGCTTCCTGAACGAAATAGATGCGCTGATTGGATTGGAAACGGCAAAATACTTTGCGTAAGGTTTACTGCATGCACACTGGCGAGCTAAGGAAGCAGTTCAAATGACAACACGGGATTCGATTTTTCATTATCCGGCCTTCGTACGATTCTGTATGGGAGATATTGCCACTCAGCTCGGCACGGCGATAGTGATTATCGTTATCCCGCTCATCGCCATAACCTTTCTTGATGCGACACCCTTTGAGATAGGCCTTCTCGCCGCCAGCGAACGTTTGCCCTTTATCATCTTCAGCCTGATCGCCGGCGTGTCCGCTGATAAGTGGGAGCGTCGGTCGATTCTGTTTTGCGCCAATTTTCTGCGTGTCGTTTTGTTGCTGATAATCATGTTTATCGTTTGGACCGGCGCATTGTCGGTGATGACTCTGGCGGCGATGGTCTTTATCGTCGGCGCCGCCAATGTCTATTTTGAAGTGGCTTACTGGACTTATATCCCTGCGCTGGTTCCCGGACGGCTGATTGCCAAAGGCAACGGCGCTCTGGCGGCCATTGCCGGTGCGGCAGAGTTGGTCGGGCCTGCCGTGGGCGGCATGCTGTTAAAAATTGCCGGCATTCCAGGGGCCTTGTTATTGAACAGCCTGCTGTTTCTGATGGGCAGCAGCATGATCCTGACCGTGCCCAAGAATAAGCCTGCGCCTCCCGAGGGCGCCCGTCCGTCAAGCCTCAGTCAAATCAAGCTGGGCATTCACACCCTTTTCCATTCACCACCGTTACGCCGCCTGGTGATTATCGGCGCGGTGTGGAACATCTTCGCCTGTGCGGCGACCCCGCAAATCATGGTTTATCTCACCCGCACGCTGGGCCTTGCCACCACGCAAGTCGGCTTGATTCTGGGGCTGCAGGGGCTGGGGGGATTGATCGGCGCGCTCTGCGCCGGCAAGGCCAGCGAACGGCTGGGGCACGGGCGCAGCATCATGGTGGGCGGAGTGATCTACAGCCTTTTCACTTTGGCTATTTGCACCGTGACGCAAGCAGCATCGCAAGATCAGCTGCTACTCGGCGTCTTCCTGTTTTGCGCAGGCTGGGGGTCGTCCATTGGAGTGGTCAATATTATCAGCCTCCGGCAGTTGGTTAGCCCCGAATACCTTCTGGGTCGGATCAACGCCAGCTTTCGCTTCATCACCTGGGGGATCATGCCGCCGGCTGCCTTGTTGGGGGGTGCGCTTTCGCAGTTGATCAACAGCCGGTTTGTCATTGTTTCCGCTTGTCTGCTCGGGCTCGCCTTTATCTTGTGCTCATACCGTAAAAGCACGGCCATACTCGGCATAGACGCACCGCCCGAGCGCCTTAGTGAAAACGGCTAACCTGTAGGCCCGCGCCGATGCCGACAAGCCCGCCTGAGGAAAAACCGGCGGGCTTTTTCTCTTCAAAAACTTCTTCTGGCCACCAAAAAAGCACCCACAACCAACAAAACGGCGCCGAACAGCGCAGGCAGATTGTCGCGCAGCGCAGCAGGCCCGGCCTTGTAAATATCCACCCCCAACCCCGCCACCAGTTGGCTGGCGATCAGCACCGAAATGGTGGTCGCTGCCCCCAGCTTTTGGTAACCCAAAATGCCGGAAAAGACGAAGAACGAGCCCAGCAAGCCGGGCAACAGCATCCAGCCCCTGAAATTGCCGGTCACCTCCGCCAGGGCGCTGGCGCCGTTTTTGGCGAACAGCAGCGCCATCAACAGCAGCAGGCCGACGCTGGAGTTGATCACCAGAGCGATCAGGATCGTCGATGCGCTTTCGCTGATGCGCACCATCAGCAGGTTCTGGGCAACCAGGCTGACACCCGCCGCCACCAGCAGCAATAGCATGATATTCATAGGATTAGCGGACCGGCGGCGATTTTTCGTGATCAAGCTGCAACTGCAAAAAGGTCAAATCCAGCCATTTGCCGAATTTGGCGCCCACTTCGCTCATCCGCCCCACGTTCTGGAACCCCAGATTAAGGTGCAGCTGTATCGACGCGGTATTGCCGGATTCGATGCCCGCCACCATCACATGTTTACCTATCGCCCTCGCCTGTTCGATCAGGGCTGTCAGCAGGGTTTTCCCCACCCCGCCGCCGCGGCTGTCGCGCCGCACATACACCGAGTGCTCCACGGTGTGACGATAGCCGTCCCACGCCCGCCAGTCGCCGAACGAGGCATAGCCAATCACCTCGCCCGCCTCGTTGCTGGCCACCAGCACCGGATACCCCACCGCCTGGCGTTCCGCCATCCATGCCGCACGGTTCGCCGCATCGACGGTGAGTTCATTCCAGATCGCCGTGGTGTTAAGCACGGCGTCGTTATAGATAGCGGCAATGCCTTCGCTATCGGTTATAGTCGCGTTACGGATAAGCATGTTGACCCCCTGGTTGACTGTCCACTATCATACTACGATATGAACAATAAATTAGACAACCTAAATCAGCGCATCGGCGCACGCATCCGCATCGAACGCGAAGCCCGCCATTGGTCCTTGTCCGATCTGGCCGAGCGGGCCGGCGTTTCGCGGGCCATGGTGCATAAAATTGAACGCGGCGACAGCAGCCCCACCGCCATGCTGCTGGCCAGGCTCTCCGGCGCCTTCGGCCTGAGCATGTCCAAACTGATCGCGCGTGCGGAAACGCAGGAAGGCCGGCTGCTGCGCCGGGAGGATCAACCGGTCTGGGTCGATCCCGAGAGCGGTTACGTCCGCCGTCATGTGTCCCCGCGCTCAGACATTCCGCTCGATCTGGTGCGCGTTGAGCTGCCCGCCGGGGCGGAGATCCCGATGCCGGCCTCCGTCTACGCGTTCAAACGCCAATTAATCTGGTTACTGTCCGGCGAGCTGGTGTTCCTGGAAGGGGAAAATCGCCATGAAATGGCCGCAGGGGATTGCCTTGAACTTGGCCCACCGGCGGACTGCGTGTTCAAAAACGAGAGCGACGAGCCCTGCATTTATCTGGTTGTGGTGATGAGCAAGGCTTGAAGAAAGCAAAAAGCCCGCAAAGTTATCCTCTGCGGGCTTTTTCACGTCAGGCGAAACGATTACAGGGTGAAGTTCAGCCCTTCGACCACCGTCTGCTCCAGCGGCAACCGCCCTGAAGGGATCTCCTTTTGCTGCAGGAACTCCGGCAACTGGGATTTATCACCCGCTTTGCCGATCGCCACCATGCCGTGCACCACATAGTTATCCGGCAGGTTCAGCGCCGCCTTGATTTTGTCGTGGTGGACGCCGCCCATGCAGTGGGTCAGCCAGCCTTTCAAGTGCGCCTGCAACGCCAGGTTCGCCCAGGCGGCGCCGGCATCAAACGCATGGCTTGGGTTAGCGACTTCCTTATCGCCATTCAGGCTGGTGGTTTTGGAGATGACCACCACCAGCGCCGAGGCGTGTTGCGCCCAACCGCGGTTGAACTCAATCAGGAAATCCAGGTAGCTGTCCCAACTGGCCGAGCCGTGCTTGCTGTAAGCAAAACGCCAGGGCTGGATGTTATAGGCCGAAGGTGACCAGCGCGCCGCTTCAAAGAAGCTCAACAGGGTTTCGTCGTCGATAGGATCATTGGCCAGCGCACGCGGCGACCAGCGTTCAATAAACTGTGCATCAATCGGGTAATCAGAAGTTCTTGGCTGGCTCATGGACATCTCTCTCATGGGAATGGAATACCGAATTTACCCAATATTCCCATGCTCCACATCAGAAAAGTTTTTATTTTGTGCTGTATTCAATACCGCAATTCCTGCTGCAACCAGCCCAGAAACGCCCGCACCGGCGGGTGTCGTTCGCGCCCAGGCACGCAAAGCGCGGTATAAGCGGCGCCCGGTACGCCAATTTCCGGTCGGTAAGCCACCAGCAGGCCGTTACGCACCAGATCGGACACCATCACTGAACTGGCCAGCACCAGCCCCTGCCCGGCCACCGCCGCCTGCAAGGCATAATGCTCCTCATCGTAGGCACGCAGCGACCTGTGCCGCTGCCACCAGTCGACCTCGGCAGCCAGGCACCAGTCGCGCCAGCCGTTTTCATACAGCGTTGAATCGCGCCAGCGAACGGTGATCAGCGCAGGCGTTTGCAACTGTGTGGCAGACAGCCCCGGCGCGCCGTAAACGCCAAAACGTTCTTCCAACCGTGCGGCCTGATGCAATCGAGGATAATTGGCGCTGCTGTAGCGTATGGCAATGTCCACGCTGGCGTCCTGCTGCAGGTCGATCACCTCAGCGCAAGCCTCCAGACGAACCAGATAGTGCGGATAAGCCTGATAAAAACGCCCCAGGCGCGGCACCAGCCACAGGGCAGCGAAAGAATGGGTCACGGAAACGCACAGCGCGCCGGCGCTGGGCACCGGCCGCAGCGCATCCAGCGTATTTGCCACATCGAGCAGCGCGGTATGTACCCCTGCGAACAAACGCTCCCCTTTCTCCGTCAGCCGCACGCCGCGCGGCACCCTGTCGAACAGGGCAAAACCCAGTTGCCGCTCCAGCGCCTTGATCTGGTGCGAAACTGCGGTCGGCGTAACCGCCAGCTCCAGCGCAGCCTGTTTAAAACTGCGCAGGCGGGCGGCGGATTCAAAGGTGCGCAGTGCGGTAACCGGAAGCGTGGCGAACATAGTGGACAATCCATAGGGATGAATTGAATTCATCCTGGCAGAGAAAGCGTCATTTGTCGCCTGTTCCTTGTTCCCCATAGAGTGGCAATGACAATTTCACGCTCGGCAAACGGAGAATCACATGAATTCAACTCATCAACCCAAACGCCTTATCGTGCTGGTCGGCAGCCCGCGCCGCGACGGCAACAGCGCCGCTTTGGCGCAAGCCGTCATGGCGGGTGCCGCCGAGGCGGGAACCGGGGCCAGCCTGCATTTTCTGGATGATTATATCAGCGGATTTCTGACGGATGAGCGCCACAGCCCACCGCCGACCGACCGCTATGGCGAGCTGTTCCTGGAACATTTTCTGCCGGCCGATGCGGCGGTGTTTTGCACCCCCATTTACTGGTACGGCATGTCGGCGCAGACCAAAGCCTTTTTCGACCGCGCTTTCAGCTATTACGCCGACGCCTATCCGGATGCGAAGCAGGTGCATCAGCGCATGAGCGGCAAACGCATCGGGCTGGCGGTCGCCTCGGAAGAAACCTACCCCGGCGCGGCAATGGGCATCGCGCATCAAATCCAGGAGTTCAGCCGCTACTCGCACTCCGAGTTTGTCGGGGTAGTGCATGGCGCAGGCAACAGCCGGGGCGAAATCGGCCGCGATCCGCGTAACCCGCTGTTGGCCGCCCGCGATCTGGGGCGCGAGATCTTCACGCGGCCCTATTCGGATTACCGGATGGATACGCCGCGCAGTTCGCAGGTTTGGCCAAATTGATGCAACACAGGGGCAGCCCGCTGCCCTTTATTAAGGTTACGCAAACATATGTAGCAATATATTGCCGCCCATTGGCCCGTTGAGGTAAACATCATATGATGCACCTGTCCGAGCGGCGCGCCAATCAACTCAAAGTGAATCAAGATGTCGAAACAGTGGAAAATAACGGCGGCCAACGCTGGCCTGCAACTTTACACCCGGCTGGGAGGGCATTTCAAAGACAAGGCCACTTTTAAGCCGGACCTGGTTTTCGACAGTATCGTTATTTTTTCCACCACCGCCCTTGGCGATCTGATGTTCAATACGCCGGCCATTCGCGCGCTGCGCGAACGTTATCCGGCGGCCGGCATCACTCTCGTTTCCAGCCACAAAAACAAGCAACTGGTCGCGACCAGCCGTTACTTTGACCATGTCATCTATTGGGATCATAAAGCGAAAGACATGCTTGGCGTAATTTGCCAACTGCGAAAACGCCGGCCCCAGTTGGCCATCATCCTGCACTCAAAATCCCCTTATGACGTGATCACCGCGATTACCGCCGGCTGCCACTATGTGTTCAAAGACGCCTACGGCAATAAAGCCACCGGCATGGAGCGCTGGCTGAGTGGCGTAAGCCGCAGCACCGGCGGGCATTTAATTCAGCGCAAGCTGGATCTGGTGGCCCAATTGGGTTGCGAGACTCAAAACACCGAGATGTTTATTCCCATCGCCTTCCCGCCGAGAGACAAGGCCGTGGGGAAAACCGTTATCGGCTTTCAGATGGGCGCGTCTGAACCGTTGCGCTGCTGGCCCGTCGGCCAGTTTATCCGTCTGGCAAAGCTCTTGCTGGCGCAGTCGGCGCATAACCAAATTGAATTAATCGGCGCCCCTAAAGAGCGGGATATCGAGCAGGCGTTTATGGCGGGATTGACGGCAGCCGAACGGCAACGGGTGGTCAGCCATATCGGCAAAACCACGCTGCCGCAGTTGCTGGCGGTCATGGAAAACATGCAGGTTCTGGTGACCGGCGACACCGGCCCGTTACACCTGGCCATCGCCCTGAAAACGCCGACCGTCAGCCTGTTTGTCACGGCAAATCCGCAGCACACCGGCCCCTATCAAAATAGCGAACTGCATCAGGTGATGTACGTGCCGATCGATGCCGAAAAACTTAGCCTAGCGCAACGCCGCCAACCGCTAAGCATCATCACCGAGAACCAGGTGTTTGAAAAAGTGGCGAATGCCTTGGCACTATCCCCCCTTCACGGCTGATCAATTTTCGGCAGGCGGCGGCGACGTCAATACCATCGCCACCGGGAACCAGAACAGGTACCAAAACTCGGCCGGGTTGGCGATGACAAACATGCCCTGCGAGCAATAGAAGATCAGCATAAACAGGTATAAGGCGGCCTCCAGGCGGCGGCCGGCCCTGAGATGGCTCAGCGCAAGCCGTGCTCCAAACCCCAGCAACGCGGCGAATAAACAGAACCCGACCAATCCTCCCTTGAGCAACGCGCCCAGATACAGGCTGTGGGTCGTATGAATAAACTCACCGGTATAGTTGGTAAAGGTCAGTTCTTTATCAAAGCCATAGCCAAAAAACGGCGCCTGACCTATCAGCGACAGGCTGTGTCGCCAAATGCTCATGCGCACAAAACTCTGTTGGTACAGCTCTTCAAAGCGCGTAATCAGCATCTCGCCAATGTCAGAAAACAAAACGACGACGACGGCAAGTATCATCGTGGCCGCAATGCCCATAGCCGTTTTTTTATTGAGCGTAACGAATGAGGTCGTCAATGCCAGCGCTGCCAATAACGCAATCAACGGGCCACGGCTTTGCGTCAGCACCATAAAGGCAAACAGCGGCGGGATCGCCAGCAGCACTTTCTTTTGCCGGGTATCGCGCAATACCATCAAGCTTAAAATAATGCCCACGGCGGCATAGCCGGCGAGATCGATCACATTACGCGGGCCCGGATTGAGGACCGAGGTCTCCCTGAGGGTATAAATGGCCTGATAATCGCTTATAGCCAGATACGCGCACAGCAGCACAATGCCGGCAATCACCGCGCAGAGTAAGAAATTACGCCTGGGCCCAGCCAACAAGGTGACCAGCAGGGCAAGGTAGATCAGAATATAAGCGCTGTGGGTAAAGGCCGACCCCGTATCGTCCGGCGTTCCCCCCCAAAGATTGCTGGCGGAGTAATAGGCCAAAAAACACGCCGCCAACGCCAGCCCCTGTAGCGCCTTGCGCTGCTTTAGCCATGCCGAACGGAGCTCCGGGCGGGTGACCAATGCGATAAGGTAAAAAAAAGCGGCAATATGGAATAAATTATTGACCCGGGTATACCCGCAAAACACGGCGCTGAAAAATGAAAAGGCAAGGAATGGGTAAACATAGAAAGCCGTAGTGACATCAGCCTTTTTTGAAAAAATCATTATAATCAACCTTTTCAAAAATATTACTGTCAATGGCGCTGCTCAACGAAAAATTCTTGATGGCAATACTGTTGTTTTTCATTCTTTCACCGGCGTGGCTAAAGGCAGGCATGATGATATCGTCAATTTTTTCAGGTAAAAAAGTGGGCAGTTTATTTTCCTTCGTTTCATAAAAGCGCGGCAAATGGAAATTATTCATATCCAATCCGGCAATAAACAGCTGTTTGAACCCCAGAAATGAAATGATCTGGAAAGCCCAATAAACCACCGTGCCGGCATCGAAAATCCCGCGCCGAATATCGTGGGTGAAGGCAATGGTTTTATTGGCCGATGAAAAAGAGACGCTGTGGTCGTTTCGGTAATGCTCCCACAGCTCTGAGGGGGTTATTTTGGGGCTGTAGATTTTAAATGCCGCATCTTCTACCACGGCAAACCGGCACTTCACGCCCGCCAGCGTAAAGCGGTCGATTATTTTGGCAATGCCGTGCACCGTGGTAAAAAGAATTAAATCCGGCTTCAGGATAATGTTTTCTATAATATCCGGCCGTTGATCAATAAACCCCATGTCGACGATAACGTAAAAGTGAAAATCGACCCGCGGGTGCAGCGAATAAGCGCCATTAACCCCCATTGTCGGCATGGCGGGAATATGGTTAAAACAAATGTCGTTAACCGAAGGCCCGGTTGCGGTAAGCAGCAGCGGCCCCTGGCAACTGTCTTTCAACGCGGACAGCGCTACCAGTGGAACCGGCTTTTTTTTATAATGCAATACGGCAATTTCGCCGCTTTGGGCCCGCTCAATCCTCACATAGGGCCAGAGATTTTCATTGTGCCGATAAGGGCGAGAATGAGAATACCGATATACCTGCTTAAAAAAACTGCCCATCTGGCCCATTTCCCCTGGTAAATGCACTGGCATCTGAGCTGATTGCTCTTATTTTAATTACGCCAACTCAAAACCCGAGTATCTGAGCATTTATTACGGCGGGCAATTTTATCAATTTGAATTATTCGTCACGATATAGATAAGAGATGTGTACGTTTGTAACCCACGTTAAAAAAATGCAGGGAAACGTAATTATTCTCTTTTTGAAAGATAAAACTGCGGCAGAAAACGCTGCCGCAGAATGAGATTGGGTGCTTAACCCTGAGGGAGTTGGGGTATTGCGCACGCGGCCATCACGCCGCCTTGATCCTCAGGCTGGCCGTTTGTCGCCGCCGATGGTTTCCCCGAACGGGCCGGTATTCACCGTGCGCGCCGTCGGGTTCAACGGCTGCGCCAGCGGCAGCAGCGGCATCACCAGTTCGGCGAAGCGATGGGCCTCTTCGAGGTGCGGGTAGCCGGAAAGGATAAAGTTGTCGATGCCAAGCTGCCGATACTCGAGAATGCGCTCCGCCACCTGCTGCGGATTACCCACCAGCGCGGTGCCGGCGCCGCCGCGCACCAGGCCGACGCCGGCCCACAGGTTAGGGCCGATGCGCAGATCGTCCCGCGAGCCGCCGTGCAGTGCGCTCATGCGTTTTTGCCCGGTGGAATCCATGCGCGCAAAAATTTTCTGCGCGGCGGCAATGGTGCCTTCGTCCAGATGGCTTATCAACCGATCGGCGGCGGCCCAGGCCTCCTCTTCCGTCTCGCGCACGATGACGTGCAGGCGAATGCCGTAGTTGAGCTTGCGCCCCTGTTGTTCGGCGCGTTGGCGCACCACCGCCAGTTTCTCCGCCACCTGCTCCAGCGGCTCGCCCCAGGTGAGATAGGTGTCTATCTGGTTGGCGGCGATGCCGATAGCCTCTTCGGAGGAACCGCCGAAATAGAGCGGCGGGCCGTTTTCCTGCACCGGCGGGAACAACAGTTCCGCGCCTTCGACACGAATGTGCCTACCTGCAAAATCAACCTTTTCGCCCTTCATTAAGCGCTGGTAGACCTCGAGAAACTCCTGCGTCACCTCATAGCGCTCAGCGTGGTTAAGGAAAATGCCGTCTCCCTTGTTCTCTACCGGGTCGCCGCCGGTCACCACGTTGATCAACAGCCGCCCCTCGGACAGCCGGTCCAGCGTCGCCGCCATGCGCGCAGCCAGGCTCGGCGGCTGCAAACCCGGCCTTACCGCCACCAGATAGCGCAGACGGCGGGTGATCGGCGCCAGTGCCGCCGCCACCAGCCAGGAATCTTCACAGCTCTTGCCGGTGGGGATCAGCACGCCGTAATACCCCAGATTGTCGGCGGCCAGCGCCACTTGTTGCAGGTAGGGTAAATCCACCGGCCGCCCGCCTTGAGCGGTGCCGAGGTAACGGCCGTCGCCGTGGGTCGGCAGGAACCAGAAAACGTTAATATTCTCTTTCACGGACTCAGTCATTATGCCTTTCCCATATAACCATTCCTGGTTTTTATCGATAGAAAATTACCCTTTGGTTATAAATCTGTTAGCAGGATGCATGCCAGCGTCGTGGAATTTTTTAGTTGTTTAAAATCATCCGGTTGTAGATTTACAGCGCGGGCAAAACTGCTGCATTGGCAACAACCGTTGCTGATGAACTGCTGCTTTTGCAGCACCTCGCACTTTTGCTCCCCTCGCCGTTGGCGCCCTGCTGGGATAAGATTTTTTCTCCGTTAGCCTCGCCAAGCCTGGAGCCGCCCAATGCATAACCCACAACCCTATGCGCCAGACAAACCGGTGCTGATCGACCCGGCGTCGATCGCCTTTCAAAGCGTGCTGGACCGGCTGGCGCCGACCGAAGCCACCGTGCTGATCGTCGGTGAAACCGGCACAGGCAAGGAGGTGGTGGCGCGCTATCTGCACCACAACAGCCTGCGCCGTCATCAGCCGTTTTTGGCGGTGAACTGCGGCGCGCTGACCGAAAGCCTCGCCGAGGCCGAGCTGTTCGGCCATGAGAAAGGCGCCTTTACCGGTGCCACCAGCACCCATCAGGGGTGGTTCGAGGCGGCGGAAGGCGGCACCCTGCTGCTGGATGAAATAGGCGAGCTGAGCCTGCCATTACAGGTAAAGCTGTTGCGGGTATTGCAGGAACGGGAGATCACCCGCGTCGGTTCGCGCAAGGCGTTGAAGGTGAATGTCCGGGTGATTGCCGCCACCCATGTGGATTTGGCCAACGCGATCCGCGAGCGCTTGTTTCGCGAAGACCTCTATTATCGGCTCAACGTAGCCGCAGTTACGCTGCCGCCGCTGCGCCAACGGCCGGACGACATTCCGGTGTTGGCCCAGCATTTTCTTATGCTGTACGGCCACCGGTTGGGGCGGCCACGACTGCGGTTGGCACCGGAAACCCTGCAGGCGCTGCTGGATTACCACTGGCCGGGCAACGTGCGTGAACTGGAAAATACCCTGCACAACGCCGTACTGCTGAGCAAAGATGCGCTGATCGCCCCCCACCAGTTGCGGCTGAATCAAAACCTGCAAGATGCCGGCATCGCCGGTGATGACGCAATCGGGCACTTTATGCGCCGCCAGTTGCAAGGGGACACCACGCAGCTCTATCAACGGGTGCTGAACTCGCTGGTGCGCAGCGCCTTCGAGGCCAGCGACGGCAACCAGTTGCAAACCGCCATGCTGCTTGGCATCAGCCGCAACACGCTGCGCACCCACCTGGCGCATCTCGGGTTGATCAAGCCACGCCGCCGCGCCACCTCTACTGCCGTTTCGCCTGCCGCCACCTGGCCGCAGCAGGAACAACAGTTGCGTATCGGCTATCAGAAATTCGGCAATCTCGGGGTGCTCAAAGCGCGGCAAAGTCTGGAGCAGCGCTTCGCCGACCGGCACATCAGCATCCTGTGGAGCGAGTTCCCCGCCGGGCCGCAGCTGTTGCATGCGCTGAACAACGATGAGATCGATTTCGGCACCACCGGCGAGGTGCCGCCGATTTTCGCCCAGGCTCAAGGGCATGGCATGGTCTATGTGGCCTATGAACCGCCGGCGCCGCAAAGCGTGGCGATGGTAGTCCCGAACGACAGCCCGATCCGCAGCGCCGCCGATCTGCGCGGCAAGCGCATCGCGGTCAACAAAGGCTCCAACGTCCACTATTTACTGGTGCAGATGCTCGACGAGCAAGGGCTGGCGCTAAGCGACGTGCGCATAGTCTACGCACCGCCGAAGTATCCGCTGTCGGCGACCGACTATCAGGCGGTAGACGCCTGGATGATGTGGGATCCGTTGCTCAGCGACGCGCAGCGTTCGGGGGAATTGCGGGTGATCGCCGACGGCACGCAGCGGGTGCTGAATCAGCAGTTCTATCTGGCGAGACGTCGCTTTGCCGAGCAGTCGGGCGATCTGCTCCAGCAGGTGATGCTGGCGCTGCAAAATACCGGCCGCTACATTGCCGAGCAGCCGGTTGAAGCGGCGCGTTATCTCTCCAGCGAACTGGGATTGCCACCGGCCTCGCTCGAGCTGGCGTTGTCGCGCCGCAGCCATGAAACCCGCGCCATGAATGTCCAGGTTATCCGCGAACAACAAAGCATTGCCGACCGGTTTTACGCCCTGGGCCTGCTGCCCAGAGCGATCACCGTGCGCGATGCGGTGTGGCCGATGTAAAGCGACCGTCCGCCTTAGTCGTCGAAGGGTTCGCCGAGGGTTAGCATCAGCCGGTTAGCCCAGGCAAAGAACGCCGTTGATTGCACCAGATCCAACAGCGCCAGTTCGTCCAGCCCCTGCTCGCGCAGCGCTGCCAGATGCCGGGCGTCAGCCTGCGGCGGCGTGGCGGACAGCGCGGCGGCAAAATCAATCTGCGCCCGCCAGCGATCCCCTTGCCCCTCACTCAGTACGCCGCCCGGCGCTACGTCCAGCAGACGCTGCACCTCTTCCGTTTGTTTCGACAGTTGCGCCGCCTTGCGCGCATGTACCGAAGCGCAATAGATGCAACCGTTGACCTTGCTGGCCACCGTCGCCGCCAGTTCGCGATCTTTACGCTCCAGCCCGCCAGGGGTGTAGAAAATCGCCCTGTCCGCCAGCGTGCGCTGTTCCAGCACCGGATGATTGCGCGCCAGCAGGCGGAAGTAATCCGAATCGCTATGGCCGAAACGCGTCAACAACGCCTGGCCCGGCTCATCGAACTCCGCCAGCGGCTTGGCGGCGATCCAGGGTTCCCACCCCAGTTCCTGGCGAGTAAACACCGGCGGCGCATGGCGGCCGCTCAACGTGACGGGGTCGGTACGCCAACCGCCTGCCCTGACCGGGGTGCCGGTCACCTCAACCGGTTTGCCGCCCAGCAACCGGTAACCGGTCAGCAGGCGGCTTTGGAAGCTGACAAACGCGATCAGTTGCGACAGCGTGACGATGTCGTCCAGCGACCAACCGGCCTGTTGCAACCCCTGCAAATGCTGCGCGTCGGCGCTGGCGGGCTTGAACGCCAGCCGTTCGGCATGATCCAGCGCCGCCTGCCAACGCGGGCCGGCCGGTGCGCCGCCCTGCTGTTCCAGCAACGCCGCGTAGTGTGCGGCCAATGGCTGGTCGGCCTGCCATTCGCTGATGCGCTGCGCGATCAGCAGCCGCTGCACCGGCGGGAAATCCCCGGCGTCGGCGGGAGCAAACAGCGCCTGATAGCTGGCCTGAATGGCGTCTGTCGCCGCCTGACGCGTCGCTCTGGCCTGCGCCAATGCCGAACCGGGCGCGATCTCCGCCAGCGTCGCCAGCAGATCCTCAGTGTTCAATGTGGTTGTCATACCTTTTCCTCAGCGGGATGTTCGTGGGAGACGGAAGCGGGATTGCGGCGTTGCCAGCCCAGCTCCGGAGCAACATGGCGGGCGATCAGCTCGATCGAACGCAGCACATGGGCGTGCGGCGGGTCGATCGAATGCACCTGAAACGCCAGATCGGTCACCCGTGCCAGCGCGCTGTCTTTTTGCAGCGAGGCAATAACCTGATCCGGCGTGCCCAGATGCACGTCAAAGGCGCGAATCAATCCGTCGAGCGATTCATCGGACGGCCGGTGGCCGCTGGCGCGCAGGCGTTCCAGCCCCCGCACAAGCCCCTGCGTGGCGAAGTCCCGCGCCAGTTGGCTATGGTCGGTGACAAACGCCGTGCGTGAGCCCATGATGCGCGGCGCTATGCCGGGCGGCAGCGCCGCCAGATAGGCATCGATAATCGGGTTTTGCAACGCGTCCAGCGGCAAATCCGGCGCATCCGCCGGGCGGGGTTGAGTGCGCGACAGCATCAGGCCATCACCGGCCCGCCCTGCGCGCTCGCCGCCTTCCACCGAGAAAGTGGCTTGCCAGACGCGCTGCGCCAACTGCGGCGCTGCCGGATACAAGCGGTTATCCTCGCCGCCCAACGCCTCGCCGCGCCAGGCCCGCAGCAGGGTATCGAAGTTCTCGGCAAACACCGCATTGCGCTGTTGGGCATCGAACCCGAAGGCGCTGAACGAGGACGGGGTGCCGCCGGCGGCAATGCCAACCTCCAGCCGGCCGTCGGACAGCAGATCCAGCACCGCAGTGTCTTCCGCCACGCGAATTGCCGATTCCATCGGCAGCGTGATTACCCCGGTGCCCAACCGAATATGGCGGGTACGCGCCGCCACCTGCGCCAGAAACACCAGCGGCGAAGGCAGGCCGCCTTCATCCTCATGGAAATGGTGCTGCGCCACCCAGGCGGTATCAAACCCGGCCCGTTCGGCATGCACAATCTGTTCGGTCGCCAGCCGGTAACGCTGTTGCGCGCTGCCCTGATCCAACAACCGGGTGAAAAAACCAAGTCTCTTACTGCTCATGGAACGCGTCCTCACTCTTTGGCTGTGCGGCATACCCTTGGCGGCCGGGAATGGCCTCAATCAGCTGACGGGTGTAATCGCTGCCCGGCATGGCGAACAGGTCGCGGGTCGCGCCACCGTCCACCTGCTGCCCACGGTGCAACACCGATACGCTGTGCGAAATCTGCCGCACCGTCGCCAGGTCATGCGAGATAAACAAATAGGTCAGCCCCAACGCTTGCTGCAAATCCTGCAGCAAGCGCAGGATCTGCGCCTGCACCGTCACGTCCAGCGCCGAAGTGGCTTCGTCCAGCACCAGGACCCTTGGCTGCAACACCAGTGCGCGGGCGATAGCCACCCGCTGGCGTTGGCCGCCGGACAACTCGCGCGGCTTGCGGCCAAGCAGATCGTCCGGCAGCGCCACCCGTTCAAACAGCTCGCGCACCCGGCGATAGCGCTCGGCTTTGCCCAAGGGTTCGAAGTTCAGCAACGGCTCTTCGATGACCTGATACAGCGTCTGCGAAGGATCGAGCGAACCGAAGGGGTTTTGGTACACCAACTGAATGCGGCGGCGGAACTGGCGCAGCGCTTCCCCCTTCAGCCGGGTGAAATCGGTGCCGTCGATAATGATTTGCCCGGCGTCCGGCCGCTGAAAACCGAGCAGGCAGCGCGCCAGCGTGGTCTTGCCGGAGCCGGATTCCCCCACCAACGCATGAGTAGTGCCGCTCTGCACGCTGAAAAAAACCCGATCCAGCGCGCGGTAGCTTTTACCGCCGGAGCCCGCCAGACGAAAATCTTTCACCAACCCGTTAACCTGGATCGCCGGCTCCTGCGTGCCAAGGTTTAGCTGCGGCGCGGCGCCGCCGGCCAACGAAGGCACATCGGCAAACAGCCGGCGGGTATAGTCGCTGGCGGGAGCACGCAGCACCTCGGCGGTTACGCCCTGCTCCTGCACCCGGCCGTGGCGGAACACCAGCAGCCTATCGGCGCGCTCCGCCGCCACCGCCAGATCGTGGGTCACCAGTAATACCGCGGTGCCGAATTCCTGCCGCAGTTCGTCGATCAGATCAAGAATGCGTTTCTGCACCGTGACGTCCAGCGCGCTGGTGGGTTCATCGGCGATGATCAGCGCCGGCTGCAACGCAATGGCGATAGCGATCAATACCCGCTGTTTCATGCCGCCGGAAAGCTCGTGCGGATACTGTCGCACCCGCAGCTCCGGGTGCGTCAGGCCAACCCGGGTCAACAGTTCCACCACCCGCTGCTGCACCTGCTTGCGCGGCAAGCGGCGGTGAATGTTGACGATCTCCGCCACCTGCTCGCCGATGGTTTTTACCGGGTTAAGCGAGCTGGAAGGGTCCTGCGGGATCAGGCTGATTTGCGCGCCGCGCACCGCATCCAGTCGGCGTGACGACCAGTGGGCAATGTCGGTGCCGTTGAGGCGGATTGCCCCCTGCTCCAGACGGCCGTTTTCCGTCAGCAAGCCAATGATCGCCTGCGCGGTGGTGGTTTTGCCCGAACCGGACTCGCCGACCAGCGCCACCACTTCACCCGGTTGGATCGAGAAAGAGACGTCGTGCACTACCCGGCGGCTGCCGGCCGCCTCTTGATAGGCGATGGAAACCTTGTCCAGCTCCAGCACCGGCGTGGCGGCGGCCCGTTGCAATGCGGTTTGAATGCTCATCAATGCGTCCTCGCCAGCGCGCGGCTGATGCGGTTAGCCGCCAGCACCACCGCCACCACCGCCAAACCGGGGAAAGTGGTCAGCCACCAGGCGGTGGAAATGTAGTTGCGCCCTTCGGCGATCAACAGTCCCCATTCCGGCGTTGGCGGCGGCGTGCCGTAACCGAGGAAGCTCAGGGTGGCGATCGCCAGAATGGCGCTGCCGAATTGCAGCGCCGAGAAGGCAATCACCGAGGTCAGCGAGTTCGGCAGAATGTGCCGCCACAGCACCGCCCAAAAGGTGCCGCCACTGCCATAGGCCGCCTCGACGTAATCGCTGTGCCGCACCCGCACCACTTCCGCACGCGCCAGGCGGGCGAAATTGGCGACCGAGGTGATGCCGACGGCGATGGCGGCGTTCACCGTGCCAAACCCCAGCAGGATAATGATGCTTAGCGACAGCAGCAGGCCGGGAATCGACAGCAGCACATCGACCAGGCGCATGACCGCATCGTCCGCCACGCCGCCCACCGCACCGGCAATCAGCCCGAGCGCGGTGCCCAGCAGCAAGCCCAGCGCCACCGCCACCAGCGCGGCGGACAGCGTTTGCGAAGCGCCATAAACAATGCGCGCGTAAAGATCGCGCCCCAGTTGATCGGTGCCCAGCCAGTGCGCCCCGCCCGGCGCCAGCCGCTGCGCGCCGGCAATGCCCTCGGTGCCGCTGTAGGCGGTAAACAGCTGCGGAGCCAACGCCCACAGCACCGCAATGGCGATCACCGCCCAGGCCAGCAGCAGCGTCACCGGCACGCGCCTGCGGCGGCGCGGGCGGCTGGCCGGCAAGGTGCCTTCGCTTTCCAGCCCGGCCAGATCGCGTTCCGGCACGGTCGCTTTTTCAAAGGAGATACTGCTCATACGGCGGCTCCTGTTTGCGTTTTCAATCGGGGATCCAGCAGCGGGAACAGCAGATCCACCAGCAGGTTGATGGTGACGAAGGCGGCGGCGGAAATCACCACAATCGCCTGCAACACCGCCACGTCTTGATTAAGCACCGCCTGCAGGGTCAGTTGCCCCAGCCCGCTGCGGCCAAACACGGTTTCGGTGATCAGCGCCCCGGCGATCAGCTCGCCGAACAAAATGCCGGCGATGGTCAGCGCGGGCAGCATGGCGTTGCGCGCCACATGCCGCCACAACACCCCGCTGCGACTGGCGCCTTTGGCGCGCGCCACGGCGACAAACGGCTGCGTCTGGACCTGATCGATGCTGCGGATCAATATCTGCGCCAGCGGGGCGGAGATGGGTACCGCCAGCGTCACGATCGGCAGAATCAACCCTTCCCACTCGCCCGGGTTGATCACCGGGATCAACTTGAGCTGGAATGAAAAGACCTGGATCAGCACGATGCCCAGCCAGAAGGTAGGCACCGAGACAAACAACGAGGGCAGCGATTGCAACGCCGATCTCAGCCCGCCGAAACCGCTCAAATTGGAGAGAAAGGCCATCGCCAGCGCCAGGATCAACGCCAGCGAGAAGCCCAGTACCGCCAGTTGCAGCGTGGCGGGCAGGTTGGTGGCCAGCAGATCGGTGACCGGCACGCCGGCCTGCATCGAGTAACCCAGATCGCCACGCAGCACGTTGCCCAGCGTGTGCAAATACTGCTGCCACAGCGAGACGTTGGCCCCATAAGCGGCGCGCATATCAGCGATTTGCGCCGGGCTTAGCCCCATGTCCGGGTTCTGGAACTTGATCAGAATCGCATCGCCGGGCAGCACCTGCAGCAGGATAAACGACAGGGTGAAGGTCGCCCACAGCACCAGCGCCGCCTGCCCAATGCGCCTCGCCAGATATCGGGTCATCGTGGCCTCCTTAATGTTTCTCTAACCAGGCGCCATAGAAACTCGGGCGGCCGACAGCTTCAAAACTGACGCCCTTCAGATAAGGCGCGCCGGCAAACACCTGCGGCTCCTCAAAGAACGGGATCACATAGGCCTGATCGAGCAGGTAGTTTTGCGCCTCGCCGGCGATTTGCAGGCGTTTTTGCGCATCGACTTCGGAAGCGATGCCCAGCAGCAGCGCGTTCAGCTTGTCATCGCTGAATTGGCTGTTCTTGCCGCTGCCGCCTTTTTGCAACAACGCATCGCGGTTGGTCGGGTAAAACTGGCTTTTAATCACGTCGGGATCGGCACGGCCCACTTCCACCACCGTCGCCGGGGTTTTCTGCGGATCGAGGTTATCCGCCACCCGGCTGCCGGCGTCGCCGGCCAGGATGTTCAGCCGCGCCCCCACCTTGCCCCACTGCTGCGAAACCAGCTGTAACACCGCCTTGTTCTGTGGCTGCGGCAGGGATTCATACACATTCAGCAGCAGTTTTTTACCCTCTTTCTCGCGCAGGCCGTCGCTGCCCTTTTTCCAGCCGGCTTCATCCAGCAGGCGGTTGGCCAACTGCGGATCGAACTTCAGCTTGTCGGACAGATCGACAAAACCGGCGGCGGACGAGGCGATGACCGATTTGGCCTGCGGATAATTGGCGGAGAACAGCGTCTCGACGATTTGCTTGCTGTCGGTGGCATGCAGCAGCGCCTGGCGCACCCGCAGGTCGCTCACCAGCGGGTTGTCCGGCCGGAAGGCGACGCTGTCGTTAACGCCACGCGTCGGAGCGGCGTAAATCGTGAACCCCTGATCCTGCGTCTGCTTCTCGTCATAAGCCTGGATTTGGCGAATAAAGTCCGCCTGGCCGGCCTGCAACGCGCCAATGCGCACGCTGTCTTCGCCGGTGACGATCACCTTGATGCCATCGAGATTGGCGCGCCCCTGCTGCGCCAGTTTGGCCGGCCCCCAGGCGTAATCCTTGCGTACGCCGAGATCCACTTCGCGCCCCAGCGTTTCGCCGCTGACCACGAACGGGCCGGAGCCGATGATATGGCGTGCGTCGCCGAGTTCGTCGTAACTGCGGTTCAGGGTGCTGAGGGACACCAGCCCCGAACCTATGGTGGCGGTGCCCTGCAGGAAGCCCGGCGATGAACGTTTGAAGTAAAATTTGACGGTCAGCGGGTCGATCACTTCGCTGCGGTCATAGTTGTTGATCACCTCCGACACCGGCAGGCGTTTGTCTTTATTGCCCAGGCCGTAGGTATCAAAATTCTTCGCCACCGCGTTGGCATCCAGCGGCGTGCCATCGGAGAAGGTGACGCCCGGGCGCAGCTTGAAGGTGTATTCGGTTTTATCGGCGTTGCTGCTCCAGGATTCGGCGATCCACGGCTCAATCTCCAGCGTTTTCGGGTTCTGATAGGTCAGTTTGTCGGTGATCTGGTTGAGGATGCCGCCGTTGGGGTAGAAACCACCGGAAGGCGGGTAGAGGTTGGTGTGCGCCTGCTGTTCCAGGTAGACCAGCGTGCCGCCCTGCACCGCCGCCAGCGCCGGATGAACGCTCGCCGCAAGGCCCAATGCCACTGTTATCCCGCCGGTTAATGTGTTGAAAGAGAACTTAAACATAGATTTGCCACGCCTTCTTTATTTCGGAACGTTATGGGTGAGATAACAAACCAAATCGGCGGGGAGTTGAACGAACTAATTTCGCTAACCAAGGGTGGAAAACGCACAAGGCGCTCTGGCTTGGCAGAATCGAGGTAATGTTATAGTGTATCAAAAACCAAAATCAGGAGAGCCAGGATGAAAATTCAACTCTCGCTGCTGTTCCTTGGCCTGCTGGCCGGGCGGGCTGCCGCGTTTCAGTCGAAGGTGCCGGAACCACAGCCAGAACAGGCGCGTGCGGCGGAAACTACCCTCGAGACTATGTTCTATGGTTTTCACGCGATGGATGCGCAGGCGGTCAACATCGGCACCTGCGCAGCATTGCCGCAGGCCGGATGCCAGTGCGCTTTCTGCACCCAGTTGCGACAGGCCGGGCCGGCGAAATGACCGCCCGGCCTGACCTTATCGGCAGGCCGCGGCGTCAGGCGCGCCAATCCGCGGCGCCGGGTTGGAGAAACGGGTCAGCGCCGTCAGCGCCACCGCGATTATCAGCGACGTGCCCATAAAGACGTAAGACGCCTGCGGCCCCTGCGTAATGCCATTGAGATAGCCGACAATCCAGGCGCCAACAAATGATCCCAATGCGCCGAAACTGACGATGAATGCCATCGCCCCCGCCATCACGTTCCGCGGCAGCAACTCCGGGATCGCCGCAAAGAACGGGCCATACGGCGTATACATCGCGCCGCCGGCTATCACCAGCAGCACATAAGACAGCCAGAAATGATGGGCACCGAGCGTGAAGGAGGCGCAAAAACATACCGCGCCCAATCCCAGGAACAACAGCACTACCGGTTTGCGTTGCTGATATTTATCAGAGAAGTAGGATGCACTGAGCATGAGCGGCACCGCCAGCAGATAGGGCGCGGCGGACAACCAGCCGGTAGCGACGATGCCCATGCCGGAGGCCGTTTTCAACATCGACGGCAGCCACATGATGAAACCGTACATGCCGATATTCCAGAAGAAATGAATAAACGACAGCGCCAAAACCTTGCGGGAACGGAATGCCTCACCGTAATTTTTAATCGGTTGCATGCCAGTCTGTTCAGCGACCAGCGCAGCCTCGAGGTCGGCTTTCTCCTGCTTGCTGAGCCAAGTGGCATCTTTTGGCCGATCGACAAATATTACCCACCAGATTGCCGCCCAGATAATCGCCGGCACCCCTTCAATGATGAACATGCCGCGCCAGCCGAAGGCATCGACCAAATAACCGGACAGGATCGACATCCACAGCACGGTGATTGGATTCCCCAGGAACAGGAAGGTATTGGCTTTCGACCTCTCCTGCTTGGTGAACCAATGGCTGAGGAATACCAACATCGCCGGCATCACGACACTCTCCGCCACCCCGAGCAGGAAGCGGATAACGGCCAAGGTCGCCACATTGCTGACCAAGCCGGTGGCCGTGGCCAAAATCCCCCACAGCACCAGACTCCAAAAAATCAGCGCCTTAGCGCTGCGTTTCTCAGCGTAAATGCCGCCGGGCACCTGGAAAAAGAAATAACCGAGGAAGAACAAGGCTCCCAGCAGTGACGACATGCCGGGCGTAATATTGAGATCCTGTGCCAGCCCTGCCGCTGCGCCAAAACCGTAGTTGGCGCGATCGAGGTAGGCCAGGCTATAGGTGATAAAAGCCAGTGGGATAAGCTTTCGCCAGCGGATTGGCGCCAGTTTGACGGGTAAATTGATGTTCATGTGAGTTTTCCCAAGGGAGGTTTAATGAATACCGGTCCATACGGCAGACAGGGTTTTTCTGTTTATCATTTTAAAAAACCACATGTCATACCATTACTTGTATGACATCCTTCAAGATCAAAAATGAATCACTATTGCGCCGCAATCAATCGCCAGCGCTGTAAATTGAAATGGCGATCACAAAATAAATTTATGACGCCTTGGCGGGGTCCAGCCACGCAAAAATGCGGTGAAAAACTTCACACCTGTAGCGCGGCGTGCTATACCACAGGCATGTTGTAGGACAACTTATGCGACGGATATCATGAGTCTTCAATCAATCCAAAAACACAACGTGGTCAACGCGGTTTACGAACAAATTAAAGAAAAACTGTTGGACGGCAGTTGGCCGCCGGGGAGCAAACTGCCTTCAGAAGCCGAACTGACCGCCTCTTTCAACGTCAGCCGGGTCAGCATTCGCAGCGCGGTGCAGCGGCTGCGCGATTTGGGCATTGTGGTGACCCATCAGGGCAAAGGCAGCTTCGTCGCCAAACACCTCAATCCGCAAAACCTGTTCAACGAACAGCAACCCATCATGCACCTCAGCCGTGAAGAGTTTCACGACATGATGGTGTTCCGCCAAACGGTGGAGTTCAAATGCATGGAGCTGGCGGTATTAAACGCCACACCGAAAGACATCACCGCGCTGGAACAGGCGCTGAACCGCATGCTGGTCAACAAGGACGATTACAAGAAGTACTCCCAGGCCGATTTCGAGTTTCATCTCGCGATCGCCAAAGCGTCGCAGAACAAAGTGTTCTACAACGTGATGCACTCGATCAAAGACACCTATTACTACTATCTGGAAGAACTGAACCGGGCACTGGGCATCTCGCTGGAAAGCGTCGAGGCGCACATCAAGGTGTTTATGGCGATTAAAAACCGCGACTCTTCTACCGCCGTTGCGGTACTCAATGAAGCGATGGCGGAGAACGTCATCGCCATCGAAAAACTCAAGAAGACAGCATCGGGCAACGAGTGATTCGCTTGAGGGCGCAATAAATGCGCCCTCAAGCGATGTTAAGGCCGGGATGCCGTGCCGTCCGGCGTGCGCGCCAGCGTCCAGGACGGGATCCCGCCGATGCACGGATACTGCGCCGCTTTTTTCTCATCGATATCGATGCCCAACCCTGGGCGATCGCTCAGGTAGGCGTAACCCCGCTCAATGTCCGGGCAACCGGTGAACACCTCGCGCAGCGCGTCATTCATCGGCGTGTACTCTTGAATACCGAAATTGGTGAGGCTCATGTCCAGGTGCAGGTTAGCCGCTACGCCGACCGGCGAAATATCCCCCGGCCCGTGCCATGCGGTGCGTACCCCGTGGATTTCACTCAGCGTCGCCAGTTTTTTCGCCGGGGTTATGCCGCCGATGGTGCTGACGTGACAGCGGATGTAATCGATCAGATTGTGGGTAATCAGCGTTCTCCAGTCATTGACGTTGGTAAACAACTCCCCCATTGAGATCGGCGTAGAGGACTGTTGGCGCAGCATTTTCAACCAATCGATATTTTCCGGCGCCACCGGATCTTCCAGATAAAACAGCTGGTACTGTTCCAGCGTTTTAGCCAATTGAATGGCCGCGATCGGCGTCACCCGCTCATGCACATCGTGGATAAACTCGATGCCGAACCCCAGCTTGTCGCGCAAGTGTTCAAACAGACGCGGCACACTTCGCACGTAGGCGTCCGGATCAAAATAAATGCCCGGCGTGCTGCTGCGCGGCGAACGTTTGGGTTGAATGTTTTTTGCCCGCGCCAACTGAGTGGCGATCAGCTTCAGGTCATCCGTCCCCGCCCCGCCGTACATCCCCATCTGGCAACGCACGTATTGGTAACCCTCTTCCATACGCGCACGAATGTTGTCCTCCACCTCGAATTCATCGCTGCCGTCGGTGTGGCAATACAGCGGAATGCCATCGCGACACTGGCCCCCCAGCAGTTCATACACCGGCAAACCGGCGACCTTGCCTTTGATATCCCACAGCGCCATATCGACGCCGGACAGCGCATTGTTCATGATCGGCCCGCTGCGCCAGTAACCGCTTACGCAGGCGGATTGCCAGATATCCTCGATCCGCGCCGGATCCTTACCGATTAAAAACGGCGCCATGTAATCGTCAATTGCCGTTTTCACCGCATGTATGCGTTGAGTGAAGGTCGCGCACCCCAGCCCATACAGCCCAGGTTGGTTGGTCTCTACCTTCACTACCGCCAGATCGATGCCGCCCGGGGCGGTGAGAATGGTTTTCACGCCGGTGATTTTTAGATTGCCCACTGGAAACTCCTTTGATCGCAAACTTATAAGTTGTCCTACAAGATAAAGAAATTTATATCACCGATGACGCAAGCCCTAAAGCGCCAATTAAAAATTATGTGCGCTGCGTCATACTGTAAAACACAGACAAAATAACTAATTGTTTTATATACAATTTTAAAGCCCTCCTTCCCACAATGAAATTTTCTTTTGTGATCGAAGTTTCAAAAACCGTTTAACCGCATTGATTTCCATCAAGGCTTACCGCAATTTTAATATGAATGATGTCATACAAGCTGTTGGCGCAACATTTCGCATAATGCCCCAACGGCCCGGCAGGCATCAGGATCATTTAACCAACCATAAGGGGTTGATATGTCTGCTCTGTTTGATTTAACGGGGAAAACGGCGCTGGTGACCGGTTCCACCCGCGGATTAGGTTTTTCCTACGCTGAGGGGCTGGCGGCAGCCGGTGCCGCCGTTATCCTTAACGGCACCCAACCCGCGACGGTACAGGCAGCGGTCGAACGCTTGCAATCGCAAGGCCACCGGGCACGCGGTTTTGCTTTTGACGTGACCGATGAACAAGCCATTGAAGCGGTATTCAGCCAGCTCGATCGGGAGCACGTCGAAGTCGACATCGTGATCAACAACGCCGGCATTCAATATCGCAAACCGCTGGTCGATCTGGAGTTGGCGCAGTGGCAACGCGTGCTCGATACCAACCTGACCAGCGCCTTTATCGTTGCCCGTTCCGCCGCAAAGCGGATGATCGCCCGCGGCAAGGGCGGAAAAATCATCAATATCGGCTCGCTGACCAGCCAGGCGGCCCGCGCGACGGTAGCGCCTTATACCGCCGCCAAGGGCGGCATCAAGATGCTGACCTGCTCAATGGCGGCCGAATGGGCCGAATTTAACATTCAGTCCAATGCCATTGGCCCAGGTTATATTCTGACCGATATGAATGCCGCGCTGGTTGACAACCCAGCCTTCGACAGCTGGGTGAAAGCCAGCAATCCCTCAAAGCGCTGGGGCAAACCGGAGGAGTTGATCGGCACCGCCGTCTATCTGGCTTCCGACGCGTCCAATTACGTTAACGGGCAAATCATTTACGTCGATGGCGGTTGGCTTGCCGTGTTGTAATTTTCCCACAGCCTCCGAATGCGTATTTGCCCACGGCGGGCATACCGCCCCTGTACCCAAAAAACCTATAAAAACAAGTCACTCACCAGGACAAAAAAATGAAAGCAACAAAGTCGCGATTCTTTATTCTGTCGCTGTTGTTTATCGTCACGGCAATAAATTATATGGACCGGGCCAACCTGTCCGTCGCCGGCAGCAAGATTCAGTCCGAATTCGATCTCAGCGCCACCCAGTTGGGATTGCTGTTTTCCATGTTTACCTGGTTTTACGCCGCCAGCCAGATCCCGGTCGGTTACGTGCTGGATCGCATCGGCTCGCGCATTCTGTACGGCAGCGCCATTATTTTATGGAGCCTGTTTACCTTCATGATGGGGTTTGCCTCGCACCATTTATTCGCCACCGCGACCGCGTCATTCCTGATGCTGCTGGCCTGCCGGGCGCTGATTGGCGTTGCCGAAGCCCCTTCCTTCCCATCCAACACCAAGATCATCGCCAGTTGGTTTCCCGACCATGAGCGTGCGCGCGCCACGGCCATTTACTCCAGTGCGCAGTATATCGGTCTGGCGCTGTTAACCCCGGCGCTCTCCTACATAGTGGCGGAATACGGTTGGGAGATGTCGTTCTATCTGTCTGGCGGCGTCGGCATTCTGTTCGGCATCTATTGGTTGATCGCCTACCGCGATCCGCAGCACAGCCGCAAAACCAATCAGCGGGAGCTGGATTATATTCGCGAAGGTGGCGGTTACGGCTCCAAAAACCAGGCTAACGTCAGCGAAAAAGTGCGCTGGAGCGATATCGCCTTTTTCCTCAGGCAGCGCACCGTTTGGGGATTGTTCATCGCCCAGTTCGCCTGTTCCTCCACGCTCTATTTCTTCCTGACCTGGTTTATCGTTTACCTGGAAAAAGGGTTGCACCTGCCGATAGCCAAAGCCGGGCTGGGCGCGTCCTTCCCCTACCTGATGGCGATGGCCGGCGTGCTGTGCGGCGGCACGCTGAGCGATATGCTGCTGAAAAAGGGCAAGTCCCGCACCTTTGCCCGCAAACTGCCGGTCATGTCGGGCCTGTTCCTGACCATGATTATCTGCCTGGTCAACTTTTTCGAAGACCAACCGGTGATCGCCATCGCCATTTTGTCCATCGCCTTCTTCGCCAACGCCTTCTCCAATTTGGGCTGGGTGGTCTGGAGCGATGTGATCCCGCGCAATTTCATCGGCACCATGGGCGGCTGCCTGAACATCTGCGGCAACCTTTCCGGCATCGTCAGCCCGATCGTCATTGGCGTCATTTTGCAACGCACCAATAACTTCCACTATGCGATGTGGTATATCGCCGCCGTCGCGCTAATGGGCCTGCTGGCGTATACCTTCCTGGTCGGCAAGATTGAGGTGCTCGTTCCCCCGAAACCGGAAAAACCCTTACCGCCGCACGCCAACGCGGACCTCCACAACATTGAGGCAAAATAATGAGCAAAAAAACCCTAAGCTGCAAAGCCTGCTTCGCCTACGGTGAAAAAGACGTGCGCGTTGAGCTGCGCGAGCTGGAATACGATGAGAATGACGTGTTGGTGAAGGTGGAACGCGGCGGCATCTGCGGCTCCGATATCCATTATTACCAGCACGGCCGCGCCGGCATGTCGGTCCTCAAACACCCGATGGTGGTCGGGCATGAATTCGTCGGTACCGTCAGCCAGGCCCCCGCCGGATCGGCACTGCGGGTGGGGCAGCGGGTGGCGGTCAACCCATCGCAACCCTGCAATCATTGCCAATACTGTCTGGCGGGCAAACAAAACCTGTGCGCCACCATGCGCTTTATGGGCAGCGCGCAGTTTAATCCGCACGTTAACGGCGGTTTTTCCGAATACGTGGTGGCAACGGAACAACAATGCATTCCTTACCGCGATAACGTCGCGCCACAGATGATGGCCTTTGCCGAACCGCTGGCGGTTGCCATTCATGCAGTCAACGTTGCCGGTACGCTGGTGGGGAAACGCGTGCTGGTGATAGGCGCAGGCCCCATCGGCTGCCTGATCCTCGCCGCTGCACGCAGCGCCGGCGCGTCCGAACTGGTCGCCTCCGATGTCAGTGACCGTTGCCTGACGCTGGCCCGGCAAATGGGCGCCACCGCCACCTTCAACCCGCTGAACGAGGGCAGTGCTGCGCCTTATCAGGAAAACAAAGGCTATTTCGACGTGGTGTTTGAAGCTTCCGGCAGCCCGGCGGCCATAGCCTCAACCGTGGCCCTGGCCCGCCCCGCCGGCACCGTGGTGCAAGTGGGCATGGGCGCCAACAGCGTCGATTATCCGGTCATGCCCATGCTGGTGAAGGAAATCCGTTGGATCGGTTCGTTCCGCTTCGTCGACGAATTTGCTACCGCCGTTAAATGGTTGCAGGACGGCCGCATCGACCCGTTGCCTCTGCTCAGTGGCGAATACCCGCCGGAAGCGATTGAAAATGCGCTGATCGCCGCCGCCGACAAAAACCTGTCTTCCAAGGTGCAAATTCGATTCTGACCGACTCATCGCCAGGGCTGAGCCTGCTCAGCCCATTTCATACTGCACAATCAACTGCCCTTTTTTCATCTTCACCGCCGTGATGGTCACCGCGCCCAGCTCGCTCAGCGAGGCCACGTGGGTGCCGCCGCAGCCGTAAACGGGCAGATCGCCGAAACCTACCTGACGCACGCCATCGACGTCCAACTGCCTGCGCGGCAAATTGGCCGCAATCAGCCGTTGCAGTTCCGCCTGCAGGGCACCTTGCTCCAGCGTTTGCGGGTCTGCGCCCGGCGCAAAGGTGATGCGCCCTTCACCTGGCCAATGATGCGCCTTCATCGGTTGCCAGCCGTGGTTTTCCCCTACCCAGCCAATCAGATGGCCGGCGGAATGCCAACGGGCATGCAACCGGCGCCGCTCGCCATCCACCTGTTGGTTCACCGGCCCGGCGCTCACGGGTTCGGCGGTGAAATGCAGCACCTTCTCGCCCTGCTGCGCCACGCGCAGTACCGGGATGGCGCCGAGAGCACCGGTATCGGCCTGTTGCCCGCCGCCCTGCGGGTGGAACAGCGTCGCGCTCAGCTCCACGGCATATCCGCCGTCTTCGACCGGGGTGCAGGCCAACACCTGCGCTTCGCCCTGTAGCTCGTCGCTGTAATAATAAAGTCGTTCAGTCATGGCTTTCTCCTGGTTACGGAACTCCGCCTAGTATATTCATGCCATAATCAAAGGATAATCCGTCTTCTTTACAATGGACCTTTGCGCCGTGAGCACAAATCTATCCCATTCTCTGCTGGCCGAAATGGCCGTTTTCGTTCAGGTGGTGGAAAGCGGCAGCTTCTCCGCCGCCGCCCGCCTGCTGGGCACCTCGCCCTCGGCCACCAGCCGCAGCGTGGCGAAACTCGAACAGGCACTGGCGCTGCAACTGCTGCATCGCACTACCCGCAAGCTGCGCCTGAGCGAACAGGGCGAAGAAGCCTTCCTGCGCTGCCGCAACATGCTGGAGGCCGCGCATTCGGTGATGGAAATCAGCGGCCAGGGCGCCGTAGAACCGGAAGGCTTGATCAGCGTCAGCGTCCCCAAAGCGGTAGGCCGCTTCGTGCTGCACCCGCATATCCCGGCATTTTTGCGCCGCTACCCCAAGGTGGACGTGCATCTGCGGCTGGAAGACCGCTATATGGACCTGATTGACGATCGGGTCGATCTGGCGTTACGCATTACCGATCGCCCATCGCCCGGGCTGATCGGCCGCCAGCTGATGACGATAGAACACCTGTTGTGCGCCACGCCGGAGTATCTGGCGCAGCACGGCACGCCACAACAGCCGCAGGATTTGGCACAGCACAGCTGCATTTATCTGGGGGAAACGCCCAACGACGCCCGCTGGAAATTCCGTCGCGCCGGCAAAACGATCGCGGTGAACGTGCGCGGCCGCTATGCCGCCAACCATACCGGCGTGCGGCTGGATGCGGTGAAACAGCACCTCGGCATCGGCAGCCTGCCCTATTTTACCGCCCGGCAGGCGCTGGACAGCGGTGAAGTGGTGCAGGTGCTGCCGGAGTGGGATTTCCTCAGCAGCTACCACGGCGGCCTGTGGCTGCTGTATGCACCCAACCAGCATCTGCCGCCCAAACTGCGGGTGTTTATCGATTATCTGGTCGCCTGCCTGGCCAAAGAGCCGCAGCTAAAGCGCCTTGCGTAAGGTGATGTTGATCCTGTGCGGCCCCACCAGCGAATGGTAGCCCTCTTTGATCGGCATAATGCCGTGAAAGCACAGCCGCGACGGCCCGCCCCACACGACGACGTCGCCGTGCGCCAGGGGAATGCGCTGGGCCCGGTCACTGCGCTGCATGCCGCCGAACTGGAACACCGCCGGTAATCCCAGTGAGACCGACACTATCGGTGAGCCAAAATCGTGTTCGTCTTTATCCTGATGCAGCGACAGCTTGCTGCCGGGATCGTAGCGGTTAATCAGGCACGAATCCGGCACGAACGGCGCAAAGCCCGCCTGCTGCGCCGCTTCGTCCGCCAGCGCCATAAAAATAGCCGGGATGGGCGGCCAACGTTTGCCGCTGCGCGAATCGCGCTCGGAGTAACGGTAGCCGCGGCTGTCGCTGCTCCAACCATTGCCGCACCAGCTCATCGCCACCGACATCACATGGCCGCCCGGCGTGGTCATGTGCCGCCACGGCACCTGCGCGATCACCCCCTTCACCGCCGCCAACAGTTCCGGCCCGTGGTCGCGCACAAAACCGTGCATCACCACCGCGCCCGGAGCGATCTGCTCGCGCCACGGCGGCGGCACGGCGTCTTCGAAAAGATCGAGAGTCATGAATTAAAAGCCTGTATGAATACCCAGTACTTATTTTAACTTGCCGCCGAGGATTGTCCAGTGTGATGCGCACCATTGTTGTCGGCGCCAAACTTCTCTAGAGTACCTGCAATAAAATCAATAACCTTTCAGGATCGCACGTGATTAAAGGGATCGTTCTTTCGGTTGTCGCCTCGGTATTGTTCGCCGTGATGTATTACTACACCTCCACGCTGGCCCCGCTCGACGGCGAACAGGTCTTCGGCTGGCGCACCCTGCTGACGGTGCCGTTCCTGACGCTGTTTATGATTTTTTCCGCCGACTGGCGCCGGGTCAGCGAGACGCTGCGCTGGATCAAACAGCGGCCGCGCCGCCTGCTGTTTCTGCCGCTCAGTTCCGCGCTGTTGGGGGTTCAACTGTGGTTGTTCCTGTGGGCGCCACTGCACGGCAAGGCGCTGGAGGTGTCGCTCGGTTATTTCCTGCTGCCGCTGACCATGGTGCTGGCAGGGCGAGTGATTTTCCGCGATCGTCTTTCACTGCTGCAAAAGCTGGCGGTGGGTTGCGCCATTATCGGCGTCGGCAACGAGCTGTATCAGGTCGGCGGCGTCTCCTGGGCGACGCTGGTGGTAGCGCTGGGTTATCCGGTTTACTTTATTCTGCGTCGGCATTTCGGCACCGATAACCTTGGCGGGCTGTGGTGCGAACTGGCGCTGATGCTGCCGGTCGCCGGCTGGTTCGCCTTTGGCGGAAACGGGCCGCAGGCCGCATTGGCCACTCATCCGCTGCTGTATGTGCAGATCCCGCTGTTGGGTATTCTCAGTGCCTCCGCGCTGGTGTGTTATATCCTGGCCAGCCGCCTGCTGCCCTTCAGCCTGTTTGGTCTGCTGAGCTACGTGGAGCCGGTGCTGTTGGTGGTGGTGGCGCTGTTGCTGGGCGAGAGTATCGGCCGCGACGAATGGCTGACCTATATTCCGATCTGGCTGGCGGTGCTGTTGTTGGTGGCGGAAGGTACGCGTCATCTGTTGCGCCGCCGACAGAGACCGTGACGGCGTCACGTGAATTATTTAATTGATTTATAAATAGATAAACGTAGTTACATCGTCACTTTCATGCCAGTAACGCCCGCTAAAACGGCGGCCGGCGTGGCAATGCGCCGTGAGTGGCTTAAGCAGTTCCAGTTCAAAGGTCCGCTGTCGCGTATCTATCGCCACCATACGCGCATCGAGAAAATCAAAGTAGCAACCCACCTGCGGGTAAAGGGTTTTGAACAGGCTCTCCTTGGCGGAGAACGCCAGCGTCAGCAGTTGGTTAAACGCCTGCGGGCGCCGGCGCAGCGTTGCGCACTCTTCTTCGCCGACGATGGCGGTCCACAGTTCTTCGGCTCGTTCAGCCGGGATCAGCGTTTCAACGTCCAGCCCCACGCCACCCAGCCCGCTTTCCCGATGTATCGCGCACAGCGCGGTATCCGCATTATGGCTGAGCGCACCGGCAATTCCCTGCGGCCACTGCGGCGCGCGGTCTTCGCCCCGCTGCAGGGTAAAATCCGCAAACCCCAACGGTGCCAGCAATGCCCGCGCCAGATAACGCCCGGCCAGATACTCCGCCCGCCGCTTCGGCACCGCACGCGCCAGATGATCGGGGAGAGCCATACCGACGTCGCCGAAACAGCTGTCCTGATAGGCCGCCAGGGAAAAGCGGCAACGGGCAACCTGCCCCGGATAACCGTCCAGGTTCAGCCATTCGATGGTGGGGATAAAAGAAGAGAACACTTGTCGTCCAGGGTGAGTGTGCAGGCCGCTAATTTTAGACGCCAGATGGGCCGGCAACAACGATTATTCCTCTCCCCCCAACCGGAGGGAGAGGAACGGAAGGGTTACAGAATATCTTTCATGGTTTTTTCGAAATCGCTCCAGGCACAGAAGCCCTGTTTATCCACCGGGCAACCTTCCAGCGCCAGCGTCACGCGCTGCGGCGGCGTTTTCAGCGTCAGCGGGTTGGCATTGCGCAACTGGTCCGCAGACTGGTAGACGTACTCAATCTTCAGCAGGTCGCGATCGTTTTTCTTATCGTGCCAGCGCTGGAACACCAGTTTGCCGCCAATCGGCGTTTTCTCATACTGGTGCGGCAGCTGATAAGGCTTGAAGCGCATCGCCGACAGCAGCGAAGCGATGTTGGAGTCATGGCCCACCAGCACCGTCACCTTAGGCGCATCCGGTTTGCGTTCGCCAATCAAGGCGCCGTTGATGTAGGTCAGCAGCGGTTTGGCGACGTTCTGCGCCACCACTGACGAAGTGAACAGCGAATCCTGGTAACCGTCTTTCAACTGTGCCAGCTGTTTCCACTGCTGCGGCGTGGTTATCTTGCCCCAGGCCACGTCCTTCATCGGGAAGCCTTCGTAATATTGCAGCATGAAGGCATCCACCAGCGAGTTCCCCACCCGCAGCGGGCCGGCGACGCCCGGCTCTTTGCCCGGCACCGCGCTCATCTTGCTGGCTTCTTTGGTCAGATCGCAGTGCTTGTCGGTTTTACAGGCGCTGGACGCTTTGTAATCGATGATTTTCGCCAGTTGTTTGTAGGCGGCATCCAGCTTCAGCGAGGCCAGCTCGGTGTTCATCGCCCCCAGAGCCTGTTGATTGAAGGCTTCGCTGTTGTCGGTGATGATCGGGTTGAAGGTAGGATCCATCTCCCCCATTTTTTCCTGGTGGTGCACGCTGATGTCGCAGCCGGGGAATGCGCCGTTGGTAAAGAACTGCGCGGTCGCGACCGTGCGTTGCAGGCTGTTGGCGTAAACGTAAACGCTGCCGGCGGTCGGGCAGCCTTCCTGCGGCAATACGCCGGTCTGCTTGAGCCACTCGTTGAAATAGTGCCCCATATACACTTCCAGCACCCCGCCCTTGGTGGTCAACAAGCCACCCGGCGTATCCCAGGCCGGCCAGGCTTTGGGGGTAGATTGCGCCAGCACGCTGCCGTTATTGGCCAGCGGCGCACGCAGGTTGTGGCGGCTCATCAGCAGCACCTGTTCCAGCTGATAGTCGTTGGTGTCCGCCAGGGCATTCCCGGTCAACAATAAGGGCAAGCACAGCAATAACGTTTTTCTTCTCATCCGCAGAGGCTCCAGGAAAGTGATTATTTTGAATATGTTAGCTTTCGCCTCGCTATGATGGAGAGGTTATCCGGTGAAGTGTGTGACGAGTATCACGGGAGGAAGATCCGGCAAGCGGCCATCGGGAGATGGCCGCAGGCAACTCAATACCACAAACGCAGGATAGGCCAGCCGATCAACAGCAGCGCGGCGATATACACCACGCCGAGAATGCCGCCCATCCGCCAGTAATCTTTCGATTTCACGTAGCCGCAGCCGTAGATAATCACCCCCGGCCCGGTGGCGTACGGCGTCAGTACGCCCATGATGCCGATCGACAACACCAGCAGCATCGAAAGTTGCTCTAACGGCACGCCAGGCAGCCCTTTGCCGACCGCCAGGATCACCGGCAGCAGGGTGGCGGTATGCGCCGACAGGCTGGCGAACAGGTAGTGGGCGAAGTAGAACACCAGCACCAGCGCCACCACCGTCATGTTCGGCGAAAAGCCGTTCAGGTGGGTGCTCATGGTCTGGGCGAACCAGTCGATAAAGCCGGAGCGCGTCAGGCCGTTGGCCATCACCACCAACGTCGCCAGGTTAACCAGCGTGTTCCAGGCGCTGGAGTATTTGGTGATATCCTTCCACGACACCACGTGCAGCGCCAGCATCAGCGAGACCGCCAGCAGGCAGACCGTGGTGGCGTCCAGCCACTTGCCGCCGAACACCCACAGGCTCAGGCTGAACAGCACCAGGCCAATCAGGGTGCGCTCCTTGCGCGTCAGTTGGCCCATTTCACCCAGCGCGGTGTTGGCCCAGGCAGCCACTTCGCTGCTGTGGGTCACGCCCGGTTTGTACAGGTAATAGGAAATCAACGGCGCGACAATCAGCAGCAACAGCCCGACCGGCAGGAAGGCCAGGAACCACTGCATCCAGCTGATGTGCACCCCGGCAATTTTGCCGACAAACTCAATCCCCAACACGTTGGGTGCCGCGCCGGTGACGAACATCGACGAACTGATGCTGGTACCGACCACCATCATCCACATCAGGTAGCCGCCAATACGCCGCGACGAAGGGTCGTTGGGGAAGGAGTCAAACAGCGGCGGCAGGTTTTTCACCACCGGAAACACCGTGCCGCCGGTGCGTGCGGTGTTGGACGGGGTAAACGGCGCCAGCAGGATATCGATGATCACCACCGCGTAGCCGAGCGTCAGGGTACGCTTGCCCATAAACTTCACCAGGAACAGCGCGATACGCCGCCCAAGCCCGGTGGCCTCGTAGCCCAGCGCAAAGATGAACGCGCCGAATACCAGCCAGACGGTGGTGCTGGAGAAGCCCGCCAGCCCCCATTTCAACGCCTCTTTACCGGCCTTGAAACCCGGTTCCGCCAGTTCCTGCGCGCCAAACAGCACCCAGTTGGCGCTGAGCACGCTGAGAGTCACGGCGATAAAGCTGATGGCGGTAGCCGGGATCGGCTCCAGGATCATGCCGACAATCATCGCCACAAAGATGGCGAAATAGCGCCAGGCCTGCGGCGGCATGCCGTCGGGCGTGGGTATCAACAGCAGGATCGCGAGCACCAGCAACGGCACTATCGCTTTCCAGATTTTTTCCTGGGTTTGAGACATAAGACTCTCCTGATGAAGGGTTATTGTTTTTAGTTCGGTAATTGCGCCAGCAGCCAGGTGACGATCAACAGATCGGCGCTGCCGCCAGGGCTGAGGTGGCGAAGGATGCAATCGGCGTCGAACTGCCGCAGGCGTTGCCTGCCCCGTGCGCCCTGCGCCCCGCCCTGCGCCAACAGCCCATCGGCACGCCGCTGCAACCAGCACAACCCGGCCAGGCCGCCGCGCGAGGCGACGTTGGTGTCCTGATTGTGGGCCATCAGCCACAGCAGGCTGTCCATCAGCGCCGTCTGCTCATCGCAGCCCGCCTTCAGCCGTTGTCGGTAGAACGGCAGCGCGCCGTTGATCACTCGCTCAAAGCCGGACTCCGCCTCGCCGCGTGCGCCGCTCAGGCCATGTTCGGCAAACAACCTCTGGCCGGCGGTCTGCAATGCGTTTCGGGTTTGCAGCTCGCCGGCCACCAGCCCACGACACATGGCCGCCACCTCGGCGCACAGCGTTGCGGCATCGATCTTCTTTTGCTGCTGATAACGGCGGCCAAAAGCGGCGCACAACAGGCCGAGGGAAAACACGCTGCCTTTATGGGTGTTGACGCCGCCGGTGGCCCGGAACATATGGTTTTCGCAGGCCAGGCCCAGCGGGCGCAGCCGCAACAGCTGTTCGTCAGCCGGGCGCGCCGCATCGTCGCACCCCTGTTGGATAAAACGCGGCAGCCAGATGCCGATGGCGCGGGCGCTGCGATAAAAGTGACCGAGGTTCATATCGCGGTGAGCGCCGTTGTTATGGCGATCCACCAGCCCCGGTTTGGGCGTGAGGTTCACTTCCACCAACAGTGCGCGGTAGGCGGTGCGGGCGAAATCCTGTACCGCCGTTTGCGGCGCACGCCTGGCAGGGTTAACGGGCTGAGAGCGCATCGTTGAGCATCCTTTCCATTTGCTGCAGCAGCTGTTCGCTGCCGTGTCGCCGTTGGCGGGCGCACACTTTGGCCGGCTGGCCGCACAACAGGCAGCGACGTTCCGCCAGCCCCAGATCGCGCCGCGACAAAATACGCCCCTGGGCGTCCAGCACGTCGATATCCCACAGCCGGCCAATCGGCTGTTGCACCTCTAACTGCATGGCGCAGTCCTTCACCCGCCGGGCATCGGCCTGCAACGCCAGAAAGCCTTCGCAGCCGGTGGCGAGCGCCAGCGTTTCGGCCTGCAGACAGCGCCAACCTTGCTCGCGCCATAGTTGTTGCAGCGCCTGCCAACCGAGGTTGAAGATGTTGCGCGTCAACGCGCTGTCTTTTCGCGCACCGGGCACCACCAGCGTCAACACCAACAGCGTGGATTGATGGCGCGCCAGCCATGCCTGTTGGCGCGCCTGACGGCAATCGCGACTGGTGAGCAGTTCCGGCAGGCTTACGGCGCGGTTGGCGGCCAGTTCGGGGGCAACGTAAGCCATAGGATTACTCCGCCACCTGATGCACCACGTCGATCACCGAACCGTCGCGGTAACGCACCACCGCCACCACCTTATCGGTAAAGGCGATCGGCTCAGGCTCGCCGGTCAGCAGCAAAGCGCGGCGGCGCAGCCAGTCGATACCGACCACCGGCAAACCGGCCTCCTGCAACCGCTGCGCCAGCTCCGGGCGTGTCGGGTTGACGGCAATACCGTGATCGGTAACCAAAATGTCGATGCTGAAACCCGGGGTCACGCAGGTGGTCACCTGCTCCACCAACGTCGGAATGCGCCCGCGTACCAGCGGCGCCACGATGATCGCCAGCCGCGCCGCCGCCGCAGTGTCGCAGTGGCCGCCGGAAGCGCCCCGCAGCACGCCATCGGAGCCGGTCAGTACGTTGACGTTAAAATCGGTGTCGATCTCCAGCGCGCTCAGCACCACCACGTCGAGCCTGTCGACCGTGGCCCCCTTCGAGCTGAAGTTGGCGTACTGGTTGGCGCTGATCTCAATGTGGTGGGGATTGCGCGCCAAAGACATCGCCGCCACGCGGTCAAAGCTCTGCACGTCCATCAGCCGGCCGATCAGCCCTTTTTCATGCAGATCCACCATGGTCGAGGTGATGCCGCCGAGGGCGAAACCGGCGCGAATGCCGCGTGCCCGCATTTTGTCTTCCAGAAAACGCGTCACCGCCAACGAAGCGCCGCCGGTGCCGGTTTGCAGCGAGAAACCTTCGGTAAAATAGCCGGACCCGGCAATCACCTCGGCGGCGCGGCGGGCAATCAGCAGCTCACGCGGGTTGGAGGTCATGCGCGTGGCGTCGGCGCCAATCTTGTCGGCGTCCCCCACCCGCGGCAGTTGTACGATCAGATCCACCCGATCCTGCGCCAGGCTGGCCGGATGGTGCGGATAAGGCACTATCGATTCGGTTAACAACACCACGGTGCCCGCCGCGTCGGCATCCACTTTGGCATAGCCGAGCGAGCCGCAGCAGGCTTCGCCGCTGTAACCGTTGGCATTGCCGAAATCATCGCAGGCCGGTACGCCGAGGAAGGCAACGTCAATCTTCAACTCGCCGGACTCGATCAGGTTGACCCGGCCACCGTGGGAATGGATTTGTACCGGTTCGGCCAGCAGGCCGCGCGAGATCGCTTCCGCCAACGGACCGCGCAGGCCCGACGTGTAGAGGCGGCTCACGACCCCGTGACGAATGTGGTCGACCAGCGGCGCATGGCATTCGCTTAGCGAGCTTGAAGCCAGCGTCAGGTTGCGGAACCCCATCGCCGCCAGCGTCTCCATTACCTGATTCAGCGCCAGGTCACCGCCGCGAAACGCATGGTGGAAGGAGATGGTCATGCCGTCCTGTAACCCACTGCGGTGCACCGCCTGTTCCAGCGAGTCACAGCGTTTAGCATCACGCGATTTGCGGGCCTGTTGATTGGCCTTGGAGGCATCCTGATAGCAACGCAGGTCCGCCAGGATGTTCAAGGGCATCAGTCGTTGTTGACGTTTCATTGTGCTTCTTCTCCCTGCTGAACCGGCTCTTCGCGGATGCCGGAAAGCGCTGCGCGTTGCAAGACCAGCCGGGCGCGTTCAATCACCGGGCTGTCGACCATTTTGCCGTTGAGCGACACCACCCCACGCCCTTCCTGCTCTGCCGCTGCGGCGGCGTCCACCACGCGCTGGGCATGGGCCACCTCTTTGGCGGTCGGCGCATACAGGTTGTGCAGCAGTTCGATCTGCCGGGGATTGATCAGGGATTTGCCGTCGAAACCGAGCTGTTTGATCAGCGCCGCTTCCTGGAGGAATCCGGCTTCGTTGTTGGCGTCGGAATACACGGTATCGAACGCCTGAATGCCGGCGGCCCGCGCCGCCTGCAACAGCGAGCAGCGTGCAAACAGCAGTTCGATGCCCTCCGGCGAACGCTCGGTGCGCAGGTTGCGCACGTAGTCCTCCGCGCCCAGAGCAATGCCGATCAGGCGAGGCGAGGCATGGGCAATCGCCACCGCGTGGGTGATGCCCGCCGCCGATTCAATCGCCGCCAGCAGGCCGGTGCTGCCGACCGGGCGGCCGCAGTCGGCTTCGATGGCGGCTATCTCGCGTTCCATCTCCACCACGTCCTGTGCGCTGTCGGTTTTCGGCAGGCGCACGATATCCGCCCCGCCGCGCACCACCGCCTGGAGATCCGCCAACCCGTAGGCGGAATCCAGCGCGTTGACCCGCACTATGGTTTCCACTTCCCGGTACAAAGGATGTTGCAGCGCGTGGTACACCAACCGCCGCGCCGCGTCTTTTTCACGCAGGATCACCGAGTCTTCCAGATCGAACATCAGTGCATCGGCCTGATAGATAAAGGCGTTGCTCACCATGGCCGCATTGGCACCGGGAACGAACAGCATGCTGCGGCGCACGCGGTGTTTATTCAGCGTTTTCATCGCAGGCCCCCCACGGCAGTTGGCCATTGTCGCTGGCGCGCATCAGTGCGGTTTCCAGCCGGGCGCGCAGCACGCAGTCGAGCGCGCCTTTGTCGTCCACCATCACCTGCACCGGCTCCACCTGATAACGCTGCAGCACCTCGAGCAGCGTGTGGCGGATGGCTTGGCCGAACTGTTTTTCCACGCTGCTGGCGATCAGCAGATCGTGCTCCGGCCCCTCGGCGGGTGCGATGCGCACCATGACATCGCTGGATTCCAGCGTGCCGGCCATTGCTTCTCGGATAATTTTCATCGTTCACCTGATTGTGCGGATACAAAGGGTTTGGCCGCCGGTTTGGCCCGGCGCTGCGTTTGCAAATCTTGCAGGTAATAAAGGGTGTCTGGCGGTACCAACGGCGCGGCGGCGTGGAAATCCCCCGCCGCCAGCAGCTTGCGCACCCAGGAGGCGGAGATCGCCGTGCCCTGATATTGCAAACGCTCAATTTCCACCAGGGCGATCGGCGGGCTGGGCAGTTCCGGCGTTTCCAGCCAATAGCGCATATCGCGGTTGTACTTGGCCGTGACCGCGCAGAACGGCTCGTTGCCGACAAAACGGTGGGTGATGCCCAGCGCGGGCGCCAGGTACTGCCGAAAGATCTTCAGATCGATTTCGGTATAACAGTCATCGGCAATACCCTGATCTTTAATGAAATAACAAGGGAAAGTGGCGCGGGATATGACGTATTGCGATCCTTCGTGTACCTTCAGGTTGGCGATATCGGCAGTGCCCGCCAGCACCAGCCGCCGCCGATCCTCATAGCTGAAACGCGAGGTGTCTTCTTTCACCAGAAACAGGTGCAGCCAGTCGCATTTCGCCGCCGCCTGGCGCACCAGATATTGATGGCCGCGGGTAAAAGGATTGGCATTCATCACGATGCTGCCGATGCGCTTGCCTGGCCGCCGCTGGCCCGCCAACTGGGCCGCGTAGCGTTTCAGGCGGCATGGGCTGTTTTCCATCAGCACCACGATGCCCGGCACGCGGGCTATCGGATAGAAACCGCACTGGCGGAACAACGGCTCATTTTGCAGTTTGGTGTAGATAAACAGTTGGGTGTAATGACGTTCATAGGCCAGGTTCACCAGTTCGGTCGCCAGCGTCAGCGCCAACCCTTCGCCACGCATTTGCGGGCTGATGGCGACGCATTTGATAATATTCTCTGCAATGCCGCCGCAGGCGACCAACTTATCGTCCTGGGTCACGGTAATAAAAACCTCTACCGTAGTATCAATATTCAGATCGTTACTGCGCAGAAAAGCATTAATCTGCGCAATGTCTTTATGATCTGATCTTTTCACCCGATTAAATACGGCGCCGCCCAACATAATTGTCTCTCTGGAATAACCAATAAATAACAAAAAACCATTTTAATTAACATTAACAGGCAGAGATAAAACCTTTAAAACCATAAAGTTGAAATTAAAAATGGCGATAAATTAATTTAATGAAGCTATGGTAAACAGAAAAAAAACGCGAATTATTGACCTATTTCACAAACACTCACCCGGGAATAATTTATTTAATGTTTTTTATTTACTTAATTATTTTTATGGTGTTTATTCATAAGGCGACGTTTATTTTAAGTCACGATTAACTTACATTGATTTTGCATCTTTATTGCAAGTATGGGTTTATTTATGGAATGGCTAAATATTCTTATCGTCGAAGATGAAACGCCGCTGGCGGAGATGCATGCGGAGTTCATCAAGCAGAACGGCGGCGGCCGGCAAATCTGGTTGGCCGGCACGCTGGGGCAGGCGCGCATGATGGTGGAGCGGTTCAGACCGGATCTGATCCTGCTGGACAACTTCCTGCCCGACGGCCAGGGCATTGAACTGTTGCGCGAGTTGACCCTGAGCGGCTACACGGGCGGTATCGTGTTTATCACCGCCGCCAGCGATAGGGATACGGTAGCCGAAGCGCTACGTTGCGGGGTGTTCGATTACCTGATCAAACCCCTGGCCTACGATAGGTTGGCCGCTACCCTGCAGCGCTTCAGCCAGCGGCGCCAGGCGCTGAAAGATGACGCGCGCCTTAACCAGCGCCGTATTGACGAGATGTTCAATGCCTATTCGCGCGGTGAACAACAGGCGGCCTTGCCGGCGGGTATCGATGAACTCACGCTGGAAAAAGTACACGCCCTGTTCGCCCAACCTTTGGCCAGCCACACCGCCGAAAGCGTGGCGAAAATCATGGGGCTAAGCCGCACTACCGCGCGCCGTTATCTGGAGTTTTCCACCGCCGCCCGGCAGCTCCGCGCCGAGATCCTTTACGGCAAGGTGGGCCGCCCACAGCGGGTTTACCGCGCCAAAACCGAGGATTAAGCGGTTATTCGGCTCATCGTGCAAGATTGAAGGCAACCCATTCATTTCTCTGCGCCCGCCATCGATTCGGGGCATGAACGCAGAGGCAGCCTGAGGTATGACCGGATAAATCTGCCAAAAGCTCAACGGGTTGCGCATTCTGTAAGCAAACAGTCACAGAATGTGTAATCCGCCTTTGACATGCCGCCGACACCCCGTTAAGATTGCGGCCGTTCACACA
>NZ_JBQZFU010000013.1:0-99499 GCF_052692135.1 Serratia sp. TSA_7
CAGGCGCAGCTGATCGGCGAGATCGGCAATCAGGCGATGGACATAGCGCGGACCGAGGGGGATATCCGCTCCATCAATGCAGGCAAGGCAGAGCTTGAGAAAAACGGGATCAAAGAGCCGGGTAAGGATGCCACGAAAGAGCAGTGGAAAGCCTACAACGAGAAGCTGCACGCGACAGACAGCTACAAAGCGGCGCAGAAGCAGTGGGGCACCGGCAGCAGCGTCCAGCAGGGCATGCAGGCGGCCACGGCGGCGATTCAGGGGCTGGCGGGCAACAATCTTGCGCAGGCGATGGCCGGGGGGCTGAGCCCTTATGCGGCTGGGGTCATCAAGGCGATGACGACCAACGCGGATGGCAGTACCAACGTTGCTGCGAACGCGATGGCGCATGCGGTGTGGGGTGCGGTAGCGGCCAAAGCCAGCGGTAACAGCGCCCTGGCGGGAGCCGCCGGTGCGGCCAGCGGAGAACTGATGGCGCGCTACATTGCGGGTGAGCTTTACCCGGATGTGAAACCTGAAAACCTGACGGAAGACCAAAAACAGACGCTTAGCGCGCTGGGGACGCTGGCGGCAGGACTGGCAGGCGGGCTGGTGGGTGATGGCACCGGGGATGCGGTAGCGGGGGCGCAAAGCGGCAAGAACGCGGTTGAGAACAATTATCTGAGTGATGCCCAAAAAATTCAAAAAGATAAAGAGTTGGCAGAGTGTGGCACGCTGGTCTGTAAAGCGGGTACTCAGGCTAAATGGACTGCGATAGATGCGGGCCAAGATGGTAGCTTTGCGGCGGGGATGGTTGCAGGGGTGCCAGCAGGGCTATATGACACGGTTGAAGGTATCGTGCAAATGGGCTTGAGCCCAGTAGAAACCTATGATGCTTTGAAACAGCTTTTCAACAGTGGAGATGTGCTCGGTAATGTGTCTGATGCGGTAAAACAATCGTATATTGAGCGCATCGACAAGATGGAAGCTGAGTATCAAAAAGCAGGTGCGAGTGGCTCGTTTAACTCGGGTATCGAAGGCGGTAAACTGCTTACTGATATTGCATCTTTAGCTGCTGGCGGTGCCGGGCTAGTGAAAGGTGGGGTGGTAATCACGGAGAAGGTTGCTGCTAAGGTTATTGGGAAAGTTGATAAGATAGTGTTGAAAGATGCATCATTGCTAAAAAATAGTGATGGTATTTATGAGATTAATATCAATGCCACTCCAATTGAAGGGCAAAAGCGCCTCAATACGGTCGATACAATGGGTAATGGTAAACTTAATCCTGCAGAGGCAGCAGCCGCAGCGAGAATGGAGACGGTTTTAGGCTCAATGGAGCGCTTACCTGATTCAGTAGCCGGGCAGAAAAGTGCTGATTTTGTTATTACCAGCGGACCACAGGCTGGAAAAACTGTTGATTTGATGTATACGACGAAAAACCTTTCGCAGAAAGAAATTGATGGCCTAAATAAGTTCTATGAGAAAAATATGACCATTTCTCCAATTGAGGGGAAAATTCCAGCAGGGCAACAACAAATTCTTGACCATTTAGGTAAGGCAGATATTGTTCCTGTGGACTTTAGTGTGCTGACACCGGGTAATCAAAAAGTGTTCTTAGACTTTGTAAAAAAACTACCTGAGTCGCAGCAATCAAAAATTATTATTATGAGGTAAGTATTATGGGGTCTACAGTTTTCTTCGGTTACACTACGGATAAAAGTTTACATGTGACATTGAATCGTGGCGCTTCGGATGCATTAGAGTTACTTATTGATGATGCATTGGAAAAAAAACATCCCAAACTCCATGAGAAAATAATGGAAATGCTTCCGCTTGACCAAATCCATTTCGTCGAGCTAGATGACCATGAGTTTAATATGGTAATTAGAGAGATTCGTCAGTGTATTTCCTCTTGGGATGCACCGACGGAATGGCAATTACGAGAGAAGAAAGTCTGGGAGGAAGAGGCTGAACCATTAGTTGTGTTGGATCCAAGATATAATCAGGAGACGGATTGCGAGTAATAAGCAAGAGAACTATCAGAAAACTGGTCAACTCCTGATAAATGCAAGGTCGGAAGATGCGAAGAAGATCATAGCTAGAACTGAGCTGTTCCCTGAAGGTGATGGTTGCAAATATGAGTTTTACTATGTTGATTTTTTTCAGGAAAGTTAGATTGGTTCGATCCTGATGGGGGAGCTATGAGAGATCTGACTGAACTGCTTACAGTCATTCATGCTCGTTATTTGGGGGGGGATTAAGTGGATATAGAAATTACAAGCCCTATCAATATCACATTGGACGTAATAGAACTTGATGAACATATTCCATCATTGAAGTTTAATTTGGCGATTCAAGTGAATAAATTTAATTATAGCTTGAGCGTAACTTCCCAGCTATGGCTTGAATGTCAATGCTTTGATGAGTTTATCGATAATATACGGAATGAGGATATTGCTCATCTTAAAGATATGAATGGGGGCTTTGAATTGATTTTAAATCCAGTTTTAGGCTGGCTTGAATGGTCATGCGCCAAAGAAGATCTGGATGGGAATGTCACAGTATCAAAAGGCAGAGAAAAATTAACGGACGAGGCAAAATCTGCAATATATGCAGCGTTTAATAATTATCCTAAATGGTGGTGACTGTCAGATCTAAGCTACTAAGACTGAAAGTAACCCCAGCCTTGGCTGGGGTTGTTGCTTCTAAGCCCTAAATCCCCCAACCTCCCGCCGCCGCAACCGGATCACTCCGGGGGCGGTAGCGATCTCCAGTTGTTCAGCCTCAGTGATCCCAGCATCGATCAGCCAGTCGCCACCAATAACCAGCTCACCGTTCTGCCGCACCCAGTCCGCCCCCAGATCCGTGCGGTGCTGGCTGGGTATACTCGGCTCATCCATGAGCCTCGCCCCTGTCGGGGCCGCTGCAAGCAGCGTTCAAATCTGCTCCAGGCAGATTTGTCACACAGTGCTTCCCAGATAGCATCGTCGGTAACGGTAGTGGTCCACAGTTAAGTTTAGGTGCTCCTGTATTTAAAGGAGCTACTGACGCTGATGTTATGACTTACTTTAAGCAACTTTCGGGGTCAGAGAATATGCCATCAGCTAAGGTGGTTCCTGGTAAAGGTACGGTGTATTCGATAAAAGTCACAGAAGGACCTTCTGCTGGTAGCACTTTGGCATTGAGAGACTTTTCAACGTCAGCACAACAAACTGGTGCTAAATGGACCATAGATTTAATGACTCCATCTATAAATGGTGGAAGAAGGGTGGAGATTAAATTTAAATGATTAAAAATATCAATGAGATATATACATCTGTTGCCGAAAGTTCTTATGGATTGTCTTTGGGGGCTATATGGCAACATATCAGTGTTGAATGTTCTGAGTTGCCTGATAACTACTCTTTCAGGAAAAAAATATTTTTTGTTATTTTGGGTAACTTATTGAATGATAAAAAATTAAATTAGCTACGAATGGCGTGTTTTTGACTGCTCCTGTTGAGCAACAAATAAAAATGTTGCAAGAGGCCTGGCCTGCTTACCCATATGAAGATGAGGATGATGATTTAGATGAATATGGAATGTGGTTTTTAGTTAAGGCACCTGTTGGGGTCGTTTGGCTAACACCTGATGGTGGAGAGCTATGGACTTGAAATAATCCCGGCTACCGAGCCGGGATCCTTTTATCAGCCGTTACCAGCTCCATCCGTCACGGCGCTTGAACACCGGCGCATCGCCGATATCGTTCAGCTGGCCCGGAAAATCCTTCGGCCACAGGGCCACCTTCTTGCGGTTGTCGAGAATAACTATCTGAGCAGTAAGCAGATAGATGCATGGTCTGCTGAAATGAAATTCTGTCAGACCAGCGGTGGTGAGCGACGGCCCCCTCGTCATTCGCGATCAGGACAAACAGACGCAGAACGTCAGCGATCTGAGCCGCGACGTCGAGCACGCCAACCAGACGTTAAGCCCGATCTTCGACAAGGAGAAAGAGCAGAAACGGCTGCAACAGGCGCAGCTGATCGGCGAGATCGGCAATCAGGCGATGGACATAGCGCGGACCGAGGGTTCGATCGCCGCGACCAAAGCCGCGAAAGAGAAGATGAATAACGTCACGGACGCCGATCGCCAGGCCGCAGCGGCTAAACTGGCGAAAGAGAAACCGGGTACGGTCATCACCGACGACGATATCAACGCGCAGATTTACCAGACGGCGTATAACCAGGCGTTTAGCGAATCGGGTTATGGTACGGGCGGTAAGGTGCAGCAGGGGATGCAGGCGGCGGTCGCTGCGGTGCAAGGGCTGGCCGGTGGCGACCTGAAAGCGGCGATTGCCGGTGGGGCGGCACCGTATCTGGCGGAACAAATACACCTTCTGGCACCGAATGAGGAAAGCCGTGTCATCGCGCATGCGGTGGTGGCTGGCGCGTTGGCCGAGTTGCAAGGCAAGTCGGCGGCGGCAGGAGCTGCGGGGGCTGCGACTGCGGCATTGGGTACCAAAGCGATTGCCGAGGCCATGTTCGGCACCAGCGACTTCAGCAAAATGAGTGAAGAGCAGCGCCAGACGGTTTCTGCATTGGCTACGCTTGCAGGTGGTTTGGCCGGCGGTCTGGCGAGCGGTGATACGGCGGGGGCGGTAGCTGGCGGGCAATCGGGTAAGAATACCTCCGAGAACAATGACCAGTTTAGCTTGCCGCCAGGGATGATGAGCTACGGTCAGGGAGCCTCTACTTTGGCAGAACAAATGGTGAAAGAGGGTAAAAGCTCGGCAGAAATCAGTTCTGCGTTGAATAAGTATGCGAGAGGAGATTTACCTGAAGGTGCGAATATCGCCAAAGTGATTGTTAATGGCTATAAAGATGGTGTGCTGATAGCAGGGGCTATTTATCTGGGACCTGCGGCATCCATAGGTAAGGTAGCTGTCAGCTCTATATTGAGCGGCGGAGCGAATGCAGCATATCAATGGTACGACATGAATCAACCGGGAAATGAAAACAAAACTTATGATTATTGGGGCACTACAGCGGCGGCAGTAACGGGAGGTTTGGCTCCAGGAAGAGGTATCCCAGCAAATATCGGTATTGCAATGGGAGGCACTCTCTTTACTGATGGAGCTGATCCTGTGTCGGTTGGTGCTGCAGCAGGCGGTGCTCTTGTCGGGGGTGGATTTGGTAAGTATGCGCCTGTAGGCGTTACTAAGATCCTTGGGGACGATAAGGTTCCAGGGTATGTGTATGATTTCATCGGCGGTATGTCGTTCGAGTTTACTAGCGGCTTTATAAAGGATGTTTCAAAGCCTGTTGATGAAAAGGGGAGTAAAAAATGATGGGATCGCTTATTAAATACATCAAGCTATTTATCTATAGTTGGGTATTTTGCATTGCCTTCTTGCTATTAATTGGTGCGGTTATTTCAACTGTGTCATTTTTCACTAGTGGGGAGTTTAAATTTCCTTTTGATCAGGTCTTAAGAGCTGTGTTTTTCGGCTTTGTCGGCGGAAGTGCAATATCGTTGGCGGCTATTTTATTTAAGCTTTTAGATTGGTATCGGTCGTGTAAAGACAAAAAGGTATAATGATTAAGGTGTTGTGTTGGTTTTTTTAATTCTTAGTCGGGCTGAATGCCGTGTTTTGAATGGTGATTTTATTCAGCCCAACTTAAAATGAATTTTTAGTTTAAATATTGAGATTAATCATGCTTGTAAAACGATTGATAAAAATACTGACTGTTACCCTCTCTGTCGGCGCTGTCTCTGGCTGTTCAGTGAGCTTAACAAAATCTATGGAAGATTATGCGGGTACAGATTCCGCCAGGATCAGAGTGAAAAACTACCTGCCGCCGTTAACGCTGGAGGTTTATGAAAAATCAGGAGAGTGTTACAAACTTGTCGACGCCAGGACGTTAACCGCCGGGGTTAACGTTATCGGTATAAAGTCTACCTACAATAAAAAATTGCCGGGTATGCTGCCGCCGTCGCCTGAAATGCAGGGCATGGATGCGATAGAGTATAAAATCAAAGCGAATCAACATGTCAGCATCACCTATAAAGAAGAGACGTTTAGATCGCAATACAATCAAACTATCGCCACCCGCTCCTCCAGCTTCATTCCTGAGGTCGGTCACGACTATGATATTTACCCAGTCAATGCGTATGTAAGCATTATTGATTTAACCGCGGGTAACCATGCGACAAGATTTTGGGGGAAAGAAGATAAAGAGTGCCATTACAAGACCGGGTTACTGGGCGGCAGAAATTACTATTAATGCGTGATGGTTCGCAACTTACGAGTTCGACTGATTTATTTTTATATCAAGTCAGTTATTATTTGTTCTTGTCTATTAGCTGTTGGGTTTATAAAGTCCAATAAAATATTCATACCATCAATAACTCATGGGCACACATGAGTTAGCACTACGTTTGTTCTACTTACTATTAAGGATGATTCGATGAAGAAGTTAGTTATCGCCAGCATGGTTATTTCCACTCTGGGCCTCAGCGCTGCGGCCCATGCCGGGCAAAGCACCCTCACTGCCGGTTATGCGCAAAGCAAGGTGCAGAATTTCAAAAATATCAACGGCGTTAACCTCAAATACCGTTACGAGTGGGATTCACCGATCAGCGTGATCAGCTCCTTTACTTATATGAGCGGCGATAAGAGCGAATCTTACTATATATATCGCGACAGGATCGATAACCATGCGGAAGTCAAGTATTACTCCTTGTCGGTTGGCCCGGCGTACCGTATTAACCAATATATCAGCGTCTATGGTCTTTTGGGTTTGAATTATAATAAGGTCGATTACACGTCATCCTGGAATAACTACGCCTACAACACTTACGAGTATATGGGCGAAGAGAGAGGCAGCCAGAAGAAAACGTCCTTTATGTACGGCGTCGGTTTCCAGGTAAACCCGATGGAGAATCTGGCGTTTGATGTCGGCTACGAAGGCTCCAGATTGGATGTCAACGGCAGGAACTTCTCGATCAACGGCTTCAATATCGGCGTTGGTTATCGTTTCTGATGAGTTGAACGCTGTCGGCCTCCCCATTGCAGGAGGCCGACAACCGTTACCCCTATTTTTCGATAAACCGCCCGCCACAAATATCTCAGGCTTTGCCCATCAGCGGATCGCTGACGCTATCCCGGCCGGTTTCCAGGCGGCCTGCCAGCCGCCGCTGCCAGCCGAGTGCACTCTCTAGCACCAGATCGTACCAGCCGCCGCTGGACAGGGTATCGAAGGTCTGCCGATGGTTTTCGCCCGGCGGCAGTTCAATGCGCCACGGGCCGTTTTGCGTATAAGGGCAGCGGGCGATAGTGACGGTTACTGCCTGGTCGCCGGGGTTATTGAGCGCCAGTTCCAGGCTGCCGTCATGTGGAACCAAACGCACTTCCGGCTGCGGCCGTTGCAAGGTGCCTCGCAGCTCACGGTGGAAGCCGTTAGGCCCTAGTAGCCAGAGGTGGTACTCGTCCGCCGTTTGCCAGTCATCGCTGACCGCCTTGCCGGCCTCGACGGTGTAACGACGCGGGATCTGGTCCAGATCCCGCTGGTCGTAAACGTGAAACACCGCGCCCTGCTCACCGGTATTCAACAGATTGAGCGTCAGCCGTTTTTGTTCGGGATAGGCGCTGGCTTCGACATGCAACTGGTAAGGCAGCGCCCGGGAAGGGCGCGCCAGCCGCTGCTGATGCGGTAACTGCTGGCTGCCAGGCGGCGGCAACGGCACCTGCGGCAGCTGTTCCTGGTGCATGCGCAGGCGGTCGGCGCCGTGGCGGGTGGTGGTCGGCAGCTTGGGCAAGGTTTCCCCGTTGGGATCGACAAAGTTGAATGCCGAGGTGAGATCGCCGCATACCGCGCGGCGCCAGGCGCTGATGTTAGGTTCATGCACCTGAAAACGTTTTTCCAGAAATTGCAGTACCGAGGTGTGGTCGAATACCTGAGAATTGACCCAGCCGCCGCGGCTCCAGGGCGACAGGATCAGCATCGGCACGCGTGGCCCGGGGCCATAGATGCGGCCATCCGGCGGCGGTTGCTCCTGCGAGCCGGGCGGGGCGACATGCTGGAATATCTCGGTTTCGAAAGGCACCGTAGATTTGCCGGCGAAGCTGCCGTCTTCCCGCAGCGAAGGTGCCGAAGGGGAAGGCATGTGATCGAAGAAACCGTCGTTTTCGTCGTAATTCACCAGCAACACGGTTTTGCTCCATACCTCGGGGTTGTCGGTCAGCGCATTCAGGATCTCCTGGGTAAACCAGCCACCTTGCACCGGGCTGGAAGGCCCGGGGTGCTCCGAGTAGGCCGCCGGGGCGATTATCCAGCTTACCTGCGGCAGTTTGCCTTGCTGCACGTCGGCGCGAAAACCGGCCAGCATCGCTTCCAGATCGTTGCCGTCGGCGGCCGGCAGGGTATTGCCGTTGCCTTTGTACAACGGCGCGCTGTCGTTCAACTCGTCGCGGTAGGGCACAAAGGCGGTGAAGTCTTTCGGCGGTTGCGCCGGGTTGCCCACTTTAACGCTGGCGGCGCGGTACTGGCGAAAGCCCGCCAGCGGGTTATCGGTGAAGTTATCCGGCAGGAATTGGTAAACCTTCCAGCTGACGCCACTCTCCTCCAGCCGTTCCGGATAGGTTTTCCAGTCGTAGCCGACGCCGACCGGGCCGGGACTGTCCCACTCGTTAACCACCACGGCGACGTTGGCCGCCGACGGGCCGTTGGTGCCGGTCCAGTGGAACATGCGGTTGGTGTTGGTGCCCGCGTGGATTGAGCAATGATAGGCGTCGCACAGGGTAAAGGTTTCCGCCAGGGCAAACTGGAACGGCAGCTCGTGACGGCGGTAATAGCCCATCGAGGTCGGCGTTTTATAAGCGGGCCAGGCACTCATGCGGCCGCTGTCCCAGGCCGATTGCTCATCCACCCAGGAATGCGGCGTGCCCTCGACGCGCTGGGCGTTGCCGCGCTTGCTGTCCAGATGGTAAGGCAACACCAGCCGCTCGGCGCCCTGCTGTTGCCAGACGTGGCGGCCTTCCGGCAGAGGAATGGTGATGCGATCGCTAAAGCCGCGCACGCCGGGCAGGGTGCCGAAGTAGTGGTCGAAGGCGCGGTTTTCCTGCATCAGGATCACCACATGCTCGACATCCTTTATCGTGCCGGTGCGGTTATTGGCCGGTATGGCCAGCGCTTTGCGAATCGAGGCGGGTAACAGTGAAAATGCCGATCCGATGGCGGCAGCCTGCAGTAACTGTCTGCGTGAAAAGTGGGGCATGCGTCGTTAACTCCCTTTAGCGGTGTGGTTTGAAGATAGTTGTTAACGACGGTAATGGCCAAAAATAACAAGGAGATGAATGGAGGAAATAATGCCCCCGGGTGAGGGCATTACAGGGCTGGCGTTTATTGTCTGATCAACCGGCCCAGGGTTGGTGCCGTTTCGAAATCACTGCGGAACGGGTTGATGTCCAGACCGCCACGACGGGTGTAGCGAGCGAATACGCTGAGTTTTTCCGGCCGGCAGTGTTGCTTGATGTCGTTGAAAATGCGTTCGACGCACTGCTCGTGGAACTCATTATGCTGGCGGAAGGAGATCAGGTAGCGCAGCAGGCACTCACGATCGATTTTCCGGCCTTGATAATGGATCACCACGCTACCCCAATCCGGCTGGTTGGTGACCAGACAGTTGGATTTCAGCAGATTGGAGGACAACGTCTCCGCCACGATTTCCGCCTGTTCGCTGGCAGCACCGTGCAGATATTCCGGTTTGAAGTCGAAGTCATCCACGGCAATATCCAGGTCGTCAATATTGATGCCCGGCAGGCGGTCGATCTGCGATGAATAACCCTCTAACCCCGGATACAGCTTCACCCCGACTTGACCGTTGGCGGCCTGCGACAGATCTTTTTGCATCGCGGCGCTGACCTGTTCCACGCTGTCGAAGCGGGTCTGGTTAAAGCTGTTGAGATACAGCTTGAATGATTTGGACTCGATCAGGTGGGTTGAGGAATAGGGCAAGGTGAATTCGCCAATGCCGACCACCGGCTTGCCTTTGGCATTGAGCCAGGACAGCTCGAAGGCGGTCCACAGATCAAAGCCGTGGAACGGCAGGTTCTGTTCATCTACGCCGATCAGATCCCGACCTCGTGCGCGCGGCAGGGCTTCGAGCAACTCGGGAGCATACTGGTCCGGGTAATCGGAGTTGGCGCCAAGATGGGTGATTTTATCTTGTTTCTTGATATGCATATTTATTGCTCCTTGCAAGATCGGTATTGATATAGCGGTTAAACAGGCTGCGGGCGGCGTAAATCGGCCCAACACCGACCAGGGCGTAGACTACCTTGATCAGGAACTGTGACAGGATCATGGTTTTGATGATATCCCAGCCCAGGACGTTGTAGAACGCCAGGGTACAGAACACCACGCTGTCGATGGCCGAGGCGACCACGGTGCTGGTGATCACCCGCACAAACAGGTAACGGGAGTTGGTCAGTTCCTTGATTTTGCACAACAGATAGGAATTGACGTTCTCGGAGATCAAATAGGCCGCGGATGAGGCTACCAACACTGCCATGATGCTGTGGACGATGCCGTCATAAGTCTTGCTGAATTCCCACTGCGGAATGCTTGGCACCAGCGTGGTCGCCCAGACGCCCAGCACAAAAATCAGGTTGGCCATAAACGAGATGATAATGGTGCGTCTGGCCAGTCGCAGTCCGTAAAACTCGTTCAGAATATCCACCAGGATAAAGGTGAGGGGGTAAATGAATATTGCCGGAGGCGTGATCAGGTTCAATGCGGGGATTTGAATCGGTTTGACGCCGCACAGGGTTGAGAAAATATAAATCACGCTGAGCGCCACGGTAATGATCAGATAGGCATACCAGGATCGTTCATGACGATCACTGAGCTCATAGGCGGTTTGCTGCTGATTATTGCCGTAAATTTTGCGATAGAGCGCTTGTAACTCATGGCGGCTCAGATCTTCCGAGATGTCGCTGTCGGCCAGTTCATTCAGCCCCATGGTAATGGTTTTACCGGTGGCTAATACCATGACATTGGCTGCCAGAGTGCCATGACGAGTAAAACCCAGCAGTTTGAATTTTTGATTAGATTCCATTTATAGCCTTTCTCCAACGATATAACCCAGAAATCGCACGGTATCCTCCATGCCGTCATCTTCTTTGCCGTTAACCACAAAGAAGCCATTTTTTCCCGAGTGATACAATAAAGGCGAATCGCAAACCAGCACCGGCGGGCGTTTTATAATAATGACCTCGCCTGGGATAAATGAACCTTTTATTTCGGTTTCTATTTTCATTGCTACCATATTTGACTCGTCACCGAAGAAATAAGTCAAAGGGAAGGCTGTAACCAACTGCCCGACCTTCCAGGCCGCCACCGATAAATATCGGGACTGGGGAATGACGGGGATAGCGGAAGGGTTTTTATTCCCCTCGGTGGAAAGTGTTTCGTTGAGCCGCTCCAGTTTTTCCAGATCATAGTCCTCGATCTCTTCGCAGGAAACGCCAAAGAAATCTGAGATCCGGTTAACGGTGGCCTGTTGCACATTGTTGACCCGGCCGTCCAAAATTTTATAAAGGGTAGTGCGCGTCAGGCCGGTGCGGTTAGAGAAGGATGCCTTGGTTTCGCCCCGGGTACGCATCAGATATTCAATATTTTTAATGATGTTGATTTTGCGCTGAGCGTTGGTGGTCTTCATAAGCATTCCTTACAATATTGTCGCGGGCATTACTATATCGTAAGTACCGACATTGTCTATAACGGGCGCATCCATTACGGCGCTAAGCACCTGATTACTCTTTTAAATTAGATGGATTGGCATTAACACATTCACGTTATTGATTTTTTTGTCATGATCAACGAGATGGAAGATGTAAGTAATAACATTAAAATCAATATGTTATGTTTAATTTTCATAAAAGTGGACACAAAAGTGACTTTTATGTCCACTTTTATGTTGACCAGAGTGGTTTGGGTGGGCTAATGTTCGCCCATACTGAAGTGTTTCTTGATGATCAAAACAGTTAAAAAACGGTCATTAACGGCTTCTATAATAAAAAACTCAGAGGGGAGGCGTTTTCCGTTCTCTGAGTAATAAAGGATGTTTTAGCAACTGGCACCAGGGAATTCCAATCTCGTCTCCAGCTTTAAAACCGCAGTTTTAAACCTAGCCTAACTCCAGATACCAGTCGGCTGCCCAGCCGACCGATATCTATTTTATTGCCTCAGGCCATTAAAGCCGAACCCCGCCTTATTTTTCTCTTCGCTCAGTCCTGTCCAGAAAGAACCGGACGCATAAAGCTCCGTTCATAACTGATGATGCTGCGATTGCGTTTTTCCAACTCATAGGCAGCGCAACATTCTGCATCCGCGGCCATTTTTATGCGGTATTCCTCGTAGGCGGCCAGGCTGGGAAAACTGAATAACGCCAGCGCAATGTTATTGGCGCCTTCCGACGGCAAAAAATAGCCGTGGTGCGTGCCGCCCATGCGATTGACCAGGGGGATCCATAAACGGGCGTATTGCTCAAATTCGGCGATTTTATACGGGTCTAAAACATATCTTAGGGTACAGGTGATCATTCGGGGTTCTCCTCACTCCCCGCAAGCGGGGAGTGTTGGTATGATTCGGGCAGACCGGATTACGTCAGTTTTTGTGAGGGCACCGGCTTCTGATAGCGACCTAGCGCCAATTTGGCTACCCAATATAAGAGACTGGCGACCAACAGTGAATTGATTGTTGGCACGCCCCACTCGGTAACCAACCCAACGATGCCGCCCACAATACTGGCGATAATCGCCGCCCAGCCAATGGTTGGCGTTTGGTCGGGCAATTTGCCTGCCTGTCGGCTCTCATCCAGAATTTTGCGGTGGGTGCGCAGCAGATAATAATCCACCAGCATGATGCCGATAATCGGCGGGAACACCACACCCAGCACCGTCAGGAAATCGACGAAGCGGTCCAGGATCCCCAGCACGGAAAGCGTGGTGCCCAGCACGCCGATCACCAGCGTGGTGGCGGTGTACTTGAGCCTTTTGCCGGTCATGCCTTCGACGGCGTTGACGATGCCGAGCGAGGACGAATACAGGTTGAGATCGTTAACCCTCAAGGTGGAGAACACCACGACCAGCAGGCCTGCACCGCCGGCGGCCTGAGACATGATGGTCACCACATCCGCCGTACCGAGCGTTTTGGCGATCAGGATCGCCAGGCCATTGACCACGAACTCACCGGCGACGATGGTGAAAATGGTCACGCCAAACACATGCTTGCCGTTTTTGGAATAGCGGGTCAGATCGGGGGTCATCAGGCTCGCCACGATGGCGCCGCCGACCACGATGGTGATGCCGGCGCTGATGGTCAGCGGCTCTCCCGGCGGCACCAACTGGATGATCTCCTGCAGGTTATGGCCGGAGAGGACGGTGATGGAAATATAGGCCACCAGCATGATGAACATCGGCACCGCAATGCGGGCGGCAATGCGCAATGCCTTGAAGCCAAACGCCACCAGAATCGTCAACAGGGTGCCGGACAGGCCGGCGGCCAGGCCAAAGCCCAGTTTATTGCCCAGGGCGAAATCCAGCGATTTGGCGAAGATGGCGTTTTGTATGCCAAACCAGCCCAGCAGGCTAATGGCCACCACCACCCCGATCAACACCGAGCCCAAGCGACCGAAACCGCACCAGCGGGCCAGCAGGCTGCCGGAGATCCCTTCGCGCATGCCCGCCAGCCCAAGGCCGTAGGTCACTACGCCAAAGATCAGGCTGCCGATGAAAATGGCGATGAACGCATCGAACAGCGTCATGGAGTGGCCGAGCACCGCCCCAAGCATAAACTGGTCCAGCGCGGTCAGCATGCCCATATGCACGATGGCCACGCTTAAAAAGGAGACTCTTTTATCCTGCGGTACCCGCGTTAACGGGTAGTCTTCAATCTTGATCACGATAAGGTATTCCTTGCTGTTCAGATAAACTGGATGCCTTTTGCTATCAGGCGATCGGGAATATAGCTGTCCAGACGCGCATATTTGCAGAACTCCTCGAACTGCTGCTGTGTATGGACGTCAGATTTCTGATAGATGTTATATATTCTATTTTCTATCGTTTTAGTGCTGATGTTATATATTTTGGCGATCTCTTTCACCGACAGCCTTTGCAGCATTAAAAATATAACGTCGAGCTCGGCTTGAGTGAAAATACTGCTGTTCACTTCTGTGGTCAGCACGCTGGGTTTTTGCTGGTTGATGTATTTTAGCGGGGATAGCGTGTTAAGCGGTTTGGCATTCCACATGACCCCGAATACCTGTTTCTTATCATTGTAAATGGGCAGTTTTTCGCTGATAAAGGGTGTCAGGCTGTCTTTTCCGTACCAATAATGCGTTTCTATTACGGCAACCCGATCCCGCGACATTTCTGTCATCTTGTCGTGTTCTATAAAGTCGTCTGCGCAGTCGGCCCAGTCGGCGGGAAACTCGTCGTCCCGTTTTCCGGCGATATCGAAACTCAACGGCGTATTGGTATAGAGGTAGGCGGCATGGTTCATATAGATATGACGGGATTCCAGATCCTTAATGCCCCAGGGATCACTCAAGTGCTCCATCATGGCAATAAGACCCTTCAAATAAAATTCATTATTTTTATCGGGCGAATCCATTCTGACCTCACCGATTAGAATTGGGTTAAATTTCTTTCGCCAGGTAATGACGCGTATGCTTTTTGGCATAGCCGCCTAAATTGCCGTAGACCTGATAACCCAATTTTTCGTAAAAGCCCCTGGCCTGGAAGTCGAACGTATCGACATAAGCCATGTGGCACCCTCGTTTACGGGCTTCTTTTTCCGCTTTTTCCATCAATTGGCGGCCATAACCGCTTTTGCGATGAGCATCGCTGACCCAGAGATATTGCACTTCAAGGCCGCCCCACCAGGTTCTGGCCACCAATCCGGCGACGATTTTACCGGCGTCATCGGTAACGGTCAGAAACAGCGGGTGGATGTCTACGGGTTGATAATTTTCGTTGTGGGCCCAAAGGCTGTCGATAACGTACTCTTCGTCCTGTGGGTTTGGCTGGTCCGTCACATTGATATTCATGGCAGTAATATACTTTCCCTTAGTAATAATTTGCGTTGAAATTAAATGAAATCCGCCCAACTAGCTTAACTATCATTTTTCATAATGTATTACAAGGGTGCTTTTCACCCGTTCCCGTCAGGCATACCTGCGGTTATATTGAACGTGACGGGGCCAACAATAGCGTAATACACGCATAAATAGCGATAGGCCCTGCCTCAGTAACCTATTCCTATTGCGCCTCACCAGGGCCTCACCAGGAACGTCGATCTGCAGTTCAAGGCTCCACCGGTAGAGCAAGCCAACTTGCCAAAGGGGAGCCGCTATCTTCCGTTGTTTTACATTATCCCGCTCAACGTTAAATGTTCAGACGTTGCTGCCGTCAGTTGGCGTGCAACAGAATCACGCCTATGCTTACCGGCCTTATTATTTTCCATAAATATAAGATTTACGCATTCCTTACGCTTTCAATACGGTTTATGACTTTTATTATTTGCGTTTATATAAATACCCGGAAAATCATCTTTAAAAAATAATTTTATTCTTTAAAAGGTGAATTTCTGCATGATCGGAACGCAATATTGCATTTTTATTATATGGGGTTATTTATTAAGATGTGCACCGCTTGTCATCGCAAGCTTCGTGATATTGGTTCTGCTCTGGAACACCTCCTTTGACGTGATAAAAAGGAGGTTTTTTCGCTTTGCCGGCAAGTTTACAGGCGAAGACGAGCACCCCGGTGGCCGCAGCGGGTTTGCCACTGCGGCGGGAATAATTAATCGAGCCTCATTTCTTCGCAAAAATAGACGCCTGACAATCAAGATATAAACAATGATTAAACCGCCAGTGCGTCATAGTTTTTACGCCGGTAATTGACCGCCGACAGCACCCAGAACAAGACAAACAGTGCAATAGCGGCGTAGCCGACGCTGCCCATGTTGTCATTGAGCAGCGCGATGCCATCCCAAAGGGCGCCGTGCAGGTTCAATTTTTCGGCCAGCAGCCCCAATCCTTCCAGCCCGCCAATCAGCACCGCAATCGCCACGCTGGTGGCGGTGATGGTCATGTTGTAATACAGCTTGCGCACCGGTTGGTTGAACGCCCAGCCGTAAGCGCCAATCATGACGAAATTATCCAGCGAATCCACCAACGCCATACCGCTGGCGAACAGCAGCGGGAAGATCATGATCGACCAGACGGACATGCCTGAGCCGGCCCCTGCGGCGGAAATGCCCAGCAGGCCAACTTCGGTGGCGGTATCGAACCCCAGCCCAAACAAAAATCCCACCAGATACATATGCCAGCTTTTATTCACGGTATTGAAGGTCACGCGGAACAGCCGCGTCATCAGGCCACCGTGCTGGTGCGCCAGGGCACTCTCCGTCAGTTTTTCGCCCCTTTTCACCCGGCGGAAGGTGCGATAAACATCGCGCAGAATCAGCCCGTTGAGGACCGCCATCGCCAGCAGGAACAGCGAAGAAATCAGCGTGCCGAGGGTGGAGCCGTAATCATGCAGCCAGCCGATGCGGCTGCCGAACGCCAGCGAGGTGGCGGCGATGGCCGCGCAGGCCAGAATCACGATGCTCGAATGCCCGAGCGAGAAAAATGCGCCGACGGAAACCGGCCGTTGGCCCTGTTGCATCAATTTGCGCGTCACGTTATCGATAGCGGCGATGTGGTCGGCATCCACCGCGTGGCGCAAGCCGTAGCTGTAAGCCAGCAGCGCGGCGGCCATCAGCGCCGGGTGCTGATGAAATGCGGCAAAGGCCGCAGCCCAGGCCAGCAGGTTAACGGCGATCAACGCCAACAGCAGCCAGAAGGCGCGGGTATTTTTTTGGAAGAACTCAGGGTAATTCATGTTGCGTCCTGTCAGAAAGAGAAGAAGAAAGCGGGGATTGTTGCGCACAGGCGACCATCGCCTGGCCGAATGCCAGCCCGCCGTCGCCTGCGGGGAGGCGTTGTGGCAGCAGAACCTGCAGCGGTGCCAGATGATGCACCAACCGTTGGCGTAGCAGGCGGTTGTGCAGCACGCCGCCGCTCAGCGCCACCTGTTTGATGCCGTACTGCGCGGCGAAACGCTGGGCCAGGGCGGCGAACCCTTGCGCCAACGCGTCGTGAAATGCCCAGGCGCGCTCGGCCGGCGGTGTGCGCCAGCCAAGCCATTGCGGCCAGAAGGCGGCGAGATCGAGCAAATTGTCTTTGAGCGGCAGGTGCAGCGGGTGGCGGCAATGGGTTGCCTGATGCGCCAGCGCCTCCAGCCGGCAGGCCGCTTCGCCTTCCCAACTGAGTTGCAAGGGCGCGCAGCCTAGCGCGGCGGCGGCGGCGTCAAACAACCGACCGCACGACGATGCCGGCGGGGCGTTGATGCCGGCCTCGATCGCTTTCAGCAGCGGTTGCCACGGTTGTTGCAGCAAAAACTGCGTTTCCGGCAGCCGTTGCCAACCGTCGACAAAGCGCGCGCAGTGCGCCAGCAGGTTGCGCCACGGCTCTTGCGCGGCGCGATCGCCGCCCGGCAGCGCCACTGCCGGCAAACCGCCGAGCGAGCGGCAGTGGCGGTAGTCCACCCGCAAACATTCGCCGCCCCACAGCTGGCCGTTTTCGCCATATCCCAGGCCGTCCAGCGCCAACCCGATGACCGCGCCGCCGTCGAGCGGCCACTGGTGCTCCGCCAGGCAGGCCGCCAAATGCGCGTGATGATGCAGCACCTCGGTCAACGGCACGGATTGACATTGCGCCCAGCGGCGGCTGGCGTAACCCGGGTGCGCATCGGTGGCGATGCGCTGCGGCCGGCAGTGATACAGCGTCAGGAAATGGGCGATAGCGTGTTGCCACTGTTGTTGAACGTCTTCCTGCGCCAGATTGCCGACATGCTGGCTGAGGATCGCTTTGTCGCCGCGCACCAGGCAGAAGGTATTTTTATTGTCGCCACCGACCGCCAGCAGCGGCGGTTGAACCGGGAAACCGGGCGGCAGCGGCAGGGCATCCGGCGCGTAACCGCGAGAACGGCGTAGCATCTCGGTGCCCTGCGGTTGCTGTCGCAACAGCGAATCATCGGCGCGTTGCAGGATCTCGCGGTTATGCATCAGCCACAGATCGGCAATGCCGACCAGATCCTGCAGAGCCTGTTCGTTGGTTAACGCCGGTGCGCGCCCGGCGGCGTTGCCGGAGGTCATCACCAGCGGGCGTCGCACTGCTTGCATCAGGAGATGATGCAAGGGGTTGGACGGCAGCATTACGCCGACTTCGTCGAGATGCGGCGCAACGGCATCGCACAGCGCGGAGTGGGGCCGCTGCGGTACCAGGACGATCGGCGCCGCCGGGGAAAGCAGCGTTTCGCTCAGCTGCGCCAGCGAGTGGTTGCCGGTGCAGCGCGCCAGCCAACTGACATCCGGCAACATCACCGCCAGGGGTTTGCCCGGCCGCCGTTTACGGTTGCGCAGGCGCATCACCGCGTGCTGATCGGTGGCGTCACAGGCCAGATGGAAACCGCCAATGCCCTTGATGGCGACGATTTCGCCGGCGCATAACAGCGCCGCCGCCTGTTGCAGCGCCATATCCGCCAGGTTGATGGCTTTGCCGTCGGCGTGGCAGCTGAAAAGCTGCGGCCCGCATTGGCTGCAGGCCACCGGCTGGGCATGAAAGCGCCGGTCCTGTGGCGAGTGGTATTCCCAGGCGCAGTGTGGGCACAGTGCGAACGGCGCCATGCTGGTCGCCGGGCGGTCGTAAGGCATATAGCGAATCAGGGTGAAGCGCGGGCCGCAATGCGTGCAATTAATGAAGGGATAGCGGTAGCGGCGATCGTGCGGATCGTTCATTTCACGCAGGCAGTCGGGGCAGGTTGCGGCGTCGGGAATGACTTGCGTGTCCATTTGGCTTTGCCGGCTGCGGCGAATGGCAAAGTCCTGCGGCGGCTGCAACCAGGTGAAGGGGCGCAGGCCGATATTGTCAATCCTGGCCAACGCCGGCGCCTGGCGCTGCAGCATATGCAGGAATATATCGATATCCACCGGTTGTACCAGCCGGATTTCGACCCCGGCGCTGTCGTTCCAGACTTCGCCACGCAGGCCGAGGCGCTGCGCCAGTTGCCAGACAAAGGGGCGGAATCCCACCCCCTGCACCTTGCCGCTGATGCGAAGCAATAATCCTGACGGTGACTTGGACATCTTACCTACCCAATAAGTAGGGGACGAACAGGTTCGTCCGAGGTTAATAACAGAGTGGTCTTTGAGTCCGAGATACCCGGGCCTAGCGCACCGAGGGACCATTATGGGACACGTCCCTGTGTCCCACCCTACGGGCCGACTTGAAGTCGTTCCAATTTGCTCCCGGCAAATTGGTCGACGGCCAAGGCCGTTACGACCCCTTCGGCACGCTCTCCCTAATTCCGGGCTTGGTCAGCTATCTGGGACGAACAGGTTCGTCCCGGTTTGGCTAACGGTCACATCACGTCTTCCACCGCCCTGCGCAGGCGGGCTTTCATATCGCTGTAGCTTTGGCTGGCGTAGTTTTCCGCCCAGTTTTGATCGCCAATCGCTTCGAGCTTGACCGCGCAGTACTTGGTTTCCGGCGTTTTGGATATCGGATCGAGGTTTTCCTGCGTCAATTCATTGCAGGCGCCAATCCACCACTGATAGGTCATGTACACCGCGCCCAGGTTAATGCGTTCGTTGTAGTTGGCGCGGGAGATCACCTTGCCGCGCCGCGAGGCGACCCACACCAGCTGCTGATCGCCAATGCCCAGGGCGGCGGCGTCCTGCGGGTTGATTTGCACGAAGCCCGGTTCGTCCGCCAGGGTTTGCAAGGCGGCGCAGTTACCGGTCATCGAGCGGCAGGAGTAGTGGCCGACCTCACGCACCGTACACAGCACCAGCGGATAAGCGGCGTCCGGCACTTCGGCCGGGGCGCGCCAGGTGGTGGCAAACAACTGCCCCTTGCCGGACGGGGTGGTGAATTGATTGCCCTGATACAAATACGGCGTGCCTGGGCTGTCGAGCGTGGTGCAAGGCCATTGAATGTGGCCGAGTTCGCCCATTTTTTCGTAGGTCGCGCCGTAAAACAGCGGGCACAGCTCGCGCATTTCATCCCAGATTTGCTGGTTGTCTTCGTAATGCATCGGATAGCCCAGTTCGGTCGCCAGCAGGCTGATGATTTCCCAGTCGCGCTTGACGTTGTACTGCGGTTCGATGGCTTTTTCGAAACGCTGGAAACCGCGATCGGCGCACGAGAACACGCCGCCGTGCTCGCCCCAGGAGGTGGATGGCAGGATCACGTCCGCTTGTTCGGCGGTTTTGGTCATGAAGATGTCTTGCACCACGATAAACTCAAGCGCATCGAACGCGCTGCGCACCAGGCTGAGATCGGCTTCGGTCTGTAGCGGATCTTCCCCCATGATGTAATAGGCTTTCACTTTGCCTTCGTGCACCAGGTGCGGCACTTCGGTGATGCGATAACCGATATCCGGATCCATACCGGCGGCGTCAATGCCCCAGGCGGCGGCGAATTTGGCGCGGACGGCGGGGTCGGTAACGGATTGATAGCCGGGGAATTCGTTTGGCAGCACGCCCATGTCGCAGGCGCCCTGGACGTTGTTCTGGCCGCGCACCGGGCCCACGCCGACGTTGGCGCGCCCGAGGTTGCCGGTCAACAGCGCCAGGCTGGCCAGCCCTTTGACCACATCCACCGCCTGGCCGAACTGGGTGACGCCCATGCCCCACATGATGGTGGCGGAAGGGGCGCTGGCGTAGGTGCGCATCGCCTGACGGATTTGCTGGGCGCTGACGCCGGTCAGCTGTTCCACCGTTTCCGGCGCGTAATCGGCCACTTGCTGGCGATAGGCGTCGAAGCCTTCGGTGTATTTCGCCACATAATCGCGGTCATACAGGTTTTCTTCGATCAGCACGTGGCCGAAGGCGTTAACCAGCGCCATATTGCAGCCGTTGTTGATTTGCAGATGCTGATCGGCGATGCGCGCGGTTTCAATGCGGCGCGGATCGCAGACCACGATTTGCGCGCCTTTCTCTTTGGCTTTCAGGACCCGACGGGCGACGATCGGGTGCGAGTCGGCGCAGTTGTAGCCGATGATCAGTAAACATTTGGAGTTTTCGATATCGCCGATCGAGTTGCTCATCGCGCCGTTGCCCAGCGTGGCTTGCAAACCGGCGACCGACGGGCCGTGACAGACGCGGGCGCAGCAGTCGACGTTATTGTTGCCGATCACCGCGCGGGCGAACTTCTGCATCACATAGTTGGTTTCGTTGCCGGTACCGCGTGAGGAGCCGGTGTGCATAATGGCGCGTGCGCCGTGTTGCTGCTTGATGGCTTTCAGCCGCTGTGCGGTGTAGCGGATGGCTTCGTCCCAACTGACCGCTTCAAACTTGCCGCCTTTTTCACGGCGGATCAGCGGTTGCGTCAGGCGCGGCGTCAGCAGCTTGGTATCGTTGAGGAAGTCCCAGCCGTAGTAGCCTTTCAGGCACAGTTCGCCCTGATTGGTTGCGCCGTCGGCGGCTTCTGCGCGAAGGATTTTACCGTTATCCACCACCAGTTTCATTTTGCAGCCTGCGCCACAGTAAGGGCAGACGGTCGTGATTTTTTTCATTGGTTCAGCTCCTAAAACAGAGACGACAGGTTGTCGAGCGCGGCACGGCGGCGTTTCTCGGCGTTCATTTCCTGCAACAAATTGCGGTCAACGCAGTGCAGCGCTTTGGTGGGGCAGGTTTCCATACAGGCCGGGCCGGCGGCGCGACCGGTGCACAAATCGCATTTGTGGGCTTCGGCTTTGTCGCTGATGGCCGTCAGTTGCGCGCCGTTCTGGCGGATCACCGGGCGGGTGATCACCTCCATGGCGCCGTAGGGGCAGGCCACCACGCAGGTTTTGCAGCCGATGCAGCGTTCCTGCATCACCAGCACCATGCCGTTTTGGCGGCTGATGGCGCCGTTGGGGCAGACGTTGGCGCAGGGCGCGTCTTCACACTGGCGGCATAACACGGCGGTACTGACGTTAACGCCTTTAATCACGTGTAGCCGTGGGGCGAAGGTGGCGGCGGTCAACGCCGAAATGTCCTGGGTGGCGCTGTGCGCCATGACGCAGGCGATTTCGCAGGTACGGCAGCCGATGCATTTCTTCGGATCGGCGATGATGAACCGGTTCATCAGGAACTCCTGGTTTACGGGGTTGGCGGTGGCGGTATGACAAGGTCTATACATAAAGCGTGCCAATCCACTAATATCAATAAAAACAAAAAGTTATGTTTTTGGTGACGAGCGAGCCGACAAAAATGACGATGACGATGTCAGGCCGTCGTCACGGTTAATGTCGAATAGCCGCCGTGGGCCTGCCAGTGACCCAGGCGCTGATGCAGGGTTTTCACCGCCTGCTGCACCGCCGGGCCAATGGGGTAGTAAAACGCCACCACCTCCGGTTGAATGCCGATGAAGGTAATGTCCGGTATGTCGGCGCGCAGTTGGTCGATCAGAAAGCTGAGCGGCATGTTGTGGGTGGTCATGATGAACATGTCGGCGATATCCGCCGGATCTATCACCCGGGTTTCACCCGGTGCCAGCCCCATGTCGGTGGCGTCGACGATCACCAACCGCTGCGGCCGCAGTTGGCGAATGGCGTGAATGTCATTCTCCGGTGCCGCGCCGCCGTCGATCACCGTCCAGCCGGCGGGTGGGGCGGCCTGGCACAGTTCCGCCAGCAGCGGGCCGGCGCCGTCGTCGCCCATCAGGCAATTGCCGACGCATAACAAAACGCTATCCATGGTGCCTCCTGACCATCAGATAAATCGCCGGTTCGTTTTCGATGGACTGCAACAGGGCGATTAACCGTTGGCTCCAGTCTTGTTGCTGCGGCGTCATTTGCCCGGCGGCGCGGCTCAGCGCGCTGGCCAGCAAATGGGTGTGGCTGCTGTCGATGCAGATTTCGCCAAAGCGTTCGACGCCGGCCAGTTTGCGCCTGGCGGCACCCTCGGCCGGCAGGTGCGCAATCCAGTCGCGAAATGCCGCCAGCGGGCAATCGAGCCTGGCCTCCAGACAGTCGATCACCCCCAGGTGATGGCCGATCGCCAGGCTGTAATAGATCACTTCCTGCGCCTTGGGGGGCGCTTTCTTTTCCTGCACGAACTTGCGGCTGAGGGAATAAAACGTCACGTGGCAGACCGCGCTCATAGCCGTAACTCCCCGTGCTGTACGCGTTGATAAAGGGCCAACAGATGACCGACGATCTCCGTCAGGCGCGGGTCGTCTTGCCGTTGCAAATACGCCGCCACGCGCTGTTCCGCCGTTTGCGCGTCGGTGGCGGCCAGCAACTGCAGGAAGTGATCGGCGATTTGCCGGCCGTAGCGATACCCGGCCAGGCGCCGCGCTTCGCGATCCACCGCCACGCGCAGCGGCTGCGGCAGTTGCGGGTGCAGCAGCGCGGTGGCCTCGCCCTCGGTTTCATCGTGCTGTTGGCGGTGGATTTTCTGTTCGAGCAGGCCGAGCGCCATGGCGAAGCCGTAAATCGTGGCGGCGGGCGTCGGCGGGCAGCCGGGGATATACACGTCAACCGGTACTATGCGGTCGGTGCCGCCCCATACGCAGTACAAGTCGTGGAAAATGCCGCCGCTGTTGCCGCAGGCACCGTAGGAAATACAAATTTTCGGATCCGGTGAGGCCTGCCAGGCGCGGATCGCCGGGATGCGCATCGCACGGGTGACCGCGCCGGTGAACAGCAAAATGTCGGCATGGCGCGGCGAGGGCACCACTTTAATGCCGAAGCGTTCGGCGTCGAACAGCGGCGAAATAGCGGCGAAAATCTCGATCTCGCAGCCGTTGCAGCCGCCGCAGTCAACGCGATAGACATAGGCGGAGCGGCGGATATCTTTCAGCAAGGTGGTTTTTAGCTGGGCGATGCTGTCGTCGAGAGTTATCGGCACCGGCTGCCCGTTGGCGTCACGCGGGCCAATCAGCGTCTGGTTCATTGGGCGACCTCCCGGGTCAAATGGCGGCCGACGTCGATACGGTCGGCCTGGGTCAGGCTTTGTTGCTGCTTGCAGGCGGGGCAGGTTTCGAACTGTTCGCGGCGCTGCTCGCCGAGTTCGAGCAGCGCCAGGGCGTAATCGATTTCCTTCTGCGGGGCATAAGCCTTGCCGCATTGGCGGCAGTGGCAGAGGGCGAAATCGGCGCTTTCGAGCAGGTCTTCTTTGCGCCACACCGCCAGTTCGAACTGGTTCGACAGACGAAGGGCGGTCGTCGGGCAGACTTCTTCGCAGCGGGCGCAGAAAATGCAGCGGCCCAAAAAGAATTGCCAACGAATGACGCCGTTTTCGACATCGGTTTCCATGGTTAGCGCGTTGGACGGGCAGGCGTTGGCGCAGGCGCCGCAGGCGATGCATTGCTGCGGGGTATACTCCGGCTTGCCGCGAAAGTTGGCGTCCACCGCCAGCGGCTGCGCCGGGTAGGCCACCGTGGCGTTGCCGGTTTTCAGCACTTTTTTAATCAGTTTCAGCATGGTGTCGTCCCCTTAAAACGGTGCGTTTTTCCGCTCGATGCCGTAGCGCTCAATTTCCTTGTACGGCACCACGACAGACTTGCGTTTGCGGATATCGACGATGGTCATGCGGTCGGTGCAGGAATAGCAGGGATCGAGGCTGCCGATGATCAGCGGGGCGTCGGAAACGGTATTGCCGCGCAGCATAAAGCGCAGCGTCGGCCAGTTGGCGTAGGTGGCGGCGCGGCAGCGCCAGCGGAACAGTTTCTGATTGTCGCCGGTCATGCTCCAGTGAATGTCGTCGCCGCGCGGCGCTTCGGCAAAGCCCAGCGCGAACTTGTGCGGCATATAGGTAAAGCCCTCCACCGCCAGCGGCCCGGCGGGCAGGCATTGCAGGCCGAATTCGATGATGCCGAGCGAGTTGAACACTTCGTGAATGCGCACCTTCAGGCGCGAATACACGTCGCAGCCGGTTTCGACGCACAGTTCCACCGGCAGCTTGGCGTAACCGGCGAACGGATGATCGATACGGGTATCCCGGCGGTGGCCGCTGCCGCGCAGCATCGGCCCGACGTTGCTGTAATCGCGTGCGATCTGCGGATCAAGCCGGCCGACGCCGATGCTGCGCTGCTCGGTATTCGGCGTGCTGAGCAGAATATCCACCAGATCCTTGAGCTCGCTGCGCATCTCTGCCGCCAGCCGCAGAGTTTGCAACATGTCGTCTTTCAGGATGTCGCGCCGAATGCCGCCGATCAGATTCAGGCCGTAGGTTTTGCGCGCGCCGGTGAGAATTTCCGCCATCTTCATCGATTTCTCGCGCACGCGGAAAAACTGCATGAAGCCGCTGTCGAAACCGACGAAGTGGCAAGCCAGGCCGAGGTTGAGCAGGTGGCTGTGCAGCCGTTCCACCTCCAGCAGGATCGAGCGGATCATTTGCGCCCGTTCCGGCACCTGAATGCCCATGGCGTTCTCCACCGAGCTGGTGTACGCCACGCTGTGGGTAAAGCCGCAGATGCCGCAAACCCGGTCGGACAGGAAGGTCACTTCGTTATAACCCATACGCGTTTCCGCCAGCTTTTCCATGCCGCGATGGACGTAGAACAGGCGGTAATCGGCGTCGATAATGTCTTCACCGTCGACGAACAGGCGAAAATGGCCTGGTTCGTCCGAGGTGATGTGCAGCGGGCCAATCGGCACCACGTTGGCCTTGGCGCCGGCTTCGCTGACAAAGGGATAGGTTTCGACGTCGGTGGTCGGCGCCGGCCGCTGGCGGTAATCCATCGCGTCTTTACGCAGCGGGTAAAGGTCATCCGGCCAGTCGTCCGGCAGCACCAGACGCCGTTCATCCGGCAACCCCACCGGGCGCAAACCGTACATGTCCCGCACTTCGCGCTCGCCCCACACCGCCGCCGGCACCCGTGGCGTTACCGACGGGAACTCCAGCGTTTGGGCGTCGACTTCGGCGCGCACGGTGATCCAGCATTTGACCCCTTGCTCCATCGACAGCACGTAATACAGCGCATAGCTGCCGCACAGCGTGCGTTCGTCGTTGCCGAACAGCACCGAAAGCCAGCCGCCCTGCTGGTAATACAGCCATTCCACCACTTCCGGCAGCGCATTCAGCTTCACCGTTACCGTGAGCTGATCGGCGGTTTGCCATTCTGCCGCCAGCACGGCCGCCGGGAATTGTCGTTGCAGCGCCGTCAGATAATCTTGGCCCAGATGTTCAGTAATCATGATGTTCCTACTTGTGAATTAGCTGACGACCAGCCAGGAAACCAGCGCCAAAAATGCCAGGCCGAAGCCGGCCCAGGTGGTGCGAGCGGTTTTTAAAAAGCGCAGCCGTGCGACGCTGTTTTCCACGACGGCGACGGCCACCACCGCCAGCAGCAGCTTGCACAGCGATAACGCCAGCGCCGCCGCCAGCGCGGGCAGGGTCAACGCCGTGGCCTGGCCCCAGGGCACGAACACGCCGATAAACAGTTGCAGCACCACCAGTTGCTTCAGGTTGATGCCCCACTTGAGCATGCCGAGCGCTGCGCCCGCGTATTCGGTCAGCGGGCCTTCCTGCAATTCCTGTTCGGCTTCCGCCATGTCGAAAGGCAATTTGCCCATTTCGATAAAGGTGGCGAAACCGCAGGCCAGCAACGCCAACAGCAGCGGCGCGCTGGCGTACAGCGGCCAATCCGCGACGCACTGGCTGATGGCGCTGAGCTGGGTTGAACCGGCGACCAACGCCGCCACCCACAGGCCAAGCAGCAGAATCGGCTCCACCAGAATGCCCAGCACCGCTTCGCGGCTGGCGCCAATGGCGGTGAAGGGGCTGCCGGTATCCAGCCCGGCGATGGCAAACACGAAGCGCACCACGGCGAACAGATAAATCAGCGTGATGACATCGCCGATTGCCGGCAGCGCAGAGATCTGCAACAGCATCGGCAGCGCGCAGGCAATGGCCAGCAGGGTGCCGGTCAGCAGATAAGGCATGGCGCGGAAGGCGATTCCCGCAGCCGCAGGGGCGAGGGATTGGCGTTTGAGCAACTTGGCGATGTCGCGGTATTCCTGCAACACGCCCGGCCCGCGGCGGCTGTGGAGGCGGGCGCGCAACTGGCGGCTGACGCCGGCAAACAACGGCGCAATGGCCAGCAGCAGCAACGCCTGCACGACGCCAATCAGTAAAGTGGGATAAGTCATCAGGTTCTCCTTAGGCCAGCGCCACGACCAGCAGCACCGCCAGCTCGATGGCGGCGACGCCACGGCAAAACGCGTTGAGGGGCGCGCGATGCAGCCAGCGCTGTAATGCGGCCGGTTGCAAGGTTTGGCGCAGGGCGTACAGCGGCGCGAACATCACCCGCAGCGGCTGAGCGAAGCCGGTGGCGGTGATCACCATCGAGGCTTCGTGACCGTAGCCGCAGGCCCAGGCTTCACCGCCCGTGCGGCGCGCCTGGCGTTTCCCCCGATAAACCGCAGCGATCAGCAACGGCAGCAGCGGCATCGCCAACAGCAAAATGGCGATCAGCGGCGGGGAAACCAGCAGATGTGCGCCGAGCGGCGCTTGCGGAGTCAAGGTGGCGGCAAGCCGGGCAAACAGCGGGATCAGCCACGGCGCGCCAATGCCGCACAGCAGGCACAGCAAGGCCGGCAGCAGATGGCTGAGCATCATCGGCCACGTCGCCGGCCGGGCGTTGGCGGCGGCTTCACAGCGCGGCGCACCGAGGCACACCACGCCAAACACTTTGCTGACGCACATCACCGCCAACGCGCCGGTGATCGCCAACGCCACCGCCAGCAACGGGCCAAGCAGCCGGCCGACAAAGGCCGATGCGGCGCTGAACTGGAACAGGCCTTGATAAATCAACCACTCGCTGGCGAAACCGTTGAGCGGCGGCAGCGCCGCCATCGACACCAGCCCGATCAGCAATGCGATGCAGGTCCACGGCATCAGCCGCGCCAGTCCGCCCATTTTTTCCATGTCTTTCAGCCCGGTTTGCTGTTCGACAGCGCCGGAGGCAAGCAGCAATGCCGATTTAAACAGGCTGTGATTGCACAGATGAAACAGGCCGCCCATCAGCGCCAGCGCGGTCAGTTCAGGCAATTGCAGCGCCAGGCCGACCATTGCCCCGCCGATGCCGAGCAGGATGATGCCGATATTTTCCAGCGTGTGGTAAGCCAGCAGCCGACGCAGGTCATGCTCCATCAGCGCATACAGCCCGCCGAAAAAGGCGGTGCCTGCCGCCAGCAGCAACACCAGCAACCCCCACCACAGCGGCGGTGTGCCCAGCAGATCCATACCGATTTTGATCACGCCGAGCAGCCCGACTTTCATCAGCGCGCAAGAAAAGAGCGAGGCCGCCGGGGCGGGCGCGCTACCGTGCGCTTGCGGCACCCAGCCGTGCAGTGGCATCACGCCGGCGTAAATGCCGAACCCCGCCAGCGCCAGCAGAAATGCCCCGCTGCGCAGCGCCGAAGGCAAGGCTATCTCGCGCAGGGTGCTGAATTGCAGGCTGTGGGTCTGGCTGTAGATCAACGTAAAAGCGGCGACCAGCAGCAGCGTACCGAAGCGCATCAGCAGAAATTGGCTGTGGCCGGCCTGCTGGCTCTTGGCGTCTTGCCGCCGAACAATCAGGAAGTAACCGCACAGCGCCGCCAACTCCAGCAGCAGCACCAGCGCCAGCGCATTGTCCGCCATCACGGCCGCGCTCAGCGCCGCGGGCATCAACAGCATCAGGCTGCCCTGCCGGGTGCGGTTATGATCGTTGAGCGTCGTCAGCCAATGGCAAAGGTACAGCCCCACGAACAGGTTGCTCAGCGCGATCACCAGCAGCAACAGCGCATTCAGGCCGCTGATTTCCACCGCATAGTGCAGCCACGGCAGGCGGGCAGGATGAGGCGTGGTGAACAGCCAGGGCAGGGCTGCCGCCGTGGCGGCCAGCGACACCAGCAGCGTGCCGATGCCGCAAACGCCGGCGCAAAAACGCGGCCATATCGCCAGCAGCCAGCACAGTGCGGCCAACAGCAGAGAACCGCTCAGTGACAGCGTCAGCAACAGCAGCGGGTCGGGCAGAAAATCGGTGATCATCGGTTCGGCTCCTTGCGGGCGACGGGAGGGCTGACAAACGGCAACTCGGCGGCTAACGCCTGCATCGCATTGCGGCGTTTTCGTTCGCTGGCCTGTCGCACGTCGTGGTCGGCAACCAGCCGGATGGCGTTGGTCGGGCAGGTGCGAATGCACGCCGGGCCGTCAGGGCTGAAGGCGCACAAATCGCATTTCACCGCCACCGCACGGACCCCCGGTTGGCAATCGAGAAACGCGCTGACCGGGCGGGCGGAGGCGGGGGGCGGCGGTGCCAGCGCGGTCTGGCAATCGCCGGGAATGGCCAGCGGCACGCTGCCGCCAAAACCAATGGCGCCAAAGGGGCAGGCGATGCCGCACAGTTTGCAACTGACGCACAGGCTTTCGTTCAGCACGATGGCGTTATCCTGATGCGTTATCGCGTTCACCGGGCAAACCTGCGCGCAGGGCGCGTCTTCGCACTGGCGGCACATCACCGGCGCGGAATCGCGCGCATTGCGCATCACCCGTAAACGCGGCAAGGCTTGCAACCCGGCCAGGCGGTGTTCGGTCGCGCAACTGGCCATGCAGGTATTGCAACCCATGCATAATTTGGCATCCGCAATAAGAAAGCGGTTCATGCACACTCCTTGCGGTTTCGTCACTTTTGACGAAATCGACAGTAAAAATGACGTTTCGACAGTCGCTGTCAGTAATAAAACGGCGTTATTCAGGCCGGCAGAATAATTTTTTTCAATTCTTCATGAATGGCGCAGTCGCCATGCAACGAATCAAATAAGCATTGGTAAATAACGGCGATTTTATTCAGGTAATGCTCCAGCACCGCGGGCTTATCACGGTTATTGATTTGGCCGTCAATCAGGCCGCTTTCATCCAGCGTGGCGTGAGCGAAAGGGGCGAAATTCTCCTCTTCGTTTGGCGCGGCCAAATTAATGCTGTAGCAGATATCGCGGCTGTAAAAACCGTCGCTCAATTGAATGCGCAAGGTGAAGTGATTGAACAGCGTGAAGCGGATGTCCTGACCCTGTCCGCAGATAAATTCATGATTAATACTCTGTTTTGTGGTGGTTACCGCTTTGACCAGCGTGTTGTGGTAATGCTGCCATTGCGTCATCAACCGGTTGTTTTTGCCGGAGATATAATCGGCCTGGCTGGTCAGTTCATTTATTGTGCTCATCTGTGTCACCCGCTGTGTCGACATTTCCTGTGGTAACGCTAATAGGGCATAAATCGTGCCAGCTTGGTTTTGTTTTAATTAATGACTTTAAATTCAATGGCGCGGTGAATTATTTGACGCGTGAGTTAACGCTGCATGACGGCTTTTGCTGTCGATGACATCGACACTCGACAAATGTGTCGGCGCCTGACTGGCACCGTATTTGCACAGGTATTTTCAGTTGGACGTTTTATTGCCGTTACCGGAGGCAGCATGCACGAAATAACGCTTTGCCATTACGCGCTGGAGATTATGCAGCAGCATGCGCAGCAACAGCAGGCGCGGCGAATTACCGCCGTGTGGCTCGAGGTGGGCGCGTATTCCTGCGTCGAGGCGCAGGCGCTGCATTTCTGTTTCGACATGGTGTGCCGCGGCACGCTGGCCGAAGGCTGCACGCTGCATTTACAGCAACAGCAGGCGCTGAGCTGGTGCCATGACTGCCAATGTGAAGTGGCCTTGCCGTTGCCGCAGGTGCGCATCTGCCCGCACTGCGAAGGCCACAACCTGCGGGTGCAGGCCGACGACGGCATACAAATAAAACGCCTGGAAATTGAATAACCATAAAGGGGAAAGCTTATGTGTAGCACTTGCGGTTGCGCCGAGGGCGAAGTGGCCATTGAAGGTGACGTTCAGCCCACCAGGGTGCCGTTCCGCCCGCGCCAGAACCCGAAAGGCGATCTGCATTATGGCTTTGGCGCGGCCGGCACCCACGCGCCGGGCATCAGCCAGCGGCGCATGCTGGAAATCGAAACCAACGTGTTGGCGAAGAATGACCGCCTGGCGGCGCACAATCGCGAACATTTCGCCGCGCAACAGATCCTGGCGCTGAATCTGGTGTCCAGCCCCGGCTCAGGCAAAACCACCTTGCTGACGCAAACCCTGCTGCGACTGCGCGATAGCGTGCCGTGCGCGGTGATAGAAGGCGATCAGCAAACCACCAACGACGCCGAACGCATTCGCGCCACCGGTGTGGCGGCGATCCAGGTCAATACCGGCAAAGGGTGCCATCTGGACGCGCAGATGGTGCATGACGCAGCCCACCGCCTGGCGCTGCAACCCCACAGCCTGCTGTTTATCGAAAACGTCGGCAACCTGGTGTGCCCGGCCGGGTTTGATCTCGGCGAACGGCACAAGGTGGCGGTGTTGTCGGTGACCGAAGGCGAGGACAAGCCGCTGAAATATCCGCATATGTTCGCGGCGGCGCGGCTGATGCTGCTGAACAAGATCGATTTGCTGCCGTACCTGGATTTTGATCTCGACGCCTGCATCGCCAATGCCCGGCGGGTCAACCCGCAGATTGAAATCATCACGCTGTCCGCCACCCGCGGCGACGGCATGGACCAGTGGGTGAACTGGCTGGCGGTGCAACGATGTGCATAGGCATTCCGGGGCGAGTTGTAGCGCTGGACCCCCTGCACTCGCAGCATGCGTGGGCGGAGGTGTGCGGCGCCCGGCGTGAAATCAACATTGCGTTGGTGTGCAAGGCCGGCCAGCCGCGTGAGGCGTTGCTGGGCTCTTGGGTGCTGATCCACGTCGGTTTTGCCCTGAGTCGGCTGGACGAACGGGAAGCCGCTGAGATGCTGGCGGCGTTACAGGCGATGGGCGAAGTGGAAAACGACGTGGCGCTGTTTATGGCGGGGGAAGGCAATGATGATGAAATACGTTGATGAATTCCGCGATCCGCAGTTGGTGAAATCCCTGCTGCAGCGCATTACGCAGCGGGCGGCAACGCTGCCGTTCAGCGCCGAACGTCCATTGCAACTGATGGAAGTGTGCGGCGGCCATACGCACGCCATTTTCCGTTTTGGCCTGGATAAGCTGCTGCCGCCGCAGGTGGAGTTTATTCATGGGCCAGGTTGCCCGGTGTGCGTATTGCCGATGGGGCGTATCGACGCCTGCCATGAAATCGCCGCCAACCCCTCGGTGATTTTTTGCACCTTTGGCGACGCGCTGCGGGTGCCGGGCAAGCAGGGATCATTGATGCAGGCGCGGGAACGCGGTGCCGATGTGCGGGTGGTGTATTCGCCTCTGGACGCACTGCAACTGGCGCGCGCCAATCCGCAGCGGCAGGTGGTGTTCTTCGCGCTCGGTTTTGAAACCACCATGCCGGTGACTGCGGTGACGCTGCAACAGGCGCGTTTGGAGGGCATTCAGAATTTCAGCGTCTTCTGCCAGCACATCAGCCTGATCCCGACCTTGCGCAGCCTGCTGCAACAGCCGGAGGTGCGCATTGACGGTTTCCTGGCGCCGGGCCATGTCAGCATGATCATCGGCACCGAACCCTACCGCTTTATCAGCGGCGAACACCATAAACCCCTGGTGGTGACCGGCTTTGAACCGCTGGATATTCTGCAAGGCGTAATGATGCTGATTGACCAGTTCTGCGAGGGGCGCAGCCGCACCGAAAACCAATACCGCCGGGTGGTGCCGCAAAGCGGCAACCTGCTGGCGCAGCAGGCGATGGCGGAGGTGTTTGCGATCGGCGGCAGCAGCGAATGGCGCGGATTGGGCACCATTGCCGATTCCGGCATCGGCCTGAGCGCCGCTTATGCCGATTTTGACGCCGAACGCCGCTTTCAGCCCCAGCCTCAGCAGGCGGCAGATGACCCGCGTGCCTGCTGCGGCGCAGTGCTGACCGGCCGCTGCAAACCGCGCGATTGCCCGCTGTTCGGCGGTGTTTGCACGCCGCAAAACGCCTTTGGCGCGCTGATGGTGTCTTCCGAGGGCGCTTGCGCCGCCTGGTATCAATATCGTCGAGAAACAGAGGAAAATGCGGCATGAATCCGGTTATTACCCTGGCACACGGCAGCGGCGGCAAAGCTATGCAGCAACTGCTGGAATCGCTTTTCCTGCCTGCCTTCGCCAACCCGCAGTTGGAACAGCGTGAAGATCAGGCGCGCATCGCGTTGGCGTCGTTAATGCGGCAGGGCGATCGGTTGGCGTTTACCACTGACAGCTACGTCATCGATCCGCTGTTTTTCCCCGGCGGCGATATCGGCAAGCTGGCGGTATGCGGCACCGCCAACGATCTGGCGGTCAGCGGGGCGACGCCGCGCTACCTGTCCTGCGGCTTTATTCTGGAGGAAGGGCTGCCGCTGGCGGAATTGACGCGGGTGGTGGAGTCGATGGCGGCAACCGCCCGCGAAGCCGGCATTCAGATCGTGACCGGCGATACCAAAGTGGTGCAGCGCGGCGCGGCGGACAAGTTGTTTATCAACACCGCCGGCATTGGCGTGATCCCGCAGAACATCGAGTGGTCGGCGCAGCGCATTCAAGCCGATGACGCGATCATCGTCAGCGGCACCCTGGGCGACCACGGCGCCACCATTCTCAATCTGCGCGAACAGCTTGGTATGGCGATGGACATCACCAGCGATTGTGCGGTGCTAACGCCGTTGATTGCGCCATTGCGGGCGATTGACGGTGTACACGCATTGCGCGACGCCACCCGCGGCGGCGTGAACGCCATACTGCACGAATACGCCGCTGCCTGCGGTTTCGGTATCGACATCGATGAGCAGCGTCTGCCGGTGAAACCGGCGGTGCGTGGCGTTTGCGAACTCCTGGGGCTGGACGCGATTAACTTCGCCAATGAAGGCAAGCTGGTGCTGGTGGTGGCGCAGGCGGCGGTTCCTGCAGTATTGGCTGCGTTGCAGGGGCACCCGTTGGGCGCGGATGCGGCGGTGATCGGCCGGGTGACCGACGGTGCCACGCAGGTGCGGCTGCGCGGAGCTTACGGCATCAACCGGTTGCTCGATTTGCCGCACGCCGAGCCTTTACCTCGCATTTGTTGATCCGATCGGGGGAAGCGGCCGCCGGTCGGCAGTAAACTTTGTGCCGTAGCTCACATAAAAATAAAAAAATTCAATTACCGCAACCGGATGCCTAACCGGCAGAGTGATGGTCAATGTCGAATGCAAGCATAGAAAAACAGGAACTGTTGGAAATTGCCCGCTTGTTGTTCAGCCAGCGCGGCTATGGCGATTTGCTGACCCAACTGCAACAGATCGTTCGGCGCCGGCGGCTGGCGGACGATGTGACGTTGCTGTTGCCGCACCCGAACAGCGCGCGAGTCGGCTTCCACGGCCACGATGGCCACGGACAGCCGCTGAACTATCAGGATGAAACGCTGCTGGCCAATGGGCCGATCGCGCTATTACGCGAGAATGCGCAACCGTTGCGCCTGTGCGGAGCCGATCTGCACCAGCGTTACCCGCAGTTGGCGATGTTGGCGCTGTATCCGCCGCTCAGCCATTATTGCCTGATGCCGCTGCGCACCGGCGGGCAGCTGCTTGGCGGTTGCGAACTGTTGCGTAACGACGGCAACGCGTTCGAGGATGCGGCGCTTGACGCATTGATCCCCTTGATGGAGCTGACGGCGCTGGCGGTAGAGCAGGTACAACTGCGCGAAACCGCCGAGCGCCAGCAGAGCCGGTTACGCCATGAGCGCGATGATTTCCGCGTGCTGGTGGATGTCACCAATGCGGTGCTGTCCAAGCTGGATCTGGACGATCTGATTGGCGAGATCTCCAGCGAGATCCACCGCTTCTTCAAAACCGATGCCATCAGCATTGTGCTGCCGGGCGATCGCGACGATCGCGTGACGATCTACGCCACCCATTATCTGAAAGATAACGTGGCTAAACGTCAGCAATACAGCGTACCCCTGGCCGGCACGCTGTCGGAAAAGGTGATGCAGAGCGGCGAAATGCTGCTGCTGAATCTGAAACACTCGGATCCGCTGGCCGAGTATGAACGGCAGCTGTTTGATCTGTGGCATGAGCAAATTCAGACGCTGTGCGTGCTGCCGCTGATTTTCGGCCAGAAAACCCTCGGCGTGCTGAAGCTGGCGCAATGCCAGCCGGATAACTTCAATGCCGCCAACTTGCGGGTGTTGCAGCAGATCGCCGAGCGTATCGCCATTGCGGTCGATAACGCGTTGGCCTATCAGGAAATCAGCCGCTTGAAAGAGAGTTTGGTGCATGAAAATCTGTATCTCACCGAACAGATTAATGACAACAACCCGGATTTTAGTGAGATCGTGGGCCGCAGCACGGTGATGTCCAGGGTGCTGCAACAGGTGGAAATGGTAGCGAAAAGCGACTGTTCGGTATTGATCCTCGGCGAAACCGGCACCGGAAAAGAGTTGATTGCCCGCGCCATTCACAATTTGAGCGAGCGCCGCGATCAGCGGATGGTGAAGATGAACTGCGCGGTGATGCCGGCCGGGCTGTTGGAAAGCGATCTGTTCGGCCATGAAAAGGGCGCGTTTACCGGCGCCAGCACCCAGCGTATGGGGCGTTTCGAGCTGGCGGACAAAGGCACGCTATTTTTGGACGAGGTGGGGGAAATCCCTGTCGAGTCGCAGCCTAAATTGCTGCGCGTGCTTCAGGAGCGCGAGTTTGAGCGGGTTGGCGGCAACAAGCTGCTTTCCGTCGACGTGCGTTTGATCGCCGCCACCAACCGCGATCTGCAGCAAATGGTCGCCGACCGCGAGTTCCGCAGCGACCTCTATTACCGGCTCAATGTCTTCCCGATACTCATTCCGCCGCTGCGCGAGCGACCTGAGGACATTCCGCAACTGGTGAAATTTCTTACCTACAAGATTGCACGGCGCATGAAACGCACCATCGACAGCATTCCGGCCGAAACGCTGCGCATGCTGAGCCAAATGCCGTGGCCGGGCAACGTGCGCGAACTGGAAAACGTCATTGAACGGGCAATATTGCTGACGCGGGGCACGGTGCTTAATCTGCAACTGCCGGAGCTGCAATATGCGCAGCCTTCCATCGCGCCAATCGCAGTGCCGCCGCCGGCAATAGCGGGTGAAGATGAATATCAAAGGATTGTGCGGGTGTTGAAAGAAACCAACGGCGTGGTCGGTGGGCCGCGTGGCGCTGCGCAACGGCTGGGGCTGAAACGTACCACTTTGCTTTCACGGATGAAGAAAATGGGTATTTGAATCGGTAAAGGTCTCTGGGGGTAGTGGCACGTTATTATAAAAAGGGCGGCATTTAATTAGACGCTTATAATTAACGCTGAAATTATCCCTGGGTATTTTTATCATTAACGTTGCTGACAACTCCGGCTTGATGTTTTTTTAATGGCGCTCTGGCGAGTTTATAATACGTCACCTATAACTAACCGAGTGTTTTTATTGGCGGGGCGCTAAGTATGCTATCAATTCCAAGTGTATTAATATCCAACAGGCACAGTATTTTATTAAAGGATGATGTCAGGTTGTTGCTCACGGCGCTTGAGGGAGTTGAGGGCGACTTTCTGGTAAATATGGAGCCTGCGTGCCGACAGATACTGACCTGTTTAAATCACGAGATGGCGAGGGCGGAAAGGGTCAGTAATGAGGTATTCAGTATTTTTGATGATTACTTCGGTATAACACGAACCTCGGATCGACCCTTGGACGTTTATATTTCATCAGGCATTCATTGTGCATTGCTTTTTAGTGAAGAAATAAAGGTGTCTGAAACGGCAATGCGGATTGATGAACAAGAAAGATTATTGCAAGGAATACATGAAGCGTTGTTAATTGGCGTTGATTACCTCAGTACTTCAGAACGGCATGGCAGGGAGCGGATATGACGAGTCCAGAGTTGACCCGTTGGAAGGTCGGGCATAAGATTTTTACCCTTTTTATTCAGGCTGCATTGTTGGCATTGCATAATGTTGAAGCGTATTTTCTGCAGGGTAACAGGCATGAGGGTATTCTCTCATTGAGACATGCGGCCAATATGATGAGAATGTCTGCTCTGGCAATGAAATACAGCGCTGACTTTCAGAAAGGAAAGTATGAAAGCATTATCCGGCCCTCTATGCCTGAGAGATTCAGCGGGTTGGGGAGTATGGATCACGCCTATTTAATTAAAGTCATGGCGCGCATAAAAAAGAATAAAGAACGGATGCAGGCATTTTTTGGTGAGGAATACGATGATTTTGTTGCCTCGGTACAGCAAGCCTACGATGCCCACATTTTTGTCTGCGAGCGCTTTGTGGAAAACCAAAATAGCCTGAGAAGCGCAAATTTACACCCTGCGGCTGAAGTGCTCACTGAGTTTAAAATTAAACGTTTGTCTTTTATTCAACCTAAATGATCGGGGGGTAAGGAAACCATGTTTAATCAAGAGGAATTGGCCCTATTGGCCAGACAGCTCTCCGCCCTGGAGGCGAGTTTCTCCCTGTTGCCTGACTATGAGGAAAATGAAGCCTTGGCGCCGATGGAGGCGGTATTGAGTGAGCTATCTTCAAGGATGGCCGATAATTATCCCTATTTTCACCCCTTTTATTTGGGGCAAATGCTGAAACCCCCTCATCCCATTGCGCGTCTCGCCTATTCCTTATGCCTGTATATCAACCCTAATAATCATGCACTTGATGGTGGAAGAGCCACCTCGGCGATGGAAAAGGAAGCGGTTGCCGAAATAGCCCACATGTTTGGCTGGTCCGAGCATCTTGGCCATCTGACCAGTGGCGGGACCTTTGCCAATCTGGAAGCGCTCTGGATTGCCAAAATGCTGCGCCCAAGGACGACGGTGGCCGCTTCAGAACTGGCGCATTACACCCATGAGCGTATTAGCCAGGTGCTGGACATGAGGTTTGAAAAGATCCCTTGCGATGCCGCCGGGCGGATGGATCTCGTCGAGCTGGAAACGAGGCTGCAACAAGGCAATATAGGTACCCTGGTCGTGACATTAGGCACTACCGCCGCAGGAACGCTTGATCCCCTGGATGCCATTCTCGCGTTAAAAAGAAAGTATCACTTTAGAGTTCACGTCGATGCCGCCTATGGAGGCTATTTTTCTCTGTGCGAGGGGCTGTCTGTGGCGAGTCGGAGTGCGTTTGAGGCCATGGCGCAAGCGGATTCTATCGTTGTCGATCCGCATAAACATGGCATGCAGCCCTATGGATGCGGCTGTGTCTTGTTTAAGGATCCTGGGGTAGGAATACATTACAAGCACGATTCGCCGTACACCTATTTCAGTTCGGATGAATTGCATTTAGGGGAGATCAGTTTGGAATGCTCACGGGCAGGCGCATCGGCCGGCGCGCTTTGGGCCACCCAAAAACTGCTGCCTTTGGTGGCGGGCGGCACGTTTGCTGCTGCGCTTCAAAGTTCCAGGGATGCCGCCATGTCACTGTTCCAGTGGTTGGAGGAAGAAGCGGACTGCGTGACGGTTTTGGAGCCCGCTCTGGATATTGTGCTGTGGTTTGTGGCTGGCGCCAGTGCCCAGGCCAGTTCAGCGCTGTCGCAAAGGGTGTTTGAAAAGGCCGCTGAAATGAATCTCCATCTGGCATTGGCACACGTCCCTAAAAAATTGCTGCGGGATAAAATCGCGCCGGACAGCGCATTTTGGGATGCGGAGTCGGTGTTGTGTTTACGGGTATGTTTGATGAAGCCGGCGCATATTGCCTGGTTGCCGCAGATTAAAACGCATCTGCGGGTTGCGATGAATGAGGTTGTCAGGATACCGGCGGAAAAAGCATAAATCATCAGTTGGGAAACCGTATTAAAAACCTTACGGGAGTTTAATGTATGACAGCAGATCTTCAGGAGCGTTTTGCTTATAGCGTGTTGGATGAGACTCACGCCGAACGGACTATTGCATGTCTGTGTACGGTATTTAGCGCTCAGGAACCGCTGGGGAAGGCGATAGGCATATCCTCAGACGAGTTAACGCCTTTCGTAACGGATTTGGTTCATCACGCGATAAAAACCCAGCTGTCTTGGGTGGCAATAGAAAAAACCTCATCCCGGTTGGTGGGGGTAAGGATATTGACGGATTTTCATAATGACTTTATCCCCGGCGATTATGAAAGCCAAAAGTTGAATACCATCTTCGCTTTTCTTGATTCGCTTTATGAGTTTCAACACTCTGACGAGGAAAACGAAAGTAAACCGCTGCTGCATTGCTGGATGACCGCAGTGTTGCCGGCATTTCAGCGGCAAGGGATTTTGCGAAGCCTTTATCGGGCGGCGAGTTTGTCAGCCATTGAAAAGGGATTTAGATTTGGTATTTCGGAGGTGACCAGCCCGTATAACCTCGCTTTTCTGGAAAGCGACGTGACTGTGAAGAAATTGAATACCCTTCATTATACGAAATATCAAAAAGACGGCGTTTTTCCTTTTTCATTGGCTGAAGACAGCGAGCTGTGCGTGTTATGCCGATATCCCCTGGTAGTACGATAGCCCTTTTCCTGGGTTGTGGATGATTGTCGGGCCGATGGCGGAAACGGTGCGTGGATCGCCGACGGCCGATCAGTGCGCCGCCGGCGCCAAAATCAGGGTGATGACTTCGCTGTCGCGGAGTAAGTAACGGCCTCTGACGCGATACCCGGCGGGCAGCCTGGGGGCCAGCCTCCGGGTCAGTTGTAAAGTAAACGCGTTCTGTTGCGGATTAAGTTCACACAGCCCAGCGGCTTCGAAACCAAACATATGCTGAACCTGCGGGAAAAGTGCTTTAAATAAACTTTCCTTGGCGGAAAAAGTGATCAGCAGCGCGGTTTCGTAGGGAAGCGGGCTCTTGGCCAGCAGCGCACGTTCATCGGGCGTGGTAAAGGTCGTCGCGATTTCTCGCATAACTTCCGGCTGGAGCCGCTCAATATCAACGCCCGGATTTATGCGATAACGCTGAGGAGAAAGCACCGCGATGGCCCATTTGCCGGTATGCGAAATACTGCCGCACCAGCCGGCTGGCCAGACCGGCGCACGATCGGGGCCGACAGCAACGGCATCGCGACAGCCGGCATTCATCAACAGCTGACGCGCGGCATAACGCCCGGAAAGATAGTCGGCCCGCCGTTTCGCCACCGCCGACGCCAACACGCCCGGCAAGGGGATCGACAGTTGGGCAAACAGCGCATTGTGGTAACCGCAGCTATCAAATTCCACAAGGCATGCCGTAACGGCGGGGACATCGGTGACAAACCCCGTGCTCTGTTGGCGTATAAAGGCGGAGGCGATAAACGTCGTTTCAAAAGTAAACATATGCCCAGCGTAATACGTTTATAGGCGAACATCGCAACCGATGCCCTTCGGCGCCTGGCGCCCCATCAGGTTACCCCTCGCGTGCCGTCGCGTCGGGTTTATCCGCCGGCAAAATACGCACCAGTACGCGCTGCCCGATACGGATCTGCGGCGCATCCAGGGTCAGTACGCATTCAATAACCCGCGTATCCTGATTCACATTGGGGTCGTCCGTGGGTTGTCGGGCGCCAAACACTTCGCTCAGGCGCAAAACCTGCGCTTTATAGATGCGCTTATCGTTATTCTCCAGAGTGACCTCCGCATGCTGCCCAGGCTGAACGGCGTTAACGAAAACGTCCTCCAGCTCGGCGCGTACGATGCGTGGCGCATTGGGGGCCAGCATAAACAACCGGGTGACGTTCAGCGTCGACGCGCCTTCGCCCGGTTTGGCGTCGCGTTTGACAATGCGGCCATCCGCCGGCGCAACGACCAGATATTTTTCCACTTCCAGCTCAGCGGCTTTGACCCCCGCGTTTGCCGTTTCCAGCGTGGCCTTCTTCATCGCCAGCTCGCGCTGTTGCAGTACCATTTGATCCGCAGCGTTGTCATGCTCCTGCGCGGAAATCACCGTGGTATTGAGCTTTGCCAAGCGGTTGAACTCCCGTGTCGCTATGGTCAGCTTCTGCTGTGCCCATTCCAGATCGCGCACTGCCTCGATTTGTTGTTTGATCTTGATGTTTAGCGCATCAAGCGCTTCGTTATCTTCGATGCGCGCCAGCAGTTGGCCTTTTTTTACCACCGCGCCTTCCTCTACCAGAATCTCTTTAATAATGCCGGGGCGGGGGGCATCGATACTGATTAAGCCGCCTTCGATGCTGATATAGCCTTTAGCCACGGCGGCCCAAGGGGAGGGCGTGGCGGTGGCGGCAGCGGCGATAGGAGTGTCATCGCAGCCACTCAAGCTCAAAGCCAGAGACATTGCCAGTAAGCAGAGACGCAGGACGTTTTTCATAGGGTGCACGATCTCTCAGGAATAGGACGAGTGTCGTCGGTGATGTGTCCATCTTCGATGGTAATTACCCGGTCGGCATGATCGATCAGGCGGCTGTCGTGGGATACGGCAAGCACGGTGTAGCCTTTTTCGCGGGCGATATTATGCAGCAGGTCCACCACCGTCTGCCCGTTGTGCTTATCAAGCGCGCTGGTGGGTTCGTCGGCAAAAAGAAAAGGCGGATCTTTTACCAAGGCGCGCGCAATCGCCACGCGCTGCTTTTCTCCCCCGGAAAGCTCGGTTGGACGCAGGGTTTTGCGCTGGCTCAGGCCAACGAGGTCCAGCGCTTCGCTTGCCCGCCGGGCAGCTTCTTTTTTCGGGACTTTCGCGCCGTAGACCAGCGGCAGGATGACATTATCCAGTGCGGTCATCGCGGCGAACAGGTTAAAGCCCTGAAACACAAAGCCGCAGTTCATCAGCCGAAAATATTCCAGCTCATGACGCGACATGGTCGTCAGCGTGGCGTCGTTAACCTGTACGCGCCCGCTATCTGGGCGCAGCAGCCCCGAAAGAATCGCCAGCAGCGTACTTTTTCCGGAGCCCGACGGCCCGATAATCAGGGTCAGCTCTCCATTGAAAATGCTGAGGTCAATATTCCTGATCACCGGCTGTACGATTTTCCCCACGGTGAAGCCGTGGGAAATCTGCTCGGCCAGAATTGTGGCAGTTTTTTTCATCGTATTTCTCAGCGTAGTAACGTAAAGGGTTCGGCACGATTAAGCGCGCGCAGGGCAGAAAGCCCGGAGAGCAGCGTAATGATCATCACCAACAGCAGAATGCCGGCAGCGGCAACCAGCGGAATGGTAAAGGTGACATAAAACAGCTCAGCCCCGGCGGCGATAAGCACGCTGACCAGTGCGGCAATGCACAATCCCACCACGCCAATCCAGAAAGATTGTTCCAGCACCACGGCGCGCAGGGATCCGGACGATACCCCGAGCGCGCGAAGCGTGGCGTATTCGCGCAGCGCGGAAACAATAGCCGCCATCAGCGTCTGGCTGGTGATCACCACGCCTACGATAAAGCCAAGCACGGAGGAGAACAGGAACCCCCCGCCCGCGCCTGATTCAAACAGCCAGTACGCGACCGATTGAATGGAAAATTCCTCGGTGGTCCAGATTTGGTAATGGCGAAACGAACCGTGCGGCTGGAGCCGATCGCGTACCGCCTCAGCCTGCGTCGGGTCTTTTATTTTCACCAGGAAGTAGTCGACGTCGTTATTGAGCAGGCTCTTATCGATGGTGCGTGCGGTGGTGAGTGAAGAGATGACATTGGCGCCGCCCATGGAGCGCATCCCTCTGACCGTCCCGGCCACATGTACCCGCTTGCCTTGCAGTTCGGTATAGTCGCCCACTTTCACGCCCAGCTTGTCGAGATCGCTTTCATCAACCAGCAGATTGCCGGGCACCCGCAGCAGCTGTCTGAGTTGGGGGTTCAGCAGGCGTGAAAATGTCATGGATTCTGCTTTTGGATTGATGCCTATCAGGGTGGCGGAGATGCGACCGCCGGTCGGCCGTTTCCAGTCAGCCAGCGTCCAGGTATAGCGTTCGACGTCGATGACGTCGGGATCCATGCGCAGTTGATTTTCAACTTTTTCAGGAATGGAGCGCGGCTGATCGACACTTTGCGTACCGGGAAACCCAACCCATAAATCGGCAGAGGAACGATCGATATAAACGCTGACGGCGCTGAACATGCCGAGCAGTAATCCAAACTGAATCAGCACCAGTAATCCTGCAAAAGCCACGGCTAGCACGGCCGGTAAAAACCGTCGCCACTCGTAAATCAAAATAGCTCGGGCTAATGAAAACATAGGGCGGCTATTCCTTACCAGATAATGGGCCTGTGTCATAACAATGGGGTGATGTAATTAACCGGACAGGCGGCTTAGCGCGTCTTTCGGTTAACGCACGAATGAATTAATTCCCCGTCTAATTATTTTTAATTAATTAATTGGCTATAATTTTCTCCGTAATGCCTCATGGCAGGCCATATTTACGCCTGCGTTGATAATAAAAAAATACAGCGCTCGGACTATCGCACTTGCGATTTGTTTATGTAAAGGCCTTTTTATGAATATTTAATGAACCTAATGTCTTATTTTTGAAGTTGGTCAATAAAATGCACTATCTATTTGATTTTAATGGTTAAGTTGTTAAGGTATAAAATTCTGTTTTTCTATTTTTATTGTGTTGTAAATTCTAAAAAAAAGAACAAATGCAGATTTATGTAAAAATGCGGTCAGGTTAAATTAAGTTAACTAATTGATTTTTAATGTGATAGTATTTTTTGGTTTCTAAGATTGCACTGACTATCGGCTAAGTTGAAATATAAGCTTTAGGCATGTATACCGTTATTTCATAAATTTGATGTGATATTATTCCCCACATATTTATATGTATTTTTTAACTTGTTTGTAACACTTCTTTGTTTGGCTATATATGGCGGGACTGGGTTCGTTATGACGCACATTTCTACGTATAACAGGTTGTCAGGGGCGGCTTTCATGAATGTCGCCATTCGCAGCGCACTGGATTGTCTAATAATCGGGGGTATTTTTTTTTACGTTAATCCGTCGGGGGGATTTACTTCTGTAGGAATTTTCCTAGCCTTGTTCCCGCTGGTGGCGATTATTTCCATCTCGGGTGAGGTTGTTTATGATCTCCTCAAAGGGTACGCAACAGAAGATTATGCTGTTCATCGCCGAACGTCTGAAAAAATATCGCCTGCGGGCTGGGGGGAAACGCTCTGGGGGCGAATCGCCGGCTGCGCGGTACTGCTGGCGCTGATTATCGTGCCGCCGCTTTATTGGTTGCTGCAAGCGTTTTCACCCGAAGGAAAAACCTTAACGGGCTGGGTGCTGGGTGCGGTCTGCCTAGTGGTTATCGCGGCGTGTTGCCTTACCCTGCGTATCGTCGGCGATCGGATTATCGACTGGTATGTCGGACGGCTGGCCATGCCGCAGCAGGAGGCCAGCAAAGAAGCCAGCGACAGATTTATGGTTTTTAATTATTTTCTTCCCTGGGCCGTGATCGCGGCAATCATTGCCGGCCTGCTGTCGTGGGGATATTTTTCACCGAGAAGCGAACAGGCTCCCGCCTATATTGACGTTGCAGAAATGGCCTTCAGTTGCGGCGGAACCGCTTATATTATCGCCCTGTGGATCGCCTATATCACGCAAAAACAGGCAACCATCGATATTAGAGCCCATTTATTACGTTTCGAGGACGATGACACTCTGGATGAAGGAACGATGTATTTTCTGATCCACGCATGGAGTGGCTGCATTATCGTCGCGATATTCATCATTAGTCGCTTCTTTTCCTGGGCATCTTTTACGCCGCTGCAGGTGACGTTAATTGACGCTCTGGTCGCGGCGCTTAGCGCTATCGTAGGCGCGCTGGGGGGATTGCTAAGAGCAAGGACCAGTTTGTTAACGCAGGGAATCAAGAAATAATAACGTAAAGCTTCATTCACTTTATTGAAATAAAACAGCGCTTATTACGCTGCCGATAATGGCAGTGATTGTACTGTGCCCGTAAGAAAATTATGGGCGGGACATGGGGTCCATTCATCTGAATCGCGAGGAATATATGTCAGAGACATATCTAACGCATGGTCAGAAAACACATGGCGATATTGCTATTGTCGGCATGGCCAGTCATTTTCCTGATGCATCTAACCTGCATGAATTCTGGGAAAACATTACCAATAAATGTGATTCGCTAACGGATATCAGTTCAATGTCCGACGCCGCATATTGGCGCAAAGAGGATTTCTACGATCCGGATGCGACGGCTGCGGATAAAACCTACGGCTATAAAGCGGGTTTCGTTCCCGCGATTGAATTTGATCCGGTCGCATTTAAGATCCCGCCGGCCATTATGGACTCCATCAGCACCGCCCAACTTTTCTCGCTCTATATGGCAAGGCAGGTGATGCAGGATGCAGGGCTGGCGGATAAAAAAGACGCTCAGGTCGATCGCGACCGTATCGGCGTCATTCTGGGGGGAGGAGGCAACGGCAATACTTCGTTCTCGCTGGCGGCGCGTCAGCAGGCTCCTTATCTGCGCGAAATCATGATCAAATCCGGCCTTTCCGCGGAAGTGGCCGACGATGTGATCGCCCGTGCGCATGAACTCTACCTGGAGTGGAACGAAGACAGTTTTCCCGGTTTTCTGGGGAATGTCGCCTGTGGACGCATCGCCAGCTATTTTGATCTTGGCGGCACGTCGTACATGGTTGACGCCGCCTGCGCCAGCAGCCTGGCGGCGATCAAGGCGGCGATAGGCGAGCTGAATTCCGGCAGCTGCGATGCGGTATTAACCGGCGGCGTTAATCTTGAAAACTCGGCCTTCTCGTTTCTTTGCTTCAGCAAAACGCCCGCGCTTTCAAAAAGCAATCGTTCGCGTCCGTTTGATCGCGACTCCGACGGCATCATGCTCGGCGATGGCGTTGGGCTGCTTGTGTTGAAGCGGCTCGAAGATGCCGAACTGGCTGGCGATCGCATCTATGCGGTGATCAAATCTCTTGAAGCCTCCAGCGATGGCCGGGCAAAAAGCATTTTCGCTCCACGCTACGAGGGGCAGATCAAAGCCCTTAAGCGCGCCTATGCCAGCGCGGGTATCCTGCCTGGCGATATTCAACTGATTGAGGCGCATGGAACGGGCACGGCATCCGGCGATGGCACCGAACTCAAGAGCCTGCGCGCGGTATTTGACGAGTATCGTCTGCCGGCGCATTCGATTGCCGTCGGCAGCGTAAAATCTCAGATCGGGCACACCCGCTGCGCGGCGGGCGCGGCCTCGATGATTAAAGTGGCGCTGGCGTTACACCACAAAGTGCTGCCGCCTTCCATTAATGTCCAGCAGCCGATGGAAGCGCTGAGCGTTGAAGATAGCCCGTTTTATCTCAACAGCGAGACGCGGCCCTGGCTGCGTCCGCTTGACGATTCGCCGCGTCGTGCAGCGTTAAGCGCCTTTGGTTTTGGCGGCACTAATTTCCACGCCATTCTCGAAGAGTACGAACAGGATGCGCACGGCGCTTACCGGTTAAACGAGTCGACCTACACCCTGTTGTTCAACGGCGATAATGCCGGCCAGCTTTTGCAGCGTTGCGAGTCGGCGCTGGAGAGCTTCAGTACCGGTTCGGCCGCGCGGGCTTTGCGACAGCATCTTGCCGCCCAGGATATCAACACGCTGGAACCGCATCAGGCACGCTTGTTGCTGGTCGCTACCTCGGCCGAGCATGCCGGGCAACTGCTGCAAACCGCCGTAAAACAGCTGCGAAATAATCAGGACAAGGGCTGGGAGCACCCGCAAGGCATCTATTTCCAGCCGAAAGGGAAGGATCTGAGCGGCAAAGTCGTGGCGCTTTTCCCGGGGCAGGGATCGCAGTATGTCAACATGGGCCGCGAAGTCGCCATCGATTATCCAGAGATGCGCCAGGCGCTGGAAACCTTGGATAAATTTGCCGCTGATGTGCGCGGTCATGGCTTGTCAGACATTGTTTATCCGACCCCCGCATTTTCGGATGCCGAACGCGACGCGCAGCGGGAGCGTTTAACGGATACCGCCAACGCACAGCCTGCCATTGGTGCGGTTAGCGCGGGTTATTACGCTATTTTGAAATCCAACGGCTTTACGCCCGATTTCGTCGCGGGCCATAGCTACGGCGAAGTGACCGCACTATGGGCGGCGGGCGCGCTTTGCGATGCGGACTTTTATCGCGCCTCGCTGGCTCGCGGTATGGCGGCAGCTTCGGCCGTCGCGCAAAACGAGGGCGACGGCGGTGCCATGTTGGCTGCCGCCCTGACGGTTGAGGCATGTGAAAAGCTGCTGGTGCGCTACCCCGATATCGTGCTGGCTAACGACAACTCACCGGCACAGGTGGTCTTGGGCGGCGCCACGGCGCGCATCCACGCGCTGTACGACGAACTGAAAGCCGGCGATGTTCAGTGCCGTATTTTACCGGTTTCCGCCGCGTTCCATACGCCCTTCCTGCAGGCTGCCTGCGCGCCATTCCTGGAAAGTCTGTCATCCATCCGCTTCGACACGGCGCACTGCACCGCTTTCTCAAGCGCATCTGCGGCACCCTGGCCTGCCGACACCGCAACATACGCGGAAACCCTGGCCCAGCAGATGATCATGCCGGTTCGTTTCCGGGAAACCATTGAAGCCCTTTATCAGCGCGGCGGACGGCTGTTTGTTGAAATCGGGCCGAAAGGGGTGCTGGGAAAACTGGTGGCAGACATCCTGAAAGGGCGTGAACACACGCTGATCTCACTGAATACCGGCGATTCGGGAGACGATCGCCTTCAGTTGGCCCGCGCCCAGGCTCGGTTATTGGCCGAGGGGGTCAAGCTGAACGCCCTGGATCGCTACGTGCGCCCGGCTCCAGAGCAGGATGATCTTACCGGTCGTTTGAGTTGCCGTCTGAACGGCGGCTTTTACCTGTCAGAAAAAAACCAGCGTCGGCGGCAGCACGCGCTGCGTGAAGGTGATACCGAAGTGGTCGAGAGCTTCATCCGTGCGCGACAGGGTGCAGCGCTGCCCGCGGCCCCCGTGCCCGCAGCCCCCGTGACCGCAGCGGCGAAAGCGCAGCCTGCCGTAGCGCCCCTGCCTGCCGCGGCGGTGTCACCCCTGTTTCAATCCACCAAATCCAACACGTCGGAAGCCCTTCACAAGCGAGATCAAGCTATGGAACAGATTAATCAGCGAGTTGAAAGTAACGATAACACCCCGTTGAATGGGGTTCTGCAGGCTCAGCAGGTGATGAGCCAACTGCATCAGCAGTTCCAGACCAATCAAAAAGAGTATATTCAGCTATTGGACTCGCTGCTGAATAAGCAGTACGCGCTGCTGGAAAACTTCCGCGATCACCACAACTTACCGACGATCCTTGCCAGCCTGGGGCAAAGCGTGCAACTGCTGGATAAAAATCTGGAGTTGTATCACAGCAACCATGAGCGCTATTTCTCGACTCAACAAAGTCTGTTCCAGCCGGGCCAGGCGCCGATGCCTGCTGCGCCTCGCGCGCTGAACACGCCGGTGCAGGCTTACCCTCAGGCCGCCGTAGTGTCCGTGTCGCCTGTCGCAGCGCCTGTTCATCCTGTCGCGGCGCCGGTCAGCCTCTCGGCACCGCGTCCTTCCGTCCCTGAAATGCCTGCCGTAGCCAAGGCACCGTCAGCGCCAGCGCCGTCAACGCCTGCACCGCAGGCGGCGAAACCGGCCGCCAGCCCGATGTCGCCGGACGTTGAAGCGCAGCTTTCCCGCTTTGCCAGCATTACGGAGGCCGAAATCACGGCGCGGCTGGTCGCCATTGTCAGCGATCGCACCGGCTATCCGCAGGACATGATAGACGCGAACATGGATCTGGAGGCCGATCTCGGCATTGACTCCATCAAGCGCCTGGAAATTTTCGGTGCCATGTTTGACGCCTTCTCCGCCGATGCCGGCATCTACCACGACGCGTCGAAAAATAAGGACCTGGAGACGTTCGACATCGAAGCGCTGAGCAATGTTCACAAAATGTCGTTGTTCTTCAAAGAGATGATTGATGAAATCATTGCCGACATCCGCCGCAAGCAGGGCCTGGATGCAGGGGAAGAAACGCCGGATAGCGCGTCCTCTAAAGACTTCTTCACTGAAGATAATCAGCGCGAAAGCGAAGCGGAGTTGCCTGCGGATGCGTTGCGCGCTTCCGAAGATATCGGTGGCGACGCCAAACTGCGCACGCTCGGCTTTGTCACCTCTACGGTAGACGTCGCAGAGGTTGAATCGGCAAAAAAGTCTTCAACTGAATCGCAGCAGTATGTGGCGCCTGCGGTTCAGTCTGCAACAGAAGAAACAGTAAGCGTAAAGCCGCATACACAACGTTTTAGCGTGACTTCGCAACCCCTGCCGACGCCGGATTGCGATACGCAGACTTTTGCCGTCAAACGTCACTGGCTGATTGTCGATGAAGGAAAAACCTTCATCGATGACGTAACGAAACAGCTGACGCAACGGGGACAGACGGTCTCGGTGCTGGCGCTGCATTCGGCCGCCGCCAAAAATAAAAAGCAGGGGAAAACGCAGCACGTCTACAGCCTCGCTCACCCGAATGAGGCGACGCTGGATACCGCCATCACGGAAATTGAGCAGGCTCGCGGCGCGTTAGACGGCGTGATCTGGCTGCAGGCCACGCGCGAAAAAGTGAAAAAGGTGACCGACGTTTTCAGCGCCAATGGCTACCGTTCGCTGGAAACCGCCTTCCTGCTGGCGAAGCGGCTGCAGGAGAGCCTGAACCGCGGTGAACAGCACCCAGGCTGGTTCTTTGTGGTCACTCGCGGTGACGGTCAGCTGTCCCTTTCAAGGGCAGGCGGTCTCTCCGCCATGCTCCCGGCGGGCATTAGCGGGCTGACCAAATCGCTGAATATTGAATGGAAAACGGCATTTTGCCGCACGCTTGATATCGACGCCGGGCTGAAAAGCGGCGAGGCGGTGAGCATTCTGCTGGAGGAACTCCAGGATGCGCGCCGCGATCTGGCGGAGGTCGGGCGCAGTGCTCAAGGCGAACGAATGACGCTGGCTTTGAGCGCAGCGCCGACGGTGAACGAAGAGACGCCGCCCGACGTTAGCGAGCGGGATGTGCTGGTGGTCACCGGCGGCGCACGCGGGATAACCGCAAAATGCGTGATTGAATTGGCGCAGCGCAGCCAGGCTCATTTTATCTTGCTTGGCCGCACCGACATCGATGCACCCTTGCCGGCGTGGGCGCAGGGCACTGCCACGGTAGCGGAACGCAAGGCAGCGGCGATAGCCCAACTGCAATCCGAAGGCGTGCAACCAACGCCGGTAAAAATCGACGCCATGCTGAGCGGCTTGCTGCATAGCGACGAAATCAACGCCACCCTGCACCAGATTGCTCAGGCTGGCGGAGAGGCGATTTATCGCCACTGCGATATTACCGATGCGCAACAGGTTGCGACGGTACTGAACGAGGCGCAGCAGGTTGTCGGCCCCATCACCGGCATTATCCACGGTGCGGGCAACCTGGCCGACAAGCGCATTGAGAAAAAAACGCTGGCTGATTTACGTTCCGTGTTTGACGTGAAGGTCCGAGGGCTGGAAAACCTCTGCCGCGCGCTGGATATCACCGGGTTAAGGCACGTGATGCTGTTCTCTTCCGTGTCAGGTTTCTTTGGCAACGCCGGCCAAACGGATTACGCGATGGCCAACGAGACGCTGAACAAGTTTGCATGGCTGCCGCTGCAGGCGGAGGGGCAACCGACAGTGCGCGCCATCAATTGGGGCCCGTGGGACGGCGGCATGGTGAACGATACGCTGAAGCGCGCCTACGATACCCATAACATGGTGATCATTCCGCTGGAGACCGGCACTGAATTGTTTGTGCGCGAGTTCACGGACGCGGCGCATCCGCAGGTCATCATCGGCGGAGACAACTATCGCGCGAAACGACGCTTGACGGCGCTCGCGGAAGGGTACGAAGTCACGCGCCTGCTCCAGCCGCAGAACAATCCGTTTTTGCAACATCATGTGATCAACGATAACCCCGTGTTGCCTGCCACCGCAGCCATCGCGTGGATGACGCGCGTCTGTGAAGAGCGGTTCCCGGGCTATCAATTGCTGCGGGTCAGCCACTTTACCGTCCTGAAAGGCATCGTGTTCGACGGCAGCGAAGCGGAGCGTTATCGCGTGAGCATGACGCCTCATGCCGGCGACAGGCCTGACGACGATCATCTGGCAGTCGATCTGATCATCAGCAGCCAGCAGGAGATGAAGCACTATCAGGCCACGCTGTTGCTCGCCCTACAGGGAAGAGAAGCGCAGTTTGCAGAATTGCACGGGGATCTCGACGTCGCGATCCCGCTGGCGGTGCCGCTTTATGGCGATATGACGCAGGGCGCGCAGCTGTTTCACGGTAACGCTTTCCGCGGCATTCAGCAGGTGGTGCACATCGATGAGCAGAGCCTGATCCTCAAATGTCGCTTACCGTCGCTGGCGGCCCGGGAGCAGGGACAGTTCCCGGCCAACTCCTTCAACCTGTTTATTAACGATGTCGGTCTTCAACTGCCGCTGCTGTGGTTGATGCAGCAATCGGACAAGGCGGGGCTGCCTGCGGCGATAGGGGCTATCGAGCAATATTCGCCACTGGATTTTGACCAGACATTCTACGCCTCCATGCGCATTACCAGTCAGACGGCAACCCTGCTGCTGGCGGATATCACTTTGCACGACAAACTGGGCAACGTTTATAGCCGGTTTGAAAAAGTGAAATTCACCGTTTCCACCACGCTTCGGTCGCTGTTTACCTGCGCCGACGCAGCGCTGGAAAAAAAAGAGCACCGCTAAACGGCGCGCTTAACCGCTGACGATGTTCATCCGGGCGCGGTTAAGCGCCCGGCAACAGGCTTATGTTCAGGAGTGGCTGGTAATGGAAAATATTGCGATCGTGGGGTTGGGCTGCCTGTTTCCGGGGGCGGATTCCACGGAGAAATACTGGGAGAATTTGATTCAGTGCCGGGACTGCGCCTCGCCGCTTTCCGCTGCGGAAACCGGCATCGACCCTGCGGTCTATTACCATCCGGTGGCGGGCACGGCGGATAAAATCGGCTATAACCGCAATGGGCACATCCGCGATTTTCACTTTGATACCTCCGGCTACGCGCTACCGGCGCAAGAGCTGGAGACGCTGGACAACTTGTTCAAGTGGACCCTGCACGCCGCAGCGCAGGCGTTAAATGATAGCGGCTATCGCGGGCAGCCGCAGACGCTGGCAAAAACCGGCCTGCTGATTGGCAACATCGGCATGCCGACGCACAGCGGCAAGCGGCTGATGAGCCGCTTTTATCACCAGATGCTGACTCCCTATCTGCGTCAGTTGCTTGGCCGGGACGATTTTGCCTTCGACCGCGTCTGGCCTGAAGAGACGCTGTCCGACTTGAATCTTATCACGGGCGGCCATAATGCCACCGTCGCCGCCCAGGCGCTGGGGTTGCAGGGGCCGAGCTACGCGTTGGATGCGGCCTGCTCTTCTGCGTTCTATGCCATCAAAATGGCCAGCGATTACCTTGCCAGCGGCAAAGCCGACATGATGTTGGCGGGGGCGGTGTGCCATGCCGACCACATCTATATCGATCACGGTTTCAATGTGTTGCAGGCGTTTCCGCAGCAAGGGCAGTCGATCCCCTTTGACCGCACATCGGAAGGCTTGAAGGCGGGAGAGGGCGCAGGCGTGATCGCCATGAAACGCTACGCTGACGCCATTCGCGATAACGATAAAATTTACGGCGTTATCGAGGCGGTCGGTCTCTCCAACGATGCAGGCAGCCGCCATATGCTGGTGCCCGACAGCAACGGACAGCAGCTGGCGCTGACACGCGCCTATGGCAAGGCCGAGCCGGATATCGATTATCTGGAGTGCCATGCCACGGGCACGCCGGTGGGCGATCAGATCGAGCTGGCGGCCATGGAAGCCTTCTTCGCGCAGGCGTCGACTCGCCCTCTGCTTGGCGCCAACAAAGGGATCAACGGCCATATGCTTACGGCCTCCGGCATGGGCAGCCTGTTCAAAGTGATCCTCGCCATGCAGCACAATCTCATCCCGCCTACGCCTGGCGTGCAGCAACTGGTTAACACGCCCGCCGGCCAACTCGGCCTGGAAGATGTGGTCCGCGAGGCTCGCCCCTGGCCGCAGCGCGAGCGTCAAAAACGCGCCGGCATCAACGCCTTCGGTTTCGGCGGCGTCAACGCCCATCTGGTGCTGAGCGAGGATCACCCTGCGCTGCGTGCGGCGCTGCCGCAAGCCGCAGAGCCATTAAAAGCAGAGCCGCTGGCGCTGGTCGGCATCGGCGTACACGCCGCCGATACCGAGGATACGCTAAGTCTCGATCGCACCTTCCGCGAGGGCAGGCAACATCAGCGCCCACTGCCCGCTACGCGCTGGTTGGGCGTAGAGCGCCAGCAGGATCTGCTGGCCACGCGCGGTATCGAACAGATCCCGCAGGGGGCCTGGATCGAGACGTTTGAATTTGACTGTAAACGCTTCCGGCTGCCGCCAAATGTGGTCGGCCCTCATCTGCTTTCGCATCTGTTTCTTCTGCCGGTGGCGGAACGCGCTTTTCTCGACGCGGGTTATGCCCTGGATGGCACGCGCCGTAATCTGGCCGTGATTGTCGCAGGCGGGGTGGATTACAGCTGCTTGCGTTATCAGGCGCGTAACGAGATTAGTTGGCAGCTGGAACAGAGTCTACGCAGCCAGGGCATTGCGCTGAGCGAAGAGGATCTTCAGGCATTGCAGAATGTCGTGAAGGACAGCCTGTTCCCGGCGCCTTACCCCGAAGGTATCACCGGTGGCATCGGTAATGTGGTCGCCAGCCGGCTGGCTGCCCATTTGCATCTGAACGGACCGGCGTTCTCCCTGTACAGCGAAGAAAACGCCGCGTTTAAGGCCATTGAACTGGCGCAATTCCTGCTGGCGCGCCACGAGGTCGAGGGCGTGCTGATCGCCAGTTGCAGCTTTGGCGGCGCGCTGGAGAATGTGCTGTGGGACCATCAATCCGTGCAGGCGAACCAGACGCCGGGCGATGGCGGCAGCGTGGTGGTCGTGCGCCGCGAGCAGGATGCGCAGCAGGCAGGAACGCCGATTTACGCCGTTATCGACGGGCTGGCCGTTGGGCACGAGTTGAGCCCGGCGCTGGCTTACACCGCCAGCCGCCAGGGGATTGCCGATAGCGCCAGTCGCGCATTGCAGGCCGCCGGCTGTAGCGCGGCGGATGTCGACTATCTCGAACTCTATTCCGGAGCGCGCCCGGGGGAGATGGAAACGGAACTGGCCGCGCTGGCCGGCGTCTATGCCACGCCGGAACGGCAGGTGCCGGTGACTGTGGGGACGCTGAAGGCGCACTATGGCCATCTCGCCGCCGCTGCGGGATTGCTGGGGATCGTGAAATGCGCGTTGCAGTTGTCGCAGCGCTATCTGCCCGCGGTGCCCGCGTTCAACCAGCACTCCTCGTTGGCGAAGCAGGCAGACGGACGCTTTAGACTGCCGCAGCAGACGCAGGAATGGGTACAGCCGAGGGGCGCTTTGCGTCGCGCGGCGGTCAACCATATCGGCATCGATCGCGCCTGTAGCCATCTGTTATTGCGCGAGCCGCTGAGCGGGCCTCGCGCGCAGCCGGCCGCAGCGAACTCCGCAGCGAGAGGCGGGCTGACGGTCACCGTCTATACCGGGCGGGAGAAACCGCTGGGCGAGTTCATCGTCAATGCGGATACGCTGGCGCGTTTTGCGCCGCGCAGCCCGACGCAGACGCCGGCCGGGAATAGCCTGGCGAACAACATGGCCCTGCACCATCTGACGCGCCATGCGCAGACGCATCTGCATTACCTGCATGTTCAGCAAAATTACTATCATCTGATCCGCCAACTGCTGGCGGGGCAAGGCCCGGTCGCCGAGCCGCTGTTTAATGAGCAGCAGGTGATCGAGCTGACGGATGGGCTGGTGAGCAACGTTCTGGGGCAAGACTACGCGGGGGTGGATCAGTATCCGGTACGTACCCGAATGCCGTCGCCGCCCTACCTGTTTGTTTCCCGCATTACCGCCCTGAGCGCGAAAAAGGATCGGCTGGAACCCTGCTTTATCGAATGGGAATACGATATTGCACCGGACGCCTGGTTCCTGGTCGACGGCAAAACGCCCCCCTTCGTCGCGCTGGAATCCTCGCATGCCATGATTGTCGCCTTCACCGTTATCGGTTGCGATCACCTGTTCAAAGGGCAGCTTTGCTACCGGGCGGTCGACAGCCAGACCACGGTCTACAGCGAAATGCCGCGTGCGGGCGAAGTGTTGCGCGGACGGGTAAATATCACCTCCTTTGTCAGGGCCGGCGGCGTGGCGCTGATTGCTTATGAATACTTCTGCTACGTCGGCGATCGGCTGGTGTTTAAGCTGGTCGCCAACTCGGGCTTCTTCGGCAAGCGCGAAATCGCCAACGCGCGGCAGATTGATACCACCGGCTATTTCGCGCGCGCCGTGCAGGCGCGACCTTTTACGCCGCCGTTGCGTTGCGAGCGCCGCGAATTTGACGACGCTGCGCTTGATGCCTTGATCCGCGGGGACGTCGCCGCCTGTTTTGGCCCGCACTACGCGGGGCATGCGGCCGGCACGCTGTGCGCACCCGATGCACGCATGCTGAACCGGGTCACGTCGATCGATCCTTGCGGCGGCGCCTGGGGGCTGGGTGAGGCGATGGGCGAAGTGGATATCGATCCCGACCACTGGGTGTTCCGCGCCCACTTCAAGAATGACCCGGTGATGCCGGGCACCTTCCTTGTGGAGGGGTGTGAACAACTGGTGAAATTCTTCCTTTATTACCTCGGCCTGAATGCCAGCCCCGACCTGGTGGCGCATACGCTGTGTCACCACCAGTACAGCGCCAAGTTCCGTGGCGAAGTGAAATGCGAACGCGACGTGCTGCGCTACCGGCTGACCTGCAAGTCAATCGATGCGCGCTGGCGGCCCGACGGCAAAACGCCTGATGCCATCGCGTTGGTTTTCATCGTGGAAATTCTCTATCGCGGCAGCGTAATCGGCCTGTGCGATAACCTTGGCGCGGGCTACACGCACCGCCTTTCTCAAGACGCCAGCGCCCTGACGGCGCTTCAGACACAGGAAGTTTCATCATGAGCCCGCGTTTCTCCGTCAATCATTCGGGCGGTAAACGCCCGTTCGATGCCCTGCCGCTGGTGGCAGGTTCAGCCGCGCTTTATGACCTCGGACAAGCCTTACAGGTGGTTCAGTCAGGCGATGAGGCGCACCTCTGCGCTTTGGGCGAGGCGTTACCTTCGGCGGAAGCAAAGCCGATCGGCACCTTGCCTGCGGTAACGGAAGCGGAATTGGGTGACGGCAGCTTCTGCCGCGACTATGGCGTGCGCATGGCTTACTACGCCGGTGCGATGGCGAACGGTATCCATTCGGAGGCGATGGCTATCGCGTTGGGGCAGCAAAAAATTCTGGGGATTTTCGGCGCGGGGGGGCTCGATATTCCCCGCATTGCCCAGGCCATAGCCACCCTGCGTCAGCATCTGCCCGATGGGCCTTTTGGCATTAACCTGCTGCATAACCCCGGCAACCCAGCCTGGGAAATGGCCTGCGTACAGCTTTGCCTTGAGCATCAGGTGACGATTGTGGAGGCCTCAGCCTATATCAACCTCAGCCCGGCGCTGGTCTGCTACCGCGCCTGCGGCCTGACTCGTGGGCGCGACGGCACCATTGCGCGCCGCAACCGCATTATCGCCAAGGTCTCGCGTCGCGAGGTGGCGCAATGTTTTCTGCGGCCGGCACCGGAAAATATCCTGAAAAAGCTGCTTGCCGACAACCTGATCAATGCCGAACAGGCTGAGCTGGCGCGTCAGGTGCCGATGGCGGACGACATTACCGTGGAGGGGGATTCTGGCGGCCATACCGATCAGGGCACGCTCGCCTGCATATTCCGCTCAGTGGTTCAGTTGCGAGACGACATTGAACGCGAATCGGGTCACCGCCATCGGGTGCGCATCGGCGCGGCCGGCGGCATCGGCACGCCGCACGCGGTGCGGGCCGCGTTCGCCCTCGGGGCCGCCTATGTAGTGACCGGTTCGATAAACCAGGCCTGCGTAGAAGCAGGCACGTCCGACACGGCCAAACAGATGCTGGGGCGAGTGCGGATTGGCGATGTGGCGATCGCGCCTTCTGCCGACATGTTTGAGATGGGTGCCAAGGTTCAGGTGCTTAAGCAAGGCAGTATGTACCCGGTACGCGCGCAGAAACTCTATGCGCTCTACAAGCAGTATGAGGGTCTGGCTGCGCTGCCCGCCGACGACGTCGCCCAACTGGAAAAACAGATTTTCCGTCAACCGCTGGCCAACGTCTGGCAGGAAACCGTGGCGTATTTTCAGCGCTGCGGCCGCCCGGAGGTCATTGAGAAGGCGCTGCAGCAGCCAAAGAAACAGATGGCGCTGGTGTTCCAATGGTATCTCGGTCAGTCCTCGCGTTGGGCGATCCAGGGCGAAGCCGGTCGCGAAATGGATTATCAGATCTGGTGTGGCTCGGCGATGGGCGCCATGAACGAATGGCTACAGGGCACGCCGCTGGAAGATCCGGCCCAGCGTCACGTCGCGGAACTGGCGCATTTGCTGATGAGCGGCGCGGCCTGGCTGACGCGCACCGCACTGCTGGAACTGATGCATATCGCGCTGCCCGACACGCTCGGCCGCTATTCCCCCTTTAACCTGACGGTCGGCAGCGAGAGCCAGCCCGCCAGGCAGTCGCTGTCTATCCTTTCATCTTCCTGTAAACAAACGGAGAACGCACAGAATATGGACGCATCAACCAAGTTGTCCCTGGATGTATCGAAGAATTTTTATAAAAAATGCTGGGATCTGCTGCCCGGCGGCACGCACTACAACTTTGGCGATCCCGAACGACCGCTGGTGATCCCGTTCAACCGGGGGCGTAATTCGCGCGTCTGGGATCTGGACGGCAATGAACATCTCGATCTGTTCTGCAAGTTTGGCGCGCTTTTCGTTGGCCACCACAACGAAGCCTACAACGCGGCGCTGATGGATTACATGGGCAAAGTCACCTCGGTGGACACCTGCGATCTTGAGGTCGAGGTTTGCGAAACGCTGGTGAAACATATTCCCAGCGCGGAGATGGTGCGCTTCTGCCTGAGCGGTACCGAAGCGGTACAAAACGCATTGCGTCTGGCGCGCGGCTTCACCGGTAAAAACCGCTTTATCCGCTTCCACGGCCATTATCACGGCAACGCCGACAATATTATGGGGTGGCGCAAAAAACAGGATTTGAGTTACCCGGTACCGGAGCAGTTCAAAGGCGATCTGCTGGACACCTGGGGCCGCGCGACCGGGGCGATTGCCGATCAATCCTTTATGCTGCCGTGGAACGACATCGAGGTGCTGACCGCCACCATCGAGCGCTACCACGATGAGATTGCCGCCGTGTTGATGGAGCCGATCTGCATCAACGGCGGCGGTATTTTCCCGCGTGAAGGCTATCTGGAAAAAGCCAAGGCGCTGTGTGAAAAGTACAATATCGTCCTGATTTTCGACGAGATCATTACCGGCGTGCGTCTTGGCCTGGGCGGCGCGCAACAGCTGCTGGGCGTTACGCCGCATCTCTCGACTTTCGGTAAAGCGCTGGGCGGCGGCTCCATGCCGATCTCCGCCATCGTCGGGCGTCGCGACATCATGAACCTGTATACGCGCGGTAAGGTTATCCATGCCGGCACCTTCAACGGTTATCCGCTGGGCCTGGCCGCCATCAAGGCGACCTTCTCGCTGATAGAACAAGATCCCGGCTGTTATGAGCGCATGGCCGGCTTCACCCGCCAGATCTCGAACATCTTCGTTAAAGCCGCCGAATCGGTAGAGCTGCCGCTGGTGGTTCAGGGGATGCCGACGGCGCTGGTTTACCACTCGCAGAACTCGCCGGTCGATCGTTCCGAAGGGTACAGCGATAAGGTGAAATTCTGCGACATCATCATTCGTGAAATTTCCAAACGCTACGGTATCCAGTTCTCTCCGTTATCGCGCATTTACGCCAACATGCTGATGTCCCAGGACGATGTGCAGTTCTTTGAAGAGCGCATTTATGACGCAATGGCTAATGCGAGAAAAATCATCGACATCACCTTTAAAGAGGGTGTTGACGCATGAGCCATCAGGTCGCCGTGGTGACCGGTGCCGCAGGAGGGTTCGGCACGGCCATCGCCAGGGTGTTGCTGGATATCGGCTACCAGGTCGCCGCCGCAGACGTCAGTGCAGAACGGCTGACGCAACTGGCTGAGCGCCTGGGACACCCGGAAGGGTTGCATACCTTCGTTATGGATGTCACGCAGGAGGAATCCATCGCCCAAGCCGCGCGCGAAATCGAAGCGCGCCTTGGCGCTGCGTTGACCGTGCTGGTGAATAACGCCGGCGTTATCGAACGCAGCTTCTGTCTTTCCGAACGTGGTCTCAGCGGCGCGGCGCGCGTGCTGAACGTCAACCTGCTGGGCACCTTCAACTGTACCGCCGTGTTCTCCCGTTATATGGCGCGCCTGAAGTACGGGCGCATCATCAATATCGCCTCCATTGCCGGTATCTGGGGCGCTGCCGGCGGATCCGCTTACGCGGCCTCGAAGGCGGGCGTGATCTCGGCTACCGAGTCATGGGGGCGCGAACTGGGGCCGCTCAATATCAGCGTTACGGCGGTTGCGCCGGGCATCTGCAAAACCGAAATGCTCGCGCAATTCGTCGACCCGCACATGATCGATACCCCCGAAGAAGAGAAGATCGTGCGCTCCATCGTGCCGGTAGGCCGATGGGGTACGCCGGAGGATGTGGCGGAGGTTGTTGGCTTCCTCGCCAGCTGTAAAACCAATTACCTCAATACAACGGTGATCCCGCTGGACGGAGGGATGCGTGTCGGCACCCTTTAGCCGTCGCGGGTCAGGCTCATTTAATCGCTTTGTTGAGGGATGAACATGGTCAATGTTAATCAACAGGTAAAAAATATACTGCTTACCGGCGCAACGGGGGTATTGGGCGGCCGTATCCTGCTCGAAATCCTGCAGAGTACCGACGCCTGCGTGTACTGTCTGGTGCGCGCCGCCAGCCCGCAGCAGGCGCTGGAGAGGCTGGAACAACTTCTCTATACCTACGATCCCGAACGTCGCAGCCGGGAACATCTCTGGCGCGTGATCCCGCTGATCGGGGACATCACCCAGCCAAGGCTCGGGTTGGACCAGGCGGATTACCAGGAACTGGCAATGGGGATCGATCGCGTTATCCATTGTGCAGCTAACGTCAGCCTGGTGGCGTCGTACGGCAAAATCGCGCCGGTCAACGTCGGCGGTACGCAGAACCTTATTGCGCTGTGTCTGCTGGGCAATGTGCCGCTGCTCTATACCTCAAGCTTCAGCATCGTCGGCGATAAGCTTTACCAGGACGGGTTTACGCTGCAGGAAACGGATTTGGACGTCGGCCAGTCGTTTAATGACATGGACTATGAACGATCCAAGTTCGAAGCGGAGCAGGCGGTACACGAGGCGGGTAAACGCGGGCTGCGTTGGGTGATCACCCGGCCGGGCAATATCTGGGGTGACAGCGTCAGCGGGCGCTACCCGCTGGTGGAGACCCGGGTGAAGGGCATCTACTACGAGATGATCAAAGCGCTGGTGGAAACCGGTATGACGTTTAGCTCGCGGGAAGATTTTGATATTACGCCGGTGGATTACGTTGCCCGCGCATCGCTTTGCGCGATAGTGGACATAGACAGCTTCCAGGGCCGTACGCTCAACCTGACCCATCCCAACCCCATTACCTATGACGATATCGTCGACTTCCTGCGGCAGTACGGCTATCGCATCAGCACGCTGATCAACGCCGATTATTTCGACGCACTGACCGAAAACCGTCTCTGGTTACAAGGCAAACCTTATCGCTCCACCTTCACCGATCTGCTGGCGCTGTTCTACTGCGGCAGCGAAATCAGCGAGAAGGCCCGTTACGCCACGCAGCACACCCGTCAGCAGTTGTCGCATGCCGGGATTACCTGCGTGCCATGCGACCGTGCGCTGCTGTTCCGCTACTTCGATTATCTGGTGGAAAGCGGTTTTATCGCCGCGCCCGGGCAGCAGGGGCCTGCCGCTGAAATTCGGGAAATCGTGCGTCAGGGCGGCTTCCTGGAGCAACTGTATGACGCCGATCTGCGCTGAAAAAATCACACATTATTGAGGGAGATTAGAGACATGACAGATCAGGATCTGCGCGTCACCTTGGTCCAGAGCGACATTATCTGGGAAGACGCCGAACGTAATCGCCGCCGTATGGCGGAGCACATCGCCAAGGCCGAAGCCAGCGACATTATTATCCTGCCGGAAATGTTCACCACCGGCTTTTCCATGGCGCCGCGGGGGATCGCGGAAACCATGCAGGGGCCTGGCATCGCGTGGATGCAGGAGCGCGCCTCTCATTCCGGCAGCGCGTTGGTGGGCAGCATGATCATCACCGAAGAAGGGCGCTTTTATAACCGCCTGCTGTTTGTCACGCCGGACGGCGGCATTGCGCACTACGACAAAAAACACCTTTTCTCTTTTGCCGAAGAGGACCGGGAATATACCGCGGGCGAGGCTCAGTTGGTGGTTAAGCATCGCGGCTGGCGCATTGCGCCTTTTATCTGTTACGACCTGCGCTTTCCCCTTTGGTCACGCAATGCGGACGCTCGCTACGACGTCGCTCTCTATATCGCCAGCTGGCCGGAAAAGCGCGCGGCGCATTGGCAAGCCCTGCTCACCGCGCGGGCGATTGAAAATCAAAGCTACGTGATTGGCGTCAACCGCGTGGGAGAGGACGGTAACCGGCTGCGCTACAACGGCCACTCGATGCTTATCGACCCGCTCGGCGAGGTTCTGATCGATGAGGTGGAGGTGGAAAGCGTGCGCAACGCCACGCTGTCGCGTGAGCATTTGCTGGGTGTCAGGGAGCAATTGCCTTTCCTCAGGGATGCAGACGCGTTTGCGCTGATCTAACCCCTTTTACCGTTATCCCCGTCAAGAAAAGCAAAGGAAGGATGGCAAATGTCTGTTTCCGCAGTATTTGAGCAGTCTGTAAATCGTGATCCGCAGCAGGTCGCCATTAGTCAGGGCGAAACGCGGGTAACCTATCAACAGCTATTGCAACGGGTCACCGCATTGAGCGCCGCGCTGCGCCGACAGCCGGGTAGCCCCTTTACGCTGGTGCTGTTGGAGGAAGGGGCCGCGCTGGTGACGGCGGCGCTCGCGATTATGCATGCGGGGCAGGCATTTGTTCCTTTATCGCCGACGTTGCCTCGGCAGCGACTGGAAACCCTGTTGGCGCAGTTCCCCGATGCGCGGTTGATCTCGACGTCGCACGGGCTGGCTTCGGTTCGCCATCTTACCGACCGGCTGAACGTTGTCGAGGTGGATGAGCTGGGCGTGCCCGCGCTGTCCACCGGCGAGCCCCTTCCCTTAGCGCCGATGCGAACGCAGCCGTTGGCCTACGTCTATTTCACTTCCGGCTCCACCGGCATACCCAAAGCGGTGCTGGGGCGCAGTGACAGCCTGCTGCATTTTATCGAGTGGGAGAGCCGGGAACTGGCTATCACGCCGGACGATCGCGTCAGTATGCTGACGTCGCAGATGTTCGATCCTTTTTTGCGCGACATGCTGCTGCCTTTGCTCAATGGCGCCACTTTGTGCATTCCGCCGTCCCGCGAAGTGATCCACACGCCCGCCGCGCTGCTGGCCTGGATGCAGGCGCAGCGGATTACCGTCACCCATCAGATCCCCTCGTTGCTGCAGGTTTTGCTGGAGTATCCCGATGCGGCGCAGCGGCTGCACGCCTTGCGCTATGTGCTGCTGGCGGGCGAGATGCTGAAAGGTTCGCTGGTGGCGCGCTTTTATCATAACGGCCCGGCAAACGCCCAACTCATCAACCTTTACGGCCCGACGGAAACCACGCTGGCTAAGCTGTTTTATCGCGTAACGCCGGCCGATGCCGCTTGCGCGGGCGTGCCCGTAGGGCGGCCCATTCCCGGCGCGAGCATCAGCGTGATTGATGAAAGCGGCAATCCCGTCGCCGATGGCGAAAGCGGCGAGGTCATCATTATTACGCCGTGGATGAGCGCCGGCTATCGGCAGCCCGCCGCCTCCGACGCCTTTTTCACCGACGAGCGCGGCACGAAAATGTACCGTACGGGCGACGTGGGTCGCCTGACGGCCACCGGCGATCTGGAGCTGCTGGGGCGCAACGATTTTCAGTTGAAGATCAACGGACAGCGCGTGGAAACGGCGGAAATTGAAACGCTGCTTGAGCGCCATCCGGCGGTGCGGCAGGCTGCTGTCGTCGCCTTTGCGCAGCCGCAGCAACTGGTGGCGTTCATTACCCTGAAAAGCGAACTGAATCAGGCGTCAACCGAGCTGCGCGACTATCTGGCCGCGTCGTTGCCCGCCGCGCTGTTACCGACCGATTTTAGCATCCTCGAGCTCTTTCCCCGCCTGCCTAACGGCAAGCTTGACCGCAAAGCGCTGCCTCAGCCTGCGCCGCGCCGAAGCGCCCCGTTGACCGCGGCGCAACAGCCCCACGCCGGTGAGGAGCAGAAGCTGGCGGCGATCTGGCAGCGTCTGCTGCCGGTGAACGCGGTCGGGCGCGATGACGACTTTTTCGCCCTCGGCGGGAATTCCCTGCTGGCGATGCGCATGATCGCCTGCGTGCGCGCCGAACTGGACCGGGAGCTTGAGTTCGCCGCTCTGCTGGCGCAACCGACGCTGGCGGGCTGCGCACAAGCGCTGCGCCAGGCCGAGCAAGATAGCGTGCAGACGCAGAGCAGCGTCACGCTCAGCGATGAGCAGCAGGGCATGTGGTTAATTCAGCAGCAGGCTCCCGAATCGCCCGTATGGCAGTTGGCCTACCGTGCCGAATGGCAGGGGCCGCTGAACATTGAGCTGTTGCAGCAGGCGTTGAATCAGGCGCTGCGTCGCCATGACGCGCTGCGTACCCGCTTTATCCCGGATCAAGACGGCGTGACGGCGCAGATCGCCGAACAGGTTGTCGTGGATATCGACCGGCAGGATTTTGGCGCGCAAGGCAGCGACGCGCGTGGAGCGGCGGAGGGCTGGTTGACGCAGTTAGCCACGCGACCGTTCAATCTTGCTCAGGCGCCGCTGTTGCGCATCGCTTGTGCGCAGGTGCAGCCGCACCGGACGCTTATCGCTCTGGTGTGTCATCACATTATCGCGGATGCGGAGTCCGTGGCGCTGCTGTGGCGACAGATGTTGGCGGATTATGGCCGTCTGCTGGCGGGCAAAACGCTGACGCCGGTTGCAGCGACCTCCTGCCAGACAGCCCATGCACGCCGCCAGCAGCAGCGTAGCGCGGGGCCGCGGGGCGAAGCGCTGCGTGCCTGGTGGCGACAGCAACTGGCGGGGCCGCTGCCGTTGCTGCAGCTACCTTATGATTTTCCCGTCCCGGCGGTGCGCAGCTACTGCGGCGGCCGTATTCCTTTCCACTTGTCCCAGGCGACCGCAGGTGCGCTGGCGGCGCTGGCCGTGCGTCACGGCGTTACGCCTTACGTGGCGTTATTGACGGCCTACACCGCTTTTATGGCGCGCTATACCCGCCAGCAGGATCTGACGATAGGTACGCCGATCAGCTCCCGCCATGCGCTGGATAACGAGCAGGCATTCGGCTTGTTGTTCAATGTGGTGGCGTTGCGTCAGACCGTGGATTTGCATCAGCCGTTCAGCCGATTGATGCGACAGGTTGCCGCCGGTTTTATCGCGGCCGTTGCCCATCAGGATTTGCCGTTTGGTCAGGTGCTGACGGCGCTGGAGGAGACGCGTCATCCGGGCATTTCCCCGCTGTTTCAGACGCTGTTCGTCTGGCAGCAAAAGCCGGATGCCGCAATCCGCCTGGGCCAGAGCAGCGTCTCAGCGCTGCAGGCGGTGGATCGCGGCAGCGCCACTTATGAACTGACGCTGGAGATGTGGCCCGACGAGACGGGCATCGCAGGCCAGTTTGAATATGCCGACGATCGCTTCCTGCCGGACACTATTGCCCGTATGGCGGCCAACTTTACGACTTTTGTCGAGCGCTGCATCGCGGACAGCGAAGAGGCGGTGGGGCGTCTGCCGCTGCTTTCCGAAGCGGAGCGTCGGCAAATCTGGCAGTGGAACCAGACGGCGCAGCCTTTCAGCAGCGATATCGGCATTCATCAGATGTTCGAGCGCCAGGTGGCGCGCACGCCGGACGCGCCTGCGCTGGAGTTTCTCGATGAGGTGCTGAGTTATCGCGAACTGGACGCGCGCGCCAACCAGCTCGCCCACTGGCTCATCGCACAGGGGGTTGGGGTGGACGTCGCGGTCGGGCTGTGTATCGAGCGTTCGCTGTCGCTGGTGATTGGCTTCCTGGCCATCCTTAAGGCGGGCGGCGTCTATGTTCCGATCGATCCGGACTACCCGCAGGAGCGCAGCGATTATGTGATTGCCGATTCCGGGCTGCAGTTGATGCTGACGCAGCCGCAGTTTGTCGACCGCTTCACCCGTGCCGCGCAGCACATAACGCTGTTCACTGTCGAAGCGCTGGAGCCGCAGTTGAACGGCTTGCCGACCCTGGCCCCCGCGCCGCGCGCCGGTGCCGACAACATCGCCTATATCATCTATACCTCCGGCTCCACGGGCCAGCCGAAGGGCGTGCCGATTCGTCATCGCGGCGTGTGTAATCTGGCGGAAACCGAAGTGGCGCTGCTGGATATGCAGCCCCCAGGCCGGGTGCTGCAGTTTGCTTCGTTCAGCTTCGATACGTCGGTCTGGGAAATCGTCATGACCCTGTGCTCCGGCTGTACGCTGCTGATGGCGCCGCGCCTCTCGCTGCTGCCCGGACCGGATCTGCTGGAGCAACTGGAACAGCGCCGGGTCAGTCACGTCACGCTGCCGGCCTCGGCGCTGGCGGCATTACCGGAGGCTCCGTTGCCGGATCTGCGCGTGCTGATCGTGGCGGGCGAAGCCTGCGGACTCGATCTGCTGCAAAAATGGGGGAAAACCCGCCGCTTCATTAACTCTTACGGCCCCACGGAAACGACCGTCAGCGCCACCAATGCCGAACTGACGCTGGCCGACAGCCGTGTGCATATTGGCCGACCTGTGCATAACACCCAGGTATGGATCCTGGATGAGTTCCATGAGCCGCTTCCCGTGGGCGTCGTCGGGGAGCTGTGTATTGGCGGCGTCGGCGTTTCACAGGGCTATTTGAACCAGCCCGCTCTGACCGCCGATCGCTTTATCGCCGATCCCTTCAGCGCGACGCCTGAGGCGCGGCTCTATCGTACCGGCGACCTCGCCTGCTATCGCAGCGACGGCAATATTGATTACCTGGGACGCATCGATAACCAGGTGAAAATCCGTGGTTATCGCGTTGAGCTGGGCGAGATTGAGACCGCGTTGCGTCGCCATCCCGCCGTGGCGGATGCGGTCACCCTGGTGCGCGAGGATTACCTGGCCGCCAGCGCCGTCGTCGCTTATGTGTTGCCGCATGCGGGGCAGCAGCCGGATCGGGCGCAGTTGCATGCCTGGCTGGCCGCCACGCTGCCGGAGTTCATGTGCCCCGCCTGCTATGTATTGATGACCGCGTTCCCTCGCCTGCCGAACAATAAAATCGATCGTAAGCGTTTTCCGACGCCGCAACCCGATGCCGTGGCGAACGCGCCAGGCGAGGCGCCGAAGGGCCGGGCGGAGCAGGCGATTGCCGCCGTCTGGAGCCGGGTGCTGGGGATCGAGGGCATCGGCCGCGACGACTCCTTCTTCGCGCTGGGCGGACATTCGCTGCTGGCGGCGCGGGCAGTGGCGCTGCTGGCCGCTGAGCACCAACTGCATTTGCGCGTCAGCGACATCTTTACCCGTCGCACTCCGCGCCAGTTGGCGCTCAGCGCAGGAGAAACCCAGGCGGACAGCGCGCTGTGCAGGCAGCCGGCGCTGAAAGAGGCGCCGCTGAGTTTCGCTCAGCAGCGTATCTGGTTCCTTGAGCAGCTTCATCCCGACGGCAACAGCTACATTACGGGGGAAATCAAAACCTTTACCGCGCCGGCGGTGACCATCGAGCGCCTGAGCGCGGCGCTGGACGCGCTGTTCCGTCACTTCCCCTTGCTGAATACCCGCCTGCGCGCCGACGGTGCCGTACCGTGTCAGTATTGGTCTGAGGCTCCCGTTGAATTTACGGCCGAAGGCGTCGACGATGACGCGTGGCACGCCTGTGTGCAACAGCGCGCGGCCGAGCTGATGAGCGAGCCCTTTACGCTGCTCGCGGCGCCGCTCTATCGTCTGTGCTTTATCCATTCCCCGCAGGGACAGAGCGCGCTGATCTTCTGCGTACATCACCTGCTGGTCGATGAACACACGCTGTCGTTGATAGACCGGAGTCTGACGCTGTTGATTGACGATCCGCAGGCGGCATGCACCGCGCCTGCCGTCAGCTATTTGCAGTATGCCACGTGGGAGCGCAGCACCTCGCATCAGGAGGGGCTTGATTGGTGGCGCGAAGTGTTCCTTACGCCACCGCCGGTCATCGCCCTGCCGCAGCGTCCACAGCCCGATGAAACGGACTGGCGGGCGGCTTATCAGACGTTGACGTTGCCCCTGCCGCTGACCGAAGCGCTGCGCCAACTGGCGCGGCAGCAGGACACCACGCTGTTTACCCTGCTGCTGTCGACGTTCCAACTGCTGCTGCAGCGTTACAGCGGCGAAAACGATTTAACTATCGGCCTGCCGGTGTCGCTGCGCGACAGCGACACCTTGCAAAATCTGCCGGGGTTGCTGCTCAATACGCTGGCGTTTCGTCAGACCCTGGACACCAGTCAGCCTTTCGCCACTTTTCTTGCCGCCAGCGAGGCGGCGCTGCGTGAAGCGCTGGCTCATAAAGAGACGCCCTTCGAGCAGGTGGTTAATGCGGTATTGCCGGCGGAGGGGCGCGCTACGTCCCCGTTGTTCCGCATTATGTTCGTTTATAACGCCTCACCGGATGAGCGCAGAGAGGGGGCCGAAGCGCGGCTCAGTAGCCAGGCACTCAACGCGCCGGACGCCAAGTTTGATCTGACGCTGTTTGTGCAGGAAACGGCGACGCAGTTGACGCTGAATATTGAGTATCGCCCGTCGCTCTATAGCGCCGAGGCTATCGACGCTCTTGCCGCGTCCTATGGTCGCCTGCTGGCGAGTGTGAGCCGCCGGCCGCAGTTGCCTGCCTGCCGGTTGGATATGCTGTCAGAGGCGGAGCGCCGCCATTTGCTCGATACCCTCAGCGCAGGTCCGCGCCGTGCGGCCGCGCCGTTGTTGCAACAAGCTTTCGAACGGCAGGCGCGGGCCACTCCGCAGGCCACGGCGTTGGCCTGGGGCGAACGGCAGATGAGTTATCAGCAGCTTAATCAGCAGGCCAATCAGTTGGCGCATCTGCTGGCGGGGCTGGATGTCGGGCCTGGCGCGCGCGTGGCGGTGCTGCTGCCGCGTTCCCCCGCGCTGGTCTGCGCGATCCTCGCGACGGTCAAAAGCGGGGCGGCCTGGGTGCCGGTGGATATCGCTTATCCGGCGGAACGCATCCGTTACATGCTCGACGATGCACGCGTGGCGCGCGTTATCACCACGCGCGAACAGGCTCTGCGGCTGGAACTGACCGAGCAGCAGACGATGTTGTTGACGCCGGAGATGACGACAGACGGCGACGTCGGCATGGCTGACCCGGCGCAGGGCGCCGTTGCGGACGATCCCGCTTATGTGCTCTACACCTCCGGCACCACCGGCGCGCCGAAAGGCGTGGTCATTCCCCATCGCGCGCTCGCCAATTATCTGCAGCATGCCTACGATAACTACGATTGCGCGCAGGGACGCGGCAACACGCTGCACGCCTCCATCTCGTTCGATGCCACTCTGACCAGCCTGTTCCTGCCGCTGTTGAGCGGTAAAACGCTGTTTATTCTGCCCGACGAGGAGGATGTCCCCGCGCTGGTGTCGGCCTGGAAGCAACTTTCCGGCATGACGATGGCGAAGATAACGCCTTCTCATCTTGAACTGCTCAGCCAGCAGATTCCCCCTGCGGCGGCCGGCCACGCGGCAACGCTGGTCATCGGCGGCGAAAACCTGGCGGGCGCCGCAGTGCGCTTCTGGCGTGAACATGCGCCTCAGGTCTCGGTCGTGAATGAATATGGACCGACGGAAACCACCGTCGGGTGCTGCGTCTATGCGCTGGCTGCGGGCGAATGCGCCGTCTCGGGCGCGGTTCCGATTGGGCGGCCGATTGCCAATATGCGCATTTTCCTGCTGGACGAACACCGGCAACTGACGCCGCCGGGGGGCGCAGGGGAGATCTATATCGGCGGGGCGGGTGTGGCGCTGGGCTATTTTAACCGCCCGGAACTGACCGCCAGTCGTTTTATTGACGATCCCTTTGCCGCCGAACCCGGCGAGCGGCTCTATCGTACCGGCGATCTGGCCCGCTGGTTGCCGGATGGCAATCTGCTCTATCTCGGCCGCCGGGATAATCAGGTGAAGCTGCGTGGGCACCGTATTGAGCTCGAAGAGGTTGAAGCGCAACTGGTCGCGTGCGAGGGCGTCAGTCAGGCTGCGGCAGGCATTCGTCAGGTCAACGGGCGTCCTCACCTGGTGGCCTATGTGGCCCTGGCCAAGGGGGCGGCAGCGCTGGATGGCGTGCGTCAGCAGATTGCGCACCGCCTGCCGGAAATCATGCGTCCGACCCAGTGGCTATTGCTGCCGTCCATTCCCCTGACCGGCAACGGTAAAATCGATCGCGCCTGGCTGGCCGCACAACCGCTGCCGGTGACGGTCGCGCTCTGCTTCCGGGCGGCGGAGAGTGAGACGGAGCGGCAACTGGCGGCTATCTGGCAAAAGGTGCTGGGAGGCGAAACGCCAGGGATGGATGACGACTTCTTTGCCCTGGGCGGCGACTCCATTCTTAGTCTGCAAATCGTCTTCCTCGCTCGCGAGGCGGGGCTGCGCGTTCAGGCGCGTATGCTGTTTGATTATCCGACGATCGCCAGCCTCGCCAGCGTGGTGGAACCACTGGCGTCCGCGCCGGCGCAAGCACGCCCGGCCATGCAGGCTTATAAGCTGCTGCCTGCCCAGCGCTGGTTCTTCGCGCTGGGCGCGGAAAAAGCGCATCACTACAACCAGTCTTACCTCTGGCGGCTGGACGCACAGGTCAATTTGCCGCAGTTGGAACGGGCGCTGCGCGGGGTTTTGCAGCAGCATGAAGGGTTGCGCGCCCGCTTCAGCGCAGCCGATGCGCCGGCCACTATCGCCGCCCTGACGGACGCGCCGCTGCTGCGTGAAACGTGCCTTGGCGCACCTCACGACGACGAAGCGGCGGTTATCGCCTGGGCCGGAGCGCGGCAGTCGCAGCTGGACATTGCCCAAGGGCCGGTGTTCAGCGCCGATGTTATCCGTGCGGCATCCGCCGATTACCTGCTGTTAAGCGTTCACCACCTGGTGGTGGATGGCGTCTCCTGGCGCATTATTATCAGCGATCTCAGCCGCGCGTATCAGGCGCTGGCACGGGGAGAAGCGCTGCCCTGCGAGCCGGCGACGGCTTCGCTGGCGGAATGGGGCGCATGGTTGCAGCAGGTCGTCGACCCCGTTTCGGCTGCCGATGAGCACCGCTATTGGGAAACGCAGCGGCATGCCGGCGCCGCCATTCCGGTAGACAGCGGCATGCGTGCGCTGCCTGGCCGTACGGGAGAAATGCGCAAGGTTCAGATTACGCTGGATCGCGCGGCCACCCAGGCGTTGGTGCGTCAAACCGGGCGGGCTTATCACACCCATGTCGGCGATCTGCTGCTGGCGGCGCTGGCGCAGACGCTAAGCGAATGGACCGGCAGCCGCCGACTGCGTATCGATTTCGAAGGGCACGGGCGCGATGACGCGCCGGATGCGCCGGATGTCAGCCGTACTGTGGGCTGGTTCACCGCTATCTACCCGATCCTGCTGCAATTGCCGTCGACGGGGTCGTGGGGCGATCTGATCCAGGATGTTAAAGAGGCGCAGCGTCGGGTTCCCCACGGCGGCGTGGGGTACGGCATGCTGTATGACGCCGCGGCACAGGCAGCGGAGGTCTGCTTCAATTATCTTGGGCAGTTCGACGGCGATTTCCATCAGCCTCCGCTGAGCGGCGTGGCCGATCTGCTGATGGCGCACCGTTATGCGCCGGAAAACCGTCGCGGCTGGGCGCTGGAGGTGGACAGCTACATCGATGAGGGCGAACTGGTCATCGTCTGGAGCTATAACCCGAACAGTTGGCGGGCGGAGACCATCGCCGCGCAGACGGACGCGATGAAAAAGCATCTCGATGCGCTGATCGCCCACTGCCAGGCGCAAGCGCGCACGACCTGGACGCCGTCCGATTTTCCTCTCGCGGGCCTGAGCCGGGCATCGCTGTTGCAACTGCAACAGCGTCATTCGCAGATTGTGGATATTTATCCTCTTACGCCGACTCAGGAGGGGATGCTTTACCATTCGCTGGCCGACGGCGATGCAAGGCTCTATCACGAGCAGATCTGTTTTGATCTTGCGCGCGGGGTCGATCTTGCTCGCCTGCAACAGGCGTGGACCCAGGTGATCGCCGCCTGCCCGGCGCTGCGTACCACCTTCGATCTGAACGCCGAAGCCGGGCCGCTGCAACTGGTGCATCAGCAGATGCCTGACGCTTGGCGCGTGGTGGATTACCGCTCGCCGCAGGAGGAGGACATCGCGGCGCTGTGGCGTGCGGACCGGGAGCAGGGATTCGATCTGCATCAGGGGCCGCTGTTCCGCATCACCGTGCTGCTTGCGCAGGATAGCGTGCAGATGCTGTTCAGCCATCACCACGCCATTCTGGACGGCTGGTCGGTGACCCTGCTGCTGGCGCAGGTGGCTGCGGCCTATCATCAGACACCGCCGCCGTCGGCACCGGCATTCAGGCACTATATCCAGTGGCTGCGCCGTTCCCGCGCCGGCAGCCAGGCGCACTGGCAGCAACGGCTGGCGGGCCTCAGCGCCGCGACGCCGTTGCCGGCCGCTTATCCGGGGCGTACGCCGTCTCGGCAACGCCAGCGGCAGGATTTTCAACTGGATGCCGCCCTTTCCGCGCAACTGGCCCGCTTTGGCCGCCGTCACCGCCTGACCATCAGTACGCTGGTGCAGGGCGCCTGGGCGCTGCTGCTGCAACGCTACAGCGGTTCGACGGAGAGCCTGTTCGGCGTCACCCTTTCTGGCCGCCATGCCGATCTCAGCGGCATTGAGCGCATGGTCGGTTTGCTTATCGGCACGGTGCCGATGCGGGCGAGCGTTCAGCCGGACGTTCGCGTGGTCGACTGGCTGCATGAGCTCCAGCGTCAGCAACTGGAAAATGAGCGTTTCAGCGACATTTCGCTGGCGGAGCTGAAGCACAGTTGCGGGCTGGCCGGTTGGCCGACGCTGTTTGATACCCTGGTGGTCTTTGAGAACTACCCGCAGCAGGAGAATAACGGGTTATTCAGTTTCGCGGCGGCCCAGGAGAGCACCAACTATCCGTTAACGCTGGTGGCTTCGTTTGGCGCGGCCCTGAGCGGGGCGCTGGTGTATGACGACGGGCTTTACTCTCCGCACACCGCCGGCCAGTTGACGCAGCACCTGCTGCATATATTGCAGCAATGGATAGACGCGGATGACCGGCGGCTGTCGGAGATCTCCTTGCTGGACGCCTCGGGAAATGCGGCTTTGCTCAAAGGGCTGCAAGGGCCGGTTCTGCCGCTGCCCGAGGGCGGCGTTTACGCGCTGTTTGCCCAGCGCGCCGCAGCCATGGGCGACCATATCGCGGTGATTGAAGGCGAGCTGAGCCTGACCTATGACAGGTTGCGGCAGCGTGCCGAGCAGATCAGCGCCCGTCTGCATCAGCGCGGGTTGCGCGCCGGGGATCGCGTCGCGCTGTTTTTGCCTCGCGGCGTGGAGTATGTCGCGGCGATGCTTGCCGCCAGCCGCATCGGCCTTTGCTATGTGCCGATCGACGCCGCCAGCCCTGCCGAACGCGTCCGTTATCTGCTGTCCGACAGCCAGTGCCCGCTGACCCTCACCCAGCAGACCCTGGCGGGTGCGCTGCCGTCCGATCAGCCTCTGCTGCTGGTTGACGAAGCCTCGCCCGATCTGCCTTTGCCGCCGGAGGTCAGCCAGGGGAACTCGCTGGCTTATATCCTGTATACCTCCGGCTCAACCGGCAGGCCGAAAGGCGTCATGATTGAGCATCGCAGCCTGATTAATTATCTCCTCGATGCGTGCCGACGCTATCAGCTACGTGCCGGTATGCAGAGCCTGTTCCATTCGTCGGTGAGCTTTGATGCGACCCTGACCAGCCTCTGGCTGCCGCTGCTGACGGGCGGCACCCTCGTCGCCATCCCCGGTGAGGGCGATTTGCAGGCCATGGCGCGCCACCTGAGCACCTCTTCTGCGGAACAACTGCTGAAAATCACCCCTGTCCATCTCGCGCTGTTGCAGGAGCAACTGGATCACGCGGCGAAAAGGCGCGTCAGCGCGCTCGTCGTCGGGGGCGAAGCCCTCAATTGCGAAACCGTGCAGCGCTGGCTGCGGGAGGCGCCCGACACTCGCATATACAACGAATATGGTCCGACGGAAACCGTGGTGGGCTGCTGCGTCCATTTGGCGGATGCGGCGCGCGATCGTCAGGGTGCCATGGCGATTGGTTTGCCCATCGCCAATACCCGTCTGCTGGTGCTGAACGAGGATCGGTCGCCGACGCCGCCGGGGGCGGAGGGCGAGCTTTATATCGCCGGCGCCGGGCTGGCGCGGGGGTACTGGAACCGGCCTGATTTGACCGAGGAAAAATTCATTACGCTGGATTTGGCCGGGGAAACCGTACGCGCCTACCGCACAGGCGATCGGGTCGGCCTGATGCCGAACGGCGAACTGATGTATTTCGGCCGCTGCGATCGCCAGCTCAAAGTGCGTGGCTACCGTATAGAGCCGGGTGAGATTGAGGCGCAGCTGATGCGTCATCCGCAGGTGCTGCAGAGTGCCGTTGCCCTGCTGCCCGGGCGCTCGCAGGAAGATGCGCAACTGGCGGCCTGGGTCGTGCCGCAGCAGGCGGGGATGGAGAGCGAGGCGCTGCGCGCGTTTCTGGCGCTGACGCTGCCTGGGTACATGATCCCGGGCGCGATCGTGGTGCTGCCCGCGCTGCCGCTGACGTCGAACGGGAAAGTGGATTATGGCGCTCTGCCTCTGCCCGTTCGCCCGCAACATACCGAGCTGCTGGCCCCCGCTACGCCGCTGGAGAGCGCCATTCAGGCTACCTGGGGAGAAATTTTACGCTGCGGGCCGGTCAGCTGCGACCAGAACTTTTTCGCGCTGGGTGGGCATTCGCTGCACGCCCTGCGGGTCGCCGCGCGACTCGAAAATCAACTTAACGTCAGGGTCTCCCTGACCGATCTGCTTAACCATCAGACCGTCCGGCAGTTAGCGGCGGTACTGGCGCAACGGACGACGCCGATATCGGAAGAGCGCGCTATCACCCGCGTGTCGCGCCGACAGGAGAGGCCATTGTGATGCACAACCCAGAATACGATAAACCGCAATTTACCGGAGGCGACATGCAGGAAAACCATTTCCAGTTCAGGGCATCGCTGGCGCAAAAGCGTCTGTGGCTGCATGAACAACTGGGACATGATTCAGCAATTTATCACATCAGCACGTTACTGGAGCTGGAAGGGGAGCTGGACGAAACGGCGCTGCAACAGAGCGTGAATGACCTGGTGGCGCGCCATGAATCTTTCCGCACCGATTTTGTCTGGCAGGATGAGGCGCTCTTTCAGCGCTGTCATGACACCATGACGCTGCCGCTGGAGAAGGTGGATTGGGTTGCGGCCGATGAAGCGGCGTTGCAGGCGCAGCTGAATGCGGCGAGCGAACGCCCGTTCAATTTACAGCAGGCGCCGCTGTCGCGTTTCGTGCTGTTCCGCCGCGGCGCCTGTCACCATATGCTGCTTATCGTGTTGCATCATATTATTTCCGATGGCTGGTCGGCCGGTATTATCAGCCGCGAGCTGGCTTCCTGCTATAACGCCCGGCGCCAGGGGTTGGCGGCGGATCTGCCCCCGCTTGACATTCAGTACATCGATTATTCCGAATGGCAGCATCAGCAGCAGGAGGGGGGTGACGTCGCCCGCTCCCTCGACTGGTGGCGCGAAAAACTGCGTAACCTTGAACCGATAGATTTGCCCTGCGATCGCCCACGGCCAAATCGGCTCAGCCTGCGCGGAAAAACCCGCTTCTTCTCGCTGCCGCCGGCGCTGGCGCAAACGCTGGGTGAACGCGCCCGCGCACGCAACAGCACGCTTTATTCGCTGTTGCTTAGCGCCTTCTCGTTGATTCTGCATCGTTATAGCGGACAGCGCGACCTGGCCATCGGCTCGCCGGTGTCCGGGCGTGGGCGGCTTGAGCTGGAAGGCGTGGTGGGCTTCTTCGTCAATACGCTGGTTTACCGTATCCAGATCGATCCGGAAGAGAGCTTCACCGCCTTGCAGCAAAGCGTTTTCCGCACGGTGGTCGAAGCGCTGGAGCATCAGCGGGTGAGCTTCGATCGGCTGGTTGAAACCCTTAACCCAACGCGCGATCTCAGCTACTCGCCGCTGTTCCAGGTGATGTTTTCCTTTGACGAGAGCGGGCAGCAGGGCTGGACGTTCGATGGCCTACAGGTTAAGCCGCATTCTCTGGCCGGTGAACAGGCAAAATTTGATCTGACGCTGTCGATGGAGAGCCGAGGCCGGCAGCTACAGGGTGCCTTCGAGTACAGCAGCGATCTGTTTGATGACGCCACCATCGCCCAGTTGGAAGCGGATTTCCTGTTCCTGCTCGGTGAAGTGGCCCAGGACGACACCCAGCGGCTGGAGAGCTACCCCTGCATCACCGCGCGCGACCTGCACAGCGAACGCCCCCATACGCACCCGGTCAGCCAGGCGTTGCATCAGCGTTTCGAATATCAGGCGCAGCGCTATCCGGATGCCGTAGCTATCGGAACGGGCGGGGGACGCGGGCTGACCTATCAGCAGTTGAACGCGCGGGCGAATCAACTGGCGCACTATCTGCTGCTGGGCATGCAGGATCGTCCGGCGCAAGGCGGCGGTCTGGTCGGGATCTGCATGGATCGCGACGAAGCCTTGCCGATCGCCATTCTGGCGGTGCTGAAGGCGGGGATGGCCTATCTCCCCATTGACAGTGGCCACGGGGCGGAGCGCGTCCGTTTCTACGTCGAGGACGCCGGGGTTCGTCAGGTGATCGGCGTCTCGGCGCATCAGTCGCTGTTTGAGGGCTGCGAGGTCGACTATCTGTGCACCGATTGCGAAAGCGGCTTGATCCAGACGATGCCGGAGACCAATCCCGATCGGCCGGTTACGCCCGATGCGCTCGCCTATGTCATCTACACCTCAGGCTCTACCGGCACGCCGAAAGGCGTGGAAATCCCTCATGCCAACGTTATGCGCTTGTTTGCCGCCAGCGAGCGCCATTTTGCCTTCAGCGAACATGACATATGGACGCTGTTCCACTCCAGCGCCTTTGATTTCTCCGTCTGGGAAATCTGGGGCGCATTGCTGTATGGCGGTCAGCTCAGCGTGGTGCCGTACTGGGTCAGCCGCTCCCCGGAACAGTTCCGGCAGTGGGTAAGCGATGAGCGAGTGACCGTGCTTAACCAGACCCCTTCCGCCTTTGCGCAGTTTATCGCCGCCGATGCGACGTCATCGGACGCGGCGCCTCTGTCGCTGCGCTACGTGATTATGGGCGGTGAAGCGCTGGAGCCGGCGACGCTGCTCGGCTGGCTGGCGAAATATGGCGAAGATGCGCCGCAGATTATCAATATGTACGGCATTACCGAAACCACGGTGCACGTCACCTGGCGGCGCATCACGTTGGCGGACGCGCGACAGGGAGGCAAAAGCCCCATCGGCGAGCCGCTGGACGATCTCGAAATCTATCTGCTGGATGCGCAGCGGCGGCCGGTGCCGCCCGGCGTGGTGGGCGAAATGTATGTCGGTGGCGCCGGGGTCGCGCGCGGCTATCTGAATCGTCCCGAACTGACTCGCGAGCGGTTTTTGAATAAAGCCGAGCTGCTGGGCGGCGGCGATGACGATGGTGCGCGCCTCTATCGCAGCGGCGACTTGGCGCGTCGACGTCGCGACGGCTCGCTGGAGTATCTGGGGCGCGCCGATCATCAGGTCAAAATACGGGGTTTTCGCATTGAGCCGGGAGAGATTGAAGCGGCGCTGCAGCGGCTGGATGGCGTGGATCAAGCGGTGGTGATTGCCCGTGCGGACAGCGCCGATCGTCAGATGCGTCTGATTGCCTGGGTCGCCACGCGTGAAAACGGTCTCAAGGTGGAGACGCTGCGCAACGGGCTGCGCCGTACGCTGCCGGATTATATGCTGCCCTCCGCCTTTGTGTTTATGGAGGCGTTGCCGCTAACCGCGAACGGCAAGCTGGACCGGCGCGCGTTGCCGGATCCGCAGGCGCTTCGCCCGCAGTTGGCGAGCGACTATCAGGCGGCGCGCACCGATACCGAGGCGGCGCTGCTGGCGCTCTGGCGCGACGTGCTGAAGGTGGATGACATCGGCGTTTATGACAACTTCTTTTCGCTGGGCGGTGATTCGTTACGCGGAGTACAGGTTGTCGGACGCGGGCGCGAACGGGGGTTGGCGCTGACGCTGGTCAATCTGTTCCAACATCAGACCGTGGCCGAACTGGCGGCGTTGCTGGACGCCGGCAGCGGGCAGGGCGTCGGCGGGCCGATAACCGCTGCGCCATTCAGCCAGATCACGCAGGAAGATCGCGAGCTGTTGCTGCCGGAGGTGATTGACGCCTATCCGCTGAGCCGTATGCAGGCGGGCATGTTTTACCATATGAACCTGACGCCGGACGCCAACGTTTACCACTGTACCGGCACCTCGCACTTGCGTATCAACGCCGCCTTCGACGAAGCGGCTTTTCGCCGGGCGGTGGCGGAGACGGTGGCTGCTCACGATGTGTTGCGAACCGGGTTTGATTTCGCACGCTACAGCCAGCCGTTGCAGTTGGTCTGGCCGCAGGCGGAGCTGCCGATCGTAGTGGAGGATCTGCGCCATCTCGACAAGCAACGGCAGGAGGAGCGTATCAGAGCCCTGTTGGATGAAGAACGCCGTACACCGTTCGATTTGCAACGACCGACGTTGCTGCGTTTCTTCATTCAACTGCGTTCCCCGCAGAGCTTCCAGTTCACCATGACCGAATGCCACCCGGTATTCGATGGCTGGAGCTATCACACCATGATCGTCGAGGTGTTTAACCGCTATGCCGTTCTGACCGGCGGCAGCCAGTGGCAGCCGCCGTTCAAGCCGCAGCAGGAGTACCGCGACTTTATCGTTCAGGAACAGGCCGCCATCCGGGACGATGCGCAGCGCCGTTACTGGCAGCAGACGCTGGCGGATTGCACCCTTCTCAGGCTGCCTCATCAGGCTCAGGATGCGACGCCGGGAGCTGCGCCGCGTCTGAAATCGCTCTCGTTTACGCTCGACGATACGGTTTATCAGGGGATGCGCCAACTGATGCAGCAACTGGGCGTGCCGCTAAAAAGCGTGCTGTTGGCAGCCCATGTCAAAGTGATGAGCGTGTTCAGCGGCGAGCCGGATATCCTGACCGGCATTCCGACCAATGGTCGTCCGGAGGCGGAGGGCGGCGATTGGCTCTATGGCCTCTATCTCAATATTTTGCCGTTCCGCCAGGTGCTGGGTGCGCAAAGCTGGGCGGAAGTGATTCGTCAAACCTTCGCCAACGAATGTGCGGCGATCCCTCATCGCTGCTATCCCCTTGCCGAAATTCAGCGCCACTTTGGCCCCCAGCCGTTGCTGGATGAGGTGCTGTTCAACTATATGGATTTCCATATTTACGATCAGATGACGCCGGCGCTGGGATTGGGCGTGGTGGATAAGCTGAACGTGCAGGATGTCCATGAGGGGACGCACTTTACCCTGAATGCACATTTCCAGCACAAAACGCTCTCTTCAGCGCTGGCCAGCAATCAGGTGAGCGTCCAGCTGGATTATAACGCCAGGCTGCTGAGCCGGGAGCAGGTGGAGCAAATGGCGGCCTGCTACCAACGCGTCCTCGGCGCGATGGCGGCAGAGCCGCAGGCATTGCACCTTGCCGTCGATTTTGTTCCCGCAGAGCAGCAGCGGCAGTTGGCCGCATTTACGCGCGGGCCGGCAGGCTACGCCGGCACCGAAACCCTGGCGACGCTGTTTGCCCGTCAGGTGGCGCAGCAGCCCGATGCCGACGCGGTAGAATGGGAAAACCAACGCCTGAGCTATCGCGAACTGGATCGGCAGTCAGACCGGTGGGCGTCCTTGCTGGCGCAGAGCGGCGTGACGCGCGGCAGCCGCGTAGCGCTCTATCTGGGCCGCAGCGTCGGCCTGATTGTGTCAGTGTTGGCGCTCAGCAAACTGGAGGCGGTTTATCTCCCGCTCAATCCGGAAGATCCGCATGCGCGTCTGGTGGAGCAGATAACGGATGCGCGCTGCTGCCTGTTGATCACGCACCAACCGGAAAGGGCGCTGGCGGCAGAGACCGGCGTGCCGCAGTTGACGGAGAAGGAACTGAGCCAGAGCGATGCCCCGGCGATGCCTTTTGCTGTCGCGCGAGGGGAGAGTTCCCTTCCTCTGTACGTGATGTACACCTCCGGTTCGACCGGCAAGGCCAAAGGGGTGCTTATCGCTCAGCAAGGGGTGATTCGCCTGGTGAAAGAGGTCGGCTATCTCGATTTCACCCATTGCCGCCGCTTTCTGATGCTGGCCGCCGTGAGCTTTGACGCGTCTACGCTGGAAATCTGGGGGCCGCTGCTGAACGGGGGCACCATCGTCATCTATCCGCAGGGTCCGGTGGCGATACCGCAACTGGAGACATTGCTGGTCGGGCAGCGGGTAGAGAGCCTGTTTCTCACCACGTCGCTGTTTAACCTGATTGTCGATGAATGTCCGCAGGCATTGCGTGAAGTACGCCAGGTGATAAGCGGTGGCGAGGCGATGTCGCTGCGCCATGCCGCCCGCATCAGCGGGCTCTATCCGGCGCTGACGCTGATCAATGGCTACGGCCCGACCGAAAATACCACCTTCACCACCAGTTGGCGTTATCGCGCCACCGAAAGCGGCAGCGTGCCAATCGGCAGGCCCAATGAGGGCAATATTGCCTGGATTCTGGACGCCTTTATGCAACCGACGCCTCTCGGCACGCCTGGCGAGCTCTATATCGGCGGGCCAGGCCTGGCGCTGGAGTACCTCAATCAGCCCGAACTCTATCAGCAGCGTTTTATCGCGAATCCTTTCGATCCGGAACGATCCGAACGCCTTTATCGCACGGGCGATCGCGCCCGTTTCCTGGCCGACGGGGCGATCGAGTTTTTGGGGCGGATTGACGATCAGTGCAAGATCCGCGGTTTTCGTATCGAGACGGGCGAGATCGAAGCGACGATCGGTCGCCACCCTGACATTGAACGGGCTGCGGTGCAGGTGGTGGAGGAGCCCAGAGGCAAACGCATTGTCGCCTGGCTGGTGATGCAGCCGGGACGTTCTTTCGATGCCGCTGCGCTGCGCACCTGGCTACTCCAGCATCTTCCGCGCTATATGGTTCCGGCCCGCTTCCAGGTGCTGGATGCGTTGCCGCTGACGGCCAACGGCAAGCTGGATACCTCCCGCCTGCGCGCGGAAGATCGCCAACCCGCGCCGACCGACACGGCTCCGGTGGAACTCACCGATCCCACGGCAAAAGAGATACAGCAGGTCTGGAGCAAGGTGCTGGGCGTGGCCGCGCCAAATCAGCAGGAGAACTTTTTTGACCTCGGCGGCGATTCGTTGCTGCTGGCGCGTGCGCACCTGCGGCTTGCCGCGCTGGGCTATAGCGGGGTGAGCATCGTTGACCTGCTTAACTACCCGACCATTCAGCAACTGGCGGATTACATCAACGGCGGCCAGCGGCAGCCCGACGCCAGCCTTGATGCCATTCAGTTACAGGTGAATGCCGGCCGCAGCCGTCTTGCCGGCTTGCAGCAAAGAAGGAGCGGTAAACAATGAGCAATGCGGAGATGTTAAAGGACGCACTTCCTCAATCCCTGCACGGTTTTGAGATCGCGATTGTGGGTATGGCGGGGTCGTTTCCCGGCGCGGCAGATATTGAGGCTTTCTGGCGAAACATTGCCGCAGGGGTTGAAGCGATACGCGAACTGAGCGATGAGGAACTGGATGAGGCCGGTACGCCGCACGCCGAACGCGAACAGCCGGACTTTGTGCGCCGGGCGGCGGTGCTGGAGGATGCCGAGGCGTTCGACGCCGCTTTCTTCGGCTACTCGCCGCGCGAAGCGCAGGCGATGGATCCGCAGCAGCGGCTGTTTCTGGAAACGGCGTGGCTGGCGCTGGAACATGCCGGTTATGCGCCGGGGAAATTTCCCGGACAGATTGGCGTTTTCGCCAGCGCGTCCAACAGCAGCTACGCCATGAGTTATCTGTTGCGTCATCCCGATATCCAGCGGCATGTGGCGCTGGACGGTCTGTTGTCGGGCAATAATAACGATCTGTTATCCACCCGCGTTGCTTACAAGCTCAACCTGCGTGGCCCGGCGATGACTATCGGAGCCGCCTGTTCCAGCTCGCTGTTGGCGCTGCACGCCGCCTGCCAGTCGCTGCTGGCGGGCGAGTGCGATATGGCGCTGGGCGGCGGCGTGCACGTCGGCTTCCCGTTAAAAAGCGGCTACCGCTATGAAAACAGCGGAATTTTATCGCACGACGGACGCTGCCGCAGCTTCGATGCCGATGCCAGCGGCACGGTGGCGGGCGATGGCGTCGGCGCGGTGGTGCTGAAGCGGTTGCAGGATGCTCTCGATGGCGGCGACAGAATATACGCCATCATTAAAGGCTCGGCAGTCAACAACGACGGCTCCAGCAAACCGGGCTTTACCGCACCGTCGATCAACGGTCAAACCGAGGTGCTGCGGCGCGCGCTGGTCGCGGCAGACGTGGCCCCGGAAAGCATCGGCTACATTGAGGCGCACGGCACGGCCACGCGGCTTGGCGATCCCATTGAGTTAAAGGCGCTGCTGAATGCTTACGGTAAACAGCGGGGGCCGGATCATCGCTGTGCGGTCGCCTCGGTCAAAGCGAACGTTGGCCATCTCGATTCTGCGGCGGGCGTCACCGGCGTGATCAAAGTGGCGCATATGCTGATGCATCGCTATCTGCCGCCGGCGGTGAATTTTTCCCGGCTGAATACCGAGATCGACCTGCGGGGATCGGCGTTTTATATCCCGCAACAGGGGGAACCCTGGTCCAGCGACCGGCCGCGTCGCGCCGGGGCCAGCGCCTTCGGCATCGGCGGCACCAACGTGCATATGGTGCTTGAGGAGTCGAGTTTTGTCGCTCCCTCCGGGCCGGGACGCCCGCAGCAGTTGCTCTGTTTCTCGGCGAGCTCGGCGGCGGCGCTGCGCGACGGGATGGCGCGTATGCAGGCATGGTTGTCATCCACAGAGGAGAATGAATCGGAGGGCGAAGCCCTGGCCGATATCGCCTGGACGTTGCAGGTTGGACGCGAGGAGATGAACCATCGCTGCGCGCTGGTCTGTCGCGATCGTCAGCAGGCGCGAGCGGAACTGGCCCACCGGTTGGCCCTGCCCGACGGGGGCAAGGCGATGGCGGATGCGCGGACGATTTTTATGTTCAGCGGCCAGGGATCGCAGTATGCGGGCATGATGCATGATCACTATCAGCAGGAGCCGTTTTTCCGGGATGTGGTGGATGAATGCGCCGGCTTGTTGAAACCGCTGCTGGGACGCGATATTCGTCCGCTGCTGTTTGAAGCCGCCGACGATGCTTCGCTCTCGGCGCTTTATCAAACGCGTTTTACCCAGCCTGCGCTGTTCGTGGTGGAATACGCGCTGAGCCGGCTGCTGATGTCCTGGGGCCTGGCGCCTGCGGCCTGCATCGGGCACAGCATTGGCGAATATGTTGCCGCCTGTCTTGCGGGCGTATTTTCGCTGGAGGACGGACTGCGCATTGTCGTCCGCCGTGCGGCGCTGATGAACGAGATGCCGCCGGGCAAAATGCTGGCGGTTGGCCTGAGCGCCGCAGAGCTGGCGCGCTGGCTGCCGGATGGCGTGTCGCTGGCCAGCGAAAACGCGCCGGAGTTTTGCGTGGCATCAGGAGAAAGCGAGGCTATTGAAACGCTACAGGCTCTGCTGGATGCCCGCGGCGTCGAGGCGAAACCCCTGCACACCTCGCACGCCTTTCACAGCGCCATGATGGAGGGCTGCCTGGCGGATTTTGAACGCGCTTTTGACGACATCACACTCTCGCCGCCTGGGCTGCCGTTTATTTCCTGCGTCACCGGCGACTGGATACGCCCTGAGCAGGCGACCTCTCCGGATTATTGGGTCAGTCAGTTGCGTCAGCCGGTGGCTTTCAGTCAGGGGGTAAAACGCCTGCTGGACGAACCGCAAAACCTGCTGCTGGAAGTGGGACCGGGCAGTACGCTCACCGGTCTTGCGCGTATGCAACTGGAGGGTGTCGCTGCCCGGCGCCGGGTGTTTAACGGCGGCGTCGGCGTCAAGCAGCCGCGCGCTGGCCTGCAGACGCTGTTGGCGGCACTGGGCGAGTTATGGTGTCAGGGCGTGGTTGTCGACTGGCCGCGTCTTTATCAACATCAGCAGCGGCGACGCGTGCCGCTGCCCGGCTATGCGTTTCAGCGTCAGCGCTATACGCTGGCGTCATTGGTCAACAGCCAGAGTGCGCCACTTCCGGCGGTCGGCGAGCGTCTGCCGATGGCGGAATGGTGTTATCAGTCACGCTGGAAGCAACTGCCGCCGCTGTCGTCAACGCCGGATTCCTGGCGCGGGCGGACGGTGGTTCTGTTTATGGATCGGCTGGGCAGCGCTAAACGGCTCGCGCGCATGCTGGAAAATCAGGGCGCGCGCGTCAGGCGCGTCAGTAAAGGAATACGCTTCCGTATCCTGAGATCCGGCAGCGTCACCGTCAATCCGCAGCGTCCACAGGATTTTCATCTGCTGGCAGAGTATCTCCGCAGCCAGCAGCAGGCGCCGGACGCGCTGATCCACGGCTGGAGCATCACGCGCAGTCGTGCGCTGTCGGCAAAAAACGCCACCCTTCATTATGAGTCGCTGTTGCATATCGCCCGCCATTTTCACCCGGAAAATGACGACGCCCCGTTGGATCTGTTTGTGCTGTCCAATCATCTGCATGCGCTGGCAGGCGATGAGCAGATCGATCCGGGCAAGGCGCTCATCATCGGCCCGAGCCGCATCATTCCGAAAGAGTTCAGCCAGATTCGTTGCAAAAGCATCGATTTCATCCCGCCGTCGCGCTACCGGGGGCTGGCGACCACCCGCGCTTTGTCGACGCTGCTGGCGGAGATGCAGCACACCGATGAGGCTCCGATGGTGGCGCTCCGTGGCGCGCAGCGCTATGCACCGCTGACGGAACTGGATTGCGGGCCGCAGACTGAACCGCCGTTTAGCTTCTGCAATGGTGGCAATTACCTCATCACCGGGGCATTCGGCGGCATAGGTTCCACCATTGCCGAGAATTTGGCGCGCCGCCATCGTGCCCGGCTGCTGTTTATTGCCCGTGGGGAGCTGCCGCCCGAAGCGGAGTGGGAGAGCTGGCTGGCGCAGCATGATGCCAGCAACGCCAAATCGCGGCGCATCGCTTTCTTGCGGCAACTGCAGCAGGCCGGCGCCCAAGTCACGGTGATCAGTGCCGACCTGGCCGATAAGCGCAGCGTCGGTCGCGGTATCGCCGCTTTTACCCAGCGCTATGGAACGCTTAACGGCATATTCCACTGCGCAGGCGTGGCGGACGGCGGTCTGATCCAGAACCGCTCGGCGGACGATTCGCAGCGGGTATTTCAGGCGAAGGTGCAGGGGACGCGCGTGCTGGAAGCCTGCCTGCGCCAGCATGCGCCCGATTTTTTTGTCGTCTGTTCTTCGCTGGCCGCTTTCGTCGGGCCGGTCGGCCAGGTGGCCTACTGTGCGGCTAATGCCTGGCAGGATGCCTGGGCGCTCAACGCTCACCAGCGGCGCGATGCGCGCACCCGTTATCTGGCCATCGGCTGGGATGCCTGGCGCGATGTCGGCATGGCGGTTGACAGCCTGCGGCAGTGGCACGGTGACAGCGGCGAGAAGACGTTGCGTGACGCCATTACGCCCAAGGAGGGATGGACGTTGCTGACGCAACTGCTGGCGCGCAATGGCGGCCATTATCTGATCTCGACCCGCGGTCTGCCGCTGGTCGACAGCGACGCGAATGTGCAGACGGATATCGCCCAGCCGGATCGGGATGGAGAGGGGCTTCAGCCGGCCTTGTTTCCGCGCCCGCCGCTCAGCAGCGAATATCTGGAGCCACGCAATGAAACCGAACGTCAAATCACCGCAGCCTGGCAGGAAAAAATGGGTATCGGACCGCTTGGCATCGAGGATGATTTCTTCGAGCTGAACGGCCATTCGCTGATGGCCGTGCAGATCATCGCCCTGATTCGCCAACGGCTGAACGTTTCCCTGCCGGTCGGTTTTATCTATGACCACCCGACAGTGGCTGCGCTGTCGGAGCAGGTTCTTATGCGTTTGCAAGAGCGTCAGCCCGCGGTGGAGGAGGCTAAATGAGTGTTCATCATGACGTTCAGCATGCACGCAGCCCTTATGGCGACGAATGGGCAAGCGCCGCACCGCAGGAGGGCGTCGTCTATCCGCTGGGTTATGCCCAGCACTGCTTCTGGTTTGTTGCCGCCACACTTGGGGATACGGCGAATAACCAGAGTTGTATTCAGATTGAGGGAGAACTGCAGCCCGCGTTGCTGGAGCGGGTATTGGGTGGCCTGATTGCCCACCATCCGATATTGCGCAGCGCCATTTCGCGCTGGGCGCCCACGCAGCGTATCCAGCCGGTTGGCGGCTTCGATTTGCCCTTTGCCGATTTGACCGGCGAGACCCCGGTGCAGGCGCAGCAGCACGTCAAGGACGTGGCGCGTCGTTTGCTCGCCGAGCCATTCGATCTCCAGCGGCCGCCGCTGCTGCGCGCTCAGCTTTTTCGCCTGCAGCCCCAGCAGCACGTTCTGGTGCTCTGCTTTCCGCATATCGTGGCTGATGGCGCGGCGGTGCATCTCTTCTGCCAGCAGCTCTGGCAGCGCTATCGTCTGCTGGCGCGCGGAGACAAGCTGCCGTTAGCCGGACAGGCAGAGATGCCCTTTACCGCGTTAATCGCCAGTGAACGGGCGCGCTATCGTCGTCATGGCAGCGAAGATCAACGCTTCTGGCGCCGGCATTTACAGGGCTATCCGTGGGCCACTTTTCCCCAGTGCTATGTCAATCAGCAGCAGACGCACGCCAGCGACCGCTATGTCTCTTTTCCGGCCGACAGCTATGAACGGCTGGAGAGCGTGGCGCGTCAGCATAAGGTGAGCCTTCAGATGGTGCTGTTGGCGCTTATCGGCAGGGTGGTGCGCGAGATGACCGGCGCATCGCGTTTCGCGTTGAATTCCGTGCTGGAAGGGCGTGACCGGCCGGGGAGCGAGTCGCTGATGGCGCCGTTGCTTCGCGTCATGCCTGTCCCCCTGGATATGAACGATGCGCCAACCTTTCCCACGCTGCTGGCCCAGGTGCGGGAAAGGGTGCTGCGCGCCTACGAACATATCGACTGTCCGTGGAGCTTGCCGGTTGGCGTGATGGCCGAACAACGTTGGCGCAACAGCCCGCGTCTGTTAACGCTGTTGATCCGTGCCGTCAGCGGGATCTATACCGCGCTCTGCCCGCGTGCAGCCCTCTATCCGCGCTTTCTAGCCGATTTCCTGCTGATGGAGCCGCAGCCGCCGCGCGCCTTGTTCCGGCGCGTTCCGCAAAGCGTCGGTGTCGCAGATCCGATCATCAACATCAATATTCTCCAGGATGCATTTCGGCAGAAAGCGCCGAGCGGCGGGGATGATCCGTTACGCCTGAGCGTCTGGCGGCAACCTGATTCGGAGGATGAGCAAGAGGAGGCGGATAACTGGGAGAACGACTCGATCAATATTTATCTCACCAGTTCGGCGGAGGGAAAACCCGTTTTACATATCACCTGCTGCTGCTTCAACGCTGACGGGATAGAACAATTTATCAATCTGATGCAGCGGGAGCTTAGTGCTGTTGCGTTTGCGGCCTCCTGATAACGGACAAAAAAATTATGGAAAATAAAAGCAGTGAAAAAGTCATCGCCTTCGATGGGGTGCGTAAGCGCTACCGCAATCATGAGGCGCTTAAAGGGATTACTCTGGATATTTTTCGTGGCGAGTTTATCGGCCTGCTGGGCCCGAACGGCGCCGGTAAAACCACGCTGGTGGAGATCCTGGAAGGGTTAAAACAGCCGGACTCCGGTTCGGTAAAGGTGTTGGGAAAAAGCTGGGCGCAGGATGCGCAGTTTCTGCGTCGACGGTTGAGCGGGGTGCTGCAGGAGACCCTGTTTATCAACAAACTGCGGGTTGAGGAGACGGTGAATCTGTTCGGCAGCTTTTACGGCTGCCCGCGCCGCCGTACCGGTGAAGTGCTGGAGTTGGTCGAGCTGTCGGCCAAGCGTCGCACCTTTGTGGAGGGGCTTTCCGGCGGCGAGCGTCAACGTCTGGCACTGGGGGTGGCGATTCTCAACGAACCCGAGATTATGATCCTCGATGAGCCGACGACGGGCCTGGATCCGCGCATCCGTCACGATACCTGGAATATTTTGCGTCGCCTCAACCAGGAGAATGGTTCAACCATGATGCTGACCACCCACTATATGGAGGAGGCCGAGTATCTCTGCGATCGCATCTGCATTATGAACCAGGGGGAGATCCTGACGCAGGGCACCATGACGCAATTGCTGAAAAAGCATTGCGACGGTGAAGTGATTGAATGTCGGGCCACCCGGCCCGAGCGCCTGGAGGCCATGAGACAGCATCCTCAGGTGCTGGAATACGATTTCAACGAAAAGGACGGAAAAATCAGCATGCTTATTATGGATGCGAGCAGCTTTATCAGTCACTTGCTGGCATTTGCGCAAAACGCCGGCGTCGAAATAGCCGAGCTGATCGTACGGAAAAAAACGCTCGACGATCTGTTTATGTCGCTGGCTGGGAGGGGGTTCCATGAATAGCGCGCTGTTCAACCTGATGCTCACTCAATTCCGGCAATACATTCGTGAGCCGCAGATCCTTTTCTGGTCATTTGGGTTTCCCCTGCTGCTGGTATGGCTGTTGGGCCTCTCTTTTTCCTCGCAGGACATACCGGAGCGGCGTATTGGCATTGTTATGCCGCAGGATCAGACGGCGGCGGCGCAGGTTCGCGAGTGGAGTGAGCAACTGGCCGCTACCGATCACCAACTGCAAGGTATCGTCAATCTGCAAGAGGTGAAGCGTCAGCATCTGATTAAGGTGAAATACCTCGTCAGTTATTATCAGAACCGCGATGAGGTTATCTTGGCGCTGAAACGCGGCGACATTCAGATGTTCGTCGAGGTCATTCCGCAGCAGACGGGGCAGAAGCGGATTTACTATCTCGATCCGCAGGACAATGAAGCCATGCTCTCGTACTATTTGATGAATGAGAAGGAACAGGGCGAGCGGCAACCGACGGAGAAAAATCTTTCCGTTCTCGAAACTGCCGGCCTCCGTTACGTTGATTTCCTGGTGCCGGGGTTGCTGGCGATGGCGATCATGGAAACCTGCCTGATCGCCGTTGGCTGGGCGTTGGTGGAGAAGCGAATTACCCGCGTCACACGGCAGATGTGTATCACGCCGATGCGAAAATCCACCTTTCTGATGGCCCATATCGGCGCCTGTTTTCTGATCAACTTCATTGAGATTCTGATCATTAACCTGTTCGCGCGCGTTTATTTTGATGTGGAAATTCAGGGATCGTTCAGCGCGTTTCTGCTGCTGCTGTTCGCCGGTAATGTCTGTTTCTCTGGCATAGCGGTGCTTGCCTCGTCACGGGCGATGAAGGCGCAAACGGCAAACGGCCTGCTGGAAGTGACCATTCTGGTCCAGGTGCTGTTTTCCGGCATCTTCTTCAGCTACAAAAATTTCCCGCACTGGATGGTCAGCATTATTGAATACCTGCCGCTGACGATGCTGGCGGACGCCATGCGCAAAGTCTTTATCGAAGGCGGAGATATCAGGTTGATCATGCCGGCTACGCTGATGCTAATGGGATTTGGCGTATTTACCTTTGTTCTGGGGATGCGGATTTTCCGCTGGCACTAGATAAGGAAGAGGGCGGGGAGGAAGACTCCCCGCAGAGGTTTTTTACTGGCAATGACGGTGCTGCCAAGCGAAATCCTGCTGATCTTGTAAAAAACCGGGATAGAAAATGGCGCGTGGGAAAAATAAACCTTTGTACCAGGTCTCTATTAATGAGTCCTCGGTGCTTTTTTCCAGCATGGAGTGCGTCGCCTGCGGATAAAATTTGATATCCAGCTGGCCTGCTTTGTTTAAGCGCTTGCGGTATTCATTTTCGGTATTTTTAATATCGACGTTAATGTCTTTTCCGCCCAAGGCCAAAAAGACCGGCGAGTGAACCTGGGCAAGGTCTTGCGTAGCGTCCGAACGGTAATTTTTCATCACGAAGGTCCAGCGGTCGGCGGTGAAGTCGGCGGCATTCCCCTCTTTTTGTTGATATTGTTCGAAGCTGGCGTTGGCGTCGAGCAATGCCAGGACCTGCTGCTCGCGCTTTAACTCCGCCGCTATCTCACTTTCCGAACGGCCTTTTTGCTTCATGCTGGCGATAGTATTATAGCGACCCTGCTCCAGCCAGTTAACGGCGGGCGAAACGGCAATCATGAAACAGATATCGGGATATCGCGTTGCGACTTTCGGTAATACCCATCCACCTTGGCTGGCACCCCAGAGTGCGATACGCTGGCCGTCCAACTGGGGCTGATGTTTTATCCAATCGATGGCGGAGATCACTTCGCTGGTGCGATCGTCCATGCTCTGTTGCAGCCAGTTGCCCGGCGCGCCGCCAACGCCAGGTTTATTCCAGGAGAGCGAACTGAAACCGGCTTTGGACAGCGCTTCCCAGATGGGGCGGTAAAAACCGCCGTGAGTGGCGTTAATATCTCCGTCGCCGTGAACAAATATCACTACGCCGGGTTTCTCGCCAGGAGGAAGATGGCGCGGCATCGCCAGGACGGCATCAAGATTATTCGGTTTGTGAGGGATCGTTACCGTACTTTCAACCAACTGATAATTATTCTGATAAAGAATAAATGCCAGAATGGAGGATGTGACGGCAAGTGTGAAAACTATTTTTCTTTTTAAAAGAAAACGCCTGATTAATTTCATTACGTATATTTTTAAAAATGTTATTTCTTGTACAATAATGAAACTGTTTTGGCAGGTCAAGCTTAAAGCTCTGTCGCCGTAAAATGAGTGGCAAGCGGGATATCTTGATAACAGCGTTGAATTATTTTCCAGGAAAGTAATTCACTGCTTATGAGAAAGGTTAACGCGAAAGAATAACGGCGCAGCGGGCAGCCGGCAGGAAGTCGGCTGGGTTAAATACGTCGAATGTTGGTTGTTATCCGGCGCAAATCAGGCAACGTCTGACGATACCTAAGCCATTTTGTGGCAAAGAAAAAGTTCAACATCACCCATTGGAAGGTTTGCATAAGGCGTTCATTGATCGCAGTGATTGATATTGGGTTCCGCGCAGTTATCGGCGTAGTACTTCAGCACTCGTTTATATAATGACGGCACAGGTTTTTGCGGGGGAATAATTAGCGGTAAATTAATTACATATCGTGGGCAGGGTTTGCCATTATCCAGCCAAGCCTCTTTTAAAACTAGGGGTAATGGTTGACGAAAATGGCTGACCAGCTTGGGAATAATGTTGTGACCGGCACCCTGATAAATGTTGGCGATAATGTTCCCGACTCTCCTTTACCAAGCCTGTCGGCTATATCGGGCAGCGCATGCAAACTGTGCAGTGAATTTTAAACGGAAAATAACCCCGTTCGCAGAAAGGTGTGGGTCGCATTATAATTTAATGGATATTTTTGTTTTTTGTACCCTCATTTATACCCTCAGGCCTTAATGATAAGAATACGGAATAGAATCGAGCACGAGATTGAGACAAGCCCTTGGTCAAAAATGTAAACACACCCAGTGAGAGTCATGTTGATAAGGGCTTTGAACGGCGTCTCTGACCTGTTCAAGGTACAGGTGAACGCCCCCGAAAAACACGCCAGAAACACCAGAACAACGTTGTACATGCGTCGCATCATTCACGCAAATCTGCCGCTGTCTCTTGCCGGTCAAACAACAAAATTCAAGCCTCTGGAGGTAATGCTGCAGGAAAATGCTTTGCTGCAATGTCCTTCATCTTATCGACCGGTTCCGGTCTTTTAAAAAGTGAAAAGGGGGCGTTTACCGGTGCCGGCACCCGGCGTATGGGGCGTTTTGAGCTGGTGGGCCAAGGCACGCTGTTTTTACGAGCCGGCAGAAATCTCGATCGAGTCGCCGCCACCCACCGCGACCTGCAGCAGAGGGTCGCCGACCGCGAATTCCGCAGCGGCCTCTATTACCGGCTCAATGTCTTCCCGATACTCATTTCGGCAGAAAACAATTTCCGAATGTTGCTGAGTATTTGTATGAAAACCAGACGGATAATTGTTTTTAGACTGAATGTTTGAACGTGAAAAAGATATTATTTTATGGATGTTTTTATACGTAATTAACGAATGAATCTGAATCGATTATTCTTGTTGGCTGGCAAGTTTATAATGCATCACCTATAACTATCTGGGTGTTGGATTTATAGGATTGTGAGCATGCTATCAATTCCGAATGCATTAATATCCAATAGGTAATTTGTTTATTTAAAGGATGAGGTCAAAGCGGTGTCGGCAGTGATTTAAAGCGTCTGACATGACCCTTTTTGATAAGTTTATTTGCCTCTTTTCATTATGATTGCTCAGTAAAAACAGCAGGTTATGTAAATCCACTTTGGGATGGGTTGAGGTGTTATAAGGCTTGATTTCATTATGATAAATAATGAGGTGGTCTTGTTTTTCCGGCTTTTCCCGTAATTTTAACCGGTTGAAAGTAATATATTTAACCGGGTGGAGGGTGGTGCATAATTAGGGTGTTTAGGGGGCGCTTCGCGTGAGGATATATCGCTGAGTTAATTCTAAAACGGAATGTGGTAATTTTCAGACGAGAGTCTAGCCTGATTAGAACCTAATCTAACATCTCCACTATCCTCCTATGGGAGAGTGTCATGAGCAAACCGATCAAGAATATCGTCATCGTGGGCGGCGGCACTGCGGGCTGGATGTCCGCCTCATACCTCGTCCGGGCGCTCCAGCAGCAGGCGAACATTACGCTCATCGAATCTGCGGCGATCCCCCGGATCGGCGTGGGCGAGGCGACCATCCCGAGTTTGCAGAAGGTGTTTTTCGACTTCCTCGGGATACCGGAGCAGGAGTGGATGCCCCAGGTGAACGGCGCGTTCAAGGCCGGCATCAAGTTCGTGAATTGGAGAAAGTCTCCCGACCACTCGCGCAACGATTACTTCTACCATTTGTTCGGCAATGTGCCGAGCTGCGACGGCGTGCCGCTGACCCATTACTGGTTGCGCAAGCGCGAACAGGGCTTTCAGCAGTCGATGGCATACGCTTGCTACCCGCAGCCCGGGGCGCTCGATGGCAATCTGGCACCTTGCCTGCACGACGGCACCCGTCAGATGTCCCACGCGTGGCACTTCGACGCGCACCTGGTGGCCGATTTCTTGCAGCGCTGGGCCGTCGAACGCGGAGTGAACCGCGTGGTCGACGAGGTCGTTGAGGTTAACCTGAACGACCACGGCTTCATCTCCAGCCTGCTCACCAAAGAGGGCCGGAAACTGGAGGCGGACCTGTTCATCGACTGCTCCGGCATGCGGGGGCTCTTGATCAATCAGGCCCTGAAAGAGCCCTTCATTGACATGTCCGACTACCTGCTGTGCGACAGCGCTGTCGCCAGCGCCGTACCCAACGACGACGCGCAAGTGGGGGTCGAACCCTACACCTCCGCGATCGCCATGAACTCGGGGTGGACCTGGAAAATTCCGATGCTGGGCCGGTTCGGCAGCGGCTACGTCTTCTCGAGCAAGTTCACCTCCCGCGACCAGGCCACCACCGATTTCCTCAACCTCTGGGGCCTCTCGGACAATCAGCCGCTCAACCAGATCAAGTTCCGGGTTGGGCGCAACAAGCGGGCGTGGGTCAACAACTGCGTCTCCATCGGGCTGTCGTCGTGCTTTTTGGAGCCCCTGGAATCGACGGGGATCTACTTCATCTACGCGGCGCTTTACCAACTCGTGAAGCACTTCCCCGACACCTCGTTCGACCCGCGGTTGGCCGACGCGTTCAACGCCGAGATCACCTACATGTTCGACGACTGCCGAGACTTTGTTCAGGCGCACTATTTCACCTCGTCGCGCGAAGACACGCCGTTCTGGCTCGCGAACCGGCACGACCTGCGGCTCTCTGACTCCATCAAAGAGAAGGTTGAGCGCTACAAGGCAGGGCTGCCGCTGACTACCACGTCGTTCGACGATTCCACGTACTATGAGACCTTCGACTTCGAATTCAAGAACTTCTGGTTGAACGGGAACTACTACTGCATTTTTGCCGGCTTGGGCATGCTGCCCGACCGGTCGCTGCCGCTCTTGCAACTGCGACCGGAGTCGATCGAAAAGGCCGAGGCGATGTTCGCCCGCATTCAGCGTGAGGCCGAGCGTCTGCGGGCGAGCCTGCCGACGAACTATGACTACCTGCGGTCGCTGCGCGGGGGCGACGCGGGGCTGTTTCGACCCGGGCCGACGCCCGCGTCGCCGGAGAGCCTGTAGTGGAGCGCGCCCACGACCGGGCATGTGTATTCGCGGCCACGCACGCTGCCGTGGCGGCCTGCGATCCGCTGCAGGCGCGCTCGCTCGTTCTGCAACTGCCGGACCTGAACCGTAACAAGGACGTGCCCGGCATCGTGGGCCTGCTGCGCGAGTTCCTCCCGGTGCGCGGCGTGCCCTCCGGATGGGGCTTCGTCGAAGCCGCCGCCGCGATGCGGGACATTGGGTTTTTCCTGGGGTCGCTCAAGCGGCATGGACACGAGCCCGTGGACGTGGTGCCCGGGCTCGAGCCGGTGCTGCTCGACCTGGCGCGCATGACCGACCTGCCGCCGCGCGAGACGCTCCTGCATGTGACGGTCTGGAACCCCGCGGCGGCCGACGCGCAACGGAGCTACACCGGGCTCAGCGACGAAGCGCACCTGCTCGAGAGCGTGCGCATCTCGATGGCGGCCCTCGAGGCGGCCATCGCGGTGACCGTCGAGCTGCACGACGTGCCCCTGAGGTCGCCCGCGTTTGCGCAAGGGTGCGACGAGCTGGCGGCCTATCTGCAAAAAATGGTCGAATCGATCGTTTACGCGTACCGCTTCATCTCGCCGCAGGTCTTCTACGATGAGCTCCGCCCCTTCTACGAACCTATTCGCGTCGGGGGCCAGAACTACCTTGGCCCCGGTGCCGTAGAAATGCCCCTCTTCGTGCTGGACCACGTCCTGTGGGGCTCGCAATCGGACCACCAGGCTTATCGAGAATTCAAAGAGACGTATCTGCCCTATGTGCTTCCCGCGTACCGGGCGGTCTACGCTCGGTTCGCCGGGAGGCCGTCGCTCGTCGACCGTGCGATCGGCGAGGCGCGAGCGGCCGGTGCCCAGGGCGAATCCGTCCGGGCCGGGCTGGCGGCCCTCAACCGGGTCTTCGTGGTCCTGCTGCGCTTCCGGGCACCTCATGTTCAATTGGCGGAGCGGGTGTACGAAGTCGGGCGAAGCGGCCCGGCAATCGGCAGTGGGGGGTACGCGCCCAGCATGCTCGGCGATCTGGCCACGCTCACGCTTGCCGCGCGCTCCCGCATCCGCACCGCTCTCAACGAGTCCTGACACGCACGGCCATCTGTTCCATCTCATTAAGGAGATTTGCCCTCATGACTCAGAAGAGCCCCGCGCACGGGCGCGATAACAACCACTTCGACGTGATCATCCTCGGCTCGGGCATGTCCGGCACCCAGATGGGGGCTATCCTGGCCAAACAGCAGTTTCGCGTGCTGATCATCGAGGAGTCGTCGCACCCGCGGTTCACGATCGGCGAATCGTCGATTCCCGAGACGTCTCTGATGAACCGTATCATCGCCGATCGCTACGGCATTCCGGAGCTCGACCACATCACGTCGTTCTACTCGACGCAACGTTACGTCTCGTCGAGCACGGGCATCAAACGCAACTTCGGCTTCGTGTTCCACAAGCCCGGCCAGGAGCACGACCCGAAGGAGTTCACGCAGTGTGTCATTCCCGAGCTGCCCTGGGGGCCGGAGAGCCATTATTACCGGCAAGACGTCGACGCCTACCTGTTGCAGGCCGCCATTAAATACGGTTGCACGGTCCGCCAGAAGACTAAAGTGACCGAATACCACGCCGATAAAGACGGCGTCGCGGTGACCACCGCCGAGGACGAACGGTTCACCGGCCGGTACATGATCGATTGCGGAGGACCCCGCGCGCCGCTCGCGACCAAGTTCAATCTCCGCGAAGAGCCGTGTCGCTTCAAGACGCACTCACGCAGCCTCTACACGCACATGCTCGGGGTCAAGCCGTTCGACGACATCTTCAAGGTCAAGGGGCAGCGTTGGCGCTGGCACGAGGGGACCTTGCACCACATGTTCGAGGGCGGCTGGCTCTGGGTGATTCCGTTCAACAACCACCCGCGGTCGACCAACAATCTGGTGAGCGTCGGCCTGCAGCTCGACCCGCGTGTCTACCCGAAAACGGACATCTCCGCGCAGCAAGAGTTCGACGAGTTCCTCGCGCGGTTCCCGAGCATCGGGGCGCAGTTCCGGGACGCCATTCCGGTGCGCGACTGGGTCAGGACCGACCGCCTGCAGTTCTCGTCGACCCGTTGCATCGGCGATCGCTACTGCCTGATGCTGCACGCGAACGGGTTCATCGACCCGCTCTTCTCCCGGGGGCTCGAGAACACCGCTGTGACCATCCACGCGCTCGCGGCCCGCCTCATCAAGGCGCTGCGCGACGATGACTTCTCCCCTGAGCGCTTCGAGTACATCGAGCGCCTGCAGCAAAAGCTTTTGGACCACAACGACGACTTCGTCAGCTGTTGCTACACGGCGTTCTCGGACTTCCGCCTGTGGGACGCGTTCCACAGGCTGTGGGCCGTCGGCACGATCCTCGGGCAGTTCCGGCTCGTGCAAGCCCACGCGAGGTTCCGCGCGTCGCGCGACGAGGGCGATCTCGATCACCTCGACAACGACCCTCCGTACCTCGGGTACCTGTGTGCGGACATGGAGGGGTACTACCAATTGTTCAACGACGCCAAAGCCGAGATCGAGGCGGTGAGCGCCGGGCGCAAGCCGACCGGGGAGGCCGCGGCGCGGATCCACGCCCTCATCGACGAACGAGACTTCGCCAAGCAGATGTTCGGCTTCGGGTACTGCATCACCGGGGACAAGCCGCAGCTCAACAACTCGAAGTACAGCCTGCTGCCGGCAATGAAGCTGATGCACTGGACACAAACCAGCGCGCCGGCGGAGGTGAAAAAGTACTTCGACTACAACCCGATGTTCGCGCTGCTCAAAGCGTACATCACGACCCGCATCAGCTTGACTCGGAAGAAGTAGCCGGCCATCGAGGACACAAAAATGATGAACGACATTCAATTGGTTCAAGTGAACGCCGAGGAGCATCCTTCGAGGGCGTACGACGCGACCACGAGCGTGGCCGCGAGCTGGTACGTCGCGATGCGCTCGGATGACCTCAAGGACAAACCGACGGAGTTGACGCTCTTCGGCCGTCCTTGCGTGGCGTGGCGCGGAGCGACGGGGCAGGCGGTGGTGATGGACCGCCACTGCTCGCACCTCGGTGCGAACCTGGCCGACGGGCAGGTCAAGGACGGGTGCATCCAGTGCCCGTTTCATCACTGGCGGTACGACGAGCAGGGCCAGTGCGTTCACATCCCCGGTCACAACCAGACGGTGCGCCGGCTGGAGCCCGTGCCGCGATCGGTACGCCAGCCGACGTTGGTCACCGCCGAGCGATACGGCTACGTGTGGGTCTGGTACGGCTCCCCGGAGCCGCTGCACCCGCTGCCCGAAATCGCCGCAGCCGACGTCGACAACGGCGACTTTATGCACCTGCACTTCGCGTTCGAGACGACGACGGCGGTCTTGCGGATCGTAGAGAACTTCTACGACGCGCAACACGCGTCCCCCGTGCACGAGCTCCCGATCTCGGCCTTCGAGCTCAAGCTCTTCGACGATTGGCGCCGGTGGCCGGAGGTTGAGTCTCTGGCACAGGCGGGCGCGTGGTTCGGTGCCGGGATCGACTTTACCGTGGACCGGTATTTCGGGGCCTCCGGCATGCTGGCACGCGTGCTCGGCCTGAACATGTCGCAGATGAACCTGCACTTCGATGGCTACCCCGGCGGGTGCGTCATGACCGTCTCGCTGGACGGAGACTTCAAATACAAACTGCTCCAGTGTGTGACGCCGGTGAGCGACGGCAAGAACGTCATGCACATGCTCATCTCGATCAAAAAGGTGGGTGGCGTTCTGCGCCGCGCGACCGACTACGTGCTGTTTGGGCTGCAGACCAGACAGGCCGCGAAGTACGACGTCAAAATCTGGAACGGGATGAAGCCGGACGGCGGCGGCGCGTACAGCAAGTACGACAAGCTCGTGCTCAAGTACCGTGCGTTCTACCGGGGTTGGGTTGACCGCGTTGCGAGTGAGCGGTGATGCGTGAGTCGGCGGCCCTCACCGAGCAGGTTTCGGACACGTCGTTCCGCCAGGCGCTCGCGAACCTGGCGAGCGGCGTCACTGTCATCATGGCGTATGGCGCGGCGGGCCCGCTCGGGCTCGCGGCCACCAGATTCGTGTCGGTGTCACTCTTTCCGAGGTATTCATGACTGTCTGGCTGTTGCAACTGGTGCTGGTGATCGCGCTCTGCAACGTCTGCGGCCGCCTTGCCGAACGGCTTGGCCAGTGCGCGGTCGTCGGCGAGATCGCGGCCGGTTTGCTGTTGGGGCCTTCGCTGTTCGGCGTGATCGCACCGGATTTCTACGATGCATTGTTCGGCCCTCGTACGCTGTCGGCGATGGGGCAGGTCGGTGAAGTCGGCCTGATACTGCTGATGTTTCAGGTGGGTCTGCATATGGAGTTGGGCGAGACGCTGCGCGGCAAGCGCTGGCGCATGCCCGTCGCGATCGCCGCGGGCGGGCTCGTCTTACCGGCCGCGATCGGCATGATCGTCGCCACTGTCTCGAAAGACATGCTCGCCGGCGACGCGCCGGCGCTGCCTTATATACTCTTCTGTGGTGTCGCGCTTGCGATATCAGCGGTACCGGTGATGGCGCGCATCGTCGACGACCTGGCGCTCAACGCCATGGTGGGGGCACGGCACGCAATGTCTGCCGCGATGTTGACGGATGCGCTCGGATGGATGCTGCTTGCAGCCATTGCTTCGCTATCGAGCGGGCCTGGTTGGGCATTTGCGCGCATGTTCCTCAGCCTGCTCGCGTATCTGGTGCTGTGCGCGCTCCTGGTGCGCTTCGTGGTTCGGCCGACGCTTGTGCGGCTCGCATCGACTGCGCATGCGGCGCGCGACCGCTTGGCCGTGTTGTTATGCTTCGTCATGGCATCGGCACTCGCGACGTCGCTGATCGGATTTCATAGCGCATTTGGCGCACTTGCAGCGGCGCTGTTCGTGCGGCGCGTGCCCGGTATCGCGAATGAGTGGCGGGACAACGTCGAAGGTTTTGTCAGGCTTGTGCTGATGCCGGTGTTTTTCGCGTATGCGGGGCTGCATGCGTCGGTCGGCACGATCGACGACGCGGCATCATGGATGTGGTTCGGCGTATTCCTCGCGGGCGGATTCATCGGCAAGTTCGGCGGCAGTTATCTGGGCGCGCGTGCCACCGGGCTTGAGCCACGCGATGCGATGTTGGTGGGTTCGCTGATGAATACGCGCGGCTTGATGGAGCTCATCGTCCTGTCAATCGGTCTGCAGATGCAGATCCTTCCGCCAAAGGTCTACACGATCCTCGTGGTGTTCGCGCTGGTGACGACGGCGCTGACCGTACCGCTGGTTCGACTCACGCTGCGCGCGCAATCGCGCGCGACGTCAGCAATCCCGGGGGCCGGCAAGTGACGCGCATTAGGTAGGTTGCGCCAATTGAAAATAGGCCCTCTGGCGGATCGCTACGCATACGCGCCAGGGCTATTATCCGCAGGGCATTATTTGCTTCACATGAGCCACCACGTTTAATCGGTCCCCTGAAGAGGCTGGTGGGATTCACGCCACAGAGTGATGCCAGCCGCTTCACTTTTCAACCGTTCGGGGTTATCACCAGTGAGCGAGAAAAGGACGCCTGTGCGCCAACACAGGCATCCTTTTTTAAGAGAATGACCCGTCCTGAATAGCGTTGACACATTTTACTCACGCACAGAGGAAAATGTGATGA
>NZ_JBQZFU010000014.1:0-62627 GCF_052692135.1 Serratia sp. TSA_7
TTTTGCAGAAAACAGACTGTAATCTCTTCTTATTTTCATTTCACTATTTAATATTCATCACAAAAACCGCGTTTTGCCCCTTTTTTCATCACATATCCTTCGCCCATGGTCAGGTTTAATTGTTAACTTAAACATAACAACAAAGTAATAATTAAACGGCGGGACGCCGACTTCACTGCTTATCTGGCTCGGAGAAGACAAAATGACAGAAACAACCTCGGCCATTGGGGATGGGGATGCTGCCGAACTGGCGGTTCAGGATAAGAAACAGCGTATTTTCGCTATCGTTGGGGCTTCATCGGGAAACCTGGTGGAGTGGTTCGATTTTTACGTTTACTCTTTCTGTTCGATCTATTTCGCCGCCTCGTTCTTCCCCGCCGGTAACAGTACAACCCAGTTGCTGCAGACCGCCGGCGTCTTTGCTGCGGGCTTTTTTATGCGCCCGATTGGCGGTTGGCTGTTCGGTTATATCGCGGATAAACATGGCCGTAAAAATTCGATGTTGATTTCGGTCTGCATGATGTGCGCCGGATCGCTGGTGATCGCCTGTTTGCCAACCTACGATTCGATCGGCAGTTGGGCGCCGGTGTTGCTGTTGGTGGCTCGGTTGTTCCAGGGGCTTTCCGTGGGGGGAGAATATGGCACCAGCGCTACCTACATGAGTGAGGTGGCGATCAAGGGAAAGCGCGGGTTCTATGCTTCCTTCCAATACGTGACGCTGATTGGCGGCCAGTTACTGGCACTCTTGGTGCTGGTAGCGTTGCAGCAAATCCTTTCTACAGAAGAGCTGAAAGCTTGGGGGTGGCGCATTCCATTTGCGCTGGGCGCAGCGTTGGCGGTGGTTGCGCTGTACCTGCGACGTTCACTGAATGAAACGTCTGATGCGAAAACCAGGAGTCATAAAGACGCTGGTTCGTTGAAAGGTCTGTGGAAAAACCGTAAGGCGTTTCTGATGGTGCTGGGCTTCACCGCCGGCGGTTCATTAAGTTTCTATACCTTCACCACCTATATGCAAAAATACCTGGTGAATACCTCAGGTATGGACGCCAGGTTGGCCAGCGGCATCATGACCGCCGCGTTGTTTATTTACATGCTATTGCAACCGCTGGTCGGTGCGTTCTCGGACAAGATTGGCCGCCGCAGTTCAATGCTGGTCTTCGCTTCGTTTGCCACACTGATGACGGTACCTATTCTGATGACGCTGAAAAGCGTGACCAACCCTTATGCGGCATTCGGATTGATAGTTCTGGCGTTGTTTATCATCAGTTTTTACACGTCGATCAGCGGGCTGTTGAAAGCGGAAATGTTCCCGCCGGAAGTGCGCGCGCTGGGCGTAGGGCTGTCTTATGCGGTAGCAAACGCAATGTTTGGCGGCTCTGCGGAGTATGTTGCCTTGTCGCTGAAATCGTTCGGTGTGGAGAACGCCTTCTTCTGGTATGTTTCCGGCATGTGCCTGCTGGCACTGATCGTTTCGCTCAAGTTGCATCGCAAGGGGAAAGAGGTCCAACTGTGAATCATCGAGTGGCGTGATACAGACTATAGCCGGTCGCTGCACCTGCCACATCCCAGGCAAAATCTTTCCAGCTCCAGCCGGTGCCGCCTTCGCGGCTGTCATACAGCTCTTTGGCTGCACCGAGCCCAATCGAGAACATCAGGCCGAAGCTGCGGCTTCTGGCCTCATTCCAGTTTTGGTGATCGCCATAAGCGGCGCCGGCGGCGGCAAAGGCCGCAGAGGCGACAAAATGCTGCGCCTTATCTTTACCTGTCCAACTGTCGTTCGCCAGATGAGTGCAACCGCAGGTGAACAGCAAAAAGGGCAGGATAAGCAAGAGGCGGAATGGGCGCATAATGAAAACATCCTGTTGTCATGACATACAAAAAACCCCAGCCTTGGCCAGGGTCTGTGATAGCTGAATTATAGCGGGATTACAGTATACGGCTAATCAAGCGGTCAATACGGATACGGCGCAGACGGCGGATCAGTTTGCGCACTTTGACCGGATACTGCTGAATAGTCTGTAATTCAAGGTAGTTGCCCACCACGGTGGTATGGGTGCGGATACACTCCAGCTCTTTGTGGCGTTGCTCACGCATCTCCTGTTTCGGATCGTGGATCAGGATGGCGTTCTCCAGATCCAGCCGCCAGGCACGCGGATTGAGGTTGTTGCCAGTGATCAACTGCCACTCGTCATCTACCCACATGCCTTTCAGGTGATAGCTATTATCGCCGTCTTTCCACAGGCGCACGATCAACTGGCCGGTATCGATATAACGTTGCAGGCGGCTGAGAAAGCGTCGTAGGTTAATTTCGTAGAGGTAGGGCAGTGCACCGATAATTTTGAACGGCTGATCTTCCGGAATGTAAAAGTCGTTGGCCGTTTTGTCGCCGACGATGATTTCAACCTGTTTGCCCTCGCGCAGCAGATAGATGATATTGCGCACCAGCAGCGCCGGCAGGTTGAAATAGGGGGTACACAGCGTCAGCTTTTGATCGGCGCAGGACATCAGGTGATGAATGGTTTTATTCAGGACGCTCTGTTTGCCGAGCCCAACCAGCGGCGTTACCGCCAGTTCATCGTTACCCGCCGCGTTGCGGAACTGATAACCGGCCCGGCGCAGGCTGAACCGGAATAAACGCGTTTCGTTTTTGATCTCCGGGCTTTTCGGCCGATCGTCGCGATCCAGGCGCTGTACCGCGCCAGCGGCCAGCAGGTGCTGTTTGATGTAATCGATCAGGGCATTGGCCAACGCGCCATTAGTGATCAACTGATAACGATCGTAACGGTATTTCTCATGCTGATGCAGGTAAACGTCATTGATACTGGCACCGCTGTAAATAACGGTATCGTCGATAACAAAGCCCTTCAGGTGCAACACTCCCAAGGCTTCACGGGTATTTACCGGCACGCCGTATATCGGAACTTGCAGCCCCGGATGCTGGTCTGCCATTGAGCAGTACCAGTCGGCATTGGTATTGGCGGCCGCAGCGCCAATGCGCCCACGCTGGGCTCGATGCCAGTCAACCAAGATGCAAATCTCCAGCTCCGGACGCCGTTGCTTTGCCTGATAAAGCGCATTGAGAATGTCACGCCCGGCGTCGTCATGCTCCAGATACAGAGCGACCAGATAGATGCGTCGGGTGGCATTAGCGATCAATTCCAGCAGCGTAGTACGGTAATCAGACGGTGCGTACAGGGTACGTACGTCAGCTACCGTCTGGGGGAGTTTTGGCAGTTGTGCAAGGTGTTGTTGATGTTTGCTACGTTTAAATTTTGACAACATCACAGTGCGCTTCTTCTCTCATGATTAGATGGCCGGAACGCCAAATACGTAAAAACAATAAATCGAATAATCGGGCGATAATACCACTAGTTGTCCCGATTGTGCGTATGTTTTGGCGTTAAGTGATGGATTCGTAGCACATTGCGACACTGGTCACTGCGCTTTGTCAGCCTGCAGCGGCAGGGTCAAATTGACGATCCCGTCTTCAAGCTGCACATCAATACCAAAGCCCAGCCGTTGTGCCAACGCAATCATGCCGCGGTTGTTCGGCATGGTAATGCCGGTCAGGCGGGTCAGACCGTGGGCGCGGGCATAGGCGATCATTTTTTCCAGCAATTGGCGGCCGAGACCTAACCCTTTCAGATCAGAGCGAACCAGCACGGCGAATTCCGCGTCGGTATTGTCCGGATCGGAAAGCGCACGCGTTACGCCGATAATTTGTTCGTCGCGCACGGCGACAAAAGCCATCTCCCGATCGTAGTCGATTTGCGTCATGTTAGCCAAATCGTCGTGGGTAAACTCGTTGATCTCACTGAAATAGCGGTAGTAGAGATCTTCCTTGGTCACGCGATCGATAAAGTGCTTCAGCGCCGGCTCGTCCTCCGGCAGAATTGGTCGGAACAGGCACTGTGAACCGTCTTTCAAGCGGATAACTTCTTCCAGTTCATGGGGATAAGGGCGGATCGCCAGCCGTGCCTGCGGGTCGCCCTCGAAAGGCGCAATTTGCATGGAAACGTCCAGCAGCGTGAATTCGCTGCCAGAGGCCAGCACCGGATGGATGTCCAGCCGGGTGATTTCAGGGCAGTCGAGGATCAGGTTGGATACCTGTACCAGCAGACGGCTCAGCCCGGGAATATCCAGCGGCCGCAGTGCGCTGCGCCCACGGATCTTCCCACCCTTAACCGCCTGCAGCACCAAATAACGTGCCAGCGCCATATTCAGCGGCGGCAAGGCTACGGCGACCTGATTTTCCTGCCGCCATTCGATACCCCCTTCGCCCAGCATGATCAGCGGACCAAAAATAGCGTCCTGCTCCACGGCAATGCGCAACTCTTGCGCTCCGGCACGGTTGGCCATGCTTTGCACCAGCAGGCCGTGAATGCGGGCCTGCGGATAGGTACGTTTTACGCGATCGAGAATAGCGTCCGCCGCACGCTGGACCTCGGTGGCGGTGCGCAGGTAGAGCATAACGCCCTGCACTTCTGACTTGTGAGGAATATCCGGCGAGCGCAGTTTCAGCGCCACCGGATAGCCGATTTGCTCGGCGATGTGTACCGCTTCGGTGCTGTCTTCGGCAATCCAGGTGGATAAGGTGGTCAGATCATAGGCCTGCAAAATGGATTGCACTTCGTGGGTATCGAGCTGTGTCGCCCCTTCAGCCAACGCCTGATGGATCAACCGGTGGGCATCGGCGGTGTTGGCCGTCAGGCCGACCGGGAGCGCCGGCGTCTCTTTCAGCTGCTTCTGGTTGCGGCGATATTCCACCATATGCATAAAGGCGGTCACCGCACCTTCCGGGGTGCGGTAGGTCGGAATACCGGCCTCGGTAAACAATCGTCGGGCTTCTTGCGACGAGTATTCGCCGCACCAGTTGGTGAGCAGCGTGATGCGTTTACCGCGCGGGTGCTGGCGAATCGCATCGATAATGCGTTCGGCGGTGGCGGTGCCCGGTGCCGCCGCACTTGGGGCGTGGATCAGTAACAGGGCATCGTAGTCGTGGCTGTCGAGCAGCGCCTTGACTGCCGTCAGATAACGTTGCGGCGTGGCGTCATCGCGCAGATCGATCGGGTTACCGGCGCGAATAAACTCCGGCAATGCCGCGCCGAGCTGCGTCAGGCTCTCTTCCCCCAACTGTGCCAGCTTGCCGTTGCGGCCTAGCAGTTCGTCTAACGCCATCGCTGCCGGTGCAGCGCCGTTGCTGACGATCATCAGCCGCTCACCGCGCAGCGGATGCATGTGGCTCAGGGTTTCCACCGCGGAGAACAGTTCGTGGGTGTCCTGGACGCGCAGCAAACCCGCACGCTGGATGGCGGCATCATAAGCTGCGTCCAGACCTTGCTGGCTGTTGAGCAGCAGTTGGGCCTGTTGGCTGCGACCGCTTTTGATCACCAGTATCGGCTTGTTGCGCGAAGCGCTGCGCGAGGCAGACAAAAAGCGGCGTGCGTCGCTGATGTTTTCCAGGTACAGCAAGATGGCGCTGGTTTTACTGTCGCGAGCCAGAAAATCCAGCAGGTCGTCGACGTCAATATCCAGGCTGTCACCCAGCGCGATAAAATAGGAAAACCCGACCTCGCGCTGCTGCGCCCAGTCGAGAATGGTATTGGCGACGGCGGCGGACTGAGAAATGAACGCCAATTTGCCCTTGAGGATCGGCACCGGAGAGAAGCTGGCGTTGAGACCTTGCCATGGCGCCAGCAGGCCCAGGCTATTTGGCCCAAGCAGGCGCATCGAATAACGTTGTGCGCAGGCTTTCAACTCGGCGAACTGTTCCGGTGGGGATGAGAGCACAATCGCGGTTTTACAGCCGCGTTTACCCAGGGCTTCAATCAATGCCAGATTGCGTTGCGCGTGGGTGCAGAGTATCGCCAAATCGGGTGTAAGCGGTAGGCTGGCGACGTCAGGGTAGGCCATCACGCCGCACACGGCCTTATAGCGAGGAGTGACCGGCATTACCGGCCCGCTGAAGCCACCGGCCAGCAGGTTGCTCATCATCAGGTTACCGGCGCGGCCGGGCTGTTGTGAAGCGCCGAGAACGGCAATCGATTTAGGACGTAAAAGCGCTTCTAACCCTCGCTGGCTCATGCACGGCTCCTTTTGGCAACGTTACCCCTGATTCTAGGCGTTTTGCGGCAGCTTTGCTGTGACCGGTGCCTCCGGGCGCGTAGGTTTCCCGGCCAGATACTGTTGACGGAAATAACGAAAATGCTGGTTCAAACCTTCAGATGCGGCGGCATCGCCGGCCTGCTGCAACAGCGCCGCCGCCACTTCTGCCGTGCAGTGCTGCTCGGTGCGGCTGGCTTCACGCAACTGGTAATTGGAAGCGGCGGTCACATTGAGTGAGAATACCGGGAATGCGTTCAGATACGGGCTCTTGCGGAACATCTTGCTCGCCTCGGTCCAGGTGCCGTCGAGCATGATAAACAGCGGCGGTTTGCCACCGACAGGCAGTTCGCTGAACACCGGCCGCTCAGGCGCGGCGTAGGAGGCGGGGAAAACTACGTAAGGCTGGCGTTGCGGATCGTTAATCGCCTTCAGCAACTCGGGGTCGATCTCGGTACGCGACCAGAGGAACGCTTGGGTATCCGGCAGGATATCGGCTATCAGGCGGCCGGTATTGCTGGGTTTCAACGGCTCCGCGCCAAACATGATCAAACAGAAACGGCTGGCGGCCGGCTGCGGCTGGATGGTGTCGCACAGGCAGTTTTTATGGGGCAGCAGGCAGCCCTGACAACGCGGTATGCGATTACCGCGCGCCAGAAAAGGGCGGGTAGAGCGTTCCAGACGAAATTGGCGCAGGCGGAGTACGGCGTTGTCAGTCATAAATATCCTGGGGAAAAACCGCTATTGTAGCGCAGAAAAAAGCCCGGCGGGAGCGCACGGGCCTGTTCGAATTGCGCCAGTGTCGCCCGCAATGGGCAACACCGCCTATACTTTCTGCGTTAAACTAGCTCATTAAGCCAGTTATCGAACGGCGTTTTCGGCATCGCGCCGTTGAGCATGTCGACCATTTTGCCTTCACGGAACAGCATGATGGTCGGAATGCTGCGGATACGGAAGCGGGCGCTCAGTTCCGGTTCGGCTTCGGTGTTCACCTTCACGAAGCGTACTTTGCCGGCGCGTTCTTCGGCAACGTCCTCGAAGACGGGCGCAAAGTTGACGCAGGGGCCGCACCACGGTGCCCAGAAATCGACCACTACCGGCAGGTCATCCTGCAGCAATTGGTCCAGCGTGGCTGCGGTGGCGTTGATCACTTCGCCGTCAAATAGCGGGTGGCCGCAGCGGCCACATTTCGCGCCGTCCGTCACACGTTCTTCAGGTACGCGATTGGTGGCATTGCAAGCTGCACAGACTGTATTCATGTTTACCTCGGAGACTGGGAAAGCATTCCACGCCGCAGTCAGGTTGCGGAGTTGTTTCTTTAATGCTGGTTATTATCGGTAAAAACGGGGCATTGAACAAAGAGGTTTGTTCAATGGATACGATAGTTGTTAGCTTTTGGCGCAAGTAGGTGGCTTAGCACCCCAACATCAGGTAATCTTCGCGCCCTGCGCGTTGGTGGAGAAGACAATGAACGATTCATTTAGTGGCAAAAACGGTAAAGTTAAAGTGATGTACGTCCGCAGTGACGACGACAGCAGCAGCGACGACCGTAACAAGAATAAACGTCCGGCCGGCAAAGGCCGTCCGGCTGACGGTGCGCGCTCGGGCCGTACCGGTCAGGACAAGCCGCGTGGCAATAATGATCGCCGTGGCTCCGATTCTCGCCGCAGTGAAAGCGATCGTCCTAGCCGTCCGGCGCGTACTGAAGACCGTGGCGGTTATGATTCGCCGTGGAAAACCGTGTCACGAGCCCCGGAAGAAGAGCCGGCGTTCGATCACGGTGGCATCAGTGGCAAAAGCTTTATCGATCCAGAGCAGTTGCGCCGTCAGCGTGCGGAAGAGACCCGCGTCTACGGTGAGAATGCCTGTCAGGCGCTGTTCGCCAGCCGTCCGGACGCCATTGTCCGCGCCTGGTTCGTGCAGTCCGTTACGCCGCGTTTCCGTGAAGCGCTGCGCTGGATGGCGGCTAACCGCAAAGCCTACCACGTGGTCGATGAAGAAGAGCTGGCGAAAGCGTCAGGCACCGAACACCACGGCGGCGTGTGTTTCCTGATCAAAAAGCGCCAGGGTCTGGATGCGCAAACCTACCTGAAAGAAGCCCCGGCGAAAGATTGCGTGCTGGCGCTGGAAGAAGTGGGCAACCCGCACAACCTGGGCGCTATCGTCCGTTCTTGCGCTCACTTTGGCGTGAACGGCGTGCTGTTGCAGGATCCGGCGGTGCTGGAGTCCGGTGCGGCGGTGCGTACTGCTGAAGGCGGCGCGGAACACATCAAAGCGATTAACGCCGATGACTTCCTGTCGGTGCTGGATACCTTCCGCAAAGCGGGTTACACCATCGTCACCACCTCAAGCCACAAAGGCACTCCGTTGGCGCAGGCCAAGCTGCCGTCCAAAATGGTGCTGGTGCTGGGCCAGGAACGTGACGGTCTGAGCGACAGCGCGTGGCAGCAGGGGGATATGAGTGTGTCTATCGGCGGTACCGGCAAGGTGGAAAGCCTGAACGTATCGGTCGCGACCGGCATTTTGCTGGCCGATTGGTGGCGTCAGAATCAGGCGTAACGGTTAGAAACCCGGAACCTTTGAAGCCGCTGTGTTATGGGCGGCAACTTGCCATTCGCTGGGTATCATCGGGAATATAAAAAACGGGCGCCTCAGAAGGGCGCCCGTTTTGTTGGGTGAGATTCAGTGAGCGCCGCCGCCCCCGCCGCCGGAACTGAATGGCGGTTTCGCCACCCAGACCAACGCCAGCAGGATCAGGAACACCCCCGCCGCCAGCCAGAAGATCTCGTTGGCAGAGATAATCAGCCCCTGCGCGGTGATCTCGTTGGCAATGTAGGCCGAGGCCTGCTGTTTGCTCATGCCAACCTGTTCCAGCTGTCGGTACATCTCCTGCGACTGCGGGTTGTAAGGGTTTACAAACTCCGCCAGTTGCGAGTGGTGCTGCGACTCGCGCTGGGTCCACAGCGTGGTGGTAATCGAGGTGCCGATTGAACCCGCCAGCGTACGGGTAAAGTTCGACAGGCTCGATGCCGCCGCCATGCGCTCCGGCGGCAGGCCGGACAGCGTAATGGTGATCAATGGCATAAAGAAGCAGGCGATGGCGAAGCCCTGGACAAACTGCGGCCAGGCCGAAGCGCCAAAATCCATTCCCGGCTCAAATGTATAGGCGCGCCAATAGAAGCACACGGCATACATAATGAAGCTGAAGGTCACCAGCCGTCGCATATCCAGCCGATTGCCGAACTTACCGATAATCGGTGACAGCAACACAGGTAACAGCCCGATAGGTGCCGAAGCCAGGCCGGCCCAGGTGGCGGTATAGCCATAGACCTCCTGCAACAGCTGCGGCAACAGCACGATAGAGCCGAAGTACAGCATGTAGGCCAGACTGATGCACAAACAGCCGATGGTAAAGTTGCGCGATTTGAACAGCGACAAATCCACCACCGGGTGGTCATCCGTCAGCTCCCACACCACCAGGAACACCAGCGCCACCACGGCGACTACCGTCAGTACGATAATCTCCGTCGAGTTGAACCAGTCCAGCTCTTTACCCTGATCGAGCATTACCTGCAACGAACCGATCCCGACAATCAGCAACACCAGACCGACGGTGTCGATCGGTTTGATCTCGGTTTTGGTTTCTCTGCCTTTCAGCGTCGCCATCGCCACCAGGATCACGAACAGGCCAATCGGAATGTTGATGAAGAAGATCCAGCCCCAGTGATAGTTGTCACTGATATACCCGCCGAGGATCGGCCCGAAGATCGGCGCCACGATCACAGTCATCGACCAGAGCGCCAGGGCCATCGATCGCTTGGCGGGGGGATAATTATTCAGCAACAGGCTTTGCGACAGGGGGATCAACGGCCCCGCCACCAATCCCTGGATCACGCGGAAGAAGATCAGCATGCCCAGGCTGTTGGAAATGCCGCACAGCCAGGAGGCGAGGGCGAACAGCGCGGTGGACCAGAGGAACAGGCGCACTTCACCGATGCGCTTGGCCAACCAGCCGGTGATCGGAATGGAGATGGCGTTCGCCACCCCAAACGAGGTGATCACCCAGGTTCCCTGCGAGTTGGAGGACCCGAGGTTACCGGCGATGGTCGGGATCGCCACGTTGGCGATGGTCGAGTCCAGTACCTGCATGAAGGTCGCCATGGCGAGCGCGACCGTCATCCAGGCTAACTGTGCGCCTTCAAGCGGTTTCTGTGCCAAGGTAGCCTCCTGCGCGCTTAGCCGGCATTCGCATGGATCACGTCGGCGATCATCTGATCAACCGGCGCCAGATTCAACGCCAGCGCGTTGGTCTGGTACAGCGGCTTGTCACGCACTACGTCAGACAGCACGCGGCCGTCCAGATTGGTGGTGTCCACTTTCACCTGCGTCGACAGACCAATGCGCAGCGGATGGTCGGCAATCTGTTTGGCATCCAGCTCAATACGCACCGGCAGACGCTGAACCACTTTGATCCAGTTACCGGTGGCGTTCTGTGCAGGCAACAGCGAGAACGCGCTGCCGGTGCCCATGTCGATGCCGACGACTTTGCCGGTGTACACCACGTCGTCGCCGTAAATGTCACTGACTACGGTTGCCGACTGGCCGATGCGCATATTGGCGATCTGGGTTTCTTTGAAGTTGGCGTCAACCCAGATGTGCTCGGCAGGAACCACCGCCATCAGCGGGGAACCGGCGGCGATTTGCGCGCCCACCTGTACGCTGCGACGGGAAACATAACCGGTGATCGGGCTGATGATTTTAGTCCGTTGCAACGCCAGCCAGGCGTCGCGCATCTGCGCGGCGGACTGCTGAATTGCCGGCTGTTTCTCCAGCGGAGTATCCAGCACCATCGCCTGATTGGCGTTGTATTGCTGTACCGCCACTTCCAACGCCGCTTTGGCGCTGTCGACGGCATCACGCGCATGTTGCAGTTCTTCGCGCCCGATGGCGTCGACGCTGCCCAACACCACGCGGCGTTTGAGATCGTTCTCCGCCTTGCTCAGGTCAGATTTGCGCAGGGCAATATTGGCCTGATACTGCTTGCTGTTGATGATCAACTGGTGGGTCTGGCGCACGCTGTTGGCCAGGCTGGTCTTGGCGCGCTCCAACGCCTGTTCGGCATCGGTCGGATCGAGCGTCAACAGGACATCGCCTTGTCTGACATAGTCGGTGTTATCGAAATTGACGCTGTTTACGCTGCCGTTCACCTGCGCCATGATCTGCACCTGGTTGCCGGATACATAGGCATCATCGGTTTCCTGATGATGACGCAGCACCAGGAACCAATACACTAAATAAGCCACCCCAATAACAATGAAAATAACCGTCAGCAACAGCAGCCAAAACTTGCGCTGCTTCTTTTTGCCGCTCGGCTGCTGCGGGTTTTGAGTCTCCGCGCTTGCGCTCATGGTGTTCTCCAAGCTCTCTATTTTATTATGCTTTTGAATCCGCTACGGCCGGGGCTTGATAGCCACCGCCCAATGCGCGGATCAGTCCTATCTTCGCCTGCAACAAATTGCTGCTGGCTGTCAGTTCCGCCTGTTGCTGCTGCAAGAGCTGCGTCTGGCTGGTCAACAGTTCGTCGCGCCCGATAATCCCTGCCTGGTATCGTGCGTTTGCGACTCGGTACACCTGCTGCATCGATTGGGACGCGGATGCCGCCTGCAGCTGCTGTTGCGCAGTACTTTGCTGGACGGTGATGGCATCGGCGGTTTCCTGCACGGCATTCAGGATGGTTTGGTTATAGGATTCCACCGCTTCGTCATACAGAGCGGACTCCTCACCCAGCTTGCTGCGCAGCGCACCGGCGTGGAAGATCGGCAGCGAAATCGCAGGCATCACGTTCCAGGCCTGGCTGGCCGCTTCAAACAGATTCGGGCTGGTGCCACTGGTATTGGTGGTGGTCAGACCGGCAAAGGCCGAAATGGTCAGGCTGGGGTAAAATTCTTTACGCGCGGCGCTGACGCGCTGGTTGTAGGATTCCACCAGTTGACGCTGGGCGGCGATGTCCGGGCGTTTGCCCAGCAGATCGGCGGTCAGTTCGCCTTTTGGCGCCATCAGCGTATTGGCGGGCAGCGCTACCGGATGCAGATTTTGCATGGCGCTCGGGCCTTGGCCGGCGAGGGCCGCCAACTGGTGTTTCAGCTGTTCAATCTGCGATTGCAACTGGAGGATCTGTTGCTTGGCGCTGTCGGCCTGCGCCTGGGTTTGTTGCGGAATATCAATGCCGGTGATGCCGGCTTTATACTGCCGCTGGCGTAGTTCCGTCAGGCTTTGGTTGTTGTCCACTTCCTGTTGCAGCAGTTTTTCCTGCGCGAAATTGCTCTGCAGCTGGTAATAGGAGGAAGCCACCGAGCTGGTCAGCGTCAACGCAGCCTGTTCCTGCTCGGCACGGGCCGCATCGACCTGGGCCTTGGCGGCGTTGACCTGGTTGCGGTACTTGCCCCACCAGTCAAATTCATAGGCCAGATTCAGCCCCAGCGAGTTGGAGCTTTCGTAGATGGGTTTATGCGGATACCCCAGCCCCATATTGACGTTTTGCGGGACTTTCTGGCGATTGGTGCTGGCGTTCAGATCCAGGTTCGGGCCGTTGGCGGCATTGGCTTGGCCCATGACGCTCTGCGCTTCACGCACGCGGGCCGCGGCCTGGCGCAGCGTCGGCGAGTTTTGCAGCGTTCGGGTCATCAGGGCATCGAGCTGTGGATCGTTAAGCGCACGCCACCACTGCGGGCTGACGTTCAGCGAGCTGACCTTAGGTTGCGACAGCTGCAGGCTCTGCGAGTCCATCAGCGTGGATTGCGGGGCAATATTATCGGTAGATGCACACCCGGCCAGCAGTAATACCGCGAACAGCGGGGTGAACCTCCAGTTAAATGGGGATCGCATAAGTAAGTACCTGAACAGAAATTGTGAATTAGGATAACTGTTCTGTGATTTCCATTTGATCCAGACGTGCCAATAGTTTGCGCGTCAGCTTTTCAAGCTGTTGCTGTTCATCATTGTCCAGCGTGGACCACAGGAAATGCAGACATTTGTGCTGCGGTGGCAGCAGTTGACTGAGAAACTCTTCGCCCTGCGGCGTCATATGCAGATGCAGGCAGCGGCGGTCATGGTCGCTTTCACGACGCTCAATCCAGCCGCGTTTTTCCAGTTCATCGGCAATGCGCGTAGCATTGGTGCGCGAAGAACCCAGTGCAGAGCTTAGCTCAGAAGGCTGAATGCTGTGATTTTCCTGAGCATCCAGGGTAATCAGCGCCATAAACAATGTTTCGTTAATCCCTTGTGCCTTGAGCATTTTATTGCGATTTTCCAGCAGCTTACCTTGCATGTGCATACACAGCCGGGTCAGCAGAATTTCCTGATAAGGAAAATCCTTCTGACGTTTTGCGCGAAAATTAAGCATTTGTTCAATGGGAGTAAACGAGCTTTCCATAATTTAGGGCCTCATTAATTTCGTTCGAGATAGTAACGATAGTGATTAATAATGTAAATGTTCAGCAGAGTGAATAATTTAGCTATTCGTGTCATTTGTCAGCCTTTTGTAAACGACCTATGCCCGAAAAAAGCTTCCGTGTGATGTGGCGCACGAAATTACAGGTTACTTCGGCTGAAAACCATAAGTAATTTTAATGTTATACCAAGGGTTGCCGTACTGATTTGTATGGGAAAAATGATGCTTTTGCTGCGATAAAGCCTAGATCCAGCGCGATAAAACCGGCCAGCACTTGCCACGACCTGATCGGTTGATGCGAGACTACGGGGGCGGTAATCGCAGACTGGTCGGTGCCCACAGGGGTTAGGCAAGAAAAGAAAAGGTTCTCGGGCGGGGAGGATCCCGGCTTGACGGCACTCAGACCAAAAGCAAAGGCCACTGGCATAGAACCGATGACGATCGGCAAACTGTCGACGATGCCGTTGATGAAAGGCGTTCTGCCGCTGAGGGCATTGTCGTTTTCTGCAGTTTGGCTTGGCATTTTGTATTCTGATCGCAGGGTATATAGGACATCAATAGTTCATGCCCAGAACATTACCAGAGAGTGAGTAACGTTTATACCCTGCGACGCTAATAAATTTCCAATATGATTATTCGCGTGCTAATCAGATTGCTGCCGGTCCCTGCGGGTCATGACGCTTGCCGCGCCACCAGATCAGCAGATTCAGCACGCACAAAACGCCTCCCGTGGCGGCGACACCAGACCACCCTGCGTGCTGATAGGCCGAGGCGGATAACAGAGAACCGAGCGCGCCGCCGATAAAATAACTGGTCATATAGCCGGCGGTCAGGCGGTTACGCGCTTCCGGCATAATGCGGTACATCACGCTCTGATTGGTGACGTGCACGGCCTGTACCGCAAGATCGAGGATCAGAATGCCGACGATCAGCGCCCACAGCGATTGCGTAGCGAAAGCGATGGGTATCCACGACAGCAGCAGCAGCACCAGGCCCAGAGTCGTGGTTAAACCGGCTTTACCCTTGTCCGCCAGATGCCCGGCGCGGGAGGCGGCCAGCGCACCGGCGGCACCCACCAGGCCGAACAGGCCTATTACCCCTTCGGAATAACCAAAAGGCGGCGCCGCCAGCAGGAAGGCCATCGAAGTCCACAGCACGCTGAAATTGGCGAAGGACAGCGCGCCAATCGCGGCGCGGGTACGCAGCAGCGGCGTGCCGTAAAACAGGGTGAAGATTGATTTCAGCAACTGAGGGTAATTCAGGCCGGAATGCAGTTTGTAACGCGGCAGTGCGCGCCACAGGATCAGTGCCATCAGGATCATCAGCCCGCTGGCTACCCAGTAAATGGTACGCCAGCCGCCGATCGACGCCAGCGCCCCGGCTACGGTGCGCGCCAGCAAAATGCCGAGCAGCAGGCCGCTCATGATGATGCCGACGGTTTTGCCGCGTTTTTCCGGATGCGCCAGAGTGGCGGCCAGCGGCACCAGGATTTGCGCCACCACCGAGAACAATCCGGTAAGTGCGGTACCGAGGATCATCACCGGCAAGGTGGTTGAACTGGCGGTGATCAACATGCCGCCTGCTGCCAGCAGCGTCATGAAGACGATTAATCCGCGCCGTTCGAACATGTCGCCGAGCGGGACCAGCAGCAGCAAGCCAGCGGCGTAACCCAACTGAGCGGCGGTGACGATGAAACCGGCCTGATTGACCGACAGCTCAAAGTTCTTGGCAATGGTTTCCAGCAGCGGCTGCGCATAATAATTACTGGCGACGGCCAGGCCGGTGGCGATGGCGATCAGGGCAATCAGTGCTGGGCTGAGGCCCGGATGGGGATTTTGTTGGCTCATAAAGGCTTAATCACAAGAAGAAGTGATGCGCAGTATCGGGCAGGACAGTACGCGAAACCAATGTATAATTTTCATTTGATTAATCTCTTTTTGCGATAGATACCATGAACCTGAAACAGATCCGCTTTGCACTGGCGGTAGCCGAAGAGCAGAGTTTTACCCGTGCGGCGCAACGCTGTCACACGGTGCAGTCGGCACTCAGCCATCAGATCGCCAAACTGGAGGAAGAGCTGGGCTGCGCATTGTTTGAGCGCACCTCGCGCCGGGTCAGGCTGACCAGCGCCGGACAGGCGTTTATTCTGCCCGCGCAGCGGCTGTTGGCGGCCAAACAATCGCTGGTGGAAGAGGTGGTGGCGGCCAACGGGACGATTTCCGGTACCTTGACCATCGGGACCATCTCCACCATAAACGCGATTGATCTGACCGAAAAACTGAGCAAGTTTCATCGCCACTATCCGGCGGTTAACATCAGGCTGTATGTGGGCATGAGTGAGGAACTGCTTGAGGATGTCCGCCAACAGAAGACCGACGTGGCGTTTGTCGGGATCTGGCCGGGAGATATCGATATGCTGCCGGTATCCCATCGTCAGTTGACCGATGAGCCCCTGGTGGCGCTGGTGGCGGCGCAGCACCCCTTAGCCAGCCGCCAGCGTGTCAATCTGCAAACCCTGTCGGAAGTGCCGCTGGTGGATTTTTACAGCGGTACCGGCGCCCGGCGCCAGACCGACCGCGCGTTTCAGGCGGCGGGCATCAAGCGGCATATCAGTTTTGAAATCGATCATATCGAATGGCTGGAGAATCTGGTGCAGCGGGGGTTGGCGGCGGGCATTGTGCCGATCTCGACGGCGCAGCGTCTGAGCGCGCTGGTGTCTATCCCGATTGAAGATGGCCCACGGCGGCAGGTGTATTGCGTATGGCCGCAGCAGCTATCGAGGACCGCCGAACGCTTTTTGCAATTCAGCGGGATTGAACTGACGCAATAGGGGGCGCAGTGGCCTGCGCCCGCAGGGGGTTATTTCTTCGCGGCTTCCGCGGCGGTTTTCACCCAACCGTCGAAGGTCGCCTGGTGCGCCTTGATCCAGCCGTTAACATGGTTTTGGATATCGGCGTCGGACGCCTGGCCTTCATGCATACGCAGATTCTGCGCATTCACGTCGGCAATCGGCAGCTTCATAATGGCGAACAATTTGGCGGCCGCCGGGTTGGCTTCGGCCCACTTTTTGTTGGCGGCGATACGCATGGTGTTCACCGGGAAACCATAGTTGGCACCGTTCGGCAGCTTGGTATCCACATTTTTCTGCTCGCCCGGCAGGGAAGAGAACGGCACCTGCAGCCAGACCACGTCGCGCCCCGGCACCAACACGTCGCTTACCCAGTACGGTGTCCAGGTGTAGTAGAGTATCGGTTTGCCTTCTTTGTAGCGGGTAATGGTATCGGCGATCATCGCCGCGTAGTTGCCCTGGTTGTGCTCGACGGTTTTGCTCAGGCCATAGGCCTCGATATGGTGGTTAATCACCGCCTCGCAACCCCAACCCGGCGTACAGCCGGTCAGATCCGCCTTGCCGTCGCCGTTGGTGTCAAACAACTTGGCGATCTTGGGATCTTTCAATTGCTCTACGTTGGTGATGTGGTATTTATCGGCGGTTTTCTTGTCGATCAGGTAACCCTGTGCCGCACCGTTGACGTACACCCCTTCGCGGTAGAATTTGGCGTCGCCGCCTGCGGCCTTGTACTGATCGGCGTGCAGCGGGTCCCAGTTCACCGCGAGGAAGGTGGCGTCGCCGGAGGCGATGGAGGTGTAGGCGACGTTATAATCCACTTCGCGGGTGTCTTTGACGTCATACCCGAGCTTTTCCAGCGCCTTGCTGACCAACTGCGTCTGGAAGGTTTCTTCAGAAATGGTGCTCTGTAGCGGCTGTACCGTTACGCCTTTTCCCGGTAAGTCAGCGGCGAAAACCGCCTGCGAGCCAATCAGTGTCGTAAGGGCAACCGCCCAGATTCCTGTGGTGCGCATAGTTTTTCCTCTGTTTTTGATGTTGTGGTGCTATAACCCGCCGAGGCCGAACGCCACAGCGGGAAAATATCCTCAGGCCTTTTTAATGAACGGGCGAGTAAGCAGCCCGATCGGGCCGTGAGCGTACCAACGGCCCATGCCTTTGCTGCGGCGATCGCGCCCCAGCGACTGGGTGAGACGATCGAGAATTATCGCCAGGATCACGATGCCGACACCGCCCACGGCGGCCAGCCCCATGTCCAGCCGGCCGATGCCGCGCAGCACCATTTGGCCCAGACCGCCGACGGCGATCATCGAGGCGATAACCACCATCGACAGCGCCAGCATCAGGGTTTGGTTAACGCCTGCCATAATGGTCGGCATCGCCAGTGGCAACTGCACTTTGAACAAAAGCTGGCGCGGGCTGGAGCCGAAGGATTCGGCCGCCTCTATCAGATCTTCCGGCACCTGTTTGATGCCGAGAATGGTCAGACGCACGATCGGCGGTAGCGCGAAGATAATGGTGACCACTACCCCCGGCACGTTGCCGATACCGAACAGCATGACGATCGGCACCAGATAGACGAACGCCGGCGTGGTCTGCATGGCGTCGAGCAAGGGGCGTATGATCTTGGCGGCATGTTTGCTGCGCGCCAGCCAGATGCCAAGAGGCAATCCGATGACAATGCAAAAGAACAGGGCGGTCAGCACCAGCGCCAGCGTTACCATGGCCTGCGACCAGGCGCCGATCGCCCCTATCGCAATCAGCGATACCAGGGTCGCGGCACCCATGCTGAAGCTGGAGATCTGCCAGGCGATCAGTGAGAACACCAGAATGGCGATCGGTGCCGGCATGCCGAGCAGTAACTGCTGAAAGCCGCCGAGGATAAAGTCGACCGGCACGCGAATCCCCTGAAACAGCGGGCGGAAGTGCAGCACCAGCCAATCGATGCCTTGAGTCACCCAGGAGTCGAACGGCACCCAGGCCTTGTGGAACGGGTCGAGCAGGTTGAAATGCTCCGGCTGGGCCGGTGCGCTGTTGAGCCAGTCAGCACCCTGAGCGGCCTGGTTGGCCGCGTCGTGTGTTGCCGGTGGCGGTGCGCTGGACCAGGCATCGCCGGCGCCATCGGCAGGCACCGCAGAAGCGGCGCCATCGGCAGGCACCGCAGAAGCGGCGCCATCCGTCGCCGGTGCGGCGCTGGGGTCTGCAGGCGCGGTGGCCCATGGATCCTGTGTTGTATCACTCATTCGCTGGGCCCTCTTTATCTAAGGCCTGCAGCAGCATGGCCTTGGAAATAATTCCGATATAGTTATTTTCTTCGCAGACCACCGGCACCGCGCAGGGGGCCTGGGCGACCAATGAAATCAGTTCGCTCAGCGGCATATCCGCCGGTACCGGGGCTGGCGCATCCAGCAGGGCGTCATCCAGCGTCTGGTTGGCGGCCAGCGCCTGTTTGAGCGAATCTACCGACACCACGCCGATAAATTTCTTTCCGCGTTCAACAACATAACCATAATCGCGGTCTTCATCGCGCAGCAGCTGCAACGCCGAGCGCGGACCAAAACCGGGGGTTTTACGAATCAGGGCCACCGGGCGGCGTTTGGCGATATCCTTCGCGCTGAACACGTGGCTGATATCCACGCCGCGGAAGAAGGTGCGGACATAATCGTTGGCCGGATTATTTAATATTTCCTCCGGCGTGCCGACCTGAATCACCTCGCCGCCTTGCATAATCGCAATGCGATCGCCAATACGCATCGCCTCATCCAAATCGTGGGAAATAAACACGATGGTACGCTGATGCCGGGCCTGTAATTTGACCAACTCATCTTGCATTTCGGTGCGGATTAAGGGGTCTAGCGCCGAGAAGGCTTCATCCATCAATAATATGTCCGGATTATTCGCCATGGCGCGGGCTAATCCCACGCGCTGACGCATCCCACCGGAAAGCTCATCGGGATAAGAGTGCGCATAATTCTCCAGGCCGACCTGTCGCAGGGCTTCCAGGGCTTTTTCCTGGCGCTCCTGTGGCGGTATTCCGGCTAATTCCATGCCGAAGGCGGTATTATTCAATACGTTCATATGCGGCATTAGAGCAAATGACTGGAACACCATGCTGATTTTATTTCGGCGCACGGTACGCAGCGCGCTGTCAGATATTTTGGCGATATCCTCTCCGTCAATCAGCACCTCGCCGCGAGTGGGTTCTATCAGACGATTGAGAAGGCGTACCAGGGTGGATTTTCCCGAACCGGAAAGCCCCATGATGACAAATATCTCGCCTTCTTCAATGGCCAGAGAGGCGTCTTTCACGCCAAGTGATAATCCGGTTTTTTCAAACAGTTGGTCTTTTGTCAGACCTTTCTCAATCAGTTTGAATGCTCGCTCCGGATGTTCGCCAAATATCTTATACAGGTTCTTTACTTCGAGTTTAATTGCCATGCAATTTGCTTTTTCCTCTGATGAATTATCAAACGATAAAAAATTTCCCAATAGAAAATAATAGTCGCCTATACCCTAACACAGTGACATTCTGAGACAACCCTCAATGTTCGCTAAATGGGATATTCAGGGTTTACATCAAGTTATCGATTGGTTATGGTATTTTGGCCCGTTCTCCATTATTACGGTCATTATTGGCGTTGATATTTATCTCTGGCGGGTTGATTTTTATCGGAAATAATATATTTGCGTTGTGGGTGTTATTCCATTGCCCGCACGCCGATTATGGCAATAAAAAACCCGACCAGAGGCCGGGTAAAAGTCATCAGTATTTCATCAGTATTCAACGACAGGTGCCGATATCGAGGGGGATATCGTCGCATGCAGTGTATCCCCCTTATATGACAGCCATATTGCAGCTTAAGCTTTGCGATACAGGCGGCGTGGATGGCCGATATTGCCGTACATCATCTCCACGCGCACGAATTGGTTGGCGACGCAGTATTCCAGGTAACGTCGGGCGGTGGTTTTGCTGATGCCGACCTGTTCGACGACGTCTTCCACCGCGTGCGCGATCTCCGGCCGGTTGATAAACAGCGCCTGCACCAGCTCCAGCGTATTGGCTTCGATGCCTTTGGCGCTCGGTTCGCTGGAAAACTGTTTGGATTGCAGGTTATACAGCGCGTCGACGCTGCTCTGGTCTATCACCTTAAAGCTGCGCTGGGTCTGCACAAACTGCATAAAACGCTCCAGCGAGTTACGCAACCGCTTGTAGGACACAGGTTTGATGATGTAATCGAAGGCGCCGTTGCGGATCGCCTGGCTGCAGGTATGCATATCGCTGGCGGCGGTAATGAAGATCACCGAACACCCGGGGTTTTTCACCGCCGGCTCTTCCATCAGCTCAATGCCCTGGCCGTCCGGCAGAAAGTTATCCAGCAGGATCAGCCGCGGCTGATGCGAGTTGACTTTGGCCCTGGCTTCGGCCAGCGTGGCGGCATAAGCCACCACCCGCAGAGCAAAGTTCTGCTCGATGAACTCTGCGTGCAGCGTTGCCAACTGTGGCTCATCTTCCACGATCAAAACATCCAGTGCTTCGTGTTGCATAATCGGGTGCTCAAGACTGTTATAAGGTTTTTAGGTCTCTATCCGTCGTCTTTCAAACCTCGGCGTTGTTGCCTGCGGCCTGAAATTCATAGGGGATAAACAAGGAAAATATGGCGCCGTGCGGATCGTTGTCCGACACTTCTATGCTGCCGTGTGCCTGCGCCACGTGGCTGGCGACCAGATGCAGGCCGATGCCGTGGTCGCCTTTGTCGTCTTTGGTGGTGACGCCCTGTTCAAACAGCGTATCGCGCACCTCCGCAGCAATGCCGGTACCGCGATCGGCCACTTCAATCACCAGCTCATTGCTGCTGTCGCTGATATAGAGTTCTACCGCTTCGTGTGGCGCGTCGCAATGCAGCGTAGCCTCTACCGCATTATCCAGCAAATTACCGATGATCGACATCAGTTCGGTTTCATTCAGCGCCGCCGGGATCTGCCGCAACTGGCAGGCGGGATCAAAGCGCAGCTCGACGCCTTTTTCCTTTGCGCTGGAGTATTTGCCCAACAGCAGGCCACACAGCGCGGCCGAGCTGAAGCGCTGCGAGATAAAGTCGAGGATCTCTTGCGCGCCTTCCGACTGAGCCTCCACATAACGGATTGCCTCGTCGTAACGCTGCATATGCAGCAGCCCGGCGAGGGTGGCGGTCCAGTTCAGCTGTTCATGGCGCATGATGCGCAGGTTGTCGGCGTAGCGCTTTACCTGGCTTAGCTGGCTGCTCAGGGTATTGATGTCATTTTTGTCGCGGAAACTGATCACCCAGCCTTGCAGCACTTCTGACTGCATAATACGTACCCGGCTGGCGATCACCCGCACGTGGTTGAAGCGGCAAACCTCATCGTGCGTGTCGTGCCCCAGTTGCGACGCGCCGAAGAAGTCCGGCTGCGACTGGATCACTTCACCGATTTCACGGCCCATCAAGGTGCTGGCGGGTTGCCGCAGATCCAGCAGTTCACGCGCCGCGTGGTTGATGGTAATGATGCGCAGTTGGGGATCGACGGCAATCACGCCTTCGTAGATCGCTTCCAGCAGGGCCTTTTGCTGGCGCACCAGCAACGCAATTTCTTTGGGCTCAAGCCAGAACATTTGGCGTTTTAAATTTTTCGATAACAGCCAGGAAAAAATAAACAGCGCGATTAACAATAGCACAATGGAACCGACGATCTGCGTCAGGGTTCTGGCATTCAAATTATCGATATGTGACTTCAGGTAGCCAACCGAAACAATGCCGATGACGTGATTATTTTCATCCAGTATCGGCGCTTTGCTGCGCAATGAAATACCGATGCCGCCTTTGCGGAACGAGATAATGCTTTTCCCTTCCAACACTTCTTTATTATCGCCACCGACCATCGGGGTGCCGAAGCGATCGGCGTATTCGGAATGGTAAAGATGCCGGGCGTGATTATCGCCGATGACAATATAACTGGCATCGCTGCTGGCGCGTATTTTCTTCATCAGCGCGGCGACTTGCTCAGGGTCGTTTTTTTCCACGGCGCTGACCAGGGAGGGGATCAGCGCTATCTCCCGCGCCTGCACCTGCGCCCGCGCGCCAAGGTCACGGTGCAACTGGGCATCCAACTGATAGTAGGTGTAAGCACCAATCAACGTCAGCAGCAGACAGGAGAAGGCGACCAGGCACAGGAACAGCTTGATTTGAAATGAGAGTTTTACGCGCATGGACGGGGGCACCGTGAGAGTTCCTGAGCGCTTACCCTATCATGAGTCGCGGCCAATGTAATATTGCGCCCGATCAAGTTGTGATCGCAGACACGGGATTATACTTGCCGGGCATAGTTATTCAATGGCTGCGATAAAACGGATAAGTTTTAAATAAAAAATAACATTAACACCATTAAAACCATGGCTGATTTTACATAACTACAATTAACGCCATAGAAACCATAACCACCATTAAAAACCCTTTTTTATTTTGAACAAAATCACAGCAGTTAAACCGTGCATTTCTCTATGATGGCTGAACAAACTAATAAGAGGCCAGATTATGAGCACAACAGATGATTCTTACCTCGTCGCCAAAGACAAAACGGCTGAAATACCGCTGAGAGAAAAATGGTGGCACATACTGGACAATTACAAAGTAGGGATTATTCCATTACCGTTCTTTATTCTGGCCGGCGTACTTATTTTACTGGATTGCCTGGAGGGGAAATTACCGAGCGATATCGTGGTGATGGTCGCCACGCTGGCTTTCTTTGGCTTTGCCTGCGGCGAGTTCGGTAAACGCCTGCCGCTGATCGGCAAAATGGGGGCGGCGGCGATCTGCGCCACCTTTATTCCTTCCGCATTGGTGCATTACGGTCTGCTGCCGGACGTGGTGGTGGAATCGACCACCAAATTCTATAAGTCGACCAATATTCTTTATCTCTATATCTGCTGCATTATCGTCGGCAGCATTATGAGCATGAACCGCCAGGTGTTGATTCAGGGTTTCCTGCGGATCTTCGCGCCCATGTTGTGCGGTGAGATTGTCGGCATGCTGGTGGGGATGGCGGTCGGCATGGCGCTTGGGCTTGAACCCTTCCAGATCTTCTTCTTCCTGATCCTGCCGATCATGGCCGGCGGCGTCGGCGAAGGCGCGATACCGCTGTCGATGGGGTACGCGGCGATCTTGCATATGGAGCAGGGCGTGGCGCTGGGCCGCATTCTGCCGATCGTCATGCTCGGTAGCCTGACCGCCATTATCCTTGCCGGCTTGCTCAACCAACTCGGCAAACGCTATCCGCACCTGACTGGCGAAGGCAGCCTGATGCCAAGCAAACAAGATGACAGCGGTATGTCCGCCGTGGATAAAATCAGCGGCAAGGTAGACGTCAGCACCCTTGCCTGCGGCGCGTTGTTGGCTATTTTGCTGTACATGGTGGGGATGTTGCTGCACCGCATGATTGGCCTGCCCGCACCGGTCGGCATGCTGTTTGCCGCAGTGGCGGTGAAGTTGGCGCATGGCGTGTCGCCACGCATTCAGGAAGGTTCGCAGGTGGTATATAAGTTCTTCCGCACCGCAGTGACCTACCCGATCCTGTTTGCCGTTGGCGTGGCAATTACCCCGTGGCAGGAGTTGGTGAACGCCTTCACCCTTCAGAACCTGGTGGTGATTGTCAGTACCGTCTGCGCGCTGGTGGCGACCGGCTTCTTCGTCGGCAAGAAAATTGGCATGCATCCCATTGATGTGGCGATTGTCTCCTGCTGCCAGAGCGGGCAGGGCGGCACCGGTGATGTCGCTATTCTTACCGCCGGCAACCGCATGTCGCTGATGCCGTTCGCCCAGATTGCCACCCGTATCGGCGGTGCGATTAACGTCTCGCTCTCCCTGCTGGTACTGGCGAAATTTTTCTCATAACAACTAATAAGACCTTAGCATTTCTTTGCCTTTCCCCGCCCCCGCGGGGATTTTTTTGCCCGCTCAGCGGCCAAGGCCGAGCGGGCGGGGATTACCGGCTACGCCGCCTGTTTGACGGTTGCGTCATACCAGGCGAAATAGCGTTCCACACCCTGGCGGCCGGATTCAATCAGCGCGCGCTTTTTGGCTTCGCTGATGGCGAAATCCAGCGTGCCGACGTCAAGGGTGTCTACGTAAACGGTTCGCTTCCAGTCGTCGCTGTCCAGATGCACCTTGGTCTGAATATCCAGCAGGGTGTTGACCACCGCCAGGGTGAAATCGCACAGATTATTGATGGCGGTTTTATTGACCGATTGGCCCGCCGCCTGTGCGATTTCGTTGGCGGAATCCAGACGAATACCCAGGGTTCGGGTATTGATCTGTTGTGTGGTGACATCGATATAGGGCGGCGATGCGGTGAAATCGTAATCGAACATCCGTACCGGATAGTTATCGATTGTGCCGCCATCGATACACAGATCGCCCAGCTGATTGTTTTTAGCGACAAAGGCAAAGGGGAATGACATGGAGATCCGCAATCCATCTGCCACCTTCATGCGCGGCGTTGTTTGGTGGGAATACACCTCGCGCAGCCCGCTGTTTAAATTGGCGCCGATAAAGTAGAGGGATTTAAATCCTTTTGTTTCTTTCAATGCTTCAAATTTTTCAAAAGTAATATCCGCATTTCCGGTATATCGCTTGATAATATTACGCGACCAAGAATAAAAATAATCGCCAGGGGCAATGCCATATTGATTAAACAGGCGATGCGCATCGTAGATAGAGCCAAAAATACCGCCGTTATAATCGAGGAATTTCTTGAAATCCATGTCGGACAGAATTTTTGTGACTTCAGCTGCGCTGCAGCCCAGGCCCACCAGCAGTGCGGCGATGGCACCGGCCGAAGCCCCGGAGGTTTTTTTGATCTGCGGCATAATGCCTTTGGCTTCCAGCAGATCTAAAACGCCGCCATAAGCGATACCTTTTACGCCGCCGCCTTCAAACACCAGATTTTCAAATTGATATTTCATAATAATTCCTTACTCGTTGTTTGGGTGAGTAAAGAAAATAACGGATTCGCGTTTTATTAAATATTGATCGAGGTTGTGTGGTTTCTCAGACAAAAGTATTCAAATTAAATATAATTTTAAAAGTGATATAATTTAAATTTATTTATTGTGCAGGCGAGTCGGCGGTTTTGGGGTAATACTTACCGCTGTCTAATCACAACAAGGAGTCATCATGTTCTGGAAACGCTACCTGTTAGGTGCGGCATTGGCGGTTATGGCGCTGCAGGCTACGGCCGCCGCACCGCAGGTAAAAACGCCTTCACCGGGTTTTTACCGCATCATGCTGGGCAGTTATGAGGTCACTGTTTTGTCTGACGGCGTGATCCGTCTGCCGGTGGATAAACTGCTGCTCAACAGCACGCCGCAACAAATTGCCGCAGGCCTGGCTGAACATCATCAGAGTCTGCCGGTGGTTACCTCGGTCAATGCCTATCTGATCAACACCGGCAGCAAGCTGGTCATGATCGACGCCGGAGCCGGTAAGCTGGTGGGTGACGGTCTGGATCAACTGGTGACTCATCTTCGGGCGGCAGGCTACCAGCCGGAACAGATAGATGAAATTTATCTGACCCATATGCATCCGGATCATTTGGGCGGGCTGACGGAAAATGGCCGCGCGCGTTTCCCTAATGCCTTAGTGCGCGCCTCACAGCAGGATGCCGATTTTTGGCTGAGCGAAAGCCACCTGAAGCAGGCGAAGGCGCAAGAGAAGGCCACTTTTGAAAACGCGATGGCGGCGATCAAGCCCTATCAGGCCGCCGGGCATTTCAAACCCTTCAGCAACGACGGCGAGCTGTCGCCGGGCATTGCCGCGTTTGCCGCTCACGGCCATACGCCAGGTCACAGCGTTTATCAGGTGACCAGCCAGGGTAAAAAACTGTTGTTGATGGGCGATTTGATCCACGTGGCCGCAGTACAGTTTGCCCATCCGCAGGTGGCGATCAGTTTCGACAGTGACGCCAAAGCGGCGGTCGCGCAACGACTGCGGGTGTTTGGCGACAGCGCCCGACAAAGTGAGCTGGTCGGAGCCGCGCATCTGTCGTTCCCTGGGCTGGGTTACCTGAACAAAGAGGGGGAAGGCTACAACTGGGTGCCGTTGGATTACGGCGCTTTATAGCCCTCAGGCCGCCGAACAGGCGGCTTGTTATTGATTGTGTGCGGCAAAAACCTTGCTGAACCAGTCGATAAAGACCCTCACCCGTGGCGACAGTTGACGGTTGCGCGGGTACAGCAGCGAAACCGGCATCGGTGTGGACGGGCATTGCGGCAGCAGCGGCAGCAGGCTGCCGTTGGTCAAATCGTCAAGCAGGTGATAACGCGGTACCTGAATAATGCCCAGCCCCATGCGCGCCGCCGCGACCAGGCTTTCCGCCGCGCTGACCGACACCGTACTGGGCAATGTCACCTGTTGCGGCAGGCCGTTGACGTTAAACTCCAGCGGCATCACCGCGCCGGTAGCCGAGGAGCGGAAACCGACCATGCGGTGCCCCTGAAGTTGATCAATGCTCAACGGCGTACCGAAGCGCCGCAGGTATTCCGGCGCGGCACAGGTGATTTCTTCCAGCTCCCCCAAGCGGCGCGCCGCCATATCGCTGTCTTTCAGCTTGCCGACGCGCACCACGCAGTCGATGCCTTCCCGTACCGGATCCACCAGTCTGTCGCCTTCGCTCATGTAAAATTCGATATCCGGGTACTGCGCCAGAAAATCGGGCAGGCCAGGCAGCAGAAAGTGCCGCGCCAGCGTGCCATGTACGTCGATGCGCAATAGCCCACGCGGCTTGGCACCGGCAAACGCCATCTCGGCATCTTCGATATCCGCCAGAATGATCAGGCAACGCTGATAGTAGGCTTCGCCATCCAGCGTCGGGCTGACATGGCGCGTGGTGCGCTGCAACAGTCGCACCTGCAACCGCGCCTCCAGTTGTTTGATGGCATCGGTCACCGTCGACCGCGGCAGGTTCATATCCTGTGCGGCTTGAGTAAAACTGCGCTGTTCCACCACGCGGGTGAACAGGCGCATGGCATCAATTCTGTCCATCGTCATTGTTCGTTTATTTCGGATAGTGATAACGAATTTTAGGTAATTATTCGCTGATGCGAAAGGTGCATGATCACTCCACGCCGGCAAGCCTGCCGACGCTTACTCGAAGAGGACTGAGAAGATGAACAACAGCAACCCGCAAATCGCCATTGTGACCGGGGCCTCTCGCGGCATTGGCGCCGCCATTGCCGAGCGCCTTGCCGCCGACGGCTTTACCGTAATCGTCAACTATTCGGGCAACCAGGCATTGGCGGATGAGCTGGTGCGTAAAATTGAACAAAACGGCGGCCGCGCGCTGAGCGCCAAAGCCGACGTCAGCGATGCGGCTGCCGTCGCCCAACTGTTTGACCGCGCCGAACAGGCTTTCGGCGGCGTCGATATCCTGGTGAATAACGCCGGAGTGATTGCTCTGGCGCCTGTGGCGGAAATGAGCGACGCCGACGCCGATCGCCTGATCGACATCAACCTGAAAGGCACCTTCAACACACTGCGCGAAGCGGCAAAGCGTTTGCGTGACAATGGGCGCATCATTAACTTTTCATCCAGCGTGGTGGGGTTATTGCAGCCGGGTTACGGCATGTATGCCGCCAGCAAAGCCGCCGTCGAAGCGCTGACCAGCGTATTGGCGAAAGAGCTGCGCGGCCGCAACATTACCGTCAATGCGATTGCGCCTGGGCCGACCGCCACCAGCCTGTTCCTGGATGGCAAAACTCCGGATCTGATCGAGCGTCTGGCGCAGATGGCACCGCTGGAACGCCTGGGCCAACCGCAGGATATCGCCGCAGCGGTATCCTTCCTGGCCGGTGCCGACGGCAGTTGGGTCAACGGTCAAACCCTGCGCGCCAACGGCGGCATCATCTGATCCTGCGCAAAGTTCGCGGTTTCCCGTTGCCGGATCGGGTATCCTGTGGCGGGCAAATTTAGGAGGCGTTTTATGGCGGGTAACAATAACTCAGGGGACGACGGCGTTCGCTCGCCCTGCATCGCCCTTTGTCGGATCGATGCCGATAAGCAGTGGTGTCGGGGTTGTTGGCGCACGCTGGATGAAATCGCCGCCTGGCCAACCGCCAGCGACGAGGAGAAACGCGCCATCTGGCAACGCCTCCGGCTGCGCGCAGAGATGAATAAATAGACAAGGCTATTGAGTAACCCCTATTGATGTAGCACAATTGAGCTACATTCGCTCTGTCAGCGCTGAGGTTTATGACTATGCCAACCACCACCATTCGTCTACCTGAAGAACTTAAAGCTCGAGTCGCGGCCGTGGCTGAGCAAGCCGGTGTGACCTCGCATAACTTTATTCTGCAGGCGATTGCAGAGAAAACTCAGCGCGAAGAATTGCGTAGCGATTTTGAAGATGAAGCGGAAAAACGTTACGCCAGGATTATCGCTACCGGTGAGACCCTCTCTTGGAAGGAGATGCGTGGTTATCTGGAAAACTATGTGGCGGGGGATATTGCGGCCATCAAACCTTCGGTTAAAAAGTTGGGACGCGGATGACAAAAGTCGAGCTGGCGCCAGAGATCAGGGATGATATTGAGCGTATTCTCGTCCATTTGGCCTATTACGAGGTTGCAGATGCCGGACTGCGAATTCAGGAAATTATCCAGGCGATTGCGGTACTGGAACATAATCCGTTAATTGGCAGGGCGCTGAGTGCAGGAAAGCGCGAGTTGATCATAGGTCAGCAAAGCAGAGGATATTTGGCCCTCTACAAATACATTCCTGATATTGATACTGCATTTGTTCTGGCGATCCATAGCCAGAAAGAACTGGGCTATGAATAGCGAGATACCGGCCCTCGCAGGCCGATATCGCGATAACCCCCTCAGAAATCCCAGTCTTCATCCTCGGTATTGACCGCTTTGCCAATCACGTAAGACGAACCTGAGCCGGAGAAGAAATCGTGGTTCTCATCGGCGTTTGGCGACAGCGCCGAGAGAATGGCCGGGTTGACCTCCGCCATCGCCGGTGGAAACAGCGCTTCATAGCCCAGGTTCATCAGCGCCTTGTTGGCGTTGTAGTGCAGGAAGGTTTTCACGTCTTCCGTCCAGCCCACGCCGTCATACAGCTCCTCGGTATAGCGCACCTCGTTGTCGTACAGATCCTGCAGCAAATCGAAGGCGAAATTTTTCACCTGCTGGCGGCGCGTGGCGTCAACTTTCTCCAGCCCTTTCTGGAATTTATAGCCGATGTAATAACCGTGCACCGCTTCGTCGCGAATGATCAGGCGGATCAAATCGGCGGTGTTGGTCAGTTTGGCGCGGCTCGACCAGTACATCGGCAGATAAAAGCCCGAATAGAACAGGAAGGATTCCAGAAACACGCTGGCGACCTTCTTCAGCAGCGGATCGTCGCTGCGGTAGTGGGCCAGAATGATGTGGGCTTTTTTTTGCAGCGCGCGGTTCTCCTCGCTCCAGCGGTAAGCATCGTCCACGTCCGGCGTTTGGCACAGGGTGGAGAAAATCGAACTGTAAGAGCGGGCGTGCACCGCCTCCATAAAGCCGATGTTCGAATAGACCGCCTCTTCGTGCGGCGTCAAAGCATCGGCGATCAGTGCCGGCGCGCCGACGGTATTCTGAATAGTGTCCAGCAGCGTCAGCCCGGTGAACACGCGGATGGTCAGCTGTTGTTCTTTCGGCGTCAGCGTGGCCCAGGAAGGGATGTCGTTAGACAGCGGCACCTTCTCCGGCAGCCAGAAGTTGGAGGTCAGACGGTTCCAGACTTCCAGATCCTTATCGTCTTCGATGCTATTCCAGTTGATGGCGCGCACCAGCGGCGCCGGTTTAACGATAGTCATAAGTTGCCTCACAGCGCACAGGACACGCAGCCCTGCACCTCGGTGCCTTCCAGCGCCATCTGGCGCAGGCGGATGTAGTAAATGGTTTTGATACCCTGGCGCCAGGCGTAAATCTGCGCCCGGTTGATATCGCGGGTGGTGGCGGTATCGCGGAAGAACAGCGTCAGCGACAGCCCCTGATCGACGTGCTGGCCGGCGGCGGCGTAGGTGTCGATAATCTTTTCCGGGCCAATGTCATAGGCATCCTGGTAATACTCCAGGTTGTCGTTGGTCATATAGGGTGCCGGATAGTACACGCGGCCAATTTTTCCCTCTTTGCGGATCTCGATGCGCGACACGATCGGGTGAATGCTGGAGGTCGAATTGTTGATGTAGGAAATAGATCCGGTCGGCGGCACCGCCTGCAGATTTTGGTTATACAACCCGTGCATCATCACCGACTGGCGCAGCGCCAGCCACTCTTCACGGCCTGGGATGGCGATATTGGCATCGGCGAACAGCGTGCGAACCCGTTCGGTCCGCGGCAGCCATTCCCGTTCGGTATATTTGGTGAAGTAGTCGCCGGAAGCGTAGGTGGAATGCTCGAAGCCTTCGAACGCGCTGCCGCGCTCGATCGCTAACCGGTTGGAGGCACGAATGGCGTGGTAAGCCACGGTATAGAAATAGATATTGGTGAAGTCGATGCCTTCTTCCGAGCCGTAGAAGATACGTTCACGCGCCAGATAGCCGTGCAGGTTCATCTGGCCCAGGCCAATGGCGTGCGAGCTGCGGTTGCCTTCGGCGATCGACGGCACCGAGCGAATATCGCTCATGTCGGCCACGGCGGTCAGCGCGCGAATGGCGGTGTCGACCGCTTTGCCGAAGTCCGGTGAATCCATGGTTTTGGCGATGTTCAGCGAACCGAGGTTGCAGGAAATGTCCTTGCCCACCCGATCGTAGCTCAGGTCATCGTGATAAGTGCTGGCGCGGTTGACCTGCAAAATCTCCGAACACAGGTTGCTCATGTTGATGCGCCCGGCGATCGGGTTCTCGCGGTTGACCGTATCTTCGAACATCATGTACGGGTAGCCGGATTCAAACTGGATCTCCGCCAGCACCTGGAAGAACTCGCGTGCATTGATGCGCGATTTGCGGATGCGCTTGTCATCCACCATTTCGCGGTACTTCTCGCTGACGCTGATTTCCGAGAACGGCACGCCGTACACCTGCTCGACGTCGTAAGGCGAGAACAGGTACATCTCTTCGTTATTTTTGGCCAGCTCGAAGGTGATATCCGGGATCACTACCCCCAGCGACAGCGTCTTGATGCGGATTTTCTCGTCGGCGTTTTCGCGCTTGGTATCGAGGAAACGCAGGATGTCGGGGTGGTGCGCATTGAGATACACCGCGCCGGCTCCCTGACGCGCACCCAACTGGTTGGCGTAGGAAAAGGCGTCCTCGAGCATTTTCATGATCGGGATGACGCCGGAAGACTGGTTTTCAATGCGCTTGATAGGGGCGCCCACTTCGCGAATGTTGGTCAGCAGAAACGCCACGCCGCCGCCGCGTTTCGACAATTGCAGCGCGGAATTCACCGCCCGACCGATCGACTCCATATTGTCTTCGATGCGCAACAGGAAGCAGGAAACCAGCTCGCCACGCTGCTGTTTGCCGCAGTTGAGGAAGGTTGGCGTCGCCGGCTGGAAACGGCCGGAAATCATCTCTTCCACCAGATCCTGCGCAAGCCGGGTATCCCCCGCTGCCAGCGTCAACGCCACCATGCATACGCGGTCTTCGTAACGTTCCAGATAACGTTTGCCGTCGAAGGTTTTCAGCGTATAGCTGGTGTAGTATTTGAAGGCGCCGAGGAAGGTCTCGAAGCGGAATTTTTTGGCGTAGGCCTGCTGAAACAGCTGTTTGATAAAGCTGAAGTCGTACTGCGCCAGCACCGCCTGCTCGTAATAACCTTCCTCCACCAGATAGCGCAGCTTCTCTTCCAGATTGTGAAAGAACACGGTGTTCTGATTCACGTGCTGCAGGAAATAGTGCCGCGCCGCCAGCCGATCCTTATCGAACTGGATACGGCCTTCGGCATCATAAAGATTGAGCATCGCGTTGAGCGAATGGTAATCCAGCGCGCCGGAGGCGGGCCTGGTCAGTTCTGTCGTTGCCAAAATGCGGTTACTCCCTGTCGAACGTTTGCAACGTCTTGCGTGGTGCCGAGCAGCTCAAAGCGGTAAAGAAAAGGCACCTGACATTTCTTGGCGATGATGTCGCCGGCAATGCCGTACGCTGCGCCGAAGTTGGTATTCCCGGCGGCGATAACGCCGCGCAGGTATGAGCGATTCTGCGGATCGTTGAGAAAGCGGATCACCTGGATCGGCACGGCCCCCACGGCGCTGCCGCCGCCATAACTGGGCACAATCAGGATATAGGGTTCTTCCATCAGCAATTTGCTGCGGGCGCCGGCGATGGGAATGCGCATCGCCGGCAAGCCCAGTTTTTCAACGAACCTGTGGGTGTTCTCCGAACTGCTGGAGAAATAAACCAACGGGTGCATGGCGGGCCTCAGGACGCGAGGGCGTGGGCCAGGGCGCCAATCTTGTCGGGGCGGAAACCTGACCAGTGATCGTCACCGGCGATAATCACCGGAACCTGCTGATAACCCAGAGATTTAACATGGTTAAGCGCCTGTTGATCCTGAGTGAGGTCGATCACCTGATAGTCAATGCCTTGTCGATCAAAGGCGCGATAGGTGGCGTTGCACTGGACACAGTCCGGTTTACTGTAAATAATAATGCTCATGATTCGCATTTACCTTTTAAGGTGAAGGAAAGGCGGACAGGTCAGATAACGGAGCATTGAACGGCGTTTCTGACGGCGTTACCCAGCGACAAATCATACCGACACCGGATAAGCTGAATACTATATGTTGATATTTTATTTATCAACCACGCTATATATGGTGTTTTGATGGTTTTTTTCGCTAAGGCCGCAGTGGGGCTGGATCTGGGGGCGTGAAATTTATTTCGAGGGGCTTTCGGTAGGAGAGAACCCTCTCGCAAGGAGAGGGGACGTGCAGTCTGGTTACTGACGCATGCTGACGGCCAGGCGGTTAAAGGCGTTCATGATGCTGATGGCAAAAGTCAGATCGGCAATTTCTGCGTCGCTGAAGTGCGCCTGCAACGCTTCAAATGCGCTATCCGGTGCGCCGGTGGCGGCGATCAGGGTCACGGACTCCGCCCACTCCAGCGCCGCGCGTTCGCGCGCGCTGAATGCATTGCTGACGCGCCAGCCCGCCAGTTGGTCCAGTTTGTCGTTACTGATGCCGCTTTCGCGTAGCGCCTTGCCGTGCATCTCCAGGCAGAAGGCACAGCCGTTGATTTGGGAGACTCGCATAAACATCAGCTCGATAGTCGCCTTGTCCAGTGCGCCTTTCTCCAGCGCCATCAGCGCGCTTACCAGGCCTTTGTAAGGGGCGGCAGAGAGTTCGGCGTATTTCAATCGTTGCTTAATCATGGTCAACCTCGTTTAGCGGATAGCAAAATCATGGGGGCTACTTTAGCGGCGACATGGACTATGCTATAGGGCCATAAAATGATTATTTAACCGGGCCATGATGCGCCAATTTCTTTCCTCCCTGCGGCTGGATAACCAGCTTGCCGAGCCGCTGTACCGGCAGATTTATCTGCGGATTAAAGACGCCATTGCGCAGGGGGCGCTGACGGCGGGCAGCCGGTTGCCTTCGGTGCGTGGATTGGCGAGCGATCTGGGCGTAGCGCGCGCCACCGTAGAAAACGCCTATGCTCAGTTGATTGCCGAAGGTTTTTTGCAGAGCCGGGGGCAGGCGGGCACCTATGTTTCACCGCAGTTGCCTAACTTGCCGATACGCGCCGCGCCGGTGGCGGAACCCTTGCCGGCGGTGGCGCCGAACTCGCTGCATCCGAACGGAATGATGCCGCCGTTTCAACTGGGGCTACCGGCGCTGGACGCCTTTCCGCGTGCGCTGTGGCAGCGGATCGTCGCCCGCGAGCTGCGCACCGGTACTACGGCTTCGCTGGCGCATCCACCCACCAATGGCCTGCCGGAACTGCGTGCGGCCATCGTCAATTATTTGCATCTTTCTCGGGGCATCAGCTGCCGGCCGGAGCAGGTCTTCGTGTGCGCCGGTTATCAGGCGTTGCTGGATCGGGTTATCGGCACCTTGTTAACGCCGGGTGATGACGTGTGGCTGGAGGATCCGGGGTATCCGGTGACGCTGCCGCTGTTTCGCGCAGCCGGCATGCGGCCAGTGGCGGTGCCGGTCGACGATCAAGGGATGAATATCGCCGCCGGTATTGCCGCCGCGCCAGGCGCACGCATGGCGGTGTTGACGCCGACGCATCAAAGCCCGCTGGGCGTGTCGCTCAGCCTGGCCAGGCGTGTGGCGCTGTTGGAATGGGCGCAGCAGCGCGCGGCGTGGATCCTTGAAGATGACTATGACAGTGAGGTCCGCTATCACGGCCGGCCGTTGCCGCCGCTGAAAAGCCTCGATCGCCAGGGACGGGTGCTGTACGCCGGCACCTTCAGCAAAACCCTGTTTCCTGCGTTGCGGATGGCTTATTTGGTGGTGCCTGCCGAACTGGTGGAGGCCTTTGGCCACAGCAGCCGGCTGCGGGGTTGCGGTTGCCCGCCGTTGATGCAAGCCGGTGTGGCGAACTTTATCAATCAGGGGCATTTTTACCGCCATTTGAAGCGAATGCGGCCTATCTACCGTCAGCGGCGTGAATGGCTGGCGCAGGCGATCGAGCAACAGTTGAGCGAGCATCTTGCGGTGGCATCGCAGGCGGGCGGCATTCAGTTGTTGGCTCGCCTGACGGCGGCGTCGGGGCAGGATAAGCGTCTGGCGCAGCGTGGCTGGGAGGACGGGCTGTCGCTGCAGGCGTTGTCGGATTGGCAGATAACTCACCCTTCAGGAGAAGGCCTGTTAATGGGCTTTGCCAACTTCACGCAACGGACGGATGCGGAACGGGCGGTGGCCAGACTGGCCAGGTTATTCAACGGCGGAAATTAAACGGCCCACGGTTTCCCGTGGGCCAGACGCACATCTGTTTTATCTTTATGACTGCAAGGGGTGTTAACGCCGGGCCAGCAGAACGCCGAGGACGATGCCAACAGCGGCCCCGATCCCTACGCCCTGCCAAGGTTTGTCACGTACATAGCTGTCGGCTTGATCGACGGCGTCGCGTGCGTGTTGTGTCAGACTGTTGGAACCATTGAAGCGGGCACGGGCATCGCGTAATACGCCTTTTGCCTTGCTGTGCAGCTCTTTCAGCTCTTCTTTGGTCTTGTCACCGGATTCGCGTAGCACCTCATCCAGCGTGTCTGCCAGAAGGGTGACGTCCTGATCGATGTCGCGTTCTACTTTTTCAGATTTCCTAAACATTCGACTCTCCGTTTCGACACATGTCTATTAAGTGTAGACCATGTTTCAAACTGTGTTGGCGATCACGGAAAAAACCGCGGTTATGCTTTGTTTTCGTGACCGTTGGCCGCGTGATAACAGCTATCAACAACCGGCGGCAATAAAGTCGCCGTTGGCGCTGATCGGGATGACGGAGCTGAATAGCAGCAGAGCAAACAACACCAGCAGAACGCCGCCGACAATCATTGCCAACTGCGACGCCTGCGCCAGTCGTTTGCCCGTGAGGTTGCCGTTGGCGGCAATAAACTTTTCCCGTGCGTAATGAACGAGGGTTGCGAGGATCATGATCGACAACGCAGTCCCGAGCGCCATGCTCATGGCGGAAATCACTCCCCAGGTGAACATGCCGACAGCATTGGCAAAGACCAGGATCAGGATTGCGCCGCTGCACGGACGGATGCCTATCGAGAGGACAAGCCACAGCGCATTACGCCAGTCTCCGGTCATTTCCGCAGCCCCGGGCAGGTGCCGGTGGCCGCAGGCGCAATCGTCGGTATGGCCCTGGTACTCTGCCGTCGTTGCCGGTTTTAGGCTGTTGATTATCAGCGGTTTACGCCGTTGCAGGCCGATGGCGCGCAGGATCACCACCAGTCCAAAAGCGGCGATAAATAGGGCGCTGCCTTTCTCCAGCCAGTAGCGGCTCAGGCTGAGGTCACCCATTGACAGGTTCAGCGATACCGCCAACACCAATACGAACAGGATTGCCACAACGCCCTGCAGCAGGCTGCCGAACAGAGTGATCAGGCGGCTGGCGTTCAGCTGTCGACGGTGGGTTGCCAAATAGGTGGTAATCACGAATTTACCGTGGCCGGGGCCGACGGAATGCAGGAAACCGTAAATAAAGCTGCCCAGCGCCAGCATCACGCCGCCGCTGTACTGGTGATTGCGTTGCTGCAACAGATACAGCACCAGATAGCGATGCAGGTAGATCTGGGCATTGATACAGTATTGGACGAACTCCGCCCAGTGACGAGCAAACAAAGAGATCACTGCCAGCAGCACCAGCGTGCCGGCACCCAGACCGGCAAATTTTGCCGGCGTAATGTTCATCGATGTCGTTTTCATGGCAGGTTCTGCCTATAGAGAAGAGGAGCGTACCTACGCTCAGCATATACCTGTGTACGTTGTTCACAAGCCTTGTACATTTGGTTACGCGGCGAAACCAATCACTCACGGAAGCGGCCCATCGATTCCTCTAGTATCTGTTTCAACGGCCCAACAGGGCTTACCGAAAAAACACTCTGAGGATTTAAAGATGAAAAAAGTATTAGCCCTGATCGTTGCTGCTACCATGGGTCTGTCTTCTGTTGCTTTCGCTGCTGATACTGCAGCTGCTGCTCCAGCAACTACCACTCCGGCTGCAACCACCACCACTACTACCGCTGCGCCGGCCGCTGCTGCTGCTGAGAAAGCACCAGCTAAAGCAACGCATCACAAGAAAGCGAAGCACCACAAAAAAGCCCCAGCTCAGAAAGCTCAGGCCGCTAAAAAGCACCACAAAAAAGCCGCTGTTCAGAAAGCCCAGGCTGCCAAAAAGCACCACAAAGCCACCAAGCAAGCGCCAGCTCAGAAAGCCCAGGCTGCTAAAAAACACCACAAAGCGCCAGTGCAGAAAGCCCAGGCCGCTAAAAAACACCACAAAGCGCCAGTACAGAAAGCTCAGGCCGCTAAAAAACACCACAAAGCTGCCAAAAAAGCCGCTACTCCAGCCGCTTAATTGAGTGAAAAATGCGGGGCCTGAAGGCGCCGCATGATCCAGACAGTATTCAGACACCCGGTCCGCCGGGTGTTTTCTTTGAGGGCTATCTCATGATGATCAATCGCTATCTGTTTGAAGTGATTTTCAGCGCCGTCACCCTGTGCGGGCTGATCGTCGCCTGGGAACTGTTTCTGGCCGACGGTTTCCTGTGATTATTGTGCGAGGGGGGTCTCATGCAGATGCCGCCAGCCCAGGCCACTTTGGGTCTGTTCAAATACGACCGTTGAGTTACGCAGCGTGGTTGCCTGTCCGGGCAGCGTTTGCCTTTCGCGATAACTGACTACCGCCCCCGTCGGCCATTCGGCCACCAACGTCATTTCTTCTATTGTGATTTCCAGGCCCGGTTTAGCAGCGCGATGCGCGCGGAAAAACGCGCACAATGCGGTGAAGTCCAACCTGCCGCCGTTTAGCGCAATCATGCTGAAGGCCGGATCAAAACGCGCCAGCAACGCTTGCTCGTCACCCGCTCCTTTTTCCAGCCAGTTTTCAATAGCGGCGTGAGCGTCGATCACTTCGGTAAAATATCGGTTCATGAGGTTTCCTGTTGAGCGTTGAGACGGCGCACGATGGCGCGATTAGCGATGCGCAGACACAGCAGCAGCGGGATCAGCGTGCTGGCGGCGGCAAGGTAAAAACAGCTTCGATAAGCGACAATTGGCGGAAAATGTTCAAGCAGCAGATTGAGCAACAGGCTGAGCAGCGCGACGCCCAGGCAAAAACTGAGTTGGCGATTGATATTCCACAGCGCGCTGGCGTCCGCCAACTGCTCATCGGCGATATGCAGGAAAGCGCTGCTTTGTGCGGTGCTGCTGCACAGGCTGCCGCCAAAGCCCATCAGGGCAAAGGCGCTAATTTGCCATCCATGATCCCCGGCGTGGGCAATCTGCGACAGCGCCAGAATACCCAGCCCCTGCAACAGGCAGCCGGCAATAAATAGCGGCCGTGGGCCAAAGAGGTTGAATTTCCTGCCGGTCAGCGTGATGGCAAGGAATGAGGCCAGCGACCAGGGCAGCATCAGGCCGCCGACCTGCGCGGCGCGCATGCCCAGCTGATTTTGCAAATACAGCATGGCGACCAGGCTAACGCCGATGAACAGGCCGGGAATGCACTGATAAATCATCATCGAGGTACGCAGCAGCGGATCCTGTACCAGCCGCAGATTTAACAGCGGCTGGGCGATGCGCAGGCTGCGCCGCAGGTAATGAGCCAGCACCAGCGCGCCACCGGCCAGTAACAGCAAGCCCTGCAACAGGTTGTCGGCCTCCCCCAATCGAGTCAGGCCAAGCAGGATCAGCGTCAGGGCGGCGCAGGCGCTGAGCAGCCCCTGGACGTCGAGCGGTTTGCGCTGCGGATCTGGGGCCTGGGCGCGCAGCCAAAGTGCGGCCAGCAGCAGCGCCAGGGCCGCCAGCGGCAGGTTGGCGAAAAATACCCAGCGCCAGTCGAGCCTATCGACAATCAGTCCGCCCAGCGCCGGTGACAGCGCGGGAGCCAGCAGGCCGACCAGCATAATGGCGGCGGAAAGCCCGGCGCGTTCATGGCTGCGATACAGCTGATAAGTCAGCGTCTGGCCGATGGGGATCAGCAGCCCACCGCCCATGCCCTGTATAACCCGCCAGCCAACCAACTCGCCGATTGAACCGGCATAGCCCGCCGCTGCGGTCGCCAGCATGAACAGCGTCAGCGACAGCAAAAATACCCGCCGCCCGCCAATGCGCTGCGCCAGCCAGGCGCTGAGCGGGATCACCAGCGTCAGGCCGAGGATATAGCCGTTGCTGACCCAGGCCAGTTCGCCGACCGAGGCATGCAGCGCATGGCCGATGGACGGATAGGCGACGTTGGCGATAAACATGTTGATCAGATCGACGAAAAATCCGAGCAGATAGACGATTGCGACTTTGATGCGATAGGGCATGGAGCCTCCGGTTGAAGGCTGGCAGTGTAGCGGTGACGAAAGTGCGGATAAATCGGCTGAGGGCGATTACACTGTCAAAAATATTTTGACAATAAAGGGCGGCAGCATGCTTAACCTGCAACGGTTGGCTATTTTCGTGGCGGTGGTGGACGCCGGGAGTTTTACCGCTGCGGCGGTGACGCTCGGGCAAACCAAGGCGGTGGTGAGTTTCAATGTCAAACAGTTGGAGAGCGAACTGGGCGTGTCGCTGCTGGTGCGCAGCACCCGGCGGCTGGCGCTGACCGATGCCGGCGAGCGATTTTATCAGCGTTGTTTGCGGCTGTTGCAGGATGCGGAAAACGTGCTTGACGATGTACGCCGCGATCACCACGGATTGAGCGGCGTATTGCGCATCACCACCACACCGGAATACGGCGCTCAGGTGGTGGTACCGGCGCTGGCGGCATTTTCACGGTTGCATCCGCGTTTGCGCATTCAGCACGTTTCTTCCTCTTACCATGCTGATTTGATTTCGGAACGGTTCGACGTGGCTATTCGGCTGGGGCAACTGGCGGACTCCAGCCACCGTGCCGCGCTAATCGACAGCTTTGCCATTTTGCCGGTCGCGGCGCCGGATTATCTGGCCCGCCACCCGGTCGGCTCGTTGACGCAACTGGCGCAGGCGCAGTGGATCGCCCACAGCCGCCTCAGCTCACCGCTGAGCTGGCAGGTGATCACCCCGCAGCGGCAGGCGGTGCTGTTCAAGGTTGAAGACGCCGCCACGCTGATGGGCGACAGCGCCGCCGCGCTGCTGGCGTTTGCCCTGCATGGCGCCGGGGTAGCGCTGTTGCCCGAATGGCTGGTACGACCGGCCATCGCCGAAGGCAAGCTGTGCGCGCTGTTGGCGGACCACCAGTTTCCCGCGCAGAGCATCTATGCGTTGTACCCAAATACTCGCCACGTACCGGAAAAGGTGCGGGCGTTTATTGATTTCCTGCGTGAGCGGGTAGCCACGGGCGGATAAACGCCAGGATAGCCGCCAACGTTTGCCGGTGTACCGCTTCGCGCTGTTCGCCGGAAGCGGCGCACAGCATTTCACCGTCGCCTTCTTCCTCCAGTATTTGTCGCCCGTTGGGCCGGCAAAGCGGCAGAAAATCAAAATGATTGCCGCCGGTCAGCTTGAGCGCGCGGATCGGTTGCCGCCCGGCGTACGTGGCCAGCGCCGCGCCGCCAAGGCTTTGTTGCCGGTTGCCTGGCAAATAGCGTTGCGGCTCGACGATCAGCAGCGGCGCGCCGAGCCGATGCAGGCTGGTTGGCAGCAGATAGGGCGCCATACCGGGATCGAGGGCGACGGCAAAGCGGATGCGCGGGTCCCGGTAGTCGGCGTCAAACTGCCCGGCGGGGAGTTGGGCCAGTTCTACCTTTGCCTGAGTATAGAACTGGCAGTCAGGTGACTTAGGGCGTTGTCGACAACCGGCGATAAAATCGGCCAACCTGATCCTGCCGCCGAGGGCGGCAATGGCGCTGTAGCCGCCCTTGGAGTGGCCGATAACGCCGATCGCCTGACGATTGATTGACTGGCGCCAGCGGGGATCGTCGGTCATGGCGTCAATCAATGCGGAAATATCGCCGGTCTGTAGCCACAGTTGGGCGGAAAGCGCAGGAATTGAGTTGCCGGTGGTGCTGCCTGGATGATTGGCCGCTACCACCAGGGCACCCTGCTGTACCAGCGCTGCCGCCAGCCACGCCTGGCTCGCATTATTGCCGCCGCTGCCGTGGCTGATCACGATCAACGGGAAACGGCCCTTTGCCACCGGTGCATCCGGCTGGCTTTCGATGCCCGTAAACACCGGGTTTTCCCCGACCCACTGCGGTGCGCCGGTGGCTGAGGTCGGGTAATAAATACGGCTCGCCAACTGGCGTGTACCGGCCTGAAATACCTCATCGTGTGTAGCGACCCGGTAAGTGGCGGCGTTAGCCATTCCACACAGCAGCAACCACACAAACAGCGCTCTTTTCATTTTTACTCCTCAAGGTGTATGTCAATCCGCAGAAGGCTGGCATTTGCCGCTTAATCCGGCGACCTCGATCGCGATCCGGGTCGTTAAATAATTGTTTTGACAGGTTTAAGGTCCTACACTGCAGATCCCGAATGAAGACAACAAGATGTCGCCGATGCCGCTTATTCCTGTCACTTTTCTGTTTGGCCTGCTGTGTCTGGGGCTGCTGTACCGCCTTGGCCGGCCGCAGGCGCGGCGCTGGGTGTTTCAGCTGTTGTTGCTGTTATGCGCCTGGCAGAGCCTGCTGGTGGGGCTGCGTTACGGCTATGGACTGACGCAGTTCAACGGGCTGCAACCCTTCGGTGCGGTGGCGATACCGCCGCTGACCTATCTGGCATTTCTTGTCAGCACTCAGGGCAGGCTGAGGTGGCGTGAGCTATGGCACCTGACGCCGTTATGCCTGACGCTGCTGGCAAGCCTCTTGGCTCCGTTCTGGCTGGATATATTGATCGTCGCCACCGATCTCGGCTACGGCGCTGCCCTGTTGTACGCGCTGCGACGCGGCGAAAACGCGTTGCAACAGGTGCCGCTGGCGGAAAGCTGGCTCAGCTATCGGCTGTGGCGCGGGTTGGGGATGTTGCTGGTGGCGATAGCGGCGGCAGAAGGGGTGATTGTGCTCGATTTCGCTTATTTCGAGGGACGGCATGCCGCGATGCTGGCGACCTTCGACAACCTGCTGGTGGCGTTGAGCATTTGTTTGGTGCTGTCCCGCAGTCGACCTTCGGAAACCCCGACGGAAAGAGTGCCTGAGCCGCCTGACAGCGTCACGGAAGACGAAGAGCGGCTGGCGGAGTGGTTCGGTCTGGTGCAACACCGGCTGCGGCAGGATGATCTTTATCTGGAGCCTGAGCTGAATCTGGCCCGGCTGGCGCGCAAGGCAGGCTTACCGGCGCGGCGCGTTTCCCAGGCCATCAACCGGCATACGGGGATGAATGTGTCGCAGTATGTGAACCAACTGCGTATTCGCCAGGCAGCGCAGTGGCTGCTGGACGGCGACGATCCGGTGACGGATATCATGCAAAGGGCCGGGTTTACCACCAAATCGAATTTTAACCGTGAGTTTCTGCGTATCCAGGGCGTCAGCCCGAGCGAATGGCGCAGGCAGCAAAAGGTTAGTTAAATAATAATTCGTTATAACTCTCATATTTATGATCGGATCGCGCCGGGGTATGCTGAACGCTGTTGCTTACCCCGTTTTGATGCGAGCCCCCTCGATGACCGCAGTCAGCGCCAAAGAAAATACCTTCCAGCTTAACCGGCGGATCTTGTCCGTGGTGATGTTTACCTTCGTCTGCTACCTGACCATAGGTTTGCCGCTGGCGGTATTGCCGGGGTTTGTGCATAACCACCTCGGGTATAACTCGGTGCTGGCCGGGTTAATCATCAGCGCGCAGTACTTCGCAACGTTGTTCAGCCGGCCGCATGCCGGGCGTTATGCCGATCAACTCGGGCCGAAAAAGGTGGTGTTGTTCGGGTTGGCCTGTTGCGGCGTGAGCGGGGCGTTTTACGCCGTCGCCTTTTGGTGCGACGACCTGCCGCTGCTGAGCCTGATCCTGCTGTGCGTCGGCCGGGTGTTTCTCGGCGTCGGCGAAAGCTTTGCCAGCACCGGTTCCACGCTGTGGGGCATAGGTCGGGTGGGGCCGATGCACACCGCCCGGGTGATTTCGTGGAATGGGGTGGCCACCTACGGCGCTATGGCAGCCGGCGCGCCGCTCGGCGTTTATCTCAATCAGCTTTGGGGACTGGCCGGGGTGGCGGCGCTGATCGTGTTGGCGGTGGCGGTTTCGCTGTGGCTGGCGGGCGGTAAACCGAACGTGACGATCTCCGCCGGCAAGCGCCTTGCCTTCAGCGCGGTGTTTGGCCGCATCTGGACCTACGGTCTGGGGTTGGCGCTGGGCACCGTGGGCTTTGGCGTGATCGCCACTTTTATTACCCTCTACTATGCTGATAAGGGCTGGAGCGGGGCGGCGTTCTCGCTGACGCTGTTCAGCTGCGCCTTTGTCGGAATCCGGCTGATCTTCAGCCACACCATTAACCGTCACGGTGGTTTGAAGGTTACGCTGGCGTCATTCCTGATTGAAATTGCGGGGCTGTTGCTCATTTGGCTGGCCAATGATCCGCTGATGGTGCAGGCCGGGGCGTTGCTGGCCGGTGCCGGTTTCTCGCTGGTATTTCCGGCGCTGGGGGTGGAGGCGGTGAAGCAGGTGCCGCAGCAGAATCAGGGCACCGCGCTTGGCACTTACTCGGCGTTTCTCGATTTGGCGCTGGGGATCACCGGGCCGCTGGCCGGTTTGCTGATGAGCCGGATGGGCGTACCGTCGATCTACCTGGCGGCAGCCTTGATGGTATTCCTGGGAGCCTTGCTGACGCTGCGATTGTTGTTGCAGAACCGAGCAAATACCTAGTTAAGGATTATTCCTAAACCCACATCCATACCGAGAAATTTATTGTTTCATCTCATGATTACGGTAAGGTCGCTCAGCGGTCCAGAACGAGAGGAGAAATCGATGTATTTACGGCCGGATGAAGTGGCTAGAGTGTTGGAGAATACCGGCTTTGAACGTGATTATATCACCGATCAAGCCTATGGTTACCGCAAGGGTGAGCACTACGTGTATGTGAATCGCGAAGCGCGTATGGGCAGAACGGCGCTGGTTATCCACCCTGCGCTGAAAGAGAAAAGCGTGCATTTCGCCACGCCGACCTCGCCGATTCGCACCAGCGAGCAGTACCTTGAATTTCCCCTGGATTTAAGCGGCGATGCCCCGAGTGCGCGTTATGGCATTCCCCACGGCTTTAGCTCGCGTGATGCGCTTTCGCGCTATCTCTACAGCATGTTCCTGTAATCTATCCCCCGCCAGCGGGGGAGTATCTCACCCGTTGGCGATCGCCTCGCGGTTAAAGCGCTCATTGTAGGCGCGGCGAAACTGCGCCAGTTCGAAGGCGTCAATATCCAGATCGGCAAAGTAAAACAGCGCGGCCTCGGTGTGCTCGGCATGCAGTTCCGGCGACAGCCCGGCGCGCAGCAGCGTTTCACGCCACAGGGCGATTTGCTCGTCGCTCGCCTGCTTGATAAAGGTCAGATAGATAAACAGCAGATAAGCCGCCTGGTGCATCTCTTCGGTGTAACCGTTGTTCAGCATGCGGATAAAGGTCTGGCTGTTGCGGCTGCCCATTTCCTGAATCATCGATTCAATCAGCATCGGTTTAACTTTCAGCAGGTGGGCCAGCGAGTCGATAGCTTTGCGGGTGTCTGAAGTCAGAATGCGGTAACCAATAATAAATACAACGATCAGGGCTGCGATGATGATCCAGGTCATTTATGATTTATTACACTCTCAGAGCGCCAGTATTTGGCAGGAGGCGCTGTGCTACAGCGCCCGGGGTCAACGCTGTTCGCCGCTGAAGTTGTCGGCTGCCCGCTGTTGATTGTGCAGGTGATGGTTGAAGGTGGCGGCGTCTTTGGCCAACGCATCCAGATGTGCGCCCAGCATTTTGATTTGCTTCACCAGCGCGTGCTGTTCCGGCACCGAGTTGGCGGTGCTCAGTTTGCGCACCAACTGCGCATTTTGCATATGTAGCGCCGCTTCGCGTTGTTTGGACTCTTCCAATAACTGTTGCAGAGCCTGATAGCTTTGCTGCCATTCACGGTGCTGCTTTTCGAAGCTGGCCTGCAACTCGCTCATCGCATTTTGAAACTGGATTTCCAGCTCGCGCATTCTCATGGTCTCTTCCTTTGCGGCACTCAATAATGGTTTGCAGTATAACGAAAACTGCACAGAACCTCACTCGTTGACGACGATTGCAGATAATTCTCGCAGCTTTACCGGGGGGCATCTCTTGCGCAGCATGGCATGTCAAAGAGGGGAGAGTCAGGAAAACGGCCGGCAGCGTTGCCACCGGCCGTTGTCAGAAGAGCGTTACTTATTAAAGAATTTATAGTCCAGCGAATAACGCCCGGCACCGGTGACCGCCAACAGCAGCAGCCCGCCGATAATACTGATGTTTTTGAAGAAGTTTATTTCATTGCCCATCATTTCCATCCCGGTCATTTTCCAGAATGGATGGCCGATAAAAGCGGTGCCGAGCACATAAACGGCGAAAATAACCGCAATAGGGCGGGTAAATATGCCGAGAATAAGCGCAATGCCGAAAACAAACTCAACCACCACGGCGATAATCGCCGCCAAATACGGCATCGGGGTACCGTAACCCTCCATTGCGCTCACCGTTGCGCCAAAGCTGGTCAGCTTCATCCAGCCAAAAATGATAAACAGGACCATCAACAATATTCGGGATAGCAGAATAACACCGTCTTTTGAGCCGTCACCCATTTTGAACTCCTCAGCCACTGCGGAATTATGTTGTGTTGCTGTTTAAATAATAGACTAACCTTAGGTTATTTCTAGCGGTGGCAAGCCATTACGCATTTAAATATCAGGAGAAGGGCTGTGGATCTTAACATTCTGGAAGATGAGAAACGTTTCTATATAAACGATAAGCAGGGTAAGACGATCGCCGAGATATCTTTTGTGCCGAGCGGAGATAAATTAACCATTATCGATCACACCTGGGTGGATGAGGTATTGAAAGGCCAGGGTGTGGGGAAAAAGCTGGTGGCGCGGGTGGTGGCGAAAATGCGTGCGGAAAACCGTAAAATCATTCCGTTGTGCCCGTTCGCCAAACACGAATTCGACACCACGCCGGGCTATCAGGACATTCGCGCCTGAAAGTTTAGCGGGGCGCAGCAGCGCCCCGATCGTTCAGCATACGCCGAAATCGCCGTCTTCGTGATAGAGCGCCACATCGCTGGCCTGGACTTCCGCACGCTGCTCGGTACCCAGTTCGTTCCAACTGCAGACCAGCGTGTCACCATCAATGGCCACCACGATCATCTTTGGGCCGCCGGTAGTGCGCTGTACAAAATCGCCGACAGTAAATGCCATTGTTTTCTCTCCGGTTCAAAGGGGGTAAAGCTTAAGTATAGTCGGCTGTTGGCGGGCTTTGCGCAAGAAGGCGCAGCGCTACGAGTGGAATGAAACCTTGGGGGGAGGCGGCCTCCCCAAGCGTGGATGTGTTAAGGATGTACTGCGAAAGGGAATAATCAGGCGGGTTTATGGGCAGCCAGGATAAAGATCATCGGGCGTTCTTTTTCTTCATCGAGCGCCGGGTTCTCCGCGATTTGCTGTGCCGAAGGGCCCCATTCATTCAAATAGGTGATGACGAATCCCTTTTGCACCAGCAGGTTGATATAGCTGCCGAGCATGCGGTGTTGCTTGATGACGCCTTCCGCCAGCCAATTGGAGGTTCGCTGCCCTTCCTGCTGATAGCCGTTGACCGGCCAGGATTTTTGCCCGTGTTGATCGACCAGCCAGCCCTGATGCTGCGGCGCAGTATAAATCGGGTGCTCTGCGGTGAAGATAAACTGCCCACCCGCCGCCAGCGCCTGATAAACCGTGGCGAACAGCCGGGCCAGATCTTCGATATAGTGCAGCGTCAATGAACTGTAGGCCAGATCGCAGGAGGCAGGCGGCAGTTGAAGCTGCTCCAGATCCTGCCGGCGGTATTCAATGCCGGCGTCGTGCGTCATCTCCCGCGCTTTGTTCAGCATTTTCTCGGAGAGGTCCATGCCAAGTACGCTCGCGGCGCCCTGCTCGCGTGCGCTGCGGCAGAACCAACCGTAGCCGCAGCCGAGATCGACCACCTTCTTGCCGTGCAAATCCGGCAATATGCTGCGGATAGCCGGCCATTCCGGCGCGCCGTCCAGCCCGTTTACCGAGCGACTGAGCTGGGCATAACCGTCGAAGAAGGCCTGATTGTCATAAATATTTTGCGTCATAACGGCTCCTGTTTGGGAAAAACACTGCCGAATCTTTGGGCAGTGTCGCCATGTTATCCGCACATCCGGCTGATTTCTATAATAAACACCGTGCTAACCCCTTTCGCTTGCCGCATAATTTTAAGCCGGTTTAAGCAGGGAAAATAACCACAGGAACGGATATGAACATGATTTCGGTGCGTCAATCACCTGAGTTTGCGCAACAAGCGATTCGCTATTTCCAGCAACACTGGGCTTCACCAGACACCCTGATGATGTATGAGGATGCCATCACCCGCTGCATTGGCGCAGCCAATCCGCTGCCGCAGTGGTATTTGCTGATGGATAACCACGATATCCTGGGTTGTGCAGGGTTGATTACCAATGATTTTATCAGCCGCGGCGAGTTGTATCCCTGGCTGTGTGCGCTGTATGTGGAAGAAGCGCACCGTGGGCGCGGTTACGGTGCGTTGCTGATTAATCATGTGGCGGAAGAGGCCCGCAAATTTGGCTTCCCGCAACTGCATCTGTGTACCGATCTTGAGGGCTACTACGAAAAACAGGGTTTTGCTTTTAACGGATTGGGCTATCACCCTTGGGGCGAGGCTTCACGGGTGTATACGCGGGCGCTGTAAAGACCGCCGCAGCCAGGCCGTCAACGTCAAATAAGGCGAGTACATCGTTTGGGGGGGATGGCCATGAACGGTAATTTAATAACGCTTCGGCAACCGATTAACCGCGTATAAAATCCCTTTTTCGATAGTAATGTAACCCCCCTTACGCAGGTCAGATAATATTTTCATGATGCCGCTGCGTGAGAGTTGCGTTCTTTGCTGGATATAGCGTGGAACCGTGGTGGATAACCGAAAAGCTTCTTTTTCATTCATTAGCATGCGTAGGTGATTACAAACTATCTCATAGGTATCGTTGCCCGAAAGCAATTTATCGCGAATGCTCAGAGTTTGGATAATATAAGCTTGTATATAGACCAGGCTCTGCCAAAGGTTTTCTCGCGCCAGGGTTTCCAGCACGTCGCTTTCCTGATACATCAGAAGTTCAACCGGTGATTCAGCCAGGAAGAAGAGCAGTTCTTTAGGGTAGAAGGTTTCTGCTATGCCGGCGAGTGAGGGCTCTCTAAAATTGGCTATTTTTAACCCATCGCTGTCACGACATGCAGACATTTCACCTGACTGGAGCAAAAACCAATGACGTATTCCGTTGTGAAACAAACGGATTTTCTTTCCAGCAGGAAACGAGCATTTCTTTCCAAATGGTGTTAAAGCGTGCTGAAGTGCCAAGATATGTTCTGTGGGTTTATCATCTTGCGTGAATAAGGCCGGGGTATTTTTTTTCAGGGGAGTTAAGGTGATTTCTGCTGCCATAATTTGATAGTCCAAAGGCGAGAGCTTATTACGGTGAACCCTGAATTCAGTTTTTCCGCATACTATATTATACCTTGCTGCGATGCAATTGAGCTGCCTTATTACTAAGGCATCGGAGAGGGGTTATTGGTAAGGTGGAGTGAATATTTATATAAATCAATCTATTGGCAAGTGTACATTTTTGGACAGATGATCGGCTATGAGGCGATTACTGTTGGGAGTAGTATGCAGGGCGTTTGATGCTCCCACAATGGATGATAATAATGAAGCCGTTTTCAGTTTCTCTGCTTTCCTTTTTTCTGAGGAAAGTATCTCATATTAATGTTTTTTTGATTTTCGCTTCTCTTGTTTACCCTTCGGTTTCATCCGCTGCAAGCTGGTCTTTAGGCGCAGCCGCTATGTTAAACGATTATGGTTATGTTGATACCGATGCCAAAACACAGGGGCTTCCTACGGTAAATTATGAGAAAGGGAATTTTTATATTCATTCGTTGGCTGCCGGTTATTATTTACTGAATACGCCAAAGGATCAGATCTCGGTTATTACTTACTATTCTCCGCTGGGTTTTGATCCGGACGACAGTCACAACAGCCAAATGAAAAGCCTGGATAAGCGTGACGGCACATTAATGGCCGGGATGGCTGTCACCCATAAAGAGAGATGGGGGGTTATTCGTGCGTCACTGGCCGGAGATACCCTCGATAACAGCAATGGAGTCGTGGGCGATGTGGCTTTCCTATACCCGATCAAGGCGGGCAAGTTGCGGATTGCGCCCGGTGTGGGTGCGGTTTACAACAACGGCAACCAAAATGATTACTACTATGGCATAAGCCAGGCCGAGGCAAAGCGCAGCAATTTCTCGGCATACTCGGCTGGAGAGAGCTGGAGCCCTTATGTAGAACTGAGCGCCAACTATCAGTTTAGTGACCATTGGTATGCCACCGCATTATTGCGCGCGGTACGGCTGAGCAGTGAAATCACCGATAGCCCAATGGTGGATAAAGACATTTCAAGCCAGGTCTTGCTGGGCGGTGGCTACAGGTTTTAATCCACGTGTTCGAGAGCATATTCTGTCCGCAGGGGAGTCGTGCCTGTCTGCCGTGGTGATTTGGCTATGTTCTTGAACCCAATGACGATCGGGAAAGACCGATAAAAGGTAACTGTCGACGGTTCGGAAAGACGAACACTAAAACCCTGCTTCGGCAGGGTTTTGTTTTTTGCGGTATAACTGGCGCCGCGTGTCAGACGAGAGCGTCCAGCGCTTTAGCGATATCCTCCGTCCACGGCAAATCAGGCACCGCGAGGTTTTCGCGCAAATGACCGATGGAGGAGGTGCCCGGTATCAACAGAATATTGGGCGAACGATGATACAGCCACGCCAGCGCGGTTTGCAGGGGCGTGGCCCCAAGACGCACGGCGATATCCGATAACGCCGAGGATTGGAGCGGCGTAAAGCCGCCGAGCGGGAAAAACGGCACATAAGCGATGCCTTCCTGGGCCAGATGGTCAATCAGCGCATCGTCGCCGCGGTTTATCAGGTTGTAGTGGTTTTGCACGCAAACAATGCTGCAAATCTTGCGTGCCTGCGCCACCTGGGTCGGTGTCACATTACTCAGGCCTATATGTTTCACCCACCCCTGGCGTTGAAGATCTGCGAGGATCGTCAGGGGTTCTTCTATCGAGCCTTCCGCCGGGCCATGGGTATCAAGCATGATCCTGAGATTGACCACGTCCAGCGTTTCAAGGCCCAGGTTGCGCAAGTTGTCATGTACTGCGCTGGTCAGTTCTGCGGCGGAAAAGGCCGGTAACCATGAGGCGTCCGCACCCCGGCGCGCGCCGATTTTGGTGACAAGGGTCAGATCGTCCGGATAGGGCGCCAGCGCTTCACGAATCAATTGGTTAGTGATATGCGGGCCGTAAAAGTCGCTGGTGTCGATATGGTTAACCCCCAGCGCAACCGCTTCTCGCAGTACTGCCAGGGCGGCATCAGGATCCTTCGGTGGCCCGAACACGCCGGGGCCGGCCAACTGCATGGCGCCGTAGCCGAGCCGCTTGACGTTTCGATCGCCAAGGGGAAATGTGTGCTGCTTGTCGTTAATGGACATAACCTGTCTCCTGTTGGGATAGTCTGCGGGGCTGCCGCATTTATTTATAATAGGCGCAGCTCACCCCCGTGATAAGTAGTGGGGCAGGGGACGGGGTGTACGGGGAGACGAACAATGAAAACCGATTTAGAAGACCTGCATGCTTTTCTCGCCGTCGCGCGCTCAGGGGGATTTCGTGAAGGTGCGCGAACGTTGGGCCGGAGCGCGTCCGGAGTCAGCGACGCCATCCGGCGCCTGGAAAAGCAGCTTGGCGTGCGGCTGTTTAACCGTACGACGCGCAGCGTAACGCCAACCGCCGCCGGTTACGGCTTGCTGGAAAGGCTGGGGCCAGCGCTGGCCGAGGTGCAGGGCGCGCTCGATGTGGTGAATGGCTTTCGCGATAAACCCGCCGGAACGCTTAAGCTGAATGTCCCGGTCAGTGCGGCACGTCTGGTGTTGCCTGCGTTGATTCCCGCCTTTCTCGCCGCTTATCCGGATATCAAGGTTGAAGTGCAGACGGAAGAAAGCTTTGTCGATGTGCTGGCTGCCGGCTGCGATGCCGGTATCCGCTATGAAGAGCGGCTGGAAAAAGACATGATTGCCGTGCCTATTGGCCCCCGGGTACAGCGCTTTGCCGCAGGCGCATCTGCGGATTACCTTGATCGGCGTGGGCGGCCTGCACATCCGCATGATCTGTTTACGCACGCTTGTATCAAGGGTCGTTTCCCCAGCGGCAAAAGTTACCCCTGGGAGTTTGCAAAGGACGGGGAGAATGTCTCACTTCACCCTGAGGGGCCGCTGACGGTGCAGGCCGGTGGCGCCACGGACTTGGCCATCGCGGCGGCGGTGGCCGGCGTGGGGATTGTCTATCTGTTTGAGGATTGGTTGAAACCTTACCTGACCAAAGGGAGCCTGGAGCCGGTGCTCGAACCTTGGTGGCCGCAGTTTTCCGGCCCGTTTCTCTATTATTCCGACCGGCGGTTTATTCCCGCGCCGTTGTGCGCTTTTATTGATTTTATTAAGCAGCGGGCGGGTTGAGAGGGGGAAGCTTTGCCAGTATCACCAGGAATCTATTTGGGCTGGGAGAGTCTGAATGACTTTATTAGGTTGTTGTAATCATTTATTAAAATTGATTTCAGCCTATATCTGGACGTATGCCAATGCAGGAAAGTGGCACTGATTAGACGATGATTCTAGAATCCGGCGCAGTAGTTAACGTTTTTTCCCATGCTTCTCTGATGTACTGAACATTAGGTTTGAAGCGTGACATGTGGCGGATACCTACCACAGGCACATCGAATTGTTTAAACCTTGCCGTAAAGCAGAAGGTAGAGTAATAGCGGTTTCGGCTTATGTATTCAGGTTCATCGCCATTGCCAAATGTCTTTAATAGCAAGCGAGCTGCTGAGTGAGAGTTCATCCCGTTACTGTAAGCAATAATTAGCTCAGGTTTGCATAGGGGGACGGTAACTTCTTCAAAGAAACCCATCGATTTTTCAATCAGTTGATCCAAGCTGCCAATCGCGCTCTCTTGAGCATCTTTTTTGAGTGACAGCGCATCTTTAGAGCACATGAGCAATGCATTGGTGTACAGAGTATCTCGCCAGCTAAAACCGAGTTGTTCAGGGATATTTTGCAAGCGGGTTGCCAGATGTTTGATACCCCATTTGCCTTCGGTGCCTGCTTGCACGTTAGAAAAGCTTGGCGCGTTAAAATCCCCGATAATTGACTCAGCATTTGTAAGATGTTGATCAACAGAAGAGCCGTTAAACCCAACCATAATAAGGCGTTTTCTTTCCGGTGGTGCGGCTAGTAATTCGAAGGAACAGTCATAAGGGCGACCGGGTAGCTTGCTCAAGCTATACCGATCTAATCCTGCCAAAAGCATTTTTTTGGTCGTTTCCATCAGCCGATTATCCCTTAAATGAGTCTGTTTTCAGATCTGCCCCAAGCTAGATCGAATTCAGCTTCTTGCTCAGAAAAAAGCTTTATAGAAAAACTTTTCGCTCACTGTGAACAGTCAGCCCTTCTTCAACAAAACATCCATCAGCGAGGTAAATACAGCGCTTGTGGAAAAAGCATGTTCTGTTTTGCGCTCCTCACCTTTGATGTCTTTAAATCTGATAACGGCGGCCTCTGGGGATAGGGCTTCCAGTTCTTCAAACTGCTTTGCGTACCCTTTGTCCAAAAAATGTTTCTGCCTGGCCTCGAAATCAGGTGATGAGGTATTGAGAGCAAAAATTTGATCCCCTCTCACGAAAAAGCTGTAAACCACCATGGCATTGTCCTTACTTCGGTGTGCTTCTATGACGACACGCTGCGGGCATCTCTGATGCTTATAAATCAGCGCGTCACTGTAATCAATAAACTAGCGGGCAACCTTACACCTGGCAAGGGTAATATGGGATTATTGCGTGAGACGGCTAAGGATATAACGGCAGTTATTTCTATTTTATTTTAAAACAGATGATTAAACGTGGTTGTGAGGCGATGCGGAGTTAAGCATAGGGGCATGGGTGACCGAACGACATTTATGGCATATGCCTAAAATCAGCAAATCTCGCCCTGGCCGTTGCACGGCCGCATCTCGAGAGCGCGCCATTCCTTGACCAGCAGCCGGCGACTCCGAAGGTAGCGTTCGGCAAGAACTTCCGCGCTCGTGATATCGTCCATGCCGATCACCCGGAACTGTTCATCCAGCTCGCACCAGGCTGCGATAAACCGCTTGGCTTCGATAAAGCCCAGCATGATCGGCCATATTACCTGCTCATCTTCCGGTGCGTGTTCGAGAGACAGCTTGATGCGCAGCTTACGCTGCTCGCGCAGCGCTCGGCGGATTTCGCTCAGATCGAGATGGGTTGAGCCTTTCAGCGAATGGCTTACATAGATAGTGTCATCGTCGAAGACTGATCGCATGTCGGGCGGAAGCACTGCGTTGATTTTGGCCAGCGCGTTTGTCACCGCAAGGGCTAACCTGGCGTCGGTCTGACGACTGACCCACTTGGCGCCGGTCACGAGCGCCAGGATCTCTTCTTCGGTAAAAGACATTGGGGGCAGGAGAGATCCTGGCCGCAGGATGTAGCCGACGCCTGCCTCTCCGTCGATGTCGGCTCCCATGCCTTGCAGGGTGGCAACGTCGCGGCGGATGGTTCGCAGGGACACGCCCAACTCACGCGCCAGTGCTTGGCCCGATACCGTTCTTCGGTGTCGGCGGAGCACTTGCATCAGGTCGAACAATCGATGACTTCTGGCCATGCTTACTCCATCGCTACAATGCCTTTACCGGCGAGCTTGCGGCCCTTTTCAAGCTCGGTGATCAGTTTAATCGCCCCCTCCAGAGCAACGGTTTCGCCAATCGCTATTTGGAACTTGCCCTCTTTAGCGGCACTGGCAAGCTTTTCCAGGATGTCGGCTCGCGGCGAACCAATGACAGGCTTCAGCCGTCGATCGAAGACGGCCCGAATGAACTTGCCCAGGCCGGGGTTGAGATCAAGAAACATGCCCCCGGGGCGTAGCATAGCCACGCCGGCGGATAGGGTCATTGTCGCAGCCGTGTCGTATACCACATCGAAGCGTGTGGTTATTGACGACAAATCCGTTGCGCGATAGTCGTAGACAGTCTGTACGCCAAGAGATTTAGCGCGCTCCATGTCTCGGGAGCTGCAACTTCCGGAAACGATCGCACCGAAAAGCCGTGCGATCTGCACGGATGCTTCACCCACCGCTCCGGCACAGCCATTAATGAAGACGTGCTGACCCGCTTGCAGCTTGGCCTTGTCGATCAGTCCGTTCCATGCGGTCACGCCCGGCGTACCCAGACAGGCAGCATCCTCGAAGGAGATACTCTCGGGCTTCCTGGTCAGGAAGTTTTCTTTCGTGATCACTGACTGGCCAAGCGCACCGCTTTCCTTGAAGCGAGCGAGGCCGAAGACGGCGTCGCCGACCCTAAAGCGCGAGACACCTGGGCCAATGGAGGTGACGATACCGGAAAAATCCATTCCCATTGCGCGGGGAAAGTTTCTGCCGGTGACGATCTTCATCAGTCCGCTGCGCAGCTTCCAGTCGATGGGGTTGATTGCCGCGAACCTGACTCGCACGGCCACTTCATCGTTACCGGGGGCGGGTAATTCAAACTCATCGACCCGCATCAACTCCGGGCCACCATAACTGTCGTACTGAATACGTTTCATCTGTTTCACCAAGGTTTGAGCGGTTCTGGTCGAGGTAGGGTGCAAATCCTTCTAAAAGACAGGAGGAGATGAGTGCGATTTGGATGCCTCTTCTGCTTGCGAAGACATCCTATAACGCCGTGATGACAGTTTCTGGCACCATTCATCGGGCTCTTTTTGCACTGCTAATCCAGGGCGCTCTATCCTTATCGGGTGCGTAGCACTTCACCGACCACGGGGGCTGCCGAAAAGGCATTTGGCCAGCCGGCATAGAAAGCGCAATGGGTGACGATTTCACCCGCTTCCTCGGCGGTCAATCCATTATCCATGGCCCGGTTAAGGTGGTAACCGATTTGCGCGCTCTGCCCCGATGCTATCAGCGCGCTTACCGTCACCAGACTCCTGTCCCGGGGCTTAAGCGCCGGTCTCTGCCAAAGATCGAGAAAGAGAGGGGAGGTGGTGAATTTGGCCAGCCCGGGAGAAATTGGCGCGACATTTTTTTCCACCGTTTCTGAACGCTGCCGTTCAGCCTCCTGATTAAGCGGCAGAAGTGCAGGAGAGGCTTCGGCTAGCTGTTCTGCCACGACGCCATATTCCTGAAAAACACCTTTAGTTGCCGCGATAGCCGACATCGCGCTTGGCCACCCGGAATAGAACGCAAGGTGCGTGATAATCTCCGATACTTCAGCCGGCGTGACGCCATTGTCGAGAGCAACCCCGACATAATGCTTTAGCTCGGTGGGCTGGTTCCTGGCGATCAGAATGGCCAGAGTAACGATGCTACGGTCACGTTGCGAAAGCTCGCCACGTTTCCAGAGATCGTCCGTAATGGCTTCGCTACCGAAGCGGGCCAGTGCCGGCGAAACGGATTGGATATCGGCAACTGAAAGGCCCGATGGATTAATTTTTAACATGGCTTCACCTCTTTCATTGCAAAACTTCATTGAACATTCAATCGACTGACGCTCAGGTGCTAATCATCAAACTGCATGGCGCCTTTATTTCTGAGAAACACGGGCACGACAGGGATTGATTCCTTCGCGGTTGTCATTTCTGAGGTTTGCTCTATATATCCCCGGAAGTGCGGCGTCTGCCGGTGCCGTTGATAATCAGCTTCGCTGGCGTAAATTTCATAGAAGTACCAGCGATTTTCATTTTTCGCATCGGTTGCGGCATACATAGCCAGCACGCCCTCTTCAAGCTTCAGGGAGTCAGACATTTCCGCGATGACGATATTTTTGAAGGCCTGTTGGTGCTCGGGTTTTACATCGACAATAACCAGGTTATTTATCGTTCTCTCGTTTTGTACTATTCGTTTGTCGCCAAGAAATTGCGGTGTGACATCTATTTTGCTTTTTTTATCTGTGATTTCAGGAGCACGCTTAATAAATGACTGGTACTGCTCTGAATCTAAGTGTTTTTTATAGGCCTCCTTTCCGGCGTAGATTTCAATCATGTACGCCTGATTGAGATCATCCTTGCGTTTGAGCGAGTACATTGCCAGGGTGCCACTTTCAGACTCAACGGAAGAGGAAATGGTACTTCTGGCGACTTCATCATACTGCCGGTTTTTTCCCGCTTTGATGCCCAGCTCGAAAATATTCATAACGACTTTATCCAGAGGGGATGAACCGGTCGCAAATGCGGGGCTAGCAACCAGCAGGCACAGCGTCATGGTGATGATATTTTTCACGGGATGCCTTTATTTTATACGGCCAGTTTCAATTCTGGGGATAAGGATCTCAACAACGCGATCAGTCGTGAGGCATGCTCTTTGGCCATGATTTTCTGTTGCGCTATTTTATTTTCATCCCTGTCGGCATAACTGATACCACAGGTATACACCGGCATTTGCAAATCCAGATTGCAAAGTCTGGCGGTGGTTTCAAACTGGGTAAGGTAATTTTCAAGGCTATGGCCAAAAAATCCTTCCGATGAATAGAGTGCTTGCGGTGCGCCAGTGGTAAACGAAAGAATAAGTTTTTTACCGCCCAGTTTTGCGGTTGAACCATGCGCGAACCCGTGGACAAAAACCTCATCCAGCCATAATTTCATTACGCCCGGAAGTGAATACCAGGAGAATGGAAATTGCCAGACGATCACATCTGCCTTCAGCAGGCTTTCCTGCTCGGCTTTTACATTGATTTTGTTGTCCGGATAGAGCCAGTCCAGGCGGCGAATTTCAACTTCTGGCAATGCCAAGGTTATTTCATCCAGAATAGTCGCGTTACCCATTGACTCGTTAAGATTCGGATGTCCGGAAATAATCAGGATATTTTTCATTTTCAATAGATTAGAAGTTAATTGTTTACCAGGTCACCAGTATAGATTGACCGTATTTTGTTTTTTAGGGGATTAATAGTTCAATCACTTTTAGTCAAAAACTAATAATCACCCTGATTGACTCAAGGCTTCCGCAAAGCCTTTTTCATCAAGACGTTAATCCGAATAACCGCTCCGCATTGCGGAAGGCTATCGCTTCTTTCGCCTCTTCAGGAACAGGTAAACTCTGGATAAATGCCTTCACGCCATCCAGCGTCTGGTAGGGATAATCAACAGAAAAAAGGATCCGCTCGGCTCCCAACAGCGCATAGATAAACTGAAAATGCGGCAGCGTCAGCATTCCTGATGGCGTCACATACACCTGCTCGCGAAAGGTCTGCGTAATGGTGCGTCGTAATCCCGTAGCGGCCTGAGGGAGGCTATCGTCCAGACGCTGCAACCAGAATGGCAGCATCTCTCCCCAGTGGCCGCTGATGACCTGCAGGTTCGGATATTTATCAAAGGCTCCGGACAGGATTAACCGCAGCAGATGGATGCCCGCTTCGTGATGCCAACCCCAACCAAACATCGATAGCCTGGCGGTAACTTCATCACTGAAGCCGCTGTAATAAGCTTGTTGTACGCTGCGAACGGGAAGCCCCGGATGGAGATAGAGCGGGACGCCAAGAGCGTTAAAGCGGGCCAGCAGTCCGTCGTAATCCGGATGGTCGAGAAAGTGGATCGATGGCCTGCCGTTGAGCAGAGCGCCTTTAAAACCCAACTCTTTAACCGCTCGCTCAAGTTCTTTTTCTGCCGCATCGGGCTGGGTCCATGGAAGCGTGGCTAATGCGGCAAAGCGGTCTGGATGAGCGTTAACCGCGTCAGCGAGGCGGTCGTTAGCCGCGCGGTTCAAATCCACCCCCTCAGCAGCCGGTGTCAGGTGCGGAAATCCGCCAACCGAAAGCACCTGCATGGTGATACCGGCCTCGTCCATATCGTCCAGACGCCCACGACCTATGTCTGCGCCCTTAACGTTGATCAGGTCGTTTTTTTCAATTTGGGGGCGGCTTCGGTCGGGAAGATTGCCGTCGGTAATCGTTTTGCCCCAGTCGCTCAGAAACGGGGCCTGCGCAAGTGCAGCCGGCATGGATGCCATAACCAGCGCTTTATCCAGAGTATGTTCTTCAAGGCAAATGATTTTCATCGCTTTTGATTTCCGCTCAGTGTGTTGACATAGGGGAACAGCCGCAGAACAAGGGAGAATGCTTGAAATGGCGATGCCTGCCAGAACGCGGAGTCCCGTTGTGAGGACATTGCGACGCCCAGCCGAACACACTGATTCCAACACTGCACTCTCTAGATTGACTGGTGCAACGCGCCCACCAATGCCACGCCAACGCCGTGCGCTGAGGCAGGGTTCTGACCGGTGATCAGGCGACCATCCGTCACCACGTTCTCAGACCAGTTGGGTGCTTCATGATGAAGTGCGCCGTGCTCCCGCAGGGCGGTTTCCAACAAATAGGGGACCACCGCCGTTCCCTGAACTTCGTCTTCTTCTTTATTGGTGAAGGCCGCCAGGTTCTTCCCTTTCACCAGGTATTCACCGTTGCTGAGTTTCGCGTCAACCAGCGCGGCCGGGCCATGGCAGACTGCCGACACTATCCCGCCGTTTTCGTATACCTCTCTGATAATGCGCTGCGCGTCCGGGTTATCGCGGTAGTCCCACATTGTGCCGTGCCCGCCGGCAAAAAAGACCGCGGAATAATCGGCCCCGTTCAGCTCAGATAAAGGCGGTGTGGTGGCGAGGCGATGCTGGAAATCGGTCTCGTTCCAGAACCAGGCGTTAATGGGATCGCTGAGATCGAAACCGTCAATCGGCGGTTGGCCCCCACGAATGCTGGCGATCACCGTTGGGATCCCCGCATCTTCCAGCACTTTCAGGGGATGAGTGAGCTCAGCCATGAAAAAACCGGTAGGCACACCGGAAACGCCTTTTATCGGATGGCTGGTGACGACGCACAGCACGGGTTTGCGATCTGATTTCATTTCATCGCTTCCTCTGACTGATTTTTGAACTCTTCGGCAAACAGGTGTTCCCAATTGGCAAATGATCCCAAGGGGATGCATTCGAAGGTAAGCAGACCGGCTTTTGCCAGCGGAAAATCGGCCATCACCATCCGGGCTTTTTCCACCGAATCACATTCAAGAAAAATCGCTACGCCGGGCCGATCCTGTCGAAAATAAATATCCCGGATGCTGCCGGATTTATATAAACCCCAGGTATGCAACACTTCTGAAGTCAGATGCGGAGCGTATTTTTCCAGCGAGGCGCCGGAAGCGGGAATATCCAAACACAAAATGCGCATTTCAGTCTCCTGAACTTAACGACGAAGGGGGAACTGAAAAAAGTATAAGCTCGCGATTTTGATAAGATTAGGCCCTTATTGACTTAAGGATATTTAGCCTGTAGTTAATAATCGGTGGGCCATTTGCTTCAGGATGACGTGATGAATAACGTGATTTACAACCAGATACGCATCTTTCAGAGCATTGCCCGGGAAGGCAATATTTCGGCTGCGGCCAGGAAGCTCGAGATTACGCCTCCCTCCGTCAGTAAGGCGCTTAAGCTGCTTGAGCAACACATAGGTCACCCTCTTTTTGTCCGTACGACAAGGCGCATTGAACTGACGGAAGCTGGGCAACAGCTGTTGGAGCAAACCGTAGCGGCAGTGGACTCGCTTGAAAAGTCGCTGGAAAACATCCGCGACCAGAACCAGGAACCCTCCGGCCTGGTCAGGATTACGCTCTCCCGCTTTGCTTATCTGCTCATACTCAAACCGGCTATGGCGGCCTTTTGCCGGCAATATCCTGGCATTAAACTTGAAGTTTCGGTTTACGACGGCACCGTCAATATTATTGATGAGCGCTTTGATCTGGGGATACGCTTTGGCGATATTCTTGAAGGCGGAGTGGTGGCTCGCCAGTTGATGAAGCCGTTTAGGGAAGGGCTGTATGCGTCATCGGCCTATCTGGAGGCGTTCGGTACGCCCACTACGCCGGCAGAGCTCCATCAGCACAACCTTATCGGCTATCGATTCATCACCAATAACCGTATCCTTCCGCTGATTCTGGATCACAAAGGCGAGCAGCTAACCGTTGAGATGCCGGGCCAGTTAATCAGCAACGATATTGAGGTTATGGCCGATGGAATACGAAACGGACTGGGTATCGGAAGGTTGTTCGAGCCCATTCACAGCTTGCAGCCCGATAAAGAGAAATTTATTCCCGTGATGGAGAATTACTGGAAAACCTACCCAGCCGTTTATCTCTATTACCCGAAAAATGCGGGCAAGACCAAAAGAGTGAAGACATTGATTGATTTTTTAATTGAAAGAAAAGCCGTTTAAAATGAATATCGCTCCTGTAAACCTCATACATGAGCGCCTGGATTTTTATCAAACGGACTGTTTGCATAGGGATTAGGCCTCTCGCGAAGAAAGACACTGGAGTGGGAAGCTACGAGGTGGAAGGCCTATGGCGCACAAGGTTCCGCAACGTAGATCCATAAATCCCAGGTTGAACGGGATACGACAGACACAAAAAAGCCCGCAACGGAGTTGCGGGCTTTTTCGCTATTATCGCCGGATCTATCTGGTATCACCGGTGACCTATTTGGTGGAGCTGGGGGGATTTGAACCCCCGTCCGGAATTACTACACCGTCGGCACTACATGCTTAGTCCAATCATTACATTCGCCGGTCAGCTGCGGATGGACACGCCACTAACAAACTAGCCTGATTGGGTTTAACGCTTCAGCCCCAGGCAGGACATCCACGCGATCTCTTTTGGGTTTGACCTCTCTTGATCCCCGTCCTAAGAGCGGAGGCTAGGGAGAGAGGGAATCTTCAGTTTCTTAGGCTGATTAAGCTGCTAAAGCAGCAGATTCGAATTGCGAGTCGTTTGCAATTATTTTTTTTGCGGCTTTTTACGAGGCCAACCGCCCCTCGGCATGCTCCTAAGGCCTCACAATCCCGTCGAATCCAGAATCAGCCCCAAGTAACTTTGTTCAGTATACCAGAAGTTTAACCCGTTAAGCCAGAGGCTTATCGGTTGGCATGCTTCATGATACGGGATTTCGCCGTCTGCCATTCACGATCTTTGATGTCATCGCGTTTATCGTGTTCTTTCTTGCCTTTGGCTACGCCGATTTTGATCTTGGCCCAGGCATTTTTCCAATACATGGACAAGGCAACCACGGTGTAGCCGTCGCGGTTTACGCGGCCGAGCAGTGAGTCCAGCTCACGTTTTTTCAGCAGCAATTTACGGGTACGTGTCGGATCGCATACTACATGCGACGAGGCTACGTTGAGCGGTGAGACGGTGGCCCCAAACAGATAGGCTTCACCATCGCGGAAGGTCACGTAGCTGTCGCTAATGTTGGCTTTGCCGGCACGCAGCGATTTTACTTCCCACCCTTGCAGCGACAGGCCCGCCTCGAACTCTTCTTCAATGAAGTATTCGAAACGCGCTCGCTTGTTCTGCGCAATGGTGGCTGAACCGGGTTTGTGTGCTTTTTTCTTTGTCATAGTTTGTTCATTATACTGGATGATTCGACGAAAGAAATCCTTTACCGCTCAGCACCTGCGCAATTTTTCGCATTTTTGGCCCTCGCGTTGCATAGCAGATTTTTTGTTTGGCGATAGATAAATGGTATTATCTGTATGTTTTGTGTCTCACAGGAAATGATATGCCCCAGATCAGTCGGTCTGCGTTAGTGCCATTCAGCGCCGAGCAGATGTATCAGTTGGTTAACGATGTTCACTCTTACCCCGATTTTCTGCCAGGTTGCACCGGCAGCCGGGTGATTGACGCGTCCAACAATCAAATGACCGCCGCGGTTGACGTTGCCAAAGCCGGTATCAGCAAAACCTTCACTACGCGCAATACGCTGCAGGATAACCAGAGCATCAATATGCAACTGGTTGATGGCCCGTTCCGCAAGCTGATGGGGGGCTGGCAGTTTACGCCGCTGAGCCCGGAAGCCTGTAAGGTTGAGCTGCACCTGGATTTTGAATTTACCAACAAACTGATTGAGCTGGCGTTCGGCAAGGTGTTCAAAGAGCTGGCCGGTAACATGGTGCAGGCCTTCACCCAGCGGGCGAAAGAGGTTTACAGTGTCTGATATTCGGGTGGAGGTGGTTTACGCCTTGCCGGAGCGTCAGTATCTGCGCAAGGTTACGCTGGCGGAAGGCAGCAGCGTTGAGCAGGCCATTACGGCCTCCGGCTTGCTGGAACTGCGTGGTGACATTGACTTGCAAAGCAATAAGGTGGGTATCTACAGCCGCCCGGCCAAGCTGGGTGATGTGCTAAACGATGGCGACCGGGTAGAAATTTATCGCCCCCTGATTGCAGACCCTAAAGAACTGCGTCGGCAACGGGCAGAGAAAGTGACTAGTCCTGATATAGGTTGACACTTTTCAGCCTTATAACGCCCGATGAACTTCATC
>NZ_JBQZFU010000015.1:0-37340 GCF_052692135.1 Serratia sp. TSA_7
TAAATTATGCCTGCTAATTTTAGCAGGCATAATGTTAAGCGAGATTTAGGGGCGTAGCTCAGTTGGTAGAGCACCGGTCTCCAAAACCGGGTGTCGCGAGTTCGAGTCTCTCCGCCCCTGCCATATTAAAAACCCTTTGCGAAAGCAAAGGGTTTTTTTTGCTTTCTACATTTTCTAACTTTTTGCTACTCCTCTGAAAAACTGCCTAAAAACCCCTCTGAAATCGTTCCCAATTTAGACATTTTTAGCTGAATCCATGTACAAAATGGTTGTTCTACCGCGATGTGATGCTGCTCATTATTCCTGCCTGATTTTCAACTACAACTAAGTAGCGCCCAACCTTTTGGCCGCCAACTCCACCAGAAAAATATGCAGCATATACAACAACGACTACCCCTGTCGGAGGGAGTCACATCCCTGGGCAAAGCGAGGAGAACAACATGGTTAAACGTCTGCTGTTAGCGGCCGCCATTACTGGCGCATTGATCGGTACGGCACAGGCAGCACCGCTGGTCGTCGGCTTTTCTCAGATTGGTTCTGAATCGGGTTGGCGCTCGGCGGAAACCAAAGTATCGAAACAAGAAGCGGAAAAGCGCGGAATTACGCTGAAAATCGCCGATGCGCAGCAAAAACAGGAAAACCAGATCAAAGCGGTCAGATCTTTTATTGCCCAGGGTGTTGACGCTATTTTCATTGCGCCAGTTGTCGCTACCGGCTGGACTCCGGTACTGCAAGAGGCGAAAGAGGCCAAAATCCCGGTATTCCTGCTCGACAGGATGATCGAAGTGAACGATCCCTCGCTGTATACCGCGGCTGTGGCATCGGACAGTGTGCATGAAGGCAAAGTTGCGGGGGAGTGGCTGGTCAAAGAGGTCGCCGGTAAGCCTTGTAACGTGGTGGAACTGCAAGGCACCGTGGGCGCCAGCGTTGCAATCAACCGCAAGAAAGGCTTTGCTGACGGTATTGCCAGCGCCGCCAACGTCAAAATTATCCGTTCGCAATCCGGCGACTTCACCCGCAGCAAGGGTAAAGAAGTGATGGAAAGCTTCATCAAGGCCGAGCAAAACGGCAAAAATATCTGCGCCGTATACGCTCACAACGACGATATGGCGATAGGTGCCATTCAGGCGATCAAAGAAGCCGGCTTGAAACCAGGCTCACAAATTAAAATCGTCTCCATTGACGGTGTTCCCGATATCTTCAAAGCGATGATCAATGGCGAGGCCAATGCGTCGGTCGAACTGACACCGAATATGGCTGGCCCTGCGTTCGACGCGCTGTTGGCGATGAAAAAAGACGGAACGCAACCCGCGAAGTTTATTCAGACCGAATCGAAACTGCTGCAGCCTGATACCGCAAAACAGGAATTCGAGCTGAAGAAAAGCATGGGTTATTAATCCACTCACCGATGGGACAAAAGATGGCCGCATCGCAGACCACGTTATTGGCGATTAAGGGATTATCCGTCGAGTTTCCTGGCGTAAAGGCGCTGGAAGAGGTTGATTTCACGCTACAGCGCGGAGAGATCATGGCGCTGTTGGGTGAAAACGGCGCGGGAAAATCCACGCTAATCAAAGCGCTGACCGGGGTTTATCAGCGTTCCGCCGGTGAAATTCTGCTGGAGGGCAAAGCCATTGCGCCGCAAAGCACCGCGCAAGCGCAGGCGCTGGGGATTGGTACGGTTTATCAGGAGGTTAACCTGCTGGCGAATATCTCGGTGGCCGCCAATTTGTTTATCGGCCGCGAACCTACCCGTTTCGGCCTGGTCGATCAAAAAACCATGCTGCGGCGGGCTCAGCAACTTTTGCTGGGTTATGGGTTGCAGTTGGATGCCAGCCAGCCATTAGGCAATTATTCGATTGCGATCCAGCAGATTGTCGCTATCGCACGGGCGGTCGATCTTTCAGCCAAAGTCCTGATTCTGGATGAACCTACTGCGAGCCTGGATGCTAAAGAAGTCACCATGCTGCTGGATATTCTCAGTCAACTGCGATCGCAGGGGATAGGCATGATCTTTGTCACCCATTTCCTCGATCAGGTTTATCGCATCAGCGATCGCATTACCGTGCTGCGCAACGGTAGGTTGGTGGGTACCAAGGCTGCCAACGACTTGCCACGGCTGGAGCTGGTCCAGATGATGCTCGGTCACGCCTTTGATGAGTCGTTGCTCAAGCGGGGCGAGCATGTGCCGACGGATGCGTCTCCGCTGGTCGAATTTAACGGCTACGGGCGTCGTGGCATGGTTGAACCCTTCGATCTGAGAATAAGGCCGGGTGAGATTGTCGGATTGGCAGGCCTGCTCGGTTCAGGGCGTACCGAAACGGCCCAACTGATATTTGGCATCAAATCGCATGATAGCGGTAGTGCGAAAGTGGAGGGCCGCGCGGTGAATATTCGTACGCCGCGCAAAGCTGCCAGTCTCGGCTTCGGTTATTGCCCGGAGGATCGTAAAACCGACGGAATTATCGGTGCTGCGACGGTGCGAGAAAATATCATTCTGGCTTTGCAGGCTCAGCGCGGCTGGTTAAAGCCGCTCTCGCTACGAGAGCAAACCCGCATTGCCGAGAGTTTTATCCAATTATTGGGCATTCGCACGCCGGGCCCGGAGCAACAGATCCAATACCTGTCCGGAGGGAATCAGCAGAAGGTGCTGCTGTCGCGTTGGTTGGCAACCAAACCCCGTTTTCTGATCCTGGATGAACCGACGCGCGGGATTGACGTCGGTGCGCATGCTGAAATCATTCGGTTGATTGAAAGGCTGTGCGATGAAGGGTTAGCGCTGCTGGTGATCTCTTCTGAGCTGGAGGAATTGGCGGGATATGCCGACCGCATCGTGGTATTGCGCGACAGAAAACACGTTACGCAGCTTGAGCATACGGCTATTACGGTACCTGCGATTATGCAGGCTATTGCTGTGCAACAGGGGGCAGGATGAACCACAGGAGCTTCTCCATGACCGGTGGACCACGCAAAGTCAAATGGGTATTCCCGGCCGGGGCGACGCAGTTGGGAGCGCTGGCGGCGATTTTGCTGATCGACAGCCTGGTCGCCCCGAATTTCTTTTCCATTCACGTTCAGGATGGTCGTCTGTTTGGCAGCGTGATCGATATCGTTAACCGCGGTGCGCCGGTCGCGTTGCTTGCCTTGGGCATGACACTGGTGATCGCCACCGGCGGTATCGACCTCTCAGTGGGGGCCGTGATGGCAATCGCCGGTGCTACGGCGGCAACGCTGACCAGCGCGGGCTATCCACTGGGTTACGTGCTGGCCGCTGCGCTGGCCGTGGGGGCGTTGTGTGGCCTGTGGAACGGATTTCTGGTCGCGGTGCTGCAGATACAACCGATTGTCGCCACGCTGATGTTGATGGTGGCCGGGCGCGGTATTGCACAGCTGATCACCGAAGGGCAAATCGTCACTTTCGAACGTGAAGGTTTGGCGCAACTGGGCAGCGGCGCGCTGATGTATTTGCCGATGCCGGCGATCATTGCCGCCGTGATGCTGTTGTTGATCTGGCTGTTGACGCGCAAAACCGCGTTGGGGCTGTTTATCGAGGCGGTGGGAATTAACCTGCGCTCGGCGCGCAATGCGGGGGTGAGTACGCGTTGGGTGGTCATGGCGGTCTATGTGATCTGCGGGCTGTGCGCCGCCGTGGCGGGGATTATTGTGACCGCGGATATCCGTGGCGCAGATGCCAACAATGCCGGGCTGTGGTTGGAGCTGGATGCGATTTTAGCGGTGGTGATTGGCGGAGGATCTTTGCTGGGCGGCCGTTTTAATCTTCTGTTGTCGGTAGTGGGGGCATTGATTATCCAGGGGATGAATACCGGCATTCTACTGTCCGGCTACCGGCCGGAGTTCAATCTGGTGCTGAAGGCGATAGTGGTGCTGGCGGTACTGATGATTCAATCGCCGAGCGTATCGTTGCATCGGCTGTTAAGGAGACGAAAGCCATGATCAAACGTAATCTGTCATTGTTGATTACCCTCGTGGTCTTTCTTCTGGGCTACGGATTTTGTCTCACCCAGTTCCCCAGCTTTGCGTCAACGCGGGTATGGTGCGATTTACTGACAGACAACGCGTTTCTCGGCATTGTGGCGGTGGGGATGACGTTTGTGATCCTTTCCGGCGGTATCGATCTGTCGGTTGGCTCGGTGATCGCCTTCACCGGCGTATTGTTGGCCAAGCTGATCGGCGTTTACGGCATTGCACCGGGCTATGCGTTCGTCATTGCTCTGTTGATGGGGGCGTCGTTTGGCGCTCTGATGGGCTGGATCATTGATGCGCTCAAGCTACCGGCATTTATCATCACGCTGGCTGGGATGTTCTTCGTACGCGGCATGAGTTTTATCCTTTCGGAAGAGTCGATACCCATTGATCATCCGCTGTATGCGACGCTGGCCAACTACGCCTGGAAACTGCCGGGTGGTGGCCGTTTCACGCTGTTAGCGCTGGTGATGCTGTTGGTGGTGGCGGTTGGCATGGTACTGGCGCACCGCACGCGCTTCGGCCATAACGTCTATGCCATCGGCGGCAATCGGGTGTCTGCGGCGTTAATGGGCGTACCGGTGCAGCGTACCACGGTGCTGATTTATATGCTTTCAGGCACGCTGGCGGCGCTGTCCGGGATTATTTTCTCGTTATATACCTCCGCGGGCTATGCGCTGGCGGCCAGCGGTGTGGAGCTGGATGCCATTGCCGCCGTGGTGATTGGCGGCACTTTGTTGACCGGCGGTGTCGGCACCGTGCTGGGCACGCTGTTTGGCGTGCTGATCCAGGGGCTGATTCAGAGCTATATCACCTTCGACGGTACGCTTAGCTCATGGTGGACCAAAATCGTCATCGGTATCCTGCTGTTCTGCTTTATCGGCCTCCAGAAGGCGATGAGCGCATTTTGGCTCAACAGACGAACCAAACCACGCCATCCCCGACTAAAGCCGTTATAGCGTCTTAGGCTGCGGTGTTTAAAGGTATTTTCAGCAATTGCCGGATGAGTGGCTGCTGGTCGCTATTTTGCAGCCACACAGCGTACAGCGGACGGATAATCGCCGGGATTTCGGGGGTTGCGACCAACTGTGGATAGTCCTTCTCCCACTGGCTGGGCAGGAAGGCGCAGCCGCCGGTGGTTTCCAGTAACTGGCGGGTCAGGTGTGCCGAGGTGGTGGTAAGCACCGGCAGATTATCGCTTTCCAACATGCGGCTTTCTTGCGGATGAAAGTCGGCCCCCCATTCCAGCTTGATATACGGCATCGGCGCATGCTTATCGCGCAGGGTAGAAGAGAATAGCCGCAGCGAGAAATTCCCCAGCAGCTGGCTGGCCAGCTCATCCATCTTTGGCGGTTCGGTAGTGATGAGCAAATCGAGCTGTCTCTCATGCAGCTGTTTTACCAAAGAATGCCGTAGCGCAACCCTGGCTTCAAGTTGTAGCGCCTCACGTTGTTGATAGAGCGATTGCAACCACGGGGTTAGGTAGGCCTCCCACAAAGATGCGGTGGCGCCGATGGACAACTCGGTATGCTGCAGCGAACGCACCACCTCTTTTTTTGCCAATTGCCAGGTTGTCATCAGGCTCTCAGCATAGGGCAGAAGCCGCTCTCCGGCGGGCGTCAGGCGAATATTGTTACGGTGACGGGTGAATAAATTCGCGCCTAATTGGTTTTCTAACTGGCGGATGCGGAAACTGACCGCAGACTGCGTTAAGTACAAGGATTCCGCGGCTCGGCCAAAGTGACGCGTTCTACTGACCTCCAAAAAGGTTTTCAGTAATTCGGTATCCACACCTATCTCCAGAAATTTTTATCGTTAAGATTTAAATGTTTTGTTTTACACAATGTCAAGCCTATCTAATACTCCGCGCCATAAACAGCACGGCCATGAGAGAATTAGGAGCGTGTCAGATGGCGGATAGCTTCACCACGACCAATCGTTTTTTTGATAATAAACATTATCCTCGCGGGTTCTCCCGTCACGGCGATTTCACCATTAAAGAAGCGCAATTGCTAGAGCGCTTCGGGTATGCGTTCAACGAGTTGGACGCAGGCAAACGCCAGCCAGCCACTGAAGAAGAACAGCTGTTCGTCGCAGTGTGCCACGGTGAGCGTGAGCCGGTAACCGAGCAGGAAAAAGTATGGGCTAAATATCTGGCGCGCACACGTCGCCCGAAAAAATTCCATACCCTGTCTGGTGGCAAGCCGCAGGCTGATGCGGTGGAAGACTACACCGAAAGCGACGATTGATAACGATGGGGCCTGCGGGCCCCATTTTTATTCCAGGCTGCGATGCAGCTGCAACAACAGTCTGTCCATACAACGGTAGCCAAGCGCTTCGCTCAGGTGGCGCTTATCAATATCCCGATCCCCCGCCAAATCCGCCAGCGTGCGTGCCACTTTTAAAATTCGTTGCCAGGCACGAACCGATAATCCCAACTTGTTTAACGTCGTCTCAAGAAAATCGGCATCCGGTGCGCTGAGCGTACAATCCCGTTCGACTTCGGGATTACTCAACAGGGCGTTGATTTTTCCTGCCCGGCAGAGTTGCCTTTCACGCGCCTGCAATACCCGTTCACGTACCTGAATGCTGCTTTCTCCTCCGGCGCGCTTTTTACTGAGCACGCCTGGCGGCAGCAACGGCACCTCAATCGATAAATCGAAACGATCGAGAAACGGCCCTGAAAGCCGCCCGAGATAGCGCAGGACCTGTTGCGGCGACGCGCGGTTATGCATGCCCTGGTAGTGTCCTGTCGGGCTGGGATTCATTGCGGCGATCAACTGCACCCTGGCTGGGAAACAAACCTTGGCGCTGGCGCGTGAAATGACGATTTCGCCAGACTCCAGCGGTTCACGCAGGGCATCCAGCACGCGCCGTTCGAATTCCGGCAACTCGTCCAGAAACAGTACGCCGTTGTGCGCCATGGAGATTTCCCCCGGCCGCGGCAGTGAGCCACCGCCGACCAGCGCAACCATTGAGGCGCTGTGATGCGGTGCGCGAAATGGCCGCTGGCGCCATGGCAGCGTTTCGGCAGGGTGATGCAGCAGGCTGGCTACGGCCACGCTTTCCAGCGCCTCCCGGTCGGTCAGCGGTGGCAGCAGGCCGTTCAGGCGGCTGGCCAACATGGTTTTCCCGGTACCCGGCGGGCCGACCAGCAACAGGTTATGCCCCCCTGCTGCGGCGATCTCCAGCGCACGCTTGGCCTGTTCCTGGCCCAGAATATCCTGCAAATCGGCGGGTTCCTGCCGGGTTTCGGCGGGAGCCGGGGCGGTGGCCCCCGGTAAATCGCCTTTGCCCAACAAAAAGGCGCACACTTCCAGCAGATGTTCCGCAACCCGGCTTTCACTCTGTGCAATCAGGCCCACTTCCTTACCATTGGCTGACGCCAGAATCAGCTGTCTTCCGGCATCCATAGCCGCCAGCGCGGCGGGTATCGCGCCGCTTACTCCCCGCAGAGCGCCGGAGAGCGCCAGCTCCCCGAGGAACTCATAGCGCGCAAGCTGATCGGCCGGCAGTTGTTCGGAGGCGGCGAGGATTGCCAGGGCAATAGGCAGATCGTAACGGCCGCCCTCTTTGGGAAGATCGGCTGGAGCCAGGTTGACGGTGATGCGTCGGGCGGGAAAGGTGAAACCGTTGTTGATCAACGCGCTGCGTACCCGATCGCGGGCCTCTTTCACCGTGGTTTCCGGCAGGCCGACCATCGTCAGGCCGGGTAACCCGTTACTGATATGTACTTCGACCGTCACCGAAGGGGCCTGAACGCCCATCGTTGCCCGGGTATAGATAACCGCCAGTGACATATTGCTCTCCTTTCTGAAGGCAACATGATGCGGGATTCGCGCCCCCGGAGCGCGGCAACATTGAAGAGTTTACGTAAAGGTTCGCAAGTTAGATCTTTTATTTCAAACAGATATAGATATTTTGCGAAGCGCACCGCAAATGATGGCAATACCCCTTAACAATTACGCGAACGCTGCAACACATTAGCGGGCTAGCCCTGTTGCAGACGGAGGTTGGATGGGTGTATTTAACAATTAGTTAAAATAAAAGCCCTTTAATTAACAAACCCCGACCGCCGACGCGTTCCGCCACGGCAGCCGCTAAATCTCACGACTTCGTAAGCTAGAGTAGGGATAACACTATGTTTGGTTGGACCCCGCAGCAACGCAATGCGGCTATCGCCAGCTTTTCAAGCTGGACGCTCGATGCGTTTGATTTCTTCGTGCTGGTGTTTTTGCTCAGCGATATCGCGAAATCTTTCCATGTCGGCATGGAAGAGGTGACGCTGGCGATCCTGCTGACGCTGGCAGTACGTCCGATCGGTGCGCTGATCTTCGGCCGCGCGGCGGAAAAATACGGCCGCAAACCGATTTTGATGCTGAACATCGTGTTCTTCTCGGTGTTTGAGCTGCTGTCTGCAGCGGCCCCGTCGCTGACGGTATTTTTGCTGCTACGGGTATTGTACGGCGTGGCGATGGGCGGGATCTGGGGCGTGGCGTCATCGCTGGCGATGGAAACCATCCCGGACCGTTCACGCGGCCTGATGTCGGGGATTTTCCAGGCGGGTTATCCGTTTGGTTATTTGTTGGCGGCAGTGGTGTACGGTCTGCTGTTTGAGGCGGTGGGGTGGCGTGGCATGTTTGTTATCGGCGCAGCACCGATTTTGCTGTTGCCGTTTATTTACTATTGCGTACAGGAATCGCCGGTGTGGCTGGCGGCGCGTGAACGCAAGGAAAGCAGCGCGTTGCTGCCGGTGCTGAAGAGCCATTGGAAACTGTGCGGCTATCTGGTGCTGCTGATGGCCGCGTTTAATTTCTTCTCGCACGGCACCCAGGATATGTACCCGGTGTTTCTGAAAGTTCAGCATGGTTTCGATGCTAAAACCGTAAGTATCATCGCCATTAGCTACAATATCGCGTCAATTATCGGCGGGGTTTTCTTCGGCGCGCTGTCGGAAAAAATCGGCCGCAGGAAAGCGATTATCATCGCTGCGCTGCTGGCCTTGCCGGTGATCCCGCTGTGGGCGTTTTCCAGCGGTTCGCTGATGCTCGGGATTGGCGCATTCTTGATGCAATTCATGGTGCAGGGCGCCTGGGGCGTGGTGCCGAGCTATCTCACCGAGCTGGTACCGGCTAATACCCGTGCGGTGCTGCCGGGGTTCGTTTACCAGTTGGGCAATCTGCTTGCGTCGGTGAACGCGACATTGCAGGCAACGATTGCCGCTCACAATGGCCATAACTATGGGCTGGCGATGGCGATCATTGCCGGCACGGTGGCGATTGTTATCGCACTGTTGGTGTTCTTCGGCAAGGATACGCGCGGCAAGGCGATCTCTGGCGAGGTGAAAACCCCAAGCCTGCATGCTAACGTTTGAAATCGCGGTAGTTTGCGCGAGGTATGACCAGATTGCGTCGAATAATAACGCAAAAAAAGTGTTGTCATGCCGAGCGTGACTATGGTAACTCTGTAGGTATTAGTTCGAAACGAGCACAGTGAACAAACCTATTATGAAAGCCTTTGCCCAAGTGATTAGCCTAGTCGTGATTAGCGTGGTGGTGATTATTATCCCACCGTGCGGGGCTGCACTTGGACGAAGAAAGGCTTAGAAAACAAGCCGGAATCGCAAGAGAACCCCCGCACCGTAAGGTCCGGGGGTTTTTTATTGGCATAAGAAAAGTGAAGCGAGGATAAGAGAATGAATAACAGAGCAAAATCCTGCAATTATCGAAGTAAGGCGGGGAAATAACCATGAACGGGGCTCAGTGGGTAGTACAAGCGTTGCGTGCGCAGGGTGTTGATACGGTATTCGGCTATCCGGGCGGCGCAATCATGCCAGTCTACGATGCATTGTATGACGGCGGTGTGGAACACCTGCTGTGCCGCCACGAACAAGGCGCCGCAATGGCCGCCATCGGCTATGCCCGTTCAACCGGTAAAATCGGCGTTTGTATCGCCACTTCCGGGCCTGGCGCCACCAACCTGATCACCGGCCTGGCCGATGCGCTGCTGGACTCCGTGCCGGTCGTGGCTATCACCGGCCAAGTGGGATCTGCGCTGATCGGCACCGATGCCTTTCAGGAGATCGATGTTCTCGGCCTGTCTCTGGCCTGCACCAAACACAGCTTCCTGGTGGAGTCATTGGACGCGCTGCCGGGCATCATGGCGGAAGCCTTCGCCATTGCCGGCAGCGGTCGTCCAGGCCCGGTGCTGATCGATATCCCGAAAGACATCCAGCTGGCACAGGGTGACCTGCATCCTCATCTGATGCCGGTAGTGGAAGAACTGAACTACCCAGCGGAAGAGTTGGCGCAAGCCGCCGAATTGCTGGCGCAGGCGCACAAACCTATGCTGTACGTTGGCGGTGGGGTTGGTATGGCGCAGGCGGTGCCGGCGTTGCGCGAGTTTATCGCCGTGACTCAGATACCAAGCGTCGCCACGTTGAAAGGGCTGGGCGCGCCAGATGCGGAACACGCCTATTATCTCGGCATGCTGGGCATGCACGGTACCAAGGCCGCCAACCTGGCGGTGCAGGAATGCGATTTGCTGATCGCCGTCGGCGCGCGTTTTGACGATCGCGTGACCGGCAAACTGAACGCTTTCGCACCGCACGCCAAGGTGATCCACATGGATATCGACCCGGCGGAGATGAGCAAGCTGCGTCAGGCGCACGTGGCATTGCAGGGCGATTTGAAAGCCTTGTTGCCTGCGCTGCAGCAGCCGTTGAATATCAGCACCTGGCAGCAACGGGTCGCTGAGCTGAAAGAAACCCATACCTGGCGTTACGATCACCCAGGCCAGCCGATCTACGCGCCGCTGCTGTTGAAACAGTTATCCGAGCGCAAACCGGCCAATACTGTGGTTACCACCGACGTGGGCCAGCACCAGATGTGGACCGCACAGCACATGACCTTTGAATGCCCTGAAAACTTCATCACGTCCAGCGGTCTGGGCACCATGGGGTTCGGCGTGCCGGCCGCGGTGGGGGCCCAAATGGCGCGGCCGCAGGATACGGTGATCTGCGTGTCGGGCGACGGTTCCTTCATGATGAACGTGCAAGAGCTGGGCACCATAAAACGAAAACAGCTGCCGCTGAAAATCGTTTTACTGGATAACCAGCGTTTAGGGATGGTTCGACAGTGGCAGCAGCTGTTTTTTGACGGTCGTTACAGCGAAACCAACCTGTCCGATAACCCCGATTTCCTGATGTTGGCCAATGCCTTCGGTATCCCCGGCCAGCGCATTACCCGCAAAGACCAGGTGGCAGACGCCCTCGACGCCTTACTCAACAGCGAAGGGCCTTATCTGCTGCACGTGTCCATTGATGAACTCGAAAACGTCTGGCCGCTGGTGCCGCCGGGCGCCGGCAACGAAACCATGTTGGAGAAAATGTCATGATGCAGCATCAACTCTCGATCCAGGCACGTTTCCGCCCCGAAATGTTAGAGCGCGTATTGCGCGTCGTGCGTCATCGCGGCTTTCAGGTTTGTGCTATGAATATGGTTTCAGCGGTGAATACCGACAACATTAATATTGAATTGACCGTTGCCAGCCAGCGCCCGGTGGATCTACTGTCATCACAGTTAAGCAAACTGATGGACGTCTCCTGCGTTGAGATCCAGCAACCAACATCACAACAAATACGCGCCTAAGGCGCGAGAAGGATAAAGAATAATGACGAAGAAAGCCGATTACATTTGGTTCAATGGTGAGATGGTTCCCTGGGCTGACGCCAAAGTGCACGTGATGTCGCATGCGTTGCACTACGGCACTTCGGTGTTTGAAGGAGTCCGCTGCTACGACTCCCATAAAGGCCCGGTGGTATTCCGCCACCGCGAACATATGCAGCGTCTGCACGACTCGGCAAAAATCTATCGCATGCCGGTATCGCACAGCGTCGATGAACTGATGGAAGCCTGCCGCGCCACGCTGCGTAAAAACAATCTGATCAGTGCTTATATCCGTCCGCTGGTGTTTGTTGGCGACGTCGGCATGGGGGTTAACCCGCCAGCCGGTTACAATACCGACGTGATTATCGCGGCGTTTCCTTGGGGCGCGTATCTGGGTGAAGAAGCGCTGGAACAAGGCATCGATGCGATGGTTTCTTCCTGGCAGCGCGTGGCGCCGAATACCATTCCAACTGCGGCCAAAGCCGGCGGCAACTACCTTTCCTCCCTGCTGGTGGGCAGCGAAGCGCGCCGCCACGGTTATCAGGAAGGGATTGCGCTTGACGTGCACGGTTATATTTCCGAAGGCGCAGGCGAGAACCTGTTCGAAGTGAAAGACGGCGTGCTGTTTACCCCGCCGTTCACCTCATCCGCGCTACCGGGCATCACCCGTGACGCCATCATCAAACTGGCGAAAGACATGGGCTTCGAAGTGCGTGAGCAGGTATTGTCGCGAGAGTCGTTGTACCTGGCCGACGAAGTGTTCATGTCCGGCACCGCAGCGGAAATCACCCCGGTGCGCAGCGTTGACGGCATCCAGGTCGGTATCGGCAAATGCGGACCGGTGACCAAACAAATCCAACAGGCATTCTTTGGCCTGTTTACCGGCAAGACCGAAGACAAGTACGGTTGGCTGGATCCGGTAAATCCATAATTTACCCGTCGCCTTTCAACCTGCAGCGTTGTTAGCTGCAGGTTGAAATTCATAGGGTAAATCGACAGACAGATAAGAATATCCAGGCGGTTCGTTCGCCGCCTGTAATAAATACATTTGGAGTGAAGAGCATGCCTAAGTACCGTTCCGCCACCACCACCCACGGCCGCAATATGGCGGGTGCCCGCGCATTATGGCGCGCGACCGGAATGACCGACGACGATTTCGGCAAGCCGATTATTGCGGTGGTCAACTCATTTACCCAGTTCGTGCCGGGCCACGTGCACTTGCGCGATTTGGGCAAACTGGTTGCAGAACAGATCGAAGCCTCCGGCGGCGTCGCCAAAGAATTCAACACCATTGCGGTGGATGACGGTATCGCCATGGGCCACGGCGGCATGCTCTATTCCCTGCCGTCGCGCGAACTGATCGCCGACTCGGTTGAATACATGGTGAATGCCCACTGCGCCGATGCGATGGTGTGTATCTCCAACTGCGACAAAATCACCCCGGGGATGCTGATGGCGTCACTGCGCCTCAATATTCCGGTGATTTTCGTTTCAGGCGGCCCAATGGAAGCCGGCAAGACCAAGCTGTCCGACAAGATAATCAAACTGGATCTGATCGATGCGATGATCCAGGGCGCCAACCCGAACGTCAGCGACGCCGACAGCGCGCAAATCGAACGTTCCGCCTGCCCGACCTGCGGCTCCTGTTCCGGCATGTTCACCGCCAACTCGATGAACTGCCTGACCGAAGCGCTGGGTCTGTCCCAGCCGGGTAACGGCTCGCTGCTGGCGACCCATGCGGACCGTAAGGATCTGTTCCTCAACGCCGGCAAGCGCATCGTTGCGCTGACCAAACGTTACTACGAGCAGGACGACGAAAGCGCGCTGCCGCGCAGCATCGCCAACAAAGCGGCATTCGAAAACGCCATGACGCTGGATATCGCCATGGGCGGCTCGACCAACACCGTACTTCACCTGCTGGCAGCGGCCCAGGAAGGCGAGATTGACTTCACCATGGCAGATATCGATCGTCTGTCGCGCAAGGTGCCGCACCTGTGCAAAGTGGCTCCAAGCACCCAGAAATACCATATGGAAGACGTGCACCGCGCTGGCGGCGTACTGGCTATCCTCGGCGAGTTGGACCGCGCGGGGCTGATGAACCGCGACGTCGATAACATCCTGGGCCTGAAGCTGTCGGAAACGCTGGAACAGTACGACATCATGCTGACCAAAGATGAAGCCGTGAAGAAAATGTTCCGCGCCGGCCCGGCGGGTATCCGCACCACTCAGGCGTTCTCGCAGGATTGCCGCTGGGATACGCTGGACGACGACCGCGCAGAGGGGTGTATCCGCTCGCTGGAAAATGCGTTCAGCCTGGAAGGCGGATTGGCCGTGCTGTACGGCAACATGGCGCTGGACGGCAGCATCGTTAAAACTGCCGGCGTCGACAAAGATAACCTGACCTTCCGTGGCCCGGCGAAAGTCTACGAAAGCCAGGATACGGCGGTGGAAGCGATTCTCGGCGGCAAAGTGGTTGCCGGCGACGTGGTGGTCATCCGCTACGAAGGGCCAAAAGGCGGGCCGGGCATGCAGGAAATGCTGTACCCGACGACCTACCTGAAATCCATGGGGCTGGGCAAAGCCTGTGCGCTGATTACCGATGGGCGCTTCTCCGGCGGCACCTCGGGCCTGTCTATCGGCCACGTTTCTCCGGAAGCGGGCAGCGGCGGCCTGATCGCACTGATCGAAGATGGCGACATGATCGACATCGACATTCCAAAACGTAGCATGGTGCTGGACGTTACAGACAGCGAACTGGCGGCACGCCGCGAGGTTGAGCTGGCGCGTGGCGATCGCGCCTGGACACCGAAAAATCGTGAACGTCAGGTGTCTTACGCCCTGCGCGCCTACGCCACGCTGGCGACCAGTGCCGACAAAGGCGCAGTGCGCGACAAGAGCAAGCTGGGAGGCTAAGCATCATGGCGGAATCACAACCCCTATCCGACGCCCCTGGCGGCGCGGAGTATCTGCGAGCGGTGCTCCGCTCGCCGGTTTACGAGGTGGCTCAGGTCACCCCGTTACAGGCCATGAGCAAAATCTCTTCGCGACTGGGCAATACCATTCTGGTGAAGCGTGAAGATCGTCAGCCGGTGCACAGCTTCAAGCTGCGCGGTGCCTATTCGATGATCGCCAGTCTGAACGAAGAACAAAAGGCGCGCGGCGTGGTGACGGCTTCCGCCGGTAACCATGCGCAGGGCGTAGCCTACTCCGGCAAACGGCTGGGGATCAAAACGCTGATCGTGATGCCGGTATCCACCGCAGACATCAAAGTGGATGCGGTGCGCGGTTTCGGTGGCGAGGTGTTGTTGCACGGCGCCAACTTTGATGAAGCCAAAGCGCGGGCGATTGAGCTGTCGCAGAAACAGGGCATGACCTTCGTACCGCCGTTCGATCATCCCACGGTGATTGCCGGGCAGGGCACGTTGGCGATGGAGCTGCTGCAGCAGGATGCGCATCTTGACCGGGTGTTTGTGCCGGTTGGCGGTGGCGGCCTGGCGGCCGGCGTAGCGGTGCTGATTAAGCAACTGATGCCGCAAATCAAAGTGATTGGCGTGGAAGCTGAAGATTCCGCCTGCCTGCGAGCGGCGCTGGATGCCGGGCACCCGGTGGATCTGGCGCGCGTCGGGTTGTTCGCCGAGGGGGTGGCGGTGAAGCGCATCGGCGATGAAACCTTCCGTCTGTGCCGGGAATACCTGGACGATGTGATCACCGTCGACAGCGACGCTATCTGTGCGGCGGTAAAGGATTTGTTCGAAGACGTGCGTGCCATTGCCGAGCCTTCCGGCGCGCTGGCGCTGGCCGGGCTGAAAAAGTACGTGCAGCAGCACAATATTCAGGGCGAGCGCCTGGCGCACGTACTGTCTGGCGCCAACCTGAACTTCCACGGATTGCGTTACGTGTCCGAACGCTGCGAATTGGGTGAACAGCGTGAAGCCCTGCTGGCGGTGACTATTCCAGAGCAGAAAGGCAGCTTCCTGAAGTTTTGCCAACTGCTGGGCGGCCGTTCGGTGACCGAGTTCAACTACCGCTATGCCGATGCGGATAACGCCTGCATTTTCGTCGGTGTTCGTCTGACGCGCGGTCATGCGGAACGGCTGGAGATCATCGACGAGCTGAACGCCGACGGTTATCAGGTGGTAGACCTGTCCGATGACGAAATGGCCAAGCTGCACGTGCGTTACATGGTGGGCGGGCGTCCTTCGAAGCCGCTGCGCGAACGTCTGTACAGCTTTGAATTCCCGGAGTCGCCGGGTGCGCTGCTGAAGTTCCTGCAGACCTTGGGTACTCACTGGAATATCTCGCTGTTCCATTATCGCAGCCACGGCACCGATTTTGGCCGCGTGCTGGCGGGCTTCGAGCTGTCGCAGACCGAACCCGAGTTTGAGCAGCACTTGCAGGCGCTGGGCTACGATTGCCACGATGAAACCGATAACCCGGCGTTCCGCTTTTTCTTGCAGGGCTAAGGGAATCGACAAGGACGGCGTATGACAGACAGTTTTACCGGTTTCAGCCAACAGGGGCTGAATTTTCTCCAACAGGTGCGTCTCGAAAACGACAAAGACTGGTTTGAAGCCAATCGTAACCTTTACGAGCGGGAGCTGTTGACGCCGTTCCGTACGCTGGTGGCCGAGCTGAGCCCGGCCATGCTGGCCATCGATCCGCAGTTTGAAACCCGGCCGGCGATCGGTAAAACGCTGTCGCGGCTCCACCGCGATACGCGTTTCTCTCATGACAAATCGCGCTATCGCAGCCGCATGTGGCTGACGTTTAAACGGCCGAGTAAAGACTGGAAAGACGCGCCGGTGTATTTCTTTGAACTGGGGCCGGATATGTTGCGCTATGGGCTGGGCTATTACAGCGCCAACAAGCCGACGATGGACCTGTTCCGCCATACGCTGCTGCGCCGGTCGCAGCCGTTTTTAGAGGTGGCGGCCTGCTGTCGGCCGCCGTTCGAGCTGGTGGGGGAAAGCTACAAACGCCCGCTGGTGAAAGAGCAGGCGGCGGAGATCGCCACCTGGTATAACCGCAAATCTTTTGCGGTGATGGTCAGCGACAGCCAGGTAGAAAAGCTGTTCAGCGCAGGCCTGGTGCAGACGCTGACGCAGGGTTTCCAACAGTTGGAGCCGCTGTATCGCTGGCTGATGCAGGTGGAGACGATGAAGCAAATCGATCCGGCTGATTTATGAATACCCGTCGTCTTTCAAGCTGCAGCCTGTTGGCTGTAACTTGAAATCCATCGGGCTTAATATTTCAAATGTTCATGTTTGAATGCAGTGATTTCGTTTTCAAGATGTCGACCGTTCACAGCAGGCGCCAAAAAGCCTCGATCAACGGATCGCTGAGGCGCTTTTTCTGTACGCAAACGCCCAGTTCAAAGGGTTCGACCATCGAAATATTTTCCAGCTGCGAGATGCGGTTACGCACCGGTTCCGGGCTGTTGTCTACCACCACGCCGGGGATCAGCGCAATGCCGCAACCCAGCGCTACCATCGAAACGATGGCCTCGTGGCCGCCGACGGTGGCGTAAATCAGCGGGTTGGCGATGCGTTGGCGGCGGAACCACAGTTCGATGCGTTTTCGCGACGGGCCGTGCTCCGGCAGGATAAACGGAATGGTGGCCCAATCGGGCTTTGCGACAAACGCCTGGCTGCGTACCGCGCAGGGGAGCGCAGGGGCGATCAGTACCAGCGGGATTTCGCCGATTTTAGTGAACGCCACGCTGGTGGGCAGGGTTTCTGGCCGGCCGGCAATGCCGAGGTCGGCCTCGTTGGACTGCACCTTGTCGACCGCGTCGGCAGCGTCACCGGTGGTGAGTTTGATTTCCACCAGCGGATGCTGCGCCCGGAACCTGTCGAGGATTGGCGGCAGATGGCTGTAGGCAGCGGTAACCGAGCAAAACAGCCGCAATTCGCCGCTCAGCGAAGGGCCGTGCTGGCCCAGCGAATGTTTCAACTGCTGGTATTGCAACAGGGTATGCTGGGCAAACTCTTTCAGCTGTTCACCGGCATCGGTGAGCTGCACGGTGCGGTTATCGCGCAAAAACAGCGGTTGGCCGAGGATCTCCTCCAGCCGTTGGATCTGGCGGGATAGCGTCGACGGGCTGACGTGCATCGCTTTGGCGGTGCGGCCAAAATGCTGGCTTTCCGCCAGATGGAGGAACAGTTTTAAATCACGTAAATCCATATAGGTACGCTCGCAGCAAGAGTGTTGCATAAATTGCAATATCACATTCGTAATATATCAATTTAAGCAACGCGTTTCCTGTTATACATTGAGTTTAACGAATCTCCGCACAGACAGGGCGGGGAATGAAAATAACATCGATAAGCTAAATCGACACAACATCTAACTGGAGTACCACCATGGCTAACTATTTCAACACCTTGAACCTGCGTCAGCAGTTGGCGCAATTGGGCAAGTGTCGTTTCATGGCTCGCGACGAATTTGCGGATGAAGCCGGCTACCTGAAAGGCAAAAAAGTGGTGATCGTCGGCTGTGGCGCACAGGGCCTGAACCAGGGGCTGAACATGCGTGACTCGGGCCTGGACGTTGCCTATGCCCTGCGCAAAGAAGCCATCGACGAGAAGCGACCTTCATGGCGTAAAGCGACCGAGAATGGCTTCAAAGTCGGCACCTACGAAGATCTGATCCCGCAGGCGGACCTGGTGGTTAACCTGACGCCGGACAAACAGCACACCTCAGTGGTTCGCGCAGTTCAGCCGCTGATGAAAGACGGCGCGGCGCTGGGCTACTCCCATGGCTTCAACATCGTTGAAGTGGGCGAACAGGTACGTAAAGACATCACCGTAGTGATGGTGGCGCCGAAATGCCCGGGCACCGAAGTGCGCGAAGAATACAAACGCGGTTTCGGCGTGCCGACCCTGATTGCGGTTCACCCGGAAAACGACCCGAAAGGCGAAGGCATGGCGATCGCCAAGGCCTGGGCAGCAGCGACTGGCGGCCACCGTGCCGGCGTGCTGGAGTCCTCCTTCGTTGCCGAAGTGAAATCTGACCTGATGGGTGAGCAAACCATTCTGTGCGGCATGTTGCAGGCGGGTTCGCTGCTGTGCTTCGACAAATTGGTTGCTGAAGGCACCGAGCCGGCTTACGCCGAGAAACTGATTCAGTTCGGTTGGGAAACCATCACCGAAGCGCTGAAGCAGGGCGGCATCACCCTGATGATGGATCGTCTGTCCAACCCGGCCAAGCTGCGTGCTTATGCGCTGTCCGAACAACTGAAAGAGATCATGGCGCCGCTGTTCCAGAAACACATGGACGACATCATCTCCGGCGCCTTCTCCAGCGGCATGATGGCCGACTGGGCAGAAGACGACGTAAAACTGCTGAACTGGCGTGAAGAGACCGGCAAATCGGCATTCGAGAATGCGCCGCAGTTCGAAGGCAAAATCAGCGAGCAGGAATACTTTGATAACGGCGTGCTGATGGTCGCTATGGTGAAAGCAGGCGTTGAGCTGGCGTTCGAAACCATGGTTGACGCAGGCATCATCGAAGAATCCGCTTACTACGAATCACTGCACGAGCTGCCGCTGATCGCCAACACCATCGCGCGCAAGCGTCTGTATGAAATGAACGTGGTTATCTCTGATACCGCTGAATACGGCAACTACCTGTTCGCTAACGCCGCAGTGCCGTTGCTGAAAGAGTTTATGACGACTCTGCAGGCAGGCGATTTGGGTAAATCCGTGGCCGGTACTTCCGTGGACAACGCGCAACTGCGTGACGTGAACGAAGCGGTGCGCAATCACCCAATCGAATCCGTTGGCCGCAAACTGCGTGGTTATATGACTGATATGAAACGTATCGCGGTAGCAGGCTAAATACCCGTCGTCTTTCAAGCTGTCGCGTTGTTATTTCAGCGACTAAGGGCTTAGCATATTAAGCCCATTAAAAAGGCCAGCATCGTTGCTGGCCTTTCGCATTTTTGGAGATCAGGCATTACTGCGGCATTGCCTCCCGCGGGATGATGGCTCCACGATATTGGATAACCGTGCTGGCAGTCAGGTGGCCACGCTGTGCCGCCTGTACCGCGTCGCCGCCGGTTAAACGTACCGCCAGGTATCCGGCGCTGAAGGAGTCCCCTGCGGCGGTGGTATCCACCACCTTCTCTTTCGGCAGCTGCACCGCCGGAATCTCAAGCTCGGTGCCTTCGGCGCTGAATACCAGGCAGGCGTCTGCGCCGCGTTTGATCACAATCTCCGTTACACCCAATGCCTGCGTGCGGCGGACCACCTGTTCCACCGGTTGTTTGCCCCACAGCAGGTCTTCATCGTCCAGGGTCAGGAAGGCGATGTCGGTGCAGGCCAGCACATCGCGATAAACCTGTTGGGTTTCCTCGCGGTTCTGCCACAGGCGCGGCCGATAGTTATTATCGAAAATCACCTTCCCGCCGTTGGCGCGGCACTGGCGCAGCAACGCCAGCAATCGGGTGCGGCTGGCTGGGTTGAGAATGGCCACGCTGATACCGCTGAGGTACAGATAATCGAAATGGGCCAGATGCTCGCACAGGCTTTCCGCCTGGGGCCCTTCCAGCCAGTAGCGTGCGGCGGCGTCGTTGCGCCAGTAATAGAAGGTGCGCTCGCCGGTATCATCGGTTTCGATCACATACAACCCCGGCAGCTTGTTTTCCAGCCGTTGGATCAAATCGGTTTTAACCTTTTCCTGTTGCCAGGCCTGCAGCATTTCCTGGCTGAAGCTATCGGTGCCGAGGGCGGTGACGTAATGCACCTGCAGCGCGGTTTCCGGCACCTGGCGGGCGATGTAAACGGCGGTGTTTAAGGTATCGCCGCCAAATCCGCGGCTGAGCTCCGCGCCTTTTTGCGACAGTTCAATCATGCATTCGCCGATCACGGCAAGATTCTGGGTGGTCATAGTCAACGGCCCTGGCTGGAAGAAAAAACAAAGGGATGCGCAACGCCTTCAGTCTCAACGCAAGGGCGGGGGGAGTCAATAAAAATAAAACATCGTTTTAATTAATTTATGATCGCTATCGGGAAATGGAAAAGTTTCCCGATAGCGAAGCGTGCCGCCGGCCGTTATTTCGCGGCTGCGCGCAGGTCGGTGACGCTGTGGCCGCCGATGCCCCAATTGTCGGTTTCTACTTCATCAATGACCACCACGGTGGTCGCCGGGTTTTTCCCTAGCGTATCCACCAACAGTTGCGTCACGCCGGCGATCAGCTGTTTCTTTTGCTCCGGCGTCGCGCCTTCGCGGGTAATTTTGATATTTACGTAGGGCATGTCTTTTCCTCTGTTATTGATCTGTTATCAATGTAAAAGGCTTTCGCTATCGCTTAAAGTTTTATCGCATCTTGCCGATAAACTAAGAGCAGCACTACCGCAGCCTGAGCGTTTTCATTCTCCTTCGATGGCGATAGTACCCATGACAACCAAGACGAACTCTGGTCTGCTGGCGCCATTCCTTGCCGTCTGCATGCGCGTAAAAACGCAACGTTACTGGCGACAATGTCGGCGTTTGTACACCTTTCAGCCTATCTACCGCACCTCCGGCGCTTTGCTGGCGATAGAGCTGTTAACGGTGGTGTATCACCCCAGCGCGCCGGACAAGCCGCAATCGCCGGAGCGCTATTTTGCCGCCCTCGACGTTAGCTCGCGCCTGCGGATCATTCAGGAACAACTCAGCTTCCTGCAAGGCTGGCAGCCGCATCTTATCCGCCATGCGTTGATGGTGTCGGTCAATATCGACGGTATTGCGCTGCAGGCGTTGCAGCGACATGCTGAGTTGCAAAGGCAGATTACCGCGATGCCCTATCTGCGCTTTGAGCTGGTGGAGCATGCCGGGATGGCGCTGAGCTGTCCGTTGCAGCAAATTACGGGGGCGGAGCGGTTGTGGCTGGATGATTTCGGCAGCGGCTTGGCGAACTTCTGTGCCATCAGTACCTGGCGTTACCAATACATTAAAGTGGCGCGTGAGTTATTCACCCTGCTGAAGCAGACGGAAGACGGCATCGAGTTGCTTTTCACCCTGATCAAAATAATGAACCAGTTCAGCGAAGGGGTGATCGTCGAAGGGGTGGAGACCGAGCAGGAATGGCTGCTGGTGCAGCGTTCCGGCGCATTGGCTGCGCAGGGCTACTACCTTTCCCGCCCGGCCCGTTTTGAAACGCTGCAAACCTTGCCGATGTTGTTTTCCTCGCCGCCCGCCTGACTCTCTGCCTGCCTAAAGCGTGAACTCTCGCCTATCCTCGGCTAGGCTTGGTAAAGCCTGCTTATCAATTTTAGTGGCAGATTACCGTGTTCAGGGAGCCGATATGACAAGAACGGGAAAAGCTTTCAGCTGGGTTGGCGGCATCGTGCTGCTGGTGATTGCCGCGCTGGTGATCTTTGTGATGACCTTCGACTGGAACCGCCTTAAACCGACCATCAATGACAAGATGTCTGCCGAGTTGCAGCGGCCGTTTGCGATCCGCGGCGAGCTGGGCGTGGACTGGGCGCGTGAGAAAGATGAGGGGGGCTGGCGTGCCTGGGTGCCGTGGCCGCACATTCATGCCGAAGACATTGTGCTGGGCAATCCCAAAAATATTCCCGGCGACAGCATGGTCCAACTGCAACGCGTCGATGCCAGCATCGCGCCGCTGGCGCTGCTCGGCAAAGAGGTGTTGATTCCGCGTATCTGGCTGAAACAGCCGAACGCCACCTTGCAACGGCTGGCGAACGGCGACAATAACTGGACCTTCAACCTGGCCGGCGATCCCAAACAACCGACGTCCGACTGGTCGGTGAATATTCATGACGTCGTCTTCGATCGCGGTCAGATTGATGTTAAAGACGCCACGCTGAAGGCAGATTTCCGTGCGCTGATTGACCCGCTTGGCAAGCCGCTGCCGTTCAGCGAGGTCACAGGAAAAAAAGACGCCGGCAGTGCGATCACCCCCGACTATGTTTTTGGCTGGAAGGTGAAGGGCAAATACAACGGCGAGCCGCTGTCGGGCAGCGGCAAGATGGGCGGCATGCTGTCGCTGCAGAATGCCGAGGTGCCTTTCCCGCTGCAAGCCGACGTGCGCTCCGGCGCAGCCCGGGTGGTGGTGGCCGGCACGCTGTCCGATCCGATGAACCTGGGCGGGTTGGATCTGCGGGTAAAATTATCCGGCGATAGCCTGGGCAATCTGTATGGCCTGACTGGCGTTTTGCTGCCGAATACCCCACCGTACTCTACCGATGGGCACCTGATCGCACGGTTGCACGAGAAAGGCGGCGCGGTGTTCCAGTACCAGAAGTTCGACGGCAAAATCGGCGACAGCGATATCCACGGCAATTTGAAATATGTCGCCAGTAAACCTCGGCCCAAACTGAGCGGTGAAGTGCTGTCGAAACAGCTGCGCCTGGCCGATCTGGCGCCGTTGATTGGTGCGGATTCCAATACGGAAAAAGCCGGTCGTGGGGAGAAGAGCCGTCAGCCTGCCGACAAGGTGTTACCGGTTGAGAAATTTGACACCAAAAGCTGGAACCTGATGGATGCGGACGTGAAATTTACCGCGAAACGCATCGAGCGCGGCAATTCGCTGCCGCTGAGCGATCTCTCTACCCATTTGCAGTTGGATAACGGTGTGATCCTGATGGATCCGTTGCGATTCGGCGTGGCCGGCGGCAACCTCAACGCCACCCTTCGTCTGGACGGCGGTAAAAACCCGATGCAGGGCCGGGTGGATATGCATGCGCGTAAATTCCAGCTTCAGCAACTTCTGCCGAACGTGGCGTCGATGAAGCGCAGCCTGGGGCAGATGAACGGGGATGCCAAACTGACCGGCAGCGGTAATTCGGTGGCCGAGCTGTTGGCAACCAGCAGCGGCGAACTGCGCATGGTGGTTAACAACGGCGTGATCAGCCGCGGACTGATGGAGATCCTCGGGCTGAATGTGGGCAATTATCTGGTCGCGAAGCTGTTTGGTGACGATGTCGTGGGCATCAACTGTGCGGCGGCGGATGTCGGTATTCGCAATGGCGTCGCCGCGCCGCGGCTGTTCGTGTTTGACACCGAGAACGCCATTATCAATATCAGCGGCGACGCCAATTTGGCCAGCGAGCGGCTGGATTTGTCCATCGATCCGGAAAGCAAGGGGATGCGTGTGCTGACGCTGCGTTCACCCTTGTATGTGAAAGGGACCTTCAAGAACCCGGATGCCGGCGTTAAAGCCGGCCCGCTGATTGCGCGCGGTGCGGCTGCGGTGGCGCTGGGCGTGGTGCTGACGCCGGCGGCAGCCTTGCTGGCGTTGGTTTCCCCGAGCGAAGGCGGCGATGAAAACCAATGCGGGCAAATCCTGCAAAAGATGAAGCAAAAGAAATGATCTCTGTGGCCCGTCAAGCGGGCCATCTTTAATTCAGCACCCGGCAGTCGTGATCCTGAATTTCTTCCGCCGAGGCCAGAGTAAAGGGCAGCAGGCTGCGTTCGGTGGCCAGCAGCAGGAAGTCGCCACCTGGGAGTGCGGTCATCGCCAGGCCAAAGCTGCCCATGCGGCCATTGGCGCGTGGGATGCCCTCGGCCAGCAGGCGGAAAGCACCTTGCCTGGCCAATTCGTCAGGCGCGACCCGGCGCACCAGATAATCGTGACCCAGCAGGCCACCGGGCAGCGGTTGCCATTGCTCGGTGTAATCCGCCGCAAACTGCGCCAACTGCGTTTTTACCGCCGGCAGCAGGCAGGAAATATGAATGTGCAGCTGATTCTGGCTGCGGCCATACTCGGAATTAATCGCCAGCGAAATATCAGCGTCATCTATCTCTTTGCCATATTTATCTGCCATAAAATGGCGCGCCGCCCAGGCTTGCGCAAAGAAGTTCGGGGTGGTGGCTTCCAGCACCGTCGGGCTTTCAATACCGGTAATTTTAGCGCTTGGCATCAACAGATATTGCAGCGGCCCGTTGCGATCCTTAAACACGACAAAACCGGCCTGTGTGTCAACCTGTGCGCAGGGTGCCGGGTTATTGTGCGCCTGCTGGTTGGGCAAGCACTGTTGGCTGACGATGCGCCAAAGCGCGTCCGGATGGGATGATTTCAGCCCGAACCAGGCACCCAATGCAAGGGCGGCAACGATCAGGGGAACAAGGTACCAATACAGCCTGCGGCGCAGAGACATCATCGATTTCCGTTCAACGGGAGGAGCGCACAGCATAGTCCGAATTTATGACAGGAGACAAAGCGGGAAGTGCGGCCCCGCCGGGGGGGCCGCAAAACAAGGGTTACAGCGACATATCCCGGGTCTCTTTCATCAGCAGCAAGGCGATCAGCGTGAGGCTGGCCATCGCTGCCAGATACAGACCGACGTAGAACAGACCGTAGTGGGTTGCCAGCCAGGTGGCGATATAAGGCGCCACGGCGGCCCCGAGGATTGACGCCACGTTGTAGGAGAACGACGCGCCGGTATAACGCACTTCGGTCGGGAACAGCTCCGGCAGCAGCGCCCCCATCGGGCCGAAGGTCAGGCCCATGATGCTCAGACCGCACAGCAGGAAGCCCATCACCAGCACCTGATTGCCGGAGCCCAACAGGCTTGGGAACAGGAAGGCGAAAGCGATCATCAGCAGGGTAATGGCGATCATGGTCTTGCGGCGGCCAAAGGCATCCGCCAACAGGCCGGCAATCGGCACCATCACGCCAAAACCGATTACCGCCACCATCAGCATCCACAGGAAGGTATTGCGTGAGTAGCCTAACCCCAGCGGCTGCGCCGTGGTGCCGTAGGTCATCGAGTAAACCGTCATCAGGTAGAACAGGGTATAGGTCGCCAGCATGATGAAGGTACCGAGTATGGTCGCCTTCCAATGCTTGCTCAGCAGGGTGCCGAGCGGGATTTTTACCTGTTTGCCGGCTTTCGCCACCTTGGCGAATACCGGGGTTTCATGCAGCGATACGCGGACATACAGGCCGATCAGCACCAGAGCTGCGGACAGGATAAACGGCACGCGCCAGCCCCATTCCATAAACTGTTGGTCTGTCAGCAGCCAGGAGAGCAGCAGGAAGGTCCCGTTGGCGAAGAAGAAGCCGATAGGCGCACCCAATTGCGGGAATGAACCGTACAGCGCGCGCTTTCTAGCAGGAGCATTCTCGGTAGCCAGCAAAGCCGCGCCGCCCCATTCACCGCCCAGACCAAGCCCTTGGCCAAAACGCGCCAGCGCCAGCAGGAGCGGTGCAAAGATGCCAATGGTGTCGTAGCTCGGCAGCAGGCCGATCAGCACGGTAGAAATTCCCATGGTGAGCAGCGAGGCGACCAGCGTCACCTTGCGGCCCACGCGATCGCCGAAGTGACCGAACAGCGCCGAACCAATCGGGCGTGCAATAAAGGCGACGGCGAAGGTGGCCAGCGATTGCAACGTGGCCGTGGTCGGGTCGCCCTGCGGGAAGAAGATATGCGGGAAGACGATCACTGCGGCGGTGGCGTAAATATAGAAATCGAAAAACTCGATGGCGGTACCGACCAGCGAGGCGACAATCACTTTTCCGCGTGAGTTTACCGGTGTTGACGCCTCGTCGGCGTCCAGAGTTGGTGCGATGGATGCTTGCATAGTGTTTCTTATTTTTTGAATTTGTAAAAATCCATCTTAGTCATAGCAAAATGCCTTTTCAATGATGAAACTTTGTACAATACCGTCATTAACCGGTTAAAAAGCTTAATGTTTCAGTACTGTAACTCCCTTTAGGTTTTAACGTTGCAAAATGAATAATATACAGATTTAATTGCTGTAAAAATCGTAAAGAAAAGTTAGCCGGTAGTTTGTTATGCTGGTTTTTAGACGGCTAAAGGTTTGGTTTTGGTGGTGTGTGCTGGGTTTTTAGTGTTATCTCAGAATAAAACACCGGCCATCGAATGATGGCCGGTATGATTGCATTGCTTCAGGGGGCAGGCTGCTCGGATGTCGGCAGGGTTTTATCTTCTTTATACTGCGCGGTGGCGATCCAGGCGGCGCAGAACAGCGTCAGGCGGGCAAAGAAATAGAAGAACGCCATCAACCCAATCACCGATCCAAAGGCGGCGCCGGAAGGGGATTTTGCCACCTGCGGCAGCGTCATGGTCATCACAAACTTAATCACTTCGAAGCCGATGGCGGCGAGCAGCGTCCCGCGCAGCAACGCCTTTTTCTTTGGCTTATGGCGTGGCAGCATCCAGAAGATCCACAGGAACAGCAGGTAGTTGGCGAGAATGGAGATCGACAACGCAATCAGCGTCATCGCCGGGCGCAGCCATTCTATGCCTTCCAGATCCAATGCGCTGACGATGGCCGCCTGTGCCGAACCGGCGATGGAGGTCAGCGTCAGGGTAATGATCAGCGCCACCACCAGGCCGGTTAGCGAGATAAAGTCGCGGGTATATTTGAAATAGAGCTTTTCCTGATCCTGCGGATTACGCTCCCACACGTCACGCGACTGCGCCCGGATCGCCTCGCGCAGATTGCCCATCCAACTGATCCCCGAATACAGCGCCAGCGCCAGGCCTGTCAGCCCCACCGTAGTGCGCTGCTGAATGGCGGTATTAACGGTATTTTTCAGCGTGCTGGCCAGCGTAGGATCGCTAATGCTGCCGACAATTTTATTGATCAACCCGGCCAGCAGGTCAGGATTGGACGCCAGCACAAAGCCGACGGCGGCGAACGACACCATCAGAATCGGAATCAGCGAGAGAAACGAAAAATAGGTGATGGCGGCACCGAATTGGCTGCCCAGACGATCGTTAAAGCGCTCGGTGGCGCGCAGCAGATGAGCGATGCTGGGCCAGGCCTGGATGCGCTCGACCAGCCGTGAAAAACCGGAAATGTGCCGGTCAATTTTTCCGTGGCCGGTTTTGATACCGATCAGGGGTTTTTGCGGCGTTTCACTGTGGGGCTGACGGGGTTCTTTATCTGATCCTGTAGGCATTACGTCACGATTTCCTTAACGATAAATATACCCGTCATACTTCAACTTGCATGTACGTTGGCTGCCTTCACTTACCCGAATCACTTACTGAAGTAAGCTCGCCGGGATTCGTTCAGTTGCCGCCTTCCTGCAACTCGAATTATTTAGGGTAGAGGCTGTCTCAGCCTTGATTATAGCCAAAATGCCCGCCGATTGGCCGTCGGGGCGGCAAGCGAGCAATTTGTGAGCTTATCGCGTTGCCCTGCCGGGTGAAATCTTCTTGCTCGCCGATAGGTAAAATTCTCATATCAACCGCGCTGCCAGCGCGGCCTTTTTCATTCGCCGACCGCCAATTTTTATCTATTTCATCACCAAGAAAGCGTTTACTCATGAGGTGGCGCTGCGGGGGTTCAACCGCAGCGTTGCTGCAGCCGTAGGGGCTGGAACGGTTTCAACTGTTATCAATAGAGAAAATGGAAGGCTATATGAAATTACTAAATCATCCCACCTGTCGTCCGTTCACCGAAGCGGGCACTTTGACACAGATTTCCGCCTACTATGAGGAAGAGCGGCACATCATGTGGATGCTGCTGCGCGCCGAGCCGCGGCCTTGCTTCAATCAGGCGCTGATCGAGGACATCATGACGTTGGCGCAGGCGGCGAAAGAGTCGTCGCTGCAGTTTGATTTTTGGGTGACCGGTTCGCTGGTGCCGAACATGTTCAACGTCGGCGGCGATCTGCAATTCTTTGCCGAAGCGATTAAAAACCGCAAACGTGAAGCGATGATGGCTTACGCGCGCGCCTGCATTGATTGTGTGCACGCGGCGGCGCGCGGGTTCGATACCGGGGCGGTTAGCATTGCGATGGTGGAGGGCAGCGCGCTGGGCGGGGGGTTTGAAGCGGCGCTGGCGCACCATTTCGTTCTGGCGCAGAACAATGCGCGCATGGGCTTCCCGGAAATTGCCTTCAATCTGTTCCCCGGCATGGGCGGTTATTCGCTGGTGGCGCGCAAAGCGGGCATGCGCTTGGCCGAGGAGCTTATCTGGAGCGGCGAGTCGCACACCGCCGAATGGTTTGAAAGCCGCGGCCTGGTCGATCAACTTTTCCAGCCCGGTGACGCCTATATAGCCACCCGTACCTTTATCGATACCATCCGGCCCAAGCTGAACGGCATGCGCGCCATGCTGCGCGCTCGCCAGAGGGTATTGCAGCTTACGCGTTCGGAGTTGATGGACATCACCGAAGATTGGGTGCATTCGGCTTTCACTATCGAGGAGAAAGACCGCGCCTATATTGAACGTTTGGTCATGCTGCAGGATCGTCATACGCTGAACCTGCGCCGTGCCGGCTAATGCAAACCTGCCCGCATCACGCTGAGGGGGGTGACGGGCAATAAGACCGCAGCCAATGTTCCAGCTGTTCCGGGAGCATTGGCCGCGCAAACAGGAACCCCTGTTTCTCGTCCACGCCAACCTCATCCAGGAACCTGTTCTCGCTTTCTGTCTCAACGCCTTCGGCGATCACCCGGAATTTCAGCGCCTCGGCCGCCGCGACGATGGCGCGCACCAGCGATTGCGAAACCGGATTGAAATTCACGCCGCGCACAAAGCTTTTATCCAACTTAATGGCATCCAGCGGGATACGCGCCAGCTGCGCCAGCGAGGAGTACCCGGTGCCAAAATCATCGAGATGAACTTGCGCGCCCAGTTCTCGCAGCCGGGTGATGACCGCGCGTGCGCGTCTCTCATCCTCAATCAGGCTGCTTTCCGTCAGTTCGAAGTCCAGCAGGCACGGCGTCAACTTGTTGTGCTGCAACACGTTGATAAGATCTTCCACGATGGAATCATCGACCAACTGCCGTGCGGAAAGATTTACGGCGACCCGCAGCGCCAGCCCTTGCTGTTGCCACTGGGCGGCCTGTTTGGCCGCAGTCTGCAGCACCCATCGGCCGAGCGGGCCTATCAGCCCGGATTCTTCAGCGTAAGAGATAAACTGTAACGGCGGGATCAGACCGCGTTCGGGCGAGTCCCAACGTACCAGGGCTTCCACGCTGTGCACCATGCCGCTGAGCGCATCGATTTTCGGTTGGTAATAAACCACCAGTTGATTTTGCTCCAGACCCTTGCGCAGGTTGGTGTCCAGCCACATATATTCGGCGACGCGTTTGTTCATTTCCGGCGAGAATACGGTAAAGGTGCGTTTGCCGCGCTCTTTGGCGACGTACATGGCGGTGTCGGCGCTGCGGATCAGGCCGTCGAGATCGTTACCGTGTTCCGGGCACAGCGCGATGCCAATCGAACAACCGGTATAGACTTCGATAAGGCCGATGCGGAAGGGCGTTTTCAATCGATCGATAATACGCTGGGCCAGCTGTTGCAGCACCTCGCGGTCGGCCTGTTGGGCCAGCACCAGGAATTCATCGCCCCCAAGACGGGCCAGAACCTGATCGGGCTCCAGACAGCCGAGCACCGCCAGCGATACTTCAACCAGCAAACGGTCGCCGAACATATGCCCGTAGGCGTCGTTCACCTTTTTGAAATTATCGAGATCGAGGTACACCAGCCCAACGTTGCTGTCACCGCGCTCCGCGATAGCCTGGATGATTTTGTCCTGAATGGCGTTGCGGTTGGGCAGGCCGGTGATGATATCGGTATTGGCCAGCACCCGCAGGCGTTCCTGGGCGCGGCGTTCTTCGGTGATGTCCGTACCGGAACAAATCAGGAAGACTTCGTTTTTCCCGCTACCGCTGTGGACGAATTTGTTGCGGAACAAAAACAGCCGCTCGCCTTTTACCGTTTTGACCCAACGTTCCACCTCGTAGGACGAACCATTACGGAAAAAACCGGCGATATTTCGCCGCGAGGCCGCCGCTTCTTCCGGGCTCATAAACAGCTGAAAGACGTTTTTGCCAATGACATCATGTTCATGCAGGCCGGTGTATTCTTCGCTCAAACGGTTGAAGCGTTGGATGCGGCCATGCTGATCGACAATCACGATCACCGAATTGGCTTCGGATACCACCTGCTCGGCAAAGGAAAGCCCATGCACCAGGTCACGGGCGACCGACTTGGTGTCGCTGAAAGCGGAGGCGGTGCCGGCCCATTCCAGTTTGTTGATCCGGCGGCCCACCAGATGCAAATGTATCGGCTCGCCGACCAGCGAAATAGAGATATCCAGGCTGGCGGTAATGCCGCTCAGACGCCGTATTTTTGCCGCCTGTATGGCGCTGAGCGCCACGGCCATATGGGCTTTGCCTTTGACTGCGGACAGCTCCAGGGCATTGCTGTCGAATGCCAGCCGCCAGTAGGGGCTGCCGGTGCCAAAGTGGGCGTTCAGGAGCATAGGGCCTTGGTCTGCGAACATGATGATTCCTCAAAAGGGCACGACAGCCAGGTTTCCGCAATGAGCGTAGCCGCAGTTTTCAGGCTCGGTAGCGGCCGCAGTGCACGTATCTCCATCATATAACACGTTTTTCACGGGCGGGCATGGGTGATGAAACTATTATATAAGCAATAATTAGTTTTGCTGTGTAAATGTCCCACTGTTGCCGGTTGCTTTGAGTGTAAGAGAAAAATCTTCAATCAAGGGACATTCGTACGATTTTTGCGCATTGGATACCGCCATATTGTTGAAGGGCGGTTGTACTGGATGAGGCTAAATTATAATAAAGGCTGCGGGCGTCAGGAATAACCCCATTGAGGTGAATTTTAATTTTCTCAGGCAATCAAAATTTCCGGACCCTAGACACTATCTCCATAATTTACTCAAAGTTGTCGAATAAACCTGTTTTGGGTTTTAAAAAATTTACACAGCATCGCATTACTCTATGTTTAACGGCCTACTATTATCCCCGACGAACGAAAGAAGAGCCTGTTCACGTACAGCGCTCCTGATGAAGAATAATTTTAAGGAAATGATTATGCGTAAACTGACCGCTTTATTTGTAGCTTCTACTCTGGCGCTGGGCTCTGCTTCCATGGCCTTCGCTGCGGACACCACGGCGGCGCCGGCAACTGCTGCGGATGCCGCCCCGATGAAAATGATGCACCATAAAGGCGAAGGTAAAGGCGGGCCGTTTGCCGGCCTGAACCTGACTGAACAGCAGCGCCAGCAAATGCGCGACATCATGAAAGAATCACACCAGAATCGCGGTGCGGGCGTAAAAGAGGAGCGTCAGGCGTTGCACAACCTGGTGGCTAGCGACAGCTTCGATGAAGCAAAAGCGAAATCCCAAATTGATGCCATCAGCAAAGCGCAGTCCGAACATATGCTGGAACGCGCCAAAGCGGAAAATAAAATGTATAACCTGCTGACCCCTGAGCAGAAAAAACAATACAATGAGAATTATCAGAAACGCGAACAGAAAATGATGGACCACATGAATAAAATGAAATCGAAAATGACGACCGAACAGTAATAGCGTCATGGGGTAAATAAAAAGGGCCAGATTATTCATCTGGCCCTTTTGTTTATCTCACTTCAACTTACCTTCCCGTTAAACAACGGGTTTCCCTTGGTATTGCGTGCGAGTGAGTGAGTTTCCTGTCAATCCCGGTTAATTTTTTTAAATTGACGAGTGGTTTCGGTTAACGCTAGTTCCGTAGGCAGACGCTCCATGGAGCTGGCACCGTAGAAGCCATCCACCAAAGGACAGCGCCGCATGATATATGAGGCATCTTCAGGCGTGGCTATTGGACCTCCGTGACAAAGGACGATCACGTCTTCGCGGATCCGTTTGGCAGCCTGGGCCCAATCGTTAATCAGCGGGACGCAATCGGCCAGGGTCAGAGCCGTTTCTGCGCCAATGCTGCCGCCGGTAGTCAGCCCCATGTGCGGCACTATGATATCGGCACCTGCCTCAGTCATCGCTACCGCATCTTGTGCATTGAAAACATAAGGTGTGGTCAGCAGATCTTTTTCATGCGCCAGACGAATCATGTCCACCTCCAGCGCATATCCCATACCGGTTTCCTCCAGATTGGCGCGGAAGTTGCCGTCAATAAGACCCACCGTTGGAAAGTTCTGCACCCCGGCGAAGCCCGTGTTCTTAATCTCATCAAGAAACTTGTCAAAATGGCAGAAAGGATCCGTACCATTAACTCCAGCCAAAACAGGAGTGTGTTTGACCACGGGCAAGACTTCTTTGGCCATATCCATGACGATTTCGTTTGCGTTGCCATAGGCCAGCAAACCTGCCAGGGAGCCTCGACCCGCCATGCGATAGCGGCCCGAGTTATAAATGACTATCAGATCGATGCCGCCGGCCTCTTCGCATTTGGCTGAGAGCCCGGTGCCGGCACCTCCGCCAATGATAGGTTCACGGCGGGCAATCATTTCCCTGAATTTAGTAAGTAGCTCCTGTCGGGTATGTTTGGCCATTTTTAACTCCAATCAATAAGTACGAGATATCTCCCTAAACTGTTGCACGGCGATGTCGGCAAAGCGGGGATCGTTGATGTTATAAGGGGTTCTGATCAGACGGTGTTTTTCCGTGGGTCGCCATGTCATTTCCAGCGCGTTGACGAAGGCTGCCAAAGCTTCGGGATCCCAGAATGCTTGCCCAGGGGCATCGAGAGCGGAAACGCCACCTTCAGGGATCAGGAAGCGAACCTCCCCGGTACATGTATTCAGCTTTTCACCAATCCAACGACCCATTTGGGCATTTTCTTCTGGCGTAGTCCGTATCAGAGTCACTTGGGCATTATGGTTATAGAACTGACGCTCAGCATAACGAGCGGGGATGGTGTCTGGGTGGCCAAAGTTAATCATATCGAGGGCACCGCAAGACATGACACAAGGAATGCCGGTATGGGCTATCGCATTGAAGCGATCTTCGTTACAGGCCAACACGCCACCAAACAGGTAGTCGCAGACTTCAGTAGTAGTTAAATCGAATACGCCATTTAACAGGTGGCTATAAACCAGCTTTTCCATCGCCCTGCCGCCGCTGCCGGTTGCATGGAATACCAGACAATCCCATTCCTTTTCAATTGCGGCTGTCACCTCCTGAATGCAAGGAGTAGTGACACCAAACATGGTGAGCCCAACGGCAGGTTTACTGTCGGTATCTGCCGGAGTGGCAAAGCGAACGGCGCCGGCGATTTGATGGGCGGCATTTCCTAAAACGATACGGGAAATGCGGTTGAGACCAGCTACGTCTGTAACCGAATACAACATGCCAATATCACTTGCACCAACATAGCTGGAGGTATCACCGGATGCCATGGTCGAAACCATTAGCTTTGGCAAGCCAATGGGTAATTGCTGCATGGCGGGTGTAATCAATGCAGTACCGCCGGAACCGCCGAGGCCAAGTAAGGCTGCAACATCCTGACGTGAAAGCATAAAGCGCTCAAAAGCGATGGACATGGCGGCAATCGCTTTACCGCGATCCCCGCAGAATACCGCGTTTTCGCCTTCTGGGTGGTAGCTGGCGACGGTGGCGGCGGAAATATCGGCAGGGTAGCGGGCCGGAACGTGATGGGTGGATAAATCAATGGTTAGCGTGGGTAACCCGATATCGGCGATAAGGCTGCGGACATAGGCCAATTCTTGCCCTTTCGTATCCGCCGTTGTCGCAATATAGATCATCCCTTGATTATTGTTCATTAGCCTGTTCCTGAATGATAGGTTCGGATGGCCGCCACGCTATATTAATTATAATTTAATAAGTTAACTCAATTGAATCCCTGGTGTTGACTAATGTTACTGAGCGTAGTCGGTGAATTCATCATCATAATGAGACGGCTGTATCATTTGTGCAAGAGGTTTGCGCACAAAAATGAGATTGACGTCTCATATGATGAAAGAAAGGAAAAATTAACGCCTTTTCCTGCGTGGCGCAGCGTTAGCCAAGTTTGTTACAGTGGTGTTTATTCGCCTGAGCTATTGTTCTGGCAAGCGTTATCTTGGTGAAAGAGGTCGCCGTGCCATTAAATGTATCCCTAAATCTGACCCATACTCGAGCAAGAACCCGTAAGCTGTTACTTGACAGTGCAATGGTGTTGTTTGACGGTGGGACTTTTCCCTCAATTACCGAACTGGCCCTGCATGCTCAGGTTTCGCGTGCTACGGCTTATCGCTATTTTCCTACGCAGAGTGCGTTAGTCGCTGCCGTGGTTGCGGAGAGTTTGGGGCCTATTCTGGAGTGGCAACCAACGGACAATGACGCTCGGGTGCGCATTCAACAGTTGCTGAGTTTTGCTTATCCACAGATGGAGCAACATGAAGGTGCTTTGCGTGCCGCATTGCAACTTTCGCTCCAGCAATGGGCCGAGGCGCGTTCCAGTACCATTAAGCCGATAGAAAAGCTGGTACGCGGCAACCGCAAACGTCTGCTGAAGCTGGCGGTAGAACCGTTACAGGATAAACTGCCGCCAGAGGCGTTACAGAGGGTGATTCATTCTTTTTCACTGATTTATGGTTCGGAAGTTTTTCTGGTACTGAAAGATATTTGGGGTTTGGATCTCGGCGGCATTCAGGATGTGACGCAGTGGATGGCGAAGGCCATTATTCGGCAGGCCGAAGAAGATGCGATGAACAGCAGAAAACCGTTAGCATGATAATCCAATTTTCAACGTTCTTCTCTGTTAAAACCAGCACATTTCACTGAGTAAATATCGGCAATTCTTATAACTTAAAGTGATAAGAGGGGCCGGCAAGCTATTTTTAATAGGCCTAAGGGGAAATAACTCTTGGCCTTTTTGTTTTTATATTATTCATATTTATCATTGGATTATATTTTTATCCACCGCAATTAAAACGCTCTCTCCGGCCATTTATGGTCATTTGAAATCCTTATGCATCCCCTCTCTTTGACATAACGTTTATCGGTCCCAATCAGGCGTCCTCGCTATTGACCCATTAGGCGTGCTTGAGATTGTTGTGCTTTATTTATTTGGTGTTACGAAACTGTTACACAAAAAAACCAATAAAACATTTGCAAACAACAAGGGATGGTATCTGGGATGGAAAGTAAACGTAGAGGAGTCAAGCCTGTTCAGGCGGCCTTTGGCTGGCCTGAAATTGGCGTGAATCGTGCGCAATGGAGCGCAGTGCTTTTATGTCTGGCGGCGATCGGCGGAGCGCAGGCCACACCCTATGTCGAGAGCGGCAGGCAGGGCGATCCGGGCAGTTGGCGCAGTAATGAATTCAACGCTGAATGGGGCCTGGGGGCGATCCATGCAGAGCAGGCCTACGCCGCCGGTTATACTGGAAAAGGCGTTAAGCTCGGTATTTTCGATCAGCCGGTGTATGCCCAACATCCGGAATTCGCCAGCCCGGGCAAGGTGATCAACCTGGTCACGACCGGCATCCGCGAGTACACCGATCCTTACATCCCGGTGAAGAAAGGCGACGCATTCCGTTATGACGGCACGCCGAGCGTGGATTCCGACGGCACGCTCGGCTCACATGGCACCCATGTGGGCGGTATCGCAGCCGGCAACCGCGATGGCGGCGAAATGCACGGCGTGGCGTTCAATGCGCAAATCATCAGCGCGGAAAACGGTGACCCGGGGCCGGAAGACGGCATCATTCTCGGCAACGACGGCGCGGTATACCAAGCCGGTTGGGATGCGCTGATCGCCAGCGGTGCGCGCATCATCAATAACAGTTGGGGTATCGGCATCACCGAGAAGTTCGATGAAGGTGGCAAGGATCCGGCTTACCCCCACTTCACGCTCGCCGACGCGCAGAAACAGTTCGATCAAATCAAACAGATATTGGGCACCAAAGCCGGCGGTGCCTATCAGGGCGCTATCGATGCGGCACGCAGCGGCATCGTCACCATTTTTGCCGCAGGCAATGACTACAACCTGAATAACCCGGATGCGATGGCCGGCCTGGCCTATTTCGTGCCGGAGATTGCCCCCAACTGGCTTTCCGTCGCCAGCCTGCAAGATCCGAACAATAGCGGCGATTACAGTATCAGCACCTTCTCTTCACGTTGCGGTTATACCGCCAGCTTCTGCGTTGCCGCGCCGGGCAGCAAAGTCTACAGCTCGATCATCGAAGGCAACAGCCTGGAGAATCTGACCACGGGTTACGCCAAATACAGCGGCACCTCGATGGCGGCTCCGCACGTGGCCGGCAGCATTGCGGTGCTGATGGAGCGCTTCCCGTACATGACCGGCGCACAGGTCGCTTCGGTACTGAAGACCACCACCGTCGATATGGGCGCGCCGGGTATCGATGCGCTGTTTGGCTGGGGGATGATCGATCTGGGCAAAGCGATTCGCGGTCCGGGCATGTTCGTCACGGAACAGGACATTCCGGAGGAATTTCGCGTCAGTGGTGCCTATGGTCCCGAGCAGTTTGTGGTGAATCTGCCGGGCATCGGCGCGGTACTGGACAAGGGCAAACCGACCGAACGGGTGTGTGACGATATTCACTGCGGGCTGGACGTCTGGAGCAATGCTATCTCAGGCCACGGCGGCCTGACCAAGCAGGGTATTGGTACCTTGGTGCTGACCGGGGCCAACACCTACGCCGGCCCGACGCTGATTAACGAGGGTCTGCTGGCGATCAACGGTTCGGTCACCTCGGCGGTGACGGTGCAGAACGCCGGTATTCTGGGCGGCTCCGGCAGCGTCGGTGCGTTGACCGCCCGCCGTGGCGGCACCGTGGCACCGGGCAATTCGATCGGCACGCTCAACGTGGCCAACAACGTCAGCTTCGAACCGGGTTCGCGCTATGCGGTGGAAGTGGCGCCGAACGGCCAGAGCGATCGGATCCACAGCGGCGGATCGGCGACGATCGGCGGCGGTGAGGTGGCGGTCTCGCTGGAGAGTAGCCCTAATTTGCTATCGCAAAGCGAAGTGCGCAGC
>NZ_JBQZFU010000016.1:0-29807 GCF_052692135.1 Serratia sp. TSA_7
CGGCAACAAAAAGGTCAGATGCCTCAGGGCCCTGACCTTTTTTATATTTACCGAACGCTAAGCCAGTCTCGTGTTTTTTGACGCGTAATTTTTGTCCCCGCCAAAGATTGCCGTCATTCTGCCGGTCTTCGGTAATTTTCCCCTCCCCGTCCCTGTATCCCCCTCTGCCAAATGCCGTTTTCAAAGGAGGCGAAGTTATGTCGTAAAATCGCTCAACATCGACCTAATACACACAGAAATAAAATTGTTTTTCGTCACTAATATCAAAACACTTCTATATATTTTATATTTTTTCTACGTCACTAACCTCTCTTTTAAAGCACGCTTAGCATCAACCCCTGAAAAAAACGTTTTTTTAGGTTTAGTCACCATTGTTTATATTTATCTAAATCGATATTTTTAAATTTATTATTTCTTGATAAATTTAAGAAAAATAAATCGTCATCATTCAACAGTAAAAAAATAGAAAAATTAGCCAACTACACGCAGGAATAACTCATTTAAATTTATTCTTACAGAGCCGGCCAATCTTACGAGAATATTTACCCGCCATGCCAGGCTCCGGCCAGGCTATGGCGCTTTAACGATCATGGCGCAACCACCAGCAGAAAATCAGCCTTATGACACATGGCCAAAAGCACAAAAAAGCGGGGCCTCCTACAGACACTTAGAGTTTGGCTCCAGATATCCTGGCATGTTGAGGGTCTGGAATAAAACCCGTGCGGCTCGGAAAGCCGCACTTTATTAACAAGGAAATAGAAATGAATAAAATCTATGCACTGGTATGGAACCCGGCGCAAGACTGCTGGAATGTGGTCAACGAAAACCGCAGCCGTCGCGGCAAGCGCAGTAGCAAACGCCGGCTGGCGGTTGTGCTGTCACTGTTGGGCCTGGTGGCGTTGGAACCGGCCTATGCCCTGCCTACCGGACAAAATATCGTTGCCGGGCAAGGCAACATCGCCACTAACGGGCAGCAGATGACGGTCAATCAGCAAAGCGGCAAGTTGATCACCCAATGGGACGGTTTCAACGTCGGCAGCAACGAAAGCGTCACCTTTAAGCAACCCAGCAGCGATTCAGTCGCGCTGAACCGCGTAATGGGCGTCAACGGCAGTAATATTCAGGGTAACATCGACGCCAACGGCAAGGTCTTCCTGGTCAACCCGAATGGCGTGGTGTTTGGCAAAAATGCCCAGGTAAACGTAGGGGGCCTGGTCGCCTCTACGCACGACATCAGCAATGCCGACTTCCTTGCAGGCAAAAACCGCTTTGTGGGCAAATCTGTGGCGGAAGTACGTAACGACGGAACCCTGACTGCAGCCCAGACCGGCAGCGTGGCGCTGCTTGGAGCCCACGTTAGCAATCAGGGCGTTATTCAGGCGCAAATGGGCAGCATCGCACTGGGCGCCGGCAATGACATCACGCTGAATTTCGACGGCAACAAACTGCTGAATCTGCAGGTGGACGGCGCGGCACTGGAAACATTGGTACAGAACGGCGGCCTGTTGAAAGCCAACGGCGGCCAGGTGCTGATGACGGCTAAAACGGCCAGCAGTATGCTGCAAAATGTGGTGAACAACCAAGGGACTATCGAAGCAACCACCCTCAACAATCAAACCGGACGCATTATGCTGGATGGTGGCGCTGCGGGCACCGTGAACGTCGCCGGTCGTCTGGATGCCAGCGCGGCCGCAGGCAATGGCGGCATGATTGAAACTCGGGGCGCGAACGTGGTGGTTCAACCCGCCGTACAGGTGACCACCCGAGCGGCCAACGGAAAAACCGGCAGTTGGAAGGTCGCCACAACCCAGGTCAACGTCGCCGATAACGGCACGCTGAATGGCGCAACCCTGGGAACCAGCCTGGCAAACAATAATGTGGCCCTGACCAGCACCGAGGGAAATGTCTCCGTCTCTGCGCCAGTGAACTGGTCGAACGGCAATAAACTGTCGCTGACCTCCGAACGTGCAGGCATCCAGATCAACGCCCCACTTGACGCCACGGGTGCCGGTGCAGCATTGGAACTGAACCACAAAACGGGTTATGCGCTGAATAACGACGCAGCCATCACCCTGTCCGGCTCCGGCGCGGCATTCAGTGCCAATGGCGAAAATTATCAAGTAGTACAAAGTCTGCAGCAACTGGTGGATATCGACAGCCGACTGGGCGGCCGTTACGTGTTGGGCACTAACATTACCCACGACGGCAAGGTACAAGCCATCGGCAGTTCAGCCGCCTTCAGCGGCGTTTTCGACGGCCTTGGTCATACCGTTAAAGGGCTGACGGTTGAAAGCAAAGGGCCTCACAGCGGACTGTTCAGTGCTTCTACCGGCAAAATCAGCAATTTGACGCTGGATTCATTGACCGTGGCCGGCAAGGGCACAGGCTCTTCAGTTGGGGCATTAGTGGGCCGCAATGAAGGTGAGATTATCAACGTTAAAGCCGTCAATGTGTCTGTCAGCAAGGGGAGTGAGTTAGGCGGGTTAGCCGGCAGGAACGAGGGTACGATCAGCAATTCTTCCGCCAGCGGCAAGGTAACGGGCAATGGCGAAACAACATCGATCGGCGGCCTGGTCGGCGTGAACTTTGGCGACAAAGCGATCATACGCAACAGTCAGGCAAATGTGGCCGTCTCAGGATCAATGCAGAGTCGTAAGTTCGAAGGCGGCGCAGGCGGTCTGGTCGGCGCGAATATTGACGGAATAATCGATAATTCATCCAGCCACGGAAATGTCACGGCTAAAGGTTCTGATCTTAGCGTTGGCGGGCTTGCAGGCTTTAGTACTGAACCAGGGTACATCGCCAATTCTGTTGCTACCGGCAACGTAAGCGCTGGAAAAGGCAGTTATGTTGGCGGATTGATCGGCCTGAACACCAGCGTGATTAAGAACTCTGCCGCTAGCGGCCAGGTCAATGGAGCGGGTACTGACGCCATCGGTGGGTTGGTGGGTTGGAATCTGCACGGCATAGTCACTGGTGCCAAGGCTAGCGGTAACGTGTCGGATCTTGCCTCGGCCAATGTGGGTGGGCTGATCGGCAATAACTACTCTGGCGACGTGCAACAGTCCGAAGCCAGAAACATCGTTACTGGCGGTGCCAACGCCAATATCGGCGGTTTAGTCGGCCACAATCACGGCGAATTATCGAACGTGGCTTACTACGGGAACGTCTATGCAGGAAACAACAGTCTGGTTGGCGGTTTGATTGGCTTGCATACGGCGGGGACGATTGCTGCGGCGCAAGCCAACGGTAACGTCACCGGCTATAACAGCTCATCTGCCGGCGGTCTGGTGGGCGAAAACAACGGGATGACACTGAGAAACGTCAAGGCATCCGGCTCTGTCACCGGTGGCCAAAACGTCGGTGGGTTGGTGGGTAATAATATTGGCGGTTACATTGATAACGCCCGCGCCCAAGGTACCGTGAGTGCAGGCAGGAACAGCCGTATTGGTGGGTTGGTGGGCAATAATGACCGCGGTACTCTCAACAATACCCAAGCCCTTGTTAGCGTCACTGGCGGAGACAAGAGCTACAGCGGCGGTTTAGTGGGGTATAACAACGGTACATTGTCTCTGGCCTCTGCAACGGGCGATGTTATCGGCGGGGCGGAAAGCTATGTCGGTGGGGTAGTCGGCATCCATGTTATGGGAACATCCAACCGCATTTCACAAACCAAGGCTGCGGGGAAAGTCACCGGTGGCAGAGACAGTAGCGTGGGGGGATTAGCGGGGCAAAATGAAGCGTTGATTGAAAACTCTACGGCTTCCGGGCAGCTCAGCGGCGGAAACGGCGCCATATTAGGTGGCCTCGCCGGTAAGAACGGCGGCAAAATAAATAGCTCGATGTTTAATGGCAACATTAAGCTGTTAACGCCAGCGACAGGCCAACGTGCCGGTAGCCTGGCGGGCGTTAATTTCGGTTACCTAACCGGCAATAAAGTCTCGGGTGAGTCTGAAAAGCTGCCGTTGTCAGGCATCAATATGCGTCCTGGTTCAATTAAGTAAGCATCAACCGGCAGACAGTTTGTCTGCCGTTTTTTATTACCTATTGGCAGATCAAAATAAGAACGAATATCCCCCACCCATAACAACAAATAATCACCTATGAAAAAAATTTATTTAGCCGTGGCAATAACCTTAACTTTTTCAAAACCTTTAGCTGCTATTCCTAATGCCGGCCAGGTCATGCGTGACGTCGAACAGGAGCGCCAAACATTACCGCCGCCTTCAGATTTAGCGCCTGAAATAAAAAATACCCCCCCAAAAAGTAATAATAACGTGGAGGATAACGCCCCCAGAATTTTAGTGCATGGATTTCTCATCGAGGGCAACAGAGTATTAAAAACCCCAGATCTGCTAAAAAAGCTGAAGGGTTTTAGCGGAAAAAAACTTGCGCTAAAGGATTTGCAAAACGCCACTCGGATCATTACTCAACATTACCAAGAGAAAGGTTACGCCCTGGCCAAAGCCTATTTACCTAAACAAGACGTAACTGGGGGTTGGGTGCGTATAACCATCGCCGAGGGTAACTTTGGCCAACTGCATCTGAATAACCATACCCGCGTAAGTTCGACGCTGTTGCGAAAATCGGTTGCAGGGATGAAAAGCGGACAAGTGATTTCAGACACCGCTCTCGAACGAAGTTTATTGCTGTTAAGCGATATTCCCGGTATCGAAGTCAACAATACCCTACACCCCGGTAGCCACCCAGGCACAGCGGATTTGCTGGTTGAAGCCACGCCGGGCCCTTTATTCGACGGGTCCCTTACTGCGGACAACTATGGCGATCGCTATACCGGAAATTATCGGCTAGGCGGAAACCTCAGCCTGAATAATCCCCTGGGCTTCGGGGATCAGGCAAGTTTGCGCCTGTTAGGCAGTAATAAACATCAACACTATTATCGCGCAGCCTATGATCTTCCTGTCTATGGCAGCCCGGTAAGAGTTGGCGTCGCCTATTCGGAGATGAGCTACCGTCTGGCAGAGGATTTTGCCGTGCTTGATGCACATGGACGAGCAGAGGTTACGAGTTTATATGCTTCCTACCCGGTCATTCGAACACGGTTGTTCAACCTGTCGGCACAGTTGCAGTATGAAGAAAAAAAACTCCGCGACGACATAGACTTGTTTGAAAAACACAGTACTAAAGATGTGGGTTTATCCACGTTGAGTGTCACACTCAATAATCAGGATCGCTGGTTAGGCGGTGGGCAAAGCGCGCTTTCCCTCAGTTATGGGCTGGGAAGATTGAATATCGGCGATGACCAAGACCGCTTCTGGGACAGACATAGCGCCAACACTCTGGGGCGCTTTAGCAAAATCAACATGAATGCCCTGCGTCTGCAAAATCTGGGGGATCGCTTTCAATGGTATACGCAAATTAATGCGCAATGGGCATCTGGCAATCTAGACCCATCGGAGAAATTCAGCCTGGGTGGCCCCTATGGCGTTCGGGCCTATGACGGCGGCAGCGGAAACGGTGATGAAGGCATACAGTTCAGTACCGAGCTTCGCTATGCCTTAATGCCCGGCTGGCAATTGAGCACTTTTCTCGATCATGGCGCAATCAAACTCAACAAGCAGCCTTGGACACCCGAGAAAAACACTGCCCGCATGACATCGACCGGGGCCGGCATCGGGTGGTTTGGACGGCAGCAGCAAGTCAACATAGTGGCGGCATGGCCTATTGCACAGAACAACAGTATCGCCACGCCGACACAAACCCCCCGCATTTGGCTGCAGACTTCCTGGTACTTTTAATGGCCAGGAATAAGCCCTGCGCGGCTCGGAAAGCAGCCCTCGGGTATGAGCCCCGCGGCAGGAACAGCAAACGCGGCGGCCAGTACAGCATGCGCCAGCTTAACAATGGCAAGAAAATGCCCCCAGGGAGCCGCAGGCAATCTTCAGCCCAATGTCGATATAGCGCAATGCCAGGAAAGGGGGCCGATACCTTGCTGCGCACGTTATCGTACAAACGGAAACATAAGTAACGCGATAAATTAAATGGGGGTGAACGGGGTTTCAAGAAATCAACACCCTATTATGTATTCACATAATCACCCCTCAAAATGATAGCTGTATAATTAGGTTGGTTTGTTTTTTCTACGCGGACAAATAACCCTTCTTTTTTTAGCCAAAGACATATGCTTGTAAAAAGAAAAGATACTCACGGCCAATAAAACAACAACAGCAATCAATAAAACAGAATTCCCTTTCAAAATGAACATATCATTTCACTCCCTTAACAACCAATTAAACAGGTCATTCCTTTTTCTGAAATTAAGCTTGCGCATAACAGACTGTTTATATGTATGCACGGTTTTCACGCTCAAGTGCATATACTTTGCCGCTTGTGTTTGATTAACCCCTAAGCGGAGATAAGAGACAACCTCCTTCTCTCTACCGCTGAGCCTTCTGCTTAAGCAAAAAAAACAGGGCGTTGCTGCAGCACCAATTATGCTCATTCGCCAAAGTTTGTCATCCAACAGATGAAACAAAGCCTCAAGACCGGCGCGACAATCTAAGACCCCTAATTCACGAGAGCATGCATTCTCCTTCGTCGTTTGGGCAGGCTTTATTTTACGTATAGCAATATACAGCGGGGAAATGCCCGCCTCATGTACATCCCTGTCGCAATAGGCCACATTGCCTGAGTCAGACTGCGCAATAAAAACCAGATCAACGCTGGCGTTACTGTTTTCTTCTGCTAAAAAATCAACGGTTCTTCCCTTCAGGGTAAAATACTCTGATAACGCATATTTCAATCCCTCGGCAAAAAATAGATTATTCTCTATGATGGATATTTTCACTGACATATCTATTCCCTCCTTTTAAATGGTGCTCCTGTTTACATAAACCGTGGATCATCTGGGAAAAAGGCTATTGCTTCCCGTCGCAGCTTTTCAGCCTGCGTGTTGTTCCCCTGATACTTCAATATCAAGTACAAACTGGCGTACACATTTCTATCTATACGTTTTTTCAAATAGCCGTTGGCCCAGTTCGCGTAGCCGGATAGCAATGCCTCATCTTGCGTTTGATTGAATAACAGCAATGCATAAACCTGTTGGTCAAACTCCCGGCGTTCACCATGGAACCAACGGGTAATAGGCGGCATAGCGGCTATGCCACGCATATCGGTAAAGTTATTCTGTTCGACTCGCGTAAGGGTGATACCACCCGATAAACCGGCCAACATCACGATCAGCATGAGCAGAGAGGCAATCGGCAACAGAATGGCCAGAATTTTACGCCCAACGCCGGTTAACGTGCCGCGCTCACTGGTGGGGGTAACCTGACGATCCAGCATCGCCAGCAGCAGCAGGAAAACGGCCCAATGCAGCGTCGATAAATAAAACGGGTACTCCGTCTGGGTATGCATGGCCATGGGCAACAAGGCAAAACAGAGCGCCAGCGCGATACCCTTTCCCGACGAACAGGCTTGGTGCCAGGCTTTACCGACCAAACGTCCCCCGGCAAACAAAAGCAGCAACATGCCAAGCAAGCCCAATACCCCGCCTTCAACCCACCAGAACAACAGCTCATTATGAGGGTGTACAGCCACCCCAACCCCCAGCGTCGACTCCCCTAATGCTGCGCGAAAGTGCTGGAAACTGTACTCAAAACCGCCATAACCCCAGCCCAGCAATGGTTTGTCTGCAATCATCGCCAGCGAGGTGTTCAGCATGACGCCACGCGCGCTGTCTGATCCTTCATGGCTGACGGCACCAACCGGGCCGCCCCAACTCGGCACCGCAACGCCAATTGCCAAGCCCAGTAACATCGTTAACGCCGCAACAGCACTGTGCTGAGGGAATTTTTTCGCGTAAGCGACAATAAATAACAGCGCGGCCGCACCGCCGCCCAACCAGCCAATGCGCGATTGCAGCCACACCAGTAAAGCGGGGAATACCGCCAATAGCAGGGCCAGCAGCATCAGGCGCAGCTTTTCATACCGCTTTGCCCGCAGGCTAAAATCGGGCAAGAGAAACAACATCAACGCCAAAGCCAGACCGGTAGCGGTGAAACTGGCCAGCAGATTGACCTGCTGGAATACCCCATAGGGGCGGCCACCGATGAGCGGGTACGGGATCCAGTCCCCCAGGCCAAACAGTTGCAGCAGCGCCATCAACGCCTGCACCACCACCGCCAGCAAAATGGCGTAGAGCGGCCAATGATGCGTTCGTTTTGATGTCTCCGTTTGCAGCCACGAAAAATAGAAAACCCATCCGCCGAATAATCCCGCCCAACGCCACAATGCCGCCTCCCGCCATTCGGGCTGGGTATAAAACAACGGAATAGCCAGCAGCACTAAGGAAATAAATAATAACTTGGCCGTGGGGGTTATTATGATGCTGCGTTTATTGAACCCAACGCCCAGCCAGACAATCAGGCTAAGTAGTGCCATCATGCTCCAGCTGAGAATATTTTGTGGCAGGGCCAGCCCCGCGCCACCCATATTGGTGAGATAGCGGTGCATTGCCAATCCGAACCATAGTCCAGAAGCAATAATTAGAAAGAAATCACCCGACGTTCGAAATGCTCGCATAAATACAACCGAAAAAGTATATTTGACTTGTGATTTTATTTTCAATAAATCTCATTTATTAAAAAGTTAGTTAATATATATTACAAACACCCTGAAAATTGAACCACCCGCATTGTAAACGCAGGAAAAATAAAATTTATAATTACTGTATCGCCAACACGGCTATTGCAGAAGCAGAGAAATTACCTGCGGCAACATGACTATCACTGCTTAACGTCGATGAAAAAAGCACTGAGACGCTATTGCTGCCTGGCACCCGTACCGTCACACCGGTTGCGCCTGCTATATTATTGACCTGCAGCTTTGATTTCAGGCTGCCATCCGAGCGCAATGTCACCACATCACCGCCGTTGTTTGCCCGTGCGGTTACTTTTACGGTGGCCTCACGGTTACAGCTTACCCGCGCATAAACGCTCTTGGTGTTGCCATTTACATTATCTTGATTTAGCACGCCGTGCGCCAAATTAATATCGCCATTGATTGTGCAAGACAGGGGCGGTAAAGGTGGTTCAGTTGGTGGTGGTGTTATAGTTCCCGTACAAGAATCCCCGACGAGTTCCGTAGCGCTGCGCCGATCACCCGAAACATATATCAGTATACATTTACGACCATTAGCAACATGATCAAGCCAGTTATAAATAACGCCACTTCTAGGCATTGAAGTTCTATTCCAATGTTCCACTATGTCTTTAGAATACATACGGTTACGCAAAGAGTCTTGATAGTCTTTCCATTGCACATATTTCATCAAATCATTGCCTACCTGTAACCACACAAAGCATTCACTTCTAGTAAACCAGACACCACAATCTATCCATGCATTCCCCCAAGGTGCAGATGCCGATGTAATGACATAATATAAATCGTTACCACGTAAATCCCATTCAATGATGGTCTCAGATTTTGATTCTGATGAAAAAAACACCGAAAAAAGTAATAATACGGCTGCCCACCCCAGGGTCAAATTATTAACACGCCCTTTATTCATCGTTCTCCCCCCTAAAAATTAGTCCCATAACACTGTACGCATCAAAAACTTATCGACATCTTCACTCATAACCCAGCGTAAAAGTGGCAATAGTGGTAAAGACCCCGCGACCAATCGTTTTATGGGTTATCGCTTCCGGCTCACCGCGCACATAAGCCTGTAAATTAATCACGTTGCTGCCGTCGGTCAGCGTATAGCCCCCGGATTGCTGGTTCAGCGGCAAGGGCTGCCCTTGCGGGGTTTCCATGCCGATAGCTACGCCACTCGCCTGGCTGCCACCGTCCAGCGCCAGCAGGCCGGGGAGCTGAATACTCTCCGTACCGCTGAAAGTCATCTTCAGCGTCTTCCCCAGATTGGTATCACAATCAATCAGATGCAGTTGAAACGCTTTGCCGTGGGTGCGGCCATTCAGATACAGATATTTGTCTATCACAGTACCGAAATCCAACTGTACGCTTTCATCCCCCGGCAATAAGGTGCAAGGCTCTGCAACCAGGGCACCGTGCAGTTTCAAATTATTGCTTGCCGCAGCCACAGGCGACACGCTCGCCGCAAATAACCAACTGGCCAACAGGCAGATGTACAGGCTATTCCACATAACGCCTCCTATTGGTAATCCGCCAGCAAAGTGGCGGCCACCTCAAATAAACCTTCCGGTAATACAACCCCCGCCTTTTTTACCGGCACCGCCTGTAAACGCGGCGGATTCTGAGGGTCGATAGCAATACGCTGATTGACCTGCAACGGTTGGCCATTTTGCAACAACCGAATACCCAAATCGGCCACATTGGTTTGCAATGCCGCACCGTCAAAAACCGTCGCCGTACCGACCACCCTTAACCCCAATTCCTGCGTGGTCGCCCCCGACTGGCAGGTGATGCGGTAATTAATGGGCTGTAAATAATTGACGCCATCCACCTTGCTCACGCCGACACGATCGCCAAAGTCGACGTCAATGGTTTGCCCTTCATTGATCTCACAAGACGGGGCCTGAACTAACCGCCCGCCAAAGAAGATATCTGTCGCCTGAGCGGGGAGCGACAATGGCAGAGTCAACACTGTGCCTAACAAGGCGGCTATAGCGTATTTCGGGTTCACTGATAATCCACCTTCAACGTTGCGCCAGCGAAAAAATTGCCCGTCGGCAAGTTCGCGCCGTTTTTTTTCACCGGCACCGCCTGCAACACCGGTTGCATCGGGTAAGTAAAGTTAAACCATTGATTGAGCCTGAGCGGTTGACCATTCTGTTTCAGCGCAATCCCCAGATCTGTTTTGACGGTTTGTAGAACGCCACTGTCAAATCCCGCGCCGGTGCCTTCAATCATCATCTTCATGGCATTTTTGCTTTGGCTTTTACATTCGAGTGTGTAATCGATCGTCTTCAGGTAGTTACTGCCATCAATTCGTGAGATCACCACATTCTGGCCAAAATCCACCTGAATGGTTTTATCACCATTAATCACGCAGGGAGGCGGGGCCATAATAGTGCCGGAAATATTAATGGTAGTGGCTGCATCGCTACCGGTACTAAACGCCGTTGCCGAAAGCAGCAGCACAGAAACCAACACCGGTTGCCATGCTGGCTTGCTCACTGCACGTTTTGCCTGCCGCATGCTCCATTCCTTATCAGTCATAGCTCAGCCGAAAATCCACCGATGCCGAATAGGCCCCTGCCACCAGCGGTGCACGGGTGCGTTCCGGTGCCACGCTATACGCCAGCGTGTTCTGCCCCGGCGTCAGCAGCAGCGGCTGCCCGCGGCTGCCCAGCCGCACGTCTTGCCCCAGTGGATCAGTCATTCGCAATGCCAGCCCGGAGACGCCCTGCACCTTCACCAGTTGCGGATTGTTAACGTCCGCCGGGGCGCTGAAGCTTACCGTTACCGCCGGTTGATGCGCCGCCCAGGTCAGCGCGCCGGTGCGGCTGTCGCGGCTGCCCGCCGGGCTACGCAGGCAATCCTGCAAACGCAGCTCAAACCCCACCGGCGTGCCCCGGTCCCCCGTCTGTTGCAGCCTGCCGGTGCCAGTTTCACCCAGCTGAATATCCTGCCGAGCACTGCTCATCTCCAGCCGACAGGCGCTCTCGGTCAATGCACCGCGCACCTGCAACACGCCGTTGGCACCGTCGGTATACCCATTATCCACCGCCTGCCCGTGGGCGTTTGGCAACAATAACAACACCGCGCCAAGCGTGATCGGTACCATCAACGCCAATGCGCCCAGGGTGCCGTAGTACTGCCAGTCGCGGTAACCCGGCAGGTGTTGACTCCATTTTTTGCTTATCCGTTGCATAGTCTTTCCTCCTGTTCACCTGCCCTGACTTACGGCGCTATGACTTGTCTTTCTCCGGCACCACCTGGCAAGTGCTGCCGCTACAGTTAAAGGTCAACTGCGGACGGCCGCCGTAGTCGTTGATGTAGGTCAGGACTGGCGCACCGCCCAGTGCTGCGGCGCTGACGCCTAGCGAGATATTGCCCTTCGGCGGTACCATCAACGGCTCAAACCCCTTCACCCCTTCCACGCCTTTTTTGCTGGCGGCATCGATTATCGTGATGTAGTACGGCGTCGAGTTATTCACTTGGTACTTATCACCCTGTTTTGTCAGCGTCAGTTGCTCCTGCCAAGGCGCTGCGTTCTGCTGCGGTGCGATCGCCGCCGGGCGATAGAACAGCTTGATGCGCGTCTGCAACGCTATCTGCAGGGTGTTCGGCTTGTCGCTCTTCGGCGGAATTTCCCGCAGGTTGAAGTAGTACAACGTCTCGCGGTCCTGCGGCAGCTGCTTGGCCGCCGGCAGCGCCTGGATTTTCACCTGGCTTGGCTTGCCCGGCTCCACGCGTTGTACCGGTGGCAAGACCACCAGCGGGCTCTGAACTTTATTGCCCTCTCCATCTTCCAACCAGGCCTGCGCCAGGTACGGCAACTGTTTGTTCTGGTTGCTGATGTTCAGGCTGACCGAGTTCTGGCCGCCGTCAAAAATTACCCGGGTGCGGTCCAGCGCGATCGCCGCCTGCGCCTGCGGGGCCAGCAATGCGCCCAGCAGGGCGGCGGTGGTCAGGGACTGCTTGTTGATGACAAAATGCGTTTTCATAAAAAGTCTCTCTTGCTGATTCAAATAGGGTGTCTGCACTTACTGCGCGTCTGCCTCTGCCGCCGGCAATGCCTGGCACGGCAACAGCAGGTTGCTCAGCGTGCTTTCCGGCAGCACTTTCGGCAGGCTGATGGCGCACTGCGCCGCGCCGTTCCAGTGCACCGTCATGCGGTCACCGACCTGAATGCCGCTCAGGTAAACGCTGCCGCCGTCGTTCACAATCCCTGTATCCTGCTTGTTAGCGTTCATCACCGTGGCACCGAACGGTGGGGTGCTGCCATCCGCCAGGGTGATCACCGCCATCGCCTTCTCCCCGGCGATCACGTCAAATTTGCGGTAACCGATCGCGCCCTCGGTCAGGGTGGCCTGCACCACCGATTTGGTAGCCTCGGCGTTGTCGCCCAGCTTGTTCAGATCAATGCTGGCCTGGTTGCGGTAGTAGTTGCTCACGTCCGTCACCACCGCCTTGCCGAACCTGTTGGTGTTGCTGGTGCTGCCGTAACCGCGTACCGGCACCCCAGCCACACCGCCGGTATCCAGCAGCAAGCGGGTGGCACCCGGCATGCCGATGCGGTGCAGTGCGCCGCCTTGAGTCGTCAACGTCGCGCCGCCCTGAGCAGAGAAGCCCAGCGCGCTGTAGCTGCCTTCCTGATAACTGGCGTTGGCGCTCATCTGGGCAACATCACCCTCGCGGTTGTAATAACCGCTCAGGTTGGCACCGCCGCGCGAACTGCCCGCGCTCAGCTGGTAGTTGTTGTGCTCGTCAATCCGGTCGTAATACCCCACCCGATGGGTGGTGTCGTTACGGTTCACCGCGGTGTTGTAGCTGACGTTGGCACTGCTCCCCCACGGCATCGTCAACGACAGATACATACCGTCGTCGTTGCTGCCGTTGTATTTGTTACGGTAACCGGACAGCGACAGGCTCAGGTTCTTGAATCGCCCGATGTCGAAGTAGCGCGACATCGTCAGGTTATAACGATCATTGACCGGCCGATCCCAGTAGGTCTGGTGGTCGTAGTTCAGGTACAAGCTGATCCCCGCATCCCGGAACTGCTTGTTAAAGGTGATGGTGTACATCTCCTTGTTATTGCCTATCCGGCGGCCCTCATGGCGAGCATCCAGATACTCGCTCATGCTCATGAAGTCTTGTTCCGAGAAGCGGTAACCGGCAAAGGTCACCTGGCTGTCCAACTCGTCAAAGCTCTTCGAATAGCTCAGGCGGTATGAGCCGCCGCTCAGCGTGCCGTCCTGCTGCGGCAAACGCGCCCGCGACTGGGTGGCGTCGAACGACAAGGCTCCCAGCGCCATCAGGTCGCGGCCGATCCCCAACGACGCCGCGTTATAATCGCCACCGCCCAGCACACCGCCGTACAGCGACCATCCGTTGCTCACCCCCCAGGAAAATTCCCCGGTGCCGAACAGCGGGCCGTCAGCATGATGCTGCCAGTCCGACGGACGCCCTGCGGCAAACTTGTAGCGCACCGAACCGGGCCGGGTCAGGTACGGAATGCTGGCGGTGTTCATCTTGAATGCCTGCACACTGCCGTCCTGCTCCTCCACCCGCACCTCCAGTTCGCCGGATACCGCATCGTTGATGTCCTGAATGCGGAACGGCCCCGCCGCCACCTGGGTTTCGTAAATTACCCGGCCCTGCTGGCTGATGGTCACCTTGGCGTTGGTCTTCGCCACCCCCACAACCTCCGGCGCATAACCACGCAGATTCGGTGGCAGCATGTTGTCGTCCGACACCAGGCTGGCCCCGCTGAAGCGGAAGCTGTCGAACATACCGGAGTTGAGGTAAGCCTCCCCCAGCGTCAGCCGCGAACGCAGTGCCGGCAGTGCCCGGTAGGCGTAATAGCGGCTCCAGTCCAACTGCTGGTCGGTGCCCTGCCCGCTGCCGGTCTGGCGGTTAAACTGCCCCTGCCAGTCGGCGCGCAGCCGCCAAGCTCCCAGATTGGCGCCGGTGGTGCCGTTGCCGCTCAGGGTGTAGCTTTTTGAGCCGTCCCGCTGCTGGTGCTGAGCCTGGCCATTAAGGTTGTAATCAAACAACAGCCCGGGAATACCTTCATCCCAGCGCGAAGGCGGATCCCAGTCCGCCGAAGCGTACTCCAGATAAGCCTGGGGAATGCTCAGGTACAACGCCGCGGTAGCCAGATCGCCCCGGGCTTCCATACCCTTCAAGCTGGTAATGTCCAGACATTCGTCCTGGTGCCACCAGCGTAACCCTTTCAGCGCATCCGCCTTTAGCCCCAGTTGGCCCACCAATACCGGTGAAAGACAGGCTTGGCTGCCTTTCGGATCATCGTCAGGCGGATAAAAAGGAACGCTCTGCTCCGGCAGCTCATTTTTATTGATGTGTACCGTCAGGCTGTAGGTCCCCGGCATCATGTAGCCGCTACGGGAGAACTGGCTCAGGTCGATATTTTTCCGGTCGTTCACATCCAGCACGTCGGTATTAAACTGTATGCCGTCGTCGGCAAAAGCCAGCGGTGCGGCAGAACTTATCGCCAGGCAAATACAGGCCCTTAACAACTGAATACGAAACCGCGTCCCTGCAGGAAAAAACACCATAGCCATCTACCCTGTTATTTAATAATTTTTATCCGTGTCAGTAATAATCCAGTTTGAAGCGTACAGCAGAGGAATAAGCTCCAACCCGTAATGACTGGCTATTGCTTACCAGCCGCATGGCATAATTCAGCTGCATGACCCCTAATGAAATATCCCCGAGCGGCAGAGGTTTCCCTGGCGTGGCAATATTCCCCTGCCCATCGGCAATTTGCAGGGCAATACCCTTTGCGTCACCCCGCACGCCAAATAATTCACCGTCCGTTTCACCATCAAAGGTCACCTGAAAATGTTTCCAGTCCGGTAATTTATTATTGGGCCGGGTTAATACGCAGTTGATTAACTCAATGGAGAAAGGTTTGGTTACTCCCTGCCCATCCCGAATAATATCGGCGACCGGAACCGTCTCCATATCAATAATCTGTTCCCTACTGCCGGCGGCAATGGCGCAGGCTGTATCAATAATGGCCCCTTGCATATTGACTCGTCCCCAGCCTTGAGTCTGCTGTGTAGCCTCAGCACTGCTGACAAATAACAACAAGGTCAATAGGCAAGGTGCCGTTACTTTCCCAGAAAAATGATTCATTGAATATTCCCTATTCAAAAACGTGTCTTCCGGTAATAAAGCATGCGGGCAGCCCGCATGCTTTATTCATTGCACTACAACCGGGCTTACTGGTAAGCCAGGGTGAAGTCAGCCACGGACTGGAATTCACCAGGGATGACTGCAGCACTAGAGGCTTTACTGCCCTGCAGATAAGCGGCGAAGCTCAGGGTGTTGTTGCCATTTTGCAGAGTCTGAGCCTTGGTTGCTTGACCCAGTTTGATAACCTCACCAGAACCATCGGTAATTGCAATGCTAGCGCCTTTGGCAACACCGGTAATACCCAGCAAGTTTGGATCGAATGAAGACGCTGCGCCGCTAAAGGTAATGGAAACAGCGTTATTTTTACCAGCAACCGGCGTACCCGACCCAGGGTTCAAATCGCAGTTTTCCAGTTTAATCTGGAAGTTTTTAGGCGTGGATTTGCCGCCGTCTTTCAGCGCCACGTTAGATACCTGGCCCAGGTTAACGGTCTGGTCTACGGTTTCTGGAGTAATAGAGCAAGGTGCGTCGATAATTGCGCCCTTAAAGGTTACGGTACCGCGACCCTGGTTTTTAATATCAGCCTGCGCCATCATGGAAGTTGCGCCCAAAGCCAGTACTGCTGCCAACATAAATTTATTCAGTTTCATAGAAAGCCCTTACATTCCTTTATAAGAAGAGGATATCGATAGTCAATTTTAAAAAGTGTTGGAGATAGTAGATAAAACCGATGATGACTAGGCTTTATCCTATCAACTCTATTTTCGGCCAGCTCAGCGCCAGCCACTACAATGTACCTAACCCACCACCAATTTGGAATATTATAGTGTGAATATACAAAAGTACGGAATATAATAAATAAAATATACAACAATATACATTTAAATTCTAAAAATGACTGTATTGTTATTGCTATAGACAAGAACATAAATATTTATAGAGAGAGTTTTAATTAATACGTGACAAAAAAGCAGATTAATCCTACATCCAACCCAGTGGAGTTATTGAAAAAAAGAATCGGGAATAGCAGAATCAGTCCTCTCAAGGAAAAGACGAGGCTTTACTAAAATGATTTTCGTTATAAACAAGAACATTAAATACAATGAATATGAAGGAACACTGGAAAACATTGACGATCCAGGTAACACAATCTTGCTGGTCAAGCCTGCATGTAGGCTTTTGTCTATCTTCGTGAGAAATAATGATATGCTCATTAAACGTAAACAGCTGCTTGATGAGGTATGGGAGGATTATGGACTTAAGGCAACAGACAGTAACCTGAACAACTATATATCTGGTTTGAGAAGGTCATTAGCAAAGTTTGATGAGGAAGAACTTATAATCACCTACCCGCGGCAGGGGTTTAAATTCACCGCAAAAAAGATAGTCAGGCAGGAAGCCAATGCAATACTGTCAGAACCAGACATCATGATTGAGCTCGAACAAAAAGAGGACATTAGGCCTGATGGCCATAAAGAAGAGCAAAAACGCACTAATTTATGGTTAAAAAAAACTACGTTACAGAAAATGGCTGTCATTACAGTTATATTGCTGCTACCGTTTTTTTTAAGCATGGCCTACAAACAGATTCCAGTCAGTAACATTACCAATCTGGGCCACTACAAGAATTGTGATATCTACTCAATCAAGTACAATGGCATGCAGCAAAAAGAGATTGAGAATATGATTTCCAACCGTTACAGTTGCGAGGATAAAGCTAATGTTTACTACTACTTCAATATCAAGGAAAAGAGTGTGTCTTCCCATGCTTCATTGATAGCCTACTGCCCATTAGATATCGCCACCTCATGCGAGATTAGCTATATAAAAGGTTAGAAAACCACGTTTAACTGCATCTAAGCATCGGTGAGCACTTTAAAAAGAATAAAATATTCTTGCTGTTTTGTATGAAAAAATTTCTTATTCCAGGTAAACGTTCAGGATGGGACAATGTCCCTTTAGCTTAAACCCATAATAGCATCATGATTTATTGTTCAATGCTATTATGGGCAACGGTATTAATTTTCGGTGGCTGTGCAAACGAACGCAGGTGCGCGATTTCCAGTGAAAACAAATTTTTTTTCACCAAGCGCCTCAACCTTAAGGAAAAAATACCGACTGTTGACGATTGGGAGAGTTTTGCTCACCACGTCTTCAACAATGTTATCCGCAGGCATCTTTTTAATGTCTTTAACACGAAAATAGTAATAACCGTGCTGATAGGTGTAATCGGCCTCGATCATCCGTGATAGCGTATAGCCTTGCTGCGCACTGGTAGCCTGACCATTAACGATAAACGTCACCTCACGAAAGCCGGAAGGGACCAGGTTAACCAGTATAACGCTTTCTTTTTTCTCTCCATCATAGGTTCTGATAACCTTCACCACGGCTTTACATGCGGGCACAGAATGTAAAGAAAAAAATAAAAATGATATTCCAAAAATTATCAGCACAGATAAGAAAGAAAGTGCCAGAAAAATATATTTCTTATCGTTATTTTTTATCGACAATTTCATGAACATTCTCGCATTGGGCTTCAACTCCCCTTACACTTGACGTGGGGCAGTAAGACAGAAAAGATACAGCATTATTCATGCCTGTACGGCTGACCAGCATTTCGCTATTAAAATAATAAATGGTTGCCGGGATAGCACAGTTAAATTTTAACTTTTCGATCAGGGGCTTTACTTTTTCCAGTTCATCATCAGCATGTTTGACGTAATGAGCAGCAGTCAAAACCTCTACCTTACAGTTTTCGACCCGGCCAATTTCACTCATCTTTGCAGAGTTATATTTATTAAACAAAGGATAAGCTGCAATCATCACAATCGCTGCAGCCATTAACGCCAGCGCAATGAGGCGAGCAGGATGCCACTTTCTTTCCACCACAGCAGCAAGCAAGTCACTGCTGACTGAGCCCTGTAGGGTTTCACCATCAACAGTATTAACCTCTTCAGCAGAAAACATAAACCCTTGCCGAGGCACAGTGACAATAATATCACTCTCACCAAATGAGTTGAATATCTTCCTGATCATTGAGATGTAGTTATTCAGGTTGCTGTGGGTAGAAGACTTGCCATATTCATCCCACGCGCTCGATAAAATGAATTCCCGTGTCAGCAGCAAATTATTATTCTTAACCAACAAAGATAACACCCTGCAAAGAGTGGCAGTGAGCATAACGGGTTCGATAGTATCATCCAGTAACTCTATCGTAGATTTGTCTTCATGAAAGATAATTCTTTTATTAATTAAAAATTTCATTTATCCACTTATATTCCATAAAAAGAGCGGCAAATAAATAAAAATACTGCTCCAGCCTCACCATCAAAAAAATAAACTAGGAAAATTCTTATATAACAATACTACAACAAAAGAATAAAGGCTGTCCAAGGATATTGATGCCGCTACGTGGCTCTGCATAACCGCTTCTAAAATCATCTGGTGATGAACCAGCATTACACCATGAATTAAAAAGGCTTTATCGTTCATACGGCTCTTTTAAGAGCAGCAAGCTGGTCATTGATAGCTAAGGTAAGGTGTTACTTATGTTATTTTCTGTGAGTGAACGTTACATTTGCGCTTCCACATTGTTGCAGGCCCCGCCTGATTTCCACGTTAGTGCCGTGCTTCGAGAGAACGGTTCGCGCTGCCTGCCGGTATGGGGTGCCATGCTGTCGCGTTCATCATCACCAGCCGCACATCAGGCCATCGATGCTTCTCTGCTTTCTACGATAAATGGGACATGTTCTCCACCTCGATCAGTTCCTGTCTGATCGCCGTTATAAAAGAAGAAACTTTTCGTTGATCTAACTTCCGTAAGCAAAACATTTTTCAGTACAAAATGTACGTAACCGCGTTACCCTGTGAACAATACCCTTATAAATAGCACGAACTCTTATTATCAAAACATCTTGCAGGCCAAATATTCATATGTTTCTGTCACTAACAGCATCACTTTCTCCACAACCGAATAGTGACAAAAAAATGACACCTAAAATTTGAAGCAACCTGGCACACAGAGAATCGCACATTCCTATTAAAAAACATCACCTTACTCTGGATGTTTTTAGCGGCAACCAAACAAACAACATAGATAGATAGCTATTTTATACACAAGGTGAAATAAAATTATAATTACTTGATTTCCTATATAGAGCAAACAAAACAAATACCAAAAAAAAACGTCAACCCAGAACAATATTTCAATTATGATAGAATGGCAGCCATAAGATTTCATCAGATAATCCTGCATGGTATTTTACTTCCCCTGGGCTCAGTAATTCATTTGCGCTGCTTAATTTTATCTTAGGCGTACAGGCGCACAGCTGAAACCAGGTCAATTACCTAATCAGTATTAAAAAGCCTTTATATCTATGGAGTGATAAAAATGGAATTCCCAAGGAAAATATCCTGCCTTTCGGCAATGATAATGTTCTGCCTCAGTGGCGGAGCCGCTTTTGCAGACACCACTATTCAGCCAGTCAACGGCAACGTTAACGTCACTGCCAATAATGTGCCGGTAGTGAATATCAATCAGCCAGGTCAGGATGGCGTATCGCATAACCAATACAGCCAGTTTGACGTGGGTAGCCAGGGCGCGGTATTGAACAATGCGCAAGGCAGCGCGCAAAGCCAACTGGCCGGCGCCATCAATGCCAACCCCAACCTGAGCGCAGGCGCCGCAAAGGTGATTCTTAACGAAATCAACTCTAGCGACAGAACGCTGCTGAATGGGATGATTGAAGTCGCAGGCCAAAAGGCGGACGTTATCGTTGCCAACCGTTCCGGCATTACCTGTAACGGTTGCGGATTTATCAATACCGGGACCGGCGTGCTGACAACCGGCGAACTGCAGTTCAAAGACAAACAGTTCACCGGCTATAATGTCACAGGTGGTACGGTAGCGTTTGAAGGAAAAGGGTTGCAAAAAGGTGACGTTGATTACACGGCCGTGATCGCCCGTGCAGAAAATATCAATGCCGCAGTGCGAGCCAAAACCCTGCTGGTGCTGGCCGGCAAGAAAAACGTCAAGGCAGATTTGACCGGTTATACCAACCTGGAAAGCAAAGATCGGGCGCCAGAGGTTTTGGTCGATGTTTCCCAACTCGGTGGCATGTATGCAGGAAAAATCACCTTAATCGCCGATGAAAAGGGCGTTGGCGTCAATAGCAATAACAATGGCAATAACAACGTCGGCAACAACACTGGCAATAACAACGGTAATAACAACGTCGGCGGCAATAACAGCACTGCCAAAAGCCCAATTAGCCTGAAAAACCAGGGTGAATTGGTGACTGATGGCGGTGACTTGATGCTTTCAACCACCTCTATCGTAAACAAGGGTACACTACTCTCTGGTGCCAATTCATTTATTCAAACCACATCTCTGGAGAATACGGGTGAGATAAAAGCCAACGACTCCGCTCATTTTAGAACAACTCAGCTTAAAAATGATAATGTCATAAGTGCAGAAAATAACATTACCATTAGTACAACTTCGATCGAAAACAGTCGCAACGGCCAAGTTATTGCACGTAATGGTGGAATCGCTTTAAAAAACACCGCTTTCTCTAATAGTGGTAAAATCCAGGCCCGCCATGAAATTACTAACTCGGGTACATCCTTCACCAATAGCGGCACGCTGATATCCAGCCAGGGAGATATTACCAGCTCAGGCACGTCTTTCTCCAACACGGGGAGTCTGGTAGCCAGTAAAGGCGCCATTTCCAGTTCAGGCACATCTTTCTATAACACCGGGAATATCCAAGCCGACAAGAATATCAACTGGAAGGGCACCTCTTTTTATAACCAAGGCAAGATAACATCAACCCAAGGTTCTGTGTTCAACAATGGCAGAGATATCAATAAGCCTGTTGTTGCCTCCCCGCCACAGCAATACCCATGGTGGTACCCACGCTGGTAATATTATTCCTCCGCCGCTCGGCGGAGGTTTTTCCCCCGACGCAAAAAATCAATATGAAAAAAAATATCCCATTGCTGCTGAGCCTCCTGCTTACAGGGGTTGCCCATGCCGGTAATCTGTTATCCACATTGGAACAACAGAGTGTCAGCCAGGAAAATAAAGAGCGGAATATCCAGAATAAACTGCAGACTGGCGCCCCCACAGTCTTCACCCAGCCGAACAACACGCGTCAAGAGGTTCTCCTCTACCCGCAGGAAACCCCCTGCCTGAAGATCCGCACAGTGCAAATTGAAAGTGGTGGAATACGCCCAACTCCCGCCATTAAACAATTGGCCGGTAGCGCGGAACACCAATGCCTGGGTGCAACAGGAATAAGCAACCTGCAAAATGCCATACAAAATCAGCTCATTGGCGAAGGGTTTATCACCTCGCGCGCGGCGTTGACCACCTATCATGCCAAAGAAGAAGCTATCACCCTTTCTCTCAGTTATGGCCGCGTCGGCACCCTCAGGCTGAGTGACGACAGCAGCGGGCATTTCAATCTGGCCAGCGCTTTTCCGCTTAAAGCCGGCGACATACTCAATATCCGCAACGTTGAACAAGGGTTGGAAAACATCAATACCCTCCCCGGTATCCAGTCCGATATCCGCATTATGCCCAGCCAAACGCCGGGAGAAAGTAAAATTGAAGTGCTGCGCAGACAAGAGCAATACTGGCAGTTAGCATCCTGGGTTGATGATTCCGGCACCAAAGCCACTGGCCGTTATCAGGGCGGCGCTGCGCTTTTCCTCTATAACCTGACATCGCTTAACGATACCCTCTACGCATCACGCTCACAGAATATTGAGAGATCTGACACCCGCGGCAATAGTTCACACGCAATATCCTACTTCCTTCCCTATGGGTTCTGGTCATTAGACCTGTTTGCAGGTAAGAGCAAATACCATCAGGGTATTCCCGGCTATGCGGTTGACTACCAATATAAAGGCAAAGCAGAAAGCCTCAGCCTGCAAATTGGCCGAACGGTATCACGCGGTGCCCGGTACAAAACCACGCTCAATACGCAATTATTGGCACGGGATTATCATTATTTTATTAATGACACGGAAATAGACCTTCAGCGTAAACGCTTAACCACTATAAAAATTGGCGCCAAACACCTGCACTACATCGATGATGCAAGGGTTTCGCTATCACTGGATCTTTTTAAAAATATGCGCTGGTTCCAGGCCGATCATCTCGATGGCGCCAATAACTTAAGCAGCCACATTATTAAAGCCGAAGCCAGCGTATTTAATCCCTTCATGCTATCCAATTTTTCCATGGACTATAGGAGTGGAGTAACGCTGCAACTCGCCAACTATGATTTGCCTATACAGGACAAGTTAGGCATTGGGAGCCGCAATACCGTGAGGGGATTTGATGGCGAGCTTAACTTGTTCGGCAATAAAGGCATCTACTGGCAAAATACGATGACCTGGAACCTAAGTTCAGTTCCCGCACAGCCCTATGTTGGTATCGATTATGGCTATGTTATGCAGAGCGAGAACGCTGTTGGGCATAAGCTTGCGGGCGGTATCGCAGGCGTAAGAATTGAAAAATGGAATACCAGCCTCGATACCTTTATCGGCACTCCGCTCTATAAACCCCACGGCTTCGCTACCAGTTCAATGAATATAGGTTTTTCACTGGTATGGCGATATTAAGGATAGAGATAAGGTCAGGCGCTTCAACACCCTGACCTTTTTATATCTATTCAGAGATGTCAAAAACCGGGGCCGGCTTAACGGGCCTGGTTGAAATGGTCCCTGATAAACACCGGCAGGTCGTTTGACGGCGGCGTAAAGGGCACCTGGTACATCATGTCGCCGACAAAGCCCCGGTGATAGGTAGCGTGATTCACCAGGTGCAACACAATATCCTCCTGCGTCATCACGCCTTCACCGCCACCGACAAACTCGAAATGAACGGCTTTCGTCAGATCCTCGTTTGACCAGCTATCCACCAGATCGATATACCAACGGTCCATTTCCTGCACCGCCTGCCACAAATCCTCTAACGCCGGCGTATGCTCGGTATTGCGCGCGGTATAGCCGTGCTTTTTCCCTTGCAGATGGTGCCTGAAAATATCGTCTACCACGTAGGTATGGTTCAACGTATGCACCATATTGCCAAACCGCGTCGGGCGCTGTTTCAGGGCTTCGCCCTCCGGCAAGGATCTGACGTTGCTGAACGTCAATGCATCCGCCCAGGCTTTGTAACGCACCAGCATTTTCAATGTGTTGAGGGCCGAGGCCGTCGGCGCTGTCTGAACGGCAGTTTCACTGAGAAGCGAGTTATTCGTAACCACTGACATGCTGTGAACTCCTGATTTCAACATTTAACGTTTTTTAAAAGCGTTGATTACCCTGCGCCAGTCACCTGATTGTGCATCAAAAAAACCAGGTTGCATCGGCACCTGGCTTTTTTATTTTGTCACTGCAATCCCATACCCTTTTTCACCGAGCTCGGGGGCACGCCATATTTGGCGGAAAATGCCCGCGAAAACGCCTCCACGCTACCAAACCCAACCTGATAGGCCACCTGCTTGACGCTTCGCCCCGACATCAGCGCTTTTCTGCCCAGCGTTAAACGCCATGCCGTAAGATAGGCACCCGGCGTTTCCCCCACAACCGTGCCGAATCGCTCGATAAAATGGCTGCGCGACATACCGGCGATCTGCGCCAACCTTTCAACCGACCATTTGCAGGCCGGCTCGTCATGCATGGCGACCAAACTGCGGTGCAGGGCGGGATGGGCCAGCCCGGCCAGCATGCCGGCTTTCACCGCACCGGCGGCAATAGCGCGCCTGATGACCAGCACAATGATGACTTCGCACAACCGGTCCTGCACCGACACCGTTCCACAACGGGGGGATTGCGCTTCGCCAATAAACAAATCGGCCACGCCCTGCAGCGCCGGCGTATCCGCCAGCAAGAAATCCATTCTGTCGGGCAAGGTGCCGACCAGCGGGTTCAGCTCGCCGGAAAAGTCGACGCCGGCGCTGACGATGACCGCAAACTCACCTTCCGGCGGCGGCCCACCGGCGACGTTAAAACGGATATGCGACGCCCCTTCTCCCACCTCACGAGCAGCGACGTAGAGGTTGGCAGAGTCTGTCGGGCCGGAAAGCACCCTGGCTTTCAGATCAAATGCCCGGAGAAAGGCGGCCAGCCGGTCATGCTTGTGCATATTTGTACTATTCATCATGAAGTTTGGACATTATCCGTCAGAAAGTACGCTAGTTTGCAGGTAACCGTCAAAACCTCATGGAGCCCCCCACATGCACATCGCGTTACTGCATACCTTTGAAACCAATATTGCGCTATTTACTCAGGCCGCGTCCCGGCTCGGCTTGCCCGCAGATTCACTGGTGCACGCCGTTCGTGCCGATCTGCGTGCCGCCGCGGAAGCGGGAGCGCCAGACCTGGAACAACAGGTCTGCGCCGCACTTGAAACACTCGGCCAAGCTGCCGATGTGGTGGTGCTGACCTGTTCCACGCTCTCCGGCGCCGCCAGAGCGCTCGCCGCAACCTCGCCAGTCCCGATACTCAGAGCGGACTATGTGCTGGCGCAAAGGGCGTTGCAGGCAAGTGATTCGATAGTGGCCCTGTGCGCCACCGAAGCCTCGGCGCTGTATACGCAACGGTTGTTTGAAGAAGCAGGCAAGCGCGCCGCCCAAAGGGTTGAAGCCCGGGTTGTCCCGGACTGTGGCTTGCAGTTGCAACGCGGTAATACCCAAGCGGCCCTGCGGCTTACCGCACTGGCTGCGGAACAGGCCAGCCAACAAGGGGCCACCGACGTGGTGCTGATGCATCCGTGGATGGAGGGAGCCTTGGCCACTATGGCAACCGACCGGGTTCCCCTGTCCAGCGCCCCGGTTAGCCTGTCGGCCGCATTGAATATTCTCCAGGCCACCTCTGCCGACTAAACCCGGCCCCCGTTCCTCTATCAGACCGGGGTCATGCCCCGGCCTGCTTAATTTCACTTCATTTACCCTTCTCTCCGGCACAACCCCGTATTTTCTGCCATGATTTTGCCTGTTAAATTAGCAGGCCTTATGCAGACTTCCGTTACTTCTGGAGAGCACCGATGCTGTTCACTTTTTTTAAAAACGCCGCGTGGGCATTTTTTGCGCTGGTCATCGTTCAATCCAGCGCGCTAAGTTTCACTCTGGAAGTGACAGGCAATATCGAAAACACCACCGATCCGGCAAAAAAAAGTTATCTGTTTACCGATAAGCAACTGTTGACGATGCCGGTGCACAGCATCACCACCTCAACCTCCTGGACGCCGCAAAGAAAGTTCGAAGGGGTGGCCGTGGCGGATATTTTGGCGCGCGTGGGGGCCAAAGGCAGTACGCTGACGTTTCATGCGCTGAACGATTATTACATCGACGTGCCGCTGTCCGACGTCGAGAATTACCATATAATTTTGGCCTATAAGATGGACGGCGAAATGCTGAAGATCAGAAACTTCGGACCGCTGTTTTTGGTTTATCCAAGGGATGCCGCAGGGCCTGAGTTAAATTCCCCGCTCTACAACTCGCGCTTTATCTGGCAAGTGGACAGGATTGTAATTAAATGAAGCTTAAAGGATTTAAAAGCGGCAGCAGGTTGGCGATCCCAGCAATTTTTGCCGCGCTTTTTTTGGTTGCCTCCACGGTAACGCTGTATTACTACAGCGCCACCCTGTCAAAGAAAGGGCTGTATGCCATTGCCGGCACGCAGGAAAATTACTCCTGGTCGATCGCCAAATTCTCCATCAAGCTGGCCGAATTCGAAACTCTGGTCGAACAACAGAAAAACGCGCCGCGGGTGAATAGCGAAGATCTCAGACTTAAATTTGAAATCCTATACTCACGCTTTTACGTGCTGGAAACGGTATCCGAATCCACGCAGCCGCTGTATGCCGAACCGGGTTACCCTGAAGTGGTCACCCAAATGCGTCGGCAAATGGATCGGATCGATACTTTGCTGAATAGCCCGACGATTGATTTCACCCGCATTTCTCAGGCCATGAAACAAATCAAGCCTTACTCGATTGAGATGGCCAACCTGACCGATCACGCCGAAGTGAAGCAGCGTACCGCCGCCTATGAAGACTATATCGAAAAGCGGCACATCATTTTTTATGGTCTGGTGATCGTGATGTTCTCGGTGATCGCCCTGATTGCCATCACCCTGATTGTGTTGCGCCAGCAGCGTCTGACCATCCGGCAACAGGCCAAAGCGATTGAGGCGGAGAAAGCCACGCGCACCAAAAATGCCTTTCTCGGGGCCATCGGCCACGAGTTGCGTACCTCGTTGCAAAGCATCATGTCCGCCATTGACGTGTTGGTGAATACTAAAGTGTCGGCCGAACATGCGGATACCTTCCAGCGGCTGGAAACCGCCGCGCAGCAGGTTGAGAGCCAGATGAAGGACCTGACCGATTATGCCCATCTGGACAGCGGCATGATGGAATTGCGCATAGTGCCGTTCGACGCCCAACGGTTAATCGATGAAACGGCGAATGAAATCACCACGCTGAGCCAGAAAGATCGGGTCACGCTGTTGTGCGAGGTTGAGTGCGGCCACCAGCAAATACATTCCGATCCGTTGCGTATCAGGCAGATCATCGTCAACCTGCTGACCAACGCCTACAAATACACCGAAAGCGGCACCATCACGCTGCACAGTTGCCTGCGGCGGCAGCCTACCGGCAGCGCGTTGATTATCGAGGTCACCGACACCGGTATCGGCATCGAAAAAGAGATGCTCGACCAGATATTCAGGCCCTTTACCCAACTTGATCAGTCGCACACCCGGCAGTATGGCGGCGTCGGCATGGGGTTGGCGATTGTGCACGGGCTGGTGACGCTGCTCAACGGCACCATTACCGTCTACAGCGAAATCAAAAAAGGCAGCACCTTTATCGTCAGCATCCCTGTCGAGATCGGCGATGAAGAAGAACCAGGTGCAATACCGGCGCAGCACCACGGCCTGGTGCAGAAGCAGCAGCATATTCTGGTGGTGGATGACAATAAGTCGGTGAGCGACGCCTTTGCGGCGCTGTTGGACAAACTGGGTTACCGGCACGAGCTGTGCAACTCGCCTGAACGGGCGCTGCAAAAGCTGTTTCGGCGCCCTTACGACGCGCTGCTGCTGGACCTGCAAATGCCCGGCATCGATGGCGCCGCGCTGGCCAAACAGCTGCGCAGCCGCCGCGGCCCCAACCGCCAGGTGCCGATTATCGGCATCAGCGCCTACACCCCGGAACAACTGTCTGCCGAACAGCGGGCGCTGTTCGATAACTATTTAATGAAGCCGGTGCGGTTAGACGCGCTGTCCACCGCGTTGGCTTCGCTGTTCACCGCTAAAGATTAAAGCACCGCAACAAAGCGGCTTCGATGACGTGAAGCCGCACCGGTTTTTCATAGGGGCCGAGCACGTCATAGTCACGCATCGCTTTAGCGATTTCCGACTCGCGCAGATCGGTGCCCAACTGGCCGGTTAGTACCAACACCGGCGCATCCGGGTTGTCGGAGCTCCGGATGGCTTCAATGCATTTATCCGCCGTTTCCTCGCCGATCAACCAGTCGACCACATAACCGTCGAACAGGCTTTGTTGCAGCGCCTGGCAAAAACTGCTGACGTCGTAGAAAGCCACCGCCGTGAAGCCGCAGCCATCGAGGTATTTCGCCAACTCATCCGCCGCCTGGTGCGAATCATCCAGCACCGCAATGCTCAAACGCTCATCATCGGTATGGCTCGGGCGGATCTCGATCAATTCAACCCAGAAGCGTTTGCCCAACGGCGCATCGTCCGCCCGATAAATCTGCCATTGTTGGTCCGGCTTCAGCGCCACGAACTCCGCCTGTCGCCCTGCCGGCAGCTCATCGCCGATATGACCGACACAGGGAATTTCCGCACCTGCCACAAAAAAGATGGCATCCTGCGCCATAGTTTGCGCCGCTGCCTCCTGTTCCGCGCCCATGTCCGCGATAGCCGCCGGTGTTTCCCCCAATGCAGCGGCCACGCTGTTGATCTGTTCCAGCGTCCAGGGGCTTTGCCCTTTCAGTTTTCGATGCGCATGCGAAAAACTCAGATCCAGAATGCGGCTAAGCTCTTTTGCATGCTGCCGCTTGCCAATGCCGTAATGCAACAACAGTTCCCTGACCCGGTTTGCAATCGACAACGAATCGAATTTGTGGTGATTGTTATCCATTTTTCCCTTCGATTTTTATGCTTATTTATTAGTTGTTTTAATTATGAATTATGAAGAAGTACGCTCAAAACATTGCATACCATGCAATCTTAATTTAAAAACGTTGCTTGACATACCATGTTCTATGGTCAAACATGGTATCAAAAGACACATACAGCAATACACTATAAAAAATAATACTAGAACCACTTTTGATAATAACCATAATAACACCAGGGAAAATTAGTTCCGATTGCCGCTGCTGAAGGATGTATGCATTCACTCAGCCTGTAAGCAAACCGGGATTTGAGCCGTAGCGCTAATCTGTTTTACCCACTTTTGAGCCGGGATCCGCAAGGGTCCCGGTTTTTTATTGCCGTTTTTGCGCCAAACTGCGCGATGCATCATACGGACAGCTTCCCTTGTCGTCACTGTTACTCGGCCCAATAAAAACGGGGCCAGCAAGCTGGCCCCGTATCTTTCAGGCGAAGATCGTTAAAAACGCCAGGTAAAACCGGCGTTGACGCTGTTGTCCTGGTGGTTTTGCGACAGCAGGCCACCGTAACCCAGCGACAGCGTGGCGTTTTTGTTCACCGCCACTTCCGCGCTGGCCTTCAGCACCGCGCCGTCACGCGATGCCGACACGCTGTTCACCACGAACGGCGAGCTGCCGCCGTTGAAGCGCAACCCGGTGCCGCGATCCAGATCGCCGTACTGATGCTGCCAGCCCAGTTCGCTGCGCAGCGCTACCGACGTCGTTTTGCTCGCCTGCCACTCGGTATCGGCCCGCAGCCCCAGCGTCGAGACGGTGGCGTCGGTGTGCTGCTTGTCGCCATGCAGCGCCGCCGCGCCGCCGTCTTCAGAGATGCCGTTGTTCTGG
>NZ_JBQZFU010000017.1:0-27761 GCF_052692135.1 Serratia sp. TSA_7
ATATTAGAGAAGCCCGCTCAGGGAAACCTGAGCGGGCTTTTTGCTTTTCAGCTCTATTTATCCTTTCGCAAAGTTCGCCTGAATGCGCTGTTGCAGATAGTCTTCGGCGCTGATGGCCGGATATTTCGCCTGCGGCCCCAGAATTTCGACGTCTTTGTTAGCCTGGCAGAAAAATGCCAGGCTGTAGCGCGCACCCTGATATTCGCCGGGCAGCGGGCTTCTGACACGATGGAAATTTGACGGCAGCCGATCGTCGCTCCAGCGCATCAGCATGTCGCCGATATTGCAGGTGATCACGTCTTCACGCGGTTCGATGCTGGTCCACTGCTGGCTTTCGCGATCCTTACCCGGACAAACCTGCAATCCGCCCTGGCCTGGACGCTGGAAAAGCAGCGTCAGGCAGTCGAAATCCGTATGCGCACCCGCGCGCCACATCCCCTGCTCCGACTGTTCAGTGGCATAGTAGTGCAGCATGCGCAGCGTACTCTGGTAGGTTTGCTGGTCCGGATTATGTGCCTGTTCGAAAAAGTGCTCAGGGAAGCCCAGTTTGAGCGCAAAACAGGAAAGCAATTTCATGCCCAACTGCCAGCACTGGGATTCAAAGCCCAGCATGGTCTGTTTAAACGCCGGCAGTTCCTGTTCACTCGGCCACAGCGGCTGCATCAGCGGACGGGTGATCTGGTAAGACTCTTTCTGGTCCGGCGTTCTGGTTGACGGGCGCACCTGAGACTTATTCTCCCAGCCGGCGTTACGAGCCAGCGGATATTGCGCTTTTACCTCGTCGGGCAGCGAGAAGAAATCTTCTGTCATGCTGAAGGCCTGACGGATATCGCTTAGCGCAATGCCGTGATTGCTGACCTGAAAGAAGCCAATTTCCACGGCTGCACTCCAGAGCTCGTCGGCAATTTCACTTTTACGGTTTTCGAAATCTGACAAGTCTATGCAACGAACTTCACGGGCAAACGTCTCTTCACCCATTGCGCCCATTCCCGCTTCTTTTTCCAGCTCCTGCAATGCATAGCCTTCTGTTTGTGTAGATTGAGTCATTTTTCTTATCCTTCTTAACCCATAGGGTTAGCGCGCAGCTCGTTGTTGCAGGGTACGGACAGCAGACATCGCCTCATGGCGCATGGTGTCCAGGTCGAGACCGGGGATGACATCGTTTTCGACGGTAACGCGCCCCTTGACCATCAGCGCCTTCAGCGACGCGCGCCCCCCGCAGGCCACCGGGCCGATCGCCATGTCATGCAGGCCGAAGTAGCGCGGGTCATCCAGCCGGTAAATGGCGATATCTGCCAGCATGCCCACCTGCACGGTGCCGCTTTGTTGCAGGCCGAGGATCTGCGCCCCGCCTGCGCTACCCCAACGCACCACGTCTTCGATGGATGCTGCATCGCCGCCGCCTTCAAAAGTGCCGCCGTCATAGTGCGGTTTCGCCAGCATGCCTTTTCGGGCGCGCTGCAAAAGCCATGCGGCATGCGCTTCACTTTGCATATCAGCGGCTTCGTTCGATGCTGCACCGTCAACACCCAATGAAACCGGCACACCCGCCTGTTCCAGCGCCAGCAAGTCGGCGATACCGCTGCCCAGACGCCCGTTACTTTGCGGACAGTGCGCAATGCCGGTGCGGGTTTGGCCCAGCATCGCGATTTCCTGCGGCAGCAGTTTCACCAGATGCGCAAACCATACGTCGTCCCCCAACCAGTCGTGTTCCGCGCAAAACTGCACCGGCGTCATGTCAAATTTGGCGCGGGCCGCATCGAGATAATCCACCGTTTCCGACAGATGGCTGTGCAGCCGGATGCCCAAACTGCGCGCCAGTTTCGCCATTTCGCGCAACTGCGCACCGGGCGCAGAATGCAGCAAGGTGGTCGGTGCCATCACCACGCGGCGCAGCGACGTCGGTTTCGGATCGTGATAACGGCCAACCAACCGCTCCATATCCGCCATGTAATCATCGAAGTTTTCCGGGCGCAGTGCCTGCGGCACATCTTTCTCAATCGTTCGCCCCTGCGTTGCACCGCCCCGGCACAGCACAATGCGCATTCCCAGCGCTTCCCCTTCGCTGAAAAGGATTTCCGAGGTATCGAACGGCATATCCGGCCAGTAAAGGTAGTTGTGATCCGCCACAGTAGCGCAGCCGGAACGCAGCAGTTCGGTCAGACCGATACGCACCGCGAGGCGAAAGGTGGATTCATCGAACGTGGCGCGAAAGCGATAAGGCGTGGCACTTAACCACGCGGTCAGGCTTTTGTTCAGCCCCTGAGGTTCACCTTTTAACAATGACTGAAACAGATGATGGTGCGTATTAACCCAGGCGGGATAGACCACGCAATCGCGGGCATCGATCAGCCGCTCGTCGGGTCTTGCCGTCAGGGAACCTATCGCCTCAATGACACCCTCACGCACACGAATGTCCGGCCCGGCGTGGCGCGCCGCGTCTCCCGGCAAGCCGGTCAGGATCGCGTGCGCATTTTTAATCAGTAAAGAGTCAGATGACATCGCACACTCCTCAGGGTTTAACCTGCATTTGGTCGACAAATTCGGTGGTATACGCCTGCTTCCAGTCGGTATCCGCGTTCAGCAGTTTGGCTTTCACCATGAAATCACGGGTTTTCTGCCAGCGGGCTTCCGTCATGGTGCCCCAACCCTTCGTCGCCGCATCGCCGCCGTCGATCAGATGATGCTCTTTGATTTGCTGAACGCCCCAGGCCAGCAGGTCGTCCGTCATTTTCGGATTGTCCTTTTTGATCAGCGCGTTGCCCGCCGCCGGATTTTGCAGATAACTCACCCAGCCTTCCATCGATGCCTGTACAAACTTAGCCATCGCCTCGTTCCGGCTGCTGATAAGGTCCGGACGGGTGATCAGAATTCCGCCGTAAGGGGGATAGCCGTGCTCCGAAAAGAGGAAGAAATTCGATTTCACCCCGGCCTTTTGCGCCTGAAAAACTTCAGAACTGACATAGGCTTGCTGCGCCACATTGTCGTCAGCCACAAAGGGCTGGATGTTGAAGGTGTAAGGACGAACCTGCGAATCGCTGAGCTGATAGCGTGCCTTCAGCCACGGCCACCAGGTCGATTGCCCGGAGCTGGAGACTAAAATGGTTTTGTTTTTCAGACCGTCGAGGGAAGTGACTGAATCATGCGTCAGCAAACCCTGCGGATCGAACTGGAAAGGGGCTGCGATGGCTTTGGCCTGAAAACCGCGTTGCACTGATTCGAGTAGCTGGAGATCATAACCGATAATCACGTCGGCGCGCTTTGCCAGCAGCAACTGCATGCCGTTGACCTGCGGGCCACCGGACTGAATGCTGACATCCAGCCCGTAACGTTTGTAAATGCCTGTCGCCAGCGCCTGATAATATCCGCCCTGCTCCGCCTGCGCGTACCAGGATGTCAGCAATGCAATTTTCTCATCAGCATGTACTGCCAGTGAAAAGGCTGCTGGAATCAGCGCGCTCAGCACGCAGCAAGACAGGGGAATGCGGGAAATAGACTTCATTGCTCCTCTCCTAATCATCGCCGGAGGGAGGATGAGCGAATGCGGCTCAGCCCCCTGACCGGCTCAAAATGAACCGCGAAATGGTTGCTGAGCAATGTCCCGCGCAGCTGCCTGCACTGACCGCTTCTACTCACTCTTGGCTATACAAGAAAGATGCCAACTTCACGGATGCGCTTTCCATGCGCTTTATCGGGGAATTTATCGCCTCACGCTCTGCAACCTTTGATTCATGACAGAGCATTAAGCACCAGAATAGTGCAAATCAGTGCCGGTCATGCCCCGGCGTCTGGATCTGGCTGAACAACATCTCCAGCTGTTTGAGCATCATCGAGGCGGCCAGTGAAAGCTGTCTTGCAGGGGCGACGCACAACGAGAGCGTGAAGGTTTTTAACTGCGGATCGGTCAGCGGAATAAATTGCAGCTCATCGCTTTCCACCTCATCCATGATGTCGAGCCAGCATAGAATACCGATGCCCATTTTCTCTTTTATCAGCGAGCGGATCATGTGGATGTTATTGGATACCGCAACTTCGTTAATCATGTCGCCGTTGATATTCATCAGCGCCTGGACGGGTTCGGCCAGCATCAGCGGCGCAGCGGGCAGGATAAACGGATATTCCATGCACTGGTTAAAACGCACGCCGCTTCTGCCGCCGAGCGGATGCCCTTTCGGCACCACAATCCCCAGCTCGATTTCTGCAAAAGCGCGCACCTGCAACTCACGCGAACTTTGCGGATTCAGCATCAGCCCGAAATCGGCATCGCCGGACATTAGCGCCTGCTGAATATCCACGTTGTTCATGGTGGTCAGCGTGAAGGAGATATTCGGGTAGTCGGCATGCACCTTCCTGAGCATCGCCGAGAAAAACTGCCGGTTGATGGCGTCGATGGTGGCAATCCGCACGTGCCCGCGCCGCAAACCGCGCAGGTCGTCGAGCTGCTCGCAGACGCGGGAGAAATCCTTTTTCCAGTTGTTGGCCGAGTGCAATAACAGTTCGCCCGCTGCGGTCAGCCGCAGCCCGGTGGGGTGCCGTTCAAACAGCGGCATCGCCAGTTCTTTTTCCACCCGCAGGATCTGCCGGTCAATCGACGAAGCGGCGACATGCAGGGTTTCGGACGCCTTGCGAAACGAACCCTGGCGGGCAACCTCAGTGAAGTACAGCAGAAACCGGGAAAATGCGAACATGATGGAGTGCTCTCTTTTATGCAACGGGATGTGCGAATCAAAGCGCTGGACGCAACAGTTTTATAACAATAACGTAGCTTTCATTGCAACGGGAACAATCGTTTCATCGTTCTTAAAGCCCGCCCAGCGCTGGTTCACGCCGGATGACAGCGGGTTATGCGGTGAATAGATGCCCCCTTTTTATGAATGACTCATCAAAATGAATACGGTAAATGACGATGAAAGATGCCGGATTAATTCCTGTCACGATCAAGGCGATCGGTGAAAATGGTAAAGGGAATATTTCACTGCAACTTATTGCGCAGCAAGGCGGATTATTACCTGCCTATTTACCCGGTGCGCACATTGACGTTTTCATTCCAGAACTGGGCCCCCGCCAATATTCTCTCTGCACCGAAAATAACGGCGGAGAATATTATGAGATCTGCGTAAAACTGGCGGAAAACTCCACTGGCGGATCGCACTTTATTCATCATCGTTTCAGCGTTGGCGACACGCTGAGCATCTCGATGCCACGTAATCATTTTCCGCTGCCATTGGCCGGTCGTTATCTGCTGTTTGCCGGAGGGATTGGCATCACGCCTCTGCTGGCTATGGCGGAACAAATGGCGCAGCAAGAAATTGATTTTGAACTGCATTACTACATTGCAGACCTGGATAAAGCGGCGTTTACATCGCGTCTGAATGCGCCCGCGCTGGCAAAACACGTCTTTTTGCATGACAGCGGCGCAAACGACTCCCTGCGACACAATACGCCGCTGAGTTTGCGTCAGCCGGATGAAAATACGCGGGTGATGGCCTGTGGTCCGGACGGATTTATTCAGCGCCTTGAAGACATTATGCAAACGCACCACTGGCAGAAAAATCAATTATCTTTTGAGCGATTCAGCAATGAAAATATAAACAATGATACCGACGATCAGGAATTTCATATTCAGCTGAACTCCAGCGGAAAATGTTATTTAGTCGGCCCGAACCAGAGCATTGCAGAAGTCTTATTAAGCGCCAAAGTCGATATTATGCTGTCGTGCGAACAGGGTATTTGCGGCTCGTGTATTACTGATGTCATCGACGGTATTCCCGACCACCGGGACTGTGTGCTGACAGAAGAAGAAAAAGCGGAGAACACGCAGATTACGCTGTGCTGTTCGCGCTCCAAAAGTCCCGTTCTGGTCCTCGACCTGTAATGCCAACGCGGAGCCTCAAGATGAACTTTCCACCCCCCGCCTCACCGCTTAGCGGCATTGCCAACGTTCGCCTCCCCGCGTGGCTGCTTCCTGCCGGGTGGCCTGTGCATACAGGCGAACCGGTGACGGCGGATCTGCGCTTTGATGCAGGCAAAATTGCCTCGGTGACGCCTTGTCAGCCAGGACAAGATGATTTGTGGGACGCACAGGGCGCGCTGGCGCTGCCGGGTCTGGCCGAACCTCATGCGCACCTCGATAAAACCTTCACCATCGGCCGCAGCCGTCCGTCAAAGCCCGGTCTGCTGGCCGCTATCGAAACTATGCATCAGGATCGCCGGCACTGGACCACGGCAGATCTTCATCAGCGTGCCAGACAGGGAATGGCATGGGCCGCCGCCAATGGCGTGACCCGTTTGCGCACCCATATTGACTGGTTCGATGTCACCCCGCCGCTGGCCTGGACGGAGCTGGCCAATATCACGCAACCGGGCGTCGCGCTGGAGCGGGTCGCACTGGCCACGCTAAGCTTCTTCGCGGATGCCGAAACAGCTGACCGCATCGCCCAGGCGGTTGCGCTAAGCGGAAACCACTGCCTGCTGGGCGGATTTATCCACTCGTCAAACTGGGATCCGGCAGCGATGACCAACCTGATGCGCAGCGCCTCGCGCTGGCAACTGAATCTGGATTTGCATATCGACGAGGAGCTTTCGCCGGTGGCACAGGGTCTGAGCTGGCTGGCGCATTACCTTTCAGAAAATAAATTCAGCGGCCACATCTGTTGCAGCCACGGCTGCGCGCTGGCCTCCGGCAGTGAACAACAGGCACAGGAGGTGCTGAGTTTACTGGCGGCACAGCGCGTCACGCTGATTGCGCTGCCGATGACCAACCTGCTGTTGCAGGACGCTGTCACCCACCGCACGCCACGCCGGCGGGGGATCACCCTGCTGAAAGAGGCGCAGACGGCGGGCATTCCGGTGCTGCTCGGCTGCGACAACGTGCAGGACGCTTTTTGTCCGGCTGGAAGTTATGACCCGCTGGATACGTTGGCCTGCGCCCTGTTCGCACTTCAGCTGGATAACGTTTTTGATCGGCAGTCGCGACTCATCTGCGATGTCGCCGCGCTGACCGGTGAGGCGCAATCCGGCCTGCCGCTCGCCCCCGGCAGCGATGCCAGTCTGATTCTCTTTCCGGGCAGCGACAGCCTGACCTGGCCTTTAAACAGCGCAGCCCGTCTGGTTTTCCACCACGGCAGGCTGACCCACCAACGCACCTGGAATCGGGAGTTATCCCATGAGTCTTGAAGCCGGAGCGGGTAAACCGCTCGCCAAATATGCCCCGTGGCGTCGTGCCGGTGATTTCGTTTTTCTCTCCGGCATTATTCCCGTCAATCCGCAGAGCGCGACAATTGTGCGCGGTTTTCAGGATATCCCCGCCGAAGCACGTCTGCTGCTGGGCGAAACCGGCGAATTCTCCACCGACGCCAAACAGGGGCCGATCCTCGCCCAAAGCTGGTATGTGCTCGAAAGTATCCGCCACACCATCGAAGAAGCCGGCGGGCAGATGAGCGATGTGATCAAGCTGGTGCAGTACTTTCGCAATCTCGATCACTTCCCGTATTACAGCCGGGTCAGAAAGCTTTTTTATGCCGGGCAACCGCCGGTTTCTACCGTGGTTCAGGTCAGTGAAATGTTGCCCTGCGCCGAGGTGCTGATTGAAGTGGAAGCTACCGCCTGGTTACCGCAATCCCGCTTAACCCAATAATGTCCGACCACGAGGCACAGCATGATTAACGGCTATATTCCCGCAGAACGTTTTCTTCCTTTCCTTAGCTGGACGGCCATCGCTGCCCTGCCCGACAAGGCCAACACCGTGATCGTATTGCCGACCGGCGCGATTGAGCAACACGGCCCGCATCTGCCGTGTTCGGTGGACAGCGTGATCTCCTCCGGCGTGGCGGGTCACGCGCTGGCGCGGCTTTCAAAAGACATTCCGGCCTACGGTATTCCCCCTATCACTTACGGCAAATCTGACGAGCATCTGAATTTCCCCGGCACGCTGACCTTAACCGGCGACACGCTGCTGCAAACTGTGTTGGAAATTGCCGAATCCCTGTACCGCGCCGGGTTCCGCAAGCTGCTGATGATCAACGGGCACGGCGGACAACCGCAGGTGCTGCAAATGGCATCGCGGGAAATGCGTCTGCGTCACGGCGACATGATCATGATCCCGCACGACGTGTTCCGCGTGCCTAATGTCGAAAACCAGTTCCTGAGCGCGCAAGAACAAAAAATGGCGATGCACGCCGGTCACAGCGAAACGGCGGTGATGCTGGCACTGGCACCGGAATGCGTTCACATCGAGCACGCAGTCGCCAACTACCCGCCGGAATTCCCCTGCCCGACACTGTCATCAAGCCGCCCTGCCGCTGCCTGGGCTTCCTATGATTTTGGTCCGAGTGGCGTCATCGGCGATCCGACCGGCGCGACCGCCGAACAGGGCCACGCGATCCTCGATTCGCTGGCGGCAAGCTGGGCGCAGGCCATCACTGAAATTCACCTCATGGAATGGAAAGTCCGCAGCGAACCGACCTGGGGCAAACACCACTGGAACGGTTTTGTACAAACCAGCTTCACTCCTCCTTCGTCTTCTTTTGTCTCTAAATAAAGGAGTTTTTACGATGAAAATACGGCGTTTACCGACTTACACCCTGCCGGCCCTGCTGCTGGCCGGGGTTTCCACCACCAGCATGGCGGAAGAGAAATTTACCTTCCTGACCAACTGGTACGCGCAGGCGGAGCATGGCGGATTTTACGAAGCACAGGCCAAAGGGTTGTACAAAAACGCCGGTCTGGATGTCAGCATCAAAATGGGCGGCCCGCAGGTTAACGTGATGCAACTGATGGCCGCCGGTCAGGCTGACTGTACGCTCGGCGACAACGGTCAGGCGCTGGAAACCTGGCAGGCTGGCGTGCATGCGGTGACCGTGGCGACGGTGTTCCAGCATTCGCCGACGGTGTTTATCAGCCATGACAAAGTGGAGAAAGGACAGGAGCTGAAAGACAAAACCTTCCTGCTGGCGACCGAGGCTTACACCTCTTTCTGGCCGTGGGCGAAGAGTGAACTGGGGCTGGCGGGCGCCAAAATCCGTCCGTACACCTTCAGCGTGCAGCCGTTCCTCGTGGACAATAATCTGGTGCAGCAGGGTTATGTGACTTCCGAGCCTTTCTCAATCGAAAAAGGCGGCAAACCGTTCTACGTCTACATGCTCAGCGACTGGGGTTACCCGCCGTACGGCAACTCGATTATCTGCATGGCCGACACCGTCAAAAAACGTCCGGTGGCGGTGACGGCGTTCGTGAAAGCGTCCATGCAGGGCTGGAAAGAATATTTGCAGGATCCGACCGCAGGCAATGCGCTGATCACCAAAGACAATCCGCGTATGGGCGCCGACCAGATTCCCTTCGGCATCGCGCAGATGAAGAAGTATGAACTGGTGACCGGCGGCGACGCGCAAACAGGGGGTATCGGCATCATCACTGAACCGCGACTGAAAAAGACCTGGGACATGCTGGTGAAAAACAAACTGATCGACGCGGAGAAAGTGCCGTTTGAGCAGACGTATACCCTCGATATGATCAAAGACGCGAAGGTCATGCCATGAATTCAGCCCCGAAACTGACCGTGATGAGCGAGGTCCGCTCAGCCAATCCTCCGCCGGTTCCGGCTATCGAAGTGTTGTCGGCGGAGAAAATTTACAGCAACGGCACCCGCGCCCTTCTGCCGGTCAATCTGACCATCAATCAGGGTGAGTTCGTCACCCTGCTCGGCCCGTCGGGCTGTGGCAAAAGTACGCTGTTAAAAATGGTCGCCGGTCTGGTGGAACCCAGCGACGGCAAGCTGGTGCTGTGGCGGCGCGACCGTCGCGAAAAGGCGCAGGTGCCGCTGTCTTTTGTGTTTCAGGAAGCCACGCTGATGCCGTGGAGCACTGTGCAAAATAACGTCCGTCTGCCGCTGGATCTGGCGGGCGTACCGCGTGCCGAAGCCAATACCCGCGTCAATGAGGCGCTGGAACTGGTGGGGCTTGGCAAATTTGCCAACGTCCTGCCGCGCGAACTGTCAGGCGGCATGCAGATGCGCGTTTCTATTGCCCGCGGGCTGGTGACGCGTCCGAAGCTGTTGCTGATGGATGAACCTTTCGGCGCGCTCGACGAAATCACCCGCAACAAACTCGACAGCGATCTGCTGCGCCTGTGGCGGGAACAGGGGCTGACGGTGGTGTTCGTCACCCACTCGATTCACGAAGCGGTATTTTTGTCGCAGCGGGTGATCATGATGGCCGCACGTCCGGGGCGGGTGGTGGAAGATATCGCCATCACCGAACCCTTCCCGCGCAGCGAAGATTTCCGCGTCAGTCCGGCATTTTCACGCTATGCGAAGCAGTTGCAGGACAGCCTGCTGCAAGCCAGCCAATCGGGTATGGAGTAACGGTATGCAAACTCAAAAAGCTTCTCCGTGGATCAATAACCCCACGTTTCGCAAAGTGCTTTATCCGTCCGTGGTCGCGGTGGTGGTGATCCTGCTCTGGCAGGGATCGGTGAGCTATTTCAACATCCCCCAGTTTCTGGTGCCGTCGCCGGTGGTGATGTTGCAAAGCCTGTGGACCCATTTCGGTTCGCTGACGATGTCGCTGCTGTTCACGCTGAAAATCACCCTGATCTCATTTTTACTGTCGATTGTCATCGGTGCAGCCGTGGCGTTCGTGCTGGTGCAGAATCGCTTTGTTGAAACTGCGCTGTTCCCGTACATCGTGTTCCTGCAAGTGACGCCGATTGTAGCCATCGCGCCGCTGATCATCATCTGGGTCAAAGACACCACGCTGTCGCTGGTGGTCTGTTCTACGCTGATGGCGGTGTTCCCGATTATTTCCAATACCACGCAGGGGCTTCGCAGCGTGTCGCCGGGCCTGCTGAGCTATTTTCAACTGAACCACGCCAACCGCCTGCAGATTCTCATCCGCCTGCGCATTCCTTCTGCCCTGCCGTATTTTTTCGGCGCGCTGCGCATTTCCAGCGGCCTGTCGCTGATAGGTGCCGTGGTCGCTGAATTTGTTGCCGGTACCGGCGGCAATAATACCGGTCTGGCCTACCAGATATTGCAGGCAGGATACCAGTTGGACATCCCCCTGATGTTTGCCGCTCTGCTGCTCATTTCACTCACCGGTATTGCGCTGTTTGGCGTGATGTCGTGGATGTCGAGACGCGTCCTGAGCGCCTGGCATGAAAGCGAAGCCACGCCATCTCATTAACTTCAACTTCATTGATCTTTAGGCAGGAAGAATATGGACAGTGAACAACGTCAGCACGCGCTTGCCCTGATACAGCAGGCGCTTCCCGACCTCGACTGGACCTTGCAGGCAACCAAGGTCAAACGCCTTTCACGCGATTTTCACTGGTTCAGTCCGGTGCTCAAACAGCAGTTGGAAGATAAACAGGCTGATGCCGTGGTCAGGCCGCGCAACGAAGAAGAGCTGAGTCTGGTGGTTAAAGCCTGCGTTCAGCACCAGTTACCGCTGATCCTGCGCGGCGGTGCGACCGGCAACTACGGCCAGTTGGTGCCGCTGGAAGGCGGAATTCTGGTCGATATGACCGGATTCAATCAGGTATGTGAACTGGGTAACGGCGTGGTACAAGCGCAGGCGGGGATCCGGCTGGCCGAAATTGAAACGCTGACCCGACCCGCAGGATGGGAACTGCGCTGCATGCCTTCCACCTACCGGCTCGCCAGTCTGGGCGGCCTTTACGGCGGCGGCTTTGGCGGCATTGGTTCCATCAACTACGGTCCTCTGGGCGCGCCGGGCAATGTGCTCAGCGTCAAAGTCATGACCATGGAGGCCGAACCGCGCATTTTGCAGGTTCCTGCCCCGCAGGCATTGCTGCTGCATCACGCCTACGGCAGCAACGGCATTGTGCTCGAGGTTGAGCTGGCGCTGGCACCGGTTCATCAGTGGATTGAACGGCTGGACGTGTTCGATGATTTCGCCGACGCGCTGGATTACGCCAACGCCTTTGCCCGTTCGCCAGGGCTGGTAAAACGCCAGCTGGCGCTGTTCGCCGCGCCGATCCCATCCTGGTTCAGCCATCTGAACGGGCATTATCAGGCCAGCCAGCACGCGGTGATAAGCGTGATTGCGCAGGAAAGCGAAGGGTTCTGTCCCCATCTGCTGGAAAAATATCGCGGGCACAGCGCCATACGTCAACCGGCCGACGAAGCACGCGAAGCCAATGCGTCACTGATGGAATATTGCTGGAATCACACCACGTTGCATGCGCTGAAAATCGACAGCTCCCTGACTTATTTACAGACGGCGTTTAATTATACGAGTTATCGTCAGCAGATTATCGACATGGCAAATTTATTCGGCGACGAAGTTATTTCGCATATTGAATTCCTGCGTGACAATGACGGAAACATCACCGCCAGCGGTTTACAATTAGTCCGTTACTCCACCGAAGAAAGATTGAAAGAAATAATGGCCACCTTCAGTGATAATGACGTAAAAATAAATAACCCTCATGTCTTTCAGATTGAAGATGGCAAACAAGGGGAAATTAAGCCTGACGTGGTTTCCGTTAAAAAACACCTTGATCCCCATGGGTTACTGAACCCCGGCAAGCTACGCGGCTGGGAAGTACGCGACACCCTGGTCTTGGATAACGATCCTCTTTTATTGACTGACAAATAAAAATAACCATTATCCGCCTCGCTTCTTAGAGACAGAAAAAAAGCGAGGCGGCAACCCTTTACGTGCGCCCTCATAAAAACAATTACCGGCAGTTTTACCGCCGGGCAGAACTCATTACATTTTAACAGGATGGTATTAATGAAAAATAATACATTCAGCTTTGCGCTGAAGTTGAGCGCTATTGTCGTTTCACACACATTATTAATCAACCACGCACAGGCGGCCACTCCGGGGGCGAGCGGTTGCTCCGCCGACGTGGCAGATTCTCTCACCGAAATGTTCACCTGCGGGTCGGTCAGCGGCAGCCTGCGCACCCTGTATTATTCCACCCATAATGCGTATTTCGTACCGGGCTATTCTCAGGACACGGTCAGTTATGGCGGTAGCGTGAAATATGCCACGGCAGAATATTACGGCCTGAGCCTGGGCGTCAGCGGCATTCTCCAGCGCGGTATTTCACACAACGACGACCACCTGATTACCGATCTGGGCCCGAACGAGACTGGCGTGGGCGAAGCCTATGCAAGCTGGCATTATCAGGACTTCCGCATCACTGCCGGCGATCAGCGCATTAATATTCCGTTCATCGGCGACTATGACTGGCGCATCACACCCATTCTGTTCCGTGGTATCGACACGAACTATGGCGACGGCGATAACTTCCTGCACGCCACCAAAATCACCCGTTACAAACCATGGGGCGACGACCGGTTCCTCAACACCACGGCCTATACCGACGCCGACGGCACGACCAACGGCATGTGGAGTGTCGGTGGCGGGCGCGCCATCAAGCTGGATAATAAAAAATTGAACGGCCAGCTGTGGTATGAGGATTACGACAACTACACCAAGATGGTGTACGCCGACAGTTTCCTGTCGTGGACAGACAGCCCTTCCCAGCCGAAGATCGGCATTCAGTTTATTCGCGGTGTGAGCGAAGGCAAAGCGCTGGCGGGCAATGTGAACAGCACCAGTTACGGCGCGCAGTTTGCGATGAACTTCACACAGGCATTGAAATGGTCGCTCAATTACAACCATATCGCCGCCAACGGTGATGCTTACGGCAACGGCGCGCTGGTGACGCCTTACGCGCACAACACCTCCTCCGGCCCGTACTTTGCCCAGCCGTTCTTCACCAGTACGCAGGATCTGGGCAGCGGCAACGCCTACTCCACCGATCTGAACTGGAACGCGACCGAAAGCATCTCACTGGGCAGCCGTTACTCGTTTATGGATTTAACGCCGAGCAAAGGTGCATCCAGCAGCAACCAATCTGAATATCTGGTGTACGGCACCTACAACTTTGGCGGCGTACTCAAAGGCCTGAGCATCACCGACTTTGCCGGCGTGCAGACCACCTCGACGTCCGACAAAAGCTTCTGGCAGAACCGTCTGGCACTGGAATATGATTTCTAAATAAACATCAGCTTTCGCATAAAGAAAAGCCCGTCTGAGTTTCCTCAAGCGGGCTTTTTGCTTTCAAACCGTCAGTTCAGATCAGCGTTCGACTCTGTCCAGATTCATCGCCTTGGTCCACGCCGCCACGGACGGTATTTAGGCTTCACACATCCAACCGCCCTCCCAGACAACTCAGATGCCAGCGTTTTCCGTTACTGCGCAGCGTCGTTACACTTAACGGCAGGATATCGATCAGTTGAAAGGCGCTAACGGGTGCATCGAGCAGTTGAATCACTATCGCCCGAATAACTGCAGAGGAAACAATTGCGCACTGACATTCCCGATCCGCCGCTCGCTGCGGCAACCATGTTCCCGTACGCGCCATAACCTGCGCCATGCTTTCGCCTCCCGGCGGGGCCTCACCCGAAAGCCAGCGCTGAAATGCCCCCTCATCCTGCTCAATAACCGTTTTAATCGGGATGCCCGCCCAACGGCCGTATCCGGGTTCGGCAAGTTCCCGAACGGGCTCGCCGCGCAGGCCCAATTCAAGTTGCGTCTGCCGTGCTGCCAACGCCGGGGCGGTCCAGATTTTATTGAATGGCCCAACGCATTCCTTTAGCTGATGGGCCTGCTTCAGGGAAGTTTCGGTCAGGGGATCGTCACAGGGGAACCGCGACTGTCTGTTTGCCAGGGTTTCCCCCTGGCAAATCAGTTGCATGATGGCGGTCATGCCTTCAGCATCCTTCCGCCCGGTAGCTGTGCACCGGCTTTCGCAGCGTTCTTTCCGCAAATGCCCCAAACAGCAGCCCCGTTGCGCACCACATTGTCAGTTGAGTGCCGAAAGCGCTCAGGCGAAAACGCCACAGAACATCGGCAGAAAATCCGTCCGGGATCTCATTCACTTCGGGCATCAGCGTGCAGACGGCAATCAACATCGCCAACCCCGCCACCCCGCCCCACAGCGCAGCATTCCAGCCGCCCAGTCTCGGTCTGAGTTGATGAGCGCTCCAGGCGGCGGTCACCACAATCACCGCTGAAACCAACAACATCGCGAAGTAGAGCGCAGTCCGGTAGCCTATCGTCGAAGGATCGCCCACCGCCGGCGGATTAGGAGGATATTTAAGCGCCGGCATCATGCTCATTATCAAGAATCCGCCCAGCGACAGTGCCAACGCCAGCGCTCTGGCACCGCCCGGCCCGGTGCGTTGCCAGCACAGCGACCAGACCAGCGCCAGAGCGCCGCCCATGGCCGCACTGAACAGGATCATTCCGCTCAGCAGGCCTGCGCCGGACTGCGTCTTCCGGCTAAAAACTTCGCCGTCAGCCTCATGATCGTGATGATGTTCACCCTCTTCACTCACCTGCTTTTGGGAAAGGATTTCTTCAAATGAAATCGCACGCTCGACCTGCGGCTCACCGAAAACGTGGGCAAAGCCGAAGGCGATAATGCCCGCGAGGATCCCGGCTATCATCCCCTGTAACAGAAGTTTTCCCGTCATGGCGTTGTCCTCAGTGGCAGGGGAATCCCAGCAGATGCCGGGCATCATGGAAATATTCGTGCACCTGGCTGCCGGAAAAAACGGCGGTTGCCCCCTGCTCTGCCCCGATAAAATAGACGGACAGCATCACCATCAGCGTGACGAATGCAAGCCATGGCAATACGGCATTAAGCGGGATAGGCGCCTGTGCGACTTCAACTTCATTAACGGTATGGTCCATTTTTTCTTCCTCATCTCTGGCTGCGGATACTATTCAGGGTTTCAGGCTGGCGGATGCCGGGCTGACCGCCACGGGGACACGAAGCGCCGGGTGGTGGTGATCATGTGCCGGTGGGCAGATCGCGCTGGTCAGCACAACCGGCATCCCATGTGGAGTATTCAGATAAGCCTGCCGCCATTCATCGGTACGGCGGGCAATGTCCTGCTCTCCGGTCAGTTCCAGCGAGAGGAGCATTTTCTCTGCGGCGGATACCCACTGCCGGTAATAGGCATCGTTGATGCTTTCATGCTCCTGCATCGGGCTGGCTTTGATTTCATCGCTGAAAACATCAACCCACGCCTTCCAACTGAACTGCCCGGCCTGATGCAGGTAAACGATCAGCGAAAAAACCTGTGCCTGCCACGGATGTTCAAAGGGGGCGTTGTCCGCTGCGGGAGCATCGGGGGTTATGCGGATTTCTGTACTCATAGCGCCTCCAGATAGTCATCCCACAGATCGATGCGCACCGTATCTTTAGGCGGTGCTTTATCGCCCCATAGCTCAGTCGCGGCAAAGCTGACGCTGTAAACGTGCTGAGGATGTTCGCCCTGATCATGAGCAGCCGTATCCGGGGTGATGAATACCCCATGATCAATCACAATCGTGCCGATCTTCCCGCGGGCATAGCGCGGCAGGCGAGTATGTCCCAGTGGGTTGATATTTTTTGCTCGGACGCGGTCTCCAGGCCGGAAGCTGGCCGGAACATCGCTAGCCACCCGTGCAGACCCCCCTGTACTGACGACCGCCTGCACCATCTCCTGCCGCAGCACCGGCGTTTCCGGCGAGGCCGGCGCCGGTTTGACCGCACCGGAAAGCTCATCGGCGGTAATAACCCCCCTCTCAAGCAGAAGCGTCTCGAAAGCATGCATCCAGTGTTCGTAGTAGCTTTCTTCAAGGTAATTCGCCGGCTTCATGCGCTCAATGGCATGCCGGAACATATCGACATTGAAGTGACCGCCGACAAACAGAGAGGCAAAAAGCGGGAATGTGCGCCGCTCCCATTCATGATGAAAAGGCGGTTCGTTTTCTTCAGTAATGACGGCACCCATACCCTGCATGCCGCCCAGATCGTGTATCCCGTTCATTGGATTCTCCAAAAAAGTTGAATGAAATACCGGTTGTCAGTTATCGCCCGGCTGAAGTGCCACGCCGGTGCCAATCATGGCATCGCGGGTGACCAGCGCGACCAGTTGCTCTTCACTCCAGCCCTCGGTCCCGGTGGGTCTTTCCGGCAGAACCAGATAACGCAACTCGGCGCTGCTGTCCCACACCCGAATTTCCCGCTCCTCACCGATGTTCAGACCAAACTCGGCCAGCACGCTGCGGGGCTCGATAACGATGCGCGATCGGTAGGGCGCCGATTTATACCAGGCCGGCGGAAGGCCGAGCGTGGGCCAGGGATAGCAGGAGCACAGCGTACAGACCGTCACGTTGTGAACCTCGGGGGTATTTTCGACCACCATCATGTCTTCCCCCTGCACGCCAGAAAAACCCAGTTCGGCAATCGCCTCGGTGCCATGCGCCAGAAGACGGGCCTTGTAATCAGGGTCGCTCCAGGCTTTCGCCACGACAAGGGCACCGTTACGGGGGCCAATGCGGTGTTCATAGGTGTCGATAAGTTCATCCAGCGCAGCGGGGTCTACCAGGCCTTTTTCCGTCAGCAGAGACTCCAGCGCTTTCACGCGCAGCGCGATCTCCTCAGGCGGTTCGGTATGGTCATGGTGGTGTTCGTGGTCGTGAGCCATGGTATTTCTCCGAAAGATTTCATGTCATTGCCGGTTTTTTCGTCCGGCGGTATCGCCCTGAACGACGGGCAGCTAACGGTTACATCTGCTCCCAGTTTCCGCTCGCTTCAAACGCGGCGGCGGCCTGATAAATCGTGCTTTCGGCGTAGTGGCGCCCTATCAGCATCATGCCGACCGGCAGCCCGTCAACCAGCCCGCAGGGTACGGACATGGCTGGATGGCCAGTCACGTCCAGCGCTGCCGTGTTGCCAATCATCTCGAATGCCCGGGAGATAAACTCGGTGATCGAACAACCGGGTTGCGGCAGCGGCTGAGCGGTCATGGGAACGGTTGGCATCACCAGCAGATCAAAATCGCCGAAGGCGCGGTCATAGTCTGCCCGAGCGCGGCGGGCCAGATTCTGCGCCTTGGCGTAATAACGGCCGTTGTAGCGCGTCAGGCCATACTGGCCGATGAGCATGCAGATTTTCAGCGAGGGGGAAAGCGTGTCCGCGCTGTCACGCCAGGCCGCATGTTTGTCCAGCAAGGCGACGTCGTAGAGCCCTTCCCAGTTAAACCCCATCCCGTTGCCATGCATCATCTGCGTGGTGAGGCCTTCACAACCGATGGGCGACCACAACGCGGCGGCAAGCTGATGACCGGGAACTGAGACTTCGCCAACGAGTGCGCCAAGACTTTCCAGCCGGGCAACGGCACTACGGACCTTTTCGGCCAGCAAAGGCTGGAGATTGGGCAACTGGAATCCTTCCGTTACCACCCCGATTCTCAGGCCTCTGACCCCTTTATCGAGCGCAGAGGTATAGTTTCCGCCTCGGGAGGCGTACTGCCGCGGGTCAAGCCCGTCCGGCCCGGCCAACACCTCCAGCATCAGGGCGTTGTCCTTCACGTTCGCGGTAATGGGCCCGGTGTGATCGAGGGTCGCTTCAATCGGCATAATGCCGGTATAGGGAACGAGTCCATGGGTGGGTTTCATGCCGTACGCGCCGCAAAAAGCGGCCGGAATGCGGATGGAACCGCCCTGGTCACAGCCTAGCGCCATATCCGCTTCCCCGGCAGCAACCAGCGCTGCGCTGCCCGATGAAGAACCGCCGGCGCTGTAACCCTGACGCCAGGGGTTATGTACCGGAGCCGGGTCTGAGGTATGGCTGCCTCCCGAGAGGCAGAAATGCTCGCAGGTCGCTTTACCCAGAATGGTGGCACCGGCATCAAGGAGGCGCGTTACCACGGTGGCGTCAAATGCCGGCACATGCCCTTCCAGCGAAGCCGCACCGTTCATCATCGGAACGCCGGCCAGAGCAATATTGTCCTTAAGCACCACGGTTTTCCCTGCGAGCTTGCCCTTTGCCGCCCCCTGTACCCGGCTTTTGTAATACCAGGCATTCAATGCATTCTCTTCGTTCCCGGGGCGGTATCCTTTTTCACGCGGATATTTAATCTGTGGGATTTCATCCGGTAACCCGTCAATCAGATCGTAGGCGTCAAGGTTTGGCTGCATAAGGGCAAGATATTCTGCCGCTTCACTCTCAGAAATCTGCAGGTGAAGCTGGCGGGCAAGTTGCTGGAGTTGACCGGCATCGGGGCGTTCAATAGCCATAATTATTCCTTCATCTGAAAAACGATTGATTACATCCTGACCTGAACATAACGCGACTGCGCAACGATGACCTGGCTTAGCCGGACAGTTATTTGGTCAGGAAAGACAGCGTCAGAAAACGCGTGCATAACGGAGATTCAACCGGAAATTCTCTTCGGCGCCGTTTTCAACGCGCAGATCCCTGCCCAGCTGTATCTGAAACTGATCGCGGGGTGTCACAAATTGGGTTGCGGTAATACGAACGTTGGTGGTCTGTGTCTGGTTATCCTGCTTTACGCCGTCAACGGTGGTTTCACCGCCCCAGCTCTGACCGAAACCCAGCCCGAGCGCCAGGGTAGGATCGGGCATGTAACGTCCCATAATCTGGGCCGTCCATGCGTTATCCTGCTGAAGGCGGGATGACGTGGTGCCATAATCGTTGTTTTCACCGTACCAGATGGCATCGCCGACCACGTCCAGCGCCCACTTTTCGGTAAAATACTTAACCCAGGCGGCCTGCAGGTCGACCTTCCAGCGGTTCTCCCCCAGATTCAGCGCATCGTTGTGGTCATAGTTGCCGCTGGGCACGTAGAGATAAGGCGCGAAGCCAAAAATGTCGCCGCCGCTGTTGAGCTTCACTTTTAAAGGCACGGTCAGGATCAAGTCGCCGGTACCGCTGGCCGAGCCGAGTCCGGAGGCATCGCCGCCGCCAGATACCCGCCCGAAAGGCAGCAGAAACTGCGGGTCCAGCGTTGCTGACTCGGAAATCTGTACGGTATGCAGCAGACGCAACATGCCGATATCGGAAGTCAGGTTGTAATCAGAGCTGACTTTGTCACCGCGGGAGTACGCTGAGCCGGTTGAGGCATGCTGATAATAAAGCAGCCCCACAGTGGTGCCGTCAGGAAATTGGCTATAGTCGCCGGGTGCAACCTCGACGGCGAGTGCCGGCACAGAGCAAAGCAGCATGGCGGGCAGAAAAAAGCGTAATGCGTGCATAATGTAATCCCCGGAAAAATGATGAATGGATAAGTTATCGTCGTTTCGTTCAGCGCCGAGCGTCACGCAGCATCCCGGTCATGGGATGGCAGTTGATGTACTCAAAGGTTTGAAAGCGGGCGTCCGAGACGGAAACTTCGTGGTAGAGCCGCAGTTTCTGCAGACCGGTCACCACCCGGAAAAACGTAGTGAATATGCGAAGGTGTGTGGGGTGTGATTCCGCCCAGCGCTCCAGTTTGTCAAGCGAACGCCAGAAGCCGATATCGTAGGCAATATCCAGCAGATTTCCGTTGATATCCACGTTGCGGACAAAGCGGTTGCTGTAGCAGCCGAGCGCCTGCCCTTCATCCCGAAGAAAATCCATACCGGCCTGCAAAGGGGGGAGCATTTCCGTGAAGTAAAGCTGACGCTCTTGCTCTTCCGCCTCCATCCAGTCCTGCCCGGAGCGGATAAGCGCGATGTTGTCATGGCCCTGCACCACCACCCTGCCCCCGGCATCAGGATCGCCTGAAATAATGCGCAGTTCATCGTCAGGCTGCAGCCAGTCATTCTGAGAAGCGGGAATACGGTCGCGCACGGATCCCCAGTAGCCATGCTCCTGGATCTCGCCGCTGATATTGTCCATCACCGCTCCGACGCCCGGCAGGTCTTCTTTAAAGGCATACAGCGTCTCGAACTGTTCGGCGCGCGGGGCGATAATTTCGCGAAAATAACCGATGCCCTCCTGCAGACGCTCTTCGGAAGACCACCAATCGTCGATCTCTGGCTGACGGAGCCAGTGGCAGTAAGCCGCCGGATCCCGCCAGTAGCCCACCACAATAAAGTTACCGTAGCCCTGGTTGTCGGTATGGAAAGAGATGTCATGATTGCCCGGCCCGTTGCTCAGGCTGAAGGTCGACACAATGTGCTGCATTGCCCGGACGGCGTCCTCACGGTGTTCTTCATGAAACTGAACGCCCAGATAAGCCATAACGACCTGCGTCAGATCATCACTGGCCCGTCCGGCAAACATCGGGAACGGTGGCTGATAGTCGTCGTGAACCCGCCGGGAAAGCGTGCGGGGGCATTTCAGATGTTTATCGATTGCAGATTCCATAAGGACTCCCAGGTTTATAGTTTTCAGCGATGGGTTAACTCACCACTGATACTAAGGAGAAATCTGCCGAATACCTGGCTCAGTCGGACAATCGTCTGGTTGGAAAGGACACCCCCGATATCGGCAAATCAGAGAGTGAAATGATGAAATCGCACAGTGCAGCACTGCCCTGCAATAGTGCGTATCTTCTCGCTTAACGCCGCTAAAAACTCAAAATATCCAGGAAATCCCTCGCAATACGGTCATGGCGCAAATATTGCTTTCGGTTTGAAACAATCCATCCTGAATTGCAGTTACTGCTATGAGGTGTCGCTGTGAACAGTCATTCAACTCCACGGGAGATCCGTTATTCCACCGAACATGTTTCAGCGTCTCACCGTTTCGAATACTGGAATGATGTCATTCTTCGCCACTGCATTCCTTCGGATGGCAAACCGCTTGCCGACGGCGGGTTCGACGGAGAACTTGCCGTGCGCGAAGTGGGGCTGTTGGATGTGTGCACTCTCACGTCAACGCTTCACCACTGGGAGCGAAAATCACGACATCTGAGAACGGGGCCGGACGACGATTTGTGGCTCGGTTATATGCAGGGTGGATACGGGCAGTTGGAACAGGGAGGACGGAAGGCCTGTCTGTCATCCAATAATCTGGTGCTTTACGATGCCGCGCAGACTTTTCGCTTCAGCATCGGTGGCAGCAATAACCACCTCATTCGCATTCCCCGGCATCTGCTCACCGGAAAAGTGCCGGCCAGTGACGTTCTGACCGCCACCGTCCTTGACGATGCTCGCCCAGGCGTTATTCCGCTGCGTGAGATGATTTGCCAGGCGGTTCAGACGCCCGTGCTGGTCAGCAATCCGGATGTAGCCAGCCGCTTTTCACAAACGATGCTGGATCTGCTGATGCTGAGTCTGGAGCTTCAGGAACACAATACCGCGGCTTCAGAACGCGATTTATATGCGAGGATGAGAAACTACATCAGTAGAAATCTTACCAATCCTGAACTGAGCGTAGAGAGTATCGCTTTGGCTCATCACGTCTCAGTACGCACCGTGACCCGGACTTTTGCCCGCAATCAGAAAACGCCGGCCGCCGTTATCTGGCAAGAACGGCTTCAGGCCAGCCGCGACGCACTCGAACAAGGGCGTGTGTGCAGCGTATCCGAGGCTGCACTTGACTATGGGTTTTCTGATTTCACTCACTTCAGCCATGCATTCCGTAAAGCCTTTGGCGTCACGCCAAGCTCGGTCATGAAGCAGCAACGTCAGTTTTTTATACAACCCTGACGTTTAAGGATATTGTCGGCATATCCGTCGCCCTGATAACGGCCAGGCATGCTGACATGAAGGATTTTTATTTCTATTTAAAATAATTGAAAAACGCTGCCTTTAGTTAAAGGCGGTCATGACATGGCCCCTCGGCGAACAACACCTAATGGAATCGCCGCGCTTGAGCCAACGCTTTGTTCAACGGGCTTATCCCGCCCGGTAAACGACCGTGTTGAAAAAGTGAATAAAACATATTTCATGGGGAAGATTAATAATAGAATAAAACTCTACCTACCCCCTAACTCTTTGACGTGAAACAAAACGGTTATCGCTGGCATTGAGAAAAGCCAGGCTTTGAGAGACAAAACTGTGTTGTCCTTTTTAAGCTAATTATTCATTGTGACGGAATAGGTTGCCGTAATTACTGGCGGCATGCGGCGGAAGCTCTGCCCGCAAAACCGATGCCTGTGGGGCATCCAAGCACTCTGTAGATCTCAGCAATCACCTGCATCGTTGCGTCTTCGAGAGTTCCTTCATTACGGCATAACACCCAGCCGTGATTTGCAATTTCTCGCTCGAATGCCTTGGTACAAGCAACATGCTCTTCCAGTTTATAAAGCACCGTGCTACTTAGCCCACGCGGTCGGGCCGCGGCCCTCGCCCATGAAGTCTCAGGCGCAGTAACAACCCCGACATGCAGGTCTGGCATTCGCACGTTTCGCTCAATGTTAAGCTGTAAAATCTCTGCAAATGGAACCATCCGGCGAAACGCGGCATCCGACGGGTACCAGCGATCCATCAAGATAATGCTGTCCGGTGGCTGTTTAGTCAGCACGTGCCGGGAAATCCAGGCACGGCTATCAGCAAAGCGCTCACACACTTCCAATTCCAAAGCCTGGGAGGGATTTCTGGCGAGCTTGTTAACGAGAGCCATTGTTTCCCCCCTGTAGGGATCGCTTTTTTTCTCGCAAAGCCGGACCACCTTCTTGTTGTCTGCCCTTAGTACTTTTGTAATGGCCTCCAACAGTGTGGTTTTACCGGCTCCCTTGGGCCCATCCAGAGAAACAAACAGTTGACGACTCATTCTTGAAATGACGATTGATATACGGTTTTTGTAAAGCTCAAATCTGGCAAAAGCATCTTACTTCCTTCGTATGAATAGCTCCCCCCTCTTCGCTCGTCGGTGCCGCTCAGCACGTCAGCGCGAACCAAATGGAAGGCTCTTATAAACAGGCACTGATGAACATTCTGGCAATGGTTCTAACTCACGGGTTTAAAAGACCAGGATTACAGCCGTTTATGGTCATTGCTCATATGTTGTGACCTGCGCGCTGTAGTTTAAGGGATCCGCTTAGAAAACGGAAAACATCCCACACCAAGCCTATTTTTTAAGCAGATAGGCGTTGACGGGCAGCTTTGAGCGAGGAGCGGACCTTAAAATGTGGTCTGTGCTATGTGAATTTTTATTGTTCTTGCTTCACTGACAGGAGATATATCCTTGCCTCCAAAATCATTTTTCCACTGCTTCCAGAGGGATTGGACTGAAAAGAATATTTCTGGTGAATGTTTGGCTGAGTAATTATTTCTCCCAGAATCTATATAGTAAAATTTTATTTTTGTACTTTCCATAAAGGAGTTAGTAACTTCGTAATAAGCTATTTTTTATTTCTACGCGTTCTCAAATCCTGAAATGATCTGCCCTGAAGCAGGCCATTTCAGCTTTGATACAAATCATTCAGAGATCCGGGACAACGTAACATTGATTCCTTCCTTTATTTTTTTCAACTCGAGGCTGTAGCGACGCTTTAAATTCTGGCTTGTTTTCCGCTTCTCGGATGGCTTCTATTTGAGAGCTATAACCATCACTATTTTTAATGGCTTTATTCCATTGCATAAGCCTCTATTAGTCTCCAAAGCAATCGTCCCATAGGTAATCGATAAATGTCGCTGTGTGCACCTCCACCCGTACCCAGTGAGTTGTATTCCGTTATTCCGTTTGAGGTGTCAATGTAATCAATCATTCTCGGTCTAATATTGTATTTTAGCGGGTCTGCACATTCATCAGAAGTTTCACCACGGTTGCATAATAAAAATTTTCCATATTCAACTTTAGAAGAAGTATCTGAGGCTGTCATACAATGAAATGCTCCAGAGTAAACAGATTGCGTACAAGCTTTTTGATAGCTTTTATCTCCTCCGGTTAGGACAGCCCATTTCGCATTATTAACTGCTGAATCGAATCGCGAAGCTGTAAGTACTATTTTTGTATTAGTCAACCTGGCATAATCTCTGTATGGAGCCCCTTCATCGCCTAATTTAGGAAAGAACCTGTTTATACTCATAGCCCCCTGCAATGAAACAGCTAAATTGACAGGGCTCGTGACCATTTTTTCATTTTTTATAAATGGACTGCTAAATAGTGCACGAGTCATTGCCCGTGCACCAAAACTATGACCTATGGCAATAACAGGTAGTTTGACCCCTGATTCGCTCATGCTTTCTGGTATAGTGTCATTGATAATTTTATTAAGCCAAATTATGCCCAGTTCGTCGGCATCGTTTGCTTTATTTGGATAGCTGCTTACGTTCACGATTCCAGTTGACCAGTATGAAGGCCACGTTATACCAATTATGAGCGGTCTAAATATACGTTTATATTCACTTTCCTTTGGTTCTATAACCCGTGATCTTGTAACTATTATTTTGTTTAGTTTTGCTGATGGGTTATCTTCAATCTCTTTTCTTTGCTCAAGAGAGGCAGTAATAATATTTCCTGCAATGTCGTTGAAATTACGAACTGCTTCGCTTTGAGATGTGTTCCAACCCATGACGATGATTAGTATATGGCTATAAGCTCCAGTTTTAAGGTCGTGCTTGAGATTGTCTTTAAGCGCAGTTAACCCTGCATCGCTATTTTTATAAAAGGGGAGTAATTTAGGATCCTCAGCATCTTTAATAGAGCTGGATATTTTGCATGCATACCACCCATTTATTTTTGTTAGATCTACACCAGATTTTTCCGCCAATTTTTTGGAGGCGTATGAGTTATAAACAAAACAGTAATTACTAGTGATGTAAGGAGTGTTGAAGCTCCCTTTTATAATATTAAAATCATTTTTAATGATATGGGAAATAAACATAGACTTCCTATCGTATTTTGTGAATCTATTTATTTGTCTTCTGGTATCATTGATGCCATTTATCTCACCATCAAGATAAACGTCATTTTTAAATAAATCATCATCCGACTGTTGTTTTGGTCCGCCAATGATTTCTTTAGGCGACTTTTCAACTCCAATAATATATCCTGGGTTGTGAAGTGCCTCTCCTGATGGATAATATAACATTGAATGAAAACTTCGGGTGGTTGAATCATCTAGTTCAAGTTTTTTTTCATATGGAGCAATTACGGTATCAGTAGAACTACAGTTGAGGGTCGCACAACTACAAAGCATCAAAGTAAATATCCTAGATAAATTCATATGCTTTCACTCCACCAATTGCTGAGTATATAATATGTATTACATAGTGATATGTAAATCATAGCTGATTGGTTTTATTTTAAATGCCCTAAGATAATAAGTGCAAATATCCTTTGGGTTGTATGTTATTTCAATGATTAGGGTGAGAATTATAATTAACTTTTACTATAGGTTTATTGAAGCTTATACAACCCTATCTCTTACATCAAATTTAAATTAGTTATTAACCTCACAAATATTGAGTTTGTTTAAATAACTATAAATTCAAGGTGAGGCTATTACTTTATTCTATATTATAGTAAGTGGATAGTTATAACCTCTAAAACCTAAGCACTGGAAATTATTTTTCATCTTTTTAATTGTTTAGCTTTTCTTGGAGGGTGTTGCATTTTGTATAAAAATCGAATAGTTATACTTTTTAATGCATGTTATCAGACATAACTATCGGTAAAGAAATGTTTGGCAGATTTTAATTACCCTTATTTTAGGCGACAATGTCCGCTTCACGCCCTGAGACATTCGACAAGCTTTTTATGACTTCAGTAAGGGCGAGTGTCGCGCCTCGAGAGCCAGCAAATATTTTGCTTCGTCGTACTGGGTTCTGGTCTTCCAGCAGCGGTAAATTATCCTTATCCATTTGAATGCCAGAGCCCGGATCGCTGACTGATGAGATTTTCCTTTTTCTCGAAGCCCCTGATAATACAGCTTGGCCCAGTATGATGAGTTAACCGTCTTGGCAGCCCATTCAACAAAGGTCTGCCTGACGAACTTGGCACATTGCCATCGCCAGTGAACCCAGGATTTCTGGCCACTTCGTTCTGTCACCGGTGCAATACCTGCGTAGTTTTGAATTTCTTCAGCGCTGTTAAACCGGTTACGGTTATCACCAAGTGCAGCAAGCATCCGTGGGCCCATGCACGGCCCCATGCCCGGAAGTGATTTGAACAGATCTGCATCCGGAAGAGTATCGAATAACGATTCGATTCGCTCGTCGTAGGTTCTGATGAGGTCACCTACCAGTTTGATTTGCGATGCAAGTCCTGTTGCCATTAGCGCGTTCGCCTCGATGACACTTTTATCGGTGGTCAGGGGAATAGCGATGGCAATGCTTGCGATCCTCTGCTCTGTATATGCAACAGCAGGACCACCTTTAGCGTTCATAAAATGACGGATGGTATCGCTCCGGGCACGCTTGAGTTGTTGCAGACTGGGCCAGCGGATTATTAGCTCGCAGAACAGAGAACTGTCCCGATGTGAGAACCATTCCAGGGGCTGAGGATAATACTGCTTAAGCGTGTTGATGAGACGATTCACAAAGCGGCGTTTGTCTTCGACCAGCAGTCGACGCTGCTCAACCAGCTGTTGAAGTAATCGGATATCAGCATTGTCGGGTTCTATGGCTTTTATCTTTTGGGGATAGCGTAGCATTAACTCTAATGCCAGCTCGGCATCCTGCGGATCATCTTTAGCGCCGCTGGGCGAGAAAGCTTGCCGGTAACGAGCAAGGGACAAAGCGTGCACAGGAAAAACAGTGACAAATGGGTACTTCTGGAGAGCATGCACCACCGGGCCTTTCTTCAGCTCAAGGGCGATAGCGATCCTGCCTTTCACTTTTTGGTGCAATTCGTTGAGCCAGATATCCAGCGCTTCCGGAGTATGTTCAACCACATGGAATATGCGCTCGCCGTTTTTAAACTGAACGCAGACATCGTGTTTTTTATCCGCCCAGTCCAGACCAACATGAGCAGCAAACTGATCTATCGCAATCATAACCAACTCCTCTTTACCGGGGATTGGTATGCATTCCACGCTCTTCGAAAGAAAT
>NZ_JBQZFU010000018.1:0-5324 GCF_052692135.1 Serratia sp. TSA_7
CGGCGGCTAACTCACTGCTCTTTAACAATTTATCAGACAATCTGTGTGGGCACTCCACAAGACGATATCCAGTACCTTCGGGTACGAAAAAATATCAAGTCTTGAAGAGTGACTACTGAAGTAAAATTCATTTAGTAACCTTTGAGCATCGCTTCACGAGTTGAAGCAAATCGAACTTTTAAATTGAAGAGTTTGATCATGGCTCAGATTGAACGCTGGCGGCAGGCCTAACACATGCAAGTCGAGCGGTAGCACAAGAGAGCTTGCTCTCTGGGTGACGAGCGGCGGACGGGTGAGTAATGTCTGGGAAACTGCCTGATGGAGGGGGATAACTACTGGAAACGGTAGCTAATACCGCATAACGTCTACGGACCAAAGTGGGGGACCTTCGGGCCTCACGCCATCAGATGTGCCCAGATGGGATTAGCTAGTAGGTGGGGTAATGGCTCACCTAGGCGACGATCCCTAGCTGGTCTGAGAGGATGACCAGCCACACTGGAACTGAGACACGGTCCAGACTCCTACGGGAGGCAGCAGTGGGGAATATTGCACAATGGGCGCAAGCCTGATGCAGCCATGCCGCGTGTGTGAAGAAGGCCTTAGGGTTGTAAAGCACTTTCAGCGAGGAGGAAGGGTAGTGTGTTAATAGCACATTGCATTGACGTTACTCGCAGAAGAAGCACCGGCTAACTCCGTGCCAGCAGCCGCGGTAATACGGAGGGTGCAAGCGTTAATCGGAATTACTGGGCGTAAAGCGCACGCAGGCGGTTTGTTAAGTCAGATGTGAAATCCCCGCGCTTAACGTGGGAACTGCATTTGAAACTGGCAAGCTAGAGTCTTGTAGAGGGGGGTAGAATTCCAGGTGTAGCGGTGAAATGCGTAGAGATCTGGAGGAATACCGGTGGCGAAGGCGGCCCCCTGGACAAAGACTGACGCTCAGGTGCGAAAGCGTGGGGAGCAAACAGGATTAGATACCCTGGTAGTCCACGCTGTAAACGATGTCGATTTGGAGGTTGTGCCCTTGAGGCGTGGCTTCCGGAGCTAACGCGTTAAATCGACCGCCTGGGGAGTACGGCCGCAAGGTTAAAACTCAAATGAATTGACGGGGGCCCGCACAAGCGGTGGAGCATGTGGTTTAATTCGATGCAACGCGAAGAACCTTACCTACTCTTGACATCCAGAGAACTTTCCAGAGATGGATTGGTGCCTTCGGGAACTCTGAGACAGGTGCTGCATGGCTGTCGTCAGCTCGTGTTGTGAAATGTTGGGTTAAGTCCCGCAACGAGCGCAACCCTTATCCTTTGTTGCCAGCGATTCGGTCGGGAACTCAAAGGAGACTGCCGGTGATAAACCGGAGGAAGGTGGGGATGACGTCAAGTCATCATGGCCCTTACGAGTAGGGCTACACACGTGCTACAATGGCGTATACAAAGAGAAGCGAACTCGCGAGAGCAAGCGGACCTCATAAAGTACGTCGTAGTCCGGATTGGAGTCTGCAACTCGACTCCATGAAGTCGGAATCGCTAGTAATCGTAGATCAGAATGCTACGGTGAATACGTTCCCGGGCCTTGTACACACCGCCCGTCACACCATGGGAGTGGGTTGCAAAAGAAGTAGGTAGCTTAACCTTCGGGAGGGCGCTTACCACTTTGTGATTCATGACTGGGGTGAAGTCGTAACAAGGTAACCGTAGGGGAACCTGCGGTTGGATCACCTCCTTACCTAATGATATTGATTCGAGTGGCGTGCTCACACAGATTGTCTGATGAAAAAGTAATGAGCAAAAGCGCTACCTGTTGATGTAATGAGTCTCTGACTCATGCTGATACGAACCGATTAAGACGTTCAGTTTAATCGGATTTTCGTGTCCCCATCGTCTAGAGGCCTAGGACACTGCCCTTTCACGGCTGTAACAGGGGTTCGAATCCCCTTGGGGACGCCAATCCGATAATGAGTGAAAGACATTATCACCGGTTAGTCATAACCGAAAAAATCTTAAAGATGACTCTTGCGAGTCGTGTTTAAGATATTGCTCTTTAACAATCTGGAACAAGCTGAAAATTGAAACATGACAGCTGAAACTTATCCCTCCGTAGATGTATTGGGGTAAGGAATAACCTGTCATAGAGTCTCTCAAATAAACGGCACGACAGTGTTCTCTGTTTACAGAAACACCTTCGGGTTGTGAGGTTAAGTGACTAAGCGTACACGGTGGATGCCTAGGCAGTCAGAGGCGATGAAGGGCGTGCTAATCTGCGAAAAGCGTCGGTAAGGTGATATGAACCGTTATAACCGGCGATACCCGAATGGGGAAACCCAGTGCAATCCGTTGCACTATCATACGATGAATACATAGTCGTATGAGGCGAACCGGGGGAACTGAAACATCTAAGTACCCCGAGGAAAAGAAATCAACCGAGATTCCCCCAGTAGCGGCGAGCGAACGGGGAACAGCCCAGAACCTGAATCAGTTTGTGTGTTAGTGGAAGCGTCTGGAAAGTCGCACAGTAAAGGGTGATAGTCCCGTACACTAAAATGCACATTCTGTGAGTTCGATGAGTAGGGCGGGACACGTGACATCCTGTCTGAATATGGGGGGACCATCCTCCAAGGCTAAATACTCCTGACTGACCGATAGTGAACCAGTACCGTGAGGGAAAGGCGAAAAGAACCCCGGCGAGGGGAGTGAAATAGAACCTGAAACCGTGTACGTACAAGCAGTGGGAGCCTACTTTGTTGGGTGACTGCGTACCTTTTGTATAATGGGTCAGCGACTTATATTTTGTAGCAAGGTTAACCGTATAGGGGAGCCGTAGGGAAACCGAGTCTTAACTGGGCGAATAGTTGCAAGGTATAGACCCGAAACCCGGTGATCTAGCCATGGGCAGGTTGAAGGTTGGGTAACACTAACTGGAGGACCGAACCGACTAATGTTGAAAAATTAGCGGATGACTTGTGGCTGGGGGTGAAAGGCCAATCAAACCGGGAGATAGCTGGTTCTCCCCGAAAGCTATTTAGGTAGCGCCTCGTGAACTCATCTTCGGGGGTAGAGCACTGTTTCGGCTAGGGGGCCATCCCGGCTTACCAAACCGATGCAAACTCCGAATACCGAAGAATGTTATCACGGGAGACACACGGCGGGTGCTAACGTCCGTCGTGAAGAGGGAAACAACCCAGACCGCCAGCTAAGGTCCCAAAGTCATGGTTAAGTGGGAAACGATGTGGGAAGGCATAGACAGCCAGGATGTTGGCTTAGAAGCAGCCATCATTTAAAGAAAGCGTAATAGCTCACTGGTCGAGTCGGCCTGCGCGGAAGATGTAACGGGGCTAAACCATGCACCGAAGCTGCGGCAGCGACGCTTAGGCGTTGTTGGGTAGGGGAGCGTTCTGTAAGCCGTTGAAGGTGGCCTGTGAGGGTTGCTGGAGGTATCAGAAGTGCGAATGCTGACATAAGTAACGATAAAGCGGGTGAAAAACCCGCTCGCCGGAAGACCAAGGGTTCCTGTCCAACGTTAATCGGGGCAGGGTGAGTCGACCCCTAAGGCGAGGCCGAAAGGCGTAGTCGATGGGAAACAGGTTAATATTCCTGTACTCGGTGTTACTGCGAAGGGGGGACGGAGAAGGCTAGGCTAGCCGGGCGACGGTTGTCCCGGTTTAAGCGTGTAGGGGGAGAGAATTGGTAAATCCGTTCTCTTATTCAACCCTGAGGCGTGATGACGATGCACTACGGTGCAGAAGTAGTTGATGCCAAGCTTCCAGGAAAAGCCTCTAAGCATCAGGTAACACAGAATCGTACCCCAAACCGACACAGGTGGTCAGGTAGAGAATACCAAGGCGCTTGAGAGAACTCGGGTGAAGGAACTAGGCAAAATGGTGCCGTAACTTCGGGAGAAGGCACGCTGGCGCGTAGGTGAAGAGACTTGCTCTCGGAGCTGAAGCCAGTCGCAGATACCAGCTGGCTGCAACTGTTTAATAAAAACACAGCACTGTGCAAACACGAAAGTGGACGTATACGGTGTGACGCCTGCCCGGTGCTGGAAGGTTAATTGATGGGGTCAGCCGCAAGGCGAAGCTCTTGATCGAAGCCCCAGTAAACGGCGGCCGTAACTATAACGGTCCTAAGGTAGCGAAATTCCTTGTCGGGTAAGTTCCGACCTGCACGAATGGCGTAATGATGGCCAGGCTGTCTCCACCCGAGACTCAGTGAAATTGAACTCGCTGTGAAGATGCAGTGTACCCGCGGCAAGACGGAAAGACCCCGTGAACCTTTACTATAGCTTGACACTGAACATTGAGCCTTGATGTGTAGGATAGGTGGGAGGCTTTGAAGCGTGGACGCCAGTCTGCGTGGAGCCAACCTTGAAATACCACCCTTTAATGTTTGATGTTCTAACTCGGCCCCGTAATCCGGGGTGAGGACAGTGTCTGGTGGGTAGTTTGACTGGGGCGGTCTCCTCCCAAAGAGTAACGGAGGAGCACGAAGGTTAGCTAATCACGGTCGGACATCGTGAGGTTAGTGCAAAGGCATAAGCTAGCTTGACTGCGAGAGTGACGGCTCGAGCAGGTACGAAAGTAGGTCTTAGTGATCCGGTGGTTCTGAATGGAAGGGCCATCGCTCAACGGATAAAAGGTACTCCGGGGATAACAGGCTGATACCGCCCAAGAGTTCATATCGACGGCGGTGTTTGGCACCTCGATGTCGGCTCATCACATCCTGGGGCTGAAGTAGGTCCCAAGGGTATGGCTGTTCGCCATTTAAAGTGGTACGCGAGCTGGGTTTAGAACGTCGTGAGACAGTTCGGTCCCTATCTGCCGTGGGCGTTGGAAGATTGAGAGGGGTTGCTCCTAGTACGAGAGGACCGGAGTGAACGCACCACTGGTGTTCGGGTTGTCATGCCAATGGCACTGCCCGGTAGCTAAGTGCGGAAAAGATAAGCGCTGAAAGCATCTAAGCGCGAAACTTGCCTCGAGATGAGTCTTCCCTGGGCCTTTAAGGCCCCTGAAGGAACGTTTAAGACTAAGACGTTGATAGGCTGGGTGTGTAAGTGCAGCGATGCATTGAGCTAACCAGTACTAATGATCCGTGAGGCTTAACCTTACAACACCGAAGGTGTTTTAGAGTAGACGATAGATTTTCAGCGACGTTCTTAGATTGGTTCTGATGGCTACGAGAGTAGCGGTTGGAATGAAACAGAATTTGCCTGGCGGCAATAGCGCGGTGGTCCCACCTGACCCCATGCCGAACTCAGAAGTGAAACGCCGTAGCGCCGATGGTAGTGTGGGGTCTCCCCATGCGAGAGTAGGACACTGCCAGGCATCAAAT